>JAHHHD010000076.1 GCA_019359505.1 Drouetiella hepatica Uher 2000/2452 | reverse complement strand
GACCATTGCGACGAATCTCTTGTGCCCCACAACTTGGACAGGTCTGCATTGTCATCGTCAGTGACTCCCGCTCAAAACTTTATTAGTGCCATTCCCTATTCTATCCTGCCCTTCAGGGCACTACCAAAACTTGAATAAAAAACTTAGATAAAAACTGACTCAAAGCAATGAGCAACACCTTCTAAAGTTCTCTTTGCCGATATTATTTCTATATCTTTTTAAGATACAAAAAGCTGAGACTCAATGCGTAATAATGCCCCAAGCCTTAAATTTGTTAAGGTTTGGTTGCGCAAAAGTTGAGTGACTGCGTCTCTACTGTAGAATTTTGAAACTTCAGTAGAACCACAGAGACCTAGCGATTGTTTCTTTGGCTCAAAGCGCTGAATTGAGACAGCTAGTGAATAGCCCCCTCTCGAATGCCATGTCTGATATCACTTCACCTCGATCCCTGTTAAGGAGTTAATAAAATGCCACTTACAAAGCGCTGTATTGCTGAATTTATCGGCACATTTTGGCTGGTGCTTGGCGGTTGCGGTAGCGCCGTATTTGCGGCTGGTTTCCCCTATGCTGCGGCACCTGATGGAGCTTCTAATTTCTTCGGTTTAGGTTTCTTGGGCGTATCTCTCGCTTTCGGTCTAACGGTTTTGACCATGGCCTATGCGATCGGTCATATCTCCGGTTGCCATCTCAATCCGGCGGTATCTTTTGGGCTGTGGGCAGGCAAGCGCTTTCCCGGATCTGAGCTTTTGCCTTACATCATTGCTCAAGTTTTGGGCGCAACTTTGGCGGGTGGACTCATCTTCCTGGTTGCTAACGGTAGGGAAGGATTTGCCCTGACAGGAAGCAATCCGCTGGCTACTAATGGCTTTGGCGTGCATTCTCCAGGTGGCTATGCGCTGGTAGCCTGCTTCATTGCTGAAGTTGTTTTCACCTTCATGTTCTTGATGATCATCTTGGGCGCAACCGATCGTCGGGCACCTCAAGGTTTTGCTCCGATTGCGATCGGCATGGCTCTAACTCTGATTCACTTGATCAGCATTCCCATCACCAACACCTCGGTTAACCCTGCACGTAGCACAGGCGTCGCTTTGTTTGCGGGCGTCGAGCTGATTAGTCAACTCTGGTTGTTCTGGTTAGCTCCAATCCTGGGTGCGATTCTGGCGGGTTTCCTCTACAATTCGGTGTTTGAAACCAGCATCATTGAAGAGCGTGTTAGAGAACATGTCTAGACTCAATTGACGTCTTGATACGTAAAAGAAGAGGGTTGCGGCAACATGGCGCAACCCTCTTCTTTTAGTTATGTAGAGCCACAGGTGTTAAGACGCTTTGCACTTGATTAAGTAGTGGCTATGACTAGAGCAATGCTTTGAGCGATGCTTTAGAGATGCAGTGCTGGTCTATAAATTTCGCTGAAACTCTTCTAGAACATCCATCAGATGCACCTGAGACTGCATCGGCAGCAGGTCAGATAAAGGAACTTCTCGCTTGCCACCCCCCAGCTTAATAGAAATTCCTTTGAGCACCTCTGAAACTTGTTCTTCTGAGATACTGCCTTGGCTTAATAGAGGATAAAACTGCTCGGCTAGGGGAGTCGATAAATGAGCGTCATTCAGATAAAGATGCCACTTCGCTACGTCTATATAGACGTTCTCACCGATCGCTCCAGCCAATTTTTCGATCGATTCACTTGAGTTAGCCATAAGATTTGACTCCAAAAAAGTTAACCCTGACGGGAAGAGGCAGCGGGATCAGAATAGTCGGCGATCGCAAAAATATAGACCGCGTGGCTGACTAAAATTGCCAGCGAAATACCTGTAAACCATATAGTCCATGTCCAGTCTGCCTCTTGAATAATGCGAGCAAACCAGGCTCCAGAATTAAAGCAACCAAAAGCAGCCACATGTACCGCAAAAGTCATCCGGTCGTCGAGCTTGCGGAAGTCAGCGTCTTTGCGATCGGGCTTACGAGACCAACGGGGAGGCATAGATTGTGCGGGGTAAGGAACGGGCGAAGATGAGAGTTTCCTGTCTTGATCTTCTCTCTTTATTTCTTATCTTCTCTCTCCATTGTATAGTAACCGCCTTGGCGGTTAGGACGGGGACATTTTTGGTGGGGCGCTCGCGCCCCACCAAAAATGTCCTAAGCAAACTGGCGACAGCTATAGAAGGGAATAGTCGCCAGATTTGCCGCCTGTCTTCTGCAATAGGTAGATAGCTTCAATCTGAATGGATTTTTCCAACGCCTTCGCCATGTCATACAGCGTGAGCGCCGCGATCGAAACCGCCGTCAGCGCCTCCATTTCCACTCCGGTTTCGGCTTTAATTTTCACCTCAGCCTGAATTTGATAGCCCGGTAGCTCAGCATCCGGCGTAATTTTCACCTCTACCTTGTGAATCGGCAAAGGATGGCAGAGCGGAATCAGGTTTGCGGTTTGTTTAGCCGCCATAATGCCAGCCAGCCGCGCCGTACCCAAAACATCTCCCTTGGGCGCATTGCCCGACTGAATGGCAGTGAATGTTTCTGGCAGCATTCGCACCCGACCTACGGCGATCGCCGTTCTCACGGTCTGCCCCTTTGCAGAAACATCCACCATTTGAGCCTGCCCTTGAGCATCTAGGTGGGTGAGAGATTCAGAAGAAGGATTTTGTGACATGAGATTTTGCGGCAGAGAATTTTGTATGCTACGATGTGAATCGTTACAAGAAATTGTACGCTACAAGGGTGTGTAGCTCAGTGGACCAGAGCACGTGGCTACGAACCACGGTGTCGGGGGTTCGAATCCCTCCTCGCCCGTTAGTAAAAAGTAAAAAAAGCAGCAGAGGGTTAGTCCTCTGCTGCTTTTTTCAAGTCTCTCTGAACCTTACAGGGCGATCGTCTTGGGTCGTAAAGGGTTCATTAGCACTCTCAAAGAATCCGCGTCGGTCAGCTTCAATTAGGCGTGGAATTACCCTGGTTGGAGGGTAGCAACAAACCTGATTCAATCAGTTCAATTGGCATATGAGTTTGTGAGAGGTGGAGTAGGCTACGCCCCACTTCTCACAAACTCTTTGGGATCGCCATAGCATCTTTATTCACACTTTATAAGCTTCTTCCTGGAGAGGATTCGGAATTCAGAAATTTACAGTAGGTACGCCTACGAAAGGATAGTAATTTCTATGATTCATTACTTCTCGATTCAGGAAACTGAAAGCATTAAAGATTATTACAGCGAGAACGGATATGTAGTCGTAAAGGACGTTATTTCTGAAGCCGAGCTTGACTCCTTCTCCAAAAGCTATGAACATCTCAAATCTTCTAAGGGATACTACTTCAGGTCTCAAGATACTAACCGAGCTGAACGCTTACAGATCAATGAAAAAGGATTTATAGAGCGATCGATTCTTCATCCTAACGAGCTTGTTTTTCAAAAAGGATTTAAATCGCTCACTGAAAAGATTGTCTATTCAAACCGCATTTCTCAGCTCCTGTCGCTCATTGGCAGCTACGAGAAATATATTGTTTGGCAAACTATGTTTTTTGATAAGTCGACTGGAACAGTACCCCATCAAGATCATTACTACCTGGACAGTACGCCTCCCGGAAATTTGATTGCCTGCTGGTTTGCGCTTGAAACGATTCATGAAGATTCGGGAGCCTTCTTTGTGGTGCCTAAGAGCCACAGAGGCCCATTAATTAGTAAGCAAGCTGAAAATTTTGAAGATCATGAAGAATATGTTGTCAAAATAAAAAAACTGATTGATGAGCAGAAGTACGAATTCCAGCCAATGCCGCTTCAGAAGGGTTCGGTACTGTTGTGGCATCCGTTTTTAATTCATGGAGCTTTTTCTAATCAAAATCCAAATTATTCTAGAAAGTCCTTTACAGCTCACTATGTGCCCAGCGCTTGCAGCCCTCGTGCCTCCGCTCCGACAGCCTCTACGTTTAACCCCAATATTTTGACCTGGAAAAAGAGCAATCTAGAGCAGGCTAAGGCTTATCTTAACTATGTCCGCTATTGGGCAGAAGTTAATTTCAGAAGCAAAAATATCCGTCCAAAAATGGAAATGCGGTCATCAGAGTACTAGAGTGTGCTTCAGATCGCACCTTCCTCTCTTCTTTCCTTATTGCTGTATGGTTTCAGTTCAGGTTGGTTCTCTAATCATTTTTTTGAGAGGGGTTCTCTATGCTCCTCTCAAAACACTACACCCCTCTCAAAAAGTGATCGGGTTTAGAACCTGACTTTAAGTTTGAATGAGGCAATCCTTTAGGGTATAGACTACTTGCTCCTGCTGCACGAGCGATAGTTCTGGGAACATCGGTAAGCTAAGAACTTCGCGCGCCATCTGTTCAGCAATGGGCAGATCGCCAGACCTGTAGCCTAACTCAGCATAGACGGGCTGAAGGTGCAGAGGTATCGGATAGTACACCATTGAGCCAATTCCCTGCTGCTGAAGCTGTTGGCGAACTTGGTCTCTGCGGTGCTGACTCAAATCTTTGGCACGATCGCCTGAATCTAGCACTTGCCCTGAGTCTATTAACCGATCTGTATCCAATAAGCGAATCGTGTATTGATTCCAAACGCTTGTGCCACCCGCGATTGCCTGAGGGGTCACTATTCCAGGTAGCGGCTGAAGCATGGAGTCATAGCGATCGGCAATGGCTTGTCGTTGGGCGTTCCAGATATCGAGATGGCGCAGTTTGATGCTGAGAATGACGGCTTGCAGGGCATCTAAGCGGCTGTTGACTCCGATCGTTTCACAGGCATAGCGTTGCCGCTGCCCATGGTCTCGCAGCATTCGCAGCTTGGCATCGATTGTGGCATCGTGAGTTGTCATTGCGCCGCCATCTCCGCAGGCTCCCAGATTTTTAGTGGGGTAGAAGCTGAAGCAGCCAATGTGCCCGATGCTGCCGAGCTTTTTGCCTTGCCAGGTGCCTCCGGCAGACTGGGCACAATCTTCGACCACCCAGAGGTTATGGGAATGGGCGATCGCCATCAGTCGAGTCATGTCTACGGGCTGCCCAAAGAGATGAACCGGAATAATTGCCTTAGTGCGCGGGGTAATTGCCGCTTCAATTTGGTTCAGATCTAAATTAAACGTCTGGGGATCAATGTCTATGAAGACAGGCTTAGCACCTACCGCGCTGATCACGCCTGCCGTGGAAATGAAGGTAAAGGGCGAGGTAATCACCTCATCTCCTGCCCCAATGTCAAGCGATCGGAGCGCCAAAAACAGAGCGTCAGTTCCAGAATTGCAGCCAATGGCGTGGCTTGTGCCAATGTATTGGGCAAACTGCTGCTCAAACTGATCGACCGGAGCACCACCAATGTACCGACCTGAAGCCAGGATCTCTAGCGCGGCAGCGCCAACCTCTTCACCAATTAGCTTAAATTGTTCGTTGAGATCGAAAGGGGGGATGAAATTCACTCGCTTACACCACACAATCTTGTTGATACGATCGAAACAGCATTATCTTCTCTTATCTCCTTAGAATGGTGAAGCCTTAGGAGAGTTTCTTTCTAGGGCTTATGAGGATTGGTTGCAACTTTTCTCCTGGTTCTCCTGTCCTGATGTCTAGAGAAGCTTCTGGAAACTGAAAGAGAGTGTGCATGAGCAGTTGACAATCGGGCATTGCTGATTTCATGAGCGATTTTTTCTGAAAGGAGCGCTCCGCGACCCTTTCAGAAAAAATCGCCCTCAGGTTAAGCAGTGCGGATTGAGCAATGCCGACAAGTGTTGTGCTGATTCAGCCCAAACTTCGCTACTCTGATCATAGGATTTTTAAGAATTGCGGTTGATGAGATCGGATTTATGCCAGCTTTACAGATCACAGCGCTTCCCCCAGCCCTTCATCGATTTGCACAGAATCCTTCAGCCATTGCGGCGATCGCCTCTTTCGGCGCTCATGCCCTGCTGTTTGCGCTGCTTCCTCTTCTGCCCAGCGCCAGCCTGAGCACTCAAGAGCCAGAAATT
Source organism: Drouetiella hepatica Uher 2000/2452 (assembly GCA_019359505.1). GTDB lineage: Bacteria > Cyanobacteriota > Cyanobacteriia > Elainellales > Elainellaceae > Drouetiella > Drouetiella hepatica. The sequence continues at coordinate 10,226 of JAHHHD010000076.1, read as the reverse complement.
AAGCGATCGGTGGGCGTGGTTGAGCTAACGCCCGCAGAGCAAAATCGTTTGCCCGAAATTTCCAATTCGCTGATAGAGTTGCCGTCGATCGCCCGTCAGCCGTTGCCCTCATTACCCTATTCACTGAATCCTTTACCTGACCCACCTGCGCCTTCTGAACTACCGCCCTATCCTGGATATTCTTCTTCCACCTCCGATCCAATTCTCGATATTTTGCGGCAATACTCTGATGCTTCTAAGCCAGTCCTTGTTGCGCCGCTTGCGCCGCCTCAGCCCGCTGCGCCTCCATCTAAGCCCGCTGAGAGTTTAGCCCCGCGCCCCAATGGCGAGACGCAACCCGCTCCTAGTGTCCCCAATGCTACACAGACTAACCCCAGCAGCCCTTCAGATACTTCCCAGACAGATACTTCCCAGACAGCAGACGCTGGTTTGCCTTTGCCGCGATCGCTAGATGAGGTTCGTCAGGCTCAGGTTGAGCGGATTCGGCAGCGACGCGAGCAGCTTGCTCAGCTCTCAACCGACGATACAGGCATCGGCGATGGTGCGGTTGCTGCCAATATGGGAACTTGGTCACAGGCGGCTGGGGCTTGGCTAGGCGGTGACGAGCAGAAATTTAACCAAATTAATTTCAAGGAGCCGACCCAGATTGTGGCAGTTTATCCAGAGGCGGCTTGTCCCCTTCAGGAGACGCGATCGGTCTGGGTGGGCGTGCTAGTGGGCGTTGACGGCAAAGTCGTGAATGAAGCGGGAAATCGTCCGCAGATTCTGCAAGGCTCCAGTTATCGTATTTTCAACCAGAAGGCGATCGAAGATGCGATCGCCCACTCATTTGAGGCAACGGGAGAGAAGAAGGCTGCTATCCTCCAGGTGAACTACGAGTACACTCCAGAAGCCTGTCCAGATAAGGCTTCACCTCAACCCAATCAATAAATCGGCGTTGCTGATTTTAGGGATGAATTTTGTGTGAGAGGGGCGCGGAGCGCCCCTCTCACACAAAATTCATCCCCCGAATGTAATGAAGCCAATACCCAGTCCTTTAAGGTGATTCTGGACTTGCTTCAGGTGCAGCGCTAGGAGCTGGGGCTGCTGTCTCTGCGCTGGGCGAAGGGGCAGGTTCACCTGTACTTGGTGAAGGTACAACACTCGCCGCAGGGCTAGGTGACTCTCCAGCAGCAAGCTGGTTGATCTGATCCTTAAACTGCGCAGGTGCTAGAGCCGCTGCAGATGTGAAGAGCGGCTGAGCTTCTTCGGTTTTGCCCTGATCTTGCAGAACTAGCGCTTTACCTAGCAGCGGGCGAAAATCTTCCTTGTTGCTCTGAGCTGCTTTGTCGTAGGTGGCGATCGCTTCGTCATAGCGCTGCTGCACGGCGTAAACCTGCCCCAAGAGCATCTCTACCGAAATCACATCTACGCTTCCAGGTTTGGCTTTATTAACCTCATCTGCGCTCTTGAGGGTGTCTTGGAGCAGCCCAATCGCCGCTTCGGGACGCTGTTGCTGCATGAGCAGGTCAACTAACCCTTTGAGGGCATTCATGTCGCCGCGATTGAGTTCTAGTACGGCACGGTAGGCTTGAGCTGCGCCTTCGCGATCGCCTGTTTGTTGTTTTGCCTGTGCCAGCAACACGCTGTAATTGGACTGATCGGGGTTGAGTTTCGCCAGTTTTTCGAGCGGCGCAATAATGGAGTTAATTTTGCTGGGGTCAGTTCGGCTCTGGGCAATGCGCGTATCAACCAGACCCCGTAGGGCAATTTGGTTGTCTGGCTCGCGTTGAAGCACCAGCTCATAGCCCCTTGCCTGGGCTTCTAAATCTTCTTTGGGCGAGGCGCTGGGGCTGAGACTGGGCGAGGGACTGGCGATCGGATTGTTATTTTGCAGCGCCTTCGTAAACGGCACAATGACGGACACTCCAACAAAAGCCAGCGTGGCAATAGACAAGACTGCAATGACAACCCAACGATTACGCTGCTTAGACACAAGACAACCCCAAACTTAACTGCCACTAACCTCACCTATTATTAACCACATCTGCCGGGACACACCCTCTATTGCAAAATTGGTGCAAAATCAGGAATTAATTTTTTGGAAGAGCTTGGAGCTTCATAGCGCCACGCGTTTAGATCCAATGCGCTATTTTTCGAGAACCGCGCTCAGCGCTGTACCTGTTCGATCGCCCCGAAACAAGTCGTCGCGCAAATCGTCATGCAAATTGTCACAAAGCATGGGGCAAGTGTGTGGCTATGATGAATCTCAGCCGAGTCTGGCGGGGAAATCCCTGATTGAGGCAAGTTGGAGACGTATAAACAGATTGGATGAATGCCGTGTGAGCCATAGCCCATAGCCCCTTTGCAGACCGATCGCAGAGTAGCTTGAGCCTGAATGTTAACCTAGTGTTTGATCCTGCATTAGGATTGGATGGTCGGTTGATGAGATGACCAGAGGGTCTGGTGATCCTGTTCGAGCTGCTGTGTTGATTGGCGGTCAGCCTTTGACTGCTGCACCCTGAAGGAGGTTTTATGAGTTCTGCCGAGAGCAAATCCCCTCGATCGCCCAAAACGAGTCCGTCCTCTAACGTCCCCGTAAACGTCCCTATATCAGTAGAACCGTCGTCAGCAGAACCAATGGATCAGCATCCAGATTCACCGACCATCGCACCGCCTCCCGCTCTTCCTACCTCACCAGAAGTCATGTCATCTACAGTTCCCGATCCATCAGATACCGTGAGCCTTTCTCAACCCTCTCCTGCCATCTCTCCAGGCAATTCTGAAGATTCTGACAGTTCAACGTCAGAATCTTCAGAATTGCCCAAAGCGCAGAAGTCTATGGCGATGCGGCAGCAGCCTATTCCACCTGCGAGTGAGCCCATGCAGTATCGAGCGATCGGGCTAGTGCGCGGCAAATATGCTCCCTCAGAAGAGCAGTTTACGCGCGGCTTTCTGGTGACAGATGATGGCGTTTCGATTGATGCCGTACTGTTGGGGCGGGTGATGAGCTTAGTCAAAAAGCACCTAGATCTGGAGCAGTCTCATCTGTGGGTGGTGTATCCTCGTACCCGTGAGAAGGAGTACGATCTGCATGTGCAAATTGTGGGAGTTTGGGAGCCAGAAAATCTCAACTCAACCCTAGAAGCGGATGAGGCCACGGGCGAAGAGGCTTTTGAAGAGACGGCTGAATCTGATCTTGGAGATGATGTTGAGGCTGCTATTGATAAAGCTGTGCTACCTGCTCAGACAGAAGCTTCTGTAGAGGCTGCTGCCAAAGCGCCTGAAGAGGAAGCCGCTAGCCCCTCTGAGACAGCCGTTGAGGCACCTTCAACCCCTGGTGAGACCGCTACAGAAGAGCCGATCGAAGATTTTGACGATCGCTACTTCTCGGTTAGAGGCGAAGTCGTTTTCCACTCTCCAGAAAATGAGCAGGTTTTGGTGAAAATTCGCCGCATCCAGCGTCAGGGAGACAAGCAGTCGAAAGCCTTTAAGGTTGTGCTAAGAGGTGCGCTAGAAGGCGGCAAATCCGTTGGCTACTTCTGGGAGTTTAATGTGCAGCGGCAGGAGAATATCTTGACCATTCAAGATGCGACGCTGATCAAGATGGTGCCCCCTCAGAAGGGAGAAGGCGGCAACAAATTTTCAAGAGGTCCACGGCGAGGGGCACCTCCGGGCGGACGCAAGCGTTGGGATAGTGGGTCTGAATCGGCTCCGCCACGCCGGGAAGGGGCTGTGCCTCGTCCATCTCGTCCGGTGGGCGATCGTCCGGTGAGCCGTCCGATGAGCGATCGTCCGCTAGGCGGCGATCGTCCGGTGAGCGATCGTCCTTCCCGTCCGGCAGTGCCGCGTGAGCGCAAGGAGCCAGCCACCAAACCTGTTTTGAAGCGACGTAACTCAGAGCCTTCAGAGTCATAGACTTATGTCTCGTGAACAAATAAACCCAGATAACTTTTTCAAAAAACTTATCTGGGTTTATTAAACTTGCAACCCCAATAAACCATAAGCCAGAGGGCTAGCCCAGTTTCTGCTGCTGATAGAGTTGCTTAAACAGCATTTGCTGCTTTTTGTGATCCACGATCGGCGCAGGGTAGCCACAGCGATGGCGATCGCCTGCGTCAATTTTTCCAGTCACCAGCGCTTCGGTGTCCAAACTGCGTAACTCTGGCAACCACTGCCGAATATACTCGCCGTCTGCGTCAAACTTCTGAGCCTGACTCGCCGGATTAAAAATACGGAGCGGCTTTGGATCCATGCCGCTAGAAGCACTCCACTGCCAGCCGCCGTTATTGGCAGACAGGTCGCCATCTACCAGCTTCTGCATAAAATATTTTTCGCCCCATTGCCAGTTAACGATCAGATCCTTGGTGAGAAAACTGGCAACAATCATGCGGCAGCGGTTGTGCATCCACCCTAGCTCGTTGAGCTGACGCATGGCTGCATCGACGATCGGATAGCCCGTCTGTCCTTCACACCAGGCTTGAAAATGGTCTTCGTTATCGCTCCAGGGAAAGTTTTTGAAGGGCGGGCGATAGGCTCCTTCGGCAAGCTGAGGAAAGAAAAACATGGCGTGCTGATAAAACTCGCGCCATGCTAACTCCTGCTGCCAGGTTTGGATGTTGGTGCGGGCTTCGTCGCTGCGGCTGTCGTCACAGACCGTCTGAGCGGCTTGCCACACGGTACGGATGCCGATCGTGCCAAACTTGAGGGCAGCGCTGAGGTGAGAGGTACCCGTCACGGCAGGGAAATTTCGCTGCTCCTGATATTCGCCTAAAGCCCGATCGCAAAACTCCCGCAGATGATCCTGAGCGGCAGAAGTTCCGGGTGGCAGTATCAGATCATTGTCCCAGACAAAGCCCAGCGCTTTGGCAGTCGGTAGAGCGATCGCTCCCGCCTCTGCCGCCTTCTGCTCTTGTGCCGTCAGCCCTTCTGCCCCTGCAAAATCTTTGGCTGGACTGGCTTTGCTCTTACTTAACCAGTTTCGCCAAAAAGGAGTGTAGACCGTGTAGGGTTGATCCGCGCCTGTCATGATCTGTTTGGGAGGATGCAAAAGCTGATCCCAAAAGGTTTGAACCTCAATGCCTTCCTGTTGCAGGGCTTCACCGACTTGGCGATCGCGATCTCGTCCATAAGGCTCAACATCTCGATTCCAAAATACGGCTTTGGCAGGAAAGGCTTTCGCTAGATCGGGCAATTTTTGTAGCGGTGAACCTTTGAGAATCAAGAGCTGGCTTCCTGCTTGAAGGTACTGCTCCTGAAGCTCTTTGAGGCTGCCGATTAGATAAGTAACTCTTGCCGGGGCAACATCGCCGTCTAAAATGCCAGGATCGAGACAAAAGACCCCAACGACTTTGGCAGTTCTTTCTCTTGCGGCTGCCAACCCAACGTTGTCGATCGCTCTTAAATCTCGACGATGCCAAAAAATTATGAGATCAGCCATGCTTTGCCTTTGAAATTATCGGTCACTAGAACATTGCAAATATGTACTTACAGCAATTTTCAACTGCATAAACCACAGTTATTTTTTAGAAGCCCCGCAGGGCTTCTAAAAAATAACCCACGCCTAACCCAGCGCAAAACGCCGCACTACACTTTGAGGACTACCTGCCCATCGATCTCATGCCTCATGCAGCCACCTGGAGCAGATCACTAGCCAGCGCAAGCTCTTGTTTAGCTGTTTCTTGAATGGCTTGCTGCATGACGCTACGCACATCTCCACCTTGATCGATCGCCTTTAGCCAGCGTTGCGCCTCGTTTCCTTCTCGTAACACTTTCTTCAGGGGCATCAGGAAGCAGCTAAAGCCCTGCTGTTTTGATATTGACCAAGTTTCCTGGTAGAGCTGCTCAATCCAATCCTTAGCAATAATAGGGCTGCCATCCTTCCAATGGCGCAGTTCTGCCTCTAGGCTGCTATGGGCTGCAGCTGTCTCGTTAGCATCCGTTAGGGCAACCAAATCTTCAGCGCGGGTCGAGGCAGGTAGGATACTAGACTCTAATGGATCAAGGCCGGGGTCAGCGATGAGCTGCATAATCCGGGCTTCCAGCAGCGCCGAGATAGCTAGGAGCGTCACTGGGTCACTGACCATATCGCAAATGCGTAGCTCTAAGCGATTGAGATTGTAGGGACGGCGATCGCCGTTGGGTCGCACTGCCGACCAGAGGTGCCGCACGTTCTGCATGGTACCTAGCTTGAGCTGTTCTTCTGTCCAGCGCACGTAATGGGCATGGCTTTCAAACAGCGGCACATGGGGCGGAGTCTTGGGGAACACGCTCCAGCGAGAAGAATGAGAACCTGTGACTTTGTTGTCTAAAAAAGGCGATGCTGCACTGAGCGCCAGATAGAGCGGAGCCTCGACTCGCACCAGCCGACAGGCGCGCATCAGCGTTTCTGGATCAGAAATTCCAACGTTGATGTGGATGCTGGCGGTAACGACCGTGGTGCCATAGGTCTGCTCAATATAGTCATGATAGGGATTGCCGGGATCAGAGCGATCGAAATGATCTCCTCCTCCGGTCGAGAGCGTGCTGCCGGGAATCAGCGTGTAGTCGCCGAGGGTTTTGAGATACGATCGCAGCTCATGTCGGGGACGCACCAGCTCACAGAGCAGCCGTTCATAGCGGCAGAAGGGAGCCGTGGTGTATTCTACGTTGCGGGTGTCTGGCTCTCGCACAAAGCCATGTAGGTTTGCCACAATCTGATCCGAGAAGCCAACGATGTCGCCCTGAGGTGTTCCTGTATATATTTCGACTTCAAAGCCTTTCGTCAGCATATTGATTCCTCTAGATTCAGATCTCTCTTTTTAGTCTCTCTTCATTAAGTATCAAGGAAAACTAGACGTTGCATCCTTCTGGTGGTCTAGCCCGACTGCCTTTTCTCGCCACTGCCCTTTCTCGCTACTGCCCTTTCTCGCTACTGCCCTTTCTCGCTACTGCCCTTCTCACCTGCACTCTTTCCAAAAGTCATCAAATGCTGTTGCGGCAGCGAATCCTGAGTTTGTTGCCAGATTAGCCCCACCGCCTGCATTTCTTTTTTGACCTGGCGTTGCGTCATTTTGTGCAGTCCTTTGATTGGGATCAGCGGATTCTCGCCTCGGTACTCTAGCAATACCACCCTGCCGTCAGGCTTTAGCGCCTTAACGATGCCCTGCATCATTTCTCTGGGATACTCAAACTCATGGTAAGCATCAACGATGATCGCCAGATCAATGCTGTTATCGGGGAGGTTGGGATGATCGACTCTGCCCAAAATTGGCTCAACGTTGGTAATTCCCTTTTCTCGGCTCAGAGAATTGAGAATCTCGATCATTTCAGGCTGTACATCCACCGCAAAGACTTTTCCTTGCGGCAGCCGATCGCTCATCCGAAAGCTGAAATACCCAGTTCCTGCCCCAATATCGGCAACAACATCGGTGGGCTGAAGGTTAAGAGCGGCGATCGCCACGGCAGGTTTTTCTTCAACTTCGCGGCTGGAGCGCTCTAGCCACCCTGCGCCCTGATGACCCATGACTTGAGCGATTTCTCTGCCCATGTAAAATTTGCCAATGCCGTCGGGGTGATGAACTTCGCGCGTTTCATAAACGGTAGAACTGCTGACGGGAGGTGCGATCGGCACACTGCAAGCCGTGACCAGCAGTAGGCTCACGAACAGAGCCAGTATCCGGAATCGAAGAAATTTCAGCATTAGGTGAGAGGCTATTGAGGATAAACCAGATACCCTATTAGGATAAATCAATCCCCCCTTCCCTATGAGCGCGATCGAACTTTACCTCATCCGTCACGGCATTGCCGCTGAGCATGGCATCTACCCTAAGGACAGCGAACGACCGTTAACCGATGAAGGGCAGGAAAAAACCAGGCAGGTTGCCCAGCGGCTGTATGAGTTAGACATTCGGTTTGACTTGATTCAGACGAGTCCGTTGGTACGCGCTAGACAAACTGCCAATATTTTGCAGTCAGCGGGGCTGGGGCAATCGCTAGAAGAATCCAGCCATCTAGCTCCAGAAGGCAGCTTTGAGGACTGGGTTTCCTGGCTGCGATCGTGGAAGGGAGAGAAACTTGCGATCGTGGGGCATGAGCCTAATTTGGGCGAGTGGACAGAGCGACTCGTCTGGGGCAGTGTCCATCATCAGATTGTCGTCAAAAAAGCGGCGGTGATCGGCTTGCTACTGCCCGAAACGGGATCTCCTGCCGGAAAAAGCCAGCTATTTTGGCTGACTCCTCCCAGGCTGCTGCTGTAGAGCATTATGCTGAAGGTTTTTGGCAAACCGTTACTCGGAGGCGGCTTTGGCGATCGCTGCCAGCTCTAATCCGGGTGGGTATGCGCCCTCTGCCTTAATTTGCCGAATCATCTCATCGGAGATCAGCAGCTTCATCTTTTCGGCAAGAGCACGGACAATATCACCGCGATCGATCACGCCCGTCACGGCTCCGGCAGGAGACAGTACCGTGATCCGCCTCAGCTGGTCAGCTTCCATCTGCTCAATCACGGCTTTAAGAGAAGTCGATTCTGTCACCGAGGGGATTTCTGTTAGAGGGTGGGTGATAGCGCTCAGAGTCTGCGTTTCCCAGAGGCTGCGCTCAATCTCACGCAGGTCTTCCACCTGAACCAGCCCCCGATAGCGTCCGTCAGAAGCTGCATAGTAAACAGGCTGTGCTTCACTCAAGAGAAACTCATCGGCAAACTGGCGCAGCGGCATATCGGCATCCACCACCCGAAACTCTCGCGTCATAGCGGTTGCTGCCGTAATCTGCATGAGCGCCTGTTGCAAGTTGGTAACTTGCAGATAGCTGCTGGCATTTCGCACTCCAAACCAGCCGAGCAAAGCAATCCATAGAAAGCCGAACTCAAAGAATCTAAGGTATGCCGCAAGACCCAGAATAACTGCCGTCCAGCCTAGCATCTGTCCGGTTCTGGCAGCCCAGCGAATGCCCTTCAAGCGGCTACCCGTCGCTTTCCAGATGGTGGCTTTCAAGACCTGTCCCCCGTCTAGAGGCAAGCCAGGAATCATGTTGAATAGCGCCAGGACAAGATTGGTGAGCGCCAAGCTATCGACTACGGCGATCGCGGGTGCAGGCAGCGGCAGAAAGCGCATCAGCGACAGCCCCAAGAACAGGCTAAAGCTAACGGCAGGTCCTGCGATCGCCACCTGAAACGCTTGCCCTGGGGTTTTGGACTCTTGATCGATCGCGGCAATACCCCCAAACAAAAACAGCGTAATTGAGTTGACGGTGATACCCTGCGATCGGGCGACTAAGCTATGCCCCAGCTCATGCAGCAATACCGACCCAAACAGCAGCACCGCCATCGAAAACCCCGCTGTCCAAGCCCAAACTGATCCCCAAGGTTCTTGCTGCCAGCCAAGGGCATAAGAATAGGTGATCAGCGCCAAAATGAAAAACCATGACCGATCTATCAACAAGGGAATGCCGAAGACCTTACCAACTCGCCAACCCGATCGCATGAAGACTATACCCACTGTTTGGACTTCTCAATTGTATCGAGTCTGCGATCGGTCATGTTTTCCAGGGAGATTTTATAGCGAAAGGATTCTTGGCGTGAGTCAAGAATCCCTTCCAAGATGAGTTTTACAGGACTACTCTAAAGCAAACCTGCATTGCTCAGCCCCAGGATAAAGCCCGTGCCCAATACATGCCCGAAGCTAGTGGTTGCCAGCAGTTCTGGAATGCCGAAGCCTGTGAACATTGCGGGCATCTCTGCTGGCAGCTTGGGGCCTACCCCACGATTTTGGATTGCATAGTAGCCGACGGCGATCGCAAACAGATTGCAGGTAATCATGACCAGCGCGACACTGGGCGACCAGGTAGCAGTGCGGGCAGTGGCGATCAGTAGTGAGTAAGTCAAAGTCTTATTCTCCTAATCTAATAAATGTTGTAGATGTGCAGCTTGTAGAAGTGCCTAAAGATTATAAAAATTGACCTGCAACAAAAGATATTTCGTTTGAAGAATTAACAGTTTCCGACAACTTAGATACAAAACTTTTTGAACATACCTCTTTTTCTGATACTGACAAGAGTATGTTTGAGAGCTAGCGTTCCGGCCGAGCGTCTGCAAGTCACTTTTGCGACACCGTCAAGATTTCTCGACAGCCCGCTCCAGCGGATTATGGGGGTACGGGGCTGAAATTGAGTAGTACACTCGATTTCAAGACTCGGAGGAAGCGGGTGACGACTTTCCAAGCGGGTGACACCCGATGTCTATAACAATATCGCACGCACTCGCCTCTTGT
>JAHHHD010000075.1 GCA_019359505.1 Drouetiella hepatica Uher 2000/2452 | reverse complement strand
GGCCGTCATGACCCTTGCGGAAATCCACGGGTTTGGTCGCCACCATGATCCTGACGCGGTTCGACGGAAAGATCATGTCGCCGCAGCCAAGGCGCGGGCGATGGCCGCGATCCGGGCAGCAGACGCCCCTTCCTCCAGACGAATGGTGACGGGACCGACGAAAATCTCGGCGCGGGAAGTGACGTTGACGGTCAGCGGCTCCGGCGCTGGCGCATCGACAACAAGGGCCGCAAACTCGACCGCGTCCTCTGGCTCGGGCAAGACCAGCTTGCCCTGCCGCGCCAGTGTTCTCCAGGATGACAGGTGGTTGGCCTTAAGCCCGTAGCGCCCTGCGACTTCATTCACCGTCGCGCCTGGTCGCAAACTCTCCGACACGATCCGCGCCTTGACCTCGTCAGGCCATTGGCGATGCGTCTCACGCCTACTCCGCCGCGCTGTGAGAACCTCCAACGTACTCTCCATGGAGAAACTCCTTGTCTCTCATCCATGGAACGTCCATCCCAGAACAGAAGGCGGCAGACAATGTGGGGGTGGAACACCGCTTACCGAAGTCGCATCGGGTGCGATGAAGGAAAGGTGAGGAAGTCGGTGAACGCACCAAGAACATAGATCTCAACGGCTCAGGATTTAAGCATCGGCCCGACAGGCAGCGGGACAATTATCTAAAAAACAGGGTGCCGAGAAAAGCCAATCCCTTGACCAAACCCCAATCATAAAACCACACATGGCTCACTACTCGGTGGAAAAACCGGCCCAGTTCCGCGTGGAAACCAACAGGGCAGACCAATTCACAACTTTCTCAATGCCTTTTTCGTTTCGGTCACGCCCTCTGATCTCCCCAGATAGAGAGCGAGGTGCTGAAGGGCACGTCGTAGAAGCAGCTGCTCGTCTTTCGTTTCCCGGCTTTCCAAAGTGGATCTATCCGCGGCAACGCTAGATCGAACCATACTCAAAATTGAATTGATGGCTTTTTCATCGTTGCCGTCTATGCCGATATACATACCAAAGTGTTGCAGAAACATTCGGCCTTCCTCGTTCCCAACCTGTAGAAGCTTCCTCGAGGGATAATCATGCGAGTGATAGACCGCCGCCTCGTGTGCATATGCTTTTTGGAAGCCAAGCCGCATAACCTCCCACGACCAGACTTGGTCTTCTCCCCAAGTGACATCTTTGTAGGGCACCAGATCCCATACGCTGCGCCGAATGCAGGAGTTGTTGTCCGAGTAGAATTGAAGCGTGCTTTGCCAATCAGGCGACCCGCGGTGAACATAGCTTGGCAGGTCGTCATCGATCGAATAAATCTCGCCGAGAAGACGGAATTTCTCAAAAAAATCTCGTAATCTCTGACCCTCGAATAAATCGTGAATGGGGTAAGCGATATGTCGCCCGAACACACCAGCGACGCGATCACCTGCACCAAACCCGTTTACAAGCTCTTGAAGCCAGTGCGGTGACGCCGGACAGGCATCTTGGGTAATGATAGCGACGTACTCCCCCTTCGCTTCCTGAATCCCCCTGTTCCGCGTTCGGCCATGTCCGAACGCGGCATTCGGTATTGAGAGGCTGTTGATCCGTATCTTCGCAGACCAGCGTCTTATCAAATCGAGTGTTTCATCACTCGAGCCCGAGTCGATAACGACCAACTCGAATGGCGCGTCAAACTTTTGCTCGGCGATCGCCTGAAGCACCACGTCGAAATCATTTCCGGCATTGAATGTTGGAATGAAGATGGAAGCCGCCGGTTTCTCGAAAATAGCTGGAGCTGCAAGAACAGGTTCCCTTGATCGTAGCACGAGCTTATAAATATTCTCGGCGACATCAACACTTCCTTTTGCAAGAATGCGAGAGATTATGGCTTCTCCAACGGTCTTGACCGATTCTGCCCAATCAGATTTTTGAACAAAACGCCTCCCGCCTTCGATCAAACTTTGTCGGAGTTTGGGCTCTTTGAGGAGCGTCTCTAGTGCATCGGCAATCGCATAGGCGGCCGGTGTAGCTCTCAAAACTGCATCATCGGGATATGCCGCTCGTGTACTCTCTGTATCGATCTCGAGGACCGGCACGTTACTTACCATCATCTCCAATGGTACAAGAGAATAGTTGGTCGCTGAGAATGCCATACCGATGTCGGTCTTACGATAGATCTTACCAAGTTCCTCGGGAGACGTTAGCCCATGCGGAGTGTAGAGAAACGGGAGTTCGCCAAAATCCTTATCTTCGCCATAAAGGTGAACATGAAAAACCCAACCTCTTGCGGCGAGAGCCTTTAGACCTTCGAGAGCCAAATCCACGGCGCGACGCGGCGTAAATCCTCGCGCATACAACGCAATGTGAGGAATACGCATCTTTTCCGACTCAGGTAAGAAGGGGCAACTATTCATTCGATATTCGAAGGTGATCTGAGGGGTAATATCACCTTGCGGCCCGTTCGAAGCCACCTTCCATGCGCGATACGTGTTTGGCACACTGCTTCTATCACTTGGGCAAAAAGCATCCGACGAAATCTCAGTCCTTTCTTTCGGATGGTAGTTGATCGTGTCTGCCCCGAGCGTCCAACTGACCACTTCCATTCCCGCTGAGGACGCTTTTTGCGCCAGCCACGTCCCGGCCGTCAGCGCTATGAATCCCATCTGGTGGGTAAGCGAGGCTGCGAGCCGAAGATCGCCAGCTGGATGAAACTCCGTTTCCCAATCCTGAATAAAATAAAACCGCTCCTTGAAACGCGTCATTCGACTGACGGGAAAGGCAGTCCAGCAATCCGTGGCGATGATGGCATCACCAGAAATTGACTCCACGTCATCGGGCAGGAACCGGACGACGACATTATCGGAGATAGGTTGATACCATTGCTGTATTCGTTGCTTGGCTTCGGCCGCCGTTGCGTGATTGAGGCAGTTCTGTATCCAGATGGTTTGTCGAAACTGTGTCTTGTCCAGCAGGCTGACAAACCGAAAAATGGTCATGTGCCCGCCGCCGCCTTGCGAATAATCGGGAATTACCCAATGCAGATCGATGCGACGGCTGTTCATTGGGCCGAAAGGCTCAACAAGCGGCAGGGGCCGGCTTCCTGTTATTGATGGCGAAAATGCCTGCCAGCGATTTCCTCTCTGATCTGCATTTCCTGTAGCGCTAGACGCGGGATTAGCGATCAACGCTTTGCAGGCGATCCCCGAACGAATGCATTCAAAGCCGTAACCTTCTTCGTCAGCGACTTCACACAGAACCCGGAGTTGTTCCTCGCGACGATTGTGTGAACCTTTTTTTGAGTTGAGCGCACGCAAGTCATCGGAGGCAGCGACTAACAACTCGGACCGAGCCCATAAGATGCTATCTGCAGGATATTCTTTATTCATATCCGCATTAGGCTGCCGGATTTCCAGCCGGTAGCGTGCCTGTTGTTTGAACGCCCGGAACTGCTCGGCAAAACATAGACCTGGCGGATGAGGAGCGGATAGCCGGCCGATATAGCCTGAGATCTGCTCTCTGCTACCGATTGTTTGACTGATCTGGTGGGCGCGGACAGTCGGGTTCGCTTCCCAATCTGTAACGAGGTTTACCCACATCTTCGTTTGATCTAGACGACTTTCCGCGATTTGCACCAAGGCATCGATATCATTCGCCGATCTTGGTACAATCACAAACGAGGTTCGACCTATGAGATGGTCAAATTTTTCCGCATATCGAATGGCGCCGTCAAAATCCGATGTCGTGTCGACGCTCAATATCACTGGGTAGTCATCGTGGATCATGCCGAGTAGGTCACAAATTTCAGGCCACAATGACAGGTCTGTGATGCGACAATGAATGGCTACGTCGTGAGCAGATTTCGCATGGATTTTAGTCGTCGAGTCGTCGAATGTCGAGGAATTCAGCCGCTTCGAATGACGTCCCTCGAAACGGCCGATGGAATTGTAATGTCGAAGTGGCTCAACTGTGCTCGCGTCGAAATCTGTGTAAAGCGTCTTGTAGAATGAACTGTCGAACAACGGTGACGGATCCCGTCCTTCACGCCATCCGTATGTTTTATAGTGTTCAAAGAGATCGATGCTGCTCGTCAAATCGAAATTTGATGCCAAATAAAACTTCTTATCGAAGTGTATTTCCGGGTTGATCTGTGCCATGTATCTTTTCAAGAATGTTAGTGTAGCTGTGGGATGAGGGCAGCGTCCGTTCGGAACAGCCTAGCTTGAGCATTGTAACCCTTTCGCTCCAATTCGTCAGCACGGTTCAGAGCTTCGGCGCGAATTGATTCAGCTAGCTCTTTCGCGACCGTCATTCCTGGTGTCCGGCCCGCGGCAGCTATTGTGAGGCGTCCATTGGCTGCGTCTGAGGGTGTTTTTGGGAAGAGGGATGGCTCTAGGATATCGAATAGCAGCTTGTGCCTTTTTAGGCGAACGAGCGCATCGAACGCCTCGCCACAGTGCATGTTCGCAGCAATCGCTTTACCGTAGAAATCCGCCGCAGCATCATGAAGTCCATCGTTTTCTTTGTCGGTCGCCATGATCAGGAACGCCTTTGCGGAAGGCTTCTCCCTGGAAAACAGCTCTTCTAATATCACGTGGGCTTTCTGCTTTTCTCCGATAAGCATCAACACTTGAGCCGTGAATTCGTGGAGATCGGATGCATCGTCATATGCCGAGAGAGCGAGAAGTTGATCAGCAAGGAGTGTCCAATTCCTGGCGTCTATCAAAGGCTGCAGGGTTTGAGCATAGCGACCGCCCTTCAAACCGTCGGGCAGGTTGGTCGCCTCGCCGAACTGCGCATTGAGGGCCTCAAGCTCCAGGCGCGCTTGCTGGTTCGTGGCGTCTTGCATGTTGGTCGAAAGATTGAATGCAGTTCGATAGGCAATTATGGCATCGTTGATACGGCACTGAAGTTTCAGGGCGTGCCCTAAATGCAGTAATGTGTTGGGATTACGGAGCGAGATAGTTAGTGCCCGGCGATATTGAGTTTCGGCTTCCACATGTCGGCCGATGTCTTTCAGAAGGTGCCCATATTCAACGAAGCTTTCTTCCGTTGGGGCAACGGCAATCGCTTCTTCGTAGGCTTTCATTAGCAAAGAAGGACTGCCACCCGCAGAGACTTTTGTCTTGAGCCGGCTCACCAAGATATACGGTGTCTCGGTCGAAGCGCTTCTCCCAGACTCTACAAGAGCTACCACTTTTTGAGTCGCTTGCTCTGCGGCGGCGTCACGACCGAGTTTTCGCAGCTGCGTGATAAGATGATAATACGTCTCTTCGTCACGCTGATCGAGGTCCAAAGCGCGCTGATAGGCTATGGACGCATCCCTCGGTAAGTTGGCTTCCTTTAATGCGTGGCCGTGTTGAACGTGAAGCCAGTCAAGATCTGGCCGCAAGGCTACAGCGCCGCCATATCTCCGTGCAGCTTTAATCCAATCCTTCTCCCTAGCCGCATACCTCGCGGCTTGCAGCCGAAGTTCGAAGATTAATTTCCTAATTTTCTGAGAAAAACGTCCGACTATCATCTAAAGAGCGCACCTTGGCGGTTGGAATTTCGGTTTTCGAGCGCCCTAGGCAAGCACTGCCCGTCACTCGTATGACCGATGGATACAAAGTAATGACGCCCTATGATATTCTCTCGGCATCGTCATCAAACGTATTGAACTCATTAGGGACTTCGGAAATATCGAGTTTCCCTTTATTAGGAAAGCAAAAGTCCTGACCCGGCTTCCACTGCTGGACGGCTCGCTGAACTTTGTGAAGAAAATCAGTGTCCCGGGTCGTCGAGTTTCGTAATTTCTGTTCCAGGTCCCGTCTCACGAGGTTCATGTGATACATCGCGACGACCGATGGATCAAAATGATGGTGATTTTGGGAATTTGCCGTCATCCTCCGAGTGGGATCTATGTTTGGGTGAGGGAACTCTAATACGCCTATTTCGGTCATGTCGGTAATGGCGGTAACAAAGCAGCAGCAGGTATTGTCAGGAGCTCTAAAGATCGGCCGCTTCAAGTGCAAGAATGTATTCACGCTCGTGCTCGTGCAACCATATTTCTCGATGAGGTTGCGGGCAGCATGAAACTCCTGCGGTCTGTAGAACTCGTCGGCATCCACCGAAAGGAAATGTGTCGCTCCGGCGTTGCGAGCAACAGCAAGCCCTATACGTCTTTTCGCTCGTTCATTTTCATGGCGCTCCAGCATGAGATCTGGCTCGTAAGCTATGACTGCATCGACTAGGCCCGCGTCTTGTGCTGCCAGCAATGTTTGCTTGGCGTAGGGAGTTATCGGTTCTCCGGAGTTCGAAACCGACTGCCAGACAATCGAAATATGCTCGACACACTGCCGCATGAGCAAAAGAGATGGGATAAGATGTTCATCTCCATTGAAAAAGTTGTAGCTGGCTGAAATTTGCATTCAGAGATCCTAGTATTTACCTTCGCCTGGCAATAGCACCAAGTCGCATACGTTTGTTTCAAAGCTAGCTCACACCGCCAACGCGGTGATCGAACTGCTTGGCAGGTTCGTTTTGTTGCAATCTGCTGCGGGCGTCGTATCGGAGATGGCTCCAAGATTAGAGGATAAGGAGTATATGTTGAGGGTATTGCTTGCAACACATCACCTGGCGAATTGGAGTGGATCCGAACTCGTCACGCTGGAATTGGCGGAGGAGTTGGATTCGTCCGGCCACTCCGTAGATGTTCTCGCGGCATATTCCAGTGGTAATTTTGTAGAAAGATGGAAGCCACCTTCGGTTGGTTTCTATTCCAAACTACTCCAAGTCCCGCCTCTTTCGCATTACGACATCGTCTATTGCCACCACAGCATGTTGGCGCGGCTTTTTTCTGCGCAGCCGGATGAAGCCATTTATGGCAAGGAGCGGCCTGTTTTCGTTTACAATCATCTATCGCCTTACGAGCGCTTTGAGAAGCCTGCCGGGTTTTCTGAAGCTTTGATGGCAGATCTCATTCTTGCGAACAGTCCTGAAACAGCGGATGAAGTCCGATCATTTGGTGAGGATTTTGCTTCTGTAAAGGTGATGCCCAATCCTGCGCCGAAGAGCTTTGCTGGCGTTCGGCGGCAGCGCACGCCCGGCCGACCCAAGCGGCTACTCGTTGTATCCAATCATCTCCCGCCAGAAGCGATGCGCGCACTGGATATTCTGTCTTCGCATGGCATCGATGTACGAAGGGTAGGCTTGCCGGAAAAACCGCGACGACTTGTGCCACAGGATATTCTTGATGCCGATTTGGTGATGACGATCGGAAAGACCGTGCAATACGCTCTTCGTGCAGCATGTCCGGTCTACATCTACGATCATTTCGGCGGACCGGGCTGGTTGACAACGGAAAATTTCGAGAAGGCAGAGTCGACGAATTTTTCCGGGCGCGACACTCCTCAGCAAAAAACGGCCGAGCAGATCGTTGACGAAATCATTGATATTCCCGAAACCGCCGTCGAAGCGGTCGCCCAATGTCCGGAACGCTTCTGCCTGGAAAGCTGGAGCAGACAGTTTGTGGAGCTTGCAGGCAAGCCAAGAGATGCCGCAAGTCTGGCAAGCGGGATGAAGCAGCTTTCGCGACAAATGTTTCGATGCGAAGAGAATGTTCTTTTGCACCTTGATGCCATGTACGATCACGCCCATGGTCTCGAACAGTCTGTGCAGGAAGCTGAAGCATACCGTATTGCATACACCGTCGAAAGCGCGCGTAGTGCTTCATTGCTTGCCGACGCCGAAAGCTACCATGTTGCCTATCAGACAGAAAGCGCCCGGTCGGCATCGCTCGTTTCCGAAGTCGATCGCTACCGATTGGCCTACGAAACCGAGGCGGCACGCAATGCTTCACTGTTAGCCGACGCCGAACAGTACCATATCGCTTATCAGACAGAAAGCGTCCGCTCAGCATCGCTTATCTCAGATATTGGGCGCTTCCGAGTAGCATATGAAACTGAGGCAGCTCGGAACGAAGCATTAATTGCGGATGCTGAGCGATTTCACACGGCTTTTAGAGATGAATGCACTCGGAGCGCCGAATTAGAGGAGTGCTGCCACAAATTGAGTAAGGATTTGGACGTTATTAATAAGGATAACCTCATGCTTCGCGATAATATATCCAGTCTTCATGCGATTATTTCGAATAGGAAATGGTAACCCCCGGATTCGGTGTGGATCTTGCCCCGGGAGGTGGTGTAGGTCCTGACACCCGCTTACAGGTCTCATTAGAACGTCACGACGTTACCATTTGTCCTCACCTATTGAGGGATTTGAAATGGCTCAGCAAGGATATGGAAAAAATTGCTTGCACCCCGAACGACGCTGTTCAATCAAGGTGCACACTTTCGCCAATTTGAAAGTGCGCAAAATCATGGTGAAAGCAGAGGGATGTCGGCTTTGAATGCATCTTGGATTTCAAGAAAACTTGCACGGTTTTGGAAGCTGAAGGCGCAAAAATCCGCCTTGGAGAAGCAGGTTGATCATCTAAGAAGTTTCGTAAGCTATCAATCTTCAGGTGGTCGTCCACCATTCTATAGCACAGATATGTCCAGACTTCGTATCACTTGGGTCATTCCGGATTTTCTACCCGGTGCTGGTGGACATATGACGATTTTCCGGATCGCCAGCTATCTCGAACGCGCCGGTCACGATGTCCGTTTCCTCATACAGAACCCGAGCGTCCACAAATCTGGGGCAGATGCCCTTGATACCATAAATGAGCATTTTCAGCCTTTCTCCGGAGCCGTCGAGCTTTTTCAAGGTGTGACGCCGGATGTCGAAGGCGACGCCTTGATCGCAACTGACAGGTTTACCTGTTATCCTGTCAGAGCCATGGACCGGTTCATTCGAAAATTTTATTTCGTTCAGGATTATGAACCTTCCTTCTATCCGGTCGGTTCTGAATCCTTGCTGACCGAGGCGACGTACCATTTTGACTTCGATTGCCTTTGTGCCGGCGACTGGCTTCACAAGCGGATGTCAGAGCAGTTCGGACGCTGGTCGATGTCCTGGCCCTTGGCGTATGACCGGGCAATCTACAATATGGATAGCGTCCCGGCCCCGCGCCATCGAAAGCGCATTGCCCTCTATGCACGCTATGTGACGCCGCGCCGCGCGGTCGAATTAGCGTTTATGGCGCTTGAAATATTGCAAAGCCGGAACGTCGATTTTGAAGTGGATTTCTTTGGCTGGCGGCTCGGGAAGCTGAATGTCAAGTTTCCCTATCGCGACCTCGGTATTCTGAAGGCGGAGGAATTGGCCGATCTTTACCGCGAGGCAACCGTTGGGGTCGTGTTTTCAGCCACCAATCATTCCTTGGTCAACAAGGAGATGATGGCCTGCGGCCTGCCTGTCATCGACCTCAACCTCGACACGGTGCGATCCATTTTCCCCGATGACGCTATGGCGTTCGCCGAGCCTACACCCGAGGGGATCGCCGATCAAATTCAACGGTTGCTGCAGCAGCCCGATGAACGGGACCGTTTGCGCATGGGCGGCTTGTCTTATGTGAAAGATTTATCCTGGGAAAAATCAGCCCGGGTTGTAGAATCAGCCATTCAGGCGCGGGTCGGACAGGCCCGGGAGCGAGGAAGGGAGTAATGGCAAAATACCATTGTGCAGTCATCATACCGACCAAGAATGCCATGCCTGGCCTGTCACGTGTGATGGACAAGGTTCTTAATCAGAAGGTCCCCTGGAATTACGAGGTCATCGTCATCGATTCCGGCTCCCGCGATGGGACGAAAGATTATATTCGCGGTCTTGATCGCGTTCGTCTGATCGAAATTGCCCCTGGGGATTTCGGGCATGGAAAGACCCGTAACCTTGGAATTGCAGCGGCAGATGCGGAGTTCGTTGCGTTGCTGACGCACGACGCGGAGCCTGTCGATGAACACTGGCTTGCCAATCTTGTGGCCACAGCCGAAAAGGATTCGCGCATTGCTGGCGTCTTTGGCCGGCATGTCGCCAATGACACGGCATCTCCCTTTACAAAGAATGATCTGGATCGGCACTTTCAGGGTTTTCTGCATCATCCCTTGATTGTACATCGCGACCTCGATCTGGTGCGATATGAAGCGGACCAGGGTTGGCGGCAATTGCTGCACTTCTATTCCGACAACAATTCACTGATGCGCAAATCGGTCTGGCAGATGTTTCCGTATCCCGATGTCGAATTTGCGGAGGACCAACTGTGGGCTCGCAGCATCATCGAGGCGGGTTATGCCAAAGCCTACGCCCCGAATGCGGTCGTGTATCATTCTCACGACTACAGCTTCAGCGAACAGTTGAAGCGGGCCTTCGATGAATCGCGAAACTTCAAGAAATATTTCGGCTATGCGCTATCGTCGAAATTCCTGTCCGCTCTGTCTTCCATGGGTAAATTGAGCATCCAGGCCTTCCGGCAGAAACTGGACGAGCAGTACGGAACAGTTTCTTTCAAGCACCGCCTAGAGCGGGCCGGCCAGCGGGTGGCCCTCGTTGCGGGACATTTTCTGGGGGCCAATCACGAGAAATTGCCGCGCCTTATGACGGGACGATTATCCCTTGATAAGCGGCTGTTTAAAGCTTAGCAAACCCCAATAGCATTACTGATTGGCTCAGAAGGGCGAACATGACCCGAAGAATACTAGCGACCTTGAAAGATGTTTTCACAGGTATCGCGAACTCATCGAGAAAAAGGTTTTCGACACGGGAAATGACGGAAGAAGACGAAGATTTCCTGCTGAAAAACCTCAACTTCGGGGACATGACCTGTGTAGAAAACATGACGATGATGTCAGGTTTTTCAGCGGGGAGTCGGGAAGCTTTTGCACGGAAAACAAGATCACTGGTACTTTACATGCCAAAAGAGGCAGAGGCCATTAAACAACTCGAAGAAGAGGCTGCATTGCAGGCCGCTCCACGTGGCTACGAACTTAAACGGCTCAATGGTCTTAATGTCGGATGTGGCGACCGACAGATCAGTGACTATTTGACCCCGATCGACATCATGCGCGAAAGCCAGGAGGTCGCCTCAAGCGGTGCACACCATGCTTTCCTAAAACGCTCCATTCTCGCCAATCCTGAAAACTTGCCCTTCAAGACCGAGAGCATCGATTATATCGTGGCATTGCATATGCTTGAGCATGTATCCAACCCAATGGAAATCCTGCTCTATTGGGGAGCGCTTTTGAAGCCTGGTGGCGGGATAGGCCTCATTCTTCCGATTTCGGAATATACGTGGAATGCCACCGGTGATCACAGTCAGTACGGACATAAGTGGAATACTAGCGCGGAAATTTTCCGCAAGCTGTACGATACCTATCTGAAAGACGTCTTCGAACTGGAGCTGATCGATACCTTGCCTTACAAGATCAGCTTCGATGTTGTCCTCAGAAAGCCAGGCGCATTTCAACCATTTTCGATATCGAATGTGACATCCTTGCATTCGGGGGCTGAGCTTGCAAAGCGCGGAGCAATGGTCAGTGAATTCAGCGCTTAATAAGGCGGGTGGAACAAACACCATTGGCTTTATACGCCTAACAGCAGAATGCCAAGATGAGCAAGGAACGCTTGAGCCGGTGACGAAAGCGCCGACGATGTTGAAACGGGCCAGGCAGTTTTATGTATTTTAACGTCTATTCCGATTTTGGCACGGAAATACACGGCTATCTGATCCCGGACGGGTTTTCCGCGAAACCGACGATTATGGTTCTCTGTCACAGTCAGCAATTTGGACCCTTCGATTGCGACATCTTCCTGGAAGGACCCTACAAGCACAAGCATCACGAGACTGGCATCGTCGGTTTTTTCCTGGATGAAACCAAAGTGCCCGGCATCAGTGGCGCATCCGACATAGAGATATCGGATGCTGAAACCGGCTTTGTCTTTTATCGGCGGCTCCGCCCTCACCAGCACATCCAAAAGCGAATTTTTCGATTGGAAACGCAATTTGTGCCACACCGCGAACTGGACCTCAGTCTAAAGCCGCACTTCCAGTTCTATGCAGACGGAGCAGAGCGATACGGCAGCGAAACAGTGCGGCAGATGCTCGAGATCGCGCACCAGCCGTCAATCTATGTCAGTGGCCGTGTTATGCTGAAGAACGTGCAGGGGTATTTCACAGACGAAACGATCCGAATTGTGTCCTTACGCGATCCCTTTTATGAATTGGCCATTCGACTCTGGACAATCGCAGCGTTCAAGCGCCGTCGTTTCTCATTTCTCTCGGAGCGTGACGCAATCCTGTTCGAACCCGCGATTGCTTATTTCGGTGACATGAATTTCTCCAACGCCGCCGAAATAAAGAGCAAGATCAAATCTGCCCCAAAAGACATTCTGGCTCTCTTCGAATCACCGTTCACGCATCAGATTGTCGCCTCCAGCCCGACAGACAAGGTGTCACGAGAGGCTGTATCGAGCGCTCTGGACGCCCTATCTCAGTTCACGATCTTCAGCCCGAATGAAATCGATGCGTCACTTGCTTCGGACATTGGCGAATTGATCGGAATCAACGATAATTCCATTCTTTTTACACCGGTCAGGTCGTCATTCCTCGAGATGGCCGACATTCTCCGCAGTATACAGCCGCTCGAACAAGTACTGGAGAACGATTTGATTCTATTTTATTTCATCAAGAAAGCGGAAAGCCGCGTACGAGACGCGCTCGACTGAGCAGGCACAGTTATAACCGGTTCAATTGGCAAGCACCTGAGAACGAAAAATACGCTCCATCAACAAACCAACTGTAACGCTAAGGATCGAGTATCCGATAAGGTAGGTTTTATCTAGAAACTGATCAGGATAACCAAGATAATAGGATGTCCGTATCCATTCGACGGAATGAAAAACCGGGTTCCATGAGCAGATGTAAAGGACTTGCTCTGGAAATGCGTGCAGATAAATTGGCGCACCAGATGACAAATAGAATAGCACCATGGAGAAACCGTAAAGGGTCGCGAAAACAGGAGCGATTGCCGAAATGACGCTAGCGATGATTCCGAAGCCAAGAGCGAGAACCACAGTAAAGAAGAAGGCGAGGAGTGCGCCTGACGGATCTCTGGGGATGGGATTCGAGCCGACGGATACTAGGAAAATTAGCATGATTAAAACGGCAAGCACTATCCCTATGAATTCCAGGAAAGCGCGCGCTAATACGATATCCAGCAACCGCACGACGGGGAACGCCATCATCGACTTGTTTGCCATGAGCGATATCGACATGAATCTTGAGAGGTACGTAAACGTTAGCGCAGGCATCAACCCTGTGGCGAAAAAGAGACGCAGATCGTCTCCGAAAGCCGATTGCCGGTTCATTACGCTGTAAATGCCCAGCAGGATTGCCATGTGGGTAACCGGAAAGAGCGGCACGATCAGAAAGCCGAGCCCATGGTTAAAGAAACGGCTGCGAATGTCTCTCATTATGACGGCGTGCATCACATGGATTTTCTGCAGCAGTGCCTTCTTGATCGATCCTGAAGAAGAAGGTGGGCCTTCTATTCTTTCCACAGCGGAATGCCCGTTCATTTCTCACTCTTTCCGATTGCTGAAGTGTCCATCGCGCTTAGTCAAACTTCTGACGAAGAAGCAGGATGCCACCTGAAGTCAGCCCCCAAAGCCCAGCAAAGCCCAGGAGGCTTAGAAGCAATGTTAATGGCACGTTCGGATATTTACTCTCGTCAGGGATCGTTGGCTCAGTAAAATTATCGACATAGATCAACTGCAGCGAACTGACCAGTTTCACTTTTTCGATTTCCGCGATCGCTGACTGAAGCTTATTCTCGGCCATCTTTAGGTTGAGGTTCAGCTTTTCGAACAAGGTCGAATACTCGGCGAGGTTTCCTGCCCTATCACTGGAGGCTCCCGCCGTTTGATTCCACAGTGCCCTGGCCTGATTCTCCTGCGCCGTAATCTGCCTGTCTATGTCCAACAACTGCGGCGACCCTTCCGCAACGCTGCGGCTTAAAGCTTCGCGGCGGCTCTTTAGATCCGCAACCTTTGTCTCTATACTGGTCACGACCTTCATAATGCTGTCTGCAGTCATCTCGATATCATAGACACCCGTTTCATTTTGGGTGTCCTGCAGCTGTTTGCGCAAGGCGGTCAGCTCTTTCGCAGCAGCATCAACGTCTCTCTGTGAAGAAATCTGCAGACTACTCCACATGCCTGCATTGAGCTTGTTGATCTGCTCCTCGGCTAGCTTCAAGACCAATTGGAGCAAATCATGAGCTTCCTTCGGTGAAAATGCCACAACCTCCAGCTCCACGATGCCACTCTTTGGATTGACTGCAGTCGAATGCATCTTTTTCCAATATTTTACGATTCTTTCCTGCGTGGCCGGGTCTGACAAACGAGAAAGATAATCAATATCACTGCGGCCAAACAGGTGTTTCAGATCGGTCCTTTGCTGAAGATCCTGCACCATCGCCGGACTGCTGAGATAATTTAGGAGCACCGCAGTGTCCTGTACAATTTTTGTCTGGGGTTCGACGGTATCGCTCGCATAACGGTTGCGGCTCAATATTGGCGCCGACGATCTTACGATGAAGCTGACTTCGGAATTGTAGCGCGGACTGGCGATGAAACCGTAGTAAACAACGCTGCCCAGCAGCGGCAAAACGAAAGTAAAGACAAACAGATAAAATAGAATGACAGAAAATACACGATCGCGCGTACGCGGAGAAAAACCTGCAAGCCGATAGAGGCTTCGGCGGCTCCGGTTCTCGAAGGTCAAAGCGCGCGCATAGGAACTCAGCGCAGCGGCCATTTTCTGGCTGCGAACAACAACGGATTGCCCGCCCGTTTTTTTGATCAAAGCATTGTCGTCTGTCACGTCTCTTCTCCGACCCAGCCCATCGTTTTGTTAGCGGTTGAGGCGCATATAGGTAGCGATGCCATCTTCGACATTGTCAAACTGCACCATATGCCCATCAATCAAGACGATAGCGACATCGCAGTAGTCTTTGATTGTATTCATATCATGTGAGATCATAATAACGTCGGACTTAGCGCGCCGCTGTTGAAATGCATCCCGGCAGCGGCGTTGAAAATTTGCGTCGCCAACGGCCGTGATTTCATCCACCAGATAGCAATCAAACTCTATAGCCATCGACAAACCAAAAGCGAATCTCGCCCCCATGCCAGACGAATATGTCCTCAACGGCTCGTTGATGTAGCTCCCGATCTCAGCGAACTCCGTCACAAACCTCAATACGCGATGATAGTCTTCGCCATAGGCGCGAGCGACGAATTTGATATTTTCTTTGCCGCTCAGCAGGCTATTGAACCCGTTGCCGAAGCCCAATGGCCAGGATACCCGTACATTGCGGCGAACATGACCGCGGTTGGGAAGCTCGGCGCCAGCGATTAGCCGCATTGTCGTCGATTTTCCCGCGCCATTAACCCCAAGAAGCCCATACGATTGACCGGCCAAAAAATGAATGTTTTGCTTGCGCAGAATGTAGCGGCGATGACCAGCCGTCTTGTAGTACTTGGTCACGTTTTCCATTGTAATCATCTTCAGACTCGATGATCCTCTATGGACATCCAAATGAGTGTCGCAGTGACCCACAGGGTCAACAGCCCTAACGACAGAATAGCCCAAGCAGCGAAGCGATCTGGATATCTAGCCTTTTCCGGCAGATTCGAATCCGAAAAAATCGAGATGAACGTCGTCCGCTTGAGAGCGGTTGATTTTGCCGTATCCAAATTTCTGACGGTCGCTTCATACAAGGCTTTGGTTACAAGCCGTTTTGTCTCCAACTGAGCGAACTCAGTCAAATTTCCCGACAGTTGATTCCCGTCGCTATTGAGACTACCAGCGAGACTGTTCTTCCTGAATTGAATCTGGTCGTCGAGCGCCTCGAGTGACCGGCGCATCTGCCTGGCCCGAGCAGAGTTATCGGCTTTCGCCGTTTGCAGTGCTTGTAGCCCTATGATGAGTTCCGTCCTCTGTTCTGTCAGTTTACCAATGACAGCGCTCACCATGCGTGCAGAAGACGCAGGATCGAGAATGCCTGTCTGATTTTGATAGTCCTGAAGTTTACTGAGCGATGTTTGGTATTCCTGCAAACTTTTTGTCACATCGGTTTCGCCACGCGCGACAAGGTCTCTTCTCGCCTTCTCCGAAATTTTGTCGATCATGATCTCCGCGGCCGTCAGCGCGGCTTTCGAGATCGCAACGGAATCTTTTGGCGAAAAGGCACGAACTGTAAAAATTATGATCCCCGAAGGGCCGTCAACATATGTGTCGATGTGGCTGTTCCAATAATTATGTAGTTCCTCGAGCGAGGCACTCTTGGGCAGCCTGGAGAGAAGATCGATTTTATCG
>JAHHHD010000042.1 GCA_019359505.1 Drouetiella hepatica Uher 2000/2452 | reverse complement strand
CACTCTTTGACGGAGGGCAGTCACGAGCGCAGGCTGACCAACAGGAGTCTAATATTGCGATCGCCGAGAATCAGTTTGCCAGCAACCGGGAGCAAATTCGATTTCAGGTCGAGCAAGCTTACTCCACCCTGCGATCGAGCTTTGACAATATCCAGGTCACGGCTCTGGCAGTGCAAAATGCCCAAGAGGCTCTACGGCTTGCCCGTTTGCGATTTCAGGCGGGTGTAGGCACTCAAACCGATGTCTTGCAGCAGCAGACCGCTCTGACTCAAGCTGAGGTCAACAGCCTGACGGCAATCCTCAATTACAACCGCGCCATTGCCAGTCTTCAGCGCCAGATTAGCAACTACCCTGACGGCAACCTGGCAGATACTCCCTAGAGACCTATGCCGCCGCATAACAAGTCTGAGCTGACCCATCAACCTGAGCTGCCAAGCCATAGGTCTGAGCTAACGATCGCCGAGCTGGCTCAGATCATGCAGGTGGTGATGCGATTTGGCACTCTGATGTTGCGCTGCGGCACGGTGAGCTTTCGCGTAGAGGAAGCCATGCGGCAGGTGGCGATGACCCTTGGGGTAGAGCGACTGGATGCTTTTACTACTCTGACTGGGATTACGGCGTCGGCGCATTGTGGCGCACTGCACTACACGCAGGTGGCGCGAATTTACAGCATCGGAGTGAATATGAGCCGTCTGAGCGAGGTAGAGTTTCTCTCTCAGCACATTCCCGCTGACGCGACTCCGAGCAGCCTCATGGCGACTCTGGATAAGATCGAGTCCCACCCGTCTCTCTACTCTCCTCCGCTGACGGTGATGGCGGTAGCGATCGCCTGCGGGGCTTTTTCGGGGCTAAATGGGGGAGGTACGGCAGAGTTTATGGCGGCAACAGCGGCGGCAGGCATTGGACAGTGGGTGCGAATGCGTATTAATCGTAGGTATCTCAATCCGATCGCCATTACGGTCGTGTGTGCGGCGATTGCTACGCTCCTCTGCAACTTTGCCCTAAAGAGTTTGATTTGGCTTGGGTTAGAGTCTCAGACCCAAGACTCTGCTTTCCTGGCGGCTGTATTGTTTCTGGTTCCCGGTATGCCGCTGGTGACTGCTGCCTTAGATTTGGTGCGGCTCGATCTGCTTTCGGGTATGTCGCGGGTGATGTATGCGTTATTGCTGCTTGCCGGAGGGGCGTTTGGTATGATGCTGGGCATGTCGCTGGTAGGTCTAAGTCTCACCTAGTAGCTCCGTCTAGTAGCCTCTCCCCATTCAGGTTCTTGCAATGGATTTTTTGCTAAATGCCTTGCTTAGCTTCGTTGGCACTTTGGGTTTCGCTATTCTTTTCAATACGCCCCGCAACGCGCTGTTTATCTGTGCGGCGATCGGCATGGGTGGACATCTGCTGCGCCTGACAGCAGAGAATTTGGGCATGGGCAGCATCAGCGCCACGTTTCTGGGCGCTTGTTTTGTGGGGCTGGTGGGAATTTTGCCTTCGCGATCGCTCCATCTACCGCTTGTGCTGTTTTCGCTGCCTGGGATCATCTGCATGGTACCTGGCACCGTGGCGTACAAGGCGCTTGTGTACTTTCATCGGGGAGATCTGTCGGCAGGATTGCAAGGCACGATTCAGGCAGGATTTAAGGTGGGGGCGATCGCCGCTGGCATTGGCACCGCCCGCATTCTCACCGATGCAGAGTGGGGATTTGAGCGCCGCGTGTGATTGTCTAGGCAGATTCTACGCCGTTTGAGGTTGAATTAGAATTGTCCATGCTAAAGCTGTCTATGCTAAGGCTGTTCAGGCTAAAGCTGTCCATGCAGAGAGAAAGCTAGGTTCTCAGCTATTTGGCAAACCCAAACATAAATCTGGTTGTCTCTAGGCGATCGCATGGCACACTAGCTAAAGCACTTGTCCAACTCCTTGATCCAGCTCTGTGAACTGTGAGTAACCCCTTAGCCCACTTATCTGATCCTCTACTGAATTCTTCATCAGCTGATGGTGCTGCCACCCAGAGCCGCAAGGCAGACCATCTGCGGGTTTGCTTAGAAGATGATGTGCAGTCTCAGCAAACGACTGGATTTGAGCGATACCGCTTTATGCACTGCTGCTTGCCAGAACTCGATCGCAGTGAAATTGACCTCTCCACGCGCTTCTTGGGTAAGACTCTGAATGCGCCGCTGCTGATCTCATCAATGACGGGGGGTACAGAGCTGGCGCAAACGATTAACTATCGGCTGGCAGCCGTGGCACAGCACTACAAAATTGCCATGGGCGTAGGATCTCAGCGGGTGGCGATCGAGAATCCGCAGGTTGCCGCAACCTTTGCCGTGAGATCGCTAGCGCCAGACATTCTCCTGTTTGCCAATTTAGGCGCCGTGCAGTTGAATTACCACTACGGCATAGAAGAATGTCAAAGAGTCGTCGATAGCCTGGAAGCCGATGCCCTGATTTTGCATCTGAATCCGCTCCAGGAATGTGTGCAAACTCAAGGCGATACCAACTTTCGGGGGCTGCTAGGAAAAATTTCCCGCTTGTGCGAGAAGCTGCCCGTCCCGGTGATTGCCAAAGAGGTGGGCAACGGTATCTCGGCTAGGATGGCTCAAAAGCTCATTGAAGTAGGCATCAGCGCGATCGATGTTGCTGGGGCAGGCGGCACGTCTTGGGCAAGGGTAGAAAGTGAACGCGCTCAGGATGAACGTCAGCGGCGGCTGGGCAAGACCTTTGCTGACTGGGGAATTCCAACCGCCGAGTGTATTACCGAAATTCGGGCGATCGCCCCTTCCCTTCCCCTGATTGCCTCTGGCGGTCTGCGTAACGGGCTAGATGGCGCTAAGGCGATCGCTCTAGGAGCCGACCTCGCCGGACTGGCACTGCCTTTCTTACAGGCCGCCGCCGACTCTGAAGCAGCGCTGCATACCCTCATGGAGGCTCTAACCGCAGAGCTTGCCACCGTGATGTTTTGCACCGGAAGTCCGACACTGGCGGGGTTGAGACAGCCCGGTGTGTTGCGGGTACTATGAGAGTGATCGGGGAGAGTGATCTGGCAATATCAGCCGCTGCAATTTGCTCCCTGCACCCCCACCCCACTTGATTAATAAATGCGCGACTTCTTCAAATATACGTTTGCGACCCTAGCGGGAATTGTTCTGTTTTGTACGCTAGGCATTGCTGGACTGACGGCGCTGTTGGTGACGATCGCCTCTAGCAGCAGCAGCACAGAACCCCAGGTTGAAGCAGACTCCATTCTGACGTTTGACCTATCCGAAGAGATTACCGACTCCAGCGCTGCGTCAGAACCCAGAGCCATCATTGGGGCAGCGCTATCGGGTGGTAGCCGTAGCTCTATCCCGCTACGAACGGCGATCGAAGCTATCCGACGTTCTACCACAGACGATCGGATTAAAGGGCTATTGCTGTATGGCAGTATTCAGCCTACGGGTTCTGGCTTTGCCACCTTACAAGAAGTGCGGCAAGCGTTAGAAGCCTTTCGTCAATCGGGGAAGCCAATCTTTGCCTATGATGACGTGCAGTGGCAAGAGAAAGATTACTATCTCGCTTCGGTGGCGAATACGGTGCTGCTCAATCCCAGTAGCCTACTAGAAATTAATGGCTTCAGCTCTGAAAGCACCTTTTTTGCGGGGGCACTGGAAAAGTATGGGGTGGGCATTCAAATTTTGCGGGTAGGCAAGTTCAAAGCTGCCACTGAGTCGCTGACGCGATCGCAAAGCAGCCCGGAAGCCAAGGCGCAGACTCAGGCTCTGCTCACCGATCTCTGGAATGAGTTTGCCACTGCGGCGGCTAAAAGCCGGAAGCTAACCCCGCAGAAGATGCAGGAAATTGCCGATCGCCAGGGATTGCTGATGCCAGAGGAGGCAAAATCTGTGGGCTTAATCGACAAAATTGCCTACGAAGACGAGATCGTTGCCGAGCTTCAGGGGTTGACGGGACAAGAAAAAGGCAGTGAAACCCTGAGACAAATTGATTTGTCCAACTACGCGGCGGCTACATCCTCTGCTCGGCAGTCCTCCAGCAATCAAGTTGCCGTTATCTATGCTGAGGGAGATATCGTCAGCGGTGAAGGCGGCACCGGACAAATCGGAGGCGATGCTCTGGCAAGGCTGCTTCGTAAGCTGCGCCAAGATGACAGCACTAAAGCCGTAGTGCTGCGGGTCAACAGTCCGGGAGGCAGCGCTACGGCATCGGCTCTGGTGGCGCGAGAAATGTCGCTGACCCAAGCCAAAAAACCTGTCATTGTTTCGATGGGCACCTACGCGGCATCGGGCGGTTATCAGATTTCCGCCAACGCTAGCCAAATTTTTGCCTCACCCACGACCATTACCGGATCGATCGGCGTATTTGGAGTTTTGCCCAACGTCCAAGGCATCAGCAACAGCAACGGTATCACCTGGGACACGGTCAAGACTGCGCGTCTGGCGGATGGTGACACCGTTTCGCGCCCCAAAACCCCAGAGGAGCTGGCGATCAGTCAGCGAGTGGTCGATCGCATCTACGATCAGTTCATTAGCCTGGTGGCAGAGTCGCGTCGCCTGCCTAAAACAAAAGTTGCCGAAATAGCCCAAGGTCGCGTCTGGTCAGGGCTACAGGCTCAGAAAATTGGTCTGGTCGATCAGCTAGGCGGGTTAGAAGATGCCATCAAAGCTGCCGTCAAAGCGGCAAACTTGTCGGACGACTGGCAAATTGAAGAATATCCTAAGCCACGATCGTTTGAAGAGCAACTTGGCAAGCTTTTAGGCACTTCAACTCGCGCCACTACGCCTGTTGACCCGCTGACCCAGCAGATGGAGAAATTGGGCAAAGATCTAGAAATCCTGCGATCGATGAACGATCCGCTTGGAGTTTACAGCCGTCTGCCGTTCAACTCCGATATCCGTTAGCCTCTCATGCGCCTCTAGGGGGCAGGTATGGGTGGGGGCATGACTGCGCCAGTATCAGGCATATCAGAAGCCGCGCCAGTGTCAGGTGCGATAGGCTCACTTTCTGCTGCCCCTGAAGGAGTTGCCTCATTGGGGTCACTTGCCTCACTGGGGTTACTTACCTCTGGGGCGGTGCTCGATCGCCCACCCACCGATTGGTTCAGATGATCATAAACTGTGCCAGCCATCTGCCGAATCAGCTCTTGAGCACGATCGTCGTTGTGGGGGCGCTTCACCATGAGAGTAATGGCATAACGCTTGCCGTTCGGCATATCAATAATGCCTGTATCGCCCACCAGAGAGCCAATGTCGCCTGTCTTGTGAGAGATGGTGCTGCCTTCCCCTAGAGAGGTGGGCAGCAGCGTGTCTGTGATAGTATCCTGCATAATGTCGAGAGCACGATCGCGAGATTTCATCGACAACAGCTCTCCTTGACTCAGCATCGCCATCAGCATTGAAAGCTCTTTAGGCGAGGTGGTGTTTGTGCCTGTTAAATCGGGCAGAAGTTGACGAAGAGTCGTTTGCTGCAAGCCCCATTGACGGAATCGCTGGTTTACCACCTCCATGCCGCCCAAACGCCGAAGCACCATATTGGTTGCTGTGTTGTCGCTAGTGATGATCATGTTGCTGATCGTTTCCAGCACCGTATACTCCGATCCCACCGGAGTATACTGCATGTCTCCAGAACCTTCTGCCAGATCAACCTGCTGTAAAACTAGCTTTTCATTCAGCCGTACCCGACCCGCATCCACATCTTGCAGTAGCGCAATCAAAATCGGCACTTTAACCATGCTGGCAGCAGCAAAGCTAGAGCTACCGTTGAGGCTAAAGTAATCGCCTGTGTCCAGATCCACCAAAAATGCCCCTGGAATTAAGTCTTCGCTTTCCTGAGCCATGGGCAAAATTTTGGGCGTGAGTCCGGTGAGTTCCTGCCCTTTGGCAAGCAGAGTTGCAGCGGTCGATCGCCCTCCAAGGTCGCCGCCACCAGAACCGCCGCCCAAAGAAGCAGAATTAGCCCGCTGAGTTGCTAACGCCGAAGGATGAATTGCAGGGTTCCAGATTGACAGCACCGTTCCAGCGATCGCGCCCACGCCCACCCCCAGAATCAACAGGCGTACTAAGTGCAGTAAGGGCGGAGTTGGACGGCGATCGCGCTTCTCTCTGGGCTTACGTTGGAAGTTCGCATCTCGATCTGTTTTGCCCTGTCTGGCAGCCACTTTGGCTCTGAGGGCAGCTGTTCCAGGCTCACCCCCCGGTGCGGCAAGACTGTCTGTGGAAGACCCTACTGACCCACGCATTCCCGATCGCGGCTGATTTTTAGAACGGATAGACTCTCGTCTTGGATCATCCCTTAGCTCTCTGAAAATAGAAGTCCTAGAGTCTGAACTATTGGAATGGCGATGGGTTGCTCCACGCTGAGTGCTCAAGGGCTGAAATCGCGCCCGATCCAAAACGGCATCACGCCCTCTTCCCTGGGGTAATTGCTGCTGCGGTGGCTGCGGGGGGGAAGACCGACGACGGGCTGCACGGCGCCGCTGCGACTCTCTTGGATGACTCGATTCCAGCACAGATGATACCTCTAACACAACTGACTCTTAACACCACCAGCTCTTGTAGTGAGCGATACCCAGCTCTTGTAGTGAGCAATACTATGTGACGAGCAATACCCTGTAGTGAGCAATACTAGACAGGAAACTGCTAAACCGCATATCTCCTCTCAGCCTCACCCAAATTTTCTTTCAGAAACAGGCTGTCTATTTTTAGCAAGCTTGCTGACTTCTGGCAAGAACTTGGAGCCGCTAGTGCGGAAAACAAGTTTTATGAAGTAACTCGCCCTAAAGACTAACGGATCTCCGGTATTGCAGAGAAAGGCTTTACAAAACTTCAAAAATTTAGACGATCGCCTAAACGATACTGCAATCGATCAAAAAATCAGGATTTTCGAAGACTCAAGTTATGCTGATGAAAATAATAAGCTCACTGAATTAAGTCCACTGAATACCTTGCCACTCTCACGCTGAAGTTAGGCTATGCCGAATCTATTCCGCAAATTTGGGCTTAGGAGCGATCGCCCCTACCTCGCCAATCTTGACCTGAATCATCCCTATCTCACCAAACTGACGCTGTGGTTGGGGATTCCGGCAATGCTGTTGCTGCCCAGCGGTTTGGGGGTATGGGCAGTCGCTCAGCTTTTTGGCTTACCAGAATTGCCTAAGTGCCTGACGGTTTCCTGGACAGACGACAACCCGGCAACTCGCCTGTACTGTGCCGAAATTAGCGCCGATCGCTACACGCCTCAAGACTTACAGGAGGCGATTCAACTTGTCAGTTCCATTTCTCACGATCATCCCCTGCGCCCTGAATCCGATCGAATGATTCAAAAATGGTCAGCCAATCTGTTGCAGTTGGGAGAAGCAGCCTATCAAGACGGCAAACTTGAGGAGGCACTTAGCATTGCCGAGAAAATTCCAGACAATGTGCGCACCCGCACTCTAGCGATCGATCGGATGCAGAAATGGCAAGACACCTGGAAACAGGCAGAAGAGCTTTATGAAGAAGCCCAAACTAAGCTGCAAGATAGAAACTGGTTTGGTGTCATGGTCTCTGCTAGACGATTGCTAACCCTGGACAATCGGTATTGGGCAACGACCCAACATCAAGAGCTAATGCGGCAATTGCAGGTTGCCAAAGAAGGCTCTGAAAAACAGATTCTTGCTCGGCAGAAGTCGAAGCCCCTCTCTAGCCCTGCGCAAAACTTTTTGGCTCGGATCAATCAAGAGCAGACCGCCGAAGCTAAAGCGCATCTAGGAAAAGCCAGGAGCCTTGCTAGTCAGGGAGATTCGGCAGCGCTGCAATCAGCGATCGGTGAAGCCCAGCAGGTCATTTTTGGGAGTGATGGTTATGAAGAAGCCCAACAGCTAATTAGTAGATGGCGGCAGCAAGTTGAGGTGATAGAAGATCGTCCTCATCTCGATCGCGCCATGGCTTTAGCCAGCAAGGACAACGAGGCTGATTTACAGGCAGCGATCGCTGAAGCCAATCAAATTAGCTGGGGACGAGCACTCTACGACGAAGCCAATAGCCAGGTCGAGCGGTGGCGCGATCGCGTTTTTGAGCTAGAAACTGCCGCCCGTAACCAACAGCTTAATGAAATGTCCAGAAGCAGTGAATTAACCGGAGGCGGGTCGGCAAGCTCCTATCAGCCAGCTTCTCTGCCTGCCCAGCCCAGCCCAGCAGAAATAGAAGGCGATCGCTCTGCGGTAGAGCCGATCCAGAATGAGCCAATTAACCAGTTTCCTGTCGATTTACCGTCTGCCTCTCCCATTGCCCAACCCTGATCTCAATTACAGCTGTCGCCAGTTTGCTTAGAATATTTTGGGTGGGGCGCGAAGCGCCCCACCCAAAATGTCCCCGTCCTAACCGCCTTAGCGGTTGCTCTGGAAAAGAGTGCCAATTCATGCCAATTCATAAAAAGGCGCATGGCACCCTTTTCTGACGAGAAGGGCGCTGCTGATTCTAGGGATGAGGCATTGCCTCATTGCTTGACACGGTAGCTGCTGACAATCTTCTCAGCGTCACTGTTGTAATCTTGGTAGGACTTATTCACACCAAACAAATTGAGGATATAAATCGTATCGCCGCGTTGCTCAACAAAACTCACGGCATCTAGCGCATTTCCCTGGGGGTCTTTGCCCGTCCAATCGACGCGAATACTGCCATCTGGCTGCTGCTTGGTTTCTTGCCACTCCAGCTCTTTCAGCCGCTTTTCATACTCATCCTTGAGAGCTTTTTCAAGCTGCTCAGTCGTTAGCTTATTGCCCTGAGCTGCGCCAAAATCTACAGAACCGCCAAACCCCTGATCTTCAGAGACGAAAGCCAGTCCGCTGCCTGTCTCCTGATAGGTATAGCCTTTAGGGAAGGTGATTTCAAACAAGTCGCCTTGTTGCTTATAAACCTGTCCATCTGTGGTAGAAGCCGTGACGGATGGAGAGGGAGTCGCCGAGGCCGCTAATGAAGGCGTCGGTGAGGCAGAGGAATCTGAAGAAGGCTGACCTGCGGGCGTACTGCTGGCAGTGCTTGTGGCTTTGCCGCAAGCAGAGAGCATCAAGGCTGCAAGCACCATGAGGGAAGCAAAACGTAAAGCGTATTTCATTCAAAGAGCCGTTTTTCTAGAGTGATTGTATGGTGAACATCCCTCAGTCCATTAATTTATGCGGAGGTCACTGGTTCAAATCAGGACGCTGGATTTAGGACATTGGGGAAAGCTGAATTTCCTATCCCCCGTCCTAACCGATCCGGGTTCAGATTGTCACCCGTTTTTAGACGGACTTATTAGACCTCTTGCCAATCAGAATTTTTGGATTAGGTTTGGCGGAGGCGTAGCCCCCGCCAAACCTAATTTGCAAGAAGTCTATTAATCCATTTAGCCCAGAACAGGCAGCGATCGCCTACCCTTCTTCACCGGAAAATTCTGGCTTCAGCAGCGGAAAGGCGATCGCATCTCGGATACTGGCACAATCGCAGAGCAGCATCACAAGGCGATCAATGCCCATGCCCATGCCCATGGTCGGCGGCATCCCGTATTCTAATGCCGTCAAGAAGTCTTCATCCACACCTTGTGCCTCCAGGTCTCCGGCAGCTTTACGATCGGCTTGTGCCTCCAACCGTCCGCGCTGATCGATTGGATCAGTCAACTCAGAGTAGCCATTTGCCGTTTCTCGCCCGACGATATACAGCTCAAACCGCTCTACTAATCCTGGCTTGCTGCGATGCGGCTTTGCCAGAGGCGAGACCTCAATCGGGTAATCGGTGACGAAAGTTGGCTGAATCAGCGTTGTCTCTACCTTTTCTTCAAAGGTTTCGCTCAGCAGTTTGCCGATCGACTGACATTTCTCTACATTGGGCACTCCCACCTGCTGAGCGGCAGCCCTGGCAGACTCTAGCGTCTCAAACTGGGTGAAATCTAGTCCCGTATGCTCTTTCACTAGGTCATGCATAGTGACTCTGCGCCAGGGGGGCGTGAGGTCGATCGGCTCTCCTTGATAGGTGACTTGCAGCGTGGACAGCACATCTTGAGCCGCAGCAACAATGATTGCCTCCGTCAAAACCATCATGTCGTTGTAGTCACCGTAGGCTTGGTAAACCTCGATCGAGGTAAATTCTGGATTGTGGCGGGTAGAAATGCCCTCGTTGCGGAAGATCCGCCCCATCTCGAACACTTTCTCAAATCCGCCGACGATTAGCCGCTTCAGATGCAGCTCAGTCGCAATCCGCAGATACAGCGTCATCTCCAGCGTGTTGTGGTAAGTGATAAACGGACGCGCATCGGCTCCGCCTGCCTCACTCTGCAAAATTGGCGTTTCGATCTCGATAAACCCCTGGCGATCGAGATAACGCCGAATCGCTGCCGTAATCAGCGCTCGCTTGCGAAAAGTGTTCCGCACTTGAGGATTGACAATCAGATCGACATAGCGCTGGCGGTAGCGCTTCTCTACATCCGTAATGCCATGCCATTTGTCGGGCAGGGGCAGCAGCGACTTGGTAAGAATGGCGTACTGACTAACGCTGACCGAAAGTTCGCCCTTGTCAGTGCGCTTAATAGAGCCTTTCACGCCCAAGAAGTCGCCCATATCGGTTAGCTGCTTTAGGTGATCAAACGCGGCTGGGTCAGTATCTGACATCTCCGCTTCAATCTTCTTTTTGTCGAGATAAAGTTGAATCGTGCCTGTCTCATCTTGCAGCGTAAAAAACGCCAGTTTGCCAAATACCCGCCGGATGAGGATGCGTCCAGCGATCGCTACCTCTACCGCAGCCTCTTCGCCATTGGGCAGGTCAGAATACTGAGTCTGCAACTCTGCGGCGCGATGGGTAATTTCCCAGCGATAGGCAAATGGCGTAAACCCAAGCTGGCGCAATTGTTCAACTTTTTCAAGGCGAGTGGAGCGGAGATCGTCAGAAGACATGGCGAGAGAGTAAAAGTAAATGAGTAGAAATTAGCTCTAAAAATCCTAGTCCTGCTGATGGGCAAACTGGTATGCCCCGATCGCCCCCAAAACGATCGCAGCAATCAGCAGAATTGGAATGGAGTACCAGGGAAACTGGCTAAGCGGCTGAAACACGGCAGCTCTCAAGCCCAGGCTGGTATAGGTCAGCGGCAGCAGATACACGATAAATTTGAGCGCAGTCGGTAAGGTGCTGGGATCAAAAAAGGTGGCTCCCAAAAAGGACATCGGCACAATCAAGAAGTTGTTGAGCAGTCCCACGCCCTCTAGCGATTTGACGTTCAGCCCGACAATAACGCCTAGCCCCGAAAAGACAGCGCAGTTCAGCACGAGCAGCAGCAAAAACAGCGGACTCACAAAGCCGAGGTTTTGGGTGAAGGCGATCGCAATCACCAGCACTGATGCTGAGGTCAATAGCCCCCGCACCACTCCTGCCATCATTTTGCCGAGGAACAGCGCCAAAGGATGCACAGGCAGCAGCAAAATCTCTTCAAAGGTTTTGGAGTAGAGCCGCTCACCGCAGATGGAGAAAGTAGTGCCGCCAAAACTAATGGTCATGGAGGACAGCGCCACCATTCCGGGCAAAATGAACTGGAGGTAGCTATCGCCGACTGGAGGCTTAACGTTCATGGCATTGCCCAGCCCCAGCCCAAAGCCCAAGATATAGATCAGCGGCGAAATCAATCCAGAAGCCACAACTTGCAGGACGCGAACCCGCAGATCGAGCCATTCGCCCCAAAATACCGTCAGGCTGTCTGCCAAAACGCTGCGGAGGAGCGATCGCTTACGCGGCTGTCTCCTATCAAGAGAGGGCTGAGTGGCTACCATAGCGCTGTTAAGAATTGCAAAATTTGTCTCTCTCCATTCTGGCATTGGTTGGGTCTGACCTTTTGCCCAATTCTCACCTTTTGCTCGAATCTCTCACCTTTACACAATCGATTAAATCCTCGGCATACTGGAGGGTATGGGGCAGTTTCAGATGTCTCTGATATGCTGAGATTAGCAACGTCAAGATCTGCAAATGAGCCAGGTGCTAAGACGCTGCAACAGCTGCAAGGTATTTATCATCACCGATATTTATGACCCGTAGACCGAGAGTGCCACCCCGCGAATCCCGATACTCAGACCGATCGCCAGACCGTATGCCAGACCGAGAGCCTATACCCGCCAAACCTGCCTCAGTGCTGAACTCTGCCACGATCGCCATCCTGATCGCGGTCTTTGTGGTGGGCGTATTCATTGGCACCTCTTTTAGTGCCGTTTCCACGACCAGTCAGGGCACCATTTCAACCCGCTACGATATTGACCAGAAAGCGCCAAGTCCTGAAATTTGCTTACAGTATGGAGCCAGTGCCATCACGGTTGATATTCGTGCCTTCATGACCTTCAGCCCCTTCAATGCCTACATTTCTCAGCCTCGGATGCAGCCGGGATGCGTTATTCGCAGCAGCAACTGGGGCGTGTTGCAGGGCAAAAATCTGATTACTTCCCAGCAGGCGAATGAGTGTAAGAACCGGATGAATACCTTCGGCTTCACGGGCAACTTAGACAATGCCGAGAACAAGCCAAAGATTGACTGTATCTACCAAACTGACACAGCTCGAAATCTGTTCCTAGACCAGACAGGGGGCGGTGCTCCTTCTGATTTAGATAACTTCCGGTAAGCGATCCAGAAGTTCATTCTGTAAAACTTCTCCCACAGCTAAAAGCCCTGAAAAGCAACCTTGCTTCTCAGGGCTTCAAATTATGCACAGCTAGAACCTGATCTTACGCATCCAAAACTTTAGCCATGCTTTTATAGGTAGCGCTTTTGTCTGAGCTAGCCTCTTCACTGGCAAAAGGGTCGGTGTATAAATTCAAGATTTGCAGCAAGACAAACCAGAAAAATGTCGGACCTTCAACCAGATACCGTTTCCAAAGGCGACGTGGTTCTGATACTAGGCGATAGAGCCACTCTAGACCCAGTTCACTAATCCATTTGGGGGCACGAGCAACATTCCCTGCTTCAAAATCGATCGTTGCGCCGATCGCCATGAAGATTTTCACATGCTCAAAGCTCTCTCTGTACCTGTGAATAAATTTTTCCTGCTTAGGAGCACCCACGCCGAGCGCCAACACGGTCGCCCCCGATTCATTCACTAACTTAATCAGTTGATGACATTCTTCCTCATTTTTCTCAAAGCCAAATGAAGGAGAATGCGCTCCAACGATGATCGGACGACCCACCCTAGCATTAATTCGTCTCTGAGCCTCTGCCGCAACGCCTTCACGCGCCCCCAGCAGAAAAATCTTAATATCTAGATTATTTTTGTGATGACAATAAAAAGCTGGAAATAGGTCAGATCCTGAAATCTTTTCTCTGATGGGAGAACCTATAAATTTAGAAACATAAAATAGAACTTTGCTATCGCAAGTTTTGAAATCAGCTGCCTTGTAGGCTTCAAAGAACTCGCGATCGGTTTGCAGCTTAACAAGATGATCTACATTTGGCGTATAGACAACTCCCTGGTTAAGATTCTCTAGCAGCTCTGGCATTGAAAGATTGTCGATAGATGCATTCAATAGCTTAACGTTGCCCATTCGGACTATTCCTCCCTCGTGAAGTCAATGAAGGCTCACTTGTCAAAGTCATTTTTTGGATCTCTACAGCCCTGATTGAGTGGCTGCACACTTCTCGCCACGGACACCAGCCTTGCATTTTCCACCTAAGAAATCCAGTACTTCTACCTACTTTTACCAAGATTTCACTAAAAAAATATATCCTCTTAAGTCTTGACGTTGATTTACTTAGAACCAAAGAGCTAGCTAAGTTAGCACACTGACTTGCACATTAATCTTATGGACACTTCAGAATCCATAAATTCTTGAGAGGGCGGCAGAGACAGTGCCTATTGAAGCCATGCTATTTGGGGTCATGCTATAATTGTGTATGCAGGGTGATACAGAACCGATTAGGTCTACCCGGTCGCTCGATGACTCTACGGGTTTTTAGTGCTTTCTTCTGCTTCATCAGTTGAGTTTTTTCTAAAGTCTTGAGGTTCCCTGAGTGATTGCTATATCACTACGCCCTGTAGGTCGTAAGTGGGGCACAGTTAGTTTTGCCTCCACTCTCAATTTGTGTCCTGTTTTAGACTTGCTGCTAGCGGATGTACCGCCTGTACTCCGTCCTGATCTGCGGCTTGGGTTACAGGAGGCACTTGTTAATGCGGTCAAGCATGGCAATAATTTTGATCCCTGCAAGACGATCGCTGTTGAGTTTTTTTCAGTAGAAGATCAGCATTGGTGGGTTATCACTGATCAAGGGACTGGGTTTGCTCCAGGCTGTACCTGCGACACCAATCCTGACGAAAACCGCCAGACGATTGACGAACTTAACGACTGCGGCAGAGGTTTATTCATTCTTCACCAGATTTTTGACCAGGTTCACTGGAATCACCGAGGTACAGAACTCCGACTGTGTAAGCAGTTAAAAAACAGGCCGTTGAAGACTCGCGCTAGGATGCTGATGGCTCGCTAGAGATGCACTGACCGTGGTGTTACGACGCTGTACCTGAGTTGCCAAAGCTTTTTCACTGCCCTGATTTTGGTGGTGCTGAGCCTGTGTATAAATTTTCTGAAAAGGTCACTCCGCCACCCTTTCAGAAAATTTATACGTGAAACTAGCAACGCCCCGATTTTTTCACTGACGATCTTTTCACTAAATAGCGTGGTCAATTGAGAAGGCGATCGCGTAGCTTCACCTTAAACCCTCTTTTGTTACCTTTAGTGGAGTAAATTAGACTGAAAGGAGTAGAGTTTACCTTGAGATAGAGGATCGCGTTACGCCGATCGATCGCCACGGTTGGCTACATTGACGATTGCTGCCTCCTCTATCGCTCTGTGTTTGAAGATGTGCGCCTGTATAAGTGTTTCAAATGGCTGCATATGGGGATTCCCCTGCCCCGCAAAACGCTACCGGAGATTGCCAAACTGACTGGACTCAAAGACAGGCAAAGTCTGCATCACTTTTTGTGCGACGCGATGTGGGATGTCAAACAACTCAGAGCGATTCGCTTACACCTGATTAGGCAAGAAATTGGCACTCACCCCATCACTCTGTGCATTGATGAAACGGGTGATGTAAAGAGAGGGGAAGCCACCGACTATGTGGCAAAGCAATACATTGGCCATCTCGGCAAGACTGCCAATGGGGTAGTCAGCGTCAATGCATATGCGGTGGTTAATGGCATCACCTATCCGCTGCTATTCAAGATCTACAAACCGAAATCTCGACTCAAAGCCTCAGACGAGTACCAAAGCAAACCCCAGATAGCAATTGGGATGATTCAGGAGATCAAAGCTTTAGGATTTGCCATTGAGCGCGTGTTAGCGGATAGCTTGTATGGCGAAAGTGAAGCGGTGACCCGGTGTCTAGAGACGTTTCAATTGCCGTACATTGTGGCGATTCGCTCGAATCATGGGGTGCTGATGACGCAGGGGCAACGGGTACGCTACAACTCCTGGTGTGCCTATGATCAGCCTCTGTCGGAGCATCCCACCGAACGACGACATCTGCGCGAAATCATTTTTGGACATCGCCGCAAAGTGCGCTACTACCAAATCACCCAGGGCAGCACGTCAGACCCCGACAAAGCCGATAGTTGGTTCATCATGACGAATCTAGAGGGAAATATCCTGTTGAGTGTTGCGACTCAATACAGTTTAAGAACTTGGATTGAATATGGGTTCAGACCGGTGAAGCAGGAATTGGGATGGCATGATTATCGTTTAACTGATTACAACAGTATTGAACGGGGGTGGGAATTGATTTTCAGCGTGTATTTACTGGTGAGTCTCCATGCTGATGAATCTATTGCGCAACAGCAGTGCAATCTTGATGATTCAACACCCGTAGCATCGCCCTTACCCTTTACTCAGCATCCGCACTGGGAACGAGGAACCACTTGGAAGAGTGCCTTGAACAATTTGAGATTACTGCTGCAACCCTACAGTGGCTGGGGGTGGCTAGAGGTTTGGTTACAGGTTTTTCCCATCCCTGGACTTGAGCATGGACTCCATCAGTTGATGGATTGTATGGATACCTTTCGCATTCTCCCAATCCCAATCCTGGAGTCAGTTTGAGTCGCCTTATACTATTTCTCTCTCATGGTAGTAACAAAAGAGGGATAACTCGTCCTAACTCAATTTCGCAAAACTCTAAAAGCTGGATTTCAAAGGCGCTCTGCGCCTTTGAAATCCAGCTTTTAGAGTTTTGCGATCTGCCGGATCTAGAAGGTCGATCGCAGCAGACGACCAAAGATATTGAACGTCTCATCCAGCCAGCGCAATAGGCTCAAATCATTGGCGATCGACCGGGGCGGATTTTGAATCAGCGTATCGAGCTGCAACAGACGATTGAAATCAATTTTAATGTTGCCCTGGCGCTCTGTCTGACCGTCTGACCCATAGAATTTAACGCCCGCAAGCTGCATGATTTTAATTAATTCCTGCGCCATAATTCCATAGCCCACCGTTGTCGGATGAATGCCGTCTAAGGCAAAAATGCCGCCCTGCGTCCGCCCCTTGGCGCTAGAAGAGAAAAAGCGAGAATCTAGATC
Organism: Drouetiella hepatica Uher 2000/2452; assembly: GCA_019359505.1. Taxonomy (GTDB): domain Bacteria; phylum Cyanobacteriota; class Cyanobacteriia; order Elainellales; family Elainellaceae; genus Drouetiella; species Drouetiella hepatica. The sequence goes on along the minus strand of JAHHHD010000042.1, from coordinate 26,165 downwards.
TGGAGTTAAGGCTTGCAGAGCGGGGGGTAGTTCATACTTGCCGCCGACTGCATCCCACCAGGAAGGACGAGCCTCCTCTAACCCAGGCGTGAGGTAGCGACGAAATGCTACCCGATCGAGCAAGCCGCTTAGCTCAAACAGATACCAATTTTTACCCTGCAACCGAGCCGTTTTGACAGCATCAACGATCGCCTCATTGTACTGATCGATGGCACTATCGATCGCCCTTGCCTCTTGCTCAGTTAATCGAGGATACTTTTTAGGATTATTAGCATCAAATGCCTGATCGCTGATCCAGGGCAAGGTATAAAAAGGGTAATAGCGAGAATCTGGACGAACTTTGCGATCGACTCCTCGCGCGTAGGGGGCGATCGTCACATGGGGCACCGTGGCAAAGATGACATGGCGTGCCTGAACTTTCTTAACTTCTGCAACCAAAAGATCGAGTTCCGCCTTGAAATGAATCGGTCGCCAGACTGTATACTTATTGTTCTTATCTTGATCCCTATAATCATCACCACTCCAAGAAACATTAAAGGTGAGAATGCTTCCTAAAGCGTTGTTTGCACCAATCATTACAATCAGCGTTTCAATACCGTCGCTTGTTCCCTGACCTGATTCTGCACCTAGTGCTGCCGCTGCCTGAACGGGAGATAGAGCTGCTCCACTAGCGTTTCGGGCAGAATTTAGCACTCGTAAAGTGGCTCGCTCGTTGTGGTAAGAGGTGATTTGCCCGATCGGGTCAGTAATTCGTTCTCCTAAACTATCTTGTGGCGGATTAGCTTTAAGTACCGCTTGGGCAATATCGGCATTGCGCGATAGGGTGTTGCGCAAATCCCAGCCATAGACTGCCAAATTATGATTAATTGCACCTTTGGGGTCAGGCAAAGTTGAGCCAGCTCCCCGCTCCCAGTAGTTTTCGATATCGTTGAGATAGCCATTGACGAAGAAAGCCGCTCCAGGCAGCTCATACCAGTCTATTTTGTCGCCAAATTGGCTCTCCAGCGATCGCGCCAGACTTTCCAGATTAAGAGGCAAGCCATCTCCCGGACTGTTGTAGGCGGGATAGCGAAACTGATTTTGCCAGCCTAGCTCTTGGGCAATCAGGCTGGGATAGGAAAGATTTGTCTTAAAAATAGCGCCACTCTGAAACCCTTGGGTCAAAGAATCGCCGAGGGTGACTAAGCGATGGCGCGGTGTGCCTGTGCGATCGACGGTAACAGGAATACCCAGCGTCGGGTCGGTTTCGGGATGACGCGCCTCTGCCTGAATAATCACGTCAGGCGGAGTTTTGGCATCTAACATATCAGGCGTGACGGCTTTGAGCATAGAAATTTACCTGTATGGGGGGCTATGGGTCACTTCAAGTTTGGCTGAAAAGATTCAGGACAGGGTAAATTGAGTTTTGTAACGAATGTCCCGTGAGTATTCCTATCCATGCCAGAAGGTCCTGAGATTAAGCGTGCGGCAGACAAAATTGCTAAGGCGATCGTTCATCAGCCTATCACCAGCCTATTTTTTGCCTTCGAGCATCTCAAGCCCTACGAGCAGACGTTTCAAGGTCGAGAGGTGCTTTCGGTGCAGCCCAGAGGCAAGGCTTTACTCACCCGATTTGATAATCAGCTTTCGATCTACAGCCACAATCAGCTCTATGGGGTGTGGATGATTCGCAAGCTGCACGACTATCCTCAGACCAATCGGCAGCTGCGGCTAGCGATTCACACCGACAAGAAATCGGCGCTGCTGTATAGCGCCTCTGATATTGAGGTGCTGGATGAGGTGGCGATCGCCTTCCATCCTTTCTTAAGCAAGCTGGGACTCGATCTATTGGATGAAGCCACTACGCTAGAGCAGGTGCTTGCCCGCTTTCAAGACAAAACCTTCCAGCGGCGGCGACTGGTAACGCTGCTGCTCGATCAGCATTTCCTATGCGGATTGGGGAACTACTTGCGGAGCGAAGTGCTATTTGTTGCCAAAGTTCACCCTTCTTACCGTCCGGTAGATTGCACCTCGACTCAAATTGAGGCGCTGGCAAAGGCAGCGATCGCCCTACCCCGTCAGTCCTACTTGTCCAACGGCATCACCAATAATTTGCAGCTTGCCCAGCAGCTCAAAGCCGAGGGAAAACGCCGTCGAGACTATCGGCACTATGTGTTTGGGCGGCAGGGAAAACCTTGCTACATCTGTGGAATGGCGATCGTGCGGGAGGAGTTGGGTGGCAGGCGATGCTACTACTGCCCCACCTGCCAATCAAATGCTTAAAAGATCAGTCAAATGCTTAGGTAGTGGTATTTAGGTAATAATTTTTTGTGGTGTGGGCTTTGCCCACACCACAAAAAATTATTACCTCTTGAGGACTATCAAAAATTTAAGAGGTGGTTTTACGGTAGTTTAATCTCCAGATACGCTCCAAGGTTTCTATCCTTTGGCGTAGCAGGGCAGCACGGCGCTTTCTGTGAATAACAACTCCTAATCCTGCAAATACGGGTAGCGCAACAATTAACGCGGTCAAGTAAATACCGTTAGAAATATCGCTAGGTTGGGCGATCGGCTGAGCGATCGGCTGAACGCTAGAAGCTTGGGCAAGAACCGTCTCAGGGGTTGAGTCAGACGATGACCGATGAATAGGAAGTCCCATGAGCTATTCTCCTACGGTCTGACAGTTTGCCAACCGATCGCGCCTATTCGCATTCCCCATAGATCGGCATAAGGAATCCGTAGGGCAACTGAGCTTAACTAATTTAGATACCATCTGACACCAGTTTAGAGTATAGAGTTTGCAACTGAGTAGGTGAATGAAGAATGTATAAGTGTAGATATTGTTTTCGTAAGCCATTGACACGGGATTAACCCGATACAAATTACATTACCTATCGCTTAAACCTTCATCAGGAAAGAAGTCTCTTACTGCTATGAAGATGTGATTTTTATAGGATAAAATTGTGAGTGCGATCGCTATTTCTTGTGATAGCCATCACGCTTAGTTTTCTAATTCTCGCTATCCGATAGGATGTAGAGAGCTGTTCCCTCACCTTCCTTCATGCAGACTTCATCTCGTTTTGCATCTGAGCTTCATCCGCTTCCTCATCTTGCAGAAACCCTGCGCTGTCGTAGGGGAAATTTAGCTCAGCAAATTGATTTTCCGGTTGTTCTCTGGTCAGGTCGCAGCAGTGCCCGCAACTTTCCGGCAAATGTCTATCCCTATCGCGCCAACAGTCACTTTCTCTACTTTGCGGGATTGCCCCTCTACAACGCAGCCATTCATTTAGAGGCAGGACGACTGGCGCTATTTATGGATGACCCGACTCCAGCCCATATCCTCTGGCATGGCGACACACCCCGGCGCGACCAAATTGCCCAAGCAATCGGCGCAGATGCTGCCTATCCTCTGTCTCAGCTTGAGGCTCACCTCGCGGATGCCGCCACGGTTCCGGTTCAGGATGCTGCGACGCGGCTAGATCAGTCACAGTACTTATCCACGCAAGCGCAAGCGTTGGCAAAGGCGATCGTCAATCTCCGGCTGATTCACGATGAAGGGGCGATCGCCGAAATGCGCAAGGCGGCAAGGGTGACTGTAGCCGCGCATCGGGCGGGGATGGCAGCGACTCGCAGAGCGCAAACAGAAGCGCAGATTCGGGCAGCAATGGAGCAGGTAATTATGGCAAATCAGATGACCTGCGCCTACAGCAGCATTGTGACAGTGCATGGAGAAGTGTTGCACAGCGATCGCTACAGTAATGCCATCCAGCCCCACGATTTGCTGTTGGCAGATGTGGGAGCCGAAGCTGAGTCGGGTTGGGCATCGGATGTGACGCGCACCTGGCCTGTGTCTGGCAAGTTTTCACCGACGCAGCGAGATATCTACAGCCTAGTGCTGTCTGCTCACGACCGCTGTATTGCAGCCGCCTGTCCCGGCGTAGAGTATCAAGACTTGCATTTGCTGGCAGCTGACATCATGGCGGCAGGGTTAGTAGATCTGGGCATTCTCAAAGGCAATTCAGAAGATTTAGTGGCGCAGGATGCTCACGCCCTGTTTTTTCCCCACGGTATTGGGCATTTGCTGGGTTTGGACGTGCATGATATGGAAGACTTGGGCGATTTGGCGGGTTACGCAGAAGGTCGGACGCGCAGCGATCGCTTTGGTCTGGGCTATCTACGGCTCAATCGTCCCTTACAGTTAGGCATGGCGGTGACGATCGAGCCAGGATTTTATCAAGTTCCGGCTTTGCTCAACGACCCAGAGCGCCGCGAGAAATATCGACAGGTGGTGGACTGGGATCGGCTGGCACAGTTCTCAGACGTGCGAGGCATCCGCATTGAGGATGATCTGCTGATTACTGAAACGGGCAATGAGATACTGACAGCGGCTTTGCCCACTCAGATGCAGGCGATCGAGCAATGGGTGTCGTGAGCTAGAGTCATCCGAGGCTGCAAACGTTATGGTTTTTCTTGGCTGAGGACTTCGCCTACGCCACAAAAAATCATGACCTTCTAAGGGATACTGTCTACCGTGGCTCAAGTGCGCTGTTGGACGAAATTAATTATCATCTTGTGAGACGGGCATCCCACAGTAAATTAACACCTCCTTCACATCGCTGATGACACTACCGCCAATTTTGGGTGCGCTTCTGATTCTCATCATCTGCCCTATTTTGGGTGGCTTGCCGCTGATTGCTTGGATCACCCAAGCCCTAACCCAGCGTAAGTTAGCCCAACTGGGTACAGGCAACCTCAGCGTTTCAGCCGCCTTTTATCATGGGGGGCAAACGGCTGGCATTCTAGCGGTAATGTCAGAAGCTTTCAAGGGCATTGCGGCAGTGTTGCTAGCACGGTACCTTTTCCCGTCTAGCCCGGTTTGGGAGTTAGTCGCGCTGATGGCGCTTGTAATGGGACGCTATGGCATTGGCAAAGGTGCAGGCACCACCAACGTGGTTTGGGGCTTTGTGGTGCATGACTGGCTCGTGGCAAGCTGGGTATTTTTGCTGGGCGGCATCGGGTTTACGCTGCTGAGAGAGCGGCAATTAGGACGGTTGGGGGTTTTGGTGCTGCTGCCGATAGTGGTGGCAGTGCTGCATCCCTATCAGAGCGATCGCATTTTTGCCACAATGCTGCTCAGCTTGCTCATGGCTGCGATTTATCAAAGAATTCCCGATGACCTAGATTTGTCTCCAGAAACCTCAAGCAGTGACTCGCGTAAAATGTTTCAATTTTTTCGGGGCGATCGTGCCTTGCTTTCCCTCGATAGAACTCTAGATGCCGCCAAGGTGGGTAACAAAGCTGCTAACTTATCGCAGTTACGGCGATGGGGCTATCCGGTGCCGATCGGCTGGGTGATTCCGCCCGGAGACGATCCGGCTCCTTTGATTGAGATGCTGCATCCTAGCCCCGAAATTCCTCTGGTGGTCAGGTCTTCGGCGATCGGCGAAGATTCAGAAACTGCCTCTGCTGCCGGACAATATGACTCGATTCTGCATGTCACCAGTCAGGCGGCTTTGGAACAGGCGATTCTGCGCTGTCATGCCTCCTACAATGACGAGAGTGCCGTCCGCTACCGTCAGGACAGAGGCATTGCCGAGGGAGCCATGGCGGTTGTGGTGCAAATTCAGGTACAGGGCGTGTTTTCTGGGGTAGCGTTTAGCCGCGATCCGATCGCCCGTCAGGGAGATGCGGTCGTCGTTGAAGGTCTTCCAGGGCTGGCGACTCAAGTGGTGTCTGGACAGGTCACGCCAGAGATGTATCGGGTTTGGATTCGGGAAGAAATCGATAGTAAAGCCTATACTTTGCCGGAATCGAATCCTGGCACGCCGCTTCCAGGCTGGCTCATGCCCGACTGGGTTGATTTAGATCTAGAGGGAACTGGCGATCTGCCGCCGCGATTGGTCAAACAAGTGGCGTTTTTGGCGCGGCATATTGAAAAGCAATATCACGGCATTCCACAAGATATTGAGTGGAGCTATGATGGACAGCACCTTTGGCTGCTGCAATCTCGACCGATTACCACGCTATTGCCGATCTGGACACGCAAAATTGCTGCCGAAGTGATTCCAGGCTATATCCATCCGCTCACCTGGTCGATTAACCGACCTTTGACCTGCGGCGCGTGGGGCGATCTGTTCACCCTAGTGCTGGGCGATCGCGCTGTCGGGCTAGACTTTAACGAAACCGCGACGCTACACCATTCCGCCGCTTATTTTAATGCTTCTCTGCTAGGTCAGCTATTTTTGCGGATGGGATTGCCGCCTGAGAGTCTAGAGTTTCTGACGCGCGGAGCAAAATTTAGCAAGCCGCCTCTGCGATCGACTCTGCAAAGCGCTCCCGGATTGCTGCGACTCCTGAGACGAGAGTTGAGGCTCAGCCAGGATTTTAGCCAGGACTGGGATCTGACCTTTGAACCAGGATGGGCAGTGTTGGAGGGGCAAAAAGTCGATCGCCTCTCTGCCGCAGAACTGCTCCAGCGCATTGAGCAAATTCTAGTGCTGCTGCAACGCGCCACTTACTACAGCATTCTGGCTCCCCTCAGCGCCGCCCTGCGTCGGGCAATGTTTTCTGTGCCAGAAGTTTCGCTAGACAATAGCCAAACGCCCGAAGTTGCCTCCATGCGATCGCTTCAGTCTTTAGCCAATGCAGCCCGTGCAACGGTGCCTAGCTTGGATCATCTCTCTCCTGACACCCTATGTGCACATCTGGCAGAAACCTCCCAGGGACAGGCGGTATTGCAGGAGTTCGATCGCTTTTTGTCAGACTACGGCTACCTCAGCGATGTCGCCACCGATATTGCCGTGCCTAACTGGAAAGAAGATCCAGGCGCGGCGAAAGCCCTGTTCACCCAGCTCTTACTCAATCCCACCCGTCCAGTTGTGAAGCCAACTACCGCGTCGGGATGGAAGCAGCGTCAGGTGCAGAAACGGCTAGACCTAAAAGGACAGGTTACTGCCCTCTACAGCAAGCTGTTGGCAGAACTGCGCTGGAGCTTTTTGGCGCTAGAGCAGCAGGGATTAGCAACAGGCTGGCTGACGCAGACCGGAGACATCTTTTTCCTGAAGTTTGCCGAAGTAGAGCAGTGGATTTTGGCACCCGACCCAGAATTGAAACAGCAGATGGGTCAGCGAATTGAAGTACGGCGATCGCAGCTTCAGAGCGATCGCCAGTTGACACCCCCTCTGCTGGTTTATGGCAACGATCCGCCAAGGCTAAGCGAAGATAGCCGACCGATCGTCTTGGCTGAGTCGAGCCGACAGCTTCACGGCATTGGGGCGAGTCCTGGACTGGTAGAAGGGCAGGTCGTGATTCTGCAAAGTCTGCAAACCTATCCAGAGGTGAGTCGAGACATCATTCTGGTGATTCCCTATGCCGACTCAGGTTGGGCACCCTTACTGGCTCAAGCCGGGGGATTAATTACCGAAGTGGGCGGACAGTTGTCCCATGGGGCGATCGTTGCGCGGGAGTATGGCATCCCGGCGGTCATGAACATTGCCCATGCCACCCAGCGCCTACAGGATGGACAGCGGGTGCGTTTAGACGGGCAGCAGGGCATCGTAGAAATTTTGCTCTAGAGGGGCGGGAGATTCACACAATCTCGCATCTTTCAAAAGTTACACTTCATTGCGAAACGAAATAGGGGCAAACTTAGATATGTTAAGTTCAATACCGTTGCTTTACATCACAGAGTCCTGGAAAGAGGGATAACACTTTGATCGCTAACCTTCAACCCCTACCCAATGCTTCAGTTCGTGAAGACCTGAGCGATTATGTCGCTCACCTCCAGCTTCACATGGCTTTACAGGCGCGCAATCTGGTTCCAACTTTGACGAAAACTGCTGACAGCCGGGAACAGCTTCTCCACAAAACTCAGGCTGATTTCGAGAAATTTGTGTCTCGTCAGGCAATCTAGAAAAATACAATACATTGCTGATGAAGGTATAAAATGTACCTTACGTAGATTTAGTTTCAACCTTGTGTACAGGCAGAGCCATTGGCTCTGCCTTTTTTACTGGCTGTTGCCACAGTCTATTAGAGTCATATAGCTGCCGCCAGTTTGCTTAGGACATTTTTGGTTGAGCGTTACGCTCAACCAAAAATGTCCCCATCCTAACCACCTTGGCGATTGCTATAAACAGCAAAAAAATTAGACAGCGCTGGCGATCGCAACAGGTTCATAGAGGTACTCAAACCAGTTATTATCCAAATCGCGTCCGTAGAAGGAGGCGGTTCCATCTCGATGTTCATGAATTTCTGTCAGGTGAACCCCTTCTGACTTGAGGCGATCGTAAGCGGCTTCTACCTCAGCGCGATCGTCAAACACAAAGCCAAAGTGCGGACCTGCCTGGGCGTACTGCGGACTCAGCAAGGCTAAACCGTCTTCTCCAGCTTTCAAATATGCCCAGTCAGCATCTTTCCAAACCAAAGCCATGCCCAAATTTTGATAGAACTGGGCAGCTTGTTCCAGATCTTTCACACAGATTGCCACATGACCAATGCGCTTGAGTTGCATACCTTTGAAACGTGAAAACGTTCTGCTCTACTTCTTCTATTCTAGGCTGTTAGCGGTTTTCGGGTGCGGCGCTGAGCCTTGCCCTCAAAAAATAATCTCTCGTTTTACGGTAAGCTGATCACGGTAAGCTGAGGGTAGTAAACCCCTCTCAAGATTTGCGGAATCCTTGCTTTTAGCAACCGATCGCCAAAAGAGCCATTAGAGAACGCCAATGCCCCACCCCATCCGGTTTCGAGTTCTAACCCTAGCGATCGCTTGCAGTCTATGGCTTTGTAGCTGGATGATTGCCCCCCCAGCTCTAGCGCTGACCCAAATCCGGCTCTTTGATGTTTCCTATCACGACTGTCCGCCCGAACTCGCCGAAGGCGCGATCACGCCAGGTACTAGCATGGCGGCTAACTGTTTTATTGTCACAGGCAAAGCCGAAAATAAGTCGGGCAAGCCTGTGCTGAATGCGGATATTTTCGGGCGGATTTATGACGCAAACGGCAATTCGATTATGGAGAATCGCACTCGGCTAGGGGCGATCGAAGAAGTTCCTCCCGGCACTAGCGATTTTGATTTGCGCATTAGTGTCCCCATCAATCAGCCCACGCCATTGAAATTGGAACAGTTCAAGGCGGCTGGCTTCACCGGAAAAGTTCGCCGCTAGAAGGTGAAGGCTATATGATTTCAGGCTTGCCTAATGGGTCGAATTTAGATAGCTCAGCGCTTCAACCCTGGAAGTTAAGAGGTCAGGCTTTTGACTGGGGAAAGCAAACTTATCTGATGGGCGTTCTCAACGTCACGCCAGACAGCTTCAGCGATGGCGGACAGTTCAACACGCTGGAAGCCGCGGTGAAACAGGCGCAGCGCCTAGTCAAAGAGGGTGCCCACATTCTAGACGTTGGCGGGCAGTCTACCCGTCCTCAAGCTGATACAGTGTCGCTGTCAGAGGAGCTAAACCGCGTGGTGCCCGTGGTTCAGGCATTGCGTATCGCTGAGAATCAAGACGCAATCATCTCGGTAGACACCACTCGCGCAGCCGTAGCCAAAGCCGCTATTGAGGCTGGAGCCGATATTGTCAACGATATCTCAGCAGCTACCTACGACCCTGAGATGCTGCCGATCGTCTCGGAGCTAAAGGTGCCGATCGCCCTGATGCATATCCGGGGCACACCCAAAACGATGCAGCAGTTGACCGACTATGCCGATCTGATGGCAGAAATCTACGAGTTTTTAGCCCGTCGAGTCGATGCAGCGGTAGCGGCTGGCATCGCGTCCGATCAAATTATTCTCGATCCCGGCGTTGGCTTTGCCAAAACCTGTGAGCAAAACCTGGAGATCCTGAGGAAGCTGCCCCAGCTGCGATCGCTGGGTTGCCCGATTTTGGTAGGGGTATCCCGTAAAAGCTTCATTGGGCGGATATTAGATCAACCCAACCCAATGCAGCGCGTCTGGGGAACGGCAGCGGCTTGCAGTGCAGCAATCGCGTTCTCCGCAGATATCCTGCGGGTTCACGATGTTGCACCGATGCGAGATGTTTGCAAAATGGCGGATGCGATTTGGCGACCAATCGATCTGTAACAGGCAACACCTTGATCGGCAGCTTAGTTATCGGAAGGGCGATTGGAACTGCCAGAATCTCTCCCTTTGGAAGAGTCACGTCCAGCATCAGAAATTAGCTCTGACATGCTCTCTGTCAAGTCTCGCGGATTCATGAACACCACCTTAGCATTGTCGCTCTTGCTCAGCTCAAAGTTGGCTTCTACATATCTTTGAGCCACTAAATAGCGGAGAATCTCTGCCGAATTTGCCCCTTCTGGAAGGGCTTCCTTGATTAACTTTAGGGAGTCAGCGATCGCGCTAGCTTGTTCGATCGAGGCTTTGCGTTCACCTTCTGCTCGCAGGACTACAGCACGGCGCTCACTTTCTGCCGCACGTTCTTTCTCAAGAGAATCCTGCACACTCTTGGGGGGCTTAATATCTTGAATCTCGACTCGAATAACCTTCACACCCCAAGGCTCTGTAGCCTCATCTAGGCTCTCCAGAAGCGCGCGGGTAATCCGAGTTCTTGCCGAATTTGTGTCCTCCAAATCCATCTCACCCACTTCGGCGCGCAGGGTGGTAATCACCAGGTTTTTGAGGGCTTCCTCAATGTCTTGGATCTCATAATAAGCCTGTTGCAGCTCTAGAATCCGCCAAAAGACAATGGCATCCACATCGACCCTAACGTTGTCTCTGGTGGTTGCGCCACTGGCAGGTGTATCCAGCATTTGTTCACGGGTCGAGGCTTCTGTCACCACTTCATCCACAAATGGAATGATGCCAAAATTTAAGCCAGGCGTGAGTTTACGATGATATCGACCCAGACGCTCGACCAGCGCTTCGTTGCCTTCTGTGATGCGTCGAGTCGAACCCACGGTTCCACCCAAAATAGTCAAAACAAAGACAAATCCCCAAACAAGTGACTCCATATTTTATTGTTCTCCTGCCGAGGCAGTAAGGAGAGATTAGAGCGGCTGCTTCAATATAGTCGTTCCCACAAAATCGGGAACACTCAATCTTAACAATCCTGTGAATTAGCAAACTAGCTATTAGCAAACTAGCTATTAGCAAACTAGCTATCTGTAGGTTCGTCGGCAAAAGTGGTGGGCATGACGAGCAGCGTGTTGCCCTGCCGACCGACTACCTGCACTGTTTGTCCCGGCGTAACCGTAATATCAGAAATTTGGCAGCGGGCTTTCCAAATTGCCCCTTCATAGGAGACTACGCCCAAGCCGCCTTTGGGAATGGTTTCAGAGACGATCGCATCAATATTTCCGCGCAGATCCTTAGATTTTTTGGGAACCATACCCCGCAGCACGACCGATAGGGCGATCGACAAAATTCCCCAAATCAAGAGCTGCATCAAAATGGAGGGAACCGAAAGAGCGGCGATCGCAGTAATAATGGCAGCAAGCCCCAACGCCGCTGCCACGGGTTCTCCAATCACCAAACCCAGTCCTAAAAATATAAAACCGCCGACTAACCAGAGAATATGAATATTAGATAACGCTAAGGCTTGAGTCTCCACGGCAGCTTTTCACCCGTTATTTTATAGATAGGAAATTTTACCCGTTTTGCCGACAGATAAGGTTGACCGACAGACAGTGAGTTCAGAAATTCGTCTGTCTCCAATTTAACTGAAGAAAAGGCGAGATTTGTTCAGGAATTTTTAAGGCAGCCGTTAATCTGTTTGCAAACTTTATCTTCGCCTGTCGAAATGACTGCTACTCGATCGTCATAGTATTAAGCGCAGAATTAATCCGTGCTTCCATACAAACCCAAAAACATGTGGAGGATGACGATGCAGTACATGATCATGAACTACGAAGATGATGCCGCCTTTAGTGCACGTACTGACGAACAGAAAAGCTCAGCCTACTGGGGAGCTTGGGCAGCTTACGCTCAGGCGCTCAAAGAGTCTGGTGTGATGGTCAGCGGCAATGGGCTACAGCCTCCCCATGCGGGGACGACGCTGCGGCTACGAGACGGGAAACCCAGTATCCAGGATGGCCCTTATGCCGATACTAAAGAGCAGCTTGGCGGCTACTTCATTATCGAAGTGGCTGATCTGGATACGGCGCTAGATTGGGCAGCACGCTGTCCTGCGGCAGCAGATGGCTCAGTCGAAATTAGACCTGTACTGGTGATGAGTTAGGGCTGATTTGAGGAGAGATCGTGAAGGCAAACGAGGCGATGGATGCATTTCAAACAGTTGAATCTGTGGCGCGCGCCTCCTACGGTCGCCTCGTTGCCTATCTTTCCTCTCGATCGCACAATTTAGCTGAGGCTGAAGATGCGCTTTCAGAGGCTTTCGTGGCTGCCCTCGAAACCTGGACTCGTAACGGGGTGCCGCAAAAGCCAGAAGCTTGGCTGCTGACAGCCGCGCGGCACAAACTAATTGATGGCAGCCGCGCGGCAAAGGTGCGTACCGATTCCTTATCGACGCTACGGATCATCGCCAAAGAAGCGCAGGAGATATCGCAGTTAGGCACCTTTCCAGATGAACGGTTAAAGCTGCTATTTATCTGTGCCCATCCAGCGATCGATGCCGCAGCGCATACACCTCTGATGTTGCAGACCGTTTTGGGACTGGATGCGGCTCGGATTGCTTCCGCTTTCTTGGTTGCCCCCAAAACCATGGGTCAGCGGCTAGTAAGGGCTAAGGCTAAAATTCGGGATGCGGGCATTGCTTTTGAGGTGCCAGAGTTAAGTGAACTCCCGACGCGGCTGGGCGCAGTCATGGAGGCAATTTATGCCGCCTATGGCACAGCCTGGGAAGAGGTGTCAGGTGCCGACCCTCGGCGCAGAAATCTCTCGAATGAAGCAATTTGGCTAGCAAATGTTCTGGTTCATCTGATGCCAGAGGAAGCTGAAGCGCGGGGACTTTTAGCACTGCTGTTGCATTGTGAGGCAAGGCGCAAAGCCCGTCGATCGCCCGAAGGGAACTATATTCCGCTCTCAGAGCAGGATGTCTTGCTTTGGAACAGTTCTATGGTTGAGGCAGCCGAGCAAGAGTTGGCGATCGCGAGTCTATCCAAGTCGCTTGGGCGATTTCAGCTCGAAGCGGCGATTCAGTCTGTCCATGCTCAACGGGCTGTAACTGGACAAACCCACTGGGAGGCAATCGCCCTTCTCTATGAAGCTCTGGTACGCTTAGCTCCTACCTTGGGGGCGATCGTAGGTCAAGCTGCTGCCACCGCCCAAGTCTACGGCAGTGCCTCTGGACTCGCTGTTCTAGACTCGATCGCTCTTGAGCAGGCGGCTATTACCTATCAACCCTATTGGGCTGTCCGTGCCCATCTTTTAGCGGAACTAGGGAACTCTCAAGAGTCGCAGGCAGCTTATATTCGTGCAATTGGTCTCAGTGAGGACAAGCAGGTACGCCAATTCTTGATCAAACAGTCTTTGCTCAGATCATCTTGACTCAGATTCAGATCCTGACTCAGATATAACTGTCGCCAGTTTGCTTGGGGTATTTATGGTGGGGTGCGAAGCACCCACCATAAATACCCTCGTCCTAACCGCCTTAGCGGTTGCCATAACCGCTCAGATAGGCTCGTTCAGTGACGTGAACAGCCAATTCTATCGGGACTTCCTTCTCCGGCGTTTGTTGAGCTTCAAGAATTGCTTGGCGGCCAGGGGTAGCCCCCCAGGCAGAATGAACATGACTAGAGGCAACGGATTCCATAGGCAGTCAAGGCTGCGATCGCAGCTTTGCTCTGTAGAACGCCTGGTTAATGTGGTCGATACGAACTGTTCCATGGGCAGCGCCGCCATCTTTAGCCAATTTGAGAAGTTGGGCGGCAAATCAGAATTAAGCCGTAGCTTTAGATCTGCGGTAGAAAACGACTGAGCATAGCTGGGAGTCAAAAAGGAAGCATAGCGGCTGGCTTGAGGAGTCATTTGCTGTACGAAGGCAAGACTCAGCCCCTTTAGCAGCTCTCGTAAAGCCTCTGTCTGCTGATCGGGTCGCTCCCGCACGAAAATGCTCTGGGTTAGCGCCCGATTGAGGTTAGTCGGATCGCCTACGCTCAGGTGACTGGCACCGATCGCCGTCAGCAGCAGCTTTTTGTGTTTGAGCTTGGTGAAAGGCAGAAACTGTTGGCTAACGGCGGGAGTAATCGCATCTTCGGTTGCGGCTAACATCAGCAGAGGAATTGTGACTTGAGCCAAGCTTGCTTCATTAAATAGCCGCCCAATAATGGGATTAAGGACGATCGCCTCAACAATCCGCTCATCCTTCAGCTTCACCACATCGTTAGGCAAATCGGCCGCATTGCACTGAAGCAAATCGGCGGGTGAAAATGTCATCGGGTTGGGGTCATCACAAAACTGACGCAGAGACTTAAGGCTGAGGGGTGCCCCCGCCAGAGCCAGAGCCGTATAGCCTCCCAGCGAGTGTCCAATCAGCGCCACCTGCTTCGTGTTGAACTTGTCGCGGAGCATATCCGAGAAGCGATCGAGCCGACTCAGCCGATCCAGCACAAAGCTGACATCTTTAGGACGATCGACAAACTCACTGGCAGGCAGAATGTTGTTGGGTCGATCTAGGCTAGCGCTAGTTAGCCATGTCACGTTACTAGCCGGATGTTCTAACGCCACGACCGTCAAGCCATAGGAGGCTAGGTGATGCGCCAAATAGCCCAAAAAGCGGCGATCGGCTCCAAATCCGTGGGAGATGACCACGAGCGGTCCTTGGGTGTGGCGGCTCCAGTAGAGATCTAGGGGAATCGTGCGATCGCGTTCATAGTCTCGCAGCGTTAGAGATTGCTTCCAAACCCAGTAAGGCCCTGTCTGCGTTGGGTCAAAGGGCAGATTCAGCGGCTTGGTGGCGACCGTCAGCTCTCGATCCATCACGGCGCTGAGGGTTTGGCTCTGCCATGCGGGCAGGTTCATCTGCGAAACCATGGCGATCGCCGAAGTCGCATCGATCGTCACAACTTTTGAGGAAAACGATTGAAACACGCCTAAGAGGCTCATCCCTTCCGGTCGCAAGGCTGCCTGAGAGAGCGCCGCCTTGATTTCGGGGGTTGCCGTATGGGGTATGGCGGCTTGCAGGGTGTTCAAAAACCGCTCTCCTGCCGAAGAATGCAGCAAATCTTCGACTAGCTTGTCTCCTACATTGGGTTCTAGCTGAAGTCGGCTGCTGAGCGCCTGACGCACCTCTGAAGTTAGCAGCGGCGCATAAAGACTGAGACTAGAGGGCACCTCCCCCGTTTTGGCGAAACGCTCTAGGTCGGCGATCGCTACCGTCTGCTGAATCGGGCCAAACTGTACCAAAAGCTGTTCTGCTGCTAGAGCCGGAGCGCACCCCATACTCAGGGCTAGACACACCATGCACAGGCTCAGCCAAAAGCCTCTGAATATTGGCTTAAAAGGCATTGACTCGGAAGCAAGGGAAGCTAGAGCAGGGAGAAGTGGGAAGGGGCAGAGAAAATTCACGGGCACTTTGGAAAGGGGCACAGCGAAAGGGGTCAGCACAAGTCGATCGTAGGTCGATCGCGGAAGTTTAGCGTTTGCACTTTAGTAAGGGGGCTTAACTGGTTCAATCTGGGGTAGTCCTTACCTAAATACCACGACCTAATCTGGTGCAATGAGATGGATTATGGCGAACTCAAACAACGTTTCCATAATATTTCCCTAGAGTGTTAAGGGGATATCACTCCATCATAATTATTAGTCCCAGCATGGTTGTAAGAAGTTCAGGTGAAACTTCTGGCTCTACTTCTACAAGTTAACGGCAGATGCAGCTTGTGAACAGATTTCGGTAGGATGAGATGTGAGCCAAGCTATTTCCGCGGCATCCTTGGGCAGGAAGGCATAGCGCTGACCCTGGTCACGGGCTTGATGACACAGCAGATCTAGAGGCGTATCAGCGATCGCGTCTAAACCTTGAGAGTTTCCTCCCGCGATCGCTTGAGGAATTTCCTTCAGCAGCCAGCGGCTAATCCGATAGAGGTAGTCTCGCCAAGTCGTTTCTGGACTCAGGCTCACCCCATGAAGCTGATGCAGGTAGCGGTTTGAGCGCCCATAGCGCTGCCACTGGCTGCGGAGTTCAGCGATCGTGGCACGATGGCGATGCTGTACGGTAGCATTGGCGGCAAGCTGCATCCGCCAGGGGGTTTGCCGCAAGATCCGCCAGCACAGATCGGCATCGCCTCCTGTGGTCAGGTAGGGACGAAATAGCCCAACTTGCTCTAGAATCTGACGACGCAGGGCTAAGTTGGCAGTTTGTCCGTAGGGGCAAAAGCTATGAGCCAGCGTATGTTTTTGGGAAAGGGTTTCATGGCGATCGGCATAGCGCTCTAGCAGAGAATTTCCAGGCAGTGCCGTAATTTCACCTGCAACAAGTCCCACCTGCGGGTCAGCAAACGGCTCTACAAGACGCGACAACCACTGAGGCTGGGGACGACAATCCGCATCGGTAAAAGCCAGAATGCTGCCTTTTGCCGCCCGGATGCCTGTATTGCGGGCAGCATAGGAACTTTGAATCGCCGTTTCACTCAGGTAACAAAGCGTAAACTGAGGTGGGCTGGAGTTTTGAGCCGCCTGGATCATTGCCGCCGTTCGATCGCTGCTCCCGTTATCGACCAACAAATACTCAACGCGATCGCTTGAATAAGTTTGATGCTGCAAACAGTCTAATAAATCGGGCAGGTCTGCGGCTCCGTTGTAGATTGGGATAATCACAGACACTATCGGCACCGAGGGCGAAAGGCTGGGCAGCGAACAAGGCTCAGAAGCATGAGACATAAATCGGGCGGCAGATAGGGCAAGTGAGACTTAAGGATGGCTGTCACCAGTTTGCCCATCCATTGCCTGAACTCATCAAGATCCTGTTTTATGGCAACCGCCAAGGCGGTTAGAACGGAGACATTTAGGGTGGGGCGCGAAGCGCCCCACCCTAAATGTTCTAAGGATCGTGGATTAAATAACCCGTACAACCGATCTGCTGTAAGGGGTTAGCAATGCCAAGCCCCTACAGGCGACATCTACATTGGTAGAGGTGAAGGATAGCGAGAGGCAATTGCCTTTGTTTAAGAAAAATTATGGCTTTAGTAGACCTAGAGGAATAGAACTTTCTAATTCTGTTAGGTCAGAATATAGTGTCAAGGTGGTCGATTCTACCTTAGTTAAATGGACAAATAGCTGTGACAGACGATAAAGACAAAGTTAAAGATCAGTTTCTATTCCCTAGAAGCAACTACCACGGCGACTTCACGCCGGAGAAATTGACATTCAATGCCAATCTCCAGGAGTTTGCTCAGCGAGTATCCCTTCTCTGTAGCTTAGAGACAGGGGGACGCATCTCTTCCGAAGATGCATATGACCAAATTAAAGATATGTGGAAACAGCTCAAGCGGTCTAAGAAAGAGCTGCTAGATGTCTCTAAGCCCGAACCGCCAGAGTTGCCGCCTGAAGAATAGTCTACTTAGAAGTTCTTCACAGGGTAGGTTCTTCCTCCTGTGGATTCCTAGATCTGTCCTAGATCTGAAAGTGCGCCTTAACAATTTTGGCAATGTTTTGAGCCGCGTGACCATCGCCAAAGGGGTTTGAGACATTAGCCATGACCGCGTATGCCTCTGGGCTACTGAGTAGACTTGCCGCCTCTCTGAAAATAATTTCTGGATCTGTGCCCACCAGCTTCGCGGTACCCGCCATCACAGCTTCGGGTCGCTCAGTGGTTTCTCGCAGCACCAGCACAGGCTTTCCCAGACTGGGAGCTTCTTCCTGTAAACCTCCAGAATCTGTGAGCAACAGATAGCAGCGCTGCATGGCGCTCACTAAACGTCCGTAGTCCAGCGGTTCAGTCAAGAAAACCCTGGGATGATTGCCCAAAATTGCTTGCAGTGGCTCTCGCACAGTCGGATTGCGGTGCATAGGCAGCAGCAGAGCCGTATCTGAGAATGTATCCAGGATCTTAAGGAAGCCTTGGGCAATGTCTTTTAGCGGTGTACCCCAGTTTTCCCGGCGATGTACGGTTGAGAGAATGACGCGATAATTTTGCCAATCCAAGCCAGGAATGGGGCAATCGAGCTGTCGAGCTGCCACGGAAAGCAAGGCATCAATGACGGTGTTGCCCGTGTTGTAAATTTTGCCGACGACTCCCGATCGCTCTAGATGCTCGACTGAGAGAGAAGTTGGGGCAAAGTGCAGGTGCGTTACCTGGGAGATTAGGCGGCGATTGGCCTCTTCGGGGTAAGGGTTATAAATGTCGTCTGTACGGAGTCCTGCCTCAACGTGACCCACAGGAATCTTTTGGTAAAAGGCGGCGATCGCCGCAGCAAATGCCGTTGTGGTGTCACCCTGAACTAAAACAATTTGCGGCTGAAGCTGTTTAAATAAATCCTCTAGCCCGCGTAAACTGCGGCAGGTAATATCGGTGAGGGTCTGCCCATGCTGCATAATTGCAAGGTCATGATCGGCTTTCAGGTCGAACAAGTCCATCACCTGTGCGACCATTTCCTGATGCTGTCCGGTCAGCACCACCTGAGTTTCAAAAGCAGGATCTTGGCGAAACTGCTGAATCACAGGAGCCATCTTAATGGCTTCGGGACGGGTGCCCAAAATAATGCAAACTCGGATCGGAGGTTTCACCACTGGGATACGCCCTTAAAAAATCACATCTTGCAAAATTTTACGGAATAAGGGGGAATATGCGTAGAGCGATCCTGCTTAAGCTGCAAAAATCTGTAGTGTGGGCATCTGGGTCGGTATGGCATTACGTAATTGAGTTAGGACGAGTTATTTTTTGAGAGCTGCGCGGAGCGCAGCTCTCAAAAAATAACTCGTTGGATCTAAGCGCGTGGCGCTATGTAGCAACCGCCAAGGCGTATGAGAACGGGGACATTTACAGCAATTTTCAATTGCATAAAACACAGTTATTTTTGTAGAAGCCGCGCGGAGCGCGGCTTCTACAAAAATAACCCATACCTAATCAAGCGCAAACCGATCTGCTGTACAGGTTATTTAATCCACGATCCTAATCAAACTGGCGACAGCTATAATTCCCAGCAAACGAGTGTTTGAAACCTGCTCCAAACGCTGGCAGGTGAAAACTAGCCTCCCGTCGGGGTGCCGTTGCCTGGTCCCGCAGTCACGATCACGAGACTATCAGGATGAATCAGATCAGTAATCACCTGCTGTACCTGTGCCGGGGTGACCGCATTCAGCTTTTCAGGGTATTGACGAATCTCCTCCAGGGTCAGCCCCAGAACATCATTGTCCAGAATTGAGGAAGAGAGATTGCTCGGATCAGCTAAATCTACAGAATAGCTGCTGATCAGCGATCGCTTCGCCGTATCTAACTCATCCTGGGTGATGCCCTTCTCACGCATTTGCTTCAGCAAGGCGATCGTGCTGTCAATTGCCTTGGACGCATCTTCAGGAGCCGTCTGCATGGAGATGGCAAATGGCCCAGGCTGCAATCCTGCCTGAAAGAAGCTGTAGATGCCGTAGGTCAAACCCTGGCGATCGCGGATCTCTGTGCCCAGCCGACTCGACAGCGTATCGCCACCCAAAATCTGGTTGAGCAACAAAGCCGCATAGAACCGGGAGTCCTGGCGATCGATGCCGCCATAGTAGCCCATGTAGGTCACGGCTTCGGTCTTGCCGGGAATCACGGGGGTTAGCTCACTCGTAGACTGGGGCAAAGACACTTGCGGGAAAGACAGCTGAGGCTTGTCGCCCTGCGCCTTCCAGGTGCCAAAAGCCTCAGTCAACAGCGTCTTGACCTGATCGGGATCAAAACTGCCGACCAAGGACAGGATCGTGTTGTCCGGACGATAGTGCTTTTGATAAAAGCCAGCTACATCTGCCTGAGCAATATTCGTCAGCGTCAAAGGGGTGGCAAACGATCGATAGGGATGGTTCTCTGGATAAACCGCCTGCCGGAAGACGCGCCAGCCCAGCTGTTGCGGATCATCTAGCTCTACCTTGAGGCGAGTCAGCGATCGCTGCCGAGTTAGCTCCAGCTGATCGGCGGGAAAGACGGCATTCTGCACCACATCTGCCAGGGTTTGGATTAGAGTTGGCAGACTTTCTGGCAAGGCATAGCCGCTAAAGTTCACGCCCTCACGACGGGCGGTAAAGCCCAAACTTGCCCCCTCATTTTCCAGGGTTTTCGCTAAAGTCAGTGCGTCTTTCGATCGCGTCCCATTCATCAAATTATCGGCGGTCAGGCTAGCCAGTCCGGCTTTGTCGGCGGTATCAAAACTCAATCCTGCATCTAGCCAACCGTTGAGGTTAATCATTGGCGTTCCAGCATCAGGTAGGAGCAACACCCGCAAACCGTTCTCTAGCTTAAACTGCATCGGCAGCGGCTGAGAATTGGCGTTGGCAATAGGTTTAATGGGAGGCAAATACCGAGCAACTTCTGCCGGATCTACGGGTGCGCCCGGATTAAAGCTTTCGACTGCGCGAGTAGAGCCACTGCTAGCACCCGGCTGACCGTCAGCAGTCGTCGGCTCAAAGTAGCCCACGGTGCGTTTGCTTGGCTCCAGATAGACCTTGGCGACCTGCTGCACTTCTGCGGGAGTGACCTTGGCGATCGCCGCCAGATAGCGATCGCTATACAAATAATCCCCTGTCACCGTCTGGTTATAGGCAAGCTGACTCGCCTGACTCGAAATGTCCTGATTGTTCAACACAAAAGAAGTCTTGAGCTGGGTTTTGGCCCGCTCTAGCTCTTCTTCCGTCACGCCCTTCTCACGTAACTCTGTCAAAGCTTTCAGCAACACGCGATCGACTTCTGCAATGTCTTTACCTGGAGCTGCCGTTGCCGACATATTGTACCAACCTGGCTCAATCATTTCTGCCGCATAAGCCCCTAAACCTGTAGCCAGCCCTGTCTCTACAAGCGCCTGATAGAGGCGAGAACTGCGTCCGCCCGTGAGGATCATGTCCATCAGGTCGATCGCCGGGACATCTGGATGGGTAATGTTGGGGAGGGGATAGGCAGCCTGCAAGAGCGCCGCACTTCCTGGCTGTTTCAACACAATGGGTGACGACTGTACCGGAGTAGACATCGCCGCTGCACTAGGCAGAACCTCACTACGAGCTGCCGACTGCTGAGGAATCGACCCATAGAATTCGCGCACTTTATCTAGCGTCGCCTGGGTGTCAAAATCACCTGTAATGATCAGCGTGGCATTATCGGGGCTGTAATAAGTCTTGTAATAAGCCTGTACCTGTTCTGCGGTAAATTTCTCCACGTCCGACTTAGTACCGCCCACAGGCAATCCATAGGCACGATCGGGAAACACAGTTCGCATCACTGCCTTACTCAATCGATAGCCCGGATTATTTTCATAGCCCTGCAACTCCGAAATTACCACCTTTTTTTCGCTCGCAAGCTGCTCTGCATCCATCAGAGAATTTTTCATGCGATCGGCTTCCAGAGTTAGCAGCGCTTCCAGCTTATTGCTTTCTACCGTGCCAAAATACGCCGTCTCGTCATAGCTGGTAAAGGCATTCGACTGACTGCCCAAAGCGCTAAAAAAGCGACCAAACTGAATTGGGCGATCGCGCGTTCCCTTAAACATCAGGTGCTCAAGCTGATGAGAAATGCCGTTTTGTCCAGCAGGCTCGTTGCGTGATCCGACTCGATACCAGATCTGCACACTCACTACCGGAGCCGTATGAATCTCTTTGGTCAAGACAATCAGACCGTTATCTAACACTGTCTTCTGAGATCCTTCCGTCAGAGACGCAGTGGACGGTGGCGTTGCGGTTGAAGCAGCCGTTGATGCAATGGTCGGATTTGAGGAAAAAATAACGATACCCAGGAAGAAACTGAAGAACAGCCCTACCAGTAAATAGGGACGAAGCTTGAGCGTTAAAACAGCCATAGGTAGAAATATATTGGGCAGAATTTTGAGGAAACCAGGTGTGGTGTAGCGATCGCGGTCTAAATGCTGCTGTTTATTTAATTTAAGCAAAAAAATCGCAATTGTCCTATGGATGCAGTGAGGATGGAGGACAATCGGCGATCGCTGCTTACCTACTCATTAAGCATTGCTGAATCTGATACCAATTTAAGACCCAAACAGGGCGAGTGGTTTTCGAGAGCCGCACTCCGCGCGGCTCTCGAAAACCACTCGCCGCCTCATCAATAGACCTCTTGCAAATTAGGTTTAGTGGGAGCTGCGCCCCCACTAAACCTAATCCCAAAACTTTAATCTGCAAAAAGTCTAATTTGAATGGGTAGGAGTGTGAATTAAAAAAGCTGGAGCAAAACCCATCTCAGGGAGTCACTCCAGCCAAAATATATCAATTAACTGTTTTAACTCAATCACGGTACAGCATCACGATTCAACTACTGAACGGTAATTTTGCCCGCCATGCCTGCACCCCGGTGAGGCGCACAGTAGTAGTCAAATGTACCCGCAGTGTCAAAGGTCACTTCGTAAGACTCACCAGGTGAAAACATCATCTGGTCGTGAGACTTGTTGGCGATCGCTTTGTCAGCAAACACAATGTTGTGGGGGGGGAGTTTGTTGTTCACCCATTTGACGGTATCACCCGCTTTAATGGTGACGTTAGCAGGTTGGAATGCCAACATGCCGTTGTCAGCGCCCATCTTAACCGTGACGGTATCAGCAGAGGCGGGAGAAACCGCCAAGAAAAAACTGCCGACGACCAGCGCGATTGCGCAAAGGGCGAGACTCAAACTCTGGGAAACCTTCGTAATCAGCTTCATGAAACACCTCAGGAGACTTAAGCAGAATTCTTTCTCTAATAAAATTTTAGCTTGAATGCGATCATTCATGGCATGTCAAAAGGAAGAAGTCCCCCAGCCGGGAGCTTTCTGGGCTGCCCTCAAAATAAAGGCAGCTAAGTTCTCTACTTTTTCCTGCGACATCCAGCTTTCGGGGATCTGCCGACACCCAAACGATTCTTCACTGCCATCGTAGGTCATGGGCTGCCGCAAAAAAGCGATCAGACTCCTAACCGTGTCGCGAGGCGGCATCGCCCCTTGCAATGCGCTCAGTGAGAGCGGCTGAGTCGGATCAGGTAACGTTGCACCGCCCACATGACAGTTCGTGCAGCTTTCTCCAAACAGCCGCTTCCCTTCAGAGAGCTGCGCCGCAGAAAATAGCTGGGTTCTCCGAGTCTCGTCGATCGCCAGCTCCACAGGGTCTGCCGCATCCAGATATCTCAAGACATAGGCATCTATTGCACCTGCTTGAGCGTATGAGTTGCCGACAGCTAGACTGCCACAGATCATCAAGATCGCCATCAGAATCCTAAAAGGCACAATCCTAAAAGGCACAATCTTAGAGAACGATCGACGAAGCATCAGAACCATAGGAAGGAGTTTAGTAGTAGATTTTGCCGCCACCCCACTTCTCGCCCACCACTTTGGGTTGAAGTAGGATATGTCCTGCGATCGCCACCAAATCATCTTCCGTCAGATTTCTCATCTTAGGAAAAATATCGGTGCTTTGGGTGCTGGGATGCAGCTCGGCGATCGAATCCAGACCGTCATAGGTGGTCGGATTCTTCATGTAGTCCACTAGCGAGTCAACGGTGTTGCGGGCGGGAGATGCCAGCGCCAGCGTTTCGGGATCAAGACCAATGTTGGGATCGGTTTTAGTCACACCGCCCACATGACACTGACCGCAGGCGTAGTTAAACATGCGCTTGCCCTGAGACACCTGTTTCAGGCTCAAGACAACGTTCTCGCCCGTGTCGTTTAACGGCACTGTCCGGGTTGCTTCATCTAGTTCAGTGGCGATCGCTCCGCCCACAAAGCCCTGAAATGTAAAGAATAGAGTGACCGCAATAAGCCAGATGTATTTCTTAAACATGGTTCTCCTTGAAAGCGTCCTCAATTATCGGGAATTCAACACAGCGAAGCTCAATCTGCTGAGGTCTAATCTGCTATAAGCCTGATCCGCTGTAAGCCTGAAGCCAAATGAGAGCCGATCGCCACAAAATGCTTTGCGTGAGGTCAGTCCCACAAAACCCAAAGTACAGAATATGTATGAGATCAGGACAGTTGACAAAGCTGAAAAAGCTTAGGCATAGATTAATCAAGATTGAGCGGTTCTCATTCAATATCATGCCACTGAATGGACGCTTTCCCAAGCAGGTTTTGGGTTCCAGAGGTTAAATCAAGCGGGCTAGTCATTAGAACATTGTGTAGAGTCGTTACAAGTTGTTCTACTGCTGTCAGCGCTCAGTTTCTGAACCGTATGAACTTCAAAAAACGGTGAGTTTGGGATGCCATAGCCTATCGATAATTTGGCTTATCGATAGTTCGTAAATTGCAGCGCTAGAGGGTAATCTTCCTGCTTTAGGCGCTGCATCACGAGCTGTAGGTCGTCTTTAGACTTCGCTGAAACCCGAACCGCATCGCCCTGAATAGAACCCTGGACTTTCTTAAATTCGTCGCGGATCAGCTTAGAGATTTGCTTAGCGATTTCTGAGCTAATGCCTTTACGCAGCTTAATTTCTTGCCGAACTCGATTGCCGCTGGCCGATTCAATCTTGCCATAGTCAAAAATCTTCAGCGAAAGGCTGCGTTTTGCCGCTTTGGTTTGCAGGATCGTATTGATCGCATCTAGCGTAAACTCGCTGTCCGTATTGACAACGATCTCATCTGCCCCTAGTTCCACCGTGGTTTTGGTGTCCTTCAGGTCATAGCGGGCGATGATCTCACGAACCGTCTGATCGACCGCATTAACGAGTTCCTGCCGATCGAAGTCACTGACGACATCAAAGGAGAAGTTGGAAGCCATAGGTCACATTACATTCCGTGGAGCCTTTAAACTCTAGCTCACTTGTACTCTAGCCTACTTAGAACTTAGCCTACTTAAACCCTAGCTGACTTAGGGGCTGACCTGCGCCAAGCTAAGAATCATCAGCGTCCCAATGGTAGTGGAGCCAACTGCAAACATGAGCGATCGCCCCAGAGGCACATTAAGTATGTAGAACAGCGAGTAGAGGAAACGCGCGATGACATAGGCGATCGCCGCCTGAGCCGCCAGAGGCGAACTCACCTGCGTTACGTATGCCATTAGCGCCGCCGCAGTAAACAGCACAAAAGACTCGAATGAGTTCTCGTGCGCCCAAGTTGCCCGCTGAGCAAAGGCAGGCAGCTTATCAAACAAAGCCCGTGGAGCAGATGTATCATACCCGACCTTAACCCTGCCATATCCCACGACTAGGAACGGAAAATAAATTAAGGCTGCTGCCGCCACGACACAGTAGAGCAGCGTGCCTGACACCGAGAGCTGTTGCAGAAACGCCATATTTTTTGTACTCAATTACAAGGCTTAATCAAAGTAAAACAGCGTCACCACTTTCCGTTGATCTTCTGCATCGCTACAGGTTTTCAGCAAAATTTGGCTATCGTGAAACGCAAAGCAAATTAACTGCTGACAGCGGGAAATAATTTCCTGATTGCAAAGGGCGCTAGCTTCTCCCAAAGACAAATGATCATTCTCCGGGCTTTGAACCAAGTGGATCACTTGCTCTAGCTGCTCGCGAGACTCACGCGGCTGACGTTCCATGCTCTGGGGCAAAATCACCGTTAGCAGATTGGGATCTGCCCGCATGGCTCCTCGAATCGCCGCTGAATTTGTGCCTGTTGCACCAGAGGTAATGATCTGGTTGCCCACTAGCACAAGGGCATAGGTCATTAGCTCAATCAGATGCTGATGTGTAATCGGTACATGACGCGACCCCAATATGGCAATCCGCTTCGATCCAATTTGCTGGATCGCTGCTAATTCCTGTAAAAAATCATCTACTTTAGGCAGATCAATGGATTGACTCAAAGACCCTATTCCAGGAACGACCCAGATATTTTAGTCGGGTGGGAGATCGCGGTCAAGGGCT
Source organism: Drouetiella hepatica Uher 2000/2452 (assembly GCA_019359505.1). Lineage (GTDB taxonomy): Bacteria > Cyanobacteriota > Cyanobacteriia > Elainellales > Elainellaceae > Drouetiella > Drouetiella hepatica. The sequence goes on along the minus strand of JAHHHD010000042.1, from coordinate 301 downwards.
TTGTTCAGGATTGATGGCAGCACGACCGCTTTTCGTCCCTTCCTCTGAGCTGAAACTCTACAGCAACCGCTAAGGCAATCAGAACAGAGACATGTTTGGTAGGGCGCTTCGATACCCCACCAAATATGTCCTAAGCAAGCTGGTGATAGCTGTACTTTCAAAAATCAGTGAATTGCAAAGTCCTCCTAATTTTTCTCAAAAGCTGGATTTCAAAGACTCTCTGCGCTTTTGAAATCCAGCTTTTAGGGTTTTGTGGGGGGGGGGGGGGGGGCGCCCCCCCCCCCAAAAATAATGAGGGGGA
>JAHHHD010000023.1 GCA_019359505.1 Drouetiella hepatica Uher 2000/2452 | reverse complement strand
TTTTAAATCCAGCTTTTTGGTTTTTGTGGCGCGCTCCGCGCGCCACAAAACCCTAAATTGCGATCTACTGAGAGTCCGCATCAAGATGCATGAATGTAAAGGTACCTTGGAGTGAATTGACGGATACGGATACACTGTCGTCCCTAGATGGCTGCGACTCCTGCCCAGCCTCCTGTCTAGTCTCATAGCCACCTGCGGGCAAATGAGTCAAAAATTGCTTCACCTCTTGGTGAGCTAGCATCTCAGGCGACAGAGGTTCGAGCGTTTGTGCTGTCTGGCAGAGGAAGAAAACAAAAGATAGGCTGCCCAAGCGAATGCGATCGCCATCTTTTAAGAGAGTCGATCGCCAGACTCGTTCGCCGTTGATGAATGAGCCGTTCCTGCTGCCCAAATCCGCTAGGAAGAAACCTTTGTCGGCGATGTAGTGAATTGCCGCGTGGCAGCGAGACAGGCGACCCTCCTGAACCGCAACGCTGGCTTTGTGCGGGTCACGCCCCAGTATCCAAACCTGTTGGGGCTGGAACAGCATCTGAGTTTTGCCCTGCAAGAGGTTCGTTGTTAAATGAACTGTGTTGTCTAAAACGACACCCTGTACGTAGGGAAGGGTCACACCTGCCAAGGATTTGCTGCCCGAATTTTCGAGATTCAAGATCTCATCTAGCAAACCGCGATGCTGTTCATAAAGCTTGAGAAACACTTGGTAAAGGCTCAGGCGATGCTGTAGTTCCTCAGTTGCGCAGGTGTCAATTGAAGCGGCGGCATAGGAAATTAATTGATCGGCGCTGAGCATAGGTAGCCTGCTAGATTTCTAACCAGATCTTCTTAAATAAAGCTTAAGAGCTACACTCCTATAAAAATAACCGCATGATTACGGAGAATTTTCAAAACGTCACTTTGGGTTACTCAACAGCAACAAAGAGCAATATTTTCCATCACATAATTTTACTAAGGATCAAAAATTGGCGTTGCTAATCCCTGGGATTAGCAATACCCAAAAATTAATTAGCCTGTAATAGTTTTTTGGGGGTGTCGTGCGGAGCGCGACACTTCCAAAAAACTATGGGGCTTTATTGTGTACGCGATCCTAAGCAAGATGAGATTGAGTGATCTGGATATGGTCGGGCTGGTTCTTGATGCGATCGATCCAAGCTCGAATTCCTGGATACGGCTCTAGACTAAAGCCGCCCTCTTCAGCCACATGGGTGTAGGCGAATAGCGCAATATCGGCAATGGTGTAGTAGTCACCCACCAGAAAAAGATGATCCGCCAACCGTTTCTCCATCACGTCCAGCGCCGCATAGCCTAATTCACGCTTTTTCTCTAGCACCTCTCGATACTCATCTGTTTTTTGCAGATAGGACATAATAAAGCGCGAGGTGGCAATGTTGGGTTCGTGGCTATACTGCTCAAAAAAGAGCCACTGCATGACATAGGCGCGATTGAGCCGATCGCTTGGCAAAAATGCGGTTGATTCGCTCAGGTAAATCAAAATCGCGTTTGATTCTGCCAGATAAACTCCTGGCTCTAGTTCCAATACCGGAATCCGCCCGTTAGGATTGATTGCCAGAAATTCGGGTGTACGCGTTTCTCCCTTAATAATGTTTTTCTCGATGTATTCATAGGGAATACCAAGCTGCGTCAGTAACAGCCGCACCTTGTAACCGTTACCAGAAGGGCGATAGTCATAGAGTTTATACATAAGTGACTTAACGCTCTCTACCTAGTGGGTAGTCAAGTAATAGTTGGCGGGGAGATGAGTAGATGGGTGGATGAGGATTGCCATCTCCCCATCTACACGTCTAATAATTGGCAGATTACTAGATTGGCAGATTGCTAGATTGGCAGATCGCTAGGGCTTGTATTCCTGCATTTCCTCGACTCCTAATTCCGATCGCCAGACAGCCAGAGGCTTATCCCAGCCCTCTTCCCACTTTTGTGCCAAGAAAGGCTTAGCTTTTGTGCCAATCCGGTAGCCTACGGCGATGCGATCGAGGAGGCGATCGAGTTCGGTTGGGGTTTTTAGGGTTTTCAGCAAACCACCTGCGATGAGGATGATCGCCAAAGGCATGTGGGTTTGCGCCAGACTAAACGCCTGTAAGCCGATCTCGCCCGTCGCATCGGTACTCATGCCCGTCACGGTGTGCCAGATGTCGTGACTTTGCCGTAAGCGCAGCAAGATGTAGCTGAGGTCATCTTCTACTGCGATTTTGCGATAAAACTCTGGGTCAAAATTTTGAGCCTTCATTGCTGAGGCGTAGGCATAGCCCAAAGATTCTGGAGGGCACTCTAGGAGTTTATCCAGGTCGGGCGTGGGTGCCAGATACCGTTCTTTAACAACCTCAGCCACTCCGGGCTTAGATTTAATGTATTCGACTGCCAACTTGCTGGCTTCGGTGTGGCGCATTCCTTCCACGATGTCGAAAACAGATTCGGTCTGGCTGGGGTCGCGGATGATCGAGACCATGCCTTTGACGGCTTTCAAGAACTCTAGGTTGATGGATGGCAGGGTGACTAGCAGCATGAAAGGTTCGTTGGGTGGAGAGAGGAGGAGATAGAGGGAGGAATTAGCCTATTTCTTTTTCTTCTTGCCGTCGCTTTTCTTCTTGGCATCAGGCTTTTCGACTGTAGCTGAGGCATCAGCATCCAATGCGCCGTTGATTAGCCCATTTAACCCGTAAACCTGCCGACTGCCCACAAACGGTACCAATGCCACCTCGCGCTCGTCTCCTGGCTCAAACCGGACGGCGGTGCCTGCGGGGATATCGAGCCGTAGCCCTCTTGCCTGAGCGCGATCGAATCGCAGTGCGGGGTTGACTTCAAAAAAGTGAAAATGGGAGCCAACTTGGATAGGGCGATCGCCCGTGTTAGCAACCGTTAGCTGGGTGGTGGGTCGTCCGGCGTTAAGTTCAATTTCGCCAGGTTCTACAAAGAGTTCTCCAGGAATCATAGCCACTGCTCACAAGATTGGATTTGGACAGATCATGCTTGGATTTGGACAGATCATGCAATGAATTATGTCTAGATTATCTACGCCCTTGCGAGAAATAGTTCATTTTTGGGGAGGCGATCGCGCTCTTTGTCTGTGAAGCTATGCTGTAAATATCCGTAGCGGGTCGATCGTCACCGATGAATATCTTGACAACTTATATCCAAGCCGCCATGCATCAGGCTACCTATGAATTGCTGGAAGACAGGACATTTTATGGGGAAATCCTGCCCTGCCCTGGCGTGATGACTAATGCGCAAACTCTAGAGGACTGTCGTGAGCTGCTTCAGGATGCGCTAGAAGGTTGGATACTTTTGGGATTGAAGCTGGGGCATGAGATGCCTACAATTGACGGAATTAGCCTTGGCATTCAGCAGGAGGAAGCTGCCTAATGCCGCCAATCGGTTCCATCAGCCACAGAGACTTGATTCGTTACCTCAAGCTATGCGGTTTTTCAGGACCTTACTCTGGTGGCAAGCATCTCAACATGGTCAAAGGTAGCCTGAAGATTACAATTCCAAACCCGCATTCGGGTGGGATCAGCAAACCATTTTTGTTGAAGATCCTGAAGCAAGCAGATATTAGTAGAGAAGACTGGGAATCTCTCTAATTTTGACTAAGTCAAATTTGGCTACTTTCTCAAAGCTACGTTAAAAATAATACGGTTTTGCAGTTTCTCTTCACCTAGAGGAATCTAGAAGATCCGTGCAAGAATTGGCTCAGACGATCGAGGCGATGAGCAGCAGTGGTTTGGGCACCAGGGAAGCAGTTGCAGAAGGGCAGGTATACGATCGAGGATGTGCTGAGGGTCGGACAGTTAGGTGTGACCTATCTGGCTAAAACTCCGCAAGGTGAGGCGATCGTCATTAAAACGCCGAATGATGAGGCGATGCATCAATTAGACTGCGATCGGTTGCAGCAGGTATTTGTACAGGAAGCTTTCAAGTTGGCTCAGTGCCGTCATCCCCACATTGTCAAAGCTGAGCAGCCTTTTTTGGAGGATAGCATCTGGTGTATTCCGATGGAGTACATTGCTGGAACGACGCTGGATAAGCGCGATCGCCCCATTCTGCCGGAAGCAGAAGCGCTTGAGTATGTTCGGCAAATTGGCTCAGCGCTGGAAGTCGTGCATCAGAACGGGTTGCTGCATCGGGACGTTACGCCTAGAAATATCCTGATGCGAATTCGCAACGGTAAATCTGAGGCGGTCTTGATTGATTTTGGCTTGGCGCGAGACTTTGAGCTGGATCTGACGCAGACACGCACTGAGGAAATTTCGCCTGGATTTACGCCTCTGGAGCTGTATTCTCGGAGTGGCGATCGGGGAGCCTATACGGATGTCTATTCTTTGGGCGCAACGCTGTATGTTTTGCTGACAGGAGAAACGCCTCCAAGTGCCGCGGATCGCCAGAATCCCGGCAAGAGGCTAGTTTTTCCAAAGAGTATGAGTGGGCAGACTAGACAGGCGATCGATTGGGCGATGAAGTTGAAAGGTGGCGATCGTCCTCAATCTGTAAGCGAGTGGTTGAAGGCATTGCCTCAGCCAGAAGCGGCTGTATCGCAGCAAGCCACAACTTTGACGAGCAGCCCAGAACCCAAACGAAAATTGGAAACTTGGCAACTAATTTTTGCAGGAATTGCTGCCATTGGCGCACTCTTGGCAGGGCTTCAAGGCATTGCGGCACTGATGGAAGCGACAAAGCCTGACTCAACGCCTACCCCGACTCAAACACAAACGCCTTGAAGTTCCGTAACGCAGTGTGCAACTCTCTTAATCAAAGTCCCCCTTTTTAAGGGGGATTTAGGGGGATCTACCCATTGCAACACTGAAAACCGATCCCCCCAACCCCCTTAAAAAGGGGGCTTTAGGACATTCTGTACGTTGCTTTATTTCCTTCACTCACCTGCTAGCTTATGCCTTGGACAAATGGACATTCACTACAAAATGGCAAATACATCATTAGCGATGTGTTGGGTCAAGGTGGGTTTGGGATTACATACAAAGCGCTACATACTCGGCTGAAGGCAGATGTGGTTATTAAAACGCCGAATGAGTATCTGAGGCACGATCCAGACTACGACAAATACGTCGATCGCTTTATTCGAGAGGGGCAAATGCTGGAAAGGCTGTCCCAAGATCCGCATCCGCACATTGTCAGAGTTCGGGATCTGTTTGAGGAGGGCGATATTCCCTGTATGGTGATGGATTATGTGTCGGGAGAAAATCTGTTTCAACGGGTGAAGCGGACAGGCGCAATTCCAGAGGCTGAGATTGTGCCCTGCATTCGTCAAATTGGGGAAGCGCTTAGCATCATGCATCGAGCGGGTCTGGTTCACCGCGATGCTCACCCTGGGAATATCATGCTGCGGAGTGATGGTAGAGCGATATTGATTGACTTTGGCATTGCCAAGGAACTGGTTCCCTCTACGCAAAGCACAACCGGAACTGCTGGAAATAAGGGATTTGCCCCTTACGAGCAACTGATGAAGGGGAGCCGAGAGACCAGTGTTGATGTCTACTGCCTTGCCGCCACTCTGTACTATGCCGCTACGGGTGAACGCCCCGCCATCTCGACAGCTCGTAAATACAACAATGCTTCTCTGGTTCCGCCTAATCGGGTGAATGCAAGACTCAGCGATGAGTTGAATCGAGCAATTCTGCGAGGGATGGCGCTGGAAGCCAAAGACCGACCTCAATCAATGCAGGCGTGGCTACAGTTCTTGGAAAAGCCTAAAGCCCAAACGCCTACTCGTAGTATTTCTCAACCTCCTTATGTACAGCCTGAGCCAAGAGTAGAGAAACCCCCTATCGTTTTAGAACACCCCAAGACTCCAGATATTTCCTATCAACTTCCTCCAATTTCTTTTAGACAAGCTGATTTGAGAGCGCAGAGAATCTCCATTCCTTGGGGCTGGCTGTTAGGAGTTCTCACTATATGTGGCTTTATGGGTTTTTTCTTGTACACAGATTTCGTACTGTACACAGATTTCACGCCGGCTATAGCTGTGGCTATGGCTGTAGCTGTAGCTGTGGCTGGGGTTCTGGCCTTGGCTGTGACTTTAGCTGGGACTGAGACTGTGGCTGGGACTATGGCTGTGGCTATGGCTGTAGTTTTAGCTTTGGTTTTGACTGTGGCTGGGTTGCTATTTTTGGTTGTGATTTCAGCTGGGGCTTTGGCTGGGGCTTTGGCTGGGGAAGGACTTCTAAAATATTGCAATAGATTTCAGATATTTCTGATTTTGGCTGGAACTTCTGTTTTGGGCTTGGGACTAGGGTACCTAGTTGGAATTGTGGTTCGCTCAGGCGGAAAGTTATCAACGTTGGGGATGCTTTGAATAAGCCAGGATGAGGATAAATAGAGTCCTGTACTGACGGCAGTAAGTTCGATCGCTACCCCAGCAATTCCCGTCCTAACGACCACAAAGCCTGTGATCACAACCACAAGGTTTGTAGCAGCCACAGCAAGGTCTGTAGTGACGACAGCAAGTTTGGTCGTTACGATCGCTCCCCCAGTCTCCACAACCCCTCAAGCAGAGCGATCGCCCTCTAATCCTCGCCCTTTATCCTCAAAGCTGGGGATTTCCACTTTTAACCACGGAACTTCGAGCTTAGAACCCGTACTTCCGAGAACAGAAGGGCGATCGCTTCACTTTCCGCAGAAATCGCCGTGAAGAGAAGGGCGATCGTGTAAACCTGTATCAAAAACCACTTGCGAAAAGCCTCGTTCTCCAGTACTCTCATATCTCAGTACAAAAAAAGAGCCGTACACCAAGAGATCCGCAACTAAAGCGTCACCTGAAGCTGCGCTAACAGCGACAGGCGACTAACCCTCAAAACTGCGTAACCAGTTCGGAGGGCTAGAGGGCAGTTTATCACTCCGCTAGCCACCCTGACTTCGCCATGCCCAAAAAGCTTGGCAAAAAAGCAGCAGGGTGGCTTTGGTTTTGGGCATCTTCTCAGCTCAGTTCCTTAACCTACATAGTGGAGTGAAACAACCGTCATGACCTATAGTCCTGTCTCAATTCAGCCGATCAACCCCGATCCGCGCATTCTCACCACCCTCGTTATCGGCACCGAAGACAACGTCAGAGCGCATATTCTGCGACAGCACACGCTTGGCATTGCCGAGGCAGGGGCATGGAGCCGACCCATTCCTGTTCCCACCTGCCCCGATAAGGTCATGTGCGTTCTCAACCGCATCATGATGTAACTTCCCTCAAATACAAGCGCCCAGATCCCCGGATTCTTCAAGCATCCGGGGATCTAAATCTCGCTCCTCGCTCTGCTATCCCTCAAGACAGGTGGAACTGTATCTTTCGGGGAGAAATGCCGATCGCCTAAAATTTCGTCACTCATCATCACAGCAATGAACCTCTATGTCTCCCAACACTCTTGAGCAGATCTACAACTTCGTCCCCATTACGGACAATATTGCTACAGCAGGTCAGCCCACCGAAGCTCAGTTTGCAGAGATTCAAGCGGCTGGATATCAGGTAATTGTTAACTTAGCGCTGCCCACCTCCACCAACGCGATCGCCCATGAGCAAGCGATCGTAGAATCTCAAGGCATCCAATATGTCCATATTCCAGTGATTTGGGAGAACCCGACGCTAGAAGATCTCGATCGCTTCTTTCAGACCCTGAAAGAGAACAGCGATCGGAAGGTATTTGTTCATTGCGCGATGAATATGCGCGTCTCTGCTTTCATCTACCTCTATCGCGTCACTCAGCAGCAGGTTGATCCCGAAACTGCGAAAGCAGAGATGGATAAAATCTGGACACCGAATGAAACCTGGCAGAAATTTATCGAGGAAGCTATCCAGCATTACCTGCCAGCATAGCCAGCAGCCCTTGCCACCCAAAAAACACAGCCATTCCTACCCCGATCGTCAGCAGCAGATCCTTGCGCCAGAATCCAACGGCGATTGCAGCCATCGCGCCCACTAATCGCGCATTCATGTAACTCAACAAGATTTGATTTCCCTCTGGCATCAGCACCGCTGGGACGACGATCGCCGTCAACACCGCAGGCGGCACGTAGCCTAAGATCTTTAGGAACTGAGGTGACAGCTTGATGCGTCCGCTCATTGCTAGCACCGGATAGCGAATCAGGAAGGTAACGATCGCCATGCCGCCAATTAAAAGAAACTCGTTCATATGCTTTACCTAGTCTTTCGTTCTGTCATCATCCCTGCCGTGATCCCTGCGATCGCTGCCACCATCAACCCCAGCTGATGGGGTAATCCATGTGCCAATAGCGCGGTGATTCCAGATACGATGATCGTCACCACCATCGGATAGTTTTTGGCATAGGGAATCACCATGCCGATGAACGTCACGGACATTGCAAAATCGAGTCCCCAACTCGCTGCATTGGGTATCCAGCGACCGATCGTCAGACCAATTAAGGTGCAAATGACCCAATTCACATACATGAACAGAGCTGCGCCTAGATGATACCAATGTTTGTTCGGGGAAATATCTCGCTGATCATATCGGACGATCGCCACCGCAAACCCTTCATCCGTCAGCCAAAACCCCAGCACCAGTTTCCAGAACTGCGACAGCTTTTGCAGGTGCGGCACCAGACTCACCGCATAGAGCAAATGCCGCAAATTCACCACGATCGTTGTCAAGATAATCAGCGGTGCAGCCGTCCCAGAAGCAAGTAGACCGATCGCAATAAATTGGGATGAACCCGCAAACACAAAGATCGACATGGCAAGTGTGCCCGCAAAAGACAGGCTCCCGGCCGCCAGCGTCCCGAAAATAATCCCGAACGGCACTGCACCCACAACCAGCGGAAAAATGGCTCTGGCTCCGGCAAGCAATTCCGATCGCGGCGAAGCGTTTGAAATAGGGTGAGATACATCCATGGCGCAGTCACAAAACAGTGTTGCTCTCAAGCATAAAGAAGCTCAAGCCATCCGTCTTGTACAATTTTTCACCCCTACTCAGCCGACTCTTTGCCCTCGACAACCGATCGCATATTGCCCTGGCGTAACACCCACTAAACGCTTGAAGTGACGGTTTAAATGACTCTGATCGGTAAAGCCCGTATCATAGGCAACCTGAGCGATCGCCCTTCCACTAGACAGCATCAGCTTGGCTTGCTGGACTCGATGCTGCACTAGGTAAGCATGGGGCGGCAATCCCGTTTCTCGCTGAAAAACCCGCAGCAAGCGCAATGGCTTGAGATCAGCAATTTGAGCCAGATGATCGAGGGAAATGGATTCTGCAAAGCAGGCATGGAGATAATCTTGCACCCGCAAAACCGCCCCACGCTCTGGACTGATGGGCAGGACTATAGGACGATGCTGCGCGTAGCGCAAAATAAGCTGAGTCAGCGTCCAGAGAAACCGAGATTCTCGCTCTAGCTGAGAGCTTGTCGCTTCCAGCGCCATATGGAGTCGGCGCAACTGTCCTGCTAGCTCATCATCTAGAATCACGGGATTAGGAAAATAAGGAATCATTGCCGAGCTTTCTTGAAGCTCAGCGATCGCCCTCTGCAAAAGCCCCACATCTGGATAGAGCATTCGATACTGCCAGCCTTCATCGGCTCCCGCATGTCCGGTATGTACTTCCCCCGGATGCACAATCACAATGCTGTCCGCGATCGCCCGATGGGTTGCTCCTTGATAGGTAAACTCTTCCACTCCGGCATCAATCACGCCGATTGCATAGCCTTCATGGGTGTGGCGCGAAAAAGAATGGGTAACGTAGGTTGCCCGCAGCATCTCCGTGTTGTTAAGTGCCGGATCACGCCAGAATTTTACCTGTTCTCTAAGCTGCCCCTGTTCCAGAAATTCAGTCTGCGATCGCGTTTTCATTGTGCTTAATTTCAGTGGTGCATGGCTACATCTACTCGATCGCATTCAAACTCGGCATCCAAGGAATATCAGTCACACCCGGAGCATAGCCGAGTTGATGTAACAGCGCTGTCAACTGTCCGCGATGGTGGGTCTGATGGTTAAACATATGGGTTACCAGTGTCCAAGCAGGGAGTTCACGAGTTTTGCCATCAACACCACTGGTATAGCAGAAGGGTTGGCTTAGCCACTCATCAGAAAGCTGTCTTGACCATTCAATGATTTGGCGATCGCTCATCTCCCTTTGCTGCCACAACTCATCAAAATCTGCGTAGAGCAAATCGCCAATCTTTGCCGCAAAAGGTTGACCCATGAATCGACCCATCCAGACGCGATCGCCAAACAGCAAATGGTTTAATGTGCCATGGATAGATTGAAAGAACGCGCCCACATCTTTTTGTCGCAGTTCATCCGGAATATCTGCACAGATTGCATAGAGCTTCTGATTCATCCAGTGATTGTAATCTGCCATCAGCTCATAGTAGTTTTGGCACTTTTGTTCGATCATTTTTCTGCGTTAAAGCTAAACTACAGAACTCTCTAAACTGTGGAACTTCTAAACTGTGGAACTGTAGTGGGCTTGCACTTGGGTGATTAGATTGCGATCGCCAATCATCATCCATTCTGCTGCATAAAGATTCTGAATGCTGCGATAGTAAATCACTAAACAATTCACACCCGCCAACACTTGAATCAGCTCAAACTTTAGGTCTGGATAAGCCTTGAGTCCTTTGCCAAAGTAGTCCCTGAGAACAGCTTTTCCCTGAATTTTACCGTCAGCATTGCCTAGCAATTTAACGATCAGTGGCGAAGAGAATTCAATCTCTTCAGCATAGTGACTCAGAATCTCGTCCAGGTTGTGAGAATTCCAGGCTTCTATCCACTGCTGAGCAATTTCTTTAGCCGCCCTTTCATCCAGCATTAGCTCACCTCATCAGAATTATTGATAGTACCGCTGATCAATCCAGGTGCGCAATTCCCGTTCAGAGGAGAGAGTGGTAGATTGCCTACTCACCGGATCATAGACACGGAAATACCAGTTACCCTGGCGATCGCGCTTGCGGTAAATTTGAGGTTCCGATCGACCCGCTAAAGCATTAATGATACGTTCCCATAGCCCATTCAATCTCTGAGATTTTGGCAATCTGCGCCGTAGTTTTGAGGCGCTAACAATCTGAGAATAGGTCTGCTCAGGCTTAAATAAAATGATCTGCGAATCGAGAGGGCTATTGGATTCTGAAAACGAGTCTGATTCTGAAGAGAAGTTGTGGGGATTCATAGGACGCTCACCTTTTGAAGTTCAATTTGAAGTGCGATTGATTTGAAGTGCGATTGAGATTTAAACCGACTGATTCCAACTAATTTAAGAGCCATACTCTGAATGATCAAATCGCTTGTCTCATAGCAGGTATGAACAGCATTCATGAATATCTTCTTGACCTACTTTGAATTTTCTTACACCTGACGAGTACAGAACAGAGGCAGTCAAGTTAAATTGTTATGAGTACAGTTTATTTTTTATCAACTGTTATGGTTGTCATTCAGCTGAACTGTACTGCTCCACCCCCGACCCATCTCACTCAAATTCAGTCATGGGTAGTCCCAAGAGGTAATGATTTTTGTAGGGTGGGCAGAGCTTGCACTACAAAAAATCATTACCTGAATATCGCCTAGTCATTCCTAGAAAAGTTGCCATGAAAGTGAAACTGATCGATCAGTCTCAAACCGCCAGCCTCTACGAACAGGTCGCCGATCGCATCTGTGCGCTCATTCGAGAAGGGACGCTGCAACCAGGCGATCGCCTCCCCTCTGTGCGCCGTTTGCATCAGCAGCTATCGGTCAGCATTTCTACTGTTCTGGAAGCCTATCGTCTGCTAGAAGACCGAGGGCTAGTGTGCGTCCGTCCTCAGTCGGGCTATTACGTCAAGCAAAATCTGTTAGTTGCCCCAGAAGAACCCGACCAATCCAAACCGCCGAAAAAAGCCAGCTCAGTAGATAATTCAATGGCGTTTCAAATGCTTCGCCATGTTCATCATGAGCACAGCGTTAATCTCGCCGGAGCCGTTCCCAGTATGGAAATGCTGCCGCTAGAGACCCTCAATCGCTTGATGGGGCAAGCCTTACGCAATCAGTCTGTGATTGCTCACAGTTATGATGTGCCGCCGGGGTGTCAGTCTTTGCGGCACGAAGTCGCGCGCCGATTGATGGATGCGGGCTGCTCGATTACCCCCGATGAAATTGTCACCACCAATGGCACTTTTGAGGCGGTCTATCTCTCGCTCAAAGCCGTGACTCGACCAGGGGATACCGTGGCGATCGAGTCTCCCACCTATTATGGCTTGCTAGAGGCTCTAGAGGTTTTGCACCTCAAGGCGCTAGAGCTACCCACCCATCCGCGAGAAGGGTTATCTCTGCTGCACCTGGAAACCGCACTGCAAAAGCATCAGATTGCCGCCTGTGCCCTAGTGTCCAACTTTAGCAATCCTCTGGGAAGCTGCATGAGCGATGCCAAGAAAAAAGAGCTAGTCGAACTGATGACTCGCTATGACACCCCCTTGATCGAAGACGATATCTATGGCGACTTGTACTTTGAGGGCACCCGTCCTAAGGCATTGAAGGCATTCGATCGCCAGGGAATTGTTCTCTATTGCGCCTCCTACAGCAAAACCCTCTCTCCTGGATTGCGCGTCGGCTGGTCGGTGGCAGGGCGCTATCAAGCCAAAGTAGAGCAGCTCAAGTGGGTCATTAATCAAACGACAGCCATTGCTCCCCAGCTAACGATCGCCGCCTTTCTCAGCAACGGCGGCTACGATCGGCACCTGCGCTTTTTGCGTCGCAACTACCAGGCCCAGATGGCGCAGATGACGCAGGCAATCTGCGAATACTTTCCGACTGAAACTCGCGTCACCCGACCCAGCGGTGGTCATGTTCTCTGGGTCGAGTTGCCTCAGCCCTTTGATGCGATCGCTCTCTACCACCAGGCATTAGAACAAAACGTCAGCATTGCTCCAGGCGCAATCTTTTCCCCATCTGGCAGCTACGGCAACTGTCTCCGCCTTAACTCAGGTCTGCCCTGGTCAGAAAAAATTGAGCAAGCGATGCAGACGATTGGCAGTTTAGCCAAGCGGCAGTTTAGCCAAGCGGCAGTTTAGCCAAGCAGCAGTTTAGCCAAGCGGCAGTTTAGCCAAGCGGCAGTTTAGCCAAGCGGCAGTTTCAGACCCAACCACTACTCTGGTTCAAACAAATCCAGCGGCAAATGCCCATACATTTCGTTGAGTCCGGATGCCGCCGACTGGCAAGACACCAAAACGCCGCGATGATGACCGCTGTAGGACTCGGCATAGCAGGAGCCTTGCGGGTTGAACTTAATGTAGGCTGAACCTTCGATCGCCCGCAAATCCAAATTAGGCGAATATCCTAACGCGGCAGCATAAGCCCGAAGCGCCCGACAACCCTCAGCCAAAGTATCGGCACAAACGCCCAGGATTTGATAATCTGAGTGGCTGGAAACGATCGCCACAGCTTCTCGCAGTCGTTCTCTTAGCAGCTGGCTACTCGTCTGCTCTTCAACAGCCTGCTGCTCTCCTACACCCTCAAATTGCTTCAACAGCTTGTGGGCTGCTTCTACTGCAAACTCAGATAAATGGGGATCAGACATCAAATTATCCATTCTTCGAATTTAAATATAGCAATCCTAAATGAGTTGTGAGAGGTGGGGCGGGCGTAACCTGCCCCACCTCTTAACAACCCGGCCATAAGTGATTTGAGACTGCTATAGATTAGAACAAAAGTCTACATTTCTCAAAAGATAGATATATTTCTACGTATATCTCTCAGCTAACAAATCGCCAATTCAGTAGATTAACGTATAGCAATTTGAGCCTTCGTAGCTGCAATTTTTATACTTGTGTTGAACCATCAAAATGACATTTTATGCTTTGGCGATCGTCAACAGGAGATGCTTATGGATTGATCCCCGTATATTTTATGTAGGTTATCCGCAAAATCTGCAAAATAATTAAACATACTAAATAAGGGCTAATTTGATATGTCTGAACATTAACAGAAGTCTAAAGATAATATAAACAATAGTTTTGCTTGAAAAGTCACTGCAATTCATTGTCAGCATGAGTTTGAAGCCCTTTATTTCAAAAAAATGCTCGAAATGGCAAGATGAGAATAGAAGAGAAGACAATTCATCCCACTTCTCCTCTTATGAGACCTGACGATCGCTCTATTTCTTCTTGTCGAAACTGCCGCTTCTATCGATCGGAAGGGCGGCGAGGGGGTCAGTGTAACAAGCTTAATGTGCCAGTTCAGGGCAGTTGGGATGCTTGCCGTTTGTCTGCACACCCGTTTGCAGCAAATTGGAGAGGGCTGGAAGAGCTAATGAGTCTTCCGTCATCGGTTGACCTACAAGAGGTAACGCTGAGCAGCATTCAGGCTAATGCAGCTTTACGATCGACTCGATTGCCCGTAGCAAACCTGTGAGAAATGAGGCGTTGCTGAACTTAGAGACAGATGTTTGTGTAAGAAGGACACTCCGCATCCCTCTTACACAAACTCATCCCCGATTCAGCAATGCCAAATAGGTTATCTCTGCGATCGATCGCAAAGATAACCTATTGGTTTGCGCTAGCAGTAAATGTTTTTTCTTGCACATCGCCAAGGTTACCCATAGGTGCTGCTGTGCCGCCGTTCGCCAGAACTGAAACAGCGCCCGCATTTCCAGCCACTACGGTAATTTCCTTCTTTGCCGACCAGCTTCGTTGAGTGCCTTCTGCCAACATGCCTTCAAATTGAACCTCGCCGTCCACCAAGACCTGTACCCAAGATTTGCCGATGAGCTTCATCTCTACCTTGACCGGTGCATTGGGGTCAGTTGGCGACGAAAGCGCAGCGGGGGAAGGGGAAGCGATCGCCTGTACACTTGGCTCAACGGCTGGCTTTTCGGGCGATTGAGCAGAAATCTGGGAGGGTGATACAGGGGATACAACAGGTGATATAGAGGATACTGGACTGGGTGGCTGAGACAGCGCAGCCGGAGAGGTGGAAACGGCGGGATCTGGCGACTGACCAGGATTAGAGAGGGCATAGGCGACATATCCGATCGCCCCTAGCCCCAGAGCCGCATAGAGGGCATAAGCAGCCTTCGATCGCCAGAAGCCGCCAGCCGGATCGGAGAACTCTCTAGAGGAGCGCAGTGAATACTTTGATTCTTCTAAAACCTCTGTCACCGGGGCAGCATAGGCAACGGCACTCAACTCACCTCTGGATTTCAAGTCATTATCGATCAAAGGCGAATGAACCGGAAACGTGCGAGAAATACCGATGCCGTCTAGTCCCAGCACATCTGCATAGCGACGGATAAACCCTTGCACAAAGACAGGTTCCGGTAGAACCTGAGACTGTCCTAACTCGATCGCTCGTAGCAACGGCAGCCGAATACAAGTTTTAGTGGCAATCTCTTCCAAGGACTTAGACTGCTCTTGCCGAACTTGGCGGAGATATGTTCCGATTTCCTTCAGTTGATCTAGCTGAGCCGAGTCCAATTTTTCCACCCTAGTTTCCCCAAACTGTCCGTAAGCTAAATCTAAAACCGTCAATCTAAAGCCGTCAATCTAAAGCCCTAAAGCTAAAAGCCGTAAATCTAAAACGCCTATGTGTGATTCTAAATGAAAAGCACAGCCAATCTATTTTTCTTCCAAGAAACCTTTATGGCTTCTCAGCATTTTCTCTGAGGCAGTCTCTCCCTCTGATAGGATCAGAGTGTGACGTGGATCATCATTGCAAGAATCTCTTCGCGCTGGGTTGCAATGGTTTAGTCCGCATCTACTATCCATTATTTCCCCGCTTAAGAGGTTGCATGTCTTTATTCGACTGGTTTGCCAATCGACGGAAAGTAGGTCCCGTCAGCCAAGAAAAGCACGATCGCGAGATTGCCGACGGCTTGTGGAGCAAGTGTCCCTCGTGTAGCGCCATGACCTACACCAAAGATTTACGGGCAAATCAAATGGTGTGTCTCGAATGCGGACACCATATGCGGGTGTACAGCGATGAGCGGATTCGGCAGTTGATCGATCCGGGTACCTGGAAGCCTCTGGCTCTGGAACTGTATCCGACCGATCCCCTTAAGTTCCGCGATCGCAAAGCCTATAGCGATCGTCTCCGAGAAACTCAAGATAAAACAGGGCTGATCGATGCTGTCCAGGTAGGGCTGGGTCAAATGGACGGGTTTTCGGTAGGGCTGGGAGCCATGGACTTCCGATTTATGGGCGGCAGCATGGGTTCGGTGGTGGGCGAAAAGCTGACGCGGATGATTGAGGCAGCAACCGAGCGACGATCGCCCGTAATCATTGTCTGTGCTTCGGGTGGGGCGCGAATGCAGGAGGGGATGCTGAGTCTGATGCAGATGGCAAAAATTTCGGCGGCGTTAGAGCGTCACCGGGAGGCGCGTCTGCTCTATGTGCCCGTCCTGACTCACCCAACGACGGGGGGCGTAACGGCAAGCTTTGCCATGCTGGGCGACATTATTTTGGCGGAACCCAAGGCGACGATCGGGTTTGCAGGCAGGCGGGTAGTCGAACAAACCCTACGGGAGAAACTGCCGGACGACTTTCAGACCTCTGAGTATTTGCTGACCCACGGCTTTGTGGATGCGATCGTGCCTCGGACGCAGCTCAAGAAGACGCTAGTGCAGCTGATTGGACTCCATCAGCCTGCTCCCCTGTCATCTCGTACCTCTCACTTTATGCACATCCCCGACATGGTGGCTTTCAAGGCGATCAGTCCAGACTGATTCATCAGCCTTTTCCGGGAGATATAGCAACCGCCAAGGCGGTTAGGACGGGGACATTGAGGGTGGTGTGCAAAGCGCGCCACCCTCAATGTCCTAAGCAAACTGGCAACAGCGATATTCCGAGAGATGCTCCGGGAGATAAGGCGGTATTCCTGGTTTTAAGCCAATCTTTTGGCGAGGATTGGCGAAATCTTGTCCAGTCTGAACGGGCGATCGCTCAACGGCTTTGCCCATCTCCCTATATCAGCGCCTAAAGTTCGGATTTAACGCCCGGATTTTCCCTGGTTTCTTCTGCCTAAACCTCTGAAACTGAGGTCATGAATCGGCGTTGCTAATTTTAGGAATGATTTTTTGTAAGAGCGACGCTCTCACAAAAAAATCATCCTCCGATTGAGCAGTGCCCATGAATCAGGCAATGAAACGAGGTGAACTGATGCGTGTAGCTCCGACAACGACTCAATGGTTTGCTGAACTGGCTCAAGGTGAGGTGGATCAGCCGATCGCCTCCTCTCAACCTGGACGAATTCGATTTCAGCGCAGCTTCTGGAAAGCAGAACTGGCAGATTCTAGCTGCCGATCGGTCAAGTCGGGTGAATCGGTGCGGGTGGTGGGCAGGCTGGGGATCACGTTGCTGGTGGTGCCGATCGAATCTGCTGTGCCCTCACAGAGAGAGAAGGTTGTCCAAGTTGATTGGACGCAAAAGATTGGCTCTGCCTTTGCGGTCGTGGCTGAGTTGGCGATCGCGCTCAGGTAAAGACATTAATGATGAATCCTTGGATTTATCAGTTTTGGTCTGGTGGGGCGATCAGGGAGAAGGCGCGATCGAGCAGTTCACTCGGCTTGATCATCTTCTCCAGTTCATCCGGTTCGTATCGCCCCTCTGCGACTTCTAAGGAGGCAGCATCGATCGCCTCTGGATAAGCTTCTTCTAGGGCAAGGCGTAATTCATCTGTACTCAGATAATAGCCGCCTGCCTTGCGGCGTTTATTCTTTTGTTGAATGGCTCTTGCGGCATTGCGAATTGAGATGTCCCACGATCGCGTGGTGCGATTTTCAGCCTGTTGTTTGATGAGGTGAAGCAGCAGAATTTTGGCATAGCTACTGACGTTATTGATCTTGTCATCTCTGCTCATTTCTTCCAGTTCTTCAACCAGCGCTAATGCCCCTGGAATATCGCCCTTAATTAATAGCGCTTTGAGGCTAAATAGTTCTTCCATTTCATTCTTCTCGAACTTCAGACTCACTTTGCTCTGAGCGAACTAGAGGCTCCCCTGACCAACTCCCGATCGCATCCTCGAAAAAATCAGGTTGCCAATTTTTCTTGCGATCGAGCTGTGAATCTAAGAGTTGACATTCTTCGTCGGTCAAAGATCCAATAATTTGAACCAAGGAGTTAACGAGTTGAGTATTCATCTTTTTTAGTCCTCTGTAGAGCTTTCCATCGATCGCTTCACCCGCTCCACCTGTTTCGGTGCTTCCATTTCGGTAAAAATCCGAATTGCTTTTTGAAATACTTTACAGGTCACATCAGCTTCGTTCATTATTTGATAAGTTAAACCAAGCTGATAACAAGCTTCACCAAGCTCACATTTTGCTCCTATTTTTTCAGCTAAATCAACTGCAGCATGATGAATCTTAATCGCTTTGTCTAAATCTTTCTGATCTCGCAAAACTTCAGACAAACCGTTTAAGGCTCTAGCCTTTAACTGATTGAACTGATTTTTTTCAGATAGTATAATTGTCTTCATAAGTACATCAAGCGCTTTCTGATTGTCTCTCAAGTTCTTATAACTTAAACCTAGAAATAGGGAGCCAACTGTCGTGAGCCATCCACTATTATCTCTCGCCGCATAATGATCTAAAGTTTGGTGAATTTTCTCAAGTGTTTCTTGCGGATAGCCCAATTGAGAATTCAAGAAAGCTAAGCATGAAGGAGCAGCAAAAGTGTTTATTGTTAGATCATCATTAAATAATATATATTCTTCCAGCAAATGCCTTGCTTCATGTAGCTCCCAGAGATCAACTCTACATAGGCTGATATTGTATAGAGCTAGTCTTTCAAGTTTCTTAAGCCTCTTAGACTCTTCTTTTATATCTTGATCAGTTCCAGTAAAAGCTGAATTAAGGCATTCAGTCGCTATTTTTTGCGACTTGATGTGAAATCTGATAGATTCATTTATTTCTCCAATTGCCCAATGCTGATCACCTAAAAGATTGTAGAGTCTACTCAAAGCATATCCAGGCTTAATTTCTCCTATTATTCGATTTATAGCAGGGATCATTTGTTGTGACATTCCCAACCTATAAAAAATAGAACCAAGATGTGGCTTATAATCCTCCATCTCATGCTGCTCAAACCTTTTGGTTAAAATCACATTACCAGCATCTTCAAAACTGTTGATCTCGCAATAGTGATGATAGGCTTCAAATGCTTTTTGAGCGTCTTCTATAGATTTAACAGTTTTAATAATGTTTGTCCAAAATTCTGCCACATTTTGATTTGTTGTTTTCCATTCTTCACATTCTCTCAACCGCCCGATCGCCTCACTCCGAATCACCGGATGCAGCCAAAACTCTTTATCCTCAAACTCTACTAACGATCGCTCTTTCAAAGCTTTCACTACTCGACTCTGCCTGTTCTCTGGCACATC
Source organism: Drouetiella hepatica Uher 2000/2452 (assembly GCA_019359505.1). GTDB lineage: Bacteria > Cyanobacteriota > Cyanobacteriia > Elainellales > Elainellaceae > Drouetiella > Drouetiella hepatica. The sequence goes on along the minus strand of JAHHHD010000023.1, from coordinate 72,788 downwards.
CCATAGCAGACAAAATAGACCTTCGATCGGCACAGTGGGCACATCCTGATAGCGATAGCAACCCATGCGGCAAAGCAACTTATAGGCATCAGGATCGACCTGTTGAAGGCGATCGAATTGCTGAGTTACTAGGTCTTCTAAATCGCGTTCAATCAACAGGTCATTCTGGTTTTCCTGCCAGTAAGCCTCGATGTTTTCAGCATAGTCTTGCTTAATCACGCTGCTGAGAATTTCCATTGCTTTAGCATTGCCGCCATAGGCATGATGCAGAGCCGTCAGCGCCGGGGTTGTTGCCAACTGCCGCAACTGAAAGAACTTTTCCCAGGCAGCAACCTCTAGACTGCGTAAGGGATAGTGCTGTACCGCCACACTCGGCTCATGCAATCGTTCGCGACTGGTGATTAGCGTCACCGATTGCACCGATGGATCGGCTAAAACTCGCAGCAGTTCCACATAGCGGCGGTGCGGCTCAATAAACTTTCCCGCAGAATCCAGGGCAGGCTCCAGGTTGTCGATCAAGATGCCGATTTGTTCCGCTTGCAGCCTGCGCTTCAGCCGATCGATCGATACCAAAAACTCGCGTCCTGGCTCCTCCCCCAACTGCCGCAGCTTCTCTTCAATCAGGCTCTCGATCGAAGCAATGTCTTTTGTTTCTTTGGCGATCGGGAACTCCAAAAACGCATCAAACTTCTGCTGAAGATATTTCCGCGCCAGGGTGGTCTTACCCACGCCGCCCCTCGCCTGAATCACAATCACCTTCTCGCCTCGATTGATTAAGGTGGTGAGGTCAGCGATCGCCCCTTCTCGTCCCACAAAGTTGAGATCGGCAGTGGTTTGAGGAAACGGGCAGTGATCGCTCTCCTCCAGGCTAAGACCAAACGCTCTGAAAAGCTGCTCCAATTTGCTCAGGTCTGCCTTCTCTCTGCGCCCCAAAATCTTGGCGATCGTTCCGTCGTCCATCTTTGCTTCTAGGGCAATCCGCTCCTGCGTTCGCTTATTCCCCGGCAAAATTTCCCAGGCTTGCAGGGCGACATCCAGCCTATTCCAGCCCGCCTCCGTCAGAATTCGACCCCGCTCTCGTTTCGCTTTCTTCTCAGCCATACTAAGCCTCTAACTCCGGGTTGAGTCCGCTTGACCGATGTTAGGGAGAATAACAGGTTTTTCCTGATTTTAGATAGCTGGAGTGTGGTTGGGAGTCGGATATGCGATCGCCACAGCGCTTTCCATATCAACCGTTTGGCAATCTATCTTATTCAGCTTATCTTCGCTGTAAACATCCGCCTTTTCCCTGGAGTCTGAGGGCAGAAATCTCGACACTAAGATCAACCGTTCAATCTCAGCGGTCTAATCTCAGCCCTGTCAGGAGGTCAAAAGATGTTAAACGAGATCCGGGTTCCACAAGCTTCAATTCGATCGATCGGCTCAAGCGCAGAAGCTATGGCATCTAGTCAGCCCTCCAGTCAGTTTTGTCTGCCTTCTAACTCAAGCCTTCCCTCCTGCATCTATGCCCATGAAATCGTTTCGCTAATTTTGGCAGCAGCAGTCTTGATCCGAGCCGTTCGGGGATCTAGCAGCCGTTAACAGCTCAAACGATGCTCACAAATATGATGAAAACATCACAGGTGCCTGCATATTTTTTGAGCGGCGTTCCGACAAGTTATTACGCCCCCAAATGCCCTATGGCGGCGATCACTTGAGGAATAAATCATGACTTACTGTACTGAGTTCGCCACTGACCCGATCGCCCCTCAGCAGCTCCATGGGTTTCAGGCAAATAGAGGTCTGGAAGCGATCGCCCATCCAGCTCATGCCCTCCTCCGAACGGTTATTGAAAGTTGGGTCGATGGCATCCTGATCTTGACTGAGCAGGGACAATGGGTTGAAGCCAATGAATCTGCCCGTCACATTTGCGGACGATTGATCAAAGCCCAGGCGCTTCAGCCCTCCCCTTACTCTTCCAGCCGGAGTCAGACCCCCCGAAGTGCGGTGCCCCAGAAAATTTGGGAAATTTGCCAGGAGTTGATCCAGAGTCAGCAAGCTTTTCCACGCCAGCCTGTGATTGTTGAATCAGAAATTGATCTTGAAGGTTCAGTGCTGCGGGTGCGGGTGCGCTGGTTTGGGGTGGAGGCAACCGATCGCCCTTACCTGATGGTGATTCTTGAAGATCGGCATCAGACCAATTTGCAGCGGGCGATCGTAGAAGTGGATCAGTTCCGGCTTTCTCCCCGCGAAGCAGAAGTCTGGTTACTCTATCGCACTGGGCACAGCTATAAGAAAATCGCTCAAGAGCTATACATCTGTTTTGACACCGTTAAGAAACACTTGCGGAGCATTCGTACCAAGCAGCAGTGCGCAAAACTTATCTAAAAAAATTGTGTTTCTCCATAAAATTGAGAGATGCATCATGATCTGCATTCATAACCTGTGCTAACCCAATTTATCGATGAGCGCCTCTAGATTCGCAGTTTTATATCCTTCTATTTTGGTGAGTCTAGCAAGCTTGATCGCATCGCCGCTCCCCATTTTGGCGGCAACTCCGATTGCTACTGTTTTTCCCAGTGATGTTTCTCCCAGTGATATTTCTCCTGGCGGCGCTTCTCTAGCTGACGTTTTTTTGGATGACGTGGCTCAGCTCAAGTTAGGTAAACCTAGCGAAATTAGCCAAGTTTTCCCTATTGATCCGCCTGAATTTCCTCCCACCACTAATCCTGCCCGATTAAACGAACCTGCACCCATCCCCCCTTTGCCTGATCAGGTTTTACCGCCGCTGCCGCCTCCCGAAGATTTATTGCCCCCGCAAACTCCAGCTCCCGCAGAGGTGCCTGAAGCAGTGCCGGGAGAGGTGCCCAATACTGTCTTGATCAAGCGCTTTCGGGTGGAGGGAAGCACCGTTTTTTCAGCTGAAGAGCTGGCACAAGCCACGGCTCCCTTTGAAGGACGCAATCTCTCGTTTGCGGAACTGCTGCAAGTGCGATCGGTGATCACGCAGCTCTATGTAGATCAGGGCTACGTCACTTCAGGGGCATTTATTCCGCCCCAAACGATGGAAGGTGGGGTGATCACCATTCAGGTGGTTGAAGGCAGCCTTGAGGATATTAACGTTAGCGGCACTCGAAGGCTACGTCCCGACTATATTCGGAGCCGACTGGCGATCGCTGCCTCTACGCCTCTCAACACCAACCGCCTCTTGGAAGGGCTGCGTCTGCTACAGCTTAATCCGCTAGTGCAGACGATCGCCGCAGACTTGCAGGCAGGCACGCGCCCTGGAACCAGCTTGCTACAAGTTCAGGTACAAGAGGCAGACACTTTTAGTGGAGACATATCGCTGAATAACGGGCGATCGCCGAGTGTGGGCAGCTTTCGGCGGGGTGTGCAGCTCACGGAGGCAAACCTGCTGGGCTTGGGGGATAGCTTAAGCGTTGGCTACAGCAATACTGACGGCAGTAACCAATTCAACGGCAGCTACACGCTACCCCTCAATCCCCGCAACGGTACGCTACAGTTTTCGTCTGGCGCTACAAACAGCCGTGTGATTGAACCGCCATTCACCCCATTGGATATTATTGCCAACTCTCGCTACTACGAAATTACGCTGCGACAGCCGCTTTATCAAACTTCTACTGAAGAATTAGCTCTGGGGCTAACGGCATCTCGTCAGGAAAGTAAAGCTGAATTTTCACCTGGTGATGATTCGGAGCTACCTTTTCCATCGCAGGGAGCCGATGAAGAGGGACGGACGCGAATTTCTGCCCTAAGATTTTTTCAGGAATGGACAAAGCGGAGCAGTAGCTATGTCTTGGCAGGGCGATCGCAATTTAGCCTAGGGCTAGATTTGCTGGATTCTACGGTCAGTGATAGTGCTCCAGACAGCCGCTTTTTTGCATGGCGAGGACAGGGGCAGTGGGTGCGTCTGCTGGCACCCGATACGCTGCTGCTCGTGAGAGCCGATGCTCAAATTGCCACATCTCTGGTGCCTCTAGAGCAGTTTAGCCTAGGCGGACAGGACACCCTCCGAGGCTATCGCCAGGATTTCTTGTTGAGTGATAACGGCGTGCTGTTTTCAACCGAAGTTCGGATTCCGGTGCTGCGCGTGCCTCAAGTGCAGGGCGTGCTGCAAATTGTGCCCTTTCTCGATGTTGGTACAGGCTGGAACAGCGATTCGCCTGATCCCAATCCCAGTACGCTGGTGGGGGCAGGGTTGGGTCTGCTGTGGCGACAAAGTGACTACCTCACCGCTCGTCTAGATTGGGGAATTCCGCTGGTGGCAGTCGATCGCCGAGAGCGAACCTGGCAAGAGAGCGGCGTCTATTTTTCGATCGTGATCACGCCCTTTTAGAAGAATTTTAGGGATCAAATTTGGGAGTATCCGATGCAGCAGGAGCGGAAGTTGAAAAGAGTGAGAGGGCGCGATCGCTTTATCTTGGCGTTTCTAACGGCTTTGTGCATTTGTGGGCTAGTGGGTGGTATCAGGGTGGAGGCATCGGGTCAGGTAAAGGACTCTACGCTTCAGGACTCTGCACTTCAGGACTCTGCGCTTCAGGACTCCATCACAGCCCAAGATCCACTCGATGGCGCCAGAATTCTCTATGACGACGGACAATTCCAGCAGGCAATCTTACTTTTGCAGACAGTCTTGCAGGAGACGGGAGAACCTGCGGCTCAAAATCCTCTGCGACGGGTGACGGCACTCAGCAATCTTTCGCTCTGCTATCAACAGCTTGGGCTATGGGATGAGGCAACTCAGGCGATCGCCCAAAGCCTGACGCTGCTAGAAAGCCTTGCCGCTAGCCCCGATCGACAGCTTGCCCTCGCGCAGGCTCTCAATATTCAGGGACAGCTCCAGCTTGCCACCGGACAATCTGAACAGGCACTTGCCACTTGGCAACAGGCAACCACAGCCTATGGGCAGGTTGATAGCATCAGCGGCGAACTGCAAAGCCGCATCAATCAAGCGCAGGCACTACAGGCTTTAGGACTTTACCGACGGGCGATCGCCACGCTAACCGAGGTTAGTCAAGCGCTGCAAAATCAGCCAGACTCGCTGATGAAAGCCGCTGCACTCCGCAGCTTGGGCGATGCCTTGCTGGTGGCGGGTAGCCTGGAGCAGTCGCAGGAATCGCTTCAGCAGAGCCTACAGATTGCCCAACAGCTTCAGGAACCTGGGGCGATCGCTGCAACTCAGCTCAGCTTGGGCAACCTCACCCGCGCCGAGGCGATCGCTCAACTGACGCTCAAGAACATGACCGTAGCGGATGCCAATGCCCTCCTTCAGGCTGCCTCTCAAGCGTCAATTAATTCTGCCGAAGCTCGGAGACAACAGCAACAGCGATCGTTTGCCAACGCTTTTTATCAGCAAACTCAGCAGGCGATCGACTTCTATCAACAGGCGGCGGTAGGCGAGACTCAGATTCAGGCGCAGCTCAATCAGCTCAATCTGTTAATCGAAACCCGGCGCTATGAGCAAGCTCAGGTGCTCTATCCTCAAATTCAAGCTCAGTTAGAGGGAGTTCCCCCTAGCCGCAGCAGCATTTATAGCCGCATCGATTTAGCGCAGGGCATCACTAGATTGAGTCAAGATCGGGGTTTGGTTTCTGGCTCTCGATCGGTTGCTCAGTCTGAAATGCAGAATGCTGCTCAGCTCTTGGCGATCGCTAATCAGCAGGCTGCCCAGCTCAAAGACACACGCGCCCAATCTTACGCCTTGGGCACCTTGGGCGGACTGTATGAAAAAACGCAGCAGTGGCAGCAGGCACAATCGCTGACTCAGCAGGCTTTAACGCTATCCAATAACGCCGCCGATATTGCCTACCGTTGGCAGTGGCAGCTAGGGCGATTGCTTAAGGCACAGGGCGATCGCAAGGGCGCAATTTTGGCGTATAGCGAGGCAGTCACGACCCTGAAGACGTTGCGCAAAGATCTGGTTGCCGTCAATCGCGACGTGCAGTTTTCCTTTCGGGAGAGCGTCGAACCTGTCTACCGAGAGCTAGTGGACTTACTGCTCACAGATCAGGATATTTCCCAAAGCAGCGCCGAAAAGCTGGTGCAGGCACGGGACGTCATTGAGGGTTTGCAAATTGCCGAGCTGGACAACTTTTTCCGGGAAGCTTGTCTGGACACCGCCTTTCAGCTCGATCGCGTCATTGACCAGACGAACCTCTCGGCGGCAATTTTCTACACGATCGTATTGCCCGATCGCCTAGAGGTCATTCTAAAACTGCCGCAGCAGGCTCTACGCTACCACACGGTGCCAGTCACTCAGGCAGAAGTCGAAACCACAGCCGATTCACTGCTTGTTGAACTCAAAAAACCCCTGACTTCGGAAACGCTCCAATCGCTATCTCAAAAGATTTACGGCTGGCTGATTCGTCCGGAAGAGGCGGTTTTGGCGAGTGAAAAAATTGAAACCTTGGTGTTCGTTCTAGATGGCTCTCTCCGCAGCATTCCTATGGCGGCACTCTACGACGGACAGTATTACCTGATCGAAAATTACAGCGTGGCGATCGCCCCCGGATTGCAGCTCCCTGATCCTAAACCTCTGGACAGCCGCAAACTCAAGGCGCTAGTTGCCGGATTGAGCGAAGCCCGCGAAAACTTTCCGGCTCTGGGCTTTGTCCAGGATGAGATCAAAGGTATCCAGTCAGACGTGCCCAATAGTCAAGTGCTGCTCAACCAAAGTTTTACAACAGACAACTTTCGTAAGCAGCTCGATTCTGCCGATTTCTCGATCGTCCACATCGCCACCCACGGGCAGTTTAGCTCTAATATCAAAGACACCTTCATTCTGGCGTGGGATGACCCGATCAACGTCACTGAATTGGGCAGTTTACTTCAGGCTAGAGATACTTCTAATCCCAACCCAATTGAGCTGTTGGTGCTAAGCGCTTGCCGGACTGCCGTGGGCGATCGCAGAGCCACCCTAGGTTTAGCCGGAGTCGCCGTCCGAGCCGGGGCACGCAGCACGATCGCCTCACTCTGGAATGTAGACGATGATTCGGGAGCTGCTCTGATGGGGCAGTTTTATAAGGAGTTAGGTAAAAATTCTGTTTCCAAAGCCGAGGCTCTGAGAAGGGCGCAGCGATCGCTCCTCGCCAATCCGCAGTATCGAGATCCTCGGTTCTGGTCGCCCTATGTGCTGCTAGGGAACTGGCTTTAGGTCTGTTCTAAGAAGTGGGTGAAACTATCACCCACTCTTATCTTATTTACTACACCCGGTCAGCTGCTCGCTGAGCTGCATCTACTGCATCATTTGTCTTGTCTTTGGCGAAATCTGCGGCATCTTCTGCGTTGCGCTTAACTGAGCGAACCGCCTCTTTTCCGGTTTGCCCAACGTTTTGCTTAGCGCCCTGAGCGGCATCCTGAAGGCGATCGCCCGCTTTGTCTAAATTGTTTTGCAGATTATTAAATCCTGCCTTGGCATCGCGGGTTGCCTGATCTTTTGCCTGATTGATTACCTTGCCAGCATCTTTAGCGGGGTTGGGCACACCTGACTTCACTTCATCTGCAAGTTCGCCAGGAGTTTGCACCTGATTAACATTTCGCTTAGCGCGATCGACTACTGCACGGGTTTTGGCTTTCAGCGTTTTAGAGTCTTGCGTGTCGTCGTATTCGTTAGAGCTATTTAAGCCGTCTGAAGGCTGGTAAGTCTTATCGTTAGTGGGCTGAGCAACGCGCTCATTATAAGAGCCTGTGCCAACTGAAGTCGGCGAGCTGGGATTACAGGCAACTGTGGTGAGCAGCAAAAGCCCTGCTAGAGCCATTACAGAGATTTGTCTCAGTTGAAATCGGCTAAAAAAGGACGAAACTTTAGAAATTAGATTAGAAATCGTGGCTTTCACAGATAGGTCTCCTTAAAACTCATTTTTGCCTTTTTGACAGGCATAGTTTGCCTTTTTGATAGGCATACTTTGAGAGTAGTTGGAGAGCGATCGCTCCTTCGTCTAACCAGAGAGAGATTTTGCTGCACATCTGGCGCTACTGAATCAAAGTACATATCTCAGCAAACACCAAGCCCTCTTGCCCCACATTCTTCAAGGCTCAGTCCGATCGCGAACTGGAATTTTGTGGCGCGCGCCACAAAACCCTAGAAGCTGGATTCCAAAGGCGCGGAGCGCCTTTGGAATCCAGCTTCTAGGAAAAATAGGAAGACTTTGCGATCGGCTGAAGCTTTGAGTCTAGGATTCTTCCAAAATTTAGAGGTTGGGAGCAATTTAGGCTGGCGAGAATGCTAGCAATGAGAGTATGGAAAACTTAGTAGGGTTGAAAAATCCCTCTCAGCTCACCTGCACGATTTTTCTTCGTGTGAAGGTCAACATACAATGTTCCGCTGGAGAGCGCCTGCACCTGCTCACTGGTTAAAGTGTATTCTCCAGAAAACCGACCGCTCAGCTCATCGGCATTAGGACTCACTTCTAAAGCGTACTGGAATGGGCCATTCGCAGTCGGTTCACCCTGATGGATATGAATGCCAGAAGTGATGTTTGGGTTAGGCGGATTTAACGGATCGGTGGCATAGTCACGCAGGGCGCTGGACAGGTTGCTAAAGTCTCCTCGAACAATCAGCCGATTGCCTACAAGGACAGCGCCAGAAGCCCCAAAGGCACTGGTGGATGGCGTAGCGGGTACCACGACACCGTTTTTGGTCATTACGGCAACGTAGCGTGTGATGGAGCTACTGGGCAGACCCTGAGCGATAGCCGCAGAGTTAGCCTCACGCAGATTGTCTACCAGCTGTTGATTGACTAGGCGAACCTGTGGGGTTGACTGCAATGCCTCAGTAGCTACCGACACAGACTGGGTTGGGACGGTCGCAGCGCTGAAGGATGACATTGAGGCAACGACAACCATCAGCAAGCAGGTGATTGTACCCAAGAGAAAATTCGATAGAGTTCGATGAGTCTTTTTCATAAGGTCATCCGGTGTAAACGGTGAATGTTCATCAGGTAGTACGGATTTATAGGAGATATGGATGCACTGAGATTGAATGAATAGGCTTCAGGAGAGCAAATCTATAAATTTGAAATTTGCTATTTATTCACGCGATGTGCAGCTCATTGACCCTCATCCTAACCCTTTATCCTGAAGGAGAAGAGCTTTCAGACATTTCCGATCTCCTCTCCTGCTGGGAGAGGGCAAGGGCTGTCTTTACGGTGTTTCAGGAAAGCTGCACATTGCGTAGATTCGCTATTCAATACTCCATCCCAAGCGAGTTGGCTGCTGATAAATTTGTTTCAAAGTGTTGATATCTCGATGAGAGATTGGCGGCGAATTGCGAACTTGAGAAAAATATAGAACGTCCGTCTGCACTGGGCTATGCCCCCAAATGCCCAGCGCATGACCCAACTCATGACGAGCTGTAGCTTCCGTGTAAGCAGCCGTTTGGTTAGCGCTCAGATACACCGTAAACCGATGGGACAGTAGGGCTGAGGCGTTCTCCGAATTGCTAGAATCTCTGGGGCTAGAATCTCTAGATCGATCAACAAACACCTGATACCGAGTCTCTGCCGATCGGACGCGGGGCAATACATTTGCTGCATGAACAGACCGTAGAGGCGGCGCACGGCGCTGAACTTGAATATCTGCGTCTGAAGAGGAAACTATTTCCAGCGGCAGGTAAATGTTCCAGTCCTGAACGGCTTTTGTTACTGCTGTTACCCAAGCCTGAGCGCGATCGCGTTCATACCCAGTCGCTGCTTGAGGAACAGGCTCAACATAGACTTTCACCGGAAAATTTGACCACACTAAGTATCCAAAGTCCGTAGGCTGCACTGCTGTGAAGTAGTCCTCTAGACTGTCTGGTTGCCACTGAGCCAGGGTTGGCGGTAAGGGGTGTGCTTGCAAAGGCGGCAAGATTTCTGGCAAGGAATCTGAGGTAGCAGCAGGCGGAGCAACCTGAGAGAGTGCAGGGGCGATCGTCGCTAGATAACTTCCTAACCAGATTCCACAAGCTATGAGAAATCCCATGAAAATGAGCGAAGGATGCTGCATCCTTCGCCTTCCCTTTCGCTTCATGCTGTTCTGCTTCAACGATGGCAAATCGCTAGGCAGGTGGCACAGGCGGCGTTTCTAGCCAGCCAGCACTCAAAACAACTGTCAATCCCATGAATAGAATTGTCAAAGTCCAGGCAACTCGGTTAAGGGTTAATTCCGCGCTTTTGGTGCTGGTAAAGAGCTGCGCCTGTCCACCCAGACCTCCCAGACCATCTCCCTTGGGGCTATGCAGTAGCACCATGATGATCAAGCCAACCGCAGAAAATCCCCAAAGAACATGGACAGCATTCAATAATGTCATAGTGACTCGATCTCTAATATCTTCTGTCTATTCTACAGGGTGACTCAAGCTTATAGAGAGACTCGAATGGGTGTGCGGTTTGCCTTAGTCTCAATGTCTGCCGAGAGAATCATCGATCGCCCGGTCATTTCTGGCGGCTGTGGTAAGCCCAAAATCTCCAGAATCGTGGGGGCAATGTCTGATAGGCGACCGTCCTGACGTAGTGCCACCTCAGTGCCATGTCCGGGAATTCTGCGTTTCTCGCCTTCCACTAAGATAAACGGCACCGGGTTGGTGGTGTGCGCTGTCCAGGGGTTGCCCTGCTCATCCCACATCACTTCCGCATTGCCATGATCAGCAATGATGATGGTCGTGCCGCCCATTTTGCTGACGCTTGCCAGCAGCCGACCCAGACAGGTATCTACCGCCTGAACCGCCTGAACTGCGGCATCTAGCTTGCCCGTATGCCCCACCATGTCAGGGTTAGCATAGTTGATCACGACTAGAGAATAGATACCCTTCTCGATCGCCTTTACGACACCATCTGTCACTTTAACCGCCGACATTGCTGGAGCGCGATCGTAGGTGGCAACCATAGGGCTAGGCACCATCTCTCGATCTTCGCCCTCAAAAGGATCTTCGCGTCCACCGTTAAAGAAATAGGTGACGTGAGCGTATTTCTCGGTTTCAGCCGTGCGGAGCTGCTTCAGCCCGTGGGCAGCCACGACTTCGCCTAAAATGTTGTCCAGATTGTTGGGCGGAAAAGCCACCAAAACCGGGAAGTGCGGATCGTACTGAGTGAAGGTGGCAAAAGCTAGAGGCGCAATCAGGGTGCGATCGAAGCTATCAAAGCTGGGATCGACGAAGGCTTGGGTTAGCTGACGGGCGCGATCGGGACGAAAGTTGAAGAAGATGACCCCATCTCCTGACTCCACGGCTCCCGGCGCGATTCGAGTCGGCAGCACAAACTCATCATTGATGTCAGCATCGTAGGAAGCCTGCAAAACTTCTGTAGCCGATCGCCCATCTCCCGTACCATTAGTCGTCATCAGCTCATAGACTGGCTGTTCTCGCTCCCAGCGGTTGTCTCGATCCATGGCGTAATAGCGACCGCTCAGCGTCACAATTCGACCCACGCCAAACTTTTCGATGTACTGCTCGACTAGCCCAATTTCTTTGATGCCGTCCTTAGGGCGAGTATCTCGTCCGTCGGTAATGGCGTGGATGCAAACCTCTGGAATCCCCTGCTCTTTCGCCAGCTCTAGCAAGCCCGAAAGATGGGAGAGGTGGGAGTGGACGCCGCCCTCAGAGCATAGCCCGACCAGATGCAGCTTGCCCTTGTGCTGGCGCACTGCCTCACAAACCTGGAGCAGCGCGGAGTTGCTCAAAATGGTACCGTCTTCGACCGCATCGCTGATTCGAACTAGCTCTTGAGGCACGATGCGCCCTGACCCGATATTGAGATGCCCTACCTCAGAGTTCCCCATCTGACCGTCAGGTAGCCCTACGCTTTTGCCAGAAGCTTGAATAAGCGTGTGAGGATAGGCAGCCCAGAGGCTATTCATCACCGGGAGGCTAGCGTTGGCGATCGCATTGCCATCTTGACTATCTCGATAGCCCCAACCATCCAAAATCACTAGCACCACTGGGGAGATTAAAGTCTGTGCCATGTGAACAGCCCCTTAATTTATCAATTTCTCAGCAATGATACCATTCAGTTTTTCAACACCCTACTATTCAAACAGGAAGTATTCATACCCTTTTAGATTGATGAGGGGGCAGATGATTTTCGGAAGCCGCGCTCCGCGCGGCTTCCGAAAATCATCTGCCCTATTTGAGTCTTAAATGGGTATCAGATATAGACAGGAACTAGAGGTAGATAGCTGGCTAGACGAAAACTCTTTGGCGCAGTTAGCCAAGCGTTCAACCCAGCGTTAATTTATTCGACCTTTGCCTTTGTTTTCTGCTTTTGCTTTTCTTTCTGCTTATCTCTTTTAGCAGTCACTTTCTCAGCTTTTTCTGCTTCGATTAGTTCCAGCTTTGCCCGCTCTTTCTCCTCGGCAATTTTTTCCAGGTAATAATCGTAGTCGCCTCGGTAGAGCCGCAGTTCGCCATCTCGAATCTCTACGATCTTATTAGCGACCTGAGAAATAAAGTAGCGATCGTGCGACACCAAAATTGCCGTACCGTCAAAGTTAGTTAGCGCTTCCTCCAGCATTTCTTTCGCCGGAATATCCAGGTGATTGGTCGGCTCATCTAGAATCATCAGATTCACGGGAGCTAGCAGCATTTTTGCCAGAGCCAGTCGCGCCTTTTCACCTCCGCTAAGGGAAGATACTTTTTTGCGAACGGTATCAGAGCTAAACAAAAATCGCCCTAGTAACGTACGAACTTCCTCATTCTTCCAGTCAGGAACTTCGTCGTGAATCGTCTCCATCACAGTCTTATTCAAATCGAGCGCTTCCGCCTGATTCTGCTCAAAGTATCCAGGAATGACGTTGTGATCGCCCAAAGTAATGCTGCCCTCAGCAGGCTTTTCGACTCCCATCATGAGCTTCAGCAACGTGGATTTGCCTGAACCGTTAGGCCCCAGGAAGGCAATGCGATCGCCCCGTTCGATCAGCAAGTCTGCGCCTAAGAACAGCAGCTTTTCACCGTAGAAGTGGGTCAAATCTTTGATGATTACCACGTCGCGTCCGCTACGAGGTGCAGGCGGAAAGCGGAAATGCAGCGTCCGAACGCTGCCGGTAGGAGCCTCAATGCGCTCAATTTTGTCGAGCTGCTTCTCACGGCTTTTTGCCTGAGTGCTACGGGTGGCGCTGGCTCGGAAGCGATCGACAAAGGTTTGCTGCTTCTCGATTTCTTTTTGCTGCCGCTCAAAAGCGCTAAGTTGCGCCATTTGCGCCTCGGCTTTTTGCTCCAGATAGGCGGTATAGTTGCCCAGATAAGTGGAAGAAACTCCCCGCTCGGTTTCCACGATTTGCGTACAGAGGCGATCAAGGAACTCCCGGTCATGGGAGACAATCACCATCGGCGTATCGATGCCCCGCAGATAGTTCTCCAGCCATTCGATTGTTTCCAAATCCAAATGGTTGGTCGGCTCGTCCAGCAGCAGCAGATCGGGCGATTGCAGCAGGATTTTTCCTAAACCCATTCGCATTTGCCAGCCGCCGCTAAAGGAGCTAACCAGGCGATCGCCAGCATCCGCCTCAAATCCCATTTCGGGCAAAATCTTCTCAATCCGCGACTCTAAGCCATAGCCGTCCAGCGCCTCATACTGCCGCTGAAAGCGATCGAGCTTATGGATCAGGCTATCCAGCTCTTCCATAGAAGCGGTCTGCATCTCATGCTGCACGGCTTCCAGCGCATGATGCACCTGATTGGCTTCTTCAAAAGCGCGCCAAAACTCGTCTCGAACCGTGCGCTCTAGATCGACATCAAACTCTTGATTGAGGAAAGCAATATGCAGACTGTTGGGTCGGATAATTTCGCCAGAGGTTGGCTCCATTTCACCCGCAATAATCTTGAGCTGCGTGGATTTCCCGGCTCCGTTCACGCCGACTAAGCCAATGCGATCGCCAGGTTTAACTTCCCAGCTCACGTCCTTAAGCACTTCGCCCGTTGGATAAATTTTGCTGATGTGTTCTAGCCGCAGCATCAAAATTCTCCTTGAGAGTTGAGAGCGATCATGGGAAGGATAAAAAAATTAACATCCAGACCAACTTTAACAAAGTTTTAACAGGACTGGAATTAATGTCGAAAATATTGGAGCAAGCCAAATGCCTTTAGAATCGATGGGTGCTCCATGCCTGATTCAGGCAACCAAAAATTGCTTGTCCTCACTTAATTACATAGCGCCCTACCTATGACGATCGGTGTTTGGATACTAGGCGATCAGCTTTCGGCTAACCAGGCGGCTCTTAGAAGCGTCACTGCTCAGAACGCGCCTGTGATTCTGATCGAGTCCATGCAGCACGTTCAGGCGCGCTCCTATCATCGGCAAAAAATAGTGCTGGTCTGGTCGGCAATGCGGCATTTTGCTGAAGAACTGCGGCAGTCAGGCTGGACAGTAGAGTATGCGATCGCCCCCGATTTTGACTCGGCGCTACAAGACTGGATTAAAACCCAGGGCATTACAGAGCTACGAGTAATGCAGCCCAGCGATCGCCCGTTTGCCCAGCTGATTCGATCGCTCAATTTGCCCTGCAAAATCACCTTGGTGCCGAACAACCAGTTTCTCTGGACGGCTGAGGAATTTCAAACTTGGGCAAAGGGTCGCAAGAGCCTGGTAATGGAATATTTCTATCGAGAAGGGCGGCAGCGAGATCAGGTTTTGATGGAGGGCAAGCATCCTGTGGGCGGCACCTGGAATTTTGATAAAGATAACCGCAAGCCCCCAAAAGGCAAGCTCAACACGCCAGAGCCGCTGTGGTTTGAGCCAGATGCGATCACGCAAGAGGTGATTGATTTCGTCAAGTCAGGCGATTTCTCAGACTATGGAGAGGTGGAGCCGTTTCGGTGGGGAGTAGGGCGATCGCAGGCTCTACAGGTTTTGCAACACTTCGTTGAGACGCGGCTCCCCGCGTTTGGCCCCTACCAAGACGCGATGGTAACGGGCGAAGAAACCCTGTGGCACGCCATGCTGTCGCCCTATCTAAACTTAGGCTTGCTGCATCCGCTGGAGGTGATTCGGGCAGCTGAGGCGGCTTATCATCAGCAACAGCTCGATCTCAGCAGCGTCGAGGGCTTCATTCGGCAGGTCTTGGGCTGGCGAGAATATATGCATGGTCTCTATCACTATGTCGATGAAGACTATCCGCAGCGCAACCATTTCAACCACACGCAGCCTTTGCCAGAGTTTTTCTGGAATGCTGACACCGACATGAACTGTCTACACCAGACCTTAAAACAGACAGAAAAAATAGCCTATGCTCACCACATTCAGCGGCTGATGATTTTGAGCAACTTTGCGCTGATCGCCGGACTGTCGCCCCAAGAAGTCGAGAATTGGTTTCATGCGGCATTCATTGATGCCTACGACTGGGTGATGCAAACCAACGTCATTGGCATGGGTCAGTTTGCCGATGGCGGCATTCTTGCCTCCAAACCCTACGCCGCCTCTGCTAACTACATTAATAAGATGAGCGATTACTGCAAAGGCTGCTGCTACAAGCCCACCGATCGCACGGGTGAAAAAGCCTGCCCCTTCAACTTTTTCTACTGGGATTTTCTCGATCGCCACCGTTCTAGCCTGCAATCTCAAGGTCGCATGAGCTTCATCCTCAAAAACCTGGACAAAATGCCGGACTGGGAATTGGCAGAGATCAGGGAGCGATCGCGCCAGTGGCATGAGCAAAGTCGATGAGCCTGATTTTACTATTGCTCCATTTATTCATCCGCTCAGCTTAGGACATTTGGTGTGGAGCGCTTCCCGCCCCACCCTAAATGTCCCCATCCTAACCGCCTTGGCAGTTGCTATATTTTGTAGCCCATGCTCAGCTTACCGATCCTGAAGTCGCAGCCCAAACCCTTGTAGGAAAGCTGATTCGCTTTGTAATGGTGCAGAAGATTCCCTATTGGAGCGCGATCGCCTAGTGGATGGTTTGCTAAATTTACTCATCCACACAACCTGTTTATCCTGGTAGCCAAACCTTAGCTTTGCTCAAAGTTTGGGAACTATTAAAATTATTGCCTGCGTTGTACGGTCTCGTACACCAAATTGAGAATCTTTATGAAATCTAAAGCGATCGCTCGTTGGCTGGGAAAGCGCCTCAACCAAGCTTTAGGGCAGCCTGATGTAGACAGCTTGAGAGGAGAAATCAAGCGAGAACGTGAGACGATTCAGCGAACGCGAGAGCAACATGCCGCCCTTGCCAATGTGATTGGCAAAATTCGCGCCTCCCTCGATCTCGACAGCCTCTTCGCTACCACCACTCAAGAAACCTGCCAACTGCTGCATGTGGAGCGCGTTGCCGTGTATCGCTTCCATACAGATTACAGCGGAGAATTTGTCAGCAGTTTTGGCTTTGCTCAACACAATTGGGATCAGATTGCGCCGTTTGGCAGAAAACTGGTGTGGGAAGACACCTATCTGCAAGAAACCAAAGGCGGTCGCTACCGTGCGAATGAAACATTTGCCGTGGCGGACATCTATGAAGCCGGACATTCTCGGTGTCACATCGATATCCTGGAGCAATTTAAAATTCGGGCGTATGCGATCGCTCCCATCTTCAATGGACTGAAACTTTGGGGGCTTCTGGCTGCCTACCAGCATTCTGCACCGCGTCAATGGGAAGCAACAGAAGTTGAGTTTCTGGCTCAAGTTGCTAGCCATCTGGGTGTAGCAATGCAGCACTCGGAATTATTTAGGCAGCTACAAACCCAATCCCTTGCCCTGAAGGAATCTTTAGCGCGGCAGCAGGCACTGGCAGAAGTAGTGACGAAGATCCGTTCCGAACTGGATATGTCATCAATCTTTCACACAACTTGTCGAGAACTGCGGCAGCTATTGAACGTGGAGCGTGTCGCCGTGTATCAGTTCAACCTGGATTGGAGCGGTGAGTTTATTAGCCATTTTGGGGCGGCTGACGATCAGTGGGAACAAACCGCACCGTTTGGCAAAAAACTCGTGTGGGAAGACACACACCTTCAAGAAACTCAGGGGGGGCGCTATCGCCGCAATGAAAGTTTTGCGGTAGCTGATGTAGAACAAGCCGGACATTCTCAATGCCACCTCGATATTCTCAGGCAATTTAAGATTCGATCCTATGCCTTGGTTCCGATTTTTGTGGGACGGAAATTGTGGGGATTGCTGGGTGCGTATCAGCATTCTGCACCGCGTCAGTGGGAAGCGATCGAAGTGCAATTCATGGCGCAAGCCGCCACTCAACTGGGGGTTGCAGTGCAGCAAACCGCCCTACTCGATGAATCGAAACAGCGAACTCAAGCCTTAAATAATTCGATCGCCCGCCAACGAGCACTCACAGAAATCGTCAGCCGCATTCGTTCCTCTTTAGATGTAAATTTAATTTTGCAAACGACCTGTCAGGAAGCCCGCCACCTGCTAGAAGTGGAACGAGTTGCGGTCTATCAATTTAACGAAGACTGGAGCGGTGAGTTTGTTGCGCAGTTTGGTACGGTGGTGCCGGGGTGGAAGCATATTGCCCCCTTTGGCAAAGATTTAGTCTGGGAAGATACTCATCTTCAGGAAACTCAGGGCGGACGCTATCGCCGGAACGAAACGTTCGCGGTCGCAGATGTTTCCCAAAGCGGGCATTCTCGGTGTCACATGGCAATTCTGGAAGAGTATCAGATTTGCGCCTACGCGATCGCCCCCATTTTTGTGGGACGGCGGCTGTGGGGCTTACTCGCTGCCTATCAACACTCGGCTCCCCGCGCCTGGGCAACGGTCGATGTCGAATTTTTAGCTCAAATTGGCGCACAGCTTGGGGTAGCCATTCACAGCGCCGAGCTTTTGTCTGCTACCCAGCGAGCCGAGGAGTTGCAAAAAGCGGCGGAGCAGCGCCAAATTCTCTTTGAGGTGGTTGCCAAAATCCGCGATTCGCTGGACTTAGATACCATTTTTAACAACATATCAACTAGGGTGCGCCGATCGCTCAAAGCCGATCGAGTAGGCATCTATCGCTTTGAACCAGAGTTAGGCGTTGATTATGGCGAGTTTGTTGTAGAAGATGTGGTCGCTGGATTTCCCTCGGCGCTCAACGCTAAAATTCACGATCACTGCTTTGGTGAAAATTATGTTGATGAATATATCAAAGGGCGCATTCACACGCTCACAGATTTAGATCAAGCCGAAATTCAAGCCTGTTATCGAGCGACACTGGAACAGTTCGGCATTCGAGCACTGCTTGTTGCTCCCATTGTCAAAGGTAATCAACTTTGGGGACTGCTCTGTGTCCACCAATGTACTCAACCGCGTGAATGGGAAGAAATTGAAGTGCAATTTGTGAAGCAAGTTGCTGATCAACTCAGCATTGCGTTGCAACAATCCGATCTGTTAGCTCAGACCAAAACTCAGGCAGATCAACTGGCGATCGCACTGCAAGATTTACAAAACACCCAACTTCAAATCGTCCAGGCGGAGAAATTGGCGAGCTTAGGACAGTTAGTTGCTGGGGTAGCTCATGAAATTAACAACCCAATTAATTTCATTCATGGCAATCTCACCCATGCCGAAGAATACACGAATGAACTTCTGAAACTGATCAAACTCTACCAGCAGCACTGCCCACCTGTACCAGAAATTGAAGAGGCACTACAAAAAGCCGACCTTGAGTTTCTAGTCGAAGATTTGAAGAAAGTAGTAAGCTCGATGCAAAATGGCACAGATCGCATTCAAGAAATTGTTTTGTCACTCCGCAACTTTTCTCGTTTGGATGAAGCAGCGTTCAAACTGGTGAACATTCATGAAGGCATTGATAGCACACTGATGATTCTGTCCCATCGGCTTAAGCCCTCTCCAACCCATCCCGGCATTCAAATTGAAAAAGACTATGATTCATTGCCACTGGTAGAATGTTACCCCGGTCAACTCAATCAGGTATTTATGAACTTAATTGCCAATGCGATCGATGCCTTAGAAGAGCATGATCAGCAGCGGTCAACGGCAGAAAGCAAGGCAAAGCCTGGGATCATTCGGATCTGGACTGAGCTGAGTATCTCAGAGTGGATTGTTATTCATATTGCTGATAATGGCGTTGGCATTCCAGAGGCGCTGCAACAGCGTTTGTTCGACCCGTTTTTTACTACAAAAAGTGTGGGAAAAGGGACAGGACTTGGATTGTCTATCAGCTATCAAATTATTACTGAGAAACACAACGGTAAGCTTGCTTGCTACTCAGAGCCTGGTCAAGGGGCAGAATTTGTCATCGAACTGCCAATTCATCAAACAACAGTCCGGTCTTAGCTTAAAGCGAGTTATAGCTATGGCCAGTTTGATTAGGACATTTTTGGTGGGGCGCAAAGCGCCCCACCAAAAATGTCCCCGTCCCAACCGCCTTGGCGGTTGCTATAAAACGAGATTTGAGGCTCCTAAACCAACTCAACGGCATCCAGCGCAAAGTCAATGCCTCTGTAGTTAATGCCTCTGTCATACAGCTTGGTTGAGCGGCTGACCTACAAAAATAAGCTGAGCTAAAAGTTAAATTTACCGGAGCTTCACAAAGCAGGCTGTAAATATGAATGGTAGCAACCGTTTACATTTGCGATGAGCCACTTTATGACAACCTACACTGTTGGAAGCCTTTTCACTGCTGTGATCTTGATCAGTGCGTTCCTCAAAGATTCCTCAACTGCCAATACAGACAGACGCTCCTGGGCGATCGTCTTCTTGGGAGCTTCATTATGGTTTGCGGTCTTACCCTTCATTATCCGCAAGAAGCTTCTAGGAATGAAGCAGACCGAACTGGCAACAATTGCCCACTGACTCACCAAAAATATAGGTAGGAAAGAGCTGGGCAGCACAGACATCAGCAGAAAATGCCAAGGAAATAGAGCAAACCTGGAAAGGGCGATCGTTAAGAAACGATGACGCTTTTCAAAAAAATCTGGCGTTTCTCTAGGTTCAGGCAAACAATGGGCGCTGGCAAGCCGCAAGCCTTGAAAGACCGTTGAGAAGACAGTGCCATTCTGCCGGGTGCATCGGTTCAGAGACGATCCTATCTCCACAATTCCCCATCGGCTTATGCGCCTTTCGAGATAAAATTAGGTGTATTAACCTATTAGAAATTTAGATTAGGCGATACGCGCATGATGAGCTACTCGGTAGAACCCCAAGGTGTTAGTGTTAGCAGCTTTGACCTAGACGAACTGAATCAGCGGTTTGACACTGCCCATCCCAGCGAAATTCTCGCCTGGAGCGTCGAAAATATTCCCACGGGTCTGGTGCAAACCAGCGCCTTCAACATTGATGACTTAGTGATTACTGACATTCTCTACCGTCAGCATCCCTCGCCTCAGCCCGTGCCCGTCATCTTTTTGGACACGCTGTATCACTTTCCACAAACGTTAGAGCTAGTGGCAAAAGCCAAAGACCTCTACCACCTCAATCTCAAAACTTACAAAATGCCCGATGTCAATACCCGTGAGGAGTTCACTGCTCGCTACGGCGAGGCTCTCTGGGATACTGACATTCAGCAGTTTCACCATGTCACCAAAATTGAGCCGCTGCATCGCGGGCTAGATGAGTTAAATACGATCGCCTGGATTACAGGTCGTCGCCGTGACCAAGCCGTTACCCGCGCTAATATGCCCGTCTTTGAGCTAGACAATCAGCAGCGCCTCAAAATCAATCCCCTTGCTGCCTGGACTCGCAAAGACTCTTGGGCATATGCCGCCGAACACAAGGTGATCTACAATCCTTTGCACGATCAGGGTTATCCCAGCATTGGCGATGAACCCATCACGACTCCCATCGGCGAAGGTGAAGATGAGCGGGCAGGTCGCTGGCGGGGCACAGGCAAAACCGAGTGCGGTATCCATTAGCTCCCGTGGGCAGACGCAACTTTCCTCATCCCTCACCCTTTTGGATAGCGTTACGTAATTGAGTTAGGACGAATTATTTTTTGAGAGCCGCGCAGAGCAAAGCTCTCAAAAAATAATTCATTAGATCTGAGCGCGTGGCGCTACGTAGCACCTGCCAAGGTGGTAAATGGACATAGCTAAGGTGGGGCAATTGGGGGCGTTGCAGATTTTAGCCTACAGGCTTATCTAGGATGGGCAAGAAAATAGTCAGCACCTCGCCTTGGTGAGGGCTTTGCTTCACAATCATCTTGCCGCCCAATGCCTGGAACAGGTTTTTTGTTACCGCCATGCTGAGGCTAAGATTGCCTGTCTCAGGCTGAAACATCAACAATTGCCCCAAAGACTTCAGCGCTGGACTAAAGCCAAACTTAGCTTTGCCCTGGATCTCGGCTGTATTGACCTGCGGATGAGATTCTAGCTGAAGCTTGATTTGATGCCCTGCCTGACTCACCTGCATTTGAATGTGGCTACCGGGGGGCAGACTATGGGTAAAGCGATCGACCAATCCTGTCAACACCTGATCCAGCATGGTGGGATCGGTAACAACCATCGGCAGCTTTTGGGGCCACTCTACTTCTAACGTGTGGCTGTGCTGCTGTGCTTGCTGCTGCCACCGGGGCACTGTCTGTTGCAGCACTTGGGCTAGCGAGATGGGAGCCAAGGATGCTAAAGATTTTTTGCCCTGATCCGTCTCTAGCTCAACAGCCCGAAAGATCAGACTAAACCGATCGATCTGCTCCGTACATTCTCGATCGATGACCTCTAGCCGCTTGAGCACATCTGGATTGAGGTCTTTACGGCGCAAGAGCAATCGAGTCAGTGTTCGAATGGTGGTCAGGGGTGTGCGCACCTCATGGGCGATCGCCTGCAATAGCTCTGTATCAGAACCTGAATCAGCGGGCGATCGTTTTTCAGGCTGTACTCCCTGAGGTTTTCCAGGTTGGCGCACTGCCTGAGAGAAAGCAGGGATGTTGGGCAGTGCTGCTTGCCCGATCGACTGCGCTACTCCTTGCAAAGACTGGCTGACGGTCTGCGATCGCTCCTCTAAATCAGAGGGATGGGGCAAAGCGTCTAGCATGAGGCGACTGAACTGCGAAACAATGCGAAAGTCTGGTGCTTTAGGCACGAA
The DNA here is from genome assembly GCA_019359505.1 of Drouetiella hepatica Uher 2000/2452. Lineage (GTDB taxonomy): Bacteria > Cyanobacteriota > Cyanobacteriia > Elainellales > Elainellaceae > Drouetiella > Drouetiella hepatica. Next base: position 50,850 of record JAHHHD010000023.1, on the reverse strand, counting down.
CTGTTCTACTAAGCTATCCAGAGCCGGGAGAGCATAGGGAGCCACCATTCTTAGACGAGCCTGGAGCGATCGCCAAGCCTGTTGCACAACGTTGGGATCAAACGAAAATAGAAAGGCGGGTTCGCCTTGGGGCGTTTCTCCCAGCACTAGCACCACGCCAAAGGTCGCCGTCAGCGCCAGACAAAACTGCTCAGCAGCTAGCGGATCGCTAGAGAGCAGGGGCAGGGTTGGAATGGGCACATTGGTGACGGCAGTTCCGTGGGGGGAGGGCAAAAGCTGAAGCGGCATTTCACCGGGCGTGCCAATGGTAAAAGTCCAGGCAGAAAAGTTAGCCAGCAGTTCGGGCTGATCCAAAATGGGAAACGGCCCCGACAGAACAATTCCCTGCGTAGAGGGTGCGCTCGGCTGAGCTAATCGAGCAGATTTAGCTCGTTTCATGGATCTAATCAGTCGGGTAGGTTTCGCTGCTCTAGCACCCGCCGATCGCATTTCTGCTGCTAAGGGATTGACTTCCAAGGTCTGCTGTAGGAGACGCTTTAGAGCGGCGATCGCACCACTCCACTCTCGTTCGGCTCGCAACTGTTGCTGGGCTGGCGATCGAAAATTTCGATGGGCGGCTCTAGAGTCTTGCTCTCGTGGATCAATGTCTACATCAACACTATCTGCATCAATATTTTCCAGTCTTACGCCTTCTAGCCCAGAATGATTCCCTGGGATGATCTCACCCAAGGCAATAATTTCACTCAGCGTTGGCAAATACCATTTATACACAGCCTTTACCTACAGAAACCCATCTAAATTGCGCCGATTTCGCAAGCGCTGGCTCACGAATACTTCCCTATAACGACAATACTCGGAGAAACTCAAGGAAGACAGCCTTAAAACCGTACCAAGGGAGTCGCAATCTCCCACCGCGCATTTTGGGTTTTAGATTCACCCCAATCTGGAATCCTAATCTGCAAGAGATTTAATGGCTTTGGAACACAATAGAATTGCCCATGAGCGTCATCATTTGTCCTGGAATACATTCAGTAGAACTCACAAATCAGTTTTTGGCAGGATTTGGACAAACCTTTTGCGAAGCTCTGGTGTTTCCTGCCCATCAATTGCCCGCCTACTCTGCACTGCATATTTTAGAGTTTATTCAAGAGTCGGAAGAAAAGCGGCTGAATGAACCCCAAAAGGCAGCTCCGCTATTTTTTATTGCCTTTAGTGCGGGGGTGGTGGGAGCGATCGGTGCAGCAAGGCTTTGGCATCGCGCAGGTGGACGAGTCGGTGCAGTAATTGCGATCGATGGCTGGGGGGTGCCGCTATACGGAGGCTTTCCCATCCACCGCATCAGCCACGACTTTTTCACCCACTGGACTTCAGCAGGGCTGGGAGCAGGTCAAGACGGCTTTTATGCCGACCCGGCGGTAGGACATTTAGACCTGTGGCGATCGCCTCAAACCGTCTCTGGGCAATGGGTTAGGCACCTAGAGGGCGATCGCATCGCTATCACTGCCTCAAAATTTATTCTTGCTTTATTACACAGCTCAACCTTAAATTCTGGGGGAGCCGGAGTTCAAAGTCCCCCAGAACTAGGAGACTCAGGGGGCAGAGGCGTAAGTCCTATTTGAGCTAGACTTTCATCGCTAAAGCTTTACATAAAGTCCGGCTTTCCATAAAGATTGAATAATCCGCCAGTAGGATACCCTGAATAAGCGTGACTTATTCCCTAATTAGAATTGCCGCCGCCCTATTTGAGCGCTATGAAAATATTGGGGGAATCATTTTCGAATTGATCGCTTAACGTCATCTCTTGAGGTCAGCATGAACAAACGCCCCGGCGCTGAAACAAACGGAAAAGGAGATGCCAACGGTAATGGCAACGGTAACGGCAACGGCAAAAGATCGTATTTGCAAGTTGAGCCAGTGCGCCGAGCGCCAGGGCGGATTACCATACGCCGCTCATCGCCTTACCTACCCGCTTTTCTAGTGGTCAGCATCTTAGCTTTGACGGGCGTGATTTTGGCGATCGCATCTCAGGACGAACTCATTCCCATTCCCCAAGCTTCTCCGGTGCCTCAAGCTGAAGCCTTCCGGCTAGCGGTCAACCAGGCTGAGAATGCGGCTGAAGTCACGCAGTCGGCTGTCTCTAAGGCTGAGTGGGAGGCAGTTGCTACCTGGTGGCAAGAGGCAGTGGATTTGATGAAACGGGTGCCCTCCTCTAGCCCTCACTATGCGATCGCCCAGTCTAGAGTGCCAGACTATCAGCGCAACTGGAGCTATGCCCAGCGAAAAGCCTCGGAGGCATCAGACTCTCTTGTCTCTAGAGCTTTGTGGTCGAAAGGTCTACGCAGAGCGGACGTGACGAGGATTCAGGGCAAACCTACTCAGATAGAGCGCTACGATTCATTGTGTAAGGAAACGCTGTATTTTGGTCGCAGTACCGTAGAGCTGAGTAATGGCATTGTGGTGCGCTATGACGACAACGATCGCAACTTGAGAGCCATTGCGAGTAAAAGCCCGATTATTACCGTTGTCGGCGATGCAGCCTGGACGCTGGATTCTCCCAAGGAAGAGGTGTTTAAAATTCAAGGTACGCCTTCTCGGATTATTCGCTATGACGCTTCCCAGAAGGATGTTCTGTATTACGGCAATAGCCTGGTTTATCTAACCAACGATCGCGTTGCTGGGTACGATAATTTAGATCGCAATCTTAGAGTTACGGTTGCGCCTAACGGTACGCCCGATGCCTCAGTCAATGCCTGGACGATCGATTCTCCGAGAGACGATATTTTCAAAGTGCAGGGTACGCCAACTCAGGTGGCACTCGATAACACTTCCTGCACTGAAACGCTGCAATACAACAACAGCGTCGTTGAGCTACGCAATGGCTTTGTTTCTGGATATAACGACACTAGCGGTAATTTGAAGGTCAAGGTGAACTAGCCTAATTTATTCTGATTTATGGCTGGCGGCAGCCAGTAATGCTTGGGGTAGGGGCTTAGCATTGATAAGCCCCTACAGTAGATCAGTTGTACAGGTTATTTAATCCACGATCCTACGGAAATTTTTGGTGGGGCGCGAAGCGCCCCACCAAAAATTTCCCCGTCCTAACCGCCTTGGCGGTTACTATATCTGCTCCGTTGAGAGCTTTAGATCCGTTTGGACTTTAAAACAGGGTAAGCAAAGCTCAGATGCCCCATTCTGGAGAGGCGTTTGAGGATAAACTGAACTTTGGCGACCCACTGTGAGTTCATCTGAATGAGTTCAGCCCACCATGAAGTTTCGCACTTTTATCATTTCTCTAGCGGTAGTTGTCTTCATGCTGCTGCTGACGGCAGGTGCGGGTGCTGCCTGGATTTTTGCCAACAGCCCTGTCACTAGGCTGCAATCGGCGATCGCTACAGAAAGTTTTATCCATAGCGACAAGAACAGCGCTAGTCCTGAAACCGCTATCTTTATTTCTCGGCAGTCTCCGTTTGTCGCCTCGCTACGAGTTAATCCCGATCGCCTGCTAGCCGCAAAACTGCTCACGACTCCCGCCCATCGGCAAAGCATTCAGGAGAATTTCTATCAGCTCCAGCAAGCTTTTTTGCCTGACGCTCAACTGAACTACTCGCGAGATATTCAGCCTTGGCTAGGGGATGAAATCACGCTGGCGATCACCATGGCGGATTTTGACCGAGATAGCGCTAACGGCTCTCAGCTTGGTTATCTAGTTGCTATGACGACTACCGATCCAGCCCTTGCCCAGCGCAAGTTACAAGCCTTTTGGCAACGTCACAGCCGCGCTAGAGATCGGATCTCTGAGCCTTACGCAGGGGTCGAGATTGTGTATCGAGACTCGCCCAAACGGAGCAGGAAAAAAGGGGACGAGACAGGTTTTTCGGATGCACTAACGCTAGCGACAGCCGTAGTGGGCGATCGCTTCGTGCTGTTGGCAAACTCGCCTAAGGTATTGCGGGATGCGATCAACAATGTTCAGGCAGCAGAGCTGAATTTAGAGAACAACGATGCCTATCAGCAGGCGCTAGGTAAATTGCCTCCAAGAGCGATCGGTTTAGCCTGGGTCAACTTGCCTCAGCTCTTGGCTAAAGCGAAGATGGTTAAAGCGGAGGTGGCTGGGGTAAAGAACGGCACCGAGGACAAGGCTGCGTCCAGCCTTTTAGCAACATGGAGCTTAGAATCACAGGGCTTAAAATCACAGAGCTTAAAATCACAGAGCTTAGAATCACAGGGCTTCGTCGCTGATGTGCAGCTTTTACCTGCGGTGGGTCAGTCTTTTTTGCTCGACCAAGCCACTCAGACGGCTCCGGTCGGTGTGCTGCGGTTTGTCCCGGCAGACAGCGCCTTTGTTGTAAGTGGAGCTGATTTGCAGCGTCAGCTAGAAAGCCCATGGATAAACGGCTTCAGCAATATTTCTGGCAATGCTTATCCAGGTGTGCAGCGATCGCTAGCCTCTTTATCAAAACGCCAAATCTCGCTGCCAGAAGATGCGGCTAGCTGGATTACTGGAGAGTATGCTCTGGCAATGCTGCCCCACGGCAACAGCGTCCCCGACTGGGTATTCGTTACAGAACGATCGCCAGAAGCCTTGGCAGGACTGGAGAAACTGGACGCGATCGCCCAGAGCCACAATGCGACCCTCAGTTCTTTTACGCTAGAAACCCCTGCGGGTAATCAAGAAATTTCTGCCTGGACAAAATTCTCGCCTCGACCACTCAAGCCTTCCCAATCCGAAATCCCTACACTGTCCTTGGAAGCGAAAGTTCAAGGCATTCGCACCACGATGGGAGACTATGAGATTTTCGCCACCTCTCTGGAAGCAATAAATCTAGCGCTTCAGTCCCCTGAGCGATCGCTGCTCAACAAAGCAGATTTTCGAGGCGCGATCGCTGCTTTGAAGAAGAATAGTCAGGGCTACTTATATCTGAATCAATCCACACTTCGGGACTTAATTGCCCAGTCCCTAGGTCAAGAAGCTGGAAATCCTTCCTTAAATCGCCTCCTCGATCGTTTGCAGTTTGCAACCTTTAGCAGCTACGGACAGAGTGAATCAATGGCGACCGGGGCAATTTCATTGCAGATTGTGGAACCTTGAAGGGCGAAGATTAGCGATCGCCACTGGATGCAGGCTTGGCAGTAAACGATTGCTTAACAGCCTCTGGTTCTGCGGAAAAATCGGCTTGTTGGATTAGAAAAGCCTCAATTTTGTCGATCGAGAATGGGGGGTTAACCGCAATTTTAGCGACCACTGGAACAGAGCCAAAGAGTGCGAAGGTGCCACTAGCAGACACTGCAAGAATACCGACCGCCAACAACTTTGCCTTAATTTGTTGAAGACTCATTGGGTGCAATCTCTCCTTGTTTTGCGCTCGTTTGCGCTTTACCTGGACAAGTGTATCTCTTTTAGTATTTTTTTGTGAAGTTATCATAAATTTTACTTCTTAAGGACTATTGTTCAGATAACTTAGCCCAACCCAATTGGGCTATCTCTGCTGTAGATACGGAAGTCATGACCCTATTGGTTTACGGATCACGTTAGGGTAGAAAAGAGTTTTGCCCTGTTCTCATCAAGGTATCCGATGGATTTCTTGGACATCTCGGTTTTGACCCGTACGTTTATTGCAGTATTTGTCTTGGCCGACGCTCTGGGCAATGCCCCAGTTGTGCTGGCGCTCACCAAAGGAATGGATATCAATGAGCGCAATCGTATTGTCGATCGCGCCACCCTCATTGCTACAGCGGTTCTGCTTGTCTTTTCTTACATTGGGCAGACTATTCTGGACTATCTGGAAATCAGCATCGCTTCATTACAAATTGCCGGGGGGCTGCTGCTGCTGCTGATTGCCTTAGATATGCTGCGGGGCGAGCTGGATGAACCGATTACTGAGCAGGGACGGGATATTGCAATCACGCCTCTGGCTTTGCCGCTGTTGGCAGGACCCGGCACCCTCACCACGGTGATGCTGCTGGTGTCTAAGTCTCCCGATGCCCATCTCAGTGTGGCGATCGGCATTGTCGGAGCCATGATTGTCACCTGGTTTATCTTTCGGCAGGCGAACCGCGTCGCAGACTTTATTGGGCAAGAAGGGGCGCAAATTGCTACAAAACTGCTGGGCTTTTTGCTGGCGGCTTTAGCAGTAGAGATTAGCAGCGCTGGAATTAAAACGCTGTTTTTGACCTAGCCCGGTTTGAAAGTGGCAGAAGCCGTTTGTAACCTAGAATAGTTATTGCTTCGTTACTCACTTGTGATGCTAAAAAAACTGTCATGCTAAGAGCTGGAATTGTGGGACTGCCGAACGTAGGCAAATCGACCCTGTTTAATGCCGTTGTTTCCAATGCCAAAGCCCAGGCAGCCAATTTTCCCTTTTGTACGATCGAGCCAAATGTGGGCATCGTCGCAGTCCCCGACGAACGGCTGGCGACTCTGGTCAAAATCTCTGGCTCGGCAGATACAGTTCCAGCGAGAGTCGAGTTTGTGGATATTGCTGGATTGGTGAAGGGTGCCAGCCAAGGAGAAGGCTTAGGCAACCAGTTTCTCGCCAATATTCGGGAAGTCGATGCGATCGTTCATGTTGTGCGCTGCTTTGAGGATGATGACATTATTCACGTCTCTGGCTCGATTGATCCGGTGCGCGATATCGAGATTATTAACTTGGAGTTAGTGCTGGCTGACCTATCGCAGGTAGAGAAGCGGATTGAGCGGACGCGCAAGCAGGTTCGCACGAGCAAAGAAGCTCAGGTAGAGCTAACGGCATTGGAACAAATTGCGGCAGTCCTCAACCTGGGGCAGCCCTCTCGTCAAGTGACGCTGAACGAAGAGGAGGAGCTGTTGCTGAAGCCGTTGGGGCTGATGACCCGCAAGCCCGTGATCTACGCGGCAAATGTCTCTGAGAACGATCTAGCGACGGGCAATGAGTGGGTCGAGCAAGTGAGAGCGATCGCCCTTCAGGACAACGCCCAGGTGGTGGTAGTATCTGCTCAAGTTGAGGCAGAATTAGTCGAGTTGCCCCCCGAAGATCAGGCAGATTTTCTCTCGTCGTTGGGTGTCGAGGAAGGGGGGCTAAAATCTCTGATTCGAGCCACCTATGAGCTTTTGGGGCTAAGAACCTACTTCACCACAGGCCCAAAGGAAACGCGCGCTTGGACAATTCGATCGGGAATGCTAGCTCCCCAAGCGGCGGGGGTAATCCACACAGATTTTGAACGCGGCTTCATTCGCGCTGAAACGGTCGCCTATAAGGATCTGGTGGCTACAGGCTCAATGAGTGCTGCCAAAGAGAAAGGTCTGGTGCGCAGTGAGGGTAAGGAATATGTGGTGCAGGAGGGAGATGTGCTGCTGTTCCGGTTTAACGTCTAGTTCGGGATCTTCTCTCGCCACTCCAGCATTTACCGCTCTAGGCTTTTTAGGAGCATGTCTGGGCAAATGAAAGTTAAAGTCACTTGATTGAAGTCACCTATTCGATCGCCAGCATGGCTGAGTTCGCAACTCATAATCATAACGAGTATGATATAGAGATATGCGTTATGACCTTTTGAGTAATGAAAATTCAAGCTGTTCCAATTCACGAAATCCGCCGTCCGCTCTTTCGCCAAAATGATTCTGATAAAGTAGCTGCTCTAATGGCATCCATTCAACAAATTGGGCTGCAGGAGCCGATCGATATTCTAGAAGTCGAAGGGCAGTATTATGGTTTCTCTGGCTGTCATCGCTACGAAGCCTGCTTGCGCTTGGGTCACGAAACCATTCTTTGCAATGTCAGACGGGCACCCAAATCGGTTCTCAATATGCATCTGGCATAGTGCATCTATAAATTTGGCTTACAAAAATAGGCTTACAAAAATAGGGGTGAAGTCACTTCACCCCTACACAAACTATCAAATTTGTAGTATGGCGCTAAGCGCTTAGATCCAGTGAGTTGTTTTCTGAGAGCCGTGCTCCGCGCGGCTCTCAGAAAACAACCCGTCCTAACTCAATTACGTAATGCTATATCAAAAAATTTATACGTTTGGGTCTTCTGCATTGACCTCAGGCACTACATCAGGGCGTTCTTTGTTTTCCCAACCGGGCGGACGCTTGGAGTTATACCAGGCAACTGATCCGATCGCCACCGCAGCAATAAAGCCGACAACATAGACAGCGGTAAATGCCCAGGGAAAAGAACCTGCCTGAGCGGCTTCCATCAATATCATTATTCTTCACTCCAAATTTATAGGATACTGTTCCCTAATATAGAGCCAAGTTTAGAATTGAGCGTCTCTCTTTTTCAGTATTTCAAACAGGGGGAAACCTCAAAAGGTATGCAACCCGAAATAGCTAAAAATCTGGCTTTGCTGATGTCTGGAAGTGTCTCCCTTCAAAAAAAATCATCTCCAGATTAGGCAGTGCCAAGGCTTTCAGCTTATCGGATTTACTGAGAATTGGGTGCAACAATTTGGTTGGAAGACGCTGCTCCTGTCTGCTCCTGTTGCTTCAGTAGGTCAGCCTGCCGTTGTCGAAAGGCTGAAGCTTCGGAATTGATACTTTGCTGCTGCTCTTGACTAAATTGATAAGGATCACGGATGCTACCCTGCTGAACGCGATGCATCAGATCAAACAAATTATTGACGCTACCAAAATCACCGTTGGTGTTGGAATTCTGGTCGCTGGTTCCCACGGGGGTCTGGAGATCGGCGCTAGTCTGAGCTTGCACTGGTTGAACAAAAGCTGTGAGTGCGGCGAGAGAGCCTGCAAACAGGCTCAGCATGACCCAAATAGAAGATTTGGAAACAGGGCGAGATGGAATGGCTACTTTCATAAAGCTTTTTGATTCAAGTATCCAACTATAGATTCTTATCGTAACGAAGACGAGGTTTAGTGCAACATTGCTCCCAGAAGTTAGCAAGATCTTTTGTGACTATGCAAAAGAGCGTCGCAACAACGGGCGAATAGAGAGAAGAGCGATCGCGCTGAATCCTGTCAAAATCAGGAGCGACAGTCCCAGGGTCACAGAGCCAAACGGGGATTCCATGACTACATTGCTCAAGACCCAGTGCTCATGGGTGTAGATGTATCGGATTGGCTCGATCGCGTAGCTCAAGGGATTCAAGCTGGCAATAATCTTGAGCCAATTGGGCATAAAAGTCAACGGAGCTAGGGCTGTGCTGGCAAACAGCAAGGGCAGACTGGAGACAAAAATGACCGCAATCAACTCGATATGTCCCGGCAGGGCAAAGGCAAGCCCCAGACTCAACGCCGTCACGCCCAGCACTAATACTAAGACGATCGCTGCCACCAGTCCTAAGCTCAGAACATTGGGCAATCCTGCTCCTAGAAACGCGCTCATGGCGATAATCACAGAGGTCTGCACCAGACTCAAAGTGGCAATAAATATGGCAGAAGCCAAGACGATCGAGAAGCGAGAGGCAAGGGGCGCAACCAGAAGACGATTGAGGAAACCAAACTCGCGATCGAACATCACGGGCAGTCCGGCGTTTAGGGCACCGCTAAACGCCGTAAACACAATCACACCTGCCGCCAAAAACTGCCCATAGTTTTGGCTGGTGCCAAACAGCCCTCTGGGCATATTTTGAAACAGCGCGCCAAACAGCAGCAGCCACATAACAGGCTGAATAATGCCTGCGATCAGCGTTGAAGGGCGGCGCTGGAGCTGGATAAACAGGCGGCGAGTGAGTGCCAGGGTTTCCTGCACAAATTCAGCAAGGCTAAAATCGGCAGGGGCGATCGCTGGACTGGGCGACTTTGCCCCATTCAGAACATTAGCGGGAGTAATGGTTTGGCTCATAAATCAATTCCTCTGAATATCAGGGGCTTTTAACTAAACTTTTAACTAGAATTTTTCAATAGCTTTCTTTAGCCTAGCGCATGTTCTGCTTTCGCTCTGCCTTGAGATCGCGCTGGCTAGAAGCCGCCATTTCGGCATCCATGAGCGTTTGTCCGGTCGCCGCCAGATAGACATCATCTAGGCTAGGGCGAGACTGCGAAATGCCAAAGGTAGGCAATCCAGCGGCTTTGAGCGTCTGCTGAATTGTCGTCAGGGCATTGTCACTCTGGGCAGCTATTACCAAGTTGAGCGAGTTGCCTTGAGCAGCATTAATGATCACATCTTGCACAAATGGCATCATCTGGAGCATTGCCTTGGCGCGATCGGCTTCTTCCAGTGGCGTAAACTCTCGGATGCGCAGCGTTACCCGATCGCCCCCCACCCTATCCTTGAGTTCTGAAGGTGTACCGGAGGCGATCACTACACCGCGATCGATAATGGCAACGCGATCGGCTAAAGCATCCACCTCTTCTAGGTAGTGGCTTGTCACCAAAATCGTGGTGCCGCCATCCCGTAGCTGCCGCAAAAAGTTCCAGACAATCAGGCGGCTCTCGATGTCTAGCCCAACGGTCGGTTCGTCTAGCACCAGCACATCAGGCTTGTGTAGCAGACCTGCCGCCAAGTCCAGCCGCTTTTTTAGCCCGCCCGAATAGCTCCCAGTTTTCTGGTCTGCCCACTCTTGCAGCCCTAGAAGGGCGATCGCTTGCTCAATTTGTGCTTTGACTGAGCCACGGGGCAGATGATAGATTGCTGCCTGGAGCTGTAACAGCTCTCGTCCGGTCAGCACTTTGTCTAGCGCCACTTCCTGCGCTACATAGCCCAGCTTTTGCCGTGCCAGCTTCGGGTGGGCTAACACCGAAACACCAGAAATCTCGATCGTGCCAGAGTCAGGCATTGCCAGCGTGCAAAGGCATCGCAGCGTTGTAGTTTTTCCCGCGCCGTTAGGCCCCAGCAAACCAAAAATCTCTCCGGGTTCTATCTGTAGGGATACGTCTTTGACCGCCTCGACCGAGCCGAAGCGTTTTTGAAGGTTTTCGATCGAAACCGCCGGGGCCATAATTGCTTTCTTGAGCCTACGCAACAAATCTCAACCTTTATTGTAAATCCTTCAAAACAGGCTCAACCAAAAATATAGCGCTATGCGCTTAGATCCAATGAGTTATTTTTTGAGAGCCGCGCTCCGCGCGGCTCTCAAAAAATAATTCGTCCTAACTCAATTACGTAGGGCTATATCGCATAGATTCAGTCCCCTAAAGCCAAAAGAAAGAGAGGGGCGATCGCTCCCTCTCTTCTCAAACTTTTTTAAACTCTTCTTAAACTGAGCGCTGAGCCATCACATCACAGGCAAATAACTCAACACCACAGCTAAATTTTCAGCCAAATTCTCACCGACAGCCGCCGTTAGCGTCTGGGTAATGGGCAAACTGTCGATCGCCATCCCTGCCGACAGCAGCATCATGTACAGGATGGAATACTTGAAGAGCGATCGGGCAACCGTTAAGTCCGCAGGCGTTTGCAGCAGTGCCCAGGCCTTTGCTACAAAGATACCGCCTAGGAAGAGAGCGATCGCTGCATACACCGCACCCATGACATGGAGCGGATAGACCATAACTAGCGTCATGGGAATTAGCAGCAGCGTGTAAATCCAGATTTGCCGAGCGGTTTCTACTTCGCCTACAACCACTGGCAGCATAGGCACGCCCACTTTGGCATAGTCTTCTCGAATCATCATTGCCAGCGCCCAGAAGTGGGGCGGAGTCCAGAGGAAAATGATGGCAAAATATGCCCAGGCTGCCCAACTTAGCTCACCCGTGACGGCTGCCCAGCCTACGAGCGGCGGAATTGCCCCTGCTGCACCGCCAATCACGATGTTTTGGGTGCTATGCCGCTTTAGCCAGTGGGTGTAAACCACCACATAGGTGACAATGCCTGACATTGCCAGACAGGCGCTCAGTAAGTTGGCAAATACCGTCAGCAGCGTGAAAGAAAGCCCTGCCAACAAAATGGCAAATACCCAGCCATCTCGCGGCTGAATGCGACCCGATGGCAGCGGACGATGACGAGTACGCTCCATGTCGTAATCAATATCGCGATCGTACAAACAGTTAATTGCGTTAGCGGAGGCAGAAGCCAGTGCACCGCTGAACAGCGTAATCAATACCAGGAAGGGATCAACCTTTCCCGCAGAGGCAATCCACATACTGCCAGCCGTCGTGACGAGCAGCAGAATAATGATGCGGGGCTTCGTGAGTTGCCAATAGCTCTGAATCACCTGCCAAACGTTTTGGTGATGGCGATTCGCTTCAATCCAGCTGGTTTCGTGCATTGGGATTCTCGTCTTAAAACGGTTGAGCGGGAAAACTGAACGGAAAGTTAGGGAGCTTAGTCAATTCCTTTAAGAATCAGCCTTCAGGAATTAGCCTTCAGGAGCGAGATTTGAAAGATAGCGATCGCGCCATGCCAGAACAGTAAAGCACACTAGAGTTCCGAGTAAAGATGCCCCGATCGCCTGATGGCTCACAGTCAACAGCTCTACTTGCAGACGCAAACGAAATGTCGCCATGCCCAACATTATCTGAAGCAGCAGCAAAAACCCTGCCAGCTTTGCCAGATTTCGGAAGGAGGCGCTGAGGGCGGCTGTTCGGCGGGTGGCAATGACGATCGCTAAAGTCGCCAAACTAGCAGGCACGACCCCAAACAGGTGCGTGTTCATCACACGGCAAAGCTGTGAGACGAGCAAGCACTGGTGGACTGCCCACTGTGAGCCAACTAGCCCGCCCGACAAACTCTGCAAATATACCAGCAAGACCGCAGTTAGGCTGAGCCAAGGGAGCTTGCCTGTCGTCCCAGTCGCCTGATAGGGGCGTAAAAGTGTGCCCATGGTCAGCAGCGTTGCGAAGAACAGCAGCGCCGTGCCCAAATGCGCCGTCACGATATCGAAGCGCAAAAGCTGCGTTACGGTGAGTCCGCCCAGAATGCCCTGAAACAGAATCAGCCCCAGAGCCAGCAGCGCCATCCAGGGAGTCCAGGAGGGCAAAGCTCGTCGATACCACACCGTCAGACCCACAAGGCTCAGGGTAGAAATACCGATGAGAGCCGCGTCCAGCCGATGAAACCACTCTAGAAATACCTGAAGATTCATTTGCTGGCTGGGAATCAGGGTGCCATAGCAGAGCGGCCAATCGGGACAGGCAAGCCCAGCATTCATGACGCGGGTGGCACTGCCGATCGCCATCAAAATCAGGGTAGCGATCGCAGTTTTCCAAATGAGCGATCGGACTAAAGCTTTGGGGTCAAAAGTGTGCGGATCAAGAGCTAGAGGATTAAAAGCCGGAACAGCAATCTGAGATGGGACAGGTAAATCACGACGAATACTGGAGTCAGCCATGCTTCACACCCTCTTTAAGCCGTTGGTTGACATAATTGATTCAAATGCATTGCAACTTGTGCTTCAAGCTAAAACCGAGTTCTCTTACAACTTCTTTACAACAGATCATGTCTTTACTCTAGTGAATACACTCAATTAATGCAGAAAGCCTTAGCAATTTCTTAGGATTATTCAGCAAATGGTTTACAGGGGACTTATGGGCGACACGGACTTGTAGGCGATACAGTAAGGCTTGCCTTCAAATACAGCATCGTCCATCTAACAAAATTTATGAATGTCAGCACTAGCTTGGTATTCATTAATACATAACCTCTTTTCGATCCCAAAAATATGCTTAAGGATTGTCAGAATGCAGATAAATTCAGTTTTTAGCGACCTGTAAAACCTGGTTGAATCAGGTTGATTGGTTTAACGTGTTAGATGGACGGAGATAAACCGAGCATCAACAAGGAGAGCCTTGAAGCCAAATCTCTCGAAACCATTGCGATCGCTAACTTTACTAAAGGATCTTTTAATTTTTAGGGCTGCCAGATTTCTACAGACTGGTACTGACATCGCTCTTTTAAGATTGCCTAATAAGATATCTAACTCTCTTAACTCTTTCTGGAATTTATCTTCTAGCAGCCTTTCGCACTCTTAAATGAAGTGGACAGCGCTTAAAGTGAACCATCTGCTCTAAATCTCTACTCCCCCAATTCTGATTAACTGTGAAAATCCCAAGTAATATCCTAACGATGCTGGCAGGCATCACCCTGACTCTGGCTAGCTTGTGGTACGGAAAAAATCATGGTCTGATGCCTGTTGAGGCCTCCAGTGATGCCGCTCTAGTAGATGGGTTGTTTGACACCATGATGATGATCGGCACCGCCATTTTCCTGTTGGTCTGGGGCGTACTGATCATCTGTCTGTTCAAGTTTCGCCGCAAACCGGGCGATGAAACCGATGGTCCAGCGATCGAAGGCAATATCCCTCTCGAAATTGTCTGGACTGCCATCCCGGTGGCGATCGTCCTTGTACTGGGCATCTATAGCTTTGACGTTTACAACAGCATGGGTGGCTTTGATCCAGATGCTGCGGGCGACCCCGGCGTTCAGGTGGCAATGCTTTCAGAGGGAGGTTCGGCGATGCCCCTGATGGATGCTGGCGCACCCAAAAAAGCGCGACACAACCACATGGCGCTGGGTATTGGTGCCTCACCCGATGAGATAGGTATTACTCCCGATGTCACCGTCAATGTTTTGGGAATGCAGTACGCCTGGATCTTTACCTATCCTGAGTTGGGCATTACCTCAGGCGAGCTACATTTGCCCGCCAATAAAAATGTTCGGCTGAATCTGAAGGCGCAAGATGTGATTCACGCGTTTTGGCTGCCGGAATTTCGCATCAAGCAAGACACCATTCCAGGGATGGAATCTGAGCTGCGCTTTACCCCCACCCGCGTAGGAGACTACCCGATCATTTGCGCTGAACTGTGCGGAGCCTACCACGGTGGCATGGCTAGCCGCTTGTATGTTCAATCCTCTGAAGATTACGACAAGTGGGTGCAAGAGTCGATGCCAGTAGTGGAAAACGCTTCTCAAACCGCAGCTGATCTAGACAAGCTGGCAGGAAGCGCAGAGGTCGGGAAAAATCGCTCTGACGCAGATTACCTGGTTTCTGCGGCTCATCAAATGGGGCTTGATCCTCAGGCATTAGAGCAATTGCACCCTGCAATGCCTCACGACTCTGGACTGCATGCCTCACTCTGAATTCAGATCTCTTGAATCGATCGCTGTGTGCTACCTTAAGCCTCTCAAAAGCTTAATCCCGTTGAACCCCCAAGTCTGTTGAACCCGATATGACGACTCAAGCAGAAATGTCTATTGCTCCAAGCGCCCACGCTCATGCAGAGCGCAAGTGGTGGCACTATTTTACCTTTTGCGAAGACCATAAGGTTATTGGACTGCAATATCTCGTAACCGCCTTTTTCTTTTATGCCATAGGCGGAGCGCTGGCGACTGCTATCCGCACCGAGTTAGCAACCCCCGCATCTGACTTTGTTAGCCCCAATACCTACAACAGTTTGCTCACCCTGCACGGCACGATCATGATCTTTCTGTGGATCATTCCTGCCGGGGCTGGACTCGCCAACTATTTGATTCCCCTCATGGTTGGGGCACGAGACATGGCTTTCCCCAAAATGAATGCCATGGCGTTTTGGATGGTGCCGCCCGCAGGGCTAATGCTGGTGCTGAGCTTTTTTCTAGAGTCTCCTCAAGCCGGATGGACTTCCTATCCGCCCCTCAGCCTAATGACAGGCAAAGTCGGAGAAGGGATCTGGATTTTTAGCTTGCTGATTTCTGGGACTTCCTCGATCTTGGGCGCGATCAACTTTTTGGTGACGATCCTCAAGATGCGGGTGCCAACCATGACTATCCACAAGATGCCGCTGTTTTGCTGGTCAATGCTGGCAACAGCAGGACTCATTCTTGTAGGAACTCCGGTTTTAGCAGGAGCCTTAATCCTGTTAGCCTTTGATCTACTGGCAGGCACTTCCTTCTTTAACCCCATGGGCGGTGGCGATCCGATCGTCTATCAACATATGTTCTGGTTCTATTCCCATCCGGCGGTCTACATCATGGTGCTGCCGCTGTTTGGAGCCATTTCAGAGATTTTGCCTGTCCACGCCCGCAAGCCAATTTTTGGCTATAAGGCGATCGCCTATTCCAGTCTGGTTATCTCCTTTCTGGGTCTAATTGTTTGGGCGCACCATATGTTTACCAGCGGCACCCCAGCATGGCTACGGATGTTCTTTATGATCACGACAATGATTATTGCCGTGCCAACTGGAATCAAAGTGTTTGGCTGGCTGGCAACCATCTGGGGCGGCAAGATTTCCTACAATAGCGCCATGCTGTTTGCTATGGGTTTCATTGCGGTGTTTGTAATCGGCGGCATTACGGGCGTGATGTTGGCGGCGGTGCCGTTCGATATTCACGTCCATGACACGTACTTTGTGGTGGCGCACCTGCACTATGTGCTGTTTGGCGGCTCGGTGTTTGGCATCTATGCAGCAATTTACCACTGGTTCCCCAAAATCACGGGCCGCATGGTCAACGAAACGCTAGGACAAATTCACTTCGTCCTGACTTTCATTGGCATGAACCTCACCTTTATGCCCATGCATGAACTGGGTCTAATGGGGATGAACCGCCGCATTGCCTTCTATGATGCCCGGTTCACATCACTCAATCAGATGGCAACCGTGGGATCATATATTCTGGCGGTTTCTACAGTTCCGTTTTTGATCAATGCCGTCTGGAGCTGGATGAAAGGAGCCAAGGCTACTGACAACCCTTGGAATGCCTTGACTTTAGAGTGGCAGACTTCTTCTCCTCCGGCGATCGAAAACTTTGAGGTTCTACCTGTCTTGACCACAGGTCCCTATGATTACGGCGAGCACCCGTCTGAAGAGAGCGAATTGCCTCCAGGCGCTTCACCCGTTCTCAGCGGCAGTTCTTCTGGCTCTTGATCCCTCCAACGTCTTTTCTCCTCTAGCAACTAAACCGCTATGCAAGGTACTGTCGATCCAAACAAAGCAGCCCTAAACTATCACAATGAAGAGATAGCGGCTCCCCATCATGAGGAGCATCCTGACCTTCGACTCTTTGGGCTGCTGGTTTTTCTGGGTGCAGAAAGCATGATCTTTCTGGGACTGTTTGTTGCCTATCTCACTTTCCGTGCCGTCTACCCAAGCTGGCCGCCCGAAGGCACTCCAGAACGGGAGCTAGTTCTGCCCGCTATCAATACGGTGATTCTAATTGCCAGCAGCTTTATCATTCATAACGCTGACACGGCAATTAAGAAGAATGATGTCAAGGGTCTGCGCACCTGGTTTTCAATTACCGCCATTATGGGTGCTGTTTTCCTGATGGGTCAGCTTTATGAGTACAGCAAGCTAGAGTTTGGTTTGACGACCAATCTCTATGCCAGCACCTTTTATGTGCTGACAGGATTTCACGGGCTGCATGTTTTTCTGGGAGTTTGCCTGATTCTGGCAGTGCTGTGGCGCGCTCAAAAAGCAGGACATTATTCTGATCAGGAACACTTTGGGGTAGAAGCTGCCGAACTTTACTGGCACTTTGTGGATGTGGTTTGGATTGTGCTATTCATCCTGCTCTACCTTTTGTAAATGCTTAGGATCATGGATCAAGTAACCTGCATAACCGATCTGCGGTAGGGGCTTAGTAGGAGCTTAGCAATGCTAAGCCCCTACCCCAAGAATTACATCTTGTCAAATCCATGTTCCTTAAGTTACTTTCTCCGAAGCCCCAGCCTAGCTAGGGGCTTTGTTATTTGATCTAGAATAAGGAGCAGCGTTGCTGACCTCTGGGATGAATTTTGATGGAGAGGCTTGCTCTGCGAGCCTCTCCATCGAAATTCATCCCCTGTTAAGACATACCTAGAAAGCCACGCAGCCCGATCGCACATCAGGAGGTTCGTCAAGATGGGAGTTTCAGTTGAGGTAAACGGCAGTAACTTTGATAGCAACGTGATGCAAGCCTCCTTTCAGCGCCCGGTCGTCGTAGACTTTTTTGCTCAGTGGTGTGGCCCTTGTCAATTGCTGAAACCTCTTCTGGAAAAGCTGGCGCAGGAATATGACTTTGTGCTGGCAAAAGTTGATATTGATCAGAACCCAGAGTTGGCCAGCACTTATGGCATTGAGGGCGTTCCAGATGTGCGGGTGGTCAACCAAGGACAAATGCAGCCCGGATTTGTCGGCGCTTTGCCAGAACCAAAGCTACGGCAGTTCTTGGCTCAGCTCAATCTTAAGTCGGAGCTAGATCTAAAGTTGGAAGCGGTTCAGACCGCGATTCGGGCAGGCAATCTGGAGGATGCCAAAGCCGGATTTTCAGAGTTGATGGAAAAATATCCTCAGAATCAGCAGTTGGCGATCGCTGCTGCCAAATTTCTCATTAGCCAAGATCGGTTGGACGCTGCCGAGAAGCTGCTGGTGTTCATTGATGAGAGCGATCGAGAGTATTCCAGTGTCGCTAGAGCATTACGGGAGCTAATGCAGCTCAAGCTAGAGAGCATCGACCCAATTCTGAAGCATGAGCTAGACGGGTCATTTTTTCGAGCCGTGCAGCAGACGCTATCTGAAAACTACGAAGCCGCGCTTCAAGGCTTTTTAGAAATTGTTGGCAAAAACCGTAAGTATCGCAATGATGGTGCTCGTAAAGCTATGGTTATGATTTTTGATTTGATCGGAGATGATAATCCCTTGACGAAGCTCTACCGCAAGCAGCTTACGCAGACACTTTACTAAATCTTCAAAGTTTAAACTTTTAACTATCCTTCGAGAACCTAAACTATAGTGGTGAAGACTAATGAGTAGAAAGACTAACGCAGCTACCCGGTAACATTGCTAGACGAGGTCTTCTTTTCCCATGAAAGTCTTTTCTTTTCTTGAGAAACGAAGCAGCTAGTTTACATGAGGGGCATTACCCCTCACTATTGCAGCCAGAAATTTGAGTTAGAACGAATGCGGCAGCGATCGTGAGGCTTGAGATGAAAAGGGTTTCTCTCGTCATAGACTACACCTTTTAGAGTCTGTAGCAGCATTGCTACTCCGCCTCGCCCGTGTATCTATGGACTTTTATCCAAATTTGAAGCAAAACGAGTCGAACTTTAGCAACTCTTCAAGAGATTTCCAGCAAGAATGGCGCTCTATTCTACAAATGTTGGAAAGATAATTGAAGGTAATGGGGTGTCCAATTCCAAACCTGCAATTTCGAGCCTGAGTAGGCGTAGAGGTTGTAACACCCAGCGATCGATCAAGCGAGTGATGCCCTAATGAGCTACTGCTTAAATCCAGGCTGTAAAAGCCCTGAAAACTTGACCCACACTGAGATCTGTCAATCTTGTGGCTCAAAGTTGCTGTTGCAAGGTCGCTACAGAGTTGTCCAGGGTCTGGGGCAAGGAGGGTTTGGAGCGACCTTCCTGGCGAAAGATGAGTCTCTGCCGGGGATTCCTTACTGCGTCATCAAACAGCTCCGTCCAGTCACCTCTTCGGCTCATGTCTTGCAAATGGCGCGAGACTTGTTTCAGCGAGAGGCAAAGACGCTGGGAAAGGTAGGCAATCACCCCCAAGTGCCGCGTCTGCTAGATTATTTTGAAGTTAACAAAGAGTTTTATCTGGTTCAAGAGTACATCAGCGGTTCAACCCTTCAACAAGAGGTGAAGCGATCGGGACCTTTTAGTGAGGCGGGGGTAAAGCAGTTTCTCAGCGAAGTGCTGCCAATGCTGCAATACATTCACGGGCAGCAGGTGATTCACCGAGACATTAAGCCCGCCAACCTGATTCGGCGATCGCAAGACAAAAAGCTGGTGCTGATTGACTTTGGAGCCGTCAAAGATCAGGTTGATCCGAGCCGTGCAGCCGCTTCTGACCAAACGGCGCTGACGCAATATGCGATCGGTACTCCGGGCTATGCGCCCCCAGAGCAGATGGCTATGCGCCCTGTTTATGCCAGCGATATCTATGCTTTAGGCGTGACCTGCCTCTATTTGCTGACGGCAAAATCTCCCAAAGACATGGACTACGACCCGGCAACGGGCGAAATTTTGTGGCGGCAGCAGGTTCACATTAGCGATCACTTTGCGGAAGTCTTGAAAAAAATGCTGGAAGTGTCGGTACGCCACCGTTACCAAAGCTCTAATGAGGTTTTGCGGGCGCTTGATCTGGAGCCGTACCTTGATAGCTTGGCAAGAAGCATGGTGAATCAGCCCAATCGAGGTAACGTCCGTAATAGAGGCGATCGCGCAGAGGAACTTCCTTCAATGCCCTCCTCGCCGACTGCGCGCATGGCAGCGGCAATTCGTGCCCGCGCCAATAAGTCAGAGACGACACGATTGGATTCCACAGATCTGCAAACGGGTTCCTCAAAACGACGAACCGCGCAAAGTACGCCTGCTGCAACGGCAACCCGCAACACGGGGCTTGGCTCTAGCGGCGAATCAGCTTCAAGATCAGGATCGGTGATGGCTAAGCCGAATGCAGAGGATCTGCTAGCCACTTACGCGAAAGGCAAACGGGACTTTACCTGTCATGATTTGAGTTTACTCAACTTGCCTAGAACTAACTTATCAGGAGCCAACTTTAACCAGGCTAAGCTACACAAGGTCAACCTACAAAATGCAACTCTAACCAATGCTGACTTTGGTCGCGCTAGTCTCAGTCAGGCAGTGCTTCGCAACGCCAACCTTGCCAGGGCATACCTTAGCCATGCTGATTTAGCCGGAGCCGATTTGCGCGGAGCAGACTTGAGCTATGCCTATCTCAGCAATGCCAATTTGCGCGGAGCCAATCTTTGTGGAGCCGACCTAACGGGAGCAAAAGTTTCTGACGAGCAGCTGTCTATGGCACGCACCAACTGGTCTACCATTCATCCCAGCGGCAAACGCGGTCTTTGGTAAGGTGGGCAAGCTCAAAATAAGCTGTCGCCGGGATGCTGTGATTCAATCACGCCTTCGGTTTCGTTGACGAGCGATCGCAATCTCTCCAGCATCTCTGGAGCTGCCTGTGCCCATAAGCCACGCTGATTTGCCTCCAGCAGGCGCTCTGCCATGTCGCGCAACGCCCAAGGATTGCTCTGCCGGATGAAATCCTGCACTGCCGGATCAAAGAGATAGGCTTCAGCAACGCCTGTATACATGAAGTCTTCGACGCAGTGGGTCGTGGCATCGTAGGCAAACAAATAGTCGATCGTTGCTGAGAGTTCAAATGCGCCTTTGTAGCCATGCCGCATTGCTCCCGTAATCCACTTGGGGTTAACGACTCTGGAGCGATAGACGCGGGAAATTTCTTCGCTAAGCTTGCGGACTTTGGGCTGTGCCACGCAGGAATTATCGCCAAAGTAAACTTCGGGTGCAGCACCAGAGACGGATTTGACTGCCGCCGTTAAACCACCTTGAAACTGGTAGTAATCATCGGAATCGAGCAGGTCATGTTCGCGGTTGTCCTGATTTTGCAGGACGATTTGCAGGGTGCCCAGCCGTTGAGTAAAAGCCTCTGGAGCTGATTTTCCTTCAGCATTTCCCGTGTAGGCATAGGCACTCCAATTAATGTAAGCACGCGCTAAATCGTCATCGCTCTCCCAATTTTGGGATTCAATCAGCCCTTGTAATCCAGCTCCGTAGGCGCTGGGTTTAGAGCCAAAAATGCGGTAACGCGATCGCCCCTCTGCCTGTTCCTTTGTCAGTCCTTCGGATTGCCAGCGCTGAGTCTCCTGCTGTACCTGTGCCGCTAAAGGATTCTGATCGGCTGGTTCATCTAGATTCGCAATAGCATTCACCGCGCTGTCAAATAAGTCGATCAGATTGGGAAATGCATCTCGGAAAAAGCCGGAGATCCGTAGGGTGACATCCACACGCGGACGACCCAGCAAAGACAGCGGTAGAATCTCAAAATCCACCACGCGCCGAGACACGCCATCCCAGACGGGCTGCACCCCCAACAGCGCCAATGCCTGCGCCAAATCATCGCCACCCGTTCGCATGGTGGAAGTGCCCCAGATAGAGAGTCCGAGAGTTTTGGGGTATTCGCCCTGCTCTTGGGTGTAGCGATCGACCAACACTTCAGCGGCTTTGCGTCCGATATCCCAGGCAGTTTCGGTCGGAATGGCGCGAATATCCACTGAGTAGAAATTGCGTCCGGTGGGCAAAACCTCTGGTCTGCCCCGCGTAGGCGCACCAGATGCGCCGCTTGGAATATACTCTCCGTCCAAGCCGCGCAAGAGATTGATTAGCTCTCGATCGGTCTGACGCAAAGCGGGGAGGAGGCGATCGCCTACCCATAGCAATTCTTGTCGCGTCTTATCCCCAATTGCGTTCACTCTATTGTCTTGAATGATTGCCTCAACAAGTTCTGCGGCATACTCTTCAATGACTTCAACAGCATCCCCAATAATGCGACAGGCTTGCAGTTTAGGATGCTGTGTTTGAAGCAAGTCACCCAAGCTAGCAGTAAGCGGATCAAAGTCTAGCTGCCAGTCCTGGGCAATGGCGCGAGTTAAGCCTAGCCGATCGGCATTGGGATTGCGGGCGATCGCCACCACTAAATCACGCAGCTGCCGCGCGGCAGGACATTGCCCAAAGATGTGCAATCCATCTCGAATTTGGGATTCCTTTAGCTCACACAAATAGCCGTCGGCGGCAGTCAGCACTGCGGCGATCGCTTCGTCCGATAGTTCAGTTTCAATGCCTAAATCCTTGTGAAGATTTTCCTGGCGGATGAGTTGGGTCAGGCGATCGCGGATCAATTCAACCCGTCCCGGATCGAGGGTTTGCGCCTCGTAGTATTCGTCAATTAAGCCCTCTAGCTGGTGTAAACTGCCGTAGAGTTCGGCGCGAGTCATGGGAGGCGTGAGGTGGTCAAGGATGACGGCTTGCGATCGTCGCTTTGCCTGAGAACCTTCCCCCGGATCGTTGACAATAAACGGATAGAAGTGAGGCATTGCGCCAAATACTGCCTCTGGATAGCAGTTTTCCGACAACGCCACGCTTTTTCCCGGCAGCCACTCCAAATTGCCATGTTTACCCACATGAACGATCGCATTAGCCGCAAATTGAGTATTAATCCAGTGATAGAAAGCGAGATAGAAATGGGGCGGTTCCAGATCGGGCGCGTGATAGTTAAGAGCAGGATCGCGATCGTATCCTCGTGCAGGCTGGATACCGACAAAAACATTGCCAAACTGAATTCCGGCGATCGGGAAATCATCCGTTTCTTCAGGGACTCCCCACCGAGTTTGGATACCTGTTTGCACTGCGAGGGGTAATTTCTGGAAGTGCGTCTGGTACTCATCAAGGGACAATGATTGTCTGAGCGATCGCATTCCTATGGCTTCTGGATCATTTGTCACACCCGCGATGAGCTGCTGCATCAAAGCATCGCTCGTTTCAGGAATGTCCCCAACGGTGTATCCGGCTTGCTGGAGGGTTTTGAGAATTTCGATACAGCTTGCGGGCGTATCTAAGCCTACGCCATTGGCTAATCTGCCATCTCGATTAGGATAGTTGGCAAGAATCAGCGCAATTTTGCGATCGGCAACTGGAGTTTGGCGCAGCTTCACCCATTTTGCCGCCAGATCCGCCACGAAATTGATGCGCGATCGCTCTGGTTCGTAGACCACGACATCCGTTTGCAGCTCGGAGTTCTGAGTCTGCACTGCTTTAAATGAAACCGCCCTTGTAATAATCCTGCCGTCCACCTCTGGTAGCGCCACATTCATCGCCATATCGCGAGGCGTTAAACCCTGAGAGCCTGATTCCCAAGCTGCTTTTGTGCCGCCGCTCAAAATCACCTGAAAGACGGGCAGATTCAAGGTTTCCCACAAATCAACCTGGGGCGTGTCGGTTTTGAGGCTGGCGAGGGCAAAGCTGGTGGTATTCAGCAACAGCTCCACGCCTTTGCACTCAGCTTTTTGACATTTGAGGAGCTGACATTCAGCCCTTTGGCACTTTGTACCTTGACAATAACGAATCAGCTCAGACTGCACATCTGGCTCTTTGAGCGACGACACAAAGATAGGTACGGGAGTAAGGTCACGCGCACTCAAAGCATGGCAGAGAGCATCGATCGCCATCGTATTCCCGGACAGGTAATGCGCTCGATAGAAGAGGATGCCTACGCCTGAGGCGATCGGCTGGCGGAAACTCCCATAAATTCCCACGCGCGGCACAGGCTGGGGCGGCTGATGGGCGATCGGGTGCGCCAGAAATTCGGTAGCGACAAACTTCAGCAGATTCTGATAGTTCTCTACGCCCGCCTCAATGAAATATTGCCACACCTGATTGACTCGGCTTAAAGCTGCCGTAGAGTGGCTAACCAGCGTGGGATCAGGACGCTCATCTCCCGGCAGCACGATCAGAACCGCACCCGATCGCGCGACGACTTCCTTAACCACTTCTAGCCCATAGCTCCAGTAAGACTGTCCGCCAATCAGCCGCACAATAATCACCTGAGCACTTGCCAACACCTCGTCGGCATAGGTATCGATCGTCAGCTGTTGCTGAAGTTGCAGCAAATTCACCACTCGCAATGCTGGGAAATCTGGAGGCAGGTGGGCTGCGGCTGCGGCAAGAGTCTGGATATCTGTATCGGCTGCCGTAATTACAACCATTGGGGCAGGCTGCTGCTCAACAAAAATCACGCCCTCAGCGGACGGATTCCAGCCTCCTGGTATAGTGGCAAGACGATGCATGGCGGATAGGAGTAACGGGCAATGGCTCTCATTATTGCAGGTGAACGCAGTGGCGTGGGCAAAACCACCGTCACTTTGGCACTGCTGGCAGCGTTGGGGCGATCGCCTTCTGCTTCAGTGCAGTCCTTCAAAGTTGGGCCAGATTACATCGACCCGATGTTTCACAGCTACGTTACGGGGCGAGCCTGCCGTAATCTTGATCCAGTTCTGACCTCAGAAGCTTATGTGCAGGAGTGCTTTGCGCGTCATGGCGCCCAATATGCGCTGATTGAAGGCGTAATGGGGCTATTTGACGGAGCTTCTGGCAAAGACGACACGGCAAGTACCGCTCATATTGCCCGACTGCTGAATCTGCCGATCGCCCTGATTCTCAATTGCAGCAGCACCTCCCGATCGATCGCTGCCATTGCCCACGGCTACCGCAGCTTTGATCCGCGTATTCATGTGGCGGGCGTTATTCTCAATCGGGTAGGCAGCGATCGCCACTTAGAGCTTTTAACTCAGGCACTTGAACCGCTAAATTTGCCAATCTTGGGCGTACTGCGTCGTCAGGATAACATTGCCATTCCCGATCGCCATCTTGGTCTTGTCCCCACGGCTGAGCTAAGTGATTTAGATGAAGCGATCGATCGGTTGGCGCACCTGGGCAAAACCTGCTTCGACTGGGAGAAGTTATTGCCGTTGTTAGCGTATCGTAGCGGGGGGATAGCCACAGCACCGCCTATGGCAAAGGTGCGGCTGGCGATCGCGCAAGACCAAGCCTTCAGCTTCTACTACGCCGATAATTTGGATTTGCTGCGGCAGCTTGGGGCAGAACTGGTGCCTTGGAGTCCGATGCGCGATCGCGAACTTCCCGAAAATGTGCAAGGGCTGTACCTGGGAGGGGGCTTTCCAGAGGTATTTGCCAGAGCGCTGGCGGAAAATGGGTCAGCGAGGCGATCGGTGCAACGGGCGATCGAATCGGGAATGCCAACCTACGCAGAGTGCGGCGGACTGATGTATCTTTGTGAGCAAATCGTGGACTTTGACGAAAACGCTTACCCGATGGTGGGCATTTTTCCAGCGACAGCAACGATGGGCAAGCGGCTCACCTTGGGCTACCGTCAGGCAACGGCGCTGCAAAACAGTCCTCTGGTGCAGGTGGGCGATCGCTTTTGGGGACACGAGTTTCATCGATCGAGCTTGAGTGAGAAAAGCGATCGTTCTCTATTGTCTCTTCAAGGCTATGACTCCCATCTGCAATTTCCACCCGAAGGCTGGCAGCGCCATCAAGTTCATGCTTCCTATGTGCATCTTCACTTTGGCGCACAGCCCCACCTGGCAGAGCGATTTTTGCAGCACTGCGCAGTCTGGCAGCGCAACCTAGAAGCAGGGCTTGCTCTACGCAATTCCTAAAGCCTGGAGCTTTAATTTTTGACCTTGCTGATTTCATGTATGGCAACCGCCTTGGCGGCAGCTATATGATTTTTTTGAAAGGGGCGCGGAGCGCCCCTTTCAAAAAAATTCATACCCAGATTAAGCAATGCCTAATTTTTTTCGCCAATGCTGAACGGATTGCTGAAGCGAGGACGGCAGCCAAGAATCGTACTGTGGATAAATAGGCAGACGAGGATGGAGGTGCCAACCCGATCGCGTTAAGGTCGCCGCAAGCTTTTGATCCTGTGGGTGGGGATAGTCAGGATTCACCTCATCTTTGGGACTAATGCCCCCCAAGTCACTCGCACCTGCTTCGAGACAGGCGAAAAGCTCTTCGGAGGTTGGAATCAGATTCGGGGGAATCTGTAGGGCGATGCTGTGGGGCAAAATTTGACGAGCGATCGTCACCACTTCCACAAGCTGCTTGATCTGAAAAGCCTGTCCAGTTTGCGTCTGGTGAGTTCCGGGACTGTGGGGCTGAAGGATGACTTCTTGAATGTGGCGGTGCTGCTGATGGAGATGGGCGATCGCCTCCAGCGTATCCACCCAGTCTTGCCGAGTCTCACCAAGACCTAGGAGCAGCCCTGTAGTGAAAGGAATTTGCAGTTCGCCAGCCCACTGAAGCTGCTGAAGCCTCACTTCCGGGATTTTGCTGGGCGCATGGCGATGAACGGTCTGCAATAGCTTGGGCGTGAGCTGCTCTAGCATCAATCCCATTGAAACATTCACCGTTTTGAGCTGCGCCATTTCGTCATAGCTCAAGATCCCCACATTGGTGTGGGGCAGGAATCCCAGAGCGATCGCCATCTGGCAAAGCTCAAAGATGCGCTGAAACCAGGTCGATCGCTGAGGATGGCTGGGGTGAACCTCGCCGCTCAAAATCAGGATTTCAATAACGCCCTGCGGTTGCAGCGATCGCAATATACTCTCTGCCCTCTCCAAAGTCATCCATTCATCCTGTCCCGGATCGGTGCGGAAATTGCAGTAAGTGCAGCGATTGAAGCACTCGTAGGTAGGAACAAGCGTATAGGCAGGACTATAGGTAATGACCGAAGGAGTAGACATGAGGAGCGCGCATAGCTTAGGAGCCAATACAAAATGTTGATCGACCTAACAAGTTGACAGGGCGACAGGCAAAAAGCAGCGGTGCCCATCGCCCCATTGCTGCTAATTCTTTAAGCTGCCGACACTGAGGGGAACCATGTCGCCATTGCTGGTTAATCCTAATAACATCTGCTCTTGGGGACGAATCATTGCGCCTGTGAGCGTGCAGCGCTCTTCTCGTTGGGCGATCGCCTCAATGCTGGCACGAATGTCGCTCCGGGAAAACAAAGGCTGATAGTCTCCAGATTTTTGCTGCACATAGTTCCACAATATATCGCGGATCAAAGCCTGATAGCCCTGATTGCCTGACAAATCCTTCAGCTTCTCTTTCAGTTCGCGCTCTAGGCGAATGCTGGTGACTTCCATGTCCGTGGTGGCGGTGCGATTAATTGCGTACATTACAAAATCCTCCGAAGGTTTACCGTTACAAGGTTTAAGTGAGATCTGAGTGGTGAGGTCTTGGGCAAGAGTAGGGATAGGCTGTGGGAGCCTATTCAACTGATTAGGCAGTTTGGTAACCAGCTTACTAAACAGCTCATTGAACACAGCTTATTGAACATAGCCTAACCAAAACTCACTCAAAGACTAGACACTCATATTACAAGTGTAGTATCTTAATTGTCAGATGCAAGTTTTACGCTTCTCGAAATCAGCAAACTTGAACTTGGCGCAACCTTAGCGAACAGACTCAGCCCCATGCGTTGGACGTGACGATGCAGAACCTACTCTTCAGATGTTTATGGCTCCGCCACGCAATTCTCGGCGGGCTGGCTCATAGCGAATTCGGCAAGCTCAGTCCTCAAGCCGTTGCAGACCAGGGCGCTATTGCAGAATGGAGTACAGGACTGGGCGATCGCGCCACAATTCTGCCTGTTCGGAAGTTTGTCGTCCAGGGAAGCGTACTGCCGTTGCTCGCAAGTTTTGATCAATGGGTACAGGGGATTTATCTGCCCAGTGTCGGCGATGCAGTCGCTGGATACCAGTTAGACGGAGATCACCCAAAGCAGTTTAGCGGGAGGTACAGGTTAGAAATAGCTGTACCGATTTAGGATTTAGAAAACCTCATTGAGTTTTCTAACCCCCGCTTCAACTCTACGAAAGCGGGGGTTCAGCCTGTTTTTAGACCTGAGCTTAGACCCGTGTTTAACCCTGTTGACCGAGAAAAGGCAAGACTTCCCATTGCGTAAAATCGGCAATTGCACTTGATCTTTATACTAAGCGCCCTCGCTTAGGCATCCAAAACCGAAGCATCACCACCGGAGTTTTTCAGCATGCTGAAAGTTACTTTCATGGAAACAGGTTCGCTCTTGGAGCCGTTGACTCAATCCCCAGAGGAGTGGATTGGAGTGCGCGTGCTGCTGGCGATGAGAACGGCGCAACGGCTCATCGTTGAGTCTAGTACAGCAACCCTATTGCTGCGATCGGATCTAGCCAATCTTTTCTTACTTGAGGAGCTAACCCATCAAGAAACGGAAGGGGCGATCGCCCTTTGCCGTTGCGATGCCGATTATGTAGAAGTTAGTCTACGAGGCACCTGGATCACGTCTGACGTCACAAATCTGGCCGAGGCAGAAGGCGTCTTTGTGACGCTGCTCACTCCTGATCTGGAGTCACTGTTAGTGGAGCTGTGGCAGATCTCGCAGGTCTGCCCTTCTTCGCTCTGGAGATAAAGGAGATTCAGTAAGAGCCTATCATTCCTCTAATCGTCCGACCGCCCACAGGATGCCTCGTCCCAGCATATCTAAGTACACCGGATCTTGAAAAGTTTCAGCTGAATGACCATAGGTTGTGCCGAAAACTCTAGCTGACCCAAATTGATTCACCCAGGCGATCGGATAGGTTTGACCATTGACTTTGCTGACTGAAGTGGCGATCGCTTGGGCAGTTGGCCACAGTTTATTAATCACATATAGCTCATCGGGAGGCGTTGTCCACTGATCGGGCATACTCTGCAATATGGGATGCTTAACTATTTTTTGCACCGAATTTTGGTCTTTAGGGTCATGGCTGCAACTCGTGACACCCAGAAACTGCCGCCAGTCATCAATTTCTGCGGTGCAGTAGGTGTGCGCAGCACAATGAATGACAACTGCTGGGACACCCGCTTTGTGAACATTGGTGATCTTGCGAATGTACTCTGGGTCTTGAGTATTGGCAAAGCAGGTGTTGTATACCACGACATCGTAGCCTACTGCCCAGTTAGGGTTATCGTAGAGTGAAATTCGAGCTTGCTTTGCCGTTCCACCTGCATTCACCACATCCCATTCTACAGAGGCAAATTTTTTGACCGCCTCTGGCAATGCCTGCATCTGAAATGAGTAGTCATGACAGCAGCCCCCTGTAACCAGGAGCGCCCGAATCAGGTCGTTCTCTGAAAAGGCTTCATTTTGCTTAGCAGGGAGCGAGGCAGCCGGGTCTGTAGAACTTAATGAAGTTAAAGCAGATGGCGTCACCTGAATCACTGAGTGATTGAATTCTGAGTTGAGTTTTGTGAAAACTCCCAGAAGCAGGAAACCTAAGCAGGAAATAATCGAGATCCGGAGGAAAAATCTCATGGCTAATCGGGCTGATAATTCAGACCCATGGTAGGCGGATCATCAGGTAATCTCCCCGTCTTTTTGTGTCTAGGCTACACAAATTCACAGAGAATTCATATCTGTTTCCTTGCGCTTATTTCTTATGTTGATTTCTGTCAGTACACGCTGAAAGAAATATACAAACACGATCGTGTTAATCATAAAGATGGCGAGCTTGAGCGGTGAAATACCGCGTGACAGTTCAACGATTTCTAAAGGAATGCCAATGCCCGTCAGCCCCAGAACCAAAAATTCTGCCCAGACCTTTTCGTACCACAGTCCCACTGCCTCGATCGCCGTGATGCCCGCATAGACGCCGACCGTAATGCCGCTAAATTTCAATGTTCTAGGCTCAATCTTCAGCACCCGATCTAGGACTCGATCAATAATTGCCGCCTTGCCTTCCAACACATAAGAAGCCGAGAATGCCGCTAATGCCTGATGATTCTTAAGCGCCAAAAGTAAAGCGATCGATGTGATGATGAGCAGCAAAGCCACACAAGCTTTGTACGCCACAATAGCAATGAGTCCAGCCGGACGTTTCTTCACAGTATCGGTTGACCTCACGGTATTCTCCTGCCCTCTGATTAAGCCTGCTTCAATTTTTGCAGTTTCACCATAGTGATGCAAAGCATTAGCCAAAGCAACCCCACATCTTGGCTTCAAGGAATGGGCTTCGAGGAATGGGCTTCGAGGAATGCGCTTCGAGGAATGCGCTTCAGGGAAGCAGCGCTTTCAAATGAGGAGAAATCAGGTGAGAGCTGCCACAATCCACAGAAGCATATGGAATTTTAGGTGAAAAGTTCTCTATGGTCTTCTGGCGGAGAGTTTCAACGTTATTCTAATGGCAGCATTATGAGAGTTAAGTGACTCATTCCTGAGGGGAAATTCTACAGGCTGCATTAAGATGGCGACTTTACTGGTCAAAAATATTCATACCCTAGTTACGATGGATGCTGGCAGACGAGAAATTCGTGGAGCTGCCATCCTGGTTCGAGACAACGTGATTGAGCAGATTGGCACTACCGCAGAGCTGCCTCCCACGGCAGATGAAGTGCTAGATTTGGGCGATCGCCACATTGTTCTCCCTGGCTTGATCAACACGCACCATCATTTTTTCCAAACGCTAACGCGGGCGGTTCCGGCAGCGCAGAATTGCGATTTGTTCGACTGGCTGTATGCGCACTACCCGTTTTGGTCAAAGCTGACACCCGAAGGGGTCTATGTTAGTTCCCAAATGGCGGCGGCGGAGCTAATGCTGTCGGGTTGCACAACGGCTAGCGACCATCTTTATCTCTACGTCAACGGCTGTCGATTGGATGATGAGATTGAGGCGATCGCGGCGATCGGTCTGCGGTTTCACGCTAGTCGAGGCAGCATGAGCCTAGGGGTAAGCCTAGGAGGACTGCCACCCGACGCGCTGGTGGAAAAAGAGGTCGATATTCTCAAAGACTCTCAGCGATTAATTGAGCAATATCACGACAATTCTCGCCATGCCATGCTGCGGATTACGCTTGCCCCCTGCTCACCCTTTACCGTCTCGCAGGATCTGATGCGAGAATCGGCAGCGATGGCACGTTCCTATGCAGGAGTACGGCTGCATACACATTTGGCAGAAAATCAGTCTGATGTCACCTACAGCCTAGAGAACTTTGGCATGACTCCGGGTGACTATGCCGAATCGGTCGGCTGGCTGGGTGAGGATGTCTGGCATGCCCATTGCGTGCAGCTCAGCGATGACTCAATCTTGAAGTTTGGCAGGACGGGAACGGGAGTCGCCCACTGTCCTTGTAGCAATATGCGGCTGGCAAGCGGCATCGCGCCGATTCGGAAGATGCTAGATCAGGGCGTGCCCGTAGGGTTGGGTGTGGATGGCTCAGCATCCAATGATGGTAGCAATCTGCTTCAGGAAGCCCGAACGGCTTTTTTGCTGGCGCGTGTGCGAGACTGCGATGCGGCTAGCATGACGGCGCGGCAGATTTTGGAAGTGGCAACTCTGGGGGGCGCTAGAGTTCTGGGTCGAGAAGATGTCGGCTATCTGGCTCCTGGGATGTCGGCAGATTTCATTGCGGTGAATATCGATCGCCCTCAGTTGGCAGGGGCACATCATGACCTGGTAGCAGCCCTGATTTTTTGCTATGTCGATGCTGTTGACTACAGTTTTATCAACGGTAGAAAGGTGGTGGATCGAGGGCATCTAACGACGATCGATCTCCCTGCCCTCATTGAGAAACATAATCGGCTGGCAGCTCAGTTAACAAAAGCATAGAGGTAGAGATAATGAATCACTTAAAAGCCATTATTATTGGCGCGGGTATGGGTGGGCTGGCGACCGGGATTGCGCTACGGCAGAGCGGTTATGAAGTAGAAATCTACGATCGCGTCAGTGAATTGCGTCCGGCTGGAGCCGCTATTTCCCTCTGGTCGAATGGAGTCAAAGTCCTCAATCGCCTGGGTTTAGGTAAAGAGATTGCCAGCATCGGCGGACAGATGGATCGCATGGCATACTATAGCAGCACTGGGGAACCGCTCACGGATTTTAGCCTGTCACCCCTGATTGAGCAGGTGGGGCAACGTCCCTATCCAGTAGCGCGAACGGAGCTACAGGGAATGTTGCTAGAGGCTCTAGGGGTAGACCGGGTGCAGCTTAACTCAAAATGTGTGGCGATCGAGCAGGATGCCGACAGCGCCACCGCCGTTTTTGAGGATGGACGCAGAGCAACAGGCGATCTCATTATTGGAGCAGATGGCACCCATTCCGTCATCCGTCAGTATGTATTGGGGTATGCGGTCGAGCGGCAGTACGTCGGCTATGTCAACTGGAATGGACTCGTCCCCGCTAGCGAAGATCTGGCTCCCAAAGACAGTTGGGTCATCTACGTAGGCGATCACAAACGCGTGTCTTTGATGCCCATTGCAAACGATCGCTTCTATTTCTTTTTTGACGTGCCATTACCCAAAGGCACCCCCAAGCCAGAAAACTATCAGACGGAACTCAGCGGATTTTTTGAGGGCTGGGCTGACCCCGTACAGACTCTCATTCAGCGCCTCGATCCGCTAAAGACAAATCGCGTCGAAATTCATGACGTTGAGGCGCTCCCAGCCTGGACAAAGGGTCGCGTGACGCTGTTGGGGGATGCTGGACACAGCACCGCTCCTGATCTGGGACAGGGCGGATGTCAGGCAATGGAGGATGCCTGGGTGCTGGCGAACTCGCTGGTGACCAATAATATTAGCGTTGAGGATTCCTTAAAACGCTATGAGATGATTCGCAAAGATCGGGCGGCGGATGTCGTGAACAAAGCTCGAAAGCGATCGGATGTGACCCATGGCAAAGATCCAGAAAAAACTCAGCAGTGGTATGCCGATCTCAAAAAAGAAGATGGTACTGACATCATGAATGCTATCTGTAAAACGATTTTGGCAGGGCCGCTGAATTGAGGATCTCCTGAAGAAAACTTAGCTTGCGATCATGGCTTACTCAATTTTTGAACTGAATCAGATGAGTCAGGATACCTTCACGGGTGTCTTAGGCGCAATTTTTGAAGATACGCCCACGATCGCCCATCAAGTCTGGCGCGATCGCCCCTTCGCGGATCTCTCTGACCTGCATCAAAGAATGGTGCAGATCGTTCAGCAAATGAGTCCAGCAGCCCAGCTTGCTTTAATCACAGCCCACCCCGATCTGGGCAGCAAAGCCAAGATGGCAGAAGCTTCTGTGAAAGAGCAAGCTGGGGCGGGGTTGAATCAGCTCACGTCTGAAGAATACAATCGCATTCAGGCTCTGAATCAGGCGTACAAAGATAAGTTTGGCTTTCCCTTTATCACCACCGTCAGAACTCAGACCAAAGCCAGTATCTTTGCAGCCTTCGATCGCCGATTGCAAAATACTGTCGAAGCTGAAACTCAGCAAGCCTTGGCAGAAATTGCCCAGATTGCGCGGCTGCGATTACTGGATTTGTTGGAGAATGAAGAGGCATCAACTTCCGCTCCTTGATAAATTGTGACTTGATAAACTCGCGACTTGATAAATCATGTCCAGCCTCATCTCTATTCCGGTTGCTCTGACGATCGCGGGTTCTGACAGCGGCGGCGGAGCCGGAATTCAGGCAGACCTGCGCACGTTTGCCTTTCATCAAGTGCATGGCACCTGCGCCATTACCTGCGTCACGGCTCAAAATACCCTGGGCGTGACGCGAGTAGATGCGCTGCCATCCGAATCTGTGACGGCGCAGATTATGGCTGTGGCAGAAGATATCGGCATTCAGGCGGCAAAAACCGGAATGCTGCTGAACCAGGCAATCATCGCCACCGTTGCCGAACAGATGGAGGCGATCGCCCTCTCTTCACTCGTTGTCGATCCGGTGATGGTGTCTCGAACGGGGGCACAGCTAATTGATGATGCCGCCATTGCCACCTTGCGCGATCGCCTCATTCCTCTAGCTGCCGTGCTGACACCCAACCGCTATGAAGCCCAAATTCTCAGCGGCATGGAAATCAACACTCAGCAAGACATGCAGGCAGCCGCACAAAAAATTCTGACGCTGGGTTCAAAGGCGGTGCTGGTCAAAGGGGGCGGCATGGCGGCAGATCTGCGCGGCGTGGACATCTGGTTTGATGGCGATCGCATGGAGGTCTTACATACCGAAACCATTGACACGACCGACACTCACGGCACGGGCTGCACGCTATCGGCTGCGATCGCGGCAAATTTAGCGATCGGGCAGGAGCCGTTTGAGGCGGTGAAAAACGCCAAGGATTATGTGACGATGGCACTGCGGTATGCCCTACGAATTGGCAAGGGTCAGGGACCTGTAGGGCACTTTTTCCCGCTGTTGCAGAAGTGATTAGGGACTACGATCGTTAGCGCTGTCAACCTTTTCATAGCAACCGCCAATTTGCTTAGGACATTTTTAGTGGAGCGCGAAGCGCTCCACTAAAAATGTCCCCGTCCTAACCGCCTTGGCGGTTGCTACACATAACCTCGTTTACACGCCAGAAGAGTTCAAAGATCTAAACCTTCTGAACCACCTTATAAGCGCTAGTCAGCCGACCCAACTGCTGCACCAGCATACTCAAGAACAGACCCACATCCGTCACCACGCCGATCGACTCTACAGAACCGCGATCGCTTAGCTTCGTGACAACCGCCGGATTAATATCCACGCAAACCATCTTCACACCTGCCGGAGTCATGTTGCCCACGCCAATCGAGTGCAGCATTGAGGATAGCATCAGGATCAGATCGGCTCCTTCAATCAGCCTTGCATAGTCTTCCTGCGCTTCAATCAGGTTCATCTTGGTGTCGGGTAGGGGACCATCATCTCGGATGGAGCCAGCTAGCGAGAACGGCACATGATGCTTGACGCATTCATAGAAAATGCCGCTGGTTAACCCGCCTTGCTCGACCGCCTGAGCAATACTGCCATAGCGCCGAATCGTGTTGATTGCCTTGAGATGGTGGCGATGTCCGCCGCGCACAGAAACGCCGCGCTTCATGTCCATACCCAACGACGTGCCCATCATCGACTGCTCAATGTCGTGAACGGCGATCGCATTGCCGCCCAAGAGCGCCTGCACATAGCCCTCGCGGATCAGGTGCGACAGATGCTCTACGCCACCCGTGTGGATCACGACCGGGCCGCCTACGACTACAACCTTGCCACCCTGATCGCGAATCCGGCGCAAATCCCAGGCAATCTGCTCTACGACTAACTCTACCCGGCGTTCGCTGGAAACCCCAGAACCCATGAAGCCAAACTCCTTGTCCGCTCGGCTTTCGCGAGCTTCAGCCTTACGCACCGTGCGGATGCCCTCTACCCCGACAATCACCTTGTCGCCTTTCTTCAGGTCGCGGAGCAGTTTGCACTCGGCAATAAAGCTGGCAGAAGCCCCTGTAGGCAGGGGAGAAACGACGATCGCCCCATCCATTCGCTGATTTTGCACCCGCACCCACTGGCACTGAACCCGCACCTCAGTCGGATAAATAGTCGATACATAGAAGTCGTCAGGTGCTACGCCATCTTGCAAAACCAACTCTAGGGGGTTGTCACAGACTTCTTCGGGAGCGGCAACTGCACCCATGTCAATCAGCTGCGCCATGATATTTTCCATCACGTCGTGGGAAGGAGCCGTGACGCGAATATCAGCCGACGAGGTGCTTTGGCGGCGTTCGCCCAAATTAAAATTCAAGACCTGGAAAGTGCCCCCGCCTTCGACGATCAGATCCAGCGCGCGATTGATCAGCCCAGAATCCAGCAGATGCCCTGCAAGCTGAATCGTGCGAGTTTCGATCGTCGCCACCGCCTGATGCAGAGGCTCCAACGGCTCAGTCGTTCTCAGGGTCAAGCATTTTGCTGCTCCTCCAGCCTTGAGGAATTCTGTCAAAGGCGTTTCGATGATCTGAAATCCGGCTTCGCCAAGACGAGCTTTGAGATCTTCGCTGACCTTATTCATCACAATCAGGCGATCGATATTCACCGCATTACAGGCAAAGTTGACCGCGTCCGCTTCATCCACCGCGATCCGCTTGGCTTCGGGCACCCGCATTTCAATCATCCGGTTTGAGTAGGCATCAAAGGCAGGCGGGTAATACAGCAAATAACCTTCCGCCAAGGGACAAAAGCAGGTGTCTAGGTGATAGAACCGCTCATCCATCAGCCGCAGCGACAACACCTCAATATCCAGCCATTTTGCCAGATACGGATGAGAGTCTAGCTCTGATCGAAAGCCATAGCCCGCCCATAGCCAGCGACCCTCGCGGTCGAGCAGGGCATCTCCTGCCCCTTCAAACGGCAGATCCTTGGGCAGCACATGCACTGTGAATCCCTGATCTTCAAACCATTTCTGGAAAAACGGCTCTTCCCCCTGACGCTCTTTGTGGAAAAAGCGGCTCAACACCACCGTATTGTCCAAAACCAAACCTGCGTTGGCAGTAAACACCATGTCCGGAACGCCTTTTTCGGGCTGCACCAGATCAACCGTGGCGTTTTCCTTGAGAATATGAAAAAGTCCCGTCCATTGCTGAACGGCGCGATCGCGGGAGGATTTGTGGACGTTTCCCTCCATCCAGGGATTAATGACATAATCCACGTCGTAATGGTCGGGGGCACACATGAGAAAGCGAATTGAAGCACTCATAAGAAACCTAGTTGTGTCAGTGGAAGATAGATGCTGCGAGTTTGCAGACAATGTTTTATGGGAAGAGGCCAAGCTTCGGACTCTCGAATAATCGGCGTTGCTGAATGCAAAGATGATTTATCTCCTCCCCAGTCTTTTTCCCCAAGAAGAGAGCCAGATCTCTTGTTCTCTCCTTCTAGAAGAGGGCGAGGGCAGATTTTGCCATACCTCAATTCAGCCATTTCAGCCATTAAGGATAGATAAACCAACAAAGCCAAACTTCTATCTTATGACACCTTGCAGAAGCTTCTAGCAGTCTGTAACAGAGCGAACAGGTTTGTCAGCATCTAGTGACATGAGCTGAGCTTCGAGGCTTTGCTAATTTTGGGCAGAGTTCCGACTCATTAGCCCACAGGCTCTAACGCAAAGAAAGTTTCAAAAATCGATGCGCCGACGCAGTTGAGCTGAGTCTGGATGTGATCGAGAAACTCATGCAAGCCTTGCTGAATAATTTCTTCGATCGTGATGAAATCTAGCTCCGATCGCACCTTGCCTAGCGATCGCTCTGCCGAATTGTTCCAGCTTCCTAGAGTCGTGCTGCTAATCTCATGCATCGATCGCTCTGCCTGCAAAAGACAATAGGCGATCGAGCGGGGAAACTCGCGATCGAGTATCAGAAAATTGGCGATGCCGTCTGGGCTAATCAGCCGCTGGCGCTTGCGATACATTTCGTAGCCGCTAGCCGACTTGAGCAGGGCAATCCACTGAAGCTCATCCAGAGCCGTCCCCACATCGCTGGGGGACGGCAGCAAAATGAAATACTTCACGTCGAGAATCCGCGCCGTTTTGTCTGCTCGTTCCAAGAGCCGTCCGACGCGCCCGAAGTGCCAGCCCTCGTTGTGCGACATGGTGGCATCCATCACTCCTGCAAACAGGTGGCTGGCGGTTTTTACCTCTGCGAAAAAGCTGGGCAACTGCGTTAAGGTCAGGTGTCGCTGCTGCGAAGCCTCTTTCACCATTAGATAGAATAGGTTGACCTGCTCCCACATCTCTGAAGAGATGACTTCGCGCACCGATCGCGCATTCTCCCTAGCGGCAGTCAGACAAGACAAAATCGAGTTGGGATACGCCTGATCGAACGTGAGAAACTGGATGACGTTATCGGCAGTCGCGTCACCATAGCGAGACTTGAAGAGAGGGCGATCGCCCGTCGTGGAAACGATCGGCTCCCACTGTTGGGTCATTACCGTGGGAGAATCTAGCAGTAGATTGAGGTTTACATCAATGAACCGCGCAATGTTTTCCGCTCGTTCCACATAGCGATTGAGCCAGTAAATAGAATGTGCAACACGGCTAAGCATGATTTAAGAATAGATAAATAACAAATAAAGCCTAGCTTTGAGACTGGTTTTGGCTCTGGTTTTGAGACTGGTTTTGAGACTGGTTTTGAGACTGACCTGGAACAGATTCAGCTACGACCCAAGTATCTTTGCTGCCCCCTCCCTGAGAAGAATTGACCACTAAAGAGCCTTTCTTCAACGCCACGCGGGTCAAGCCACCTGGATTGATATAGATTTCCTTGCCGTAGAGAATGTAGGGACGCAAATCGACATGGCAGCCATCAATCTGATTTTCAAATAGCGTCGGCACTCTAGAGAGATTCAGCGTGGGCTGGGCAATGTATTTTCGAGGATTGGCTCTGATGCGTCCAGCAAAATCTTCGCGCTCTGCCTGAGTTGCATGGGGGCCGACGAGCATACCATAGCCGCCTGACTCATCGGCTGATTTGACCACAAGTTTGTCTAGATTTGCCAACACATGGGACTGCTGATCGGCTTCCCAGCAGAGGTAAGTCGGCACATTTGCCAAGAGCTGATCCTCGCCTAAATAATACTTAATCATCTGCGGCACGTAGGCATAGATCACTTTATCGTCGGCAATACCTGTCCCCAGAGCGTTCGCTAGGGCAACCCGCCCAGCGCGGTAGACCTCCATCAGCCCTGGAATGCCCAGCAGCGAGTCAGGACGAAAAGCCACCGGATCGATAAAGTCATCGTCAATGCGGCGGTAGACGACATCAACGCGCTTCAGCCCTTTGGTGGTGCGCATTTGCAGGTAGCCGTCTACGATCGTCAAATCACGACCTTCCACCAGTTCTACGCCCATTTGCTGCGCCAGAAACGAATGCTCGAAGTAGGCAGAGTTATAGATTCCGGGGGTTAGCACGACCACTGTCGGGTCGGGAAAGCCTGTCGGAGCTAGATTTAACAGGGTTTCCAGCAGTTTA
Organism: Drouetiella hepatica Uher 2000/2452; assembly: GCA_019359505.1. Lineage (GTDB taxonomy): Bacteria > Cyanobacteriota > Cyanobacteriia > Elainellales > Elainellaceae > Drouetiella > Drouetiella hepatica. Next base: position 11,899 of record JAHHHD010000023.1, on the reverse strand, counting down.
CTGGCGTAGTCATCCACGGCTCGAATCGACATTTTGTTGAAGACCAGCGGAAAGGTCGTCTTCATAACGCGGCGGTTTTCCAGCACATAGGAAACGCCTGACGGGCAGCGCATATTGTCTTCTAGGACGTACCAAGCACCAGAGCGATCGCGCACCAGATCTGTTCCAGTGATATGACACCAAATGCCTTGAGGGGGTTTCAAACCTATGCAGGGCTTGAGAAATCCGGTTGCCGATTCCACTAGCTCGCGCGGAATGACTTTATCTTTGAGAATTTTTTGCTCGCCGTAAATATCGTCCAGAAACAGATTGAGCGCCTGAATCCGCTGCTTCAAGCCCTTTTCCAGAATCTCCCATTCCCGCAAGGGCAAAATCCGAGGAATAATGTCGAAAGGCAAAATCCGCTCAGTACCTTCATTGTCGCTGTAAACGTTAAAGGTGACTCCCACTTTGAACAGAGCATTTTGAGCCGCGTTCTGTCGCTGCTGCAATTCATTCATGGTGAGTCCGTTGATGCGCTCGATCAACACGGCGGCTTCGGGACGAGGCTCCCCCTTCGCCACAAACAGCTCATCGTAAAAATCACCGGGATCGTAATGCTGAAATTGCACGATGCAGCCTCGCTTCTAGCCTTTCACTTCTAATCTTTAGGATCAGCGTTTGAGTCCAAAATTGCAAACACACTGCCTTGCAAACGCACTGCCCATCAAACGCATTGCCTATCAATAGTCTCTCGCATTACCCCCTGACTGTAACTTAAGATACGAAACAAGAGCTGCACAGCATTAGACCCCTGCCCCAACAAAAAATCTGTCGAGTTTAAGCTTAAATTAGGTCTCAGTAGATCGCAAACCAATGCTCACACTCACGCTAGAAATACTTGTGTCTGATCCCCCTAAATCCCCCTTCAAAAGGGGGACTTTGAGTTCTGAAGCCCCCTTAAAAAGGGAGTTGGGGGGATCAAGTGTAAGCTTTGCGATCTACTGGATTTGTCTAGATAGGTTTATTTAGGCGATCGCACTCTCGACCCAACCGCTCCTCCAACCCAACCGCTCCCCAAGCATCATTTGCATCACAAACTCATGAGCTATATCCTCAAAAATCCTGGCATTGTCTGGAAACTGCTCCTAGAGCATCTGCAAATGACTAGCCTCACCCTCGTGATCGCCGTGCTGATCGCGCTGCCTTTGGCGCTGTTGGTGACTCGCTTTCGCTGGCTAAATGTCCCGATTCTGGGCACATTGGGAGTGCTGTATACTCTGCCTAGTCTGGCACTGATTATTTTGTTGATTCCCATTTTTGGGTTAAATCAGCGATCGGTGATTGTCGCAATGGTGATTTACACACAGGTGATTTTGGTACGCGGCTTAGTCGTGGGTCTACAGTCGATCGCCCCCGCAGTATTAGAGGCGGCTAGGGGCATGGGCATGAACCTCTGGCAACGCTGGTGGCAGGTGCAAGTGCCGCTGATTCTAGCCATCTTCTTGGCGAGTTTGCGGGTGGCAGCCATTGTGGCGATCGCCATTGCCGCAATCGGCGCCAAGTTTGGGGCAGGTGGGCTAGGAACGCTACTGTTTGAAGGCATTGCCCAATCAGGTCGCTATGACAAAATTTGGGCAGGGGCGATCGCCGTAGCGCTCCTAGCGTTCATCATCAATGGAGCGCTCCTAGCATTAGAGTGGGCGGCTAATCCAGCAAGACGGGTGCGCCGTATCTCCGCGAAAAATCTACCGCAGATCTAGCCCCAGCCCTCATCGAGGTGGCTGAAGCGATCGCTGTGCCGCGCTCAAACTCACTTCAGCCAAAAGCGCCAGAATCGCCACGGGAATAGCCCCGACCAGCAAGGTAGGGATATCATAGAGCGCAAATCCCCGCACGATGAAGCTGCCTAAGCCGCCCGCCCCAATAAACGCCGCCAAGGTAGCGCTGGCAATCACTTCAACTAGGGCAATTTTGACTCCGGCAATCACCACGGGCAGCGCCAAAGGAATTTCGACCTGACGCAAAACCTGCCCCGGACTCATGCCCATGCCAAAAGCCGCCTCACGGATCATCGGATCGATCGTGCGAAAGGCAACGTCAGTGTTGATCAGGATGGGCGGCATGACTAGCAGGGTGAGGGCGATCGCTGCTGACTGAAAGCTCAACCCAAAGTAGGGAATTGCCAGAAACAAGATTGCCAAGCTAGGAATGACGCGCAGGGCGTTAAAGCCGTTAATCAGGACGATGGAAGCTAGACGCGATCGAGCGCTCCAGAGTCCCAGAGGCAAGCCGACAAAAAGACCGATCGCTAAAGGAACCAAAACCAAAACCAAATGCTGCCGCAGCGCAGTTGAGACTTCAGCAAAGTTGCTGACCGCATATTCATAGGCCTGAATAAAAACATTCATTTAGGGAGAAGGAGAGGCTTCAGGCAAGATAAGTTGAGGCGGTTCAGGTTCAGTAGGCACTACGACTGGAGGAGGCTCAGAAATCGGTTCAGATGGAGGCTCAATCACGGGAGGCTCAGGAGCAGTCATGACGGGAGGCTCAGGCTCAGTAGGGACAGCGCTGGCAGGTGCCTCAGGTTCGACAGGCGCAGGTTCGGGCGCAGGTTCGGGCGCAGGCTCGCTGCTGCTAGAGCTAGGCTCTGAGGAGCCGCTGTAAGAATCATTGGAATAGCTGTCAGAATCGCTCCAACTGCGGCTTGGTTCTCCTTCCCCACTTTCGCGGCCAGGAGCGGTGTTAGTATCTGCATAAACACGACCCGGACGGACGGGTTCCGCCTTTATCGATCCATCTCGGTAGTCTACGTCATTCGGAATATCAGGGAATTCCTCCACCGGAATATCGCCCGTTAGCTTGCTCATATAGTCATACCAGGTGGCGGCAGCAGTGCTGCTGGCTCCATAGGTAGGGCTGCTATCATCATTACCTAGCCAGACACCCGTTACAAGCTGAGGAATGTAGCCCACAAACCACAAATCGCGCTTCTTTTCAGACGTGCCCGTTTTCCCAGCCACCGATCGATCGGGGAGAGCCGCCTCTCCGCCCGTACCGCCTTGCACTACGCCCTCTAGCATCCAGGTGGTGATTGCAGCGCTGTCAGCATCGATCGCCCGCTGCGGCTTAAAGTCTGCCTGGTAAATCACCTTGCCAAATCGGTTAAGAATACGCGTTACCGCATGAACTTCTACGTGATTGCCTTTGTTTGCCAGGGTGCCATAGGCGCTGGTTAGCTCCAGCAGATTCACCTCAGAGCTACCTAGCGCCAGAGAGTAGGCCGGCAACAGCTTCGACTTGATGCCCATCCGCTGCGCCATTTTGACCACAGGCGTAAACCCGACATCTACCAGGGTCTTGACCGCCACGATGTTAATCGAAGAAGTCAAAGCATCCTTCATGCTGACCGAGCCACGATAGTTTTTGCCATAGTTGCGCGGCTCATAGCCGTCCACAATATATTTGGCATCAATGTAGCCGCGATAGGGGGAGAAGCCTGCTGCAACCGCCGTTGCATAGACAAATGCCTTAAACGTAGAACCGGGCTGACGTTGGGCTTGGGTGGCTCGGTTAAACTGGCTCTTGCCAAAGTCATCTCCCCCCACCAGCGCCTTGATTTCACCGTTGCGCGGATCGACAGATGCCAGAGAGGCTTGCTCAAACCCTTCACTCGCGCCGTAATAGGCGATCGCATTTTTCACGACCGCCTGAGCCTGTTTTTGCCACTTCAGGTTCAGCGTTGTTTCCACCGTCAAGCCGCCCACCTCTAGCTCATCTTTGGAGACTAAACGCGGCAACTGCTGCTGCACGTAGGACGTAAAATAGGGCACCGGACTCGTCGTATTTTTGACTGCACCCGGCTTGAGTTTGATGGGAGTGGCGATCGCGGCATTGCCTTCAGCCTCGGTGATGAAGCCCACATCAATCATCCGCTTCAGCACTACGTCCCGGCGCTCACGGGCAAATTCTAGATTGACGAGCGGAGAATAGGCGCTAGGAGCCGGAGCCATGCCCGCAATTAATGCCATCTCTCCTAACGTCAACTTATTGACAGGCTTGCTAAAGAAAATCCAGGCGGCATCGGCAACCCCGTAAGCCCCTGAACCCAGATACACCAAGTTAAGATATTGCTCTAGAATCTGCTTTTTATCTAGCTCTGACTCCATTTTTTGCGCCAGCAGCGCCTCCCGCACTTTGCGTCCCAGACTGCGCTGCTGGTCGAGGAAGACAATTCGGGCAAGCTGTTGAGTAATCGTGCTGCCGCCTTCCTTGACCTGCCCAGACATGACGTTGGCGAGAGAAGCACGGACGATCGCCACATAATCCACCCCTGTGTGCTGATAAAAGCCCTGATCTTCTGAGGCTACAAAAGCTTCCGGTAAGTGGGGCGGCATTTGGGTAATCGTCACTTTCTGACGAGTTGCCGAGCCAATCTGCTGCAACACCGTACCGTCAGAAGATTTGAGCGTCAGCGAGCCAGCACGGGTGTAAGTCAGGACATCCTTCATGTCAGGCAGGTCTTTTTCAAGGGCAGTGAGGCGGTTGACGCTAGCGATCGCCAACCCCCCTGTCCCCAGAGCTAGACCCACAATTCCCCATGCCCACCAGGTTTGATAGATCGCTCGGCGAGGTGGTTTTGCGCCGTTGGGCGAGGTTTTGCGCCTTCTACGAGGCGCTGTTGCAGTGACTTTTTCCAAAATCGTGAATTCAGGAGTTTTGGAATCAGTTTTGCCATTACGGTCATGCGATGGATGTCCAGCAGTCCTATTCGATTTGTCCTGTCTGCTAGACATAGCTCTGAACCTGGCAAGAAAATCAGTCACGGTACTTCCTCACAAACCACCACAGATAGAACGTTGTTCTTACTGGCAGATACCAAGGGCAAGTTGGCAATTGCTATTTAGACTGTCTATGAACAGCTTAGCTTTAGCTTTATTTAACTTCACCTAAACTTAGTCTTTTTTGAGGCAAAGTACAAGGCAGTGTTGCGAAATACGCTTTGTATGCCGCTGTGCATGCCGCTTAACTCTACACGCCTGCGTGACCCAGCGCCAGAGCTGTTACTAGCATTCCCAACACCAAAAAAGGCTGAGCGCTTGCCTGATATTTCACATCATTTTTGAGCGGGTCGCGCAGGAAATACATATCCTGAAACGTAATCTGGGGGACAATTAGCAGCACCAGCAGTACAGCAGAGAGATTCTGATGGATATTGACTAAGAATGCCGCGATACCCGACTGAAAGATGTCAATCATCAGTACACAAATCCAGGCGGCTGTGCCCACACCAAACATAACGGGCAGAGAATCTAGACCCAGCTGGCGATCGCCCTCCACACTTTTGAAGTCATTCACCACCGCAATGCCCAAACCCGCCATGCTGTAGAACAGCGTCAAGACAACGATCGTGGTGTTGAGTTCTCCAAACAGCGCATGACCCGCCCACCAGGGCAAAGCAATATAGCTGGCTCCCAAGGCGTAGTTGCCCAACCAGCCGTTTTGCTTGAGTTTCAGCGGCGGAGCGGAATAGATGTAGGACAGCAGCGAGCCGCCAAGCGCCAGTGCCGTAATGGTCGGGAAGCTGTGACCTGCCCACCGATCGAGCGCAAAGGCAATACCAAGACCCGCAAACAGCAGCACCAAAATTTGCGCTGTCACCTGCGGGATGGAAATCGCGCCAGAGGGAATCGGGCGGTAAGGTTCGTTAATGGCATCAATGTCGCGATCGTAAAAGTCGTTCATGGTTTGGGTGTAGCCCGTCAGCAAAGGCCCAGACAGCAGCATACAGGCGGCGGCAATTAGGGTGTTTTCTAGCGTCCAGGTGTAGTTTCCTGAAGAAGCTGCGCCACATACCACGCCCCAAATCAGCGGAATCCAGGTAATGGGCTTCATCAACTGCAAGCGGATTTTCCAGATGGAAGTCTCGCCGGATTGCGCCCCCTTCATGCCCAGAAGCTGTCGGGTTTTGGCATTGCGATCGCTTGCACTGAGAGAATCGCTTGCACTGAGAGAATCGCCTGCACTGACAGATCCGTCGGCAGGGACGCTGGCAGCTTCGGAGGGCACCAAAGGAATTTCCGGTTCAGGCGAGGGAGTCATAGGCTCAGACATGACGGCTTAGTTTAGAGAGACTTGAAGAAACTGGGTTGATAAAACACAGAACCGCCTTCTAGCCTAGCGTCTCTTGCGAAACTGCGGGAAGGCGATCGCTGCCATATTTCGGTGATGTTCTGGATGTAGAGCTGTCGCCAGCTTGCTTAGGACATTTAGGGTGGGGCGCGGAGCGCCCCTTTCAAAAAATCAACAACACATCAACAATATATTGGAGACATTACCCCATATTTCACGGCTTGACGCTGGCTAACGTTGGGCAACTGCTGCTCTGTGAAAGAAAATGCTCTTTCAAACTGCAATCCAACCTTCTGCATTACCCGAATGGAAGCCAGGTTTTCGGCAAGCGCCCAGACTACTACTCGCTGCACCTGAAGCTCTGTGAAGCCCTTGTGAATCAGCGCCTTTGAGCCTTCGGTGCCATAGCCTTTGCCCCAGGCTCCTTGCCGCAGTCGATAGCCCAGAGCAATTTCCCCTGGCGTAACCAGATTTAATTCAACCGCAAACTGATTTTCGATCGCCGGATAAAAATGAAACCAGCCGATAAATTCCTGACTCATCTTTTCATCAACTGCCCAAAACCCAAAGTGTGGATATTTGGCGTAGTAGCTCAGAATTTTGGGCAGAAGTTGATTTTGAATCACCTCGGTCGGGGTTGGGGTGCCGCCGTTAATAAAGCGCATCACCTGGCGATCGCTATCCAGTAACACGAGATTCTCAACATCGGCAGAGGTAAACTGCCGCAAAATTAAGCGCTCTGTCTCCAGGAAAATGTTCATGGCTTCATCATGGCTTCAGAAAAAGATAGTTTCAAGGAAAAGTATGTTCTCGACCATCACAGCCATGTACCCTAGTAGTGAATTAGAGTTTGCTCTGGGTTAAAGCTGAGATGATTTCTACCGACGGCTCTGCTGCTGGCACAATTCGAGAATTTCAGTGGAATTGGCAAAAAAAGCCTGTCACCGTTGCCTATGAAACCTTTGGGACGGGTAAGCCGATTTTGCTTCTGCCCGCCCTCAGCAGCGTTTCTAGCCGCAGCGAAATGTACGGCTTAGCTGGGCAGTTGGCGCAATACTACCAGGTTGTGATTCCTGACTGGGTGGGGTTTGGACAATCCGATCGCCCTGCATTTGACTATCGCCCTGCGCTCTATCACAACTTCCTGAAAGACTTTATCCAGTCTGTTTTTACAGAACCTGTAGTCATCATTGCGGCTGGACATGCGGCGGGATATGCCATGCAGATGGTGGCGGGCGCGCAACGGGGCGTGGTGCTGCCCGTCTCCTGGATTGTGCTGGTGGCTCCTACTTGGCGGGGACCTCTGCCGACAGCAATGGGCGATCATCGTAAAAGCTACAGCGTTCTGCGTTTTCTGATTCGCCTGCCGCTGCTAGGGCAGTTTCTCTATTGGCTCAACACCCTGCCGCCCATATTAGGCTGGATGTATGGTCGGCATGTGGTGGGCGATCGCGCTCATCTGACGCCAGCGCTGATGGCTCAAAAATGGCGCACGACCCAAAAGCGGGGAGCCAGGTTTGCTTCGGCGGCTTTTGTGACAGGGGCACTTGATCCAGTCCATCGCCGCAAGCATTTCTTTGAGTATTTCCAGCCGCCGCTGGCGGTGCCCGTACTGGTGGTGATTGGGGAGCAAACGCCGCCTAAGTCTCTAGAGGAAATGGAAATGCTGGTGCATTTTTCTGGAGTGGGGTTGCAGGTTTATCGGATGCCCGGTTCTCTGGGTCTGCACGAGGAATATCCAGAGCATTTGGCAGCCGGAATTTTGCCATTCCTCAAAAAATACTTGTCAGGTTCGGGGGTGAGGTTCTAAACTTCGACTTGCCCCAATTGCTTCTCTCTAAACCTGATATTTCTTGAACTGAACCGCCGCTATGCGATCGCCCACCCTCACCGTTACCGTTCCCGCCACAACTGCCAACTTGGGTGCAGGGTTTGATTGCCTAGGAGCCGCCCTAAGCTTGCACAACCAGTTCGTGTTTTCGCACTTTGCTGGAGACCAGAAGCGATCGAATCAGGAGCGATCGTTCGCAATTGAGGCAACGGGTTTAGAGGCAGAGCGAGTTGCTACCAACACAAGCAATTTGGCATATCAGGCGTTTCTCAAGCTATATCAGCAGATTGGGAAAACTCCTCCGCCAGTGCATTTAGAGATTGTGCTTCAGGTGCCGCTAGCAAGGGGGTTAGGCAGTTCGGCAACGGCGATCGTGGGGGGATTAGTCGGGGCAAATGCCCTAGCAGGATCGCCGCTATCGCTAGAACAGGTGATGGATCTGGCGATCGGACTAGAGGGACATCCAGATAACGTGGTTCCAGCTTTACTGGGCGGCTGTCGGCTGTCGGCATCGGCTGGGCGATCGGACGGGCGATCGGGGGGGCAATCAGGCGCAGGTCAGTCCTGGACAATTTGCGATATTCCCTGGCATGAAGAGGTGGTGCCTGTGATTGCTATTCCCAATTTTGAACTTTCCACGGCAGCAGCGCGGCAAGTTTTGCCTGCTCAGTACAGCCGTGCCGATGCCGTGTTTAACGTGGCTCATTTGGGAATGCTGCTGCGCGGTGTGCAGACGGGGCGATCGGACTGGCTCCGGACTGCTTTACAAGACCGGATTCATCAGCCCTATCGTCAGACTCTAATTCAAGGATTTGAGCAGGTGCAGACGGCAGCTTTGGATGCTGGGGCGCATGGATTGGTGATTAGTGGCTCTGGCCCGACCCTTTTGGCATTGACTCACCCTGACCAAATGGTGGCAGTAGAGACGGCAATGGCGGCGGCTTGGGTGGCTCAGGGCATTAGCGTCCAGACTCGAATTTTGGAGATTGATCTGGCAGGAGCCGTTGTTGAAGCGCACAGCTAATTTATTTTTGCCGTCCAGATGAGTTACAAAAGGTCACGCCAACTGCTAAGCTATTTTCTGGAAAAGGATATTTAAGTTTTGTAGCTATCCTTGAGCCTACCTGCCGATTTGGGAACGCGCAGTTTGGGTTTCTTCCAACTGTCTGATTGAGAGAGTAATGCTGACGTGAGAAGCAGCATTTGAGAGAACAAAGAAATTACAATAACGATCTGGGCTGACTCAACAATGGGTCAGCTTTTTTATCTAACCCGCGAGAGAAATCATGCCGCTTTTTCTCACCGCAGCCCTGAAAGAATGGGCGATCGCCGTGAATGCTTTGACCCGTGGCAGCACTATTTTGCTGTTGCGCAAAGGCGGCATTCGAGAACAGTCTTTTGCGATCGCCCATTCCCAAGTCTGGCTCTACCCGACCTACGAGCATCAGCAGCCCCGCCTACTAAAACCTGAATATGCCAGTCAGGTGGTGCCTATTGCGTCGGGCTGGCATCCTGAAACGGTGCCGATTCAGTCTTGGGCAGAGATTACCCATACTTTTGAAGTGAGCGAGGCGGAGGCGATCGCTTCTCTGTTGCCGTTCCATGTTTGGAATGAGGCATTTGTCTCAGAACGGCTAAAGTGGAAAGCGCGATCGCCCCTCTCGTTGCTGCTGCTGAGGGTTTATGCTTTGCCCCAGCCTCAATCCATTCTCTATCGTCCTGATTATGGCGGCTGCAAGTCTTGGATTGATTTGCAAGCTGAACTTTTGCCAGAGGTGGCGAAACCTGTATTGACCGATGAAGAATATTGGGAGCAAGTGGAAGCGATCGCTTCAATTGTTTCCTCATTCACTCAAGAAACTATCCCTTGAAGCTGATTGGCAAGGAGTAGCCGCGATCGCACTTAAAACCTGCTGCAATAGCATTGTGATTCACTCCGCAAATAATTTTTGCGTCATCCTCGATCGACTCTCGACAGTCGATGTGCATAGGAGTTGTGAGTCCGCACTGCACCAATAGTTACTGCCTATACACGACATGAAAACGCTCGCAAACTAAAAGCATCTCAGGGGTTGGCTTCTTAGCAATTTTAGGTAATATTCGCCAGAAGAACTTCCAATGTTCCTCTCTCCAAGATTCTAAGGAACGATCGTCCTCACCTTCTTCATAAGCAAACTTGGTGTCCACTTCATTAAATGCTCGGATTACCACTTCCGTTGTTTCAATAATGCAAAGTGGGTTGTCATTCCCATCAAGCACAATAGATTTTGATCCCACTTTAGGAAGCTCGCTTCCCTCTGCTTCCCATTCCCATAAAGCTGAACAGGTTGCAGTTTTAACTCCTTTTAAGATTAAATTTCCCAGTTCATCTGCCATTTCAGAGTGATCGCCAAATTGACCCGCGTCATAAGTTTCGACACTGGATGCAGCATTTGGAAGCGTCGCTAAATAGGCTTGCCAGTATTGTTCTAATTGCTCTTTGTTCATAGGGCTTTAATCCAAATCATCTTTCCTATTTTTTGGATACACTACTAACTCAACAGCAAGCTCAACCCACCAAGAATTCCAATGCATACTTTACCAAGAATCAAGACTTGCTTGAGCATTATAGCCCTACGTAATTGAGTTAGGACGAGTTATTTTTTGAGAGCCGCGCGGAGCGCGGCTCTCAAAAAATAACTCATTGGATCTAAGCGCGTAGCGCTATACAACTCAACAAGCTATTCGTATCGCCCATTCTTTCAAAGACTGCCACTATTGCCATTATCCCAATCTGACGAATAGATCCCGTCTAATTTACTCAGATTCTGGTGGTAGATTTTCTGGCGTTAGAACAAGATTGCGGTAGACTTGCTCGATCGGAAAGCTGAGATTAATGCTTTTTAGTTCTATGAGATCTCCTGCCTTGTAATTAAGAATAATCCATTCGCCAGTATCTTTTTTGTGATACAGATCCATTTCAATGCGGGTGGAACTCACTAATAAATAATCTTGTAAGACGGGGTTGTTTCGATACATTCTGAACTTACCCCCTCGGTCATACGCCTCTGTACTCTCTGATAAAACCTCAACGATCAGACAGGGGTAAGTAAAATATTGAGACGTGTTTTTGTCTCGTTTGTCGCAAGTTACGCTAGCGTCTGGATAGGTGTAGCTATTGGTTTCGGCAATATTAACCTTGATATCAGAATTGCCTGTTATGCAACCGCTACTGTCTAAATGGGTGTCGAACAGGGCAGTGAGCCGGATAGCAATGCGACCATGATTTACACTGCCGCCGCCCATCGCATAGACTTGACCATCAATGTATTCATGCTTTTCTAGCTGCTTTTCTTCCCAGGCAAAGTATTCTTTGGGGGTGAGCTGTGGGAAGTTCTTTTTCACTGCAATCATTATGAGTCAGTTCCTAGTGAATCGGCAGGGCAGGGATAAGGGGAGGTTTTGACCCGATCGCCAGTTGGCAACCGCAATGCCTGATTTTGTAATTCTGGCAACGTCATCAGCCTTTCCCAGTAACTCCCTATCTATTGTAAATTGCCGCCCTGATTAATCTCAGAGCAGCCCTCATCAGGAACATTGAGAATTCTACGCGGAGCGGCATTAAAATTCTCATAAAAATGGTGCGTTTGCTTAGCTGCAATGCACCCTACGAGATTTGGGTACTAGGGTTGATGCGATGTCAATGTTGGTTGAGTTGACTGATCCATAGGTAATCTTTCAGAAACGCCTCATAGAATAACTCTAAATCGTAGTTCTCTGGAAAATCAACGCAGTACAACTGTTCGTTTGAGCGGCTGCCAATAACCTTTGCAATGCACCGAGATCTTTCAGCAGTCCGCTCCAAGCGAATTATGGGGGTACGGGGCTGAAATTGAGTAGTACACTCGATTTCAAGACTCGGAGGAAGCGGGTGACGACTTTCCAAGCGGGTGACACCCGATGTCTATAACAATATCG
>JAHHHD010000074.1 GCA_019359505.1 Drouetiella hepatica Uher 2000/2452 | reverse complement strand
ATGGTCAGCGGCTAGCTAGTAGCAGTCGTGCTGATGGCACGATCAAGCTTTGGCGAGTGCCACGTTAGGCGATCGTTTGGATTGCCATCATTGTCATTAGAGTACAGTGAAGGTTAAGGAGCGCACGTCAAAGTTGCCAAACACGCGCTCTCAGGAGCAGCTTACCCCAGTCATGCGGCGCGATCGGTTCAGCAAAGTCGGCTTTTGCGAACAGAAGGTGACCAGATTTATATTCTGGAGCTGCAAGGCTTCCTGTTCTTTGGCACGGCCAATAAGTTGCTAAATCAAATCCGTCAACGGCTCAGCCATCCTGACTTGTTGCCTCTAAAATTTTTAGTCTTTAGCTTCCGTGCCGTCACCGGACTGGACTCCTCAGCCGTTCTCAGCTTCACCAAGCTTAAGCAAATTGCCCAGCAACAGCAGCTCACTCTGGTGTTCACGCACCTGTCGCCCACAATTCAGCAGCAGCTACAGCAGGGTAGCGTTTTACAGGCCGAAGACGCGCTGTGCCAAGTCTTTCCTGACCTTGATCGCGGCATTGAGTGGTGTGAAGAAAAGATTTTAGAGGATATTCCTCAGCGGCGACGGCGCGCGCTGCCCCTGGCTCTACAGCTCGACAACTTGTTTACAAATACTGCTCATATCTCAGGGTTTATGGATTACCTGGAAGAGCTAGACTTGGAAGCCGGACAGCTTTTGTTTGGTCAAGGAGACTCGGCTGACTTTCTTTACTTGATTGAGGTAGGAGAAGTAACCCTCTCGTCAGCCCTGGAAACAAACCAAACTCGCCGTCTGCAAAGTCTGGGGGCTGGCAACCTGGTGGGTGAAATGGAATTTTATCTTCGCGCTCCTCACCCGACATCAGCCGTTGTTGACCAACCCAGCACGCTCTATCGGCTGTCTCAAGATGCGGCACAGGATATGCGGCAAAAGCATCCTGAAATAGCGGCTACCTTTCAAGAGTTTGTGATTGGTACGCTCAGCGATCGCCTAACTCTCACCTACAGGCAAGTCGGAGAGCTACTTCAGTAGGACGGTCTTTGCTGAATATCTACTGGCATCTCTGGCGACTCAGCTCAATCAGGCAATACAAGAAATCACGATGCTTCTGCAAGAGCGAACTGAAATTATTGAGCGACTCATCGCTTCGCAACCTGAGTAAATGGAGGCAATTTAAAGTGTCTGATAAGCCTAGCATCAGCCTACTGATCAGCCAGTTATTACTTCAATTAGTACCTAGCGCTTTGGTCAGTTTAGTCGTCGGCATAATTGGGGCAATGTTCTCAGTTTCGTTTGTCATGCTGATTTTCACAGGAGATTTGGCTGACTATCTGCCTGCTGGTATTGCGATTGCCCTACTCAGCGGCATGGTTCTCAGAGCGATCATTGGATTCATGAGTTCCTATCCCGGCATGGTTGCCGATATTGATGCCCTACCCTGTGCCATTTTGGGGTTGAGTGCTGCTGCGATCGCTGCCCAAATGCCGCCCTCATCCACGCCAGAAGATTTATTCGTCACGGTGATGGGAACGATCGCCCTCACCTCTTTAGTTACGGGTGCCTTCCTGTTTCTCCTGGGCTTTTTCAAGGTTGGTGAATTGATTCGGTTTATTCCCTACCCAGTAATTGGCGGATTTCTGGCGGGTGCAGGTTGGCTATTGGTGCATGGAGCGATCCAAGTCATGACCAATATTGCTCTCAATTTCTCTAACCTCGCTGACTTGTTTCAGCTCCGACCTTTAAGTCAATGCTTAGTAGGGGTAACCCTTGCAGTCATCTTGCTAATCATTTCGTCTCGTTCCACCCATGCTTTAGCAATTCCTATCACCTTGATAGCGGCGATCGGGCTGTTCTCTCTAGGATTGCTTCTCACCCAGACTTCAATGGACGCAGCCATTGCCCAAGGTTGGTTACTCAAATCGTCAGCTCAGGGAGAATGGCGGTTTTTCAACCTGACAGCCTTGACGCAGATTAATGGAGGAATTGTATTGGCGCAGTGGGGGAACATAGCGACGATCGCCATACTTTCAGCTATCTCTGTTCTGCTCAACTCAACCGGAATTGAATTAACCACAGCCCAAGATATCAACCTCAATCGTGAATTAAAGGCTACCGGGAGCGCCAACTTAATTTTAGGAATGGTGGGCGGCATTGCGGGCTATCCAGTGCTGTCTGACACCATCCTTGCCTACAAGATGGGCGCTAGAAACCGCCTGGCTAGCTTACTTTCAGTCATATTGTATGCGGCAATTCTGATTTGGGGTTTCTCGCTGCTGTCTTTATTTCCTCTGCCGATTATGGGGAGCCTGCTGCTATTTCTGGGGCTATCTTTACTCAAAGAATGGCTATACGATGCCTGGTTCACGCTGCCTAAAGCCGATTATGGCTTAGTCGTGCTGATTTTGGGGGTTATGGTGACGATCGGCTTTTTGCAGGGTGTAGGGTTTGGCTTGGGGGTAGCGATCGTCCTTTTTGTGATCAACTACAGCCAGATTAGTGTCACCAGGCACGTACTTTCTGGAGCTAATCATCCCAGCCATGCGGCAAGATCACTACAGCAATCTCGGCTGCTACGGACAGAAGGCAACCAGATTTATATTCTGGAACTGCAAGGCTTTCTGTTTTTTGGCACTGCTCATAAATTGCTCAATCGCATCCGGCAGCAGTTAGGCAATGTGCCCCCCAAGTTTATCATCCTTAACTTTCGATCGGTCACAGGGCTAGACTCTTCAGCCGTGCTTAGCTTCACCAAGCTGAAGCAAATTGCCCAACAGCATCAGTTCACGCTGGTCTTTACGCATTTATCGACAACTGCTCAGCAACAGCTTCAACAGGACGGTATTTTGTCAGCCAAAGACAATCTCTGTCAGGTGTTCCCTAATCTCGATCGCGGCGTTGAATGGTGCGAGAACCAGATTCTAGAGGCGATTCCTCAGAGGCGACGGCGCGCTTTACCCTTAGCGCTGCAGCTCGATAGCCTGTTTACAAATGCCGATCATGTCTCAGAATTTATCGACTATTTAGAAGAACTAGACCTGGAATCTGGACAGGTTTTGTTCCATCCAGGGGATGCGGCTGATGCAATTTATCTGATTGAATTAGGACAAGTCACGCTCTGGTCAGAATCGGCAGAGGGACAGGTTCTTCAAAGTCTTGGAGCTGGCAATCTCTTGGGTGAAATGGCTTTTTACCTGCGAACTCCTCACTCTACTGCAGCGATCGTCGATCAGCCTAGCACCTTATATCGCCTGTCTTGGGATGCAGCACAGCGAATGCGGCAGGAAAAACCAGCGGTGGCGGTTACCTTTCAAGAGTTCGTGATTCGAGTAGTAAGCGATCGCCTCTCTTCTACGTACAAAGAAATCACGGATTTACTCAGGTGATAGCACAACATCTGAACCGCTAAATGGTAACGTTAAGCTACACAATTTTGACAGGTCGATGCATCCTTCTTCTAAAATGCAACTGCAGGATAAACAGCTCATTAGGCAGCTACGCGAGGAATTTCAGCTAAGGCGACTGTTGCCTAACCTGACGATGGGTTTAGTCGCTACGATTATCGATGCCATCTATGCGATCTCCTTTGCCGCCCTAATTTTTTCAGGCGTGCTGTCTCCTTACGCCTCGACAGGGATTGGATTAGCGCTGCTGTCAGTGGCAATCACTAGCATTGTTATTGCCCTCACGTCTTCTTTGTCTGGCATGTTAACTTCGCTGCAAGAAGCCCCCACCGCGATCGTCGCTTTGACAGCTAGCCAGATTGTCACTCAAATGCCCGCCGCTTCGATCTCCGAAACTCTGTTTACCGTTATGGCAGCGATCGTTTTAATCAACCTGCTAACGGGCATTTTCTGTTTTGTCTTTGGCAGGTTGAAACTCGGCAATTTCCCCCGGTTTATTCCCTATCCCGTTGTGGGCGGCTTTTTGGCAGGGACAGGCTGGCTTCTGACTCAGGGCGCGATCAGCCTCATGACCGATTTTCCCCTAGACATGGCGCATCTGCCGCAGTTGTTTCAGCCCAATCACCTGATTCAATGGCTGCCGGGACTGGGTTTCGCCATCCTGGTTTTGCTGATTCTGCGTCGCTACAGCCATGCTCTGATCATGCCGGGATTGATATTGAGTGCGATTGCCCTCTTCTATCTCATCCTGGCAGTGACGCATACCTCGATCGCCACCGCCCGCACCTCTGGATTGTTTTTAGATCCCTTTCCAGAGGGAGGTCTCTGGCAACCGCTGCCTCTTTCGGGTTTCTTGCAGACTAACTGGCAGGCGATCGGGGCACAAACGGGCCAGATCTTGACGGTTCCCTTGATCACTGTTTTGGCAGTGTTGCTGAAGGCAACGGGCATTGAATTGGCGACGAAACAAGACCTGGATCTGAACTGTGAACTGCAAGCTGCTGGCGCTGCTAATCTTGCTTCTGGACTGGCAGGTGGGCTGATTATCGGGTTTCAATCCTTGAGCCTTTCGACGCTGAGCTACGCCAAGATTGGGATCAAAAGCCGCATGGTGGGTCTGTTCAAGGCACTGCTGTGCATCCTGCTGCTGTTTGCAGGCGGAGCGATTATTTCCTATTTTCCTAAGCCTGTGCTGGGGGGGATGCTGTTATTTCTGGGACTTGATTACTTGGTGGAGTGGCTATACGATGCCTGGTTCAAGCTGCCTAAAATTGATTACCTCATGGTTGTCCTGATCCTGATGGTCATTGGTGCGGTGGGTTTGCTAGAAGGAGTAGCGGTGGGATTGGTCGTAGCGATCGTCCTCTTCGTGATCAACTACAGCCAGGTTAAAGTCACCAAGCATGTTCTCTCCGGCGCAACTTACCCCAGCCATGCAGCTCGCTCTTGGCAACAGCGTCGGTTCTTGCAAACAGAGGGCAACCAAATTTATATCCTGGAGCTGCAAGGCTTTCTCTTCTTTGGCACAGCAAATAAGCTAGTTGAGCAGATTCGCCTCCGCCTGCGCCAGTTACCTTCCGTGAAATCTGTGGTTCTCAGCTTTCAGGCTGTAACTGGATTGGACTCCTCAGCCGTCCTCAGCTTCAGCAAGCTCCAACAAGTGGCTCAACAGCAGCAGTTCGATCTTGTTTTCACCAACGTTTCGCCAACCATCCAGCGACAGTTGCAGCAGGGCAACTGCTTACAAGAACGCTTTTGCCAGCTTTTCCCTGACCTCGATCGCGGCATTGAATGGTGCGAAAACCAGATTTTAGAGGAGATTCCTCAGCGCCGTCGTCGCGCTCTGCCGCTTGCCCTCCAGCTTGACGAGCTATTTCCCAATGCCGATTATATTCCAGTGTTCATGGACTACTTGGAAGAGCTGACTGTAGAAGCAGGACAGGTACTGTTTCAATCAGGAGATGCCGCCCATGCGCTTTATCTGATTGAAACGGGAGAAGTGACGGTTTTGCTGCAACTTGAATCAGGTCAAACGCACCGCATCCAAAGTCTAGGGGCTGGAAATTTGGTGGGTGAAACTGACTTCTTCTCACAGGCTTTGTACCAGACTTCAGCGATCGTCAATCAGCCCAGCGCTCTCTATTGCCTCTCTCAAACCGCCCTGCAACAGCTCCAGCAAGACCATCTCGAAGTGGCTGCAATGTTTCAGCAATTCGTGATTCGATGGGTGAGCGAGCGCCTCTCTTCTACCTACAAAGAAATTACAGACCTGCTGAAATGACGCTACGTTTTTTTAACGGCAGACAGCTTACGCCCGCGCCAAGTCCAGCCCCAGCCCGTTTCAGTTTTAATGATGGAGGCGATCGCTAATACGGCAATGATGGCTCCACCCGCACCTTGCAGCCACCAATATTTCATAGAAGTTCCTAATGCCTGCGACCCCCAATGTCTTACCCAAAACTGAAGCAGAATGGCTAAACTCGTCAGTCCTGTCATAGCCAGATGAAATAAAGTGAGATGTGTGAGAACTTTCCCGATCGCTATCATAAATCCAAGCCAAGGAACCGTGTAGATCATCAGCATGACGGTTGCCAACAGCAGCATTAGCGGCACGCTCCGGTCTGCGCCGACGTATAAAACTTTTGTCCAGCCTTCCCACAAAGTCCGCCAGTTACGGTACATTCGCAATGTCGCAAGGTTTCTTCCTAAAATCTGCTGCATTCTAAATCCATTGTGCTTTAATTTACGGGCAAAAGCGACGTCTTCAGCAACTTCAGCAGCAATGGCTCTGTGACCGCCGATCGTATGATAAGCATCTGCTCGAAACAACAGAAATGGTCCTAACGCATAAGTGGTTTTTGTTCTTGGATCTTTAACGGCTTTGGAATTGAATGTGACTAGTACATTGATGAACATTAAAGGCTGAACTAACCACTCGATCAATGAGCCAGAAACGATCGCGGGAATACAGGTGAGAAAATCAAGCTGCTGATCGATCGCAGTTTGAACCACGGCTGAAACTGCCTTGGGCTTCAGGCGAACATCTGCGTCAATAAACAGTAAAAAGTCACCTCTGGCTTGTTCTGCCCCCTGATGGCAAGCCCAGTTTTTGCCGTTCCAGAGCTGATCTTTGGGGCGAGGCAAACCTGCAATAATTTTAAATCTAGGTTCTGACTCTTGCGCTTGTAAGGTTTGAAGAATCTCTAACGTGCGATCGGTTGATTGATCATCAATCAACCAAACCTCCAGTAGCTCTGGAGAAAGCCTTGTACTGATTAGAACGGATTTAACGCAATCTTCAATATTTTCTTCTTCATTAAAGGCTGGGATAATAACTGAAATGACTGGAAATTCAGACCTAGAGAGATTTTTTTCTTCAGGTATTTGTGCCAAGTCAATTCGAGGCATCTGATTGACCGCTTGATAGACACTTACCAGATATCCTATGAGGGTACAAGTAGATATCAACAAAATTATGGGGAAGATCCAATTCTTATAACTTAAGAGCATCAGCATTATTATCAGGCGAACTCAGGAAAACCTCAATAGACTTGTCCGAAATATAAATAGTGGTAAAAAAAGATGGTAGAACGGGATTTTACCGCTCTACCAAAGATGAAAAATCCACTCGATCATATTCAAAAATATCCTCAACGGACTAAAGGAACCTTGGGAATTAACTACTCCGCCTTCATTTAGCAACGGATGTTGTCGGCGAATTGTACTATCCAGATTTAGCGGGGGCTAAGGACGCAAACCCATTCTGTCGATTGCCGAGCAGGTCTGTCTGTGCATACTTTATCTGAGACATTACCCCACCTTTGAAGTCTTGGAACTCCAGTTTGGAGCCTCGAAGGCAGGGGGTCACTTCAGCGATCGCACTTAGATACATAAGTGAGAGAGCACTACATGGTTATTTTGGACTGATCTGTATCTCCAGGAATGAGGCAGCTACTCTCTCCTCACAAGGATATTATCAAAATTGCTATAAGGAAAAATCCTATCAATTCGGGAAGCTGTGGTATTTCTTCCATAACCGATCGCAGGTCATTATGAGCGCTAGTGGGTCATTTGACGTGTAGATAGCCATTCTTAAAATAGCTGGCTAAGGTGGTAATTTTGGCTTTAGTGATCTAGTAATGGCTATTTTCTAGGCAAACGACCCACTAGAGTTTGAACCAAACGATCTTCTTTGAAGAATGTTAACTAGCAATTGATGGAGCAAATCAACGCTTGATTATTTTAATGCTCTCTAAAATTTCAGGCAGGTTTGAGTTGGACGATCCTTGCTGGAGATGTTGGCTGCAGAACAAATTTAGGACAATCCTTGCTGGAGATGTTGGCTGCAGAACAAATTTAGGACACTACAGTCGAGATCCCCGATAGGAACAGCATCAATCAAAAGTTTTAGGGTACATTTAACGGCATATCTTTGCGAAAAACCTCATTTAAGTTCATTAAATGTACCCTAACTAGAATTTATCTCTCACCCTAAATCTCCTTACTCTTTTACCTTGCCCAGGTAAACACTTTTATGGGTCCTGCCATACCAGTATCGTAAGTAGCGATAAGGACCATAGCCATTAATTATCTTGTCCTCAAAGCTGCCACTGCCACCGCGAATGCCACGACGATTCAGTGCCTCTTCCTTGCGTTGTTCTCGCTCTACCTCCGTTAAATGAGCCTCTGCTTCAGCGTCATTATAAGCTTGCAGTATTGCAATCAACTCAGCCCGATCTTCAGTTGACAGCTGTAGCGCTTGAGCAGCGATCGATTGCAGGTTGGAAGAAAGACTAGGAGTATTAGCGCGTCGAGGCATAATTAGCTTAGGAAAAACTTAGGGTTTACTTAAAATCCTTTCAGCTGCAATAAAAGATAAAAACGAGGTTGTAATGTACCCTAATTCATGGTTGATTCTCCTGTTCTAACTGCTCTAACCACTCCAGCCACTGCAACAGTTCCAAGTCATCCAACAGAGACTGTCTTGATTTACCCAATCGCACCATCATTCGCTTTCGCATCTGTTCTGGTGTCCACTGCAATCGTCGTACCTGCACTGCAATCGCCACCAAGATATCTGAAAGGTCATGCGCGAAAGTATGCTCCGAATGAGGCTTCTCTTCAGTTCTATGGGAGGGAGATGTGAAAAACACATCTAGGTTAAGAACTCCTAAATTCACCTGATCCCAAGCCAAAGCTTCCGCTATCAGAATCGGGTCACCTGAAGTTAGATACTGCTGCATTCGCTCAACGTGGTTAGTGTGCTGCGCTTCAGCACGAAGACGATCAACTGCCTGCTGAGCGCTTTTTGAGGCTTCCTGAGTCACTTCCAACCAGCATTGAGAATCAAAGAGCAACGGTTGAATGTAGGGCGCGACTGTTGCTCTTTGAGAGGAGTGTAGTTGCTTTCTTTTATGTTTGTCTAAAGGGGGAGTAGCGGAATGAGATGAATCTAAATCTCTGGAACCCTCATCAGCGCGAGTATTATCCCCTTTAGTCTGAGAATCAAGGGGATAGAGATAGCTCAAAGCTGCATCAGTACTAGGGTTATCTCCTGTTGTATGTAATAAGCTTGTAGGACTGATGTTATTTGATGTGCCCTCAGCACAATCAAATAACACAGCATTTGAGATCGGGGGGTCTGGGGGGTTTTCCACAAGATACTGGGGATGCCATAGGTCACGATGACGATATAGCGATCTCCCACTGATATGAAAGCTGGTCAATGCATGAAATCTAGCTGTCGCACCACTGGGTAAGCCATTGATTTCTAACATCTGAGCGATTGCACTTCTAATTCGCTCTCGTGCTGCTTGAGACTGCTGCTGATTCCAGCTAGGCAGTTCAGCAATTGTAGATTCTAGGGCAGTGACTTCTTCTTTCGTTTTGTATTTACCTTTTGAGTCACCATAGTGAAAGTAGTGGCTGTTTTGGATGCAATGTGCCCATTCTTCTGCTCGTTCTTCAATTTCATGCTGGTGATTACACCACTCGCTATAGCCAGGTAGTGCTTTGGCAGTGCTAACAATTTCCTTAACAAGCTCTTCTCCCTCTAAGGGGTTGCTGCCTGAGAATAAGTGTTGAAAAATATAGGCTCGCATGGTAATGCGACCCAGCAGACGATTTGTTTGTCCTGCTCCTGTCCAACCCGTTTCAATCTCGGCGTTTAGGTCATTGATAAACTTATCTGCTTTACCAGAAATGCGATAGTGCTTGCGCTTGGCTTGTTTGAGTATCTGTTTAATAGTTTTGGCATCAACATTATTATTTTTCTGAGCCAGATACCACTGGGTGACAAAAGTTTTCTGGTCGCCCCAAATAGGCTGAAAATCTTCGTTAAGTAGATAAGAGCCTGCTTGTATGGGCAAGCGATGGGCATTGAAAAGGCTAGGAGTACCTTCGACAAGGTAAGGTTTGGAGTTAGGGAAAACCTCTAGTTGTCCAGGTTTGAGGATAAATCCTGAATTTTCCAGCAGGGTACTAACAATAGTTGCCAGTTCCCAAGAGCTTTGGACTGTAGCTAGAGGGAAGTAAAGATGCAGACCGCCACTGTAAGAGCTAGTACAGGTGATGTGGGTAACAATACCAATGGCTTCAAGTGCTGTTAGGATACGACCGATTGCCAGCTGATCTTGCTGCGGATGGTAGAGGCTACCGATGTCTATATCGAGTAAACAGTACTGTGTCTGCGCTCCAAAGCGAACACCGAACAAGTGAGAACCTTGGCGGAGGACGCGATCGGATAAGGGATGACGACTCTCAGTCTGCCACTGAGGATGTTGACCAAGTTCTGAGTGTGACGCGTAAATATAGTCAAACCGATGTGGAAAGAGAGCAAGGAATTCGTCATCCCACTCTTGAACGTATTGCAATTGTTTCAAGCCAGCAAAAACTACCACGCTGCTCTCCCTAAGCCTAGTTCTGAAAGGAAAGCAGCACAGAATTTTTTGGAAAGAGAATTTGTAATGAGCAGCATCCTTGGCTCCTGTAGGGCGGAGCCGGAAGAACTCTAGCTAGCTGAATTTAGTAACTCAGGTTAACTTTTAGTGACCTTAGCCGAATCAATTAGAGCAAATTCATAAACTTGAACGCATTTGTGATGCCCAAGTTTATGGGTTTGCCCAGACCTAGCTGCCTTTGCTAGGATGTAGCAAAGTAAAGTAATGCTGCGATTGAGTAGTTTCATTGCAAGAAACTACTTCTCTTAAAGCAGACATTAACTAACTAGGGAGTCGGGGGGAAACTTTGGCGAGTTGAGATCCCGGCTCTCTGTCACTTTAAAGATATAGATCAACAGAACTATTAATGCCTTCCTCCAATAATTAGGAAATTAGATATTGACTGAGGCTACCCAGAATATCTTGCAAGAATTATGACAAAGTTCATTTTTTCCCGCTTGAGGCTTGATCAGTCTTGATCAGACTGATCAAGATGTCATAAAGTCCTGAAACCCTTGTATAGAGCACTCTGATAAAAAAATTCATGGGAGCATACGGGTCAGTTTATGGGAGCATACGGAGATTCTATGGGAGCATTTGGAGCAATCTGTCATAACCCCTAAATCCTTGCTAGATCGGCGTTTGAGCTTGATTTGAGAAGGAGATTTAGATTATGACAAGGGATTTATGACAAGCAAACCCTAAAAATTGACGCTATCAAAAGCCTGAAATTTTTACGCAACGCTGTTTCTGGGCTGGCTAAATATTCAAAGTGCGCCGGAGCATAGGTTCTAGCTCACTGCTGATCGGGCGATCGCCTGATTCAATCTTGGCAATTAGGCTTTGGTGAATCCCTAAAGTTCCAGCCAACTTAGCCTGTGTCCAACTTTTTAACTTACGAGCCTCTTTAACTTGTACACCAGTCAATTCTCCACCTTGCAAAGGTTTCAGCTTCTTTTGCTGTTGTTTTTTAGTAGCAGTTAAAGAAGCCATGCGTTCAGGAATCGGGTCGGGGGGTATAATGACTAGCTTCTGCTCTAGCCATTGATTAATCCAGCCTCTCGGTTTTTTGACCTTGCTATCTGGCTCTAACCATTCTGGATAGGGCTTAACATAAAAAATGGGTTCCTCTTCAGCAACTGGCGCAACAGCTTCATGAGGGTGCCACCCTAAGCCTGCTAGCAGCTTTAAGGCATGGTGCCAACGGTTGAAGAGCGATCGAGCCTTCTCACTATTCTGGCGAGCGTCCTGTATGGCAGCCTCAGGCATAGCTGCTTCTAACAAGGTCTTAACTCGATATTCATGAGGGCTACGGTCTCTAGCACGAATGCGGACATCTAACGTCAAGTGAATTGCCAGCCTTAGCGTCAACTCGTCGTGATAGGGGTCTAGTTTAAGAATATTCAGCGCCAGATAGCCAAACTGATAAAGTGCTTCTTTGGCTTTGCTACCTGCTTGATTAAGAAAATGAGCTGTCCACAATCCTGGTCTGACAGTGATGTAAATCTCATCTGGTTTATCAATCCTGCCAGTTGTCCAATCAAATTGCCCATGTGGATCAACTAAAACTTCCCACATTCTGCCCACCGGCGTACTTGCATCCACTTGAATTTTGCCGCGCCCTTCTACCCACACTGCTTTAACCAGCAAGCAGGACAAAGCATAGGCAATACTAGCAACCTCATTCCGCTTTTCTGACAAAGTAGAGCTATGATTTTTGTCCCAACCTAACTCGTCAATAATATCTGTTGCCTTGAGAGTAAAGGCGCTTTCCCAAGGTCTGGATTGCCGCATTGCGTGTGCTGCTAGGATAAATTGCAGCTTAACTGTGTTGAATCCAAATTTATTGATGATTTGCTCAGCAGCTTCCCAGGGAAGTGTCTCGATGTCTCCAGGGCTTGTAATATAGTGTTCTAAGTAGTTGTTGAGGTTATTCTTAGAGCGGTAGCGAAAATGAGCAACGCCGCTGTCGTCGGGCTTCCATAGCTCAGTTTGTAGCTGAGCTGAAATACTGCTGACTATAGGTAAACCAGTTGGGATAGCAACGATTGCGTCCATGTTAGCCAGTTTAACTTCGGATGCTGGAACTGTTTTCTTATTGCCGCTTGGTACAATCCCTAGTAATGTTTCTAAGCCAAGTATTGGGTAGTTAGGCAGGTCTAAATCCTGGATAATGCGTCGGGTAATGCTTTGAGAATAAAATTCTTCAAGAAATGTAATTTTGTCTTGGACTAGTTTAGATTCTCGCTCTAGCAAATAGCGATACAGAGCCTGATTAAATGTCTCCTGATTAAATGCTGCAAAAGCAGATTCACCCAGATCTGCTTTCATCTCTTCTATAGCCCAGAAGATAAGATTAGACCATATTTCCTTAGCACCCTTTTCCCAAAAATTATTCTTCTCAAATAATTCCTTAATAAAATCTTGAATACGGTTTAGTAGAACTTCTGAGTCTAAGTTAGTTTTTAGCTGAGTAACACTATCTTCGTGACTCGCTGTAATTTCAAAATAGGGAAGATTTTTCTCAACTGGTTTTTTCCCTGATTTATGCCCCTGCTCTACAAGCTTCTGTCGGTAAGAAACCACCAAATGCTGGGCAACTTGGGTGGTGACCCGATTCAGCAGTCTTGATTCATGCTGTAGATAGTGTGCAGTAGCAGCAATATGTTGGGGGTTGAGATTATCTCTCGCCTCTTGAATAAAAGGATGGCTATCCTCGATTCCCTTAAAGATTTGGCTTCTATGCTCGCTTACAGGACTCAGATAGTTGGAGAATTGTGACACTGTTCCCGATGATTCACTCTGTTGAGGAAAGGCATACTCCATGATGCCATCCCAAAAGTTGGCGCGATCGATTCCTTGTTTGATAAGGGATTTTGCTTTGTGATCTGCCTTGAGTTTGTATTGAGAATCGTCTGTGCTCATAACTGCTTCTCCAACTATCGATCTCTATCTCTCAAAACAGTGACTTCGAAGATATTACTACTAACCTTATCAAACAAAACTGTCGCTGGTTTAAAGATGAAGCTGCGTGAAACCGATCGTTAGACAGATAACTCACAGTAGAGATCGAGAGAATGTGCTTAGTAGGAAAGGGAGTCCAAAAATAATTAGGGTACACTTAAACCCTCAAATCTTAACTTTTACTCATTTATATGTACCCTAAGTAGAAAAAGAAGGACTAGCTAAAAATTAAATCATCTTTGGTTTTTTAAGCGTTCTTGCTCTTCACGTAGCCACTGCCTAAGTCTCTCCTCTGAGGGAAGCACGACAAGATAGCGTGAAACGAATAACTGGGAATCCATGCCTGCCGTTGCATAGTGAACTTCTTCTGCATCCTTATCAGAGCAAAGGATAATTCCGACTGGGGGATTTTCATCAGGTAGTGCAACTTCTCGCTTAAGGTAGTTGAGATATAAATTCATTTGTCCTGCATAGGCAGCTTCAAAAGCACCCAACTTCAGATCAATCCCAACCAAGCAGCGCAATCGACGATGGTAAAACAGGAGATCTAAAAAATAGTGTTTGTTCGCAACTGTAATTCTAAACTGCCGCTCAATAAAGCAAAAATCCCGACCTAGCTCATGAATAAAATCTTGTAAATGATTGATAAGTGCCTGTTCCAACTCAGACTCTGAATAGGTAACTCTTCCCTCTAAACCCAGGAATTCCAGCACATAGGGGTCGCGTAGAATCATAGAGGGACTATCGACTAAACGCCCCTCTTGAGCAAGAACCATTACTGCATCTTGATCGCGAGACAGTCCTATCCGTTCGTAGAGTAAGCTATTTATTTGTCGCTTAAGCTCTCGATTTGACCATCCACTTTTGAGGCATTCTAATTCATAGAACGTTCGCTTGAGAGGATCTTCGAGCCGACAAAGCTCCATCAAATTAGACCAGATCATGGTACGAAAAAGCTTAAGGTAGTAACTTTCATCTTTCCAGCCAAAAGGATCTGTCTCTGGAATACGAGCTTCTAATGATGGGAATTGTACTTTTATGCCTGTAGAAGAAGCTTCTTCAGCATTCTGCTCAGGTTTCAAAAAGATTTCAGAAAAGCTAGACACTGTCTGGCTTTTTCCAGTTGCTGTATCTGTAAGAAGCTCAAATAGGACAGACAGCGTCTGGCTTTTTGCCAAGACTGGATAAGTGAAAGCAAATTTGCGAAAGCTGATTAAATTGCTGCGAGAAAGACCTTGATGCCCTTTTTTTGTTAGGTCTGTTGCGAGACTCCTGACTAATTTATCACCATAATTTGCTCGATCTTCACCGTGTTGCTCATACTCAATGATATAAGCACCGATCAGCCAATTTCTAATGGTTAACGCCTGATTTACCGATCGTGCAACTATGGCTTGAGTTGAAGCACTGACATGACTAATGTCGCTGAGCAAACTGCTATATTCCACGTTATGCTCTCCAACTGCTTAACTGAATTAAAAATCAAACTGCCAGCTATACCTTTTAAAAACTGTCGCTAGCCAAGACCTTAATTAGACCTACTATTCTCAAAACTGCGAACAGCCCTACTTTTCCATTAAAGATTCTATTTGAGCCAGCAGCTTTTCCACCTGCCTCTGTTTTTTAGGGTCATCCCAAACTTTGGCTTTTCTGAACCTCTGTAAAACATCTTCAATCTTTTGCTTCAAAGGCAGACTCTCTGTCTCTAGACGCAGTGGCTGCTGAAGCGTTTTAACTCTCTGTTTAATCTCGCTCAAGGACAGCCCTTCAGAGATAGCATGCTCAAGTAAGGTCTGTTGGTACTGCTCATTCTTAACTTTAGCTATTTCCATAGCTTTGGTATATTCAATTTTCCCTTCTCTGAGAGCATCCAAAATCTCTGGAGGCTTCTTCAAAAGCGGTAGACGACTAGAAACAAAAGATTTCCAGGATAGCCGTCCTAGAAACTTAAAAACCATTTCGACTTTCTGACCTTCTGGGCTAACCAAAACGTTTTGGTTAACCATCCCTTTGGAAGCGTTATTCATCTGGTAGAGCAAGCTAATGACTTGCTCCACTGAGTAATCTAATTCCATTGCCAATGCTTCTAGAGTCCCCTCTGTCTCTTCAAGAGGGCTTAAATCCTGGCGTTGCATATTTTCGACAAGCGATGCCATCAAGGCTTGCTTATCATCTAATGGAAAGACTCTAATAGGAACATCAGGCAAACCTAAAAATTCAGCTGCTCGATAACGACGTTCGCCAGCAATTAATTCATACTCGCCAGAGCCTCCCCCCGGCAGAGGACGTACCCATAGGGGCGATCGAATACCATTTGCTTTAATTTCAGTGCTTGCCCACTCTTCTATTTTTGCTTGATCGAAGTAGCGCCGTTTTTGCAATGTGGTTCGATGAATCGCTGACAAAATCGCCCGTTGCTCCAAACCTTCTGTCTCAATCTTTTGCACAACCCTTTCGCCGAATACAAAATTAGATAACTCGGAGTCAGCTTGAATTGCATCTTTTAAGCTACGTCTACTTGTCATTAAAAAACTTTAACGCCTCATTGAACAGTGACTCATAATTAGCAGCAGCGTCTTTAGCAGGTTTGCCGCGCATGTGAAATACCGTGCTTCCCTGACCTGGTGCATCTTTAATACACTGACGATCGTAGACTACTGTTTCTAGTAGAGGGACTAAGCTATCTCCTAAAGCATCTTGAGCTTCCCGTAGCAATACTGAACCTTTACTTACTGCATTGAGAAAAATAGCTGCCTTAGGAGACCCCTTGCGCAGCTCTTTAGCATGACGAATGAATTGGAGAATTTTTCCTGTACTCCGTAAGTCAATAATGGATTCGCGAGATGGAACTAGTACCAAGTCGCACCGAGCCAGAATCGCCTTGGTCACTTCGGACAGAGATCCAGGACCATCTACGACGACAACATCGTACTCCTTTGCCAGTTTTGGCAAGGACTCAAATAAGGTTTCCGGGTCACTAATAATCTTATAAGGCAAACCAAGCTCCTGTAGCCAAGCGGAACTGCTCTGCTGCCCATCTGCATCCACTAAAACAACTGATGCACCTTTTTGAGAGAACCAATCTGCTGCATGAGCCGACCCAGTAGATTTTCCTGCTCCACCTTTTTGATTTGCAAAAGCAAGAACTTTAGGTGACTTCATAAAATCCTCTTAACGCTCTCTTGGAGCTAATCTAACCAATGAAAAAGATTTTAGCGCGATTTAAGCATCTGAAACTGATTAATAAATCAATTGCTCCCAGGTTACAGTTACGTCATTTGAGAATGGATATAGCGCTACGCACATACGTTAGGACACTCTTTAAAGGCAGCATCAACGCAATCTCGAAAGGTATCAAACTCATCCCATCGCTGTCGCATCCAATTCTTTAGCACGCTCCACCAGTGTTCAAT
>JAHHHD010000014.1 GCA_019359505.1 Drouetiella hepatica Uher 2000/2452 | reverse complement strand
TCACTTCTTTGCGTGCCCAAAATCGTCCGGTGCTGGAGTATTTAGTCCAAGCCTGTCGCGCCAAACGGCAGGCTCAATCTGCTCCCTCTTTGTTGCCTACTCAAGACTACACCCCTTGAACGATTACATCGGTTGGATGCTGAGTCAGCGCTATCACTTTGAGTTGTTGCTGTTGTCCAACGGTTGGACGACTAGGTTTTTGATGAGTGATGAGGTTGAGCAGTTGGCTCAATCCACCACTCAGATACTGCTTGAGCCAACCGGGCAGCGTATCGTAACCTGCTGACACATCTCAATGGAATGACTGCCTTGTTGGAGCAATTTGATGGCATCCAAACGCTGACGGATGTACTGTTGCTAGTGACGGTAGTGGAGTTTCTGCCATTCATCAAGATCAAAAGGCTTTGCTTGTAAGGTTTGCGTCTGATTCATTTCCTACTCTCATGTTTTACTCAATTTTATATTGACAAGAGAGTAAGCAGGTGTGGACGACCCAACAAGTGTTGCTGACGATCGCCAAGTAGCGTTTAGCCATTTGCAGACGATTCGGTCGCATGGGGCGATTCTGCAGAACTAGCTGCGCTACTCAAATTCGCTTTCCAGTTCTCACAGACATAATCAGATGTGCCCTTGGCAGCCTTCTTGACAATGAGTGAACCCACTACCACGGCAACGGACTGAGGTAACCCTAGGCTTCCGACTAGAACAGGTGTCAGTAGTCCAGTCATTTTTGCGGCAGCTTCAGTCGTTTTAGCGCTCATCAATTTATCGAGTTCTGCGGCTAGTTCACCCTTGCCACCGATCGGGGAACAGAGAACGTTGTAGGCTTTAGGGCTAATCGAAGTAAAAACATTTAGTCCAGCTTTGAAGAGGTCATCGAATGCGCCCCTCGGTACGGGAATGTCTTCAATTGAATTAACAGAGACTTCTTCGGGATTAGCCTCTACATACTGGGACACTGCCCCAAGCTGTGCTGTTAGATCGTCTTCATCAAGCTCTGCTAGACCCCGAGCAACTGCCTCAACTTCTGCCATAGTTTACCCCCTCTAAAGAAGTCCTTTCGCCTTCTGCATTATACAGAACCTGAATAGCAGAAAAACACTTGTAATGTTTCCCACTTTCCCATGTCTAGAACACTACCTCTTTCTCCTTGAAAGGTTTACTCATCAGGCTGTAACGAATTACTTTCATTCTGATCTTCTCTAAATCTTCTTCAGCGATCGTGTCAAGTTGAGCGCCATAGGCATCTGGAGAAGCAGGAAATAGGAAAAAGCGGAGTCGTGTGGGCGATGAGAAAAGGCAGATTTCGCGCAGCCCTAGTTTGCCTTGCATTGCAAACAGATAGCTGGATTTTGTTTCTCCCGGCAGCAAGCCATTGAAGATAATCTCTTCATCATTCCAAAGCGTTTCGAGTTGAAATCGACCTGTCTCATCAAATCCCACCATGTAAATGTGCAAGGAGCTAGAAGTAGGGTTTTTGATGCTGAGTTGACAAAAGCTTTTAGGTTCAATCAAATATGCCTGACTTTCTCCAAAGGGTTGAGATTCGATCGCCAGAAGCTGCTCCTTGCTTTGACCTGTCAAGACTGTAACCTCTGGCAAAAAGCCTGTTTCCGGAATGGACAAAACAGGAATCCAGCAGGGAAGGCGGATTTGAATTTTTCTTAAGTCGTTATTGGAAAGCGGAATGAGTGACTCTTGAAGATCGAAGCCTACCAGTACATCAATGATTTGAGTCACTCGCTGAAAATCCCTCTCCGCCAGCCTCAGCTGATACTCTAGATAGAGCGCTTCCGCGCTAGTAGGATTGAGAGCGATCGTTTGCTCCGTCAGTTCCTTAAATAGGGTAAATTGACCCGTTTGTAGAGCAGACAACGCACGAGCTTTGAGCGTATCAAAGCTTTGGTCTCGTAAGGCAATTATCATCTCTCCTTTCTCATCACGGTGAAAGGAACCAAATTCCGGAGTTTGGGCAGATCCAGAAACCTGTCCTACTTTTTGCTGAAGATAGAGTCCTAGCTCAGAAGAGGTGATGAAACCATTGCCGTCGGTATCAGCTTCACCCCAGTTGAAGCCGTTAATCAGCGTTCCCGTGAAGAGAGAATGCCCTGGAACAGGTCCACCATCTAAAGCAAGTTGGTCTTGTTTTGCGGAGGTAATTACCTTACGACTGCGATCACGGTTGATGTCAGCACGGAATCGCTCTGCACTGCGATAAATATTGGCAGCGTTGCCTAACGCAAACCCGCTATGACAGGCGTCTAGAATCACCAGAATATGTTTTGCTGGCAGTTCAGCCACTTCTTCTAGCCAGTGATTGAGCCGGATATAGTCACCCCAGCGTTCCTCCTCTGCATCGGGCATTCGAGCATCAGCTGGAATGACATAACCTGTTTTAGAATGTTCATCAATGCGGGTATGCCCATGTCCTGCAAAGAACAGCACTAGACTGTCATCCTGTTTCAGGAGCTTGCGGAGGTGTTCCTCAACTAAGGCTTCGATCGCCTCCTGAGTAGCGGCAACATCAATTAGGGGGGCAATCGGTGCCGTAAATCCTAATTTCTCAATCAATGTTTGCTGAAATCCCAGTGCATCTTGAACAGCGTTATTCAGGGTTCGCCAGTGGGTGTATTTGTCAATGCCAATTACTACAACGACCGAACGCCCCTGTTTCACAGGCTCAGGTTCAATAACCACAGGAGTGAGCGTGCGGAATTTAGAAGTAGAGGCTTCTATAGTAGATTCAGTCATAGTTTTAGTGTGGCACTTAATCTACAAATGACAAAGAGCTTGTGTGAGTGAGCAGGAAGAACCCAAATAACCTGCTCAGCCATAATATCGATGGGATGGTTTTCTCAACCGATCGCAGTTTTTAACCATTGTTGCTCCACATCCGATAAAGCAGGTGGCGGTGACTGGCTCCTACAGCTTAGATCGAGAAGAGCTGCTCCGCATCTGCCACCTGAGATTGCTCACGAGCGATCGGGACTACATTTTTTTGCCCTCCAGCTTGATTTTCCTAGCAAACTCAACTCCAAAATCGATGTAAATGCCTTTTGCGATCGTTGGGAGCTAGATGAAGGCGACCTCTACAAAGCCTTAGGCGATCTACGGAAAAAAGGGGTAGTAGTGTCGATCGCCAGCCAAATCAGCTTACAAATCACTCCGTAGCTTGAACCACCAGATAAGTAAGAATGTGGCAATCTAGAGAGAGTTAGCAGTAGGTCTACTCTTTTATCAGTTCAAGGTGTTCGTTAGCAGAAAAGCATAAGGAGTGATGGCAATGATCGAAGTGTTTGTGATACTGCAAGTTGTGGTAAGCAGTGTTTCTGGAGAGGCAGCTGATCGCGTCCGCACACATTTTGAAGTTACCGCAGCATTGCCGCCAAGGATACTCATCGTGCAGATTCCTATTGCTGATCTTACTGCTCTTCAAGAACTTGACGGCGTTGCGGCAGTTGCTACCAACTCCGATCAGCTAAACGTTACACCGCCACTCAGCGAAACCGAGCGACTCTTTATTGCGGGCTGGATGGCGCGCGGTGTCAAATCAGGACCGCGCGCCGGGGATGGACAAGCGTGGGACGCACCAGGTTTTGTACCCCCTGACGGGCAGCGGCGCTAGCCTAAATTAAGAACCCATCGGCCACCAACCGTGCCACCAGTCGGTGAATGTTGGTTCCCATGCCGCCGTGTAGATCCTGCTGTCGCCTCCCACAACAAAGGCATCAAGCTTATCTGGAGCACGCGATACGGCAGTAACCGCGCCACCAAGCGTCGTACGACCACCGTTAAGCCGCCACCAGCCATGCCACCAATCCGTGAAGCTTGGCTCCCAGGCAGCAGTGTAGATGAACCCATCAGTACCCGTGACGAAGATGTCAAGCTTGTCGGTTGAACGTGACACTACATGAATCGGAGCCCCAGGTCGCGCACGACCGTCGCGGATATGCCACCAGCCGTGCCAGCCATCTGTGAATCCAGGTTCCCACGCCGCAGTAAGAGTCTCTCCACCGTTTGCTGTAGCAAAGATATCAAGTTTGTCTCGACTCCGTGATACGGCGTTAATTTCAGCTTGTGCCGGAAAGCGTGCATTTCCTATCCGCCACCAGCCCTGCCAGTTATTCGAGTTTGGCTGCCATGCAGCAGTGTAGGCTCCTCCGTCAGCACCAACTACAAAAATATCGAGTTTATCAGCGCTACGCACCACCGCGGTCACCGGCGCACCCGGCGCACCCATGCCACCATTAATATGCCACCAACCGTGCCAGCCATCTGTGAACCCAGGCTCCCACGCTGCCGTCATTACCCGCCCGCTTACGTCAGTGACGAAAATGTCAAGCTTGTCTGCACTGCGCGAAACCGCATGGACTGGAGTGCGGTGCGGCACGCGAATGTCGCCTATCCGCCACCAACCCTGCCAGCCGCCTGAATCAGTCCGCCATGCAGCAGTATAGACATGGTTATCGGCTCCAACGACGAATATATCAAGCTTATTAGGACCACGCACTGCTGCGGTCACTGGTGCCCCCGCCATTGCCATGCCGCCGTTGATGTGCCAGAAGCCTTCCCACCATACAGGCATCGACGGTTCCCAAGCTGCCGACATCACTCGCCCATCTTGATCAGTGAAGAAAATGTCGAGCTTATCCCGCGATCGAGATACTGCATGTATGGGCGCACCTTGAGGCACCCGCGCGGTGGTTAACCCCCAGCCCAGATGCCGCCGAGTGTGCGAACACATCGCCCAGTCATTGGCCTTCATCAGGCAAGCAATGCCGCCGCCAGGCGCACAAGTGGCACAGTTAGCGTTAGGCTCGTCATAGATGCCGTGGGTGCTGGTACAGATACAGCTAGCAGCCGAATATTCGTCGGGACACGAGAAAATATGTCCTGTTTCGTGAGCGAAAACGCGATCGATGTTATCAGGACCCCAGCCAGCGTTGGCATAGTCCATGACGATGCGCGGTGCGCTGGCATACGCAAAGTGCCACAGCGGGTACCCCTTGACAAAGAACACACAATACGCCCAACGTGTTCTCAACCGTGCACGCATAGCGTTGACATAGTCGATTACGCCCTGCCAGTTTTCGGTGTGACCTAACCGCCCCATTGCCGGGTTGCGCCAGCGCGATTCATCATCGACAGCAGTGGCGTCTGTTGCTGTTGGGATACTGACATTATGAATCTCATAGTTCCAGTTAATGCCAGCCGACGGTTCCTGATTACCAAGCCAAGTCAGCCCAGCTTGAACCTCAGCAACGACCTTGACGCGTTCGCTCTCGCTGAACTGCGTCGCTACAGTTGGTCCGTTGACAATGATGATACCGACTGCGACCGAGCCGACTAGCATTGCCGCACCGGGGGAAAGCTCAGATCCACGAGTCATGTCGTCGGCTTGCGGCGCAGCCACCATCGACGTAATCAGCGCTTCGTCTGTAGGTGTATCGTTAACCTTTGGTGCGCAGCCGCGCATGTCCCATGCCTCGCCGTCACGCGGGCGATTTGCTTTCGCTGTACGATAGGCAGGCGAGCGACGCAGCGTGAATGCTCCGATGCCAAGCTCTTCTGCAAAGCTTAGTGTACCCAGTGGAGCACGCGGCTTAGGGGAGGGAGTGAAAGGCGTCCCGCCGATCTCAAGCGGCTGGGT
Organism: Drouetiella hepatica Uher 2000/2452; assembly: GCA_019359505.1. Taxonomy (GTDB): domain Bacteria; phylum Cyanobacteriota; class Cyanobacteriia; order Elainellales; family Elainellaceae; genus Drouetiella; species Drouetiella hepatica. Next base: position 129,892 of record JAHHHD010000014.1, on the reverse strand, counting down.
GCGGCGAATTTCAACGTGCGGACCATAGCGATGTAGCACACCCCCATCGTTTTCGGCAGCCTCGATAGAGCGAGGTGTAGGTGCGCCCTGCTCTGTAGGCTCAGTTCGCAAGACAAGCAATTCATGATCGGTATTGATTTCAGTCATTGCGCCATCTCCTCTGTAAGTTGCTAATGGAGCGGAAAATTAACATACATTTCCTGACAATGAAAAAGTGAATCAATGCAGCTTGACGGAGCAATGATCTCGGATGAGAGAACTATGTTGTCGGCACTTAATTACGTAATCAGATCTAAAATTACGTAATCAGATCTAAGCAGTGGATTCCCGGAATCAAACGGTTTCAACTTCTGTAAAAATGCGCCTCAGATGATCCAATTGTGGAGTATTGGTGCGATTCTTTGATATCTGCGTTTTTATCTTAAATAACTGTTTGAATTTCAGCAGTACCCTTGTGGGTAATCTTGAGCGGTTACAATCTCCACTAGTCACCAATACCTCAACAGTGTCTCTATTGAGTAACAGATTTTACCTGTAATTAAATTGCAACGCAGCCTATGGCGACGATGGCAGTTGCAATAACAATTAGCTAGTAGCCTGAAGATCTTGAAGCATCGTCGATTGTTGTGTTCAATCCTAATCTGCTCCGGAGGTTTGAGACAGCCTGAAACTATACTGAATTTCTCGCTGGGCTTATCGAAAGGTCAAAAATTGATTGGCAAGAGGTTCAATACTGCTGTTCCTCTGATAGCTTAAGCATTGAGCGTTTCTGAAAACAAGCTGACAATTGAACCGTCCTACCTAGAGGAGATGTTAAAGTAAAGGGCATTATGAGTGAAGAGAAACTGGACGCGCGATCGTCACAAGGGTTTATTAATGCGGCACAAGCCGTCGAGCAGCACTTTGGCGATCAACAGGATATCGATACCCAAGGGGGCGATGCGGCAGGGCGCGATATTCATAAGTCCACAATTATCAACCTAATTGTGCCCAACGGTGACGCAGGCTTGTCACAGCAACTGCTCCAGGAATTGATGCAGATTTTGGGGCAGCCAGAGAGTGTGCAGAGCGTTGGCAAAGCTTACCGCAGTTCTCTGCCGCCAGATGCACGAGTGTCGCGCCCGGAAGTCGACACCTCCAGTGAAATTGTGACTCAGCTTCAGGCGTTTGGCAGATTGCAAGAGTTCGTAGAACGGCTGGTGCAGGATGAGCAATTGCCACAGTCAATGCGTGACCAACTAGACAACCTGATTCCGCACCAGAGAAAGCCTCAGCCTACCAACGTACAGAAGCAGCCAATGCTTCAGGCTTATTTACTGATGGTGCTTGATCCTGATCCGGGAACCGATCGCTTCTTTGCCAATGCCTGGCTGGTTCCTGATGATACAGTGCAAGACCCGCTAACTCGTTTTGTACCGCTTGACCTAGAAGCAGAACAAAAGGGTGTTTCCTGTTCAATTGAGCAAATTTCGGCATTGATTGGGGAGTTTCTAATTCAGAGTGAGGATTACTTATTTGATCGAACTGATCACTATAATCTGACAGTCGAAGTGTTTTTACCGCGTGATTACCTATCGACCGAAGTGGAATCTTGGAAGATTCTTGATCCAGTAGACGATCAGCCTTTTTCGATCGGCACTAAGTATTCCGTTTTGGTGCGATCGTATGAGCGGACGCAGCGCAAATACTTGAGGCTGTATCGTAAGCCGTGGCGCACTAACTGGGATCGAGTTAAACAGAATCTTGGTAAGGTTCCCAGCCATGAAATGTTTGAGCAACTCGATTGCTTAGAAGACTGGACTGAACGAATGCTAACCACCAGCCTCTTAACTAAGCTAGGACTAAAGCTGACCTGTTCTCCTGCTGCTAAACACAAAGAGTTTTTCAGTTCCATTCTCAAAGCGGCGGTACCGATCGCAATCTGGTCACGGTGCAGTATTCCAGAGCTAGACTTGGCAACTGAGATGGATGCCTTGTTGATGAGCGGCTCCTTACTAGAACTGCTTGAGCGCATTCGTCTAAAACGCTGGGAGGCTTCAGGAGACTGCGAGCAGCATTTGGGGCAACATCTCACCATTTTGTGGGAGGATCTCGATCGTCTGCCGCCCGTGACTGAGCTACTGCGACCAGGGCAATAAGTGATTTGTAACTGAGTGATTCGTAACTGAGGAATAGCGTGTGGATGAGGTGAATGAGTGGCGGATATTTCAAGGAACCGGGCAACCCCATGATGGGATCGATCGCCTGCCTGATCCGCCGAGCTGGCGGCAGTTTGGTCACAAGGATAAGGTTGCAGAAGCGGTATTAATTGATGCCCGTGGCTATGATGCGACCAAGACAGAGCAGCGGGGACAGTCGTTTCATATTCCTGCCGATCAGCCAGATCTAGTGAACGTGGTGAATGCGGCGCTCTATCTGCGGCGACCGCTGCTGATTACAGGCAAACCGGGTACGGGGAAAACTTCCTTGGCGTATGCAGTTGCCCATGAGCTGAGGCTAGGCCCCGTGCTGTTATGGTCAATTACAGCACGATCGACGCTTCAGGAAGGGCTGTATCGCTATGATGCGATCGCTCGACTGCAAGAGGCGCAGGTGAAGCTGAATCGTAAGGACATAGTAGAAGGAGAAGCGAATAAAGATGTTGGTCGGTATATTCAGCTTGGTCCTGTGGGAACCTCGCTACTGCCGTCTTTGCGTCCGCGTGTGTTGCTGATTGATGAGGTGGACAAGAGCGATATCAATTTGCCGAACGACTTGCTGAATTTGTTTGAAGAGGGAGAGTATGAAATCCCGGAGCTGGCGCGGCTGGCAGAGCAAGTTGAAACGGTGCAAGTCCGCACTTATGATGGGGCAAAGGCGCAGGTGACAGCGGGACTGATGCGCTGCTATGCATTTCCGTTAATTATCTTGACTAGCAATGGCGAACGAGACTTTCCGCCAGCGTTTCTGCGACGCTGCTTGCGGTTGACGATTCAAGATCCAGACAAGACTGCCCTGACGGAAATTGTCCGGGCGCATTTAGGAGATGCGGTGCTGGAAAAAGCAGAGCCGTTGATTGCTCAATTCGTGGCGAAGCGACAGGAGGGCGACCTTGCGCCGGATCAACTGCTGAATGCGGTCTATTTGGTAACACGGAAGCTGAGTCCGACAGAGACCGATCAGAGTAAGCTGATGGATCTATTGCTGAAATATTTGAGCAGCGCTGAGGACAGATGATCAATCCACTGATTGCAGCACTGGGGCTAGATTTGGATTTGTCGGCAGAAGAGATTGCCGATGTGATTTGGTTAGCAACTCAGATGCAGCAATCTGTTCCGTTACGGACGCGGACTGATACACCAGCACAGGAAGTGCCACAGACCCCGACCCTATCTAGAGAAAAGTCTTTTGCTCCACCTAAACCCCGTTCTGAGCAAAAGCCACAGGAGCCACAAGGAGAAATTGTGCCTCAAGGGTCACGCAGTCCTACCCTAGGTCGATCGCAGGAATTAGCTTTTCAGGTGCCCGATGTCCGATCGCTGCGGGAACCTCTGACCTTGGCTCGATCGCTCCGTCCCTTATTGCGTCGAGTCGCCACGGGCAACAGTACGATACTGAATGAGGCAGCGACAATTCAACGCATTGTGGAGGAGCAGCTTTGGATACCTGTGCTGCAACCCTCGCTGGAGCCTTGGCTAGATTTGGCGCTGGTAGTAGATGAAAGCGACTCCATGCTAATCTGGCGGCGCACGGTCACGGAATTGCAGCGGCTTTTGGAAAACTATGGCGTGTTTCGGACGGTGCGCGTCTGGGGGTTAGTAGAGGTAGAAGACCGGGTACAAATTCGTCCCGGCTTTGGGGTTTCTGCTCGCCGTCAGCGCAATCATAGTCCCAATGAACTGGTTGATCCAAATGGACGCTGTTTGGTGTTGGTAGTGAGCGATTGCGTGGCTCCGCTGTGGCAATCGGGTCAAGTGCTGCCTGCTCTCAAGGCTTGGTCGCAATGTGGGGCAATGGCGATCGTGCAGATGCTGCCAGAATGGCTGTGGCGACGGACAGCGCTGGGGTTAGCAACAGCGGTGCAGCTTCGAGCATTGGCTCCAGGATTGCCCAATCAGCAGCTGACGGTGAGTGCAAGTGAATCTTGGGACGAGGCGGATTTGGAGACGGGAATCAAAGTTCCTGTGATCACATTGGAGCCAGAACTGTTTGCCACTTGGACACAGGTCGTTGCAGGCCGAGGCGGAGTTTGGACACCGGGAGTGGTGTTTGAGCCATCGTTTGCGGCAATGGAAGAGGAGGAGGATATTCTTCCCACTGACCTGACTGCCGAACAGCGGGTGCAGCGCTTCCGGCTGACGGCTTCTCCGATGGCACGGCGGTTGGCAGGGCTATTGGCGGCAGCTCCGGTAATTAGTTTGCCGATCGTGCGGATTGTTCAGGATCGGTTGCTGAGCCAGTCGCGGCAGGTGCATTTGGCAGAGGTGTTTTTGGGCGGGCTACTGAAGCCACTGATGGCGATCGCACCGGACACCAACCCAGACAGGGTGCAGTACGACTTTTTTGAAAGAGTGCGGGAGGTGCTGCTGGAGTCGTTACCGCTGCCCGATTCGGTGGATGTGCTGGATGCGGTGTCGAAGTTTGTGGCGAGTCGGATGGGGCTGTCGCTGGAGGCATTTGCGGCGGTGCTGAGAAATCCACAGCAGGTACAAGCGGGAGAGATAGCAGGGCAGATGCGTCCGTTTGCGCGGGTGACGGCGCAGGTTTTGAAGCGAATGGGTGGGGAATATGCGAAATTTGCGGAGCAGTTAGAGGGGACAGTTCAAGAAAATGATAGAGCTTTAGAGGCTGAGTTAGACGCAGCGTTGGCAACTCAGGGTGAACAAGAACAAGCTACAGCCTTGACTGACCTGATAGCACGATCGCCCGAGATGCCTTTAACTCTCCTACGCAGCCTATCTGCTATTGCAAGTGAGACCGATCGCATTTCTGCTCTGATTGCGTTAATTCCTCATATTCCCAATGCTTTGTTGTCAGATGTCCTGAAAATGGTTAGAGTGCTTCAAAATACATCTAGCCGCTTTCAAGGATTAGCGGCGCTTGCTGTTCTGCTCCCCGAAGTTGTGCCAGAAGCCCTTCAAACTGCCTTGGACATCGAAGATGAATCGGCTCGATTCAAAATGCTAACAGCTGTAGTGGAAAAGCTTCCAGTGGCTCTATTACAGCAAGCCTTGGAAGCAGCCCGCACCCTTGAGGATGATTATTCTCGTGCCCTTGTGTTGATTGCTCTGGCAAATAAATTACCTGAGATAATTCCTACTGCTTTAGACACTGTCCTAAATGTTGAGAATACGTACTGGCGTGCCCAGGCGTATATGGCTTTAGCAGACAAACTGACACCAGAAGTATTGTCTCGACTGCCAGAAAATCTGCGGCAGCAAGTCAGCCAAATTATAGAAGCACCGAGTCGTGTTCCGCTCCGACAATTAGGGAACACCCAAGTTTATACCTGTTGTACAGACAATCCCTGGCATTTGCCATTCGATGCTTTAGTAATTCCAGTGGGGGATCAAGGCGGGCTAGGAAGCTTTGGAAGAGCTTTTCAAGCACATTTGAGCGCTAGCCTTGACTCTGAATGGCTCTCTCATGCTATTGGTAGCGCAATGAGGGCAACAAGGGTGAATCGGATTAGACCCGATCAACCCTTGTTGGTACAATTACCCTTCAATGTAAATACTCGGCTCTCTTCCCTTTCAAATTCGCTCTCTGAGCGATCGCTCATCTGCGCTACATCAGAATCAGAAGATGGACCCAGCAGCGAAAACACTTCTACGGCCTATGAGTCAATTGTTCAATTAATAGTGAATCGAAGATTTAGACATGGGGTGATTTCTCTGATTGGGACTGGCCTTAATCACCTGTCAGTAGACAAGGCTGCAAAGGGAATGATGAGAGCGATCAACCAAACACTTCAGTCTCGTGAATCGCTCGCTCTTGAGGAGATCACGATCGTCGATCGCGATGAAGACAAAATTGCAGCAATTATCGAAATTTCCCGTCGTATTGTACTTTCCCGTCGCTCTGAAGATTTCAAAACGATTCTGTTTCTAGCTGCTGATCCAAGAAACTCAGCTCCGCTGCGCCTAGACCATGAGGCTAGGGAGATAGAGGAAGTTTTAAGGCTATCGCAGAAGCGAAATCAGTTTCAGTTAGTCCAGCAGTGGGCAGTCACCGCCAGAGATGTGCAGCGGTCGCTGCTGGACTTTAAGCCCAACATTGTTCACTTCTCTGGGCATGGGGTTGGGCAGGAAGGACTAGCGCTTGAAGATCCTAATGTACAGGTGAAGCTGGTCAGCAGTGAGGCTTTAGCCAAACTGTTCAAGCTGTTTGCCGATCGTGGCGTGGAATGTGTTTTACTCAGCGCTTGCTATTTCGAGGTGCAGGCTGAGGCGATCGTGCAGCACATTCCTTACGTGATTGGCATAAAGCAGGCGCTCGGTAAACAGGCGGCGCGGGAGTTTGCCACCGGGTTTTATGATGCGCTAGGGGCGGGGCGAGATATTCCGTTTGCCTATGAGCATGGTCGCTCTAGAATCAGCTTGGAGGGGCAGGCGGCAGAGTTGACGCCGGTGCTGCTGAAGCGATCGGAAAGCTCCCCTAGCCTCTCAATCCTGGAGGAAACTAGATCGAGAGCTTTAAGAGGCGATCTGGTCTTAGAGCAGCCAGAGGGGCAAGTGGGGTTAGAGTCGGTTTTTTATGTCGATCGTCCGCCGATCGAGCGGGATTGCTACGAACATATTTTGCAACCGGGAGCGTTGATTCGGATTCAAGCACCCCGACAGATGGGCAAGTCGTCGCTGCTGTTGCGGGTGTTGCAGCGGGCAGGGGGTCGATCGGTGTCGATCAACTTTCAGTTGGTAGATGCAGACATACTGACCAATTTGGATCAGTTTTTGCAGTGGTTTTGCGCCAGTGTCACTTATCGATTGAATCTGCCCGATCGGGTAGATCATTACTGGCAGGGGCAATTGGGCAGCAAAGATAAATGCACCTACTACTTTAAAGACTACTTGCTGCCGCAGCTGACGGAGGGCTTGACGCTGGGACTAGATGAGGTGGATGAGCTGTTTCAATATCGGCAGGTGGCGGCGGACTTTTTTGGGCTGCTGCGGTTCTGGTATGAGGAAGCGAAGAATAAGCCGCTGTGGAAACGACTGCGGCTGGTGTTGGTGCATTCTCAGGAGGTATATGTGCCGCTGAATATCAACCAGTCGCCGTTTAACGTGGGGCTGCCGATCGAACTGCTGGAGCTGACGCCTGCGCAAGTGCAAGACCTGTGGCATCGGCATCGGCTGACGTGGACGGCAGAGCAACAGCAGGCGCTGATGCAGATGGTGGGCGGGCATCCGTATCTAGTGCGGATGGCGCTGTATGAGCTTGCTAAAGGACGGCTGACGCTGGCGGAGTTCTTGGATATTGCGCCGACAGAGAGCGGGCTGTATGGCGAACATCTGCGGCGGCACTGGCTGAATTTGCAGGAAGGGGTGGAGCTAGTGGCAGCGACGCAGCGGGTGGTGACGGCGCAGCATGCGGTAGAACTCGACAGCACGGCTGCCTTTAAGCTGCGGAGCATAGGGCTGGTGAAGTTTCAGGGGAATGGGGTGGTACCGCGATGTGATTTGTATCGTCACTACTTCAGCAATCATCTGCAATAGCTTCTCACTGTATCCATTAAAGCAAACTTAAAATACTTTGCAGATTTGGATGAGCCTTCACCAATCCCTGAAGCGATCGCTTTGCATCCTCCAACTTAACCTGCCGTCGCTCCAGTTTCCCCTCACTCTCAGCTTTCACAGCCGCTTGCAATGTTGACTCTACCGATCGCAAGTCATCTGCAAAATCATCTTCGCCTCGTGTTTCTGCCCGTTCAACCAGTTGTGTCACTTCGTCAACAACGGTTTGTAGCGAAACGGCAGCATTAGGACGAGGAGAGCGATCGCTTTTATGCATATCCCGTCCAGCATAATCGCCACCACCCGTATTGATGCTGGTTTGATTACCAAAATGCTGCGTGACCGGAGCCGAGGCATTATTAATGAAACCCTGCGATTTTTGGGCATTGATGTTTGGGGTACGATCGTCACCCATTGGCTTAGAAGCCTTCTGAGCAGCCTGATTCTGAGTTTTCAGTGTAGCCGTCTGCTCACTCTTGGGTTCTGGCTCAGGCACAACCACTAGCTTTCGACTGATCCAGGCATCATCTATGCCCGGTTTAATCTTCAGCTCTGGCTTGGAAGACTCCGGGATATTTTTTAGATCCAGCGAAGCACAACCAATCTCAAACGCAGCCTCAATCGATCGCCCTGATCCCAATGCAGCATAAAAGCCTTTAGCAAATTCAATTGCCGCCCGATCGCCAATTGACTGATTCATCCCAATCACGCAATTAATATGCTGATTAATCGCCTCAGCCTGAATTTCAGAATAACAGGCATTCAGTAGCACACATTCCACCGTATCTGCAAACGACTGAAAAAATCGAGCTAGCGCCTCTGTAGTGACAAATGCCTGTTTCCCCAGATCATCCTCTAGCACCAGACCCGCCTGCCCTGCCCCATGTCCTGAAAAATGCACGATCTGTGGCGATTGAGACAGCATGGCATCTCTAAGGTCCCCAACCCGAACCGCAAACTTCGGAATCAGCTCAAAGCGATCGCGATGGTTTGCCTGCTTCAGAACAATATCAATCTCCCGAATTTCCTCTCCTAAGCGCAGTGGGTCTGTACTTTTGGGATTTGCAGCTAGTAGCAGAATTTTGATCTTTTCTTGCACGGGGCTACTGACCTCTTGAGAATACGGATGCGGTATCTGAGCAGCAAAGCCTACACAGAGTGCTGATCGCTGCTCCAATTCTAAGCCCAATGCTCCTTAAGTTTTCTAAAACTGAATCAAGTCGTGGTTCACGCTAAGGGCGTAGAGTGAAATGGCACTAACGGAAGCTGTATTAAGCAGCCAGTTTAGCTTTAAGAACTGGGCAAGGCTTCTGCATCTTAGGAAAAGGTTTGGGTCGCTGGCGATCGAGCGGGATTGATCGGGTGCTATGCTGATGGCGTTTCAAGCCTTTTTGAACATTTTGTTTTTGAATAACGCAGGCTAAAACGATTGGCAACGCTCCGGCTTGATCCCGCGAGAACTCGCCTGATTTCTGGATTCGTAGACACCTATCTTCGCCTGAATGGTCAGGAGATGCAGGTGTTCCAGGAGGAGATTGGTAAATTAGAGGAAACGGAGCGGGAGGACGTGATGCAAATTGTTACAAGCTGGATGGAGCAGGGCATTGAGCAGAGCATTGAGCAGGGATTACAGCGAGAACGATCGCTTATTCTCCGTCTGCTAACTCGGAAAGTTGGTAACGTCCCGGACAGGTTGCAATCTCAGATTGATCAACTGCCGATCGCCCAATTAGAGGCATTGGGTGAAGCCCTCCTGGAATTTGCAAGTTTGGCTGATTTAGAAGCGTGGTTGGTGGTGCAGGGATAAGGGTTCGTTCAGCGATCCTTCAAGGCATCATTTCAGCTTTTGCCGTAACGATCGCCCCCGAAACTACAGCATTTCAGCTTTTTACTGCAACGATCGAGCTTGGAACATCAAAGCTCACACTTTTTGCTCCACTGCCTACAATCGATTGTACTGAAACTGTACCTGAAGTTACGGTTGGAAATGTAGGATAGAGCGATCGCTTCAGTGCGGTTTGAGCGCGGAGAGTGTGATTCGGGCTTGTGTGCGTGACGCTCACGAACCGCATCATCTTTTCTGGTTCTACTCATTCATTAAATTCCTGAAGTACCTGTGTTCAAGCTTGAGAATACTTAAGTTATTCTGACTTTCAATTTAGTCTAGATAACAAGCACGATACTTGGGGAAGCTATTAAGCATGTTTACTTGTTATCTAGTTGCGAGGTAAGTAGGGTGACAGACGAATCAAACCTAAAGCTGACGATTAACTTCACAGATCCAGATTTAGATGAAGAAGAAAAGGACAAAGCTTCTCAGCGGCTGTTGTCTCAGTTGCAAGATTTAGATGAAGTTGAGGAGGTTAAGCGAGTTATCGATCTCAACCCGCCAGATGGCAATAAATCGATTGGGGGCTTTCTCGCTGGGGCATTAAGAGCTGAGGTGAAGCCCAGTAACGTCCGGCCTTTGTTTGGTTTTTTGAGCGATCGCTTTAACTCTAATCCTCTAGAGATTGAAGCCGAATTTGAGGGGCGCAAGCTAAAAATTAAAGTTAACAACCAGGAAGAGCTAATAGGGGCATTGCAGATGCTTCAGAAGTTCATGGTAGACAAGCCCGTGGTAGATAAGCCTTCAGCATCCCAAACTTACAATCTGCTGATTTTAACGGCAAATCCCAAAGGCACTGCACAGTTGCGGTTAGATCAGGAGGTGCGAGATATCGAAGAAGGGCTAAAGCGATCGCAGCATCGCGATCAGTTTGTCTTGAAACAGGCTTGGGCAGTTCGCCCCAGAGACATTCAGCGAACCATGTTGGACAATAACCCGCAGATCGTTCATTTCTCTGGACATGGAGGTGGCGAATCAGGATTAGTCTTTGAAAATGAAATTGGAAAACCTCAGTTCATCACGGCTGGTGCTCTAGCAAGCTTGTTTGAACTGTTTGCCGATCAGGTGAATTGTGTAGTGCTAAATGGCTGCTACTCTGAGGTGCAAGCAGATGCGATCGCACAACACATCAACTACGTAATTGGCATGAATCAAAGCATCGGCGATCGAGCGGCAATTGAGTTTGCGGTTGGGTTTTACGATGCGCTAGGAGCAGGGCGCTCAGTGGAGTTTGCCTTCCGGCTAGGGTGCACTGCCATTCAGATGGCGGGAATGGGAGAGCATTTGACACCTGTCTTGAAAAAGAAGGTGATTTTGAGTAACTTTGGGGAAAGTTAAGACATCAAAAATTTGAGTGAGATTACATTGCAGCAAGGAATGCACATTGACCAACGTTAGGCCAGCATATGGGTCACTTTTACGTCAAATGATCACGCTAGAGAGGCTCAAAGCTGTGTAAGGGAACTGGTAAAGACCGTACTTGCTTTCAAGTGCGCTGATTTTACTGTTCAATGGGTACAGAAATACCCTGATTCTGTAGAGCGGTAGCCAGAGTCTCCAGAGTTTCTTGAGAATCATCATCAGGTTTAAGTGTAAATAGCAATCCTTGATTTAGAGAAATGTCATCTCCACAGTCTCCATCTTCTTTACTAGTCAAGCAAATTACAGGCTGTCCCTTTAGTTTTCCTGTAGTGAGATAGGCGATGAGATTGCCTTTGGTGTAGGTTCCAAAACGGGTAGAGACTTGTTTACAACGTGTTTTTGCATCATATCCGGCAGGCTTAAAAAATTCAGATTTCCACCAGATGATTGGTAAATCCTCTTTACCTTGAATCTTAACAACTGTGGCTGGCGTGCCATCATCAGCACCGCACAAGAAAGAAACTTTTTCTAAAGTCACTTTCTTAGTTGACAACCGTTTGGCAGCGGTAGCTAGAGAGGATTCACCAGAGTTTACACCTGTAGTTGCTACAGGAGATTCTACAACCACAGGAGATTCTACAACCACAGGAGATTCTACAACCACAGGAGATTCTACAACCACAGGAGATTCTACAACCACAGGAGATTCTACAACCACAGGAGATTCTACAACCACAGGTTGCTCTGGATGGCTTTCTTCATAGTTCTCTAGGGTTTCCTTATCACGCTTGCGTCGAGCCTCCGTGCTTCCAACAGCTTCTTGAACAACCTTCGGAAGCTCAACAGAATTCCCTATGGTTGTCTCAGAATCTAGATCTGAGGGAATTGAAACTGGACTTTGGATAACGTAGCCAGCTGAAGAAGTTGAATCGGATGTTACAATAGGACTCTCAATAACCTGAGCCACCACAGGTTGAGAAGCCTGGTTTATAAACGGTTCAGTTGCGATTGCTGGAGCCGGATGAGGCACATTCACCACCTCAGATGCTTGAGCGACAAATGGGATAAAACTGAAGACTCCCGACGTGCACAGTAGCATAAACAAGCATTTATTTCTCATTTTCATCATTTCTGAAAGCGGTGCTAGCGGGATAATTTGCTTGTGTCGAAGGTAACATGCAGGTAAACACCACATTAACTAGAGCAATCCTGCAAAAAGTGGAAAATCTAAGGAGTTAAATACAAGTCGCATGCTATGGACTTCTGTAGTCTGTAGTCTACACCACGATTCCACACTAGGAGCGCAGGTAGATGTCCAGCAGGAGGATTTGTAAAGTTGGGTGTTTTACCATCCGTATATTTATATCGTTTAGCTGTTTGGTCATATTCCCAACTTACAGTCCACGCACCATCATTACTTTTCCATTCAATCTTTTTGTAATAGTCATCAGCACGCTCTCCAGCATCCTCCCTGAAAACTTTAATTTGGGCACTGAATCCTAGCTCATTGTCACTAGCCTTGCCCCAAAGTTCGTCAATTTTTTTAAATTGTTCACAAGGAAACTTTTGCCACTCCAGAGAATCAAAAAAGCCTTGCGTTTTTGACTTAGATCCCGAGATTTCCAGCATCAACTCATAGGTAATTCGATCAGCGTCCTCCCAACGTTTTGCAGTTAGGGCTTCGCCTAATTGGCTGTAGAGCGTAGCGACTTCGGGAGTACCAGATGTTTCAACTACGCTAGGGCTGGCACCTTCAGATGGAGCGGGACTGGCTTCCTTAGCTGGTTCAGAAGGGTTGGGAGAGGCAGAGGGAATTTGACTTGGGCTAATCGGCGGCGAGGCAGGAGAACTGCTACCTCCTAGAGATTGCGCAAGTATTGAACTTGTTGACTGATAGGACGGAGCAGCGATCGAACTTACACAAATTGAGCCAATGATACCTATGAGAATAAAGAAAAAACGATGTGCTTTCATGAATGATGAAACTCCTCGAAATAAAGATACCATAGCGCCATATCATGTACAAAATCACTTCAAATTAAAGAGGAACAGTCAATTTCATTTTGATCTACAGTCCACAATCCTTTGCCTTTCCAAGTCTCTGGTCATCGAAACTAATGTTTCCTTGTTGATCACTCCATAAAAGCATGGCCGGTAGATGACCAGCAGGTGGATTGTCAAAGTTAGGTTCTCCACCTTTACCAAACTTCGCTCTTCGAGTCTTATTATCAGGAGCCTGGAACTGCACTATCGCAACTCCATCTGAAGTTTTCCATCCAATAGTGTTGTGATATTTGCTTGCTCCTACCCGCTGATAGATCTGCCACTGAGTGCTGAAGCCTAATCTATTACTGCTTGCTTTTCGCCAAAGTTCATCAACTTTTCGAAATTGATCGCAGGGAAAGCTTTGCCATTCATTCAAGGCGAAGGAGCCTTTCTGGGTTGATTCAGAACCTGCAATTTTCAGCATCAGTTTGTAAGTCTGTTGATCGGCTTCTCTCCAATCTTTTCTTTGCAGAGCGGTTTGTAGCTTGGCATAGTCTGCCTGAAAGCGATCGGGTTTTACTTCTTGATTCGATGAGTCTTGTTGTTGAGGGCTTGAAGGGTCTGATTGTACAGACGCGGTCACTGTTTGGTTAGTCGCTAAGTCTCCAGGCAGAACACCTAATCCTAAAGTTTTACTTATCATTTGGCTTGCAACAAATCCGATAACAGTGATCGCAACTATTACTACTCCCCCTAATCCTAATACTAATCCCTTCCTGTTACTCTCTGGTTGAGCTTCAGATTCTCTAAAGAATTCTCTTAATTGGTCTTTAAAACTAGAATTAATCTTAGCTACCTGTTGGCTCGCCTCTATATCCTCCTTTTGAAAAACGGGTATGGAGTCAAGACTATATTTAGTCTCAGCTACATTAGTTTGTAGATCAGCAAATTTAGTTTCTTGTATTCTAGAGTCATTCTGTTCTGCATCAAAGGAAGCTACTTTAGTCTCGTAGATATCAGAAGTATTTTGCTCTGCACCAGATGCCACCTTAGTTTCCTGGACTCTAGAGATATCTTGAATTGCTGGAGTATCAGTAGCTGTAACCGTATCTGCTAGTTTTTGTAGATCTTCCTCTATTTTTGCCGCACTTGCATTTTCATTCGATTCAGTCGACTTAAAGTAACGATCGATTAGAAAAATTAGTGCATTTAGTGCCTCTGTCGCTGATCGATAGCGTGCCTTAAAGTAGTAGCGCACCATCTGGTTAAGAATAGACGCTAACTCATCGCTAACTCGTGCCCTATGCTGCCAAAGGATTTCTCCATCTGCATCTCGTTGCAATTCAGCTGGATTTTCACCTGTAAGTGCCTGAATTCCAATCATGCCCAAAGCATAAATATCGCTGTTTAGGTTAGGGCTACCCGCCTGTTGTTCTGGCGGCATATAGCCTTCAGTACCGATCGAAATCGTTCCCTTAATTTGAGTTTGCTCTAAGCTGTGGGAATCTCGTTGAATTTTCTGCTTAACTGCACCAAAGTCGATTAAGACTAGCTTATTATCATGCTGGCGTCGAATCAGATTAGCAGGTTTGATATCTCTGTGAATTACGCCCTGCTCATGAACAAATTTTAGAACAGTAAGTACATCGTTTAGCAGTTGAATCACCTTAACTTCCGACCAGCGATGCCCCAACGGCAATTCTGCGCTGAGAGGTTGCCCTTCAATGAATTCTTGAACCAAAAAAAACTCTTCATCTTCATCAAAGTAAGCCAACAGCCTGGGAATCTGATCATGGTGTCCCAACTGCTCTAAGGTTGCGGCTTCGCGGTTGAATAGAGTTTTGACAACTGGCAGGAGGTCAGGATCGGTAGAGGACTTTAGGCGTTTGACTACGCATATCGGCTCTCCAGGGCGATCAATATCTACCGCAGTGTAAGTTTCGCCTACGCCTCCACTCCCCAAAACACCTGTTACCTTGTAATGTCTACGCAGCAGTTTTCCAACGATCGACATAGCTCGACCTTCCTGAGTCGTTGTCACTTACATTGACTTACAATAGAATGCTCTTCTCAACTGCATTGGAGCAAGACTGAGGGAAGTAGCTCGTTTCATCTTGGAAGAGGCAAACCTTAAACAGATCTACCTCTTCCGACTCAGCTCAGGCATACAGCTCAAGCTAAGCCATTTTTGTCTCATTGCTTGCCTGACCGGAAGCTGCATTAAAGTAGGTGATTCGCACCTGCTCTAGTGGGTTCTTACCGATTGCGATGGTATCACCTGGTCTTAGCAAGTGTCCTACAGTGGTATCGACCCTATCGTAATCATCTACTAGCAATCCGTTGCGGCTAGCAACTTTGCCGTCACCATCAAAGATGCGATAGCTATCTCCTTCACGCTTCAGGATTGCATGCTGCCTAGACAGTACCTCCCAACTGGCTGGCATTTCAACATCTGACCATGCCGGATCTCGTCCGATACGGTGGGTGTCTTTATAGAGCGGCAGCTTTATCATTTCTCCTCTCCCTTCTAGCTCTATCCAAGCTTGAGCATTAATACTACTAGTTTTAGAAACACCCGTTTGAGCTGGCTTAGAGAAAGGTCTAACGTCACCTGAAGATTTTCTAGCTGTCTTAGGTTTGCGCCGCATCAAGGCGAAAATTAATCCTAAAACTGCGGCACCCGCGGCGGCAATTGCACCCCAAAAAGCAAAGTTTGGCTTACTAAACTGGTTAACTCTTCCCTTATTGCTTTCACTAATCAGTCGATCGACCTCTGAGTGCTGTGGAAAGAGATCCTTGACGACCTCAAATTTTTCTTTTGCGCTTGCATAGTCTCCTTGCCAGAAGAGTTCTAGACCACTTCGATACCATCCATCAATTTCTCCCTGGCTGTTCACTATATTTCTAGAGGTGAGCAGTTTCTGTACCGCTTTTGCAGGAATAGCCAGGGCGAGTTCTGAAGCATTAGAAGGCTGACCATCCGCAACTTCATCCTCATTTACATAGCGAATCTTATCTTTCTCTGTAGGAGTAATTATGCCAATAACTTCACCTTGCTCATTTAGAACTGGGCTGCCTGCGTAATAGCTTCCAGATGCAGAAATTTCAAATGCTGGGGAATTATCTGCTAGCTTCCTAGAATCGTTTGAAATCCTACCATCACTTACAGATGCTTCATAGGCTTCTGTATCTTTCAATGCTTTATTATCTTTAGCACCAACCGCATACCCTACTAACGTAACGTCATCTAGCCCAACCTTTTCAGATTCTCCAAACTTAAGAGAAGGAGCATTTTCCTTATCAAGCTCAATTTTAATAATTGAAGCATTTTTGGAGTCATCACTTGGAAGCTTAAACTCAAGCGGCTCTTGCCTTGATTCGGGGTTTGGCGAAGGTAAGATCACGTTTCTGACATGCTCAATTTTGGGCTTTATGTCAGGACGATTAGAATCAAAAGGAACTAGTTTTTTACCTTCACCAATCAATTGCTGCGTAAGCTCCTTTTCACAGTCTATGTCACTTATGATTCCATACGTTGCAATGTAACCATCGGGAGTGATAAAGAAACCTGAACCCAAAACACCGTAAGAGGCATAAGCATCCCCAATCCCATCAGTCCCACTAGGACCCTGGTAGAACGAAGGGAAGAAACCGAAACAACCGTTTACCACACGTACAATAGCTGGCTTCGTATAAGTTGCAAGCTTTTCACGTGCGTTTGGCTGAGCATTCTGCGCAACAGAGGGAAATTGAACAAGAGCCAGAGCTAGAGCAGTAAGTGAGATCCCTAGGTATCTAAGTATGGCAGGCATGATAAGACCTTCTTTAGATGCAGCTATTACGACAGTGTTGCAACCCCAAGCCTACTGAGAGCAGATATCCTGGAGCCTAGATTGCTCAAAGACCGAAACATTTAGTTCAATCAGACTTAAGCTAGCTGGATGAACTTGGGCTAATGCATCCGTCAGCTTATTTTGGTAGAAGAGCGCGAGTCTTGGGGGTACCTGCGCGGGCACTTCCAAAGCTGCTTCATCTGAGGCTACTGTCTTGATTAAATTCAGAAGTTAACTATACAGATCAATGGAACCGACCTCATACGAATCAATCGCTTTAGCCTTTGAACTCATTAGAGAACATTGCCATAGACTCACACAAACACATGCTTTAAACGCACAGCATCGAGATGATGCAGCTCCTCAAACAGGTACAGTTTTAGTGATCAGAATTATGCCTGATTTCTTTAAGACAGCTGAGAATATACTTAAAAACTTAATAATTGCTCTAGTTTGAGTACTTGAGAGTCAACTCAATGCGTTAT
This sequence comes from Drouetiella hepatica Uher 2000/2452, assembly GCA_019359505.1. Taxonomy (GTDB): domain Bacteria; phylum Cyanobacteriota; class Cyanobacteriia; order Elainellales; family Elainellaceae; genus Drouetiella; species Drouetiella hepatica. The sequence goes on along the minus strand of JAHHHD010000014.1, from coordinate 112,626 downwards.
GAATAGTACAAAGAGTCAAAGCACCAACACAACAGACTATAGATCAACTGTTTTAGTTATATAGGCTACTAAATTTTGCATTGGCTGTGGGTAGCTTTGCGAATTGAGTGAGACAGTATAAGATTTTAATGATCAAAGCTCAAATTTGAACTCGACTTTATCCATTTTGAATTAGAACCATTTTTGGCGGTGCGTGAATTGTAGGCAGGCTCTCAAACTTTTTCGGATGTCCGGCGCTTAACCAATATCAAGATAAAGTTTAGGAAAATCCGTCATGCTAGAAGCCCTGCTAATTGTGAGTTTCAGAAAATGGATAAAGTCGAGCTGAGAGGATGTCGGAAAAGATCCTAGCTTTGCTTTTAGGCGCCTCAGATCTCCCCTAACCCCTTTATTTAAGGGGGATCTTAAACGTTCAACTTCCTACTCTGGGACTTTTCAGATATCCTCTAAAAGCCGCAAATTAATCAAGCAGGTTATCCGAGTAGGTCATTGGCTCAAGTTTAGGTTTGCTCACGATTCTCATCACTTAGTAGCAAGGTAAAGATGGCAAAGGTCGCTTTGTTAGTTGGAGTTAGTGAATACGAACCGGGACTCAATTCTCTGCCCGGAGCTGTAAGAGACATTGAGGCAGTGCAGCGAGTATTGCGGCATCCAGAAATGGGCAGTTTCGATGATGTAAAAATGTTATCCAATCCTGATCCATTGGCGATGCAGGAGGCGATCGAGGCTTTATTTTTAGATCGCGCAAAAAATGATCTTATATTGCTGTTCTTTTCAGGTCATGGCATTAAGGACGAGAGTGGTATGCTATATCTCGCTACCCGCATTACCCGTAAACATCCCAAAGGTGAGCTGGTTAAAGCAACTGCTGTTTCTGCCAGCTCTATACATGATATTATGAATGGATCGCGCTGTAAGCGGCAGGTCGTGATTCTCGACTGTTGCTTCAGTGGAGCCTTTGCGGAGGGCATGAAAGCTAAGGATGACGGAGTTGTAGATTTGCAAACTCAGCTAGGGGGTGAAGGACGAGCCGTTCTAACTTCTTCAACCTCTACCCAATACTCCTTCGAGCAGCAAGGCTCAGACCTCTCAGTTTACACTCGCTACATTGTGGAGGGCATTGAGACAGGGGCAGCCGACACAAACAATGATGGTATTGTCTCAATTGACGAACTGCACGACTATGCTCGCAAGAAGGTTCAAGAAACTGCGCCTGCTATGAAGCCCAAAATCTATGCCGTAGAGGAGGGATTCAATATTCGTCTGGCTGCTGCGGCTGTGGGTGATCCCAAACTGCGCTATCGTCGAGAAATTGAACGCTTTGCTAGTCGGGGTGAAATTTCTTCTATCGGTCGCCGTGTCTTAGGCGAGCTTCGAGACAAACTGAAGCTCCTGCCCGAAGAAGTCGCTGCGATCGAAGCTGAGACATTAGAACCTTACAGAAAGTATCAAAAAAATCTGCAAGAGTATAGCCAAGCACTTTCGGATGCCACTCAACGTGAAACCCAGCTCAGTGGCTACACTCGTAACGAACTAAAGCGTCTACAAGAAGTTCTAGGGCTGAGAGATGAGGATGTAGAGCCAATTGAGTCTGAAATTTCCTCAAGGCAAGACATCAAGACAACTGAGGGAGAACAAAAGCAGATAGCAGAATGGTATGCCCAAGCTCTTATCTATTTGCGGGATGGGCAATGGGTAGAAGCCATTCAGTTGCTGGGTCAGATTAATGCCCAGCAAACTGGCTATAAAGATGTCAGTACTAAGCTACATGAAGCAAAACGCCAACAGCAGATCGCTGAGCTTACGGCCAAGGTGGAAGAGTCCTATGCCAGCCAAACTTGGGTTGAAAGCATTAAGCATCTTGAAGCAATCTTGGCGATCGACCCGGAAAATCAGAAGGTAAAGACGCGTCTTGATGATGCCAAACGCCAGCGGCAATTGGCTACTCTCTATGCTCAAGCTCGTAACTGGCACCGCGAACAGCAATGGCAGAGAGTTATTGATGTGTTTAGAGAAATTCGTGCTCTAGACACATCTTGCCCTGATCCAGATAATCTTCAAGAGCTAGCTCGACAGCGGTTAAGGGAAAAAGAGCGCCTCAACCAAGAGGGAAGAGTTGCTAAACTTCATAACCGGGGACAACTTTATATGAATGCTCAAGAGTGGCAAAAAGCAATAGAGGTTTTCGAGGAACTCGCCCAACTCAATCCGAACTACCGAGATACATCAGCCCTACTAGCAGAAGCTCAGCAAGAACTCAATCAGGGCAAACAAATGCTGCCTTTCATGGGGTTGATTGCTGCTGTCTGGGTAATCATTCTATTTCTTGCCAATCCTCTAGGTGATTCGGTGGCAGGAGGCATTGGTGGTTTGCTCACTGGATTAGCCATAGCATGGACAACGCAAGATGAAGCAGCAGATGTTATGTTGCAGCAGCTTTTGAAAATTCTTATGTTTGGCGTTGCTGGAGCCGTTGTAGGAAGTATTGTTTGGCTAATCATTCCAAACCTAGACAATTCCTCAATTCCAACAATAACTATTCCAATAGTTAAGGCCCTTATTAGTGCTGGTATAGGGATTTCAGCCCTACTTCTCTGGAAGCAGCTTGGTTGAATTACTTCAACACGCTAGTGGATTTCAGCAACAGGTCTAGAACATTACCTCTCCTAATAGCTTTGGAGATCTCAAAAGTTGAGTTCTGAGCCTATTGTAACTAGCCAAGCAAAACCTTGAAGGTAATCCCAGTCTGCTAGGGGGCAGCGAGTTGCATTTCATCTCATCACTTCAACTAGCAGTCTTACCATTGAGTTAGTACTTATTCAGAGCAGAGTATAAATTCTTGTATCAAAGCGGATTTTCTAAAGCACTGCAGTAGGCTACTATCATAGCCTACTGCAGTGCTTTAGGATTGGAAAAGTTTAGCAGTGAGTTCAGGGATATGCTGTACAAAAGATTGCGTAAACTGAATCAACCCACTTTCCTAGTTTTGCTTCGATGATTTCAACTGAAGAAGTGGAAAACTGATTAAATTACAAAGTTGATTATTCAACATTGAAAAGAAGTCGACGAACGTGGGTTGAATTTTTTCAGCCCGTTTTTCTCTACTGGCAAATCTGCTGATTATCAGACTGAGCTGAACCCGTTGAGAGCTCAAGATAATCCTTGACTTGAGTGCAGCCTTGCTCCACCAGTTGGTCAAAGTTCCATAACTTACTTACATCCCATATCCTGACGGTTTTATCAAACCCAGCAGTGGCTAACGTCTTGCCATCAGGCGTGAAGCTAAGATCTTTAACCTGATCGCTAAATCCAAGTAAAGTTCTGATACTAAGGTCGTCAATTGAATCGGGCTTTTTGAGTAAAGCCTGTATGGAATTGTTATCGACTCGCCAAAGTTTAACGGTTCTCTCTTCACTAGTAGAAGCAAGCAACTTACCGTCCGGGTTAAACTGGATGCGCCAAACTGCCTGTTGGTGACCAGTTAGAGTAGCAATGAGTTGTCCTTGTCGGCTCCATAGCCTGACTTTGCCATCCTCGCTGCCCGTTGCAAGAGTCTGTCCGTCTGGACTAAAGCTGACACTCAGCACTTCAGAGCCTTGATTAGGAATGGTGAGTATGTCCTTTCCATCCAATGCCCAAAGTTTGACAGTTCCATCACTACTGCTGGTAGCAATCATTTCAGGGCGGAAGGCAATTCCCCAAATACTCTGCTGATGAGCTTGAATCTCGCGAGGGAAAGGTCTGTCTGTACTCCAAAGGCGCAAGGTGCCCTTTGAGTCTCCTGCGGCGATCGTTTTCCCATCTGGACTGAAGCTAACCGCAAAATATTCTTGCTGAGTAAGCTTGGGACAGTTATTGCTGGCACAAGAGCTGAGTTCTTTGCTCGTTCGCTCTTTTAGATTCCAAAGCCGAACTGTTCGATCTGCACCGGCAGACACAAGTTTTTGACCATCTAGACTAAAACTAAGAGCGAAGATTCTATTAGTGTGCCCCTTCAATCTATGTTTGAAGCTCCCATCTGCATTCCATATGGCAATGGAACTGGTAATTCCAGCTTCTCCACCTGCCGCCGCAAGCATTTGCCCATCCGGACTGTACTTCACCGCCCACAGCGGGGTTTGTCCATCCAGGGCATCAGCTGGATTGCCTTGTAGACGCCACAGTCGAATGGTCTTATCCCAGCTAGCAGATACTAACGTTTTACCATCGCGACTTAAATCAAGTCCTGATACAACGCTAGTATGCCCTCGGAGAGTATTAAGTAAGGCAACACCGGGTGGCTCTCCTTGTTGAGCATGGAGCCGCCATAGTTTAATGGTGTGATCTTCACCTGCGGTAATGAGCGTTCTGTCATCTGAAAATCGGACTGCGCGTACGGGTCGCTCTTGATCGGGAAGCGATTTGAGCCGGAAGGTGTTGCCGTCTCGATACCAAAGTTTAATGCTGCCAAACTGACCCACGGCTGCCAGAACCTGCCCATTGGGGCTGAAATAAAGGTCATTTACCGGGGCTTTGTTATCAATCAGTTTTATTTGAAGTGCTTCATCTGGCTTCCACAATCGAATCTTTGAATCATTCCCACCGACTGCAATAGTTTTACCATCAGGACTGAAACTAACTGCTGAGATGCTACCCAGTTTCCAACTCTGGAGGAGCTTAAGGTTTTGCAGATTGAGATTCCAGAGTTGAAGTGTGCCGCTGCTTTCTCCAGCGGCGAGTGTTTCCCCATTAGGGCTGATGCTGATACTGGTTACGCTATTGTTATTTGACTGGCTTGCTGGTAAGGTTCCCAGTAGTTTTCCTTTGAGATCCCACAGCTTGATTGTTGTCTCACCTGCGGCCAATAGCGTTTTGCCGTCAGGCGTGAAACTGAGGCTGGTGATGAGTTTCTGAGCTGAGCCAAATTTAGCATCGGCAATGAGTTGACCATTGGATTGCGACAAATGGATAGTACCATCGGCACTGGCAGAAGCAATTAGTCCATCACGGCTGACGCTTACAGCCGTGACTCTGGCTTTATGTTCCTCAAGGCGATTGAATTCTTGAGCATCGTAGATGGGCTGTTGCAGCGCAAGCTGGGTTTGGTAGCGAGTATCACCATCGGGTGGAAAGAACAACTCTTTCAACTCACGTAATTCATGTGCAGATATAAGCGCCATCGAGAGGGCATCCAGTCCTTGATTCGCTGTCCAGCTCGCTCGGGCAGAGGCAGCATGTAATCGGACATCTCCCCGTTTTGCATTGCTGTAAGACCAAAATGCTGCTCCAGCCATTGCAGCCGAGAAAACGGCTGCTACTCCCAGAATTACACCGCTAATCCGAATGCGACGCTGAGCAATTCGAGCAGCATCTGCCAAAATTTGGTTCGCTTTTTTCTCGGCATCTAAAGCAATACGAGTCTGTTCTGCTTCAACTCTCTGCTGAGTTTCTCTCTGCTTGAGTTCTTCGCTGGCAGCCAGAAAACGATAGTCATCTGGATCAAGCTTCTTGCCGACGATCCATGCCTGTGAATCCTGTAAAGCTATCCCGCGCAGCAAACGGGATTCATCCCGGTATCCAGACTCAGTCCACGCTTTTAGAGCCTGATTATAGGGACGGACGGTGGCGAACTCATAATCGAGCCAGTCTTGATTGAAAATGGCGGCATAGATAGGATTGTAAACCTGTAACCGATCGCCCTGTCTAATCACCAGACCTGTGAGGAGAAGATCAAGTTGCTCGGTGCTACCGTTAGCTAGTAGCCCCTCGGGACGCAATACCTGCTGGTAGAGATCAAGTAATTGCCCGATTCTGTCACCGCTGTGGAGCAACAGCCGATCCTGCACAGTTTTTAAATGGGATGGTTCGTCTTGCGATGCCCAATGGTCAATTACTTTTGTTTGGACTAGAGCTTGCAGCCACACCGCTTCTTGTCTAGGAGGAATAGGAGTCTCGGCAGTGCTGACAAGTTTGCAAAGTCGCTGTGTTAGGAAAGGTTGCCCCCCTGACCACTCCAGGATAATTTGTAGCAAGCGATGAGGGTTATCTGTTTTGGAGGCGATGCCGGGAAGTAAAGGCTGGCTTTCCTCAAGCTGAAACTGGGTGAGTTGAATGCCGCGACCAATATTAAAGGGAGTCCGGCGCTTATCTTGAATCAGGTTGGCAGGACTGGCAACGCCAAGCAGCGTAAAGGTGAGACGACGGTAGTCGGGCTTGTCTGCACGATTGTTATAGCAGTCACGGATGACAGCAAAGAAATCATCAATATTAAACGGCAGGCTCAGGATGCTGTCAATTTCGTCAATGAAAATAACGATATTTTTAGGAACGAGCTTGAGCAGGATATCTTCAATGAAGCGAGAAAATCGTTGAACATTAGATAGGAGACTCAAGCTTGCCCACCAGTCCTCTAGATCGAAGCGATCGTATAAATCTAGGCTGCTGGTGATAGTGTCGATAATGCCTGCGTACCACTGCTCAGGAGTAATATCATCTGTGCCGATGCTGGTAATATCCACTGCTACACAGGCAATGCCTTCTCCCTGCAAGCGCTGCATAGTGCGTACCCGCAAGCTGGACTTGCCTACCTGACGCGAGGACAGAACATAGCAGAACTCTCCTGCCTTTAGTCCTTGATACAGATCTTCATCGGCTTGCCGGTAGACGTAGGTGGCTGCGTCTGTGGGTAGGCTGCCGCCGATTTGATAAGCATAGGTAGGAGAGACGGCTGTCATAGGAGATTTAAGCGATTGCCAGTTTACAAATTCTAGTTCAGAGATCCGTAGTTAGATATGACTGATAAAACGCAAGTTCTGTTTCTATTATCTGACTTGCTTTTCATTACTGTTCTTTATCTATACTTCCCTTAATCTGTTTTTTCCTATCTATACCTCTTTGCTGTTCGCATAGCTGACGCGTTTTGAGTCATCGACTTGCCATACCGCAAGACTGGTAATGTCGATCGCCACAGAGGCAATTTCTTCCTCTTGCAAGCGCTAGATGGTTCACGCTCGTAGCCTGGATTTGCCAACCTATTAGCACATACTCTGTCTGTTAAATTTTTAGCGGAAAAGCAAATTTTACTAGGGTTGGCACAGCAAAGTTCGCTTTTGAGATAGATTCTAGTATTGCCGTGAAATTCCTGGCTCTGGAGCTTGAGGCTCTGAACCTTGAGACTCCTGGCTCGGTTCCGCTAGCTGTGACTGAGAATCAATTTCTGAAGGAGGCTGATCAGAGTAATCTTCTAGTGCAGATTCTGGAATTATATCTGGCAAGATCATAACTTCTGGCTCAGATACGTCAGATAGCTCTGTTTGCGGTGCGTAGGGAGGTTCTGGAGTAGGTTCTGTTGGCAGGGGTTCCCAAGGTTCTGATATCTGAGGTTGTGAAATCTGAGGTTCTGGCATTATAGGTTCTGGCATTGTAGGTTCTGGCATCTGGGGTTCTACAGGATTAGGTCTTGACGGCTCAAGAGGTAGATTTTGGTCTCTGGAAATTCGCTCAATGATAGGGTCTGCGGCTGGAGTGGTTGCCTTTGACTTAGACTGGGGAGCTACATCATCTAAATCGACAGAACGATCGGGTTCTACTGCTACTGCTGGTGATGCTGGCTTTGAGGCTGGTGCCGGAGAAGCTTTGGGTTGAGTTTCTGTGGGAATTGAATTATCAGTTTGAGGGATTGAAGTTGTTGAGGAAGAACATGCGGCGATTGTAACTGTAAGTAGCAATACACTGAGTGTGAAGAGCGTGGTTTTCTGAAGGTAGTTATTCATTTGAACGGCTGGGTTCCTGTAATTATGATTCGGTTAGCACTACTGTGAATACTCGACACTTGAATGGCTTGAGGACAGGAATTAGGAGAACCAGAATGACTAGCAAGGTAATCTTTGAGCCATCGGCATCCTTGGTTTAAAAGATCATCTAAGCTGCTTACTTGCCAGAGTCTAACAGTGCCATCATCACCTGTTGAAATGACCTGCTTTCCATCCAAGCTAAAACTGATGCCTCTGGCTGCATGTTGATGCCCCCTATACTCTGCAAGCTGGCGTCCTGCTATCGTCCAGACTTTTACTAAGCCCTCATCCCCGGTGGTAGCGAGTAATTGACCGTCTGGGCTAAATCTGACCCGCCTGACTCTGCCGATATGTGCCCGGAATTCATCCAGCTTTTCTCCAGTGAGGCTCCACAGCACCACTTTGCCTTCTACGCCCGTAGTTACGATCGTGTGTCCATCTGGGCTAAATTGGATAGTGCTGATATCTCCTGAAGAAGTCTTGAATTCAGTAATTAGCTGCCCTGAATTTGTCCAAAGCTTAGCAACACCATCGTCGCCTGCTGCTGCGATTTGCTGGCCATTAGGACTGAAGCTGACACTCCACAGCCGCCCACGATCGCTTCCCCTAAATTCAAGCTGCTGATGCTCTTGTAAATCCCAAAGTCTAATCATGCCATCTGAACCAGCAGTCACTAGCCTCTGTCCATCGGGACTAAAGGCAAGAGTGCTAAACAATCCTACCTCTGCCTTCATCTCAGCACGCTGTTGACCAGAGAGGTCCCAAAGTCTAGCAGTGCCATCTGTACTAATAGTTGCGATCGATTTACCATCGGGACTAAAGTTAACGTTCAAGACGCGATCGGTGTGCCCTTTGAATTCCTGAAGCGGCTTACCATCAAGTGTCCACAGTTTGGCGGTACGATCGCTGCTAGCCGTTGCGATTGTTTGACCATCAGGGCTAAGGCTGAGTCCTGGCACAGGCTTCTGATGCGCCACGAATTGAAATGAAGGGGAGCCAGCGAGGTTCCATATTCTAACGGTTCGATCTTCACTAGCAGTAACTAGCCTTGTTCCATCTGGGCTAAAGTCGGTGCTGCCCACAAAATTGCTGTGCCCCCTTAGCTCTCTCAACAGTTCACCTTGCAAATTCCAAAGTTTTGTAATCCCTAACTCTCCAGAGGTGACAATCTGTTTGCCATCCGGACTAAAGCTGGCGCTCATTACCCAGCCTACATTGCCAGTGAGCTGAGTAATCTGCTTACCCTCAAGTGTCCACAGTTTGGCAGTACCATCTTCACTTGCTGTCAGAATCTGTTGGCCGTTGGGGCTAAAACGAACCTGTCGAATCAAGCCGGTATGAGCGTTAAATTCTGTAGGCTGTTGTTTGGCGAGGTTTAGTAAGTGCACTGTACCGTTTTTACCCGCTGTTACGATCTTTTCTCCGTCCGGGCTAAAATCAAGGCTTAAGAGTTCTCCCTGGCTGAGTTGAAAGCCTGGGAGCGGTTGTCCTGAAAGTGTCCAAAGCTTTACTGCTCCACTGCCACTGGCGATCGCCACCCTCTGTCCATCTGGGCTAAATTTCACGTTGTAAACAGGTTGTGGTTGCTTCTCAAATTCAGTTATTTCATCACCTAAAAGACTCCAGAGCCGTACCGTACCATCTTGACCTGCCGTAACAACCTGCTGTCCATCCGGACTAAAGTCAAGTGAATACAGGATCTTTTGCTTTCCAGAAAACTCGGATAGTTTTTGCCCCGATGCACTCCATATTCGGATCATCCCATCTTTACTGACTGTGGCAACTTTTTGTCCATCGGGACTGAATGCAGCAAATTGGATGCCTTCCGGATGCTGAAACACATTTTGCTCATGAATTTGAGACAAGATAGCCTGAAGTGCTTGCATTGGATTCACGACGGAGTACTGCTTTGATCGCTCCTCTCCAATCAGCTGCTTCAATTGGTATCCACTTTCGAGGGCGCCCAGCAACGATTCAATTTCATCTCCACCTGCAAACTGCTGAAGCGTTGCTAAACCAGCTTGCTCAAGACTGGCGGTTTCCTGAATTTTCTGCTGCTGCCCATAGGCATATTCGGCAGCTAGCCCAGCACCGATCGCCACACCCAGCGATACTCCTAAAAAAACAAAGCTGATCCGAATCCTACGGTTAGCTTTGACAGCAGCATCAGTCAAAATCTGGTTTGCTCTTTTTTGTGTGGCTAATTCGCTCTCCTGTGCCTTGAGTCTGATCTCTGCTTCCAGATTTTCAAGCTCTCTCGCCTTCTTTTCGGCAAGTAGTGCTCTCTCTGCCTCGCGTTTATCAATCTCCTGGCTAGCAGTTAAATATTGGTAATCGCGATCGCTCAAGCTCTTACTCGCTGCCCAAGCCAGCGCATCCTGCAATGCTTGCCCCCGCAGCAAGCGCGACTCGTCTATGCAGCTAGAAATCAACCACGCCGTCAAAGATTCTGAGTAAGGACGCAGTTCAGCCAACTGGCGATCGACCCAAGCCTGATCAAAAATCAGCGCATAGAGGCGATTGTAGATTCGTAAACAGCCTTCTCGACGCACAACCAACCCCGACAGACGTAGTTCAATCTGCTCTGGACTATCATCTACCGTAGCTCCTGTTGGCAAGCCATCCGGCGCAACAGGCGACTGCAAAATCTGTTGATACAGCCCCAGCAATCGTCCCACCCGCTTTTCATTCCACAGTAATCGATCGGCAATCGGCTTGAAGTGAGGCGGGTCGTCTTGCGTTTCCCAATGTTGAATCACCTTTTCCTGAACTAGGCGATCGAGGGATAATTGAGCCTTAAAGCCATCAAGGCTCAATTGTCCGATTACCAAACGACAGAGTCTTTGAGTTAAAAAAGGCTGCCCACCCGTCCAATAAAAGATGTTTTGCAATAGAGCTTCGGGGCGATCGCTTGCCCTAGCAAGTCCAGCTAGTAGATGCTGACTGTGTGAGAGTTCTAAGCCGCTCAGCTCAATGCCTTGACCCAGATTAAAAGGCGACTGACGGCGATCTTGAATCAAATCAGTGGGGGTAGCAACTCCAACTAGGGCAAACGTGAGGCGATTAAACTCAGAGTTTAGAGCGCGTTTGTCATAGCAGGTGCGGAGAATTGCAAAAAAATCATCGGTATTAAACGGCAGACTAAACACACTGTCGATTTCTTCCCAAAAGATGACGATCGCCCCTGAGATAAACTTGAGCAGCGCTTCTTCAAAGAACAGGCTGAAGCGCTGCACGGGCGAAATCAACGCATGGCTCTCCCACCAGGCTTCCAGGTCAAAGCGATTGGTTAGCTCAAAGCCATCGAGCAGGCGATCAAGGATGCCCGCATACCATTGTTCAGGGGTAATGTCTGACGTGCCGATTTCGGTCATATCGAGGACAGCACAGGTGATTCCTGCTGCCTGCAAACGCTGAATTGTACGAACGCGCAGGCTTGATTTACCCATCTGACGGCTGTTGAACACGTAGCAGAGCTGTCCGGATTTAAGTCCTTCGTAGAGATCGCGATCGGCCTGGCGCTCAACGTAAGTGGAAGCGTTAGCAGGGAGGCTGCCGCCGACTTGATACATATATGTAGGATGAAAAGTCGAACTCATAGCCCTGCCTCGTCATAGTTCAAGTCAAATCAAAGATTTTAATCACCAGATGATAATTTTTTGCAAAAATAGTTCTTATTTGCTTTCTCAAAAGCATCTATCCAGTCACAACTGCGCGATATAAGTTCATCTAAGTTTTCTATTTGCCACAGACGAACAGAGCCGTCATAGCTAGAAGTTGCGATGATTTGCTTTGACGAATCAAACGCCATGCCGCTAATCTTGCTTCGATGTCCCTTGAATTCAGCAGTTAGCTGTCCTGACCGAGTCCATACTTTGACCAGCCCGTCATCACCTACACTTGCAACACGTCGATTGTCTAGAAACATAACACTTCTTACCCAACCCCTGTGCGCCTTCCATTGACTGAGCTGTTCACCCAGAGAACCCCATAGTCTAACAGTACCGTCCATTCCTCCTGTGACAATTGCCTGTCCATCTGGACTAAATTTTGCACTTAAAACCCCACCTCGGTGTCCCTTAAATTCTGTAATTAAATTTCCTGATAGATCCCAAAGCTGAATTGGACTATCAACAATGCTGTAAAGATTAACTTGTAGTGTTCCTGCAATTAGTAAGGATTTTGTATCAGGACTGAAGTCCATGCTGTAAACACTGATTTTTCCCTCAGTTCCTAAGGAAGGATTCCACTCTTTAATTAACTGATCTGTAGCCTGGTGCCAAATTTGAATCACATCATTTGAGTCGCTTTGTGTCGCAATAGCTAAATGCTCGCCATTGCCACTAAAGCTCACGTTGTAAGCACTGTACTCAGCAATCTTTTCGCCAGACATGTTCCAAAGCAACACCCGCTGAGGAGAAGAAGTAGCTACATATCGTCCATCTGGACTAAAACTAACCCCTTGCACTCCTCCCCGTATAGCTTTCCATTCCCTCAATTTTCTGCCAGATAAGTCCCAAAAGCTCACTTTTCCACTTAGCTCACCTGTCACTAACTGCTGACCATCAGGGCTAAAATCAAGGGTATCAAAAATGTTTTGATTGCCAGAAGAACTACCTTTAGGAAATCGATTAGATGAAGTTTTGAAGATATGTCTGCTATTGAGTAAACTCCACTCTCCAACTCTGCCAAGAATACAGATCTTGGAGCTATCTACTTGAATGCCCCAATCACTACCGAAAACAGGAGCATCTTCCTCAAATGGATATAGCCAAGTTGCCTTTGGTTCTACCAGAAACTCTCCCCATGCTTCCCCCGGTAAATCAGGATGATACAGCTTAATTGTAATTACTTGATTGGATTGATTCTCTAACCAAATCCTACCAACTCGATTGTCGTCAAATAATGCTGATGCAACCCGTTCTGGATAGAGTCCAGGAGCATACAAAGAAACGCATCGTACGTCATTTTCCGGCTCTTGAGATTTTGAAAGGGCAATAAAGCTATTTGAGTTGAAGCGTTGTCCAGATAAATTCCAAAGTCTTGCAGTACCATCAGTTCCTGCTGAGACAAGCTGCTGATTATTAGAGTTGAACTGAACATTCAATACGCCACCCAAATGCCCTTTTAATTCAGCTATTTGCTGACCAGATATATTCCACAGCTTCACTATTCCATCATCTCCAGCAGTCGCAAAAGACTGACTATCTGAGCTAAAGTTGATATCTCTTGTCCAGCCCTTATGTGCCTTTAAAGTAAGGAGTGGTTGCCCATTTTGATCCCACAATTTGACAGAACCATCACTTCCGGCTGTGGCAAGCGTTCTTCCATCTGGAGCAAATTGAGCGCTCAAAATGGCACCTTGATCACTTGCAAACTCTATAAGTTTTCGCCCAGACCAATCCCACTGCTGCACTTTACCTTCAAGTCCTGCTGTGATAAAGCTTTGATCATTAGGTTTAAAGTTGATGCTGTAAAGCTCTTTTTCAGAAGCTTGCCAAGATGCTTGTTGTTGACCAGCTATATTCCACACTTTAGCTATTCCACCGCCAACTGTAACAACTCGCTTCTCGTCGGAGCTGATTACTACAGCTTGAACAACTTCCTGATGATCATATGTGTTTAAAACCTCTCCAGACAAATTCCATTGCCTAGCTACACCATCATCACCGGCTGTCAAAATAAACCTTCCAGTGGAACTAAAGTTCATGTCTAAGATACTGCGATGGTAGCGCTCAAACGTCTTTATAGGCTGCCCTAGGACATCCCATAATTTAACTACTCCGTCTGAACCAGCTGTCGCAATTAATCTGCCATCTGGACTGAATCTGACCCTTCTTACCCAACCTTGATGTCCAAGGAGTTGGTTCTGCTCGGAAATATTGTCGAGTATTTTTTGAAGCGCTAATAATGGACTAAATGCTGGAGATTTGTCAAATACACCTTGTGATTTCACTAGCTCCTGTAAAGCTGTTCCGCTCTGTATCGCCGTTAACAAAGACTCTAATTCTCCGGACTCAAATTGTTGTAAAGCAACATTCCCTAATTGGTTAATTGCATTTCCTTGAAGAGTAATCTGAGTAGTTTGCTGTGATTCTACAGCTTTTTGTCGTTCCTCACCAGCTTGTGCTCTAGCTTGCTGAGCTAACATCTGAGCAGCTTCTGTATCTTTCAGTAACTGTTGCAAGTCCCCTTGAAGTTTACCCCTTTCCTGTTGTGCGGTTCGTAATTCCTGCTGTGCTTTATCACGTGCCTCCTGTACTAACTGCTGTTGCTGCTTTGCCTGATTAATTTTTGCCTGAGCTGCTTGTGTCTCCTGTTTTGCTTGAGCAATTTGCCTTTGAGTTTGGTTACGAGTACTAGAAAGTTCCCGCTGTGATTTTTCGATCTGCAATTCGTTGCTGTGGATAGTTTCTTCTGCATTTTGAATTTGACTTTGAGCTTCGACAATAGATTGTCTACCCCACCAACCAGCTAACATTGCTAAAGCCAACGCTGTGATTAAAATATAAACACCAAAGCGTATTCGTTTTCTGGCTTTACGGTTAGCACTTGTCAGTAACTGATTTGATTGCTTCTCGACATCTAAGTTACGTTCAAATTCTGAGCGTTCTAGACTTCGACTAGCATCTAAAAAATGGTAATCTTGATTGCTGAGACTTTTATTAGTTGCCCAACTCTGAGCATCAACTAATGCCTGCCCCCGTAGCAAGCGCGACTCATCTGTAAAACCAGACTCCACCCATGCACTGAAGGTCTCTGCATAGGGGCGCAGATTAGCTAGCTCCTGATCTACCCATGCCAGATCAAACACCGCAGCATAGATTAAGTTATAGATTTGTAGCCTGCCCTCTTGCCGCACCACTAGCCCTGATAGTCGCAGTTCCATCTGCTCTGGGCTATCGTCTGCTGTCACGCTACCTCGCTGAAACACCTGCTGATATAGCCCTAAAAGCCGCCCCGTCCGCTGGGCGTTGCTGTACAAAATCCGGTTACGAATGGTCTTTAGATGCTCTGGCTCATCCTGGGTTTCCCAGCGATCGATCACTGTATTTTGCATCAGATTCGCCACCCAGTCTGTTTCGGCTCCAGCCGCGATCGGGAAGGAGGATGCCATCACCAATCGACAGACTTTCTGGGTCAAAAAAGGTTGTCCACCTGTCCATGCCAAGATTTCTCGTAGCACTGACTGCGAATCTTCTGCCTTGGTTGCTAATCCCGGTAGGAGTGGCTCTGCCTCATGCAAACTAAAGCCCGTGAGTTCGATCGCCCGTCCAATATTGAATGGGGTGCGTCGCTTATCCTGAATCAAGTCTGATGGCGTTGCAACGCCAATCAACGCAAAGGTCAGCTGACGATATTCGAGCTGATTGGCGCGATTGTTGTAGCAATCCCGAATCACCGCAAAAAAATCATCAATGTTGAACGGCAAACTCAAGACGCTGTCAATCTCATCTACAAAGATGACAATTGCCTGACCTATCTGTGCTAGGAGGATGTCTTTCAGAAATCTACTGAACTTCTGGACAGGCGACAGTAAGCGATTTTCCTCCCACCAAGCAGAAGAATCGAACGTGTTGTAAAGCTCAAATCCGTTGATTAGCGTATCAATCACGCCAAAGTACCACTGCTCTGGTGTAATATCTGAGGTGCCGATACTGGTAATGTCGATCGTGGCACAGGCAACGTCCTGCGCCTTCAGACGCTCTTCTGTACGAACACGCAAACTCGATTTTCCCATCTGTCGTGCGTTGAGAACATAACAAAAGTCACCATTTCTCAGACTTTCGTATAAATCTCGATCGGCTTGACGGTAGACATAGCTTGGAGCATCGACGGGTAAGCTTCCTCCAACGTAGTAAGTATAGATAGAGGAAGGGACAGTGCTCATTAATTGGCTCCTAAGCGATCGCGAAAATAGACTTTATACAAGTTACAAAGTGGAATCACGTTGTTTCCAGAAAGTTCTACTAACCCCATGCTACGGAGCTTAAAGGCGTAGTTTTGATCTAACTGCACGGGTTCATCTGCCATCACAACTCGACGCATAGCAGCAGATAAACTAGAATCTTCTCTCAAATTATGAAGGTGACGGCTGAGATGGTCGCCATACAGCCCCTCTTCGGTATAAGCCACCTGCAAATATTTCTCTAATGTTAGGTTTCCTTTCGCAATATCGTAAAGGGCTTTCCGCAACAGATAGGGATGTCCATCCGCAACACTCATCAACTGCTTGACTTGCGCCATTGACCAGTTCAAGCCGTGTAGCCTGACTAGCTCCGTAACCTGTGGTTGGGTAAGTTCGGGTAGATCAATCGGTAGTCCGACATTAAAAGGAGATTGATTGATGTTGAGCGGAATATAAACTTCCTTCGAGTGGGCAATAACTAGACGAAGTTTCTTCCAGATTTCTTGGTTTTTGCCCTGTTCATGCCAAACACGCAGCAGGCTAAAAAAGCCATCAGCGATCTCCAAGTGTTGAAAGACCTGATCTACTTCATCCAAGCCTAGTGTCAAGGAACCCGAAACTTCCTTGAGAAGGTATCGCTGGAAATAGTTTGTACATCTTACCTTGGTGCTGAGCATAGGCTTCCAGTGGTCTTCTAGCTTGTCTTCTAACTCCAATGCATCCGTAACAGTTCGACAAAACCATTGCAGAAACTTATCTAAATCTGTTAAGACTTTTGGATCAACGAGCTGGAAGTTGATGTATCCGGTTTTATGCCCAATTTCTTCAGCACGGTGCAAGATTCGCTGCTGTAAGGAGGTCTTACCCATCTGTCTTGGTGCCTTGATCCGGATGAGTGCGCCCGGTCTTAAGACGGCCTCATAGCACTCTTGCTCAATCGGTGGGCGATCGATATACAGGGGTGAATCAGTGCTAATTGAACCCTCTGGTACGTCAATAATGAATGGAAAAAGCTCGAAGTCCCGAACCGGACCCAGTGGAATAGCAACCAGTTCTGGCAAAAGCTCGATCGGTTCAATAACTTCAGGTTCTTCGCTCTTGCGCTTCAAAATCGGGGTGGGGATATCAGAGAAGCCTTCCATCCCAATATTGCTACAGCCCCAGTTGTAGGCAGATTCATAAAGTTCACCCGATCCTAGGGCATTATAAAAGCCAAATGAAAATGCCCTTGCGACTCCATCGCCTACCTTCTGACTGGTGCCAATTACATATGGAATATATCGGGCAATGGCTGCTGCTTGCTGCTCAGAATAGCAGGCATTTAAAACAACACATTCCACAAAACTTTCAACCAGTTTGAATACCGCTGCCAATGCGACCCCATTTACTAGCCTGGCTTGACCACTCGCGTCTTCAAAGACAAGTCCGGCTTGGTCAACACCATGACCTGCAAAGTGCACAATTTGGGGTTTAAACTCTAAAAGGGCAGACTGAATATCTCTCGTCTGTGCCGCCATCTTAATCTTTAAGACAAACTTATCTCGCTTTTGTGCTCTTTCCAGTTCGGCACTGATCTCCTTGACCTCTGTTTCTAAATCAAGGCGATCGGAGTTTGCAGGATTTGCACCCAAAAACAAGATGGTCGTCTTTTTCCTTTTAGCTGAGGGAGGCATAGTTCACTCTGGCTTGATTTATGTAAAAATTACGTCTCTGTTTACTGCTTGACATCTGATGAAACAGCAGTCAAGTAGTCTAACTGCTCCCTGCCCAAACGTTCCAAATAAGCTAAAAAGTTATTCACACCAGATAGTGTGTTCACCAGCCTTAGTGGGCTGCCTCTGCCCTATCCCCCATATAATTGCGTAATATAAGTTGCCCAATCTTAGCTTTAAGAGTGACCGATCGCTGCAAACAAAACTTTTCCTTAAGAAAAAGCTTTTCGGAGACGCATGAAACCTTCCTCGCTTTGTTGCTTCTAACGGTTACTTGATTGATTCATAGTCGTAGCGCGAACTCAGTCAATTTTTGCATTTCAAAACAGGAATTAAAGAGTCTGGAAGCGGCGCAGGGGAATCATCCGGTAGAACAACAGATAGCTTCCGAGCAATGCCACCACCAGCTAGCATTGTCTGGATTGCCTGTTTTCCCTGCTCAAAAGCTGCTTCGATCGACAAGCCGTCGCCCAACCCCTCGTAAAATCCAACGGCAAAAGTAATGGCGACATCATCTCGCACAGCCTGCTTCATTCCAATTACGTAGTTAATGTGTTGAACGATCGCTTCTGCCTGCACTTCCGCATAGCAAGCATTTAGCAAGACGCACTCTACGCGATCGGCAAATAGCGCAAACAAGCCAGACAGAGCTTCTGAGCTAACCAGCTTAATTTGCCCCATCACGTCCTGAAACACTAGACCTGCATCGCCTTCGCCATGCCCTGAGAAATGCACGACGTGCGGCTTCACCTCTAGCATGGCTCGTTGTATATCTCGCGGCTCCACTGCCCATCGCTGCTCTAACTGAAACCGATTGCGAAATTTCGATCGCCGCAATCCATCTTCAATATCACGCACTTCGCGATCGAGCCTCAAACGGCCGGTACTTTGAGGGTTGGCAGCAAGGATTAGGATAGTTCTTTTCATAGAGCAGCAGTTCGGGGTTGAAGGTCGCAGAAAACTAATTAACCGGATAGGCTCTGAATGCAATTATTGAGTTTCGATGCCATCACAGAGGTGTCTGTCGTTTGAGGAAACGGCAATATTGTTCGTCAAATACCCTTTTAACCAGGTGCAACTTTTACTCAGAAGAGCATCCAGCTTAGGAATCTCCATTTCTTCCTTCTCCATTTGCCAGGTTTTGATAGAGGTATCATTTCCAGCCGTTGCAAGTCTCTGACTATCTGGGCTAAAAGCTACATCTAAAATCACGTTGCTGTGGGGTATGGTTCTCAGCAACCGACCTTCTAGGTTCCAAATCTTGACTGTACTGTCATGGCTGGCGGAGGCAATCAGGCGACCGTCCGGTGAGAACATAGCGCTACTGACCCAGTTAGTATGTCCTGTTAAAGTTTTCAACAGGCGACCCTCCAAACTCCAAAGAACTGCGGTATTGTCATAGCTTGAAGAGAGTAGCATTTGACCATCTGGGCTAAAGTCAACTCGTGAAACCCAATCTTTGTGAGCCTTGATTGTTTTCACTAAACTGCCGTCTTTCCAAAGTTTAATGGTGCCATCCCGACTTGCCGAAGCCAGCATTTGACCATCTGGGCTAAACTGCACGCTCAGAACGGGTTGCTGATGTCCGGTTAATGTTTTAAGCCAAGTTCCATCTGTCTTCCAAAGTTTAATAGTTTTGTCGTCGCTTGATGTCGCTAGAATTTTGCCGTCAGGGCTGAAGCTCACACTCCTAACCGATATAGTATGACCCTTACAATCCTTGGTATTTCCCGGACAACTCTCGATCGTTTTCAGTAAGGTGCCATCACTCTTCCATAATTTCACCCGGTTGTCAGTTGCGACTGAAGCCAAAAGCTGGCTATTGGGAGAAAATCTAACGCTATTGACAATATTACTATGCCCTGCACAGCTTTTGGCTTCTGGTAAACAACCTTCCAAGGTCTTGAGCAGGGTTCCATCTGATCTCCAGAGTTTCACCGAATTATCGGCTCCTCCCGAAGCCAAAAGTTGACCGTTAGGAGAGAAACTGACGCTCTTTACACCGTCAAGATGTGCCCGTACTGCAACCAGAGGCAAAGGCTCAGCTTTCCAAAGCCTTGCTGTTTTATCGTAGCCAGCAGAAACTAAAGTTTTGCCATCGGGCGAGAAACTGACGCCTGTAACGGGTCCATTATGCCCCCTAAAAGTTTTCAGCAATAGACCATCTGCCGTCCAGAGCTTAATGGTACTATCAGAGCTAGCCGTCGCAAAGAAACGTCCGTCTGAGCTAAAGTTAACGTTCTTGACTACATCTAAATGGCTATTGAGTGTTTTAATCCAGGTTCCATTAGATTTCCACAATCGCACCGTACTATCTGCACCTGCCGACACCAGGAATTTTCCATTGGGGCTAAAGCTCAGTCCTTGAACTAACGCGTAATGTCCTCGGCAATTTCCAGCATTTTTATCTCCTTCTTTACATCCTTCAATCGTTCGTAACAGGAGGCCTTTTGTACTCCAAAATTTAATTCGTTTGTCTTCACCAGCAGAAGCAAGGATTGTGCCATCAGGATGAAAACTAACGCCCAGAACCTCGCCTTTATGACCTTGGCAAGATTTCTCAGTACTGACACAGGTCGGAAAAGTTCTGAGCAAACGCCCGTCTTTCACTTGCCAAAGCCTAAGAGTGCCATCAGCACTGGCTGAAGCAATCATTTGACCATCTGAACTAAACGCAATACTGTTGACGCGATTGCTGTGTCCTGAAAGCGTCTTGAGTAACCGTCCATCTGCCACTCGCCATAGCTTAATTGTCCGGTCGTGACTGGCTGAGGCGATCGTTTGACCATCTGGGCTAAACCGGATGCTGACGACCCCATCGGTGTGCGCGGTCAACGTTCTGAGCAACCGTCCTTCGGGGTTCCAAAGCCGAATTGTTTTGTCGAAGGCTGATGAAGCAATCATTTTGCCATCCGGGCTAAAGCTAACGCTCCATAAGTCGGCTTCATGACCTTGTAGACGATTCCATTCCTGAACCCCATAAATCGTCGCCCGCATTTGGTCTTCTGTTTCTGCTTGAATCTCAGGCTGTGTTCCCAGCTTAGACAAACTCTCTCCAGCCCTGACGCTCGACTCTAGCGCTTCGAGCTGTTTATTTGAAAGGAGCTGGGAGTCTGACAAGGCATTTAGGGCTTTAATTTCAGAGGTTTGGGCCTGATTTCGCTCAAAGCCGAGCTGAACGCTGAAGATCGCCATTGCCAACGCTGCAGCTAGTAAACCGACCATCGCCACCATTCTTATTTGAGATTTAATTCTGTATTCAGCAGCTTTCTTAGCCTGCTTTTCAGCTTGTAGCGTCAGTTGCACCTCCTGTCTATCCAATTCCTGAGCAGCCCTTAAAAACTGATTATCAACATTGCTTAAACTTTTACTGGCTGACCAGGCTAAAGCCTCTTGCAAGGCCTGCCCTCGCAGTAGACGGGACTCATCTTGAAAGTTCGACTCCTCCCATGCCTCTAAAGCTTCGGCATAGGGACGCAAGGCTGCTAATAAGTTAGTTGTCCATTCTTGGTTAAAGACTGCTGCATAAATGCGGTTATAGATTTTCAGGTGTTCCCTTTGCTTCATAACCAACCCCGACAGTCGTAGTTCCATTTGCTCGGGACTATCATCTGCTAGAACTTTGCCCTGCCTCAAAATCTGCTGATACAACCCCAGCAACCGCCCTGTTCCTCGAGAAGAGCTGTAGGTAATCCGATTGCGAATTGTTTTGAGGTGTTCAGGTTCATCCTGAGACTCCCAGTTGTAGATGACAGCGTGTTGTAACAGATTGGCAAGCCACTCCTGTTCGGCCCCGGCAGTAATAGGAAAAGCTGAGTCTCGCACCAACCGACAGACTTTCTGAGTCAGAAACGGCTGTCCGCCTGTCCAATTGAGAACCTCTCGAATCATAGCCTGTGGGTTCTCGGCTTTTGTGGCGAGACCCGGTAGAAGCGGATCAGCTTCAGATAAGCTAAAGCCACCTAGCTCGATCGCCTGCCCAATATTAAAGGGCGTACGGCGTTTGTCTTGAATCAGATCCGAGGGAGTAGCAACACCAATGATTGCGAAGGCTAAGCGGCGATAATCGGGTTGATCAGCTCGGTTGTTATAGCAGTCACGGATAACGGCAAAAAAGTCGTCGCTGTTAAAGTCAAGGCTTAAGATACTGTCAATTTCATCAATGAAGATGACGATGTTGCCAGAGAGTTGCTGCAGCAATACTTCACCCAGAAACTTGTTAAACTTCCGCACTGGAGAAATCAGCGGATGTTCTGCCCACCAAGCTTCTAGGTCGAAGCTCTCAGTCAGGTTAAAGCTGTTGATTAAGCTGTCAATGACTCCGCCATACCACTGTTCTAGCGTGATGTCTGCCGTGCCAATGCTGGTGATGTCAATCGCCGCACAGTCAATGTTCTCAGCTTTGAGCCGCTGCATTGTCTGAACCCGGAGGCTCGATTTACCCATTTGTCGGGCGTTGAGGACATAGCAAAACTCGCCTGACTTCAGGGCTTCATAGAGGCTGCGATCGGCTTTTCGGTGAACATAAGAGGGGGCATCTATCGGCAAGCTGCCGCCAACTTGGTATGGGTATGAGGGGCTAGGGACAACGCTCATAGAAACTTAGGGGTATAGAGTTTTTCGGGTGCCTTGTTTTATCTGCTTGAATTTGGAGCCGCCATTAATTGATTTGGTAATTGAGTAGAAGCTTGGCAGGACTGCGAAACATTTTGTGCCTCGGCATGAGTTGCTAAATAATTATTGAGCCAGCCACAACCGCGTTGAATTAGATCTTCTAAGCTATACAGTTGCCATAACCGCGCAGTTTGATCGATCGATCCCGTGACAATCTGCTGTCCGTCGGGACTAAAGCTGGCGCTGTAGACGGCTCCCTGATGACCTGGGAGTTCTAGGATTAAATCTCCTGTCCGACTCCACAGTCGCACCGTGCGATCGTCTGATGCAGTTGCAATCTGCTGACCGTCGGGACTAAAACTGGCGCTCCAGACGACTCCTTGATGACCTTTAAACTCCTGAATCAGTTCTCCCGTCAGACTCCGTAGCCGAACAGCTCCACTATTGTTTGACGTAGTGACAATCTGTTGACTATCAGGGCTAAAGCTCACACTCCAAACAGCTGCCTCTCTCTCTGCAAACTCCTTCACCAACTCTCCGGTGCGGCTCCAGAGTTGAACAGTACTATCGTCTGAGCCAGTGGCAATCATCTGACCATTGGGACTAAAACTTACGCTGTTAACCCCACTATGATTGCTCTTCAATTCAGTGATCAGGTCTCCAGTTACATTCCACAGACGAGCCGAGCCATCTCTTGATCCGGTGACAATCTCTCGTCCATCGGGGCTAAAGCTGATGCTCCAAACGCCTGCTTGATGCCCTTTAAACTCATGAAGCAGTTCTCCCGTCACGCGCCATAATCGAGCTGTGCCATCATCGGACGCGGTGGCAATCTCTCGTCCGTCTGGGCTAAAACTGACGCTTCTTACCCATTTTTGATGCCCCTTAAACTCATGAAGCAGTTCTCCCGATCGACTCCACAGTCTGGCAGTACTATCTCCCGCAGCAGTAATAATCTGTTGACCATCAGGGCTAAAGCTGGCGCTCCAGACCGCTTCCTGATGTCCCTTCAGTTCATGACTTGACCCTTCCGATCGACTCCACAATCGAGCAGTGCCATCGCCTGAAGCAGTGACAGCCTGTTGACCATCAGGACTAAAGTTGACGCCCCAAACACCTCCCTGATGTCCCTTAAATTCCTGAATTAAGTCTGCCGATCGACTCCATAGTCGAACCGTCCGATCTTCAGAAGCAGTCACAATCTGTTGTCCATTAGGGCTAAAGCTGATGGCATACACGGCTCCTTCGTGCCCTTTAAATTCTTGAATGAGTTCTCCCATCAGGTTTGATAGCCGAGCGGTATTATCATCGGAGGCAGTAGCGATCTGCTGCCCATCGGGGCTAAAACTGACGCTCCAAATCAATTTCTCATGCGCCTTAAACGATCGAATCTGTTCTCCAGTTTTGTTCCACAGCCGCACTGTCCCATCTCCTGATGCAGTTGCGATCGTCTGTCCATCAGGGCTAAAAGTAGCGTTCCAAACGCCCTCTTCATGCCCTTTAAATTCCTGGATGAGTTCTCCCGATCGACTTGATAGTCGAGCGCTGCCGTCCAATGATGCCGTGATAAGCTGCTGCCCATCTGGACTAAAACTAACGCTGCTAACGGGCGCTTGAGAGCCCTGAAATGTTGCAATTAATTCCCCCGATCGCTGCCACAGGCGAACAATGCCATCCTGTGACCCAGTGGCGATCTGCTGTCCATCGGGGCTAAAGCTGACGCTCCAAACGCCCACCTGATTTCCTGGGAACTCTTGGATAAGTTTTCCCGATCGCTGCCATAATCGCGCCGTTCCATCTCCAGAGGCTGTAGCGATCGTCTGTCCATCTGGGCTAAAACTGACGCTCCTAATCCACTGACCATGCCCCTCAAATTGGTTCTGCTCGCTGAACTGCTCGGGCTGATACAGGTTTCGGTACAGTACTTTCTGCAACGTAGAAAAAGGACTAAAAGCTGGATAATTCTGCAATGGAGCTGCTCCAACAATCTGCTTAAGCTGCTCCGCCAAGGGAAGCACCGCAGACAGGGCCTCAATTTCCCCAATTTTGGCACCATTGGCATCTAATCGGCGCGAGATTGACGTTCCTTCCCGCTCTAACGTCGTTCCTTGCCGAGCGGTCGCTGTCTCACGTTGAGCTGCTGCTGTTTCACGTTGAGCCACTACATAAGCCAAAGCCGCCTGTTGCTGATACTGCTGTGCCACTTGCAGGCTTGCCTTAGCTTCTTGTACCTGCTGCTGAGCCTGCTGTTGATTTTGCTCGGCTTTAGCAGCCTGAAGCTGCGAACTTTGAAGCTGTTGTGTTGCTGCTGCTACCCGTTGCTTGGCAGTTTCTAGATTCTGGTCAGCCAGCTGTAGCTTTTTTTCAGCCAGCTGCTTGCGCCCCTCCGCTCTCTTTAGAGCCAAATCTGCCTCCTGCTGAATCTTTTGCTTTTCCTGCTCAAGCTTATTTTTGTCTTGTGTTGCTGCTGCTACCTGCTGTTTAGCGGTTGAAGTGCTTTGCCAGGCAGTAATTACAGCTACGATCGCCCCTGCTAATGTTGCTGCCAATATGACTGTCCCTAACCAAACGCGACGATTGGCTTTCTTGTTTGCCTTTGCCAACAGCGATCGCGCTGCTGATTCGGCTGCTAAGCGGGTTTCCACATCTCGGCGATCGATCGTCTGACCTGCTGCTAAAAACTGATAATCCAGATCGCTTAAGCTCTTGCCTGCTGCCCATGACTGAGCATCAACGAGCGCCTGCCCACGGAAGAGGCGCGACTCGTCTTCATAGCCCGACTCTACCCACGCAGATAGCGCTTCACCATAGGGACGCAAATTTTCTAGCGATTGGTTCACCCAATCTAAATCAAACACCGATTCATAGATACGGTTATAAACCTGTAGCTGCTCATCCCGCTTGACAACCAGCCCAGATAGCCGTAGCTCCATTTGCTCTGGACTGTCGTCTGTAGGAATGCCTCCTTGCTGCAAGATCTGCTGATAGAGCCCTAGTAGCCGCCCTGTTCTTTGGGCACTGCTGTCCATAATCCGTGCTCGAATTGTTCTTAAATGTATGGGTTCATCCTGCGATCCCCAGTTGTGGATCACGGCATGTTGAAGCAAGTTGGCAATCCACTCGCCTTCAGCACCTGCAGCGATCGGAAACGCCGAATTCCGCACCATCTGACAGACTTTCTGCGTTAGAAATGGCTGCCCGCTCGTCCAGCTGAGAATCTCGCGCATAACCGTCTGCGGATTCTCAGCTTTGGTCGCAAGACCCGGAAGTAAAGGGTCTGCCTCGGACAAGCTGAAGCCACTCAGCTCAATTGCCCGACCAATATTAAATGAAGTCCGGCGTTTGTCCTGAATTAGGTCTGAGGGAGTGGTTACACCAATGATGGCAAAGGCTAAGCGACGGTAATCAGGCTGATCAGCTCGATTGTTGTAGCAGTCGCGGATAACGGCAAAAAAGTCGTCGCTGTTGAACTCCAAGCTCAGAATGCTGTCGATCTCATCGACAAAGATAACAACGTCACCAGGAAGGGAGCAGAGCAACACCTCGCCCAAAAATTTGCTGAACTTCTGCACTGGAGAAATCAGCGCGTTGGCTTCCCACCATGATCCCAAGTCGAAGCCATTATAAAGCCGAAAGCTGTTGACCAAGCTATCAATTATCCCAGCGTACCACTGCTCTGGCAGCATATCTAGAGTGCCAATGCTGGTAATGTCGATTGCCGCACAGGCAATGCCCTCGGCTTTCAGGTTCCGCATTGTCTGTACCCGCAAGCTGGATTTCCCCATTTGGCGGGCGTTGAGAACGTAGCAAAACTCGCCTGATCGCAGTCCTTCATAAAGCGTGCGATCGGCTTGACGGCTGACATAGGAGGGTGCATCTACAGGAAGGCTGCCGCCTACTTGGTACTCATAGAGGGGTTGGGGAGCACTCACACTTTGACTCCTAACTGATCGCGGAAGTAGTCACGGTATAGATTGCACAGAGGCATGACGTCGCTGCCGCGTAGCTCTACTAGCCCCATGCTGCGCAGCTTAAAGCTTTGAGTTTGATCAATCCGCACTGGCTGATCGCTGGCAATCACTGTCTTCATGGCTGCTTCGAGCTTGGGATCGTTCTGCAAGTTGAGTAGATGCCGCCGTAGATGGTCATAAAAGGGGCCAGCATCAGTAGCAGCGATCTCCAGGAAACGCGGCAGAGTGATATTGTCACTGGCGATCTCATAGAGCGCCCTTCGCAGCAGATAGGGATGCCCATCGACAACGTTCTTCAACTGCTGAATTTCACGATCGCCCCAGTTCAGCTGATGCCGGTGCACAAGTTCGCTAATCTGCGCGGCGTTGAGTTCAGGTAGCTCGATCGGTAAGCCGACGTTAAAGGGAGATTGGTTGATATTGAGTGGAATGTAGACTTCTTTAGAATGAGCAATCACCAGGTGGAATTTTTTCCAAATATCATCGTTTTTACCGTTCTCATGCCAAACTCTCAGCAAGCTAAAAAAGCCGTCGGCAATTTCCAGGTGTTGGAACACTTGATCGACTTCATCTAGTGCCAGCGTTAGCGATCCCGGAATCTCTTGGAGCAAATAGCGCTGAAAATAGTTACTGCATTTGTTTTTGCTGCCCAAAATTCCCTTCCACTGAGTGGCTAGCCTATCTTCTAGCCCCAGTGCATCAGCGACGGTGGCGCAAAACCACTGTAAGAACTGGTCAAGGCTGGTCAGAAAATCGGCATCGACTGACTGAAAATTAATATGTGCCGTGCGGTGTCCCTTTTGGTTGGCATGTTGCAAAATTCGCTGCATCAATGACGATTTACCCATCTGCCGGGGAGCCTTGACGCGAATCAAAGCGCCAGGTTTAAGGATAGTCTCAAAGCAGTTTTCTTCGATGGGCGGACGCTCAACATATAGCTGCGAGTCTAAGCTCACCATACCTTCGGGAACGTCAAGTTGGAGGGAGGCTTGAGCTGGAGGGAGAGGAGCAGCCTCTTCGACTACTACCAGTGAGCGTGGATCGTTCACTGGAATGGGTGGAGCGACACTCATAAGGGGCTGAATTAGAGCACCCGAATCTAGTTTCCGTCGTAGAACGGGCGTCAAATCTTCGGGGATGCCCGCCAAGCTAATGCTGATACAGCCATTCTCAAAGGCAAACTCGATCGATTCTCCGGCTCCTAAGGCATCATAAAACCCGACAGCAAACTCTCTGGCAGCCGCATCGCCCACTGCCTGACTCATGCCAATCACGTAGGGAATATGCTCGGCAATTGCTACAGCTTGCACCTCGGAATAACAGGCATTGAGCAGAACGCACTCCACACCCCGATCGGCAAACAGCTTAAATAGCTTGGCTAAAGACTCGCCGCTAACTAGCTTCACCTGCTTATTGGCATCTTCAAGCGCCAGTCCGCCCTGTCCCACACCATGCCCAGAGAAGTGAACAATGTTGGGCTTGAAGTCTAGCATCGATCGCTGCACGTCTCTAGCTGTAACTGCCCACTGTTGTTCTAGCTGAAACTCATCACGCTTCTGCGATCGCTTCAGACCTTCCTCGATTTCTTTCACTTCTTGGTCTAGACGTAGCGGAGTAGAATTTTGAGGATTAGCGGCTAAGAATAAAATCAGTCTCTTTGAGGGGCTAGGCATAGGTGCTTGCTGCAACGAATTTGATAGCGACTGTAGTTAATTATCCTGAATAGAACTGATAGGGCAGCAAAGCTCTGAAGGTAATTTCAGATTAAGATATCCATAATTTAGATAAAAGTTGACAATTGTGCTGCCTCCCTCTAATGAATGTTTTTGTGAACGATCTCAAACTCATTGTAGAGATAGCGTTATTTTATAGATTTTGGGTAAATTGACTCAATATCTGGTGCCGAAACAGTAAATAGCTCAAAAATTCTATTTACTGCCGATTGCTTACAATTAAGCAGATTCTATTTCATTTCGAGCAAATTATAGAAGCAGGTCGATCGCCTAGCTCAATAAAATTGGTTCTAGAGTACTAAAGATCGTCCCAGTCAATGTCTTTTAACGCGATCAGGTACTCACTTCCATCATTAACGGTCACCGTTACCTGTTTTTTCTCAGTTTGTTCGATGTCAAACAAAATCCTACCTGCATTCAGCATATTCCCAAGATTGGCGGCAGCTTCAAAATTAGAGTCAAAGGCTGAAGCAGACTCGAAGGTAACGCTATACCGATCGGTCAGCAGAATCTGATGAACGATCGTTTCTTTATCAATACTGATATCGGTCGTGATTTGACTGTCATCTCCACCCACAAAGTCTTTGAGTCGACTGAGATAGCCCGTTGGAATAAACAGCTTGCGAGTATTGGCTCCAAACTGAATTGAAATCTTCTCCATCCGTGAATAGTCAATGCTGAAAGAGACTGGCAAGCTTGGAAAATTGCCGACACTAGACTTTAAAGCATCAGATTTTTCAAAGACAACATTCAGGTCAGGATATTTCACTTCTACAACAATTTGCTCATCATCTGCCAGTTTCAGCTCTTTGCGATGAGATTCGATCGCTTTTAGAAGCAACTGAGTCGTTGTTAAATGATTTGGCTCCGGAAAGTCTTTGCCAATTATGGTAAATCCAGCACCTCCTGGAAAGAGTCCGCCAGACATCTCATTCACAACCGAGCCGAGTAGACTGGCTCCGCCTCCACTGCTGTTAGCCTCCTGGGGAATGATCAGAAACCACATTTTGCCAAAACCTCGGACCAAGCGGCGCGACCAATAGTAATTTGAAGATGACATTGTAATACCCCTGCTTGTATATCAATAATTTTATTGTTCGGATTTTGTGGTTCATGATTGAAGAGCAAGTCTTGTAGATCCCCAACCCCTCCGTCCAACCGCAAACGCCTATGTCTGGATACTAGGTCAAATGCTGGAGAGCCAGATGGCGATTGCGACCCGGAAGGAGCAGGGCAATGAACCACAAGAATGAGCCTTTGGGATGGCGTTTTGAGAAGATTCAGCCCCACCATTTAGAGACACTAGCTGTGGTTTATGTGCGTCAGTCAACGTTGCAGCAAGTTCTAGATCATCAAGAGTCTACCCGGATTCAATATGGCTTGGTGTATTAAGCCGAAGCATTCGGTTAGAGCCTTGAACAAGTGCGATTGTTCTTACGCCTTGAAAATTCTAAGACTCCCCACTCACAAGCTTTACAGCCTGTCGTTGAGCGTATGTTCGCTTAGATTGATACTCGCTACTCTTCTTCTTAGCTGTTTCATAGTAAACGGATTGGCTAGACACTTTCCGCATCAATCCAGATGCCTGATCCCATAATCCTGCAATCTCTAACCAATCTTCTTGGGATTTTGCTGTCGTTGCAGACCTGCCTGCATTTTCAGCTTTTCTAATGCCTTGAATATATGGGGCAAGTGAACTTGCTTGGCTTGCATAACTCTCATTATTTTGGTACTCCTCCATTTTGCGTCGTGCTTTAGCATAATTTGAGTCAGTAGATGGAACTTCGTTTAACTTAGTCATTGCCTGCTGCCAAAGGCGTTTAATATTTTCCCATTCTTCAAGAGATAGAGTGTTATCCTTCCCTGCTTGTGTAAGTTTTGCGGCAATAATACCAACTCTGAGTGCTTCAACATATCGAAGCTGATTTTCGTACTCACTTAGCTTTTGAGATGCTTGCAGATAATTTTCATTCGTGGGAACAATTTGTTTCATCAACCGAATAGCATTTTGCCAATTTTCGATAACTTGTTCCAGAGCATCTTCAGTTAATCCGTCTTTAGGCATTTGGGTAATTGTTGCTTGCTCTAAAGCGAGAGCTTTTTCAAAAATATCAGCACTAATTGGAGGAGAGATTGAAGGAGAGGAGCTTGATGGTATCACGGCACCTGGATCTGCCAAAAAATGCTCATGCCATCTGTTAATTAGAATGAGGACAGCACAACCTGCGATTGTAGTTGCCAGGGTAAACAGGACAAGCCGAATTTTAGTATTTGGATTTGCTTTCCCCTGATTTAAGAGCAAAAGGCTACTGCTCGTCATCAAGTTCAAAGGTTGTCCTTCTGTACCTAGGTTCGTGATCGCCAAGGGTAAATTCCGATCGAATGGATTTGTTCCAATACTGGGATGCTGTTTATGATTGGTGGCATTTTTTACACTCTCGCGTACGTACTCAAATAACTCGCCAACTGTTACGAAACCATTCCGGTTAGAATCAGCTTCACCTTTCAGCCCTCTCAAGAGGTAGTAAGTGAATACTCCGTGCCCACCTCCCCATCTTTTACCTCATTCGACTCTGCTGACGTAAGTAAGGCAGTTCCTCCTCTTGCAATACTGATCTCTTTTAGGTAGCGGTTTATCAATGTTGTACTCTCAGTCAAGCTCCTGCTTCTAATGCCCCCACCAATTGCTGCACTGTGGCAGGTATCCGCTAAAATAACGACCTTTTCTGAGAGCAGAGTGTCTTTCAGCGCACGATCGATATCCCCCATGGGCAAGGCAGTTCCTGCAATATCACTGGGGTCAGTATCATGAGTAAGGAGATAAATATTGCTTGGTCGCTCGGGATCAGGCGAACCATGACAGGCGAAATAAATCAGCACCAAATCTTCTCTCGCTGGCTTTTTCAAGAAGCCCCGCAATGCACGTGTAACGTTTTTCTTTGTCGCTTGCTTGTTGGTAAGCTTGCAAACGTACTCAGCCTGAAAACTTCCTCCATTGGGAGTAAGCAGTAGCTGATAAAGTTCCTCCGCATCGCGGTCGGCATATCTCAAATTCAGTTTTGAGTCCTGGTATTTTGAAACGCCAACAATAACTGCCCAGCGATCGCAATCCCGATACTGGGAATACAACTCAGAATCAACTAGCTCTGCTTTTCGGGTGGAGGGTTGATCAGGCATAGAAAATTATGGATAAGATCGAGAAGTGAGAATTGATGCTAGTTCGACATTTTCCATAGTTTAATCTCCAGATCGTCTCCTCCGCTAGCCAAGAGTTTGCCGTCCGGGCTAAAAGCCACCGATCGCACCTCTCCTAAATGCCCCGTAAAGGTTTGCAGCAGATCCCCTGTCTCTATATTCCACAGCTTCACCGTAAAATCCGCACTGGCGCTGGCAATTCTTGTGCCATCGGGGCTAACCGCCACACACCACACCTGTCCCGCATGACCTTCGAGAATGTGTTTGGGTGCTCGCTTCTTCCCTGTTACTAAATCCCATAGTTTGATGGTGCGATCAGCTCCACCGCTGACCAAAATTTGGTGTTGACTGCTAATTGCAAGCGACAGAATTTGATTCAGGTGAGCATCTTCAATGACATACAGCGGTTGTTCATTTGGACTATCCAGATCCCAGAGCTTAATGGTCTTGTTTTGACTCCCACTGGCAAGCCATTTCCCATCGGCACTAAATGCCAGCGACAAAACTGGGCTACTGTGCGCTTGTATCGTTCGTTGCAACTGTCCAGTTTCTAAATGCCAAATTGAGACTTTGCCATGTTCTGCTCCGGTTGCAAAGATAGGACGTTGCGGATTGGAACTGATAGGTAACGCATTCACCAGGGTCATTAGCCGAGAGGATGCTTTGACCAGATGGCGGCAGTCCCCCGTCTTTTTATGGGTCAGCAGTTTCTTATCCCACACCCTGACTTGAGCATCGGGACTGCAACTGAGCAGCAGTTGTCCATCTGGACTGATTCCCACACACTTGACTCGATCGCGGTGTCCTGTGAGCAAATGGAGGAGCCGTCCTGCCTCGATATCCCATACTCTGACGGTGCGATCGTTGCTGCTGCTGAGAATGGTTTTGCCATCGGGACTAAATGCCAGCGATCGAATCCAATCCGAATGACCAATCAGCGGTTCAAGCTGAGCCTTGGGAGTTGAGACGGCAAGAGCAGGAACGATCTCATTCAGTTGCTCCTTTTGTTTCAGAACAGGAATTAGATAGTCTGGTAAAACCAGCGGGTGTTCACTCTCAGGTGATTGGATGGGGATCAGCTTACGGTTTGTGCTTGATAGGTTGGGAAGATCCGTTTCGATCTCACTACATCCCAGCTTATAAGCCGTCTCAACCGATTCCCCAGCACCAATGCCGTCATAGAAGCCTATGGAGAAGGCGATCGCGGCGGCATCGGGAACCTTGCGGTTCATGCCAATTACATAGTTGATGTGTTGAATCAGGGCTGTGGCTTGCACGTCAGAGTAACAGGCGTTGAGCAGAATACATTCCACCTAATCTGCAAAAATCTCAAACAGACGCGCTAGCTCATCACTTTTCACCAGTTGGGCTTTGCCGTCATCATCTTCCAGAATCAATCCGTCTTCTCCATCTCCGTGTCCACAAAAATGCACAATCTGGGGTTTCACCTCCAGCAGCAATCGCCGTAGATCAATCGGTCGCACGGCTCCGCGCAGTTC
The DNA here is from genome assembly GCA_019359505.1 of Drouetiella hepatica Uher 2000/2452. Classification (GTDB taxonomy): domain Bacteria; phylum Cyanobacteriota; class Cyanobacteriia; order Elainellales; family Elainellaceae; genus Drouetiella; species Drouetiella hepatica. Next base: position 80,221 of record JAHHHD010000014.1, on the reverse strand, counting down.
GATGTGGAATTGGTCGCAATTTTGCGATCGCCGTAATCCTTCTCGAATATCTCGAATTTCGCGATCGAGGTCGAGGACGGATGTGCCGTTGGGATTGGATGCCAGGATCAGAATGGTTTTCATGGGTTGCCTATTCCTGCTAATTGACCACAGTTTTAGACCGAGAAACCGATCGCTCTTCAGGCTCTGCTGGATTCTGGGAGGCAGTTTGAGCTATTGCTGCACCCTGGCTCAACAGTAAGGGAAGGAGGATAACAATTAAACGTCGTTCATGCAATTGATCCTTCGTTCAATGATATGGGTGTTTCACAGCAAAACCAACCACTCTACCTAATCAGCAAGCCTGTGGCTTAGTCCTCCGCTCGATCGATAGGTTTGGCAGCTTTAACCCACTCTGGATAGACCGGAATAAAGGGCAACCCATCCTTGCTAAAGCGAATCGCCCAACGTCTGGCTAAGGGAAAGAGATCTGAACGGTAAATCAAATCGGGTGCGGCTGACTGGAGCAATTTTTCCAGGCAGTCTACCCTGCCAATCTTTTCCAGTGCCGCTACTGCATTATCTCCAACGTCACTGGTCTCATGGTTGAGAGCGGTGATTAAGGCATCGACAGCTTTATCAGTACCAATCCGACCTAATGCCTTTGCTGCTCTCTCTCTATCGGCGCTGTTCTGATCGTTGAGAGCGGTAATTAAGGCATCGACGGCTTTGTCATTGCCAATCTGTTCCAATGCCGCTGCTGCACCCCGAATATCGTAGTTGGGCCCATCGTTATCGTTAAAAGCGGCGATTAAGGCATCGACGGCTTTGTCAGTACCAATCTTTCTCAGTACCTTTTCCGCCCTGTATCTAACCTGGTTGTGCCCATCGTTATCGTTGAGAGCAGCGATTAAGGCATCGACGGCTTTGTCAGTGCCAATCTTTCTCAGTACCTCTTCCGCCCTGTATCTAACCTGGTTGTGCCCATCGTTATCGTTGAGAGCAGCGATTAAGGCATCGACGGCCTTGTCAGTACCAATCTTTCCCAGTGCCCCTGCTACCCTGTATCTAACGGTGCTGTCTTGATCGTTGAGAGCAGCGATTAAGGCATCGACGGCTTTGTCGTTGCCAATCTTTCCCAGTGCCTCTGCTGCATTTGTTCTAACGGTGCTGTCTTCATGGTTGAGAGCAGCGATTAAGGCATCGACGGCTTTGTCAGTGCCAATCTTTCCCAGTGCCTCTGCTGCCCAGTATCCAACGCCTCTGTCTTCATGGTTGAGAGCAGCGATTAAGGCATCGACGGCTTTGTCGTTGCCAATCTTTCCCAGTGCCTCTGCTACCCTGTATCTAACGGTGCTGTCTTGATCGTTGAGAGCAGCGATTAAGGTATCGACGGCTTTGTCAGTGCCAATCTTTCCCAGTGCCCCTGCCGCCATGTATCCAACGTATTTGTCTTCATGGTTGAGAGCGGTAATCAAGGTATTAATTGCTTTATCAGTACCAATCCGACCCAGTGCCCCTGTTACGCTGTGTCTAACGGTGCTGTCTTGATCGTTGAGAGCAGCGATTAAGGCATCGACGGCTTTATCAGTGCCAATCCGACCCAGTGCCTCTGCTGCTCTCTCTCTAACGGCGCTGTATTGATCGTTGAGAGCAGCGATTAAGGCATCGACGGCTTTATCAGTGCCAATCTTTCCTAGTGCCCCTGCTACCCTGTGTCTAACGGTGCTGTCTTGATCGTTGAGAGCAGCGATTAAGGCATCGACGGCCTTGTCAGTACCAATCTTTCCCAGTGCCCCTGCTACCCTGTATCTAACGGTGCTGTCTTCATGGTTGAGAGCAGCGATTAAGGCATCGACGGCTTTGTCAGTGCCAATCTTTCCTAGTGCCTCTGCTGCATTTGTTCTAACGGTGCTGTCTTCATGGTTGAGAGCAGCGATTAAGGCATCGACGGCTTTGTCAGTGCCAATCTTTCCTAGTGCCTCTGCTGCATTTGTTCTAACGGTGCTGTCTTCATGGTTGAGAGCAGCGATTAAGGCATCGACGGCTTTGTCGTTGCCAATCTTTCCCAGTGCCCGTGTTACGCTGTGTCTAACGCCTCTGTCTTCATGGTTGAGAGCAGCGATTAAGGCATCGACGGCTTTGTCAGTGCCAATCTTTCCCAGTGCCTCTGCTGCCCAGTATCCAACGCCTCTGTCTTCATGGTTGAGAGCAGCGATTAAGGCATCGACGGCTTTGTCAGTGCCAATCTTTCCCAGTGCCCCTGTTACGCTGTGTCTAACGGTGCTGTCTTGATCGTTGAGAGCAGCGATTAAGGCATCGACGGCTTTGTCAGTGCCAATCTCTCCCAATGCCCTTGCTGTGTCCCATCTAATGTATTGAGACTTATGGTTAAGAGCAGCGATTAAGGCATCTACAGCATAGTCAGTGCCAATCTCTCCCAATGCCTCTACTGCATACCGGCTAACAGCACTGTCCTCATGGTTAAGAGCAGCCTGGAGATTTTGAACTAGTTTTGTCCAGGTTTGACCGATCGCCACCACAACCGATCGAATAAATTCAGCCTCTGGATACTTCAGCCAAAACTGATAGATACGATCAAGTAGTTTATCGATGAGCGGATCTGAGATCTGACTGCATTCGGCAAGGCACCGACCTGCCAGCAGCAACTGCGTTTGAAAAATATCATCCTTTTCAGCAGCAATGGCTTCAATCAACGCCATTGGGTTTTCCATCAAGCCTGCCAGCAATGTCAGGGTTTCATGCCAGTCATAGTTCCAAAAAAGCTTTTCAAACTCAATCTCGCCCTCATCAATATGGCTTAAGTATGAGGCTGTTAAGTATTCCTGAAAGGTTCGATGCAGAAATAAATAACGTCGTTTTTCAATCGGTAATCTGTCATCTTCTGCTGACCAGCGTTGTAGAATACCATCCTGCTCACATAGTTCCTTGGTTAAATCTGCTGCTTTAACACTCTCCAGGTCGGTAGGCGCATTCCCACTCTTTAAGTATTTTTCCAACTTCTTCCGCAGTTCACCAAACGAAAAGAGCTGCTTGCTCTCACAACTAAATTGATAGGCAAGTTCCTCTAACAGTTCTTTTTTAGCTAAAGTCCATCCTTCATTTGCATCGTGCCCTTTATTGTCGGGACCCCACCGTCCCAACATACAATTGACTGCCTGCTCGTACAATTCACAGCGTCGTACTGGCAGTGTCAAATGATCCTGTTGATACAAGCTACAAATCAACGACAGCAGCAAGGGATTTTGAGCCAGTCCCGCAATTTGGGGACGCTCTCGCAGCGCCTGGATCAATCCCCGTGCCGACACCGACTCATCCTTGAGCGGCGCATTTCTAAACCAGGTTTCAATATATTCCTCTGTTTGCTTCTGGTTAAAAGGGACAATCTCCGTGTCTTTTGCCCCATCTATCAACCTGCCGCCATAGCCGACAATCCGAGACGTACCGACGATCGCACAGGTCGGGTAGGCTTTGGCAAACTCATTCAGCTTTTCTAACAGCTTTTTGCGTTTTCCATCCGGCACTTCATCTAGCGCATCCAGCAAGAGCAAAACCTTGCCACTGAGCAACTGTTCCTTCAAGAATCCATTCAGAAACACCACTACTTCTGCATCGGCATGATGCTTCAGCAGATTAGAATGCCGCTCTTGAATAATCTTCAGAATCGCCTCCTCCGTGGACATAGCTGCTATTTCATCTGCCAGCGTCGAGAGCCGGATAAACAACGGTAGAGTCATGTCCTTCAGAGGTCTGTCAGTTTCTAACGCCTGGTAAGCCTGTTGCACTGTCGCCCCCACTTCCATTCGCAGCAGCGTTGACTTGCCCATCCCCGGATCAGCCAGCACCACAATCCGCGACTGCTGCCGCCTCGCCTCCTGCCAATCGACCTGCTGCCGCTTAATCTCTTCCTCACCGCCGCCCTTCAGCGCATAGATTCGCTTCAGTTCCGCCTCCGATTCGGCATAGCCACCGATCGTCTCCACCGTATGCTGATACCGTCGCTCCAACGTCACCTGCACCGGAATGTACTGATCCTTCAGCACAATCGGCTCATCCGCATGAAACAGCCTAATCGTGTTAAAACCACTTTCGATCGCCCCCAACAGTTGCCGCACCGCATCCTGCTCCACCGCCGGACTCAACCACAACGGCTTAATCGGCGTTGGATTTAGATTAGTTTTCAGAACGGGAATCAAATGCTCCTGATTCTGACCTTTGACAGGGCTGCCATCCTCACCAATCACCTCACCCTTACGGCTTGGCGCATGACGCGATGATGCCCTCCCCAGCACCGCATTCTTGCCCGCCTCAAATGCCCGTTCGTAAGTTTCCCCTGCCCCTAGGGTGTCATAGAATCCCTCAGCAAAAGCGATCGCCGCATCATCCCGCACCTCTTGGTTCATTCCAATCACGTAGTTAAGGTGTTGAGCCAGCGCATCGGCAAGATTTTCCGAATCACAGGCATTTAACAAAACACACTCAATGCGATCGGCAAAAACTCGCAGCAAATCCACCAGAAACTCATTCGAGACGACCTTCGCCGTACCCATGTCATCTTCTAGAACTAATCCTTGCTCAGTCCCATGCCCACAAAAATGAATAATCTGGGGTTTGACATCCAAAATATGGCGGCGCAGGTCAGTTTGGCGTACTGCTACCTCCCATTCCACAGTAAAGCGCTTTTGATGTTGCGATCGCCTCAACGCTTCCTTTAACTTCTGGATTTCAGGCAGAAGATCTAGATTAGTCGTGCCTTTAGGATTGGATACCAGAACCAGAATCTTTTTTTTCATGGAATGGAGACGGCTAAAGATAGAGTGAGACTGGCTCTGCTAATGGATCAAGATTACTCCAAGATAGTTCCATACCGCGTCTTCAATTTCTAACAACCTCAAACAAATCATGAACTGGGCTAGGCGCTTGTTCGCTGCTGTCCGTTCTAACCCTGACCCGGTAAAGCCCCGGCGGCAAATCCTCGATCGCCAATACCCATTCATTCTCCTGCTCGACAAAATCAAGGCTAATGGCAGGACGATTCCCCGTTGGGGAGGCAAAGCCAACGCCAGAAACAGCTTGAATATCCGCCTTTAATTTTGTAGCGGAATTGGGTAGTCCAATCAGACGAGCACGCATAGCGATCGGCTCATCCGCCAGATACAGATCCTCTAGGCTGAGACTGATAGCCGCCTGAGTTTCCCCTTTGATGGCTTCCAAATCAATCGTGCCCATTCGTAAAACATTCAGCAGGTTATCGAGCACCTGAGCCTGATTCTGTAACGCGCCATGCTGTTCAGCGATGAAGAAATTGTCGAGGTTCTGCGATCGCTCGATCGGAATCGAAGAAACTTTGGGAACCGTTCCATCTCCGTCCCCCAGATCCGAGCGGTCTTTCAGTATCGCTGGCAAATCCTCAGTCGCGGTCAATGTTCCGTTCGTTAGCACAGCCGATTGTAGTGTCGGCTGCTGTGTCCCAGAAATAGGAACGACCGTAAAAGATTTGAGATATTGCTCATCTTTGAGATGGCGCTCTACTGCTGCTTCAATTTCTCGATGGAATGCCAAAGCATCCTGCGCTTTAAGTTTGTTAATGTTAGGCAGGTTATCTACTTCTGCAATGCGGTGGTATTCACCATTGATATTGATGACTTTATAGATGGGTAAGAGCTGATAGATGGAGGTGAGCGATCGCATCACATCTGTCAAATCCAGGAAAAGCTGCTTGTATCCATTTGCTAGAAAGTTGACGGCTTTAAGCGAACCCCGATAGGGAGTACCAAAGGTGAACAAAGCGCGGCTATCCTGCCATCCTTCTAGCACTTCTAGATAGTAGCGAGACACCAGCCCACCCATGCTGTGAGCCATCAGAATCACTTTTGCATCGGAGGCTCCGCTGGTTTCACGCCAGCATTTTAGTCGCTTATCAATCAGCTTTTTCAGAATGTGGGCATTTGCCCGGTTATCTCGTCGCCAGTCGTAGGGAAACTGGTAGAAGTTAGCGGCTCTATCATCTGGGTCATTGTAGATATCACCGGGGGTGACATCAAAGTTATCGGTAATCAGACGTGCGGTTTTAGTATAGCCATCGATCTTCCAAAATCCTGGGATGAGATGAGTATCGTGAATCAGTTCCGTAGCGCGAATCCCGTCACCCAGACTTTCAGCTTCTGGGTCATCTTGAGATAATTTCAGATTGTGAATCGTTTCGCCAGACTGGGTAAGTACCTGCCAAATTGCCTGCCCGGAGACTGCCCAGAGGTCTTTGCCATCTTTCTGCAAAACGCTTCCTAAGATGCCAGGAAGGATGATGACCATATCTTTCATGGGAGCTTTATTAGCCATTTCTATTCTCCTCAAAGCTAGCGATCTGACACAACTTCAACTTTCTGAGCAAAATGCTCCAACAACATGCGGTGGAAGAAGACATAGCCTCCCCCAACCTTTTTCATCAGGAGTCGGTCTGAGGCAAAGTCGAGAAATCTTGTATAGTTCCAGGGGATACGCCCCTTCTGGTATAGTGTCTGGCGCAGCGCAAAATGTTGAATACAAGCGGCTCCACCATATTTCAGCCCGCTAATCAGCCCAACACTCAGCCCATAAATCAGCCCAATACTCAGCCCATAAATCAGCCCAATACTCAGCCCAAAAATCAGCTCACTACTCAGCCCAACACTCAGCTCACTACTCAGCCCATAAATCAGCCCAAAAATCAGCCCAAAAATCAGCCCAAAAATCAGCCCAATGAAAAGGCTGTTTCTTAGAGAAGTGCGAATTCCCTGGTTTGGCACTGTTCGCTGAACGATTTCAGAGCCGCCCAGCCCACTACCCAGCCCATAAATCAGCCCAAAAATCAGCCCAAAAATCAGCCCAAAAATCAGCCCATTACTCAGCCCGCTAATCAGCCCAAAAATCAGCCCAAAAATCAGCCCGTAACCAGCACCAGTAAAAAATTCACGAATAAACTTAGACTTAGCCCTTTGCCATGACCAACTCAGTTGCTCTAAAGGTAATATTTTTTTGGCTAAACTAGTAATCAGCCCAACACTCAGCCCAACACTCAGCCCAAAAATCAGCCCAACATTCAGCCCAGCACTCAGCCCATTACCCAGCCCAAAACGCAGCTCAAAACCCAGCCCGGAAATTAGCCCAACACTCAGCCCAACACTCAGCCCAACACTCAGCCCGGAAACTATAAAAGTTCTAATTTGATAAGCTCTTTCCTCACTACGATTCTTTAACCAGGTTGGCTGCAACTTCTCAATCAAAAAAATGGTTTGCTTTTCCTGCACCATTCGACTTGCTAACCAGCTCAGCCAGCGTAGCACCTGATTTTCGGGATAGTCTGAAGTCGCCCCTCGCTCCAGTCGCCGCTCAATATAGGTATCGAACAGGTGTTGGTTGCGATCCGGAGTCGAGTGGAGTACCTGCATCAACTGTTCTACCAACCATCCCTGATATGCCACACTCATAAAGTTCAAAATCAGCGGAGTTCGGGCAAACTGCTCTAGTTCCACATCTCTTTTTAACAGCGTTTTCAAGCCTGCCAGAGAGCCACCCACGCTGTCCAAAAACTGATACATCTGCTCTGATGAAAGGGGTTGCAGGCAAAGGGCACTGCTGATCTGTAAACGCTCTGTCAGCGCCTCGTAATCTCGCACTCGGCTACAAACTGCCACCTCAGTCCGGGGGAACAGCCCAATAAACTCGTTCAAGGCACGAACACAATCGTTTCGATAATGTTCTTTGACTTCATCCAGCCCATCCAGCAACAGGATAAGCTGCTGTTGTCTGAGCCAAGGTTCACTCAACGACTTGGGAACCTGATATTTTTCTCGCAGTTCCTCAATCAACCAATCAACGATCGGCTTTTGATCCCTCGCCCAAGAAGACAGGTTAAATACGACGGGCATCGGCAAACTCAAGTCCTGTTCGCTGCGTTCGATCAGGCGTTGAGCTAGTTGCAGCAGAGCGATCGTCTTTCCGGCTCCAGGAGATCCCAAAATCAATAGTGTCCGACCCTGCCCCATTTCCCCATAAATTTGCGTACCTTGTAGCCTTTCATAGGATGAATCTAGCTCTACAGACAGCGCTTCAATTCCCTGCGATAAATCGGCGATCGCATCTGGACGGGCTTTCAACTCAAGGCTAAGGGCATCAACACCCTGAAGAGAAGGCTGGAGAAATCCCTCAATCCAAAACTGTTTAACCTTTCCTAAAAGTATCTGACGCTGCTTGTACTCCGATTTGCTTAAAACAACCACATTCTGAGCCGAAAACTGCCCAAAATTGTCATAAGCGTCTCTCGCCTGATCTTTGTATTCTTTGCGCTCGATCTCTTCGTGAACAAATTCATCAAACCTTTGGGGATGCTCAGATGGTGCTGACAAAGGAGCAACCTCTGAAGCTGAGCCGCTGCTAGCTAAGCTAGAGGATAACCGCGCGCTCTTTTGCAGCAATATTGGCTTCAGATGTTCTGCTAGCGGAGGCTGATCGGACTGGGCAACATCCCCAGCATAGGCTAGCTTGCGATACTGTCGGTTTTGAGTTGATTGGGAACGGGTTTCGCTCCAGATTTGAATTGCAATACAACCCATCTCATAGGCTTGCTCGATCGATTTTTCAGCGGCTAACCCTTTATAAAACCCAACTGAAAAAAGATGGGCAGCTTGATCGAGGATTGGCTGACTCATGCCAACCACATAATTGATATGCTCAACGATCGCTTCTGCTTGGCGATCGCTGTCGCAAGCATTCAGTACCGTACAGTTAATCTCATCTGAAAAAGTCTTGAATATTCGAGTCAGTATCTCCGTGCTAACGAGCTGTTCCCGTCCATTTTCATCTTGAAAAACTAACCCCTGCTCTCCTGCTCCGTGCCCACAAAAGTGAACAATCTGCGGACTATGTTCCGCAAGTAGACCTGATAACTCTTGAGAGCGAACCCCTAATCCTAGGCTGATTTCAAACTTTCCCAAACGTTGTATTGCCGTACTCAAGTCTGAAATTTCTCGATCAAGATTCAGATCTCGTCTCGGATTAGAGGACAGGATAAGGATTTTTGGCATTACTTTTCACGGTGTTACAGTAAGCTGTCAATACTCGCGTTTATATCCACGATTGAAGTTTTCCAGTTGTGTTAGCTCCTGTACAGATCAGAGCAGGGGCTACCTGAATCTAGAGTAGCCCCTCTCATCGACTATTGCTTCACCGTCATTTGAATCTGCTTCGTTACCCACTCTGCACTGGGGTCTGGCTCATAGACAGCAGCGCGGGTGAGCTGAGGTGCAGCATCAGTGTCTTCACCTACTGCTTCTAGTAGCTTGCCGAAGGAATTGCTAATGCTGCGAGTTCCCCGTGATGCCTTCCGTTCAATTTCTTGATCCAGGGATGGTAGTTTGAGCCAGCGAAAATCAGCAGGGCCACGAGTAGCAAACAATTTAAGCATTTCCTTCGCTTGAGTGTACCCTTTACCTTCCGGCACCGTGAAACGCAGCCGGATATCGATGGATTGATTGGGCACTAACTGAAAGAATGGAGCATCAAGCCCCTGAATGGGAATCTGTGATACCTCCCAGGTGGGTTCTAAATCAAGCACCGCCACATTTAGGGGCTGAACAGAGGTATTCTTAAGTCGCAGATAAACTAACTCACCTTGCTGCAAAGTGATGTTATTGGGATTGGGTAAAGGCTGCTTGTTTTGGTTTAACAGCTCAAATTCGACAGCATCACTTAGCTCAGAGGTAAGATTATCCAATTCTTGAACAGACTGATACTTCGCCAAGTGAATTAACCGCTTCACGACCTCCTTGGGGGCCTCTGGATCGCTAGTGAGCAGCAGAGGCGTAAGGTTTGCCAGAGGCATCCCAATACAGATCTCATACTCCCCACTTTTCCCAACGGCTACCTGATAGTGGGCTTCATCATCATCCTGCACTTCAACCACCCAGCCGTTGCCTGCTAATGCCTGTCGCAATGCCAAAAGAGCTACTGCTTGCTGATCAACCAAAGCTTGAGTGGGCAGATCATTTTCTGCCTCTCCCAGTTTCTTGTCGCCAAACAACCGCACTCGACGCACCAAATCAACAGGAACAGAGAGGATGACCGCAGGCGCGCCCTGTTCAATCTGTCCTTTCATGGCAATGCCGCCGTCTTGCTCTGCCAACACCTTTGCAGATGAGCTAGAGGCTTCCACCTCAGTCACCTCAACGATCGCTACTTGCTTCTGCTTGTCGGTGAAATCAGTTGTGCCTAAAGGATAGACCGCGAATCTTGTACCGCTGCTTAGGCCCTGTGCCAATCCTGCTGCCAATTTAAGCCGGGTTTGATTGGCATCGACTTGAAGGACTATAACCGCATATTGAGTAGACACACGATCGCTGCCAAACACGGCTCGATCGCTCTCACCCAATAACATCGGTAATTGGCTAGGGAACTTGCTCTGAATCTTGGCACCGACGCGATCGTGCAAGGATTTGTAAGTTAATCCAGAGATGCCGCTTTTCAGCGTATCAATCATCCAGTAGGTGAGTGCCCCATGTCGATCTTTGCCATTCACCGCATACTCATAGGCATACTCGGTCGGGCGACAGGCAGCTAGCAGCACATAGTCTCTCGATTCGGGCAGCCAAGACGATTGTTTGTTGCCATCAGTGAGGGCTTTCCAGTTGCTAATCAATTCGTCACGGGAGGCGACCAGGCTATCTTGCGATCGACTGGTTGTGTCTATGTCATTAGAGCCTCGAATATCACAATCACCCCGAGTTGCCCCTCCTGAATGACAGCTATCGAGGATAATGGTGACGACTACTCCTTTATCGGTCAGGCGTTTTAGCAGCGTCGCAAGCTCTACATCGCGGAGATATTGTCCCTGCTGTTCGCCGATATCCATGGGCACAATTCCCTCATCATTCTGCCCCTCTCCTTTGATCTCAGAAAAGATTGTGGTTGTCCGTCCACCATGTCCAGAGTAGTGGATATAAACTAAATCTTTGGGTTCGGCTTTATCTGTAATTTCTTTGAAGGCATTGACGATATTAGCGTAGGTCGGCAGAACATCTTGCTCTTGGGTCGCTCTGAGATCAAGCAGAACAGCATTGTCTGGGTTAGGGGAGACTAATTTGTAAATTTGCTTGGGAGCAGGCTGTAGGGTTTGTCGAAGAAAATCATCGACTAGATTAATATCGCGTACACATCCTTGCAAGCTTTTGTACCAGGGATTTGGCTTGTAGTTGTCGATGCCGATGAGCAAAGCATAGAGATTTGGGGCAGAAGTCACGGGTTCAGACACGTTGATTCCTCTGAAGTTGTCTAGTTTTTGTCAAACCACAGTTAAGGACTTGTTCTCCGTCAAACGTTGATCGATCGCCTGTGAACAAGCCCGATGCTTTATAATGAAGAGTAATTTCGATCGCCTTGGTCACTAAGCCAGTCTTATCTGCCAGTTCATCGCATAACCCACAATCCGATCGGCTTCATCAAGTCCGTTAATAATGCGACGGGCGTTGCGGAAATCAGGGCGATCGTCCGTAATATACTGATCCATCCCCACGCCAGTGAACACACCTCGCTTCATGCCGTCAATTAAAACGAAGAGCGAAATCTCAGGACGCATCACCAGATCGGGTTCATTGACCAAATCTAGTGCCAGCAGATTGGAATATTCCCGATAGTTAAAGTCCCAGGTCAGCTGCACATAGCCGCGTCCGTAGAAGGGATAGTAACGCAGCGTTTGCCGATAATTTTCTGCTTTCGGCTCACCTAAGAAATAGGCTTCTCGTACAGGTTGAAATGTGTCATTCGTTTCGTGCTGCACGGTTGCCAAAATGTAGGCGATTTGCGATCGCAAGTTAATCCCTTGGCGACGAGCTTCCTGGATGATTGCCTGAATCGTCGCCTGTTTGTCGCCCCCCTGCCAGTCAGGTAGCGCTCCAGCAGCAGGTCTAGCTACCAGCAGAGACTTAGCTGTGGTTGCACCCAACACATCGCCACCGCCGAGTTGGTGACTTGCTTTGAAGCGACGCAGTGCCTCCCGTGTTTTAGGACCATAGAGACCGTCTGCAACTTCTAGAAGCCCATTGGCACGAAGAATGGTCTGAATTTCGGTACAGAGCCTTTCATCATCAACCAGCACGCCTGCGTTAATGTTCTCGAATGGAATCGATTTGTTTTGATCAACAATATCCTGGAGCTTTAACCCCAGCGGTTCAGCGCCACGGGCTACTCCCCCGCTTGCCTGCTCGCGGATCACCTGCGCCAGTTTTGCCTGCGTCACGGGTCCTACCGCACCATCAATTTCTAGCCCCTGCTCATCCTGAAACCTCCGCACGGCTGCGTCGGTTTGGGCACCGAAGATACCATCTGTACCGATCGAGAAACCTGCTTTCACCAGATCCTCTTGCAGTTGGCGGACGCGATCGCCCTTCATAGGCGGCGAAACTAGTTTTAGACTGCCTTGCTGGTCGCTACTGTGAGCAGCAGGAGCAACTCCGGGAGAAAAGAAGCTGACATGGAAATGGTTATCATGTCCTGCCCAATGTTCTACGCCTTGAATGTTGGGATCGTTGAAAAAGATAGTTCGGACGTTGAGAATCGGATTATTACGGAATAGATCAATGAGTTGCTGAGTTCGCTGCCGAGAATATTTGGAATCCTCCCAAGTGAGACCAATCTCTTCGTGGGTGCTGGCAACCAGGGCAATGTCAACATCGACGCCATGTTGATGAGAGGAATGGGGAGGCATCGGGCCACCGTTGGGATAGCTAATGTCTCCAATTCCAACTCGTGGACCGCTGGTATAGAGCTTGTCCCACTTGGCACAAACATATTTAAGAACCTGAATGACTTCTGGCAGCCCATAGCGATCGCCATCGCCTGAATAACAGTCAAACCCAGAGCCAGATTTGGGCATTTGTTCAAAGATACCTCTGGTGCCCCAGCTAAAGGCTTCTATTTCTGCTTCAGTTAAACCCACATCTGCAGTACAGGCAGCTTTGGGGTCTTGATGATGACCAGAGTGCGAGTTAGGATCAAGTTCTTGAAACGTTGTCATTAGCGTACTCCTCGATGCTTGAATAAGAGCGATTCAGGTTTCTTTGAGATTCGGCTTGTGAAAGCTGTGAGTCTATCACAAGCTCAACTCTGAGTATTGAAAGAGGTAGAACGAACCTCCAATGCTCAGAGCAATTGATGCGTAAAAAGACTGCCCTAAAAAATGCTCTTCTACATGAGCGGATTTACCGCGAAGAAGATAAATGGCTGAATCTGTTGGGCGATCGCTCAGACAATTAATCAACGAGGGAAAAGCTAAGATTGAGGTCGCGATGCCCTTAATACGCGGTGTAAATATCGGTTTGCTGGCTCATACCCTGAATGTCTTCGTAAGCATAGCTTTCACGAACATCAATAGATTTATTCTTCAGCATGTCTTAACTTATTCTTTTTCCTATTCTGCTAGATTTTCAAACGAAATGACCTGTTGGCATAGTACCCGCGCGGGTACTATTTTGCATGACATTTAATACAGAGCGGTTGGAAGAACTTACTCAACAATTTGCGCTTGATCATCCAACCGTTGATTTGTTTTAACTGGCTCAAGCGGTAGTTACAAGTCTTCCCGATCGCCTCCTTATGATCTGGATTTGAGCTACTCACCGACCAGATGAATCAGTTTGTTTGCCCCATTGTCCATCAGCTCAACTTACAGCTTATATTTTCATCCCAATAGAGTAATTAATGAGGGGTATCATCAGACATCAATTTCAGATCTACCTATTCAATTCACTATAAATGGAATGGGCAATACTTTGTCCAAGTTTGGCAGAGTGCATATCCGAAGGAACATCGTCTACATGAACTGATAAATTAGAAACTGTCTTACCATACTTCAAACGATCGGGAATACCATTGGCGGTTAGTAGATAGGTGAGTTCAGTTTCTATATCCGTCTGCAAGCGACGACGTTGACTAGGAGAGAGATTCCCGCTATCTAGAACAATCCGATCAATCAGAATCTTCATGTTCATCGGACGACTTCTGCTGAAGAATGCCAGCGAAACTCAGCTTCATTGATGGGGCGATCGAGCTTGCGAAATTCTGTACGAGCCGCAGTAAGGACTACCGACATGGTGACAGGTGTGCCTGCATGGGCTGCAAGAAAAGCTGCCGTCAGAACAACATTATGGATACTGCCTCCAGTAAGATTAAGTTTGGCTAGACGGTTGAAATCTATATCTTGGGTTGGCATTTCCGGCGGAAAAGCTTTTTGCCAAATTAGACTCCGTTCCTTAACGCCAGGAAATGGGAAGTTGATAATAAAACGAAGCCGCCGCATGAATGCCTGGTCTAGTGCATTCTTCAAATTTGTGGCAAGAATTGCTAGCCCCCGATACGATTCTATTCGTTGCAGCAGATAATTGATTTCAATGTTGGCATAGCGATCGTGTGAGTCTTTTACCTCACTCCGTTTGCCAAACAGCGCATCCGCTTCATCAAAAAACAGGATTGTTCCTCCATCTTCTGCTGCATCAAATAGCCGCCGCAAATTTTTCTCTGTTTCGCCAATGTATTTACTAACGACGGCGGATAGATCAATGCGGTATAAACTTAACTGTAAATCATTCGCAATGACTTCTGCCGCCATCGTTTTGCCAGTTCCACTTTCGCCTGAAAACAAAGCGCTGATACCGAGTCCCCGATTCATTCGTTGTTGAAAACCCCATTGTTGATACACTATGCTTCGATGACGGACTTGCTCCACAATCTGATGTAATAGATTAAGCTCTTCATTGGATAAAACTAAAGCTTCCCACGTTGCCTTTGGATCAAGACGTTGAGCGAGGGTATCTAATCTAGGACGAGTGTAGGACAAGCATGTACGCCAGACTTGATCGGAGAACGAATTAGAGGATGCCTTTGATGCAGTCAGAGCCGATTGCGAGATTTCAGTAATTGCAGCAGAATTGAGATTGAACTGACTAGACAACCAACCTGGAAGATGATCTGCTGCCGTTCCCAAAGCATCTGTCCATAATTGCTGCTGTTCTACATGGGTTGGTTTTTGGATATCGATCGTCTGATCACTCCGAGCTACCCCTGGTTGAGCTTCCCTACTGCTGATAAAAATTAACCCACCACTGCGAGTTAGAAATCGATGCAAGGGTTGCATCGCACCTTCAAAACTAGCTCCTTCACGCTCATGAGCATCTAAATACAAGGTAATCGGCAACAGCAAACTTTCCCGATGCCACAGTCGGGCAAGGGTTTCGAGTTCGCCAGCTTGAGAGGGTAAGAGTTCTACTGGCAATCGATAAAGGTTAGTATTCAAGAGAGCAGCTACCTGTTGAGCTATCAATTGTTTGCTGAGGGAATCTAAACCCACCAACTGCATGGTTGGGTTTTCCCAGTTTGATTGCTCCAAAGAATGAATCACCGTTTCAACGGCAGTCTGCTGTGATGGCGGTAACTCTACCGACTGATGAGGGATATCTAGAGGAAGCAAAAAAGACGTTAAGCGATCGTCTAGATAGTTTAACCCTTTGATATAGTTAACAATTCGCTCATCGACCCGCAACGCACTGATGGTCAAGGACTGAGTGCTGGATTGATTGATTTCAAGAAATCGCCAATAGCGTAGCGGACGTTCGGGGGACAAGGCATCCCAGGTCGGTTGTTCAAAACAGGTCAGGGCTAGTGCAAACGTTGGGTAGCTCCAGTTGGAATTATCCTGTGCTTGTGCACACAGAGTCGGTATTTGAGTATCGAGTTCTGGGGCTGTGCACAGGAGTAGAACATTTTGTTCAAATGGCGATAAACCAAATTGTTCGCTCAAAACTACCAGCGCAGGAGCAGGCTGCATTTGGGCTGCTTCTGCAAGCGCCTGTTCTGCCTGCGTGAGTTCATCTGATATGACGGATGAAACTGGAGTTGTTAATCGATGGGGTAGGAGTCCTTTACTAGATGGAGCGGCGCTGGTAGTTGTCTCAGCAATTTTTGTCAGCCGCAACCGGAGCCAATGCAATGCGACTGCCAAATACTGATCATTGTCAACTTGCCATTGCTCCAGGCTACTCATGATACCGTTACCTTTTGTCCTGGGTCAAATTCTAATTTAGGTGGTGTGCCTCGACGTGTGATCAGCAAACTATCTATTCCATCAACTCGTAAACGCACAAAATAATCGCCTGCAGGAACCATAGAAGGAAGGGTAAATTCCAGAGTATTGGTTGGGGCTGCAATATCGTCACTCGCGACCTGGAAATCGCCAATCAGCAAAAAAGTACGCTGTTCAGGAAGAATACGGGGTGTACAGGTCAAAGTCAACTGACGTGTAGCAGCAACATAACTTAGATTGGTGATGCGAGGGGCGATCGCCAATGTCAATTCATTAGTCGTACGAGTTTCACGAATATTGGAGCTATCAGGAAACTGGCGAATTCGGCTAACTTCCACTGTGACTCTGTAGACGCCGATTAACCACTGGTCTGGATCTTCCAGCGGTTCAGTCGCAAGGGGGATAGGATCGGGATTGTCAGGCAGGCGGAAGGTAATTTGGGTTGTAGAGAAATCTTCGATGCTGGGAGGTTGTAGGGCTTCTTTTTGGCGAGGATGCTGAAGGCGTATTTCAGGAGTTTCACCAGGCTCAGGGGCTAAGTTATATCCTTTGAGGGTGATAACGTCTCCAGAATTCGCTGATCCATCCCCACAGCGTGCTGCATTTTGTGGATTGGGTATTTCAATTTGAGTGAGTGTTGGAAATGGCGGCAGTAGGTTAGGTTGAGCTGTAAAGATTCGATCCAGCACAGGTAAGGGAGAGCGGGCAGGTCGAATACTCTCAATTAGTACGACAGACACTTCATAGGCTGTTGATACCCGATAAGGAGTCGTAAACGTAGTCCACAGTTTTGATAGGTCTTCTAGAGACAGCGATAGTGGTGTAATTCGCACCCGTTCCACTTGTTCATGAAGATCGTTCTCTAGGAGGGCTGCTCTAATGTCCTCTCGGTCTAGTACCGCGTTATCATGCAAGACTCGCATGGCTTTGCCTAACCACTGATGGCTTAAGATCCCATCATCTCCGCTGCCATTGCTACTAACCAGGTAGTAAAGATTGATTGCTAAGGGAGGCTGGCTTGTTTCTCCAGGTCTGATTTGATTAGGAATATCACGATTTCGCCAACTGGCATTGGGCATAATCTGATAGAGAAATAAATTGATTTGATCAAGGGCTGCATTTCCTCCCCCAAAGGCTCGATCCGGCGGTATCACCGTGACATTTTCACCTGGGATGTCAGGAATTCCTCGAATCAGTAATTTTTGTAAAGTTGCCGTGACTGTTGCGATCGCTAAGTCATTACTCATGGTTTTCCTCCATCCCGCTGGTTGAGGTATTCACTGAGGGATAAAGCTGGAGTTGACGACGTCGATTTGGAACGTGGTTTGAGCGTCGTTGGTGGTATCCCTCGGACTTCAATGCGACCAATCCGAACCTCAATTTCTGGTTCGGGTTGATTAATGGGCTGAGTGATAGACGAAGATAAATGAACAAGAGAAGATTGAGTAGAGGCAAATTCTGTCTGTGTACGATTTTCTAGAGTGATCCACGGAGAGCCAGCACTTGTCTCCTGACCAATACTTATCTCCTGCCCCTTAACCAAGGGAATAGACGATGAATGAGCAATAGCAGGAGGGACTAAAGGGAGACGGGCAGAACGAACCTGAGGATCTTGTTCAGGTTGTTTTAGGGACTGGGGAGGCGGAGAAGAGGAAGGCTCTTTAAAACTGGGTGATGGAATCAACTGCGGTGGCTCAGCTCTCTCACTCATAGGAGAAACAGCCTGAATTTCCAGGTTTTGTTGCGGTAGGAGAGGCGTGCTTTTGACTAAACGTTCAGATGAACTTGTGGGAGAAGAAAGAGTGAGTTGAGAGGGTGAAGGCAGATGCTCTAGATCATTCTGAGTTGCGTTCAAAGAGCTTAGGAAAGAGGGTTCCGTTGGGGCAATAGAAAGAGTATTTTTTGTTTCTAAGTTGGAATAAAGAACAGTTTGACTGGAAGATTCGAATGGGATCTGAGGAATGGGAACATCCGGTGCTTCTGTTGAAGGTTGAGGGGTTACCCATTGTTCTGGTGTGTTTTCCATCATGACCTCAGACGCAGGCGCGTAGCGGGAAGCAAGCCGAGGTTGAACCACGGATGCTAGTCCTAAAGTGCGTTGTGCCAGTCGGGTGAGGAAGTCTGTCATTAGCCAATCATCTTCAAATAAAGGTTGCGTCGCGTCGCACTCATGGCTAGGATGTCTACTTCATGCCAACTGTAGTGTCGGGCAAGTTGATGCACTTCTAACAAAAGGCGTCTTGCTTGAGCCGATAGTTCTGCCCAGAAAAAACTCACGATATCGAGCAGGATCTGCCATTCATGCTGGCAGGCAGGACAGGACAGGTCGAACAGGATTTCGGCTTGTGGATCGATTTCTGCCATGTGTGTTGCCAGTTGGCTAACAATCGGTGGTGGAAGCTCTTGATGCGAAATCTCAGTTCCATTGTGATGGGCTTGAAGAAGACAGCGTCTGAGCAATGAAGACTTCGCTATCTCGGGGGTCTGATCGCCTGCGATCGCCGCCAAATCAAAGCTATTGGGCAGGCGAAATCTCCCTTCAAATCCTGCAATTGTAAACGCATAGTCTGGTTCTAGAGATTGACTTGGATCAGAGAGTCGAATCTGAGCCGTTTCAAGCGTAAATTCCAGCTCTTCTCCACATTGAGGACATTGGGCAAAACAGTTGAGTGTATTGCCCAATGTCATTTCCCGTAAAGCCAGCAGTAAAGCATCTCGCTGTCCGACAGTGAGCGAAGCAAGATTGGCTACGGATTGATCTGGGTAGGAAAATACCAGTAGCGTCAATGCCCGATCGACCGGATGCTGACGCTGACCTATTTCCCAGATGCGGAGAATTTGCTCAGACGATAGGGGACGCATAGCAAGTAACTGCCTTATTCCTTTTTTCTCACTAAGCGGGTTCTAAGAAACTCGGTTCTGTCGGTTCAGCAACGTCAAAATCACGTTCCCATCCTTCGTTCTGAAGTTGAATGCTTTGGATGGCGATCGCGTTAGCATTGGCATCCAATTCTGGTAAAGCAGTGAATTCTGAAACCCAGCAGCGGTAAACTTTGTAGGCGATCGCAGTCTGTCCCGACTCGTTCATGACTTCGATGATGATTTCTTTACGAAAGTCTTTGAGCGAGACTTCGGCTCCTAATCCAGAACCATAGTTCCAAACTTTGTTTGCCCATTGTTCAAATTCTTTATCGTGGGTGATACCCCGCTCCAGCATGATCGGCTCATATTTAGTTTGACCGGGTGAGTGGCGTTGGCTGCTGGAATCTCCACCTTCTCGATGGTTGACCACTTCAGTGCTGCGCTTTAGTGCTCCCACTTTGCTGACACCTGCGACATATCTACCGTCCCATTTGACGCGAAACTTGAAGTTTTTGTACGGATCGAATCGTTGAGCATTCACACTAAATTGAGCCATTGCTGCTTCCTTTATACTTCAATTTGACCGGCTAATTGTTGCAGTTTAATAATCACAAACTCTGCTGGTTTCAATGGGGCAAACCCGACCACAATATTGACAATGCCCAGATTGATATCATTTTGGGTTGTCGTTTCCTTGTCGCATTTCACCAAATACGCTTCCCGTGGTGTCTTACCCTGAAATGCTCCCTGTCGGAACAAGTTATTCATAAAGGCTCCAAGGTTCAGACGAATTTGTGCCCACAGGGGCTCATCATTGGGTTCAAACACAACCCATTGGGTTCCTCGGTAAAGACTTTCTTCTAGAAAAAGAGCCATTCGTCGCACTGGCAAATACTTCCACTCTGATGCCAGTTGATCAGCCCCTTCCATGGTTCTTGCCCCCCAAGCGACATTGCCATAGACCGCAAACGATCGCAGACAATTAATCCCCAATGGATTGAGCTGACCATTCTCCCCATCTGTCAATTTATAGGTCAATTCTGATACCCCCGAAAGTATGGCTTCAGTTCCTGCTGGCGCTTTCCAGACGCCTCGCTGAGCATCGGTGCGAGACATAATACCTGCCATTACACCTGAAGGCGGAAAGGTTTCTAAACGATTTTCCTTAAGGGAATCAGCCAATCGTACTTGGGGAAAGTAAACTACCGCGTTTTTACTACGCAATAGCGAACGAATACCGCCAGAATCTTCTGCTGCCTTATCAGGAGCACTCCATTTTGTTGGCGGATCAACAATTAACATCGCCCTCCGCTCTTGACAATAGGCAAGAGCCTTAGTCAATAAGGATATCCCAGCGTCGTCGTCAGCAACATTAAGATCCCGTATATTGGGTGGAATGCACAAGAGATTAAATAGATCGACCTTGTCTAGTAAAGGATTCGTCTCCCCATTCCCCCAGTAGTCGCCATAAGTAGGAGGTGCATCACCATTTGAACCGCTCTGAAATGTTCCGGTACCTGCTCCAGGTCTTGTCTGAGGAATATCACCTTGTATGCGGACAAAATTGGACTCTTCCTGCAAGACTTTTGTGACAAAACGAGAGGCATTCGGTTTGATAGACAAATTACGAAAGACTTCAAGGGGGCGAGCAGTAGCCTGATTAGGAATTTTTTGTTGAATTGTCAGATTAAACAAGGTTTCATCTGGATCATTGGGTCGTGTATTTTGATCAATTGTGACTTGCAGTTCTTGATCTGTTTTAGAACTCCACTCACCAGCACTCGCAGCGACCAAGTTCAGTCCGCTAGCCGTTGTTGTAGCAGGTTTAGCTGTTTTACTGACTACCCGAATAATGATTGCATCCGAACCGCCGTTAAGGAAAAACTGTTGCACGGCATAGCTCATCATGCTCTCGACCCATAAACCACCAAACTTTCTTTCAAAGTCGCCAAAACTTTGAATCCGTACAGCTTTGTCAGTGGGTCCTTGAAGTGCACGTCCAATGAAAGCCGTGATAGAAGTTGCGACACCCGTAATTGTGCGAACGCCACTAGGAATTTCCTCAATATAAACACCTGGATAAGTAGGGGTTACGGGCATAATAGATTTCTCCTTTTAAAACAGAATGACGAGCTTCAAAACGAAAGAGTTAGTACAAGTTAAGGACTTGGAGCAGTTTCTGGAGCAGGTGTTGAACTAGGTTCTGGAGCAGGTGCCGGAAGGGTTGCATCACGCCCTACTAGAATTTCAATCACAGCCGGATCTTTTTCAGCGCCAGCAGTAGCAATAGTGCCAGCAGCACCACCACCACTACCTGCGGCTTCATCTTCAAGCTTGTTGGAGAATTTGATTTTTTTTACTGCACCTAGCAAAGTAGTAATTGATTCTGTCCCTAAGTAAATCTGAGGGTTATCCAGGCTAATAGCAGGCTTGCCTTGAGGTTGATACGTAAGCTTTTTATCATCGGCTGCATCGGATGGAGTATACATACTCGATTTGATCAGCAGAAAGCTGACTGCTTTTTCACCTGGTTGAACATCAATATCTACCTCAGCACCTGGTTTAACACTTACTTCAATTTTGTCGTAAGCTTCGACAGGAATTTTTATAGGCGCAACAGGAACCTGCGGACCTCCTTCTACCTGTATGCTGAAACCGACATTGATAATATTAGGCATTGCTCTTTCTCCTCTCTAAATTTGGTTTGGGTTTGAAATTGATGACTGGTGATGCAAATCACGAGTAAAAATTTGAAATTAGCGTTTTCATTCTAGTTATCCTAAGTTCCGCCAAATAGTTGGCGGATGAAGCGTTTGAGTTTTCGATACAACAACCATTCAGTGCGTCTAGAGGTTCTAGACGATCGCTCAATAATCTGCTCATCTAGGGGGTTTATGAAGGGCGCAATCGCCTGCGGACTGTCAAGATTTCGCTCCTCCAACGCTCTAAGGTTTTCTCGTAATATCTCAAGTTCACTACGCTGATTTTCAATAACCTCAGAGAGTTCTTCTGACATCATCTGTTGATCTTTGACGGCTTTAGTGAGAACGGCAACGACATCCAGAATTTTAATGGCTTGTTTATCAGATGAGGTGAGTAAGTCAGGCGTATCTTCTGCAATAAAGCCAGCACGCAAGCTTTGGGTCGCGTCTTCGGTATAGACATATTTTACAGGATTGAGCCTTTGCAGAATTTCCTCAACTTCTTGGCTGGATAAATCACTTACCTGATCTTTTAGTGTCCTTGATGAAATCTGCTTAAAATCTGACCCTTGAAATTCGTTGGCTTCTAAAACCCCTTTAGCAAAAATCCTCTTTTCTACTAAGAGAGAACCATTAACATAGAGCATTGGATCAGGATTATCCTGAGTAGGAGCATCACCAGGGAGTTCATCTGCGTTAATAAATAAGCGATCACACTTAATATCATTAGCAACTTGCAGAGAACCATCGACGTGCAGCTTTTCCTTTATGTCCCGTAAATTTTCAATGCCAATACCCACCTTGCCATCATTTCTTACCCAAAGCAGGTTTTTAAGCTGCGAATTTGTGATATTTAATGCGGCTTTCTGAGTATCACTGGATGCTCCTTGAACCTCAAGCTTAGCGTTTAATGTTACAGGAGATCTATCTGTACCAATACCAACACCCCCCTCTACTAAAAGACCATCTTTAGGTGCTTCTGTTTGATCATATCTTTTCCCGATTGCTGCATTCCCCTTTACTGTTAATTTACTAGCTGGGTTTTCAACCCCAATTCCAACAGTAGAATTTAAAGTAGTAGGAGAAGGAGTTGCAAGAGAGGTGCTTCCCCTAACAATTAGTGTTCCACTAAATACATTATTCCCCTCTGTCTTAACAACTCCAGTGAGCGCTGATCCATCTCCATCAAATGCGGTAGCTTTAACAGTACCGTTTACATGAAGCTTTACATTTACATTGGTGTCAGGTTGAGCGATTCCGATTGCAACCTTCCCATCGACCAGTAGCCCATTAGCAGGAGCCGTTGTAGTTCCGGCAAAGGCTTGCCCAATCGCAACTGCACCAAAAACATCAAGTTGATTTTTGGGAGTGGGTGTACCAAACCCAGCATTCCCTTTGACAATAAGACCATTTTGGGGAATGGAAGTTGAATTTAAAAAGGTTGCATCTCCAATTGCCACATTGCCAATTACCCCAAACTGACTGGAGAAGTCTGTTACCCCAATACCGACTTTACTAGTCTTGGTGAATGCAAAAATGCTTGCTTGATCTGGTACAAATTCAACTCGGTTAGGATTTTCACCGATGCGAATCGAACCATAGATGCTGGGATTGTTAGAAGTTGGGTCTTTGGTAACTGCGAAGGTTGCACCTTGAAATGTGCCTGCTGAAAATCTACCAGAAACATTGAGGTTATTTGCTGTAAGTGTTCCTTGAACGTCTAGATTGCCTTTTATGACCCCTTCTCTGGTATCAAAGGTATACGCTAGAGCAGGGAATATGAAACGATGATCTTGTTCCTTGATCAGTGGACTAAACTTCCCGTCTACGACCTCTACCGCAGCTAAGAGAGCATAGTCATGCTCAATTCCCAGTGCAGTTTGTGGTAGAGGCTGGCGCTTGTTCAAGTCTTCAGCCTGATTGTCTGACCATTCAATGTCATTTGTTGCGGCTCTTGCCGGAATTAGCCAGTAGTCGCCCGTTTTGTACTCAGATTCTTTATCAAACTGAACTTTGATTCCAGCTTCCAGTTCAACCCACTCTGTGCGGGTCAGGATGGACGCTTCCTTAGTCATGTGATCCCAACGTCGCACCTTCGTTGATTTTTGAACTTTCTCACCCACAAGGCTAGAGACATCAAACTCAATTTTATTGCCAGATACCCGACTCAAACGAGCCAACTGACCTGGTTGACCTTTTAACTCCCGTTCTTCATCCAAGATCTCAATCCATTGCCCAGATTTGGAAGAAGTCCATGCATCTTGGGCAGATTTGCGAATGGTAATGATGCCTTTTTCAAAATTTTCGTAGTTTTCAATAATACTAACAATGCTGCCATTGTCGCGCGACCATTTAAATGTAGCCTTCTTGCTTTCGGCTTCAGATTGATCGTCACCCACTTTACCGGGATCATGAATTTCGACACGATAGAGCTGATTTTCTAACCGACGATAGCGGCTGTCACTTGAGGTTGCACTACCAGATGCGGTACATAGTTTGGCACAAGCATTCATGTAGGGTTTGCGTCTTTTGCTCCTTTGAGGAAAGGTACTCCATGCATCCTTAGTGAAGGAAATCCACTCTGGTTTGCTCAAATCATCCGCTATTGTTTCATCTCTTTCATAAGATTCGAGTTCCTTCAAAACCTGATCGGATGCGATCGCCTTGTCCAGAAAAGTCTTAAAATCTGCCTGAAACGTATTTCCTTTGCTAGTTAGCTGGTCGATTTTTGGCAATAACGCATTAAAGCTTGCCGTCCATCTTGTCTTCTCTTCATCTGATGCAGAAGTGGGTGCTGCTTGCAAATCATTAAAATAACTCTGCAATTCAGCCTTTTCTTCAGTTGTTAATGTGATTTTTGACAGTAATTCGTCAAAGGGGTGCTGTAATTCTTTCTTGTCTTCTTGCGTGGATGTAGTTCTCGCCAGCAGGGTATCATAGGATGACTTTTGTTGATCTGGGTCAGGTGGTACAACCTTTGCTAAAAGCGCATTAAATGGAATCTTTAAGTTCGTTTCCTGGGCAGGCGTTAATGTGACTTTTGCCAACAATTGGTCAAAAGGCTGAACATCTGTTAATTGAACTGTTATTAATAGATTATCTAAAGCGGTTTTTAATGCATCCTGATTAACAGCTAGAAGAGATTTTAATATGTCCTCAAATTGCTGTCTCCATGATGGTGTGCTTGGATTTACAACTGTGTTTAACAGAAATTCAAATTTTCCTTTTGTATCACCCTGTTGTGCGAGAGGTATGTTGGCGGTTAGAAAAGCTTCAAAACTTTGCTTTAGCCTCTCTACGCTAAGACCATTTAACCTGCTGAGAAGATCAGTTCTAGTTTGTCCTGCAACAGTACTATCTTCAATAAATTTTCGATTTAGAGGTTGAAGTTTTAACTGCCAGACGGTTTTTGTTCGAGTTGTTGTATCAGGAAGATTGAGGGCAGGTTCACGCAGACCAGGATCTTCGATCGTCGTGATATGACGTTGCCAAACATCGAGATAGGCTAGATGTAAGCCATTTGCAGAGGGTTCAGAGTTAGGATGATCAGACTGTGTCTTGTAGGTTAAAGTACGGCTCAACTCCCCACGCTGACCGACCGAACCTGCCGAGTCATTTAATGGCAGTTCTAATGTTTGGGTATTAATTTCTCGATTGATTTTGAGAATCTTCTGATCACCTACAACCTTAATCCATTGACCTTCTTCAAATTTTTGACCATCAACAATTAATGTATTTACTTTGACTTGGTTAGAAGGCGTAACTTCAAACTTGACACGAGTAGCTTCCAGTTCGCAGAGCGTTCCATTCACATAGAAGCGACCGGGAGAAATTACTAAATCCTCCCCATTACTGCTGGTTTCACTAATTTTGAAACTATCTTTATAAGCTTTATCTGTTTGTTGATTCGGATCATTCTCGCTCGTTGGTGCGCCACTTTCTGCACCGATCAAATCTACCACTTGAGTTCGATACAAATGTGCCTGAATATCCGCCTGCTCATTCCAGTCAGAATCAAGTTGCAGGCGACCTTGTTGCATCAGCACACTGGTGTAATGCTTGTCAGGACGAAATGTCAATCGAGTGAAATCACCTTTCATTCAACTCTCCTCAAGTAATGTAAAAAATTCCTGCCTCTAAACCAAATCGCAAGTATTCTTCCAGGTTGGCTTGTAAGTTCGACTCCCGTTGAGGCTGCTTCAAATCGTTAAACACTCCCATCTCTGCCCCGTCTTCTGCCCCGGTGCGCAACTCGTTTGCACAGCTTTGACTCAGTTGAGCATAGCCCGGATCTCCATAGCAATCTGAAGTAAATGTGGGCTGCAATCGCTCCATAATCAGTAGCTTTTCGATCATGTTAGGCAATCCTGCATTGATAGACTGCCAGGAATTACCCTCATCATTTGAACAGTAAATAGCGCCAGCAGCCGTTCCAGCAAATAACTGTTCACTGCTCTGATTAGCTGCCAGTGCTGTGACATCTAACCCTTTCAGATCTAAACTTAACTGCCTCCAACAGTCTCCCCCATTAATGGAACGGAAAAGCTTACCATCAGATGTCGCTGCAATCAGCAAGTTATAGGATTTATAGGGAGTTTCAGGCGGAAGATCAGAAGAAAGAGATGCCTCAAGTGTGAGAGATGTATTGGATTCGATTGATGCAATCTTTTGTGATCGCCCAGAAATTGTCATCGATTCTCCCTGTCGCAGTCCTTCCTCAAAGAAGAATGTTTTCTGACCGTTTATGAACTCCTTAACGCTGTTAATTGTCCCTGTAATCTCACAAGCGATCAGAGATGTTATACCAAAACTGGATAGACCTTGGTTAACTGGAATCCACTCAGATTCACGATTAGACTGAGTCTCACTATTAAAGCGAAATACTCCTCCACTCACTGTCCCAGCAAGAATTATTATCCCACTGAAATCAATGGCTAATGCTGAAATGTTGTAATTCTTCAAACCATTATTTAGCGATATCCAGCGCTCGCTCCGACTATCTCTAGGTTCTCCCCTAGATTTACCATGAATCATCTGAAAAACTCCACCTCCCGCAGTCCCAGCAAAGACCTGTCCATTTTTAGTCACTGCTAAGGCTCTCACGTCAAGGTTGGTGAGACCTGCATTAATCGATAGCCAATTCTCACCATTCGCGTTGCCTCTAAGAATGCCCTCACCTGCCGTCGCTGCCAAAAGAGTATTGAGATGAAAGGCGATCGGTTTGGGTATTGTGCGATGCGTAAATGGAGCATTCAGTATCAGCAGCACTTTTTCGGTAGACCACTCAACAGCATCAATCCTTCGAGTTTGATAGTCCTCGCTTTGCGTATCATCACTTTGGGTGGTGTCGCTCGAAACCACATCTCCCACTTGGAATTCATCCTCTGGAATCATCTGGTTAATTTCAATCTGTAACCCACCTTCAATTAACGTACCTGTGAAAGCCCACTGATCTTGGCACAACACTGTAATCGTTGAAGTGACTCCAGGTAGGGTAAGAGGAATCCAATCATCTCCATTATTTTTGGAACGGAAAATCCTTCCACCTGTTGTTCCTGCTAAGACAGTATTGATTTCAAAAGCGTATGGTGATGAACCCGTGAGATTTTTAAAGCCCTTGTCAACTATCAGGAGACCATCATTGCGAATTTCAGTCACGGTACGAGTTTCGCCTTGGATGGCGATCGTATCCTTGGGACGGAATTGTTGAGTAAATGCAGCGACTTCCAGATTTTCTGCACTCACCTTTGTTGGGTCACTACTATCAATTTGAACCTTTCCAATTCCGGCTTGCTCATAAGCCAAAGTTGTCGCTACATAGGGGTTTGATAATCCCCGATTAGCCTTTTCCCAAATTTCGCCATTATTGATAGAACGGAAAATTCCACCACCTGCACTCCCGCTGAAGAGGAAGGAATCATGACTCGCAATTGAGGTAATCGCATCGGGAATGGGATCTAATGCTTCCTGAAATTCCTTATCGGGTTGGCACTGATAGCGAGGCGGTGTTTGAGAACCCTCTGGTACATAGGAGAAACGAATACAACCTGTCTGATGCAGTTGTACAGTTACCTTCTCCGTAAACAGACTATTGCTGGATTCTAGACTCCGAACGGTGGTCATTCCCAGAACAGTTGTGGTGAAGATCTCTGTATCTGTGCCAGGAGCCAAAATTGCTAATCCGCTGGTGTCTTCTACGCCATTTCTAGCTTGCCCTTTATCCAAAATGCTGTCTTCGATGCTCAACTTTGGAACAGCCTCTGTCAAGGTAATTGCACCACAAATACTGTGATAGAGGCTAATTTCTAGACGTGAATTGTCTGGGGGATCAGTTTCCTGCTCTGAAGAAGAATTCTCGAATAAACAATCCCAACCATTGATTTGAGAATCCAAACTTGAATCCATCTGAGTGACCCAGGGGAAAATCGTTTGCCAGATTTCGGCAAGCAGGCGATTCATCTGCTGCGTCACAAGTTGTGTCAGTTGCCCCAAGTATTTTTCAGGGGTTTGGTCAAGCTTTAGGTTGGAGTACCATGCCCCCTGAACAAAGGCAAGAACGGTCATGACAGAAGCAATGGCAGCCAATGGATCTTCTGCATCAAAGATGCAACAAGAGGAAAGCGTTTCTTCTTGCGGTTGAACCCATAGCCCACCTTGCTCTGGCACCAGCGTCGAATGAATCACTTGTAATCGCTCCAAATAACCCGGCAAGACTATCAATCCTCCTTCAATGAGTAACCCTTCCAGAATCAACTCTCCTTGATTAGGCTCTGTAGCAGGAGCAGTTCCCTGAACCGACACATTGCCGCAAATATGAGGACGACTACCGTCTACCGCAATAATTTTCAGCTTTTTCTCTTGGGGAATAGTGATTTCTAAGTCTCCCTCATAGGTCAGACTGTCTTTGATCAAAATGATTCCAGTGTCCGCTGGATCAGGCTCTTGAGGCACAATTCCCAATTGCTGCCAGTCTTTCTTAGTCGAAGAATCAATCGGCTGAAGCGGGAATCCCTGTCTTCTTTGAGGGGAAATGAACAGAACAAATTGCTGAGCCGTGTAAGAACTCAGGTCAAATTGATAAGCTTGCTCCAGATTGATTTCTCGTCCCTGACTATCTTTAGCAGTTCCAGCCGCAATGCTGATTCCTTTGTCTGTTGCGTTAACTTGCAGTCCTTCGATCGCCCGACTCGCAGCATCGATCCCATCAACCTTGAACTTAACCTTGGGAACGGATAGACTGGCAAGGCGGATATAGCGATCGGAATTTGCTTCTGCTTCCGATAAGATGTACTCTAGTTGCCATCTCTGCCCAATTTGACTGGTTAGAGAAACGACTAAATAAACTGTAGAACCTTGATAATCCTTAAGATTTAGCAACTGGGTAGTCGTCGCAATTAAGACATTACCCCATTTATCCACGGCTGTTCCTGGAGTAATAGCAACCTCTAATTTCCCTGGGCGCACATTGACATCTAATCCTTGGACAATACCGCGTTGGTGGTCATCACGAACGCTTAGATCGGGCTGACCCACACACCGCTGATCAGAATTTGCAGACCTTATTTTTAATCGAGCCAGAGGAATCAATGTACCTTCGGGATAGCCATCATCAGCGATCGCCGTTTCGGGCACCCAAGCAAATTGATAATCTTGTCCTTGCAAAGCTGCGCGATAGCAAATGACCAAGATAATAAACTGATCATGCTGATGGGGGTAAACACTCAGATCGTTCAGGTCAAAAGTTTCCATTTGACAGACTTGTAAGCGTCTACCTTGTCGATCAATGGCTAATCCTGGTGTGATCAGAATCTCTGTGGGACAGAAACCCGGTAAGACTTCCAGACCTTTTCCCACAATTCCAGGTTTGAATCGGAGAGGAACAGGATCGTTACTTGATTTAACCCGGCTTATTTGAACAGGTGACACCGTAACCCGAGCCAGAGGAACATGGATTTGATCTCGCAAAGCTTGCCAAGCAGATACGGTTCGATTCCAGTTTTGAATAGCGGTATCCAAAGGATTGTCATCGGCAGAAGCGATCTGCTCAACTTCCCAATAGAGGGGATTAATCCAGTTAGTTTCTGGTGTGTCCTCGATTAGTTTTTGACCCGCATTTTTTAGTAAATCAGTCTTGTTTGCTCCACGACTGTAAGGTCCCCCACCTAAGTCGTCACTGAATCCATAGAGATAGCTGACCTCTACCCGTTCTGGCAAGGTGCGATCCAGAAATGCGATGCGTCCCAGTTCTGGATCAACCGCAACAACTTTTGTGGGAATGGCAATATCATCTGGGTTCCGCTCGGAATCAGCGTCAGGAAATAGCCAGGACATATCATCAATCGGTACTTGTTCTTGTCCTTGTGCTTGCTCTGCCTGATTCTCTGCCTGATTCACAGCAATGGCTTCCTCTCGTTCCGCTTCTGTGATCGCCAAACGGCAAATCAAAATTTCTTCGGGTGGAATTGGATTGGGCTGACCATTCACAAAGATTTGCAGCACTGGGCTACTTTCGTTGAAATAACGGGGCGAGAGTAGAGGTTTACCTTGTAAGCGTAACTGCCGTCGCTCTTTCAGTTCATTGGCTAAGGAGCCATACCGTAGAGGAGTAGGTAAATTAATTTCCTGCGCTTGCTTTGTCAGGTCTGTGGCGGACTGGGGTTGGTTGAAAAGCGGCACATCATCATAGCCCAAGGGATTGAAGGTGCAAAATCGTCCTGTGGGATCAGCTTCTGTCACCGCTACGACACGGGCGGTTCCTCGCTGGATGGGATAGCTCTGTAGCCGCCAGACGAAGATGCCAATATTGGGGATATTGTATTTTCCACCTAGACTTGCCCGACGGACCTCTGCGGTGTAAGCAACTTGTTGTTCAAATGGAGTTCCAATCAGATCAAGCGAAGTGTTGTTACGCAAATCAACCGTTGCGCTGTTCGTCCGAAGATGGTTCAGATTTTGGGTGGTGATCAGCAAACGCGAAAATTCGATCGCCCGTGCCCGCCATCCCGTAACATCCCGCACGAGCTGCTCCAGGACTGTCGTAGTTCCTTTACGTCGCCGATAGGCTAATGTATTTGCCACATAGGCTCGTCGTTCTTGTTGCCCATAGGGGCGGGGGCGAGGAGGGCGATCGCCTAATAATTCTTTTTGAGTCGTCGCTAGTTGGTTCTGCGGCTGATTCTTGGGAAAAGAACTGGCATAGAGCGCCCTCACATCCAATAGGTCGCCCATATAGGGAATTGCCCATTCCACACAGGTTTCAATAAACCAGTTGTCATAGAGATCGCCAATGTCTTCTTCGATCGCCTCTACTTCCTGCTCAATCACTGCGAGTAGTGCTTTGAGGGGTTCTCCTTCTACCGTATCTCGCAGTTGGTATATGGCGGGTAGAAGTTGATAGAGGCGATCGCGCGATATCTGGTTCATAACAATCTTCTTCCCTTACAACGTTGATACAATTGTGAGTTGAATGCCTTCCGGGTTTAAGCGCAATAGCTGGGCTGGTTGAATCGTATATGTTTGGGCATCATAACGAGCGGATAAAGCAGTTAGCGATCGCTCTAGGGCTTTACTTCGACCCACCTGATACAACGCATCTAAATCCACTGCAATCACACCTTCCACAGACTGAACTGCTGCAATCACTTCAGATGAAGTCACGTCTTGCCCAAATTTACGTTTCTCAAACGCAAAGGTGTTTTGTAGGGTTTGACGAATTTTTTCGGTAACGACCTTGGCTTCATAGCGTAAATCCAGCAGTAGACGTGCTTCCAGGTTGAACAGTAGCCGCTCGTAAGAATCAACCTGTACCTGCTGAATCGGATCTCTGGCATTGTCAATGGCTTCTACTAGCTTGGTGTAAAGGTTTGAGTCTTTCAGAACCTCATTTCCCTGGACTCCGGCAACGGTGATATGCACCTGTTGGGTTTCACCATTCCAGAGGGGAACGGCTTGTGCCTTGCCAATGCCAGCAAAGCCTTGGGCAAAGTCTTCGAAATCGCGGATGGAAACAATGCGATCGAGGGTTCGCACTGTAGCAGGTGCATTCACCTGTGCTTCTGTCAAAGATTCCCGTGGCGCACCGCCTGTCGCAGGCAGCGGGTTGATCACCTCCGAAATTCCCAGCGGGCGGGTTTTGAGTAAGCTCAGTTGTTCCGCCTGCAAGTTTCCATCTAAACCAATGCCACTGCGATAGGTGGAAGTGATATTTTCCAATCCGCTTGGTAAACGTGCCCCTTTTGTGCCATCCCCAAAGGTGACAATGGTGGTGCCATCGTCTTGAATCCGAATGATGTAATTTTGGTCAGAAGGCTTCAGGGGATAAAGTGAAGAAACTTCTTGCCAGAGAATTCCATTTACCCGGACTTCTAAGGAACTCTCTGAGCCTCTAGCATTGGAGGCGGGCACATAGGTGAGCGGGGGCTTCTTCAGCCCAAAACGCTGATTTGGCAGATGACCATCCCCACTGCCCAAGACCTCCTGCACCGTCTCGCCATGCGTCGCGGGTACAACGTTGGCATAGATCCTCACTGTTGCTGGATCGTAGGCGCATTTTAAGGGCTGTTGTAGGGTGAGGATGGGACGTTGCTGCTCCGTCGGTGGATTTTGAATAATGGCGATTTCACTGACCACCTCGCTATCAGCTAAAGCTGGCAGTAAGGTTATTTCATTTTTGAAGTCGGACTGATCTAAAGCCGTCGTTGTGATGAAATCGCCTTGAAATCCATCTTTATCCATCAGCTTCCAAAGTTGATAGTTGGGGTTATCTGGGATAGAAGCAGGTGGCTCTAGAACCTGAAGGATATCTCCCCGCTGAACAGGTTTGGGATATGAGCCTTCGGGGGGCTGTAAAATACCAATTCCACCGACAAAAAAGTTGGAGCTTTTTCCTTGAGGCGGCAAGATTGCCCGCACATCCAGGTTTGTCAAATGGGTATTCACGGCTTCCCAAGAATCTCCATTGTTAGTAGAACGGAATACTCCAGCTTTAGAAGTGCCAACCCAAATAACTCCACTCTCATCAATCACTAGACAACGGATTTCCAGATCGGTCAATCCGGTATTCACGGCTGTCCAGCGATCGCCCAATTTCCGAGTACCAGACTCAGTACTAGAACGAAACACGCCGCTACCAGCGGTTCCTGCAAAAAGAAAGCCAGCTTTGGTATCCAATGCGGTGATGTTTCGGTTGGTCAGACCCGTGTTAATTGTAAAAGACGTGTTTGTAGTTAAGTCAGGACGGAAGGGGCGATCGACGATAAGCTTCCCATCAGAATTGATTTCAGAGGTGATTTCAAGAACCGTTCGGCTTTGCCCGCCTGCGTTGATGACATCCCCCGGTTTCACCTGTTGCATTTGAGCGCTGAAGTTTGCACCTTGACCAGTAACGACAACTCCCTCGGTTGTAATTATGCCTGTTCCTTGTCTTGTATCTATAATTTGTTGCCAAGTTAGAAATTTTGTATCTATGCTGCGGAAAATGCCATCTCGAATAGTTCCTGCAAAGGTGAATTCTGGACTGGCTCTTGGGTAACTGGTTAGGGAATGGACATCCGTATTATTTAATCCTGTTGTTCTCCAAGTTTTACCATTATCGACTGACCGAAATACTCCACCGTTTATTGTGCCAATTAAAATTTGTCTCTCCTGGTAAAGGTAGATGACTCGTATGTCACTGTAGGTAAGACCTGTTGAGTCCTCCTCCTTGTCCCAGGTTTGTCCAATAGGAGACTTAAAACGAAAGATTCCTTCGGCGGTACCCACAAACATCAGATAAGATTTAGCTGAATCATCAGATTGAGTTAGGAGAAGAGCCTGAATCTCTTTCATTTCTAAAGTTTTACTAGTTGAGTCCCATTCGATGATTGGTTCCCAAAGCTCACCCTTATTTGTAGAGCGAAAGATTTTTTCAGTAGTGCCTGCTAGTAAGATGGTTTCATCTTTATCAACGGTCAGCGATCGCACTTGAGAATTTGTTAAACCTTTATTTATCCTTTTCCAAGAATTTGATTCGTTCAGGAGAAATACTCCACCAATCTCATTTAATTGAGCACGGATTCGTTGACCGCTCACAATCAGGATTTGATTCCGGTGCAATTTTTGAACAAATTCACTCAGAAAAACGGTTTTACCCTGGATAGGATCTTGGAAAATGTCGGTTTGGCGATCGCTTACAATCAGCGGTTCTGGAACTAATTCCAGTAGTTCACTTTGCGCCAGAACAATTGTGCTTCGAGCATCACCAACTTTGGCAGCATCAAGTGCAGCACGAGTGACCAAACTAATCTGACCAAAATTCTCACTGGTTGCAGGATTTTCCCTCACAACTGGTACTACGCTTCTTGCTCTAGCGGCTGAAGATATATTAACAACCTTATACGCCTTATGACTTGGTGTATCCGTAGGAGGTTTATCATAAAGCACAATCCAGCTACCTTGCAAAATTTGAGGATATAGAGAATCAAGATCAAGCTCAGTATTGGAAGGAGCATTAAGCAAATTCTGGATATCACTCCATTCGCGTGTTTCCGAAGGTGGTAGTGGAGGATTCGGAGGAGGATTAATATGTGTTACTACTAAACTTACTGTTTTAGGAGCATCGTAGCCAAAGAGAAAAGCTTTTTGTCGAAAGGCAAAAAGTTGAGGATTTTGTAGAAGAATACTTTCCGTGGGTAGACCCGTACCGTTTACTGAAAAGGCTGTTTGCCAGCGTACAAGCGTATAATCATCAGATGGATTAGCTATCACATCTGTTAACAGCATTAAATATCTCCGATCCGCAAAATCATTATCAAGTAGCAGGATAAAATCACCTGGTTTTAATTGAGTATTAATTCCTTTGAGATAGAGTTGTTGTAAACCTTGTTGTATAGGGCTTTTGACTGCTTGAGGGCGACTAGGGCGAGGCTTAAGATTGTTCCAATCCACACGAGCCAAAAAATCCTCACTCGTCTCAAAAGTTTGAGGCAATTCATCTTCCCCCGGAATACTCACCACTTGAGTCCCCCTAGGAATGGTGGCAACTTCAGGCGAACCAGGCGCATCCTCCACCGTAAAAGTAAAATAGCTACTAGCAGCTACTCCTGGATTAAGCTCATAACCAATCATTCGAGCCAGTTCCAACACCGATCGCCGTTCCGTGGCGGTTCGCAAATAGCCCTCATTGGCAATCCGTTCCTGATAAAAAGTTAGAACATCGGCAAGTACTGCCCAGGCATCTAAGAGGGCGATCGCCGTATCATCGCGATCGCGGGTGGTCAATCCAAATAATGGTCCTTTTTGCTCGCTTTGCTTAGGGCGCAAACTATCCCGCAATAACGTTAACAACCACTTCCGAGAAGCCGTATAGTTCGTAATGCGATACGCGAGATGTGGCAACCCAGCTCGGTTTTCAGGTTTTTGAGGTGCATCTTTAGCATTCATAATCCACCCTCCATTTGAAACTCAATCCTGCCGTTTTCAGGTGAGCTAGGATCATTATCTAACCGAGCAATTTCTAACAGATCAAACGCAATTTGTCCCAGTTCTAAGGCTCGTCTACCTTGGTCGTCTGATTCAACCCAACGCTTAAACTGAGTCACATTCACAGACTCAACGCCTTCCACGGCAATGGCGCTTGAGATCACTTGACTGAGGTAAACCGGGTCACCAAAGCTGAAGCGATCGGGGTGGAAAAAGCCCTTTTGCTGGGTCGCCAAAATTTGCTTACTGAAGGCATCCATTAACGCTTTCTTGATCGCACTCTGGAAATACCCTGACTTCACTTTGACCGTCATCTCAATATCGAGTGCCACAAAGCGAGGGTTCTCAATTTCAATATCATGTCCGGTAAGACGAAACTCCTCTAGAAACGCGAGTAACTTTTGCTTGAAATCACCCTCAATCGATTCTCCTTCTTCCCGATCAACCGTAATGTAAATTGTGTGCCAACTCCCTGTCCAGCGTCGGTCTGCAATTGCATTTTGCACGCCCGGATATTGTTTGGCTCTCTCGGCATAATCTGCTGTCGTGACTGCCCGTCGCTGCACTCGAAACGCTTGAGGCGCATACTGTCGAATCTGTTCAATCGGTTCTGGGTCAACACCACCCTGGGCAGGAAGCGGATTATAGAGCATGATAACGTCGTTCTCATCCTGATCTTTTTTCTGTTTAAGAATTGGCAGATATTGACGTTGATCTTCAACTAAGTTCTCAGACAAGAGCAGAATATTGGTAATCGACTCAGCCCCCACATTGCCACTACTCCCATTACCGATGCGGTACGTTGCATACAAGCGCGTATCGGCATTAGGTTTCTTACCCAACGTACCATCCCCAAACCGCAGATACGCCCGTCCATCCTCTTCTGTTTCGACGACAAAATACCGTGCAAAGCGATCGCCAATCAATAGATCCCGTTGTGATTCCCAGCGTGAACCTGCTTCTGTTGTCGAGGTGGGTGGACTATTTTCCCAAACGGCGATCGCCGGACGGGCATCCCGCAATTCCCATTTCATGGCAGCATTGGCGGGTTTCTCCTCATCAAAATAGACCCACTGGTTTTGAAGATTATAGACATACCCCTGTTGTGTCAAAGGTCCTTCCTTTAAACGGGGTCGATGCTTTGTCCGATTCCAACCTGCATCTCTCCAGAGTTCTTCGAGGGATTGGTCTAACAGTTCTTCATTTTGGCGTAAAGAGTTTGATTGAGGTTTGGGGATAGTACATCCAGCATCGACCAAAACAACATTTCCCCGCGCCACACTAATGTCAGAGATGGGATTACCACGGGCATCAACATTCGATAGTTGCAAATCAAATGGTAAGGCATCTTCTACATCCCATTTAACTTTGATAATAGCTTTGCCATTCAGAGGATCGGTTGCCGCTGTCACCTTCGTCAGCCGTACAACATGACGGTGAGTGCGATCGGCATCAATTGCTAAGCCTGATGTTGCCCCCCGAACTTCTTCAAATACTAAAACACTGCCTCTTTTGAGGAGTTTTTGTAAGACTCGATCTAAGTTCTCTAATTCTGAGTTCTCCAGTTCTGAGTTTTCCGATCCAACTGGACTTTCCAAGGTCGCCTGAGTCGAACCCTTGGGTAAACAACATTGCTCATCTTCCCAAGTATAAAAGTGCAGCGTATTCAAACAGGAATGCAGGGTGACATCATGCAACGTCTCGAATACCTGTGCCCCGGCATTTAGCGCATCCTGAAACTTTTCGATCGATAGCACCCCATCTTGGAAGATTGAGCGAGTTAGCAACTTAACTCCAGTGCGGTTTTTCTCAATTGAAGGTCCCAAGAGGGTCACCCCCTCTATCGAGGATTGATTATTCTGTGGATTGAAATGAATCACAACCCAGGCGCGCGCATTGCAGCCATCATGGATTAAATAGTCTAATAGGCGAGCATGGCGACGAACAGAGACTCGTTTACGAGCCGTTCCTAAGTAAGCTTCTGTAGCAACAGCATCCTGGTAGTAGCTGAGATAGTCGCCCGTGTAGGCTAACAACTCCACCAACATCACCCCGATGTCTGAGGGGTTTCGCTCCCTCCACTGCGGGATTGTTTCTGAAAGGCGATCGAGCATTAACTGGCGAAAACTGGTGTAGTCTTTGGCGAGATAGTCAATAACGGGTGGGGGTGGTTCTGCTTCAGGTAAAGGATCAGGCGGTTGACAGTCAAATTGGCTCAACTCCTCTACCCAGAAAGAGAAAGATAATTGGGAAAGCTGGGGATCAAATCCGTCTGGTGGTTCCAGATCTTCCAATGCTTCAGAAGTGAACGCGGAGTGCACTAACCGCAGCGTATATTTGGAATAATCCCCCACCTGGTTGGTGCGAACGGTTAAAACATTTGTATTAGAACTGACAGATTCTACCGATAGGTTTTGGACTCGCGCGCCCCCTGAGATCTGGATATTTTCTTCGCTTAACTCTGCGCCAATGTCCATGAGCGAGTGAAGCAAATACACCACGAGGGTTTTTTGATCTGCCAGTACCTCTAGATAGTCAATTCCATTCAAAACAGGCTGTCCGTTTTCTAGTTGGTTGCGGACTGCCCTACGTCGCCGCTCATTTTTACAACGGTATTGAGTCGGCATCTCACAGCACCTCTCTACTAAATTGTGCTATTTGCCGCTGTCGATTTTGTCGAACGATATACTGAACAGTCACCTCTAATCGGGAGTCAACGTTCTCAACATCAACCGCTTCCAACAAAATCAGATCCCCTAACCATTGCTCGATCGAGCCTTGGACTAATAATTGAACGGCTGCCGCCAACTCGGAACTGTTAGGTGCAAAGATCAGTTGTTTCAAACCGCTACCAAAATCGGGACGATTGACCCGCTCCCCCGGTTCTGTAAACAAGACTTGTTCAATCAGGTGGCGAATGTGAGGATCATAGGTCACCTCTGCCACTCGTCCACGCCCGTCTATCTGAAAGGGATAACTGATTTGCATCGCTAAATCCCCTTGACTCGTTGTTGTGTCACTTTAATACTGGGAGGCCCTTGGGGAATCTCTTCTGCACTTTTGCAAAGCCCCTGGCTGGTTTGAAGAATGACAGGGTTGCCGTTCACTTTAACGCGGGTGGCGCCTCTAAGCCACTGTACTTTAATGCAGGGTTGAGGTTTGGGACCAGGTATCGTAAAGGCACAGCCTGCTATTAAATATTGATCGGTTAATGTGGCGACTGCTTGGCTACTCACTTTAACCCGAGGACTACTGACGATCGCCGAGATTTGTCCCGTTTGATGGGGGCAAGTCGCAACCGCGTTGACATGAAAGATGTTGTCGCCCATCAGGTCACCTCCAAAGCATTGTTGTTGATTTTGACGCTACTAGACGAAGCTTTAATCGTTCCTAAACTACCTGCGGAAATCTCAATTCCCGTCGAATCAAAGACCAACTTGAGCGGTTGGCTGACAACGGGCGGCTCGACTTCGATCGCCAATCCCTTAGTACTCCCAGAACTACTCATTTTAATCGTGATGCCTTTGCCTCCTGTAGCAAAGGCTTTGAACACGATCATTTCATCGGGTTTAGCAACCTTGGCTTCCTCGGGTAACTCATTATTGCCCCAAAAACAACCACTCCAAATGGGATAGTCTGGATCGCCACCTTCAAACTCCACCCAAACATTGGTATCAACAGGGGGAATCGTAAACAGCCCAATGCCTTTTCCAGCATAGGGAGAGCAGGGCATTGCCCAACTTTGTTTACCCTCTTCAAAAATAGAGGCGACACTCACCTGAACACGGCCGAGATTCAGAGGGTCTTTGTTAGCGGTTATTTTCCCACGATATTTGCCAAAAAATTGCTGCACTATTTTATGTCCTTTTATATGGTTTTATACGGTGCTGCCTAATCCTTCACGGGTAATGGTAAAGCTCTGTTTGTAGTCCCCCTTGTTGATTTTGTGGGTGACACTTTTGACGTAGTAAAGACCGTCATAGTTAAACCCAACACCCCGTAACGTCACGACTCCTCGGACTTGCAACAGCGTACCGTAGGTGACAGCGTCTAAATCCCCGGTCACAGTGATCACGTTATCGACAGAGCGATCGGTAGTCGCCTGTGCCCGTGCTGCCGCTTGAGTCGTGTCTCGTCCGGTTTCACGGTATCGTTCAGTGCGTCGGTGAGCTTGTTGATTGAGAGCTGACTGAGCGGCGAGGGCTGGGCGATCGCTGGTGTTTTCAGCAACAGACTGAATCTGATTGGTACGGCGATCTTGCACTTTCCCTTTCACCTCAGTCACAGACATGGCATTATTTTGGAAGCTGATCGAGGTGACATTGGTAAAGGAGCCCATGTTGACCGTTAAGGCAGGTTGGGGTTGAGTCTTGCGTTGAGGTGGTCCCCAATAGGCTGTGCTTGAGCCTGATGCAGGCCCGGGAATAACATAGAAGACATTGGAAAAGCGATCTGCGATCGCTTTGAGGTATTCCAGATCTGTTCCTTGCTGGGATGGAATCCGTTCATTTTTCGTGGGGCGGTCTTTGAATTGGGGAATCACGATCTCGGCAATTATTCCATACTGGGTATATTGCGAAATCAGCATTCGAGCGATTGTGGCTTCATCTTGAGCCGTATGTTCAATCGATTTTTCCTCTAAATCCATCATGACGCTGACATCTTCGCCCGTGATCGCAAATGTCGAGTTACCGGGTTCCATGCTAGGCGAAAACTGGTGGTTGGTAATGATTCCGTCCATTAAGACTTGGGCGGTTGCACCCATTGTGATGATCAGAATCACCCGATTGAATACTTTCAAGAGCGGCTCTTTCAGCAGTTGATAGTCTTTGACATCATTACGGTTCGATCGCCCTAACTGAAAGACGATTTGAAAGCCAGAACGCCCCTCATCGCTTTGAGTCACTTCCACGCTTTTGAGCGCTTCTATTAGAGATCGCGGCGCTGGTTTAGGGATATTTTCACCCATTAGTAATGTTAAGTTAATTCCTAGTGACATTGTTCATTCCTCACACCTGAGGGGTTGGAATGCGAATGATCCTACCGACTTCAGCGATTAATTCTTCTGGGTTCATTGTGTTATTCGCATCACACACCTGCCAGAAATGCAGGGGATCACCCAAAGTACCGTAGGTTATTAAATCGAGACGATCGCCCTCAAGCACCGTAACTTCCTGCAAGAGAGGCATTGTCTGTCCTTGAGGCAAGAACCGGCGACGCTTATAGGCGATTTTGCGATCGTCCGCAGTCGTGTATTCTAGGGTCTCCAGGTTGTAGTAACGGCTGGTATGTTCAAACATAGCGAACCTCTACTCTGCAATTACGTATTGGACAAATATTGTGCTGCAACCCTATTCTTTTTTAACCGCGAAAGCGTGCTGCAATATCAACGCCTGTAACCGCTGCTGGATTACTAATACCTCCTTTCTGAGCCATGCGTTCTTTCGCTTTATGGTGCGCCAGAAACAGCCGAGCACCGCGCTGTCCCCAAGGCAAGTCGCCGTAGTTCAGCACGCGCAACCCTAACGACACTTTTGCCCGAATGGGGTTCAGGTTCACATCATAGGCTTCTTCCATAATGCTAAATTCGGTTAAACGAACGGGCAGCACCCGCTTGCTCCCCCAAACTAGCAAGGTCATAGGCGCTTCCATCGGCACAATTTCTAGCATCCCCATATCAGCCAATCCCATGTTTGATTCAATATCTGCACTCGCAGGATAAATCAGGGTTTCCAATGCAGAGAGTTGGGGATAAACGCCAAATTCAACGGCTGCATCCTGGGCATTCTGGGCTTTCTCTAATTGATCAGTAGCGTCTAACTCAATATCTAATTTGATGCTTTCGGCGGGTGCGCCCTCTAATCTCAATGCCTCAGAACGACTACCCTGAGCTTCCCCTGCCGTCTGGGGCTGGAGGGTGCGGGATAGGGTTTCTGGGTTGTATTGAAAGGCGATCGTGCTGACGATTGTATTAGTGGTTGGAGCAACCGCAACGATCGCTCCTTTAAATAATTTGGGAGAACCAGGGAAAGTAGTCATGGGGCAGTTATCCTTTCCTATTTTTTCATCCTGTTCTCTATAAAGATGCAACCTATCTACAACTATGCCTTTTTTACAAAAGCAAAGGCATAGTTTGACAGGATGAATTTTAAGATAACAAACCCTCACGTATGTTTTATACGCGTATTCTGAATGACTTGACTAAAAATGATTTGACTAGCTAGATGGACTTTGCATCTAAAAGATTTTCTACTCTCCATAAAAATACGCTAGTCAAGTTCCACTTAGCAACTTCTATGAATCTTTTGTTCGGAAACTTAATAGTTATTCATAGCATTACTAAATAAATTCAAAGCAAACAGATCAAAGCGAACCGAGCAGCAAAAGCAACCAGAATCTAGTCACACAAAATCTGTTTGCTTTGATACTTTTTCAGGCACAATTGGGTTAGCTGATACCACTCCTTGATCTAAAAGGTGCGGCTCCTTGTTGGACAACGTGAGTTAACTCATGGGCGAGGAGATGCTGTCCGTGAGGGGCTTTGGGCTGGTATTGGGCTGGATTAAAAAAGATGTCGTGTCTACGGGTGAAGGCTCGTGCATTGAGAGCCTGGGTAGCCTGGGAATCGTGATGCACCCGAACTTTGCTAAAGTCATGATGGAAGCGAGATTCCATGAAGGTGCGGGTGGGTTCTGGTAAAGGTTGACCTCCTCCTTGCCGGGTACTGAGGTGATTTTCAAGGGTTGGAGTGACTATTGGGACTTGCCCTGGTTGCGCCTGGGTTTGCACTGGTTCGTCTTCTTTCTTTTTCTTTTCCTTGACTTGCTTATCTTTATCGGCTGTCACTGCCTTTTCTTCTGCTACTACTTTTTCTTTTTCTGCCTGTTGTTTTTTTTGTTCTGCTTTGTAGGCGACATCTTTGGCGACCTTCTTTTTTTCATCTTCTGCGGCAGGTTGCCGCTGCAAGGGCTCGTTCATTTGGCGTTGAATCCGCCCGATCGCGGGCATTGGCGACATTGAACGAGAAGCAATCGCTGGGCTAGATGACTGCATTACTCGATCTGCCATCCGATCAGCTTCTTGCTCGTATTTATCTCCCGGTCGTCCAACTTGCAATTTGGGTTGGATGGGCAATGTTGTGGTGTGAGCAGACACTTGGCTAAAGTCTTGTCTAAAACGTGACTCTGGCAAAGTTTGAGGGGTGTTATTGGAAAAGCTTTTAGGGTTTTGGTCATGCTCAGAGGCGATGGAACGAGTGCGCGATCGCTGTAGCAACCCTGACACGAGCAAACCGCCAGTTTTTCGGGGGTTGACTTTCCGGGCATCGAACCGCTGACTCATAAGCGCCCCCTTTGGGATTGGAATTTGTTTATAAAGTCCTTACCCTATCTAATGCCATAGATTAGGGCTTTTGTTTCCTTTTGCCATGAAATTGCAAAAATTATTGATATTTTGAGCAAAAAACTTGCGGTTGGTGCTTGAGATGAGCAGTAATGGCGCTAGGGTTCGGGGTCATCTTGAGTGTTGGTTGTAGCGATGGCAGTTTGACTTTCGATTTGAGAAATTGCTTCTGCTGCCGACAGCCTGCTATCCATTACAGCCTGGATGCCCGGTAAGTAGTGATCCATCATCATGATGTTGGCGTAAACCAGTTGTTTGATCAGGTCGGTGGTGAGGAGGTCGCCTTCTACATCAATGCTGGTTTTGTAGCGAATCTCACCATCATCAAAGTCCATCTCAAAGTTGCCGATGATGAGCCCGTAGTTGGCGCGGGTGAGGAATTCTGCCATCGTTAGTCGTTTGTCTTCGGGGGCAATGTCAGGGTAAATCGAGTAAAAGACAAATTGCTCCTGGTCTTCTCTGGCTTGGGCATAACAGTTCCATCTGCCGTTTTCGCCTTGGCAGGCGACTTGTAACGTGGATTGCCCCTGGAGCTTGGTAAAAGTCCAATCGTCTTCGGTGAAGAAATCAATGACGGTTTCCAGAATGGATTCGTCGTCATCATCGGTATCCTCTTCACTATCATCCTCATCTTTGGAAAAGGCGTTATCGAGCCAGGTGTCGAAGCCGTCAAAGAGGGTAGTGACGCCTTTGAAGAGTTCTTCGGTGATGTCCTGGGTTGCGGCGGTAAGGTTGGCAGCAGTCCAATCTTTGAAAAAGTTGGTGATGCCTTCAGCAATCTGTTCGCTGGAGGCTCCGGGCTGATTGAGGGTTGCTGGATTGACGTAATTCCAGAAGGTGGTGTAGCCCGTTTCACCTGTTTCCTGAATTTGTTTAACAGACAGGCAGAACCAGCTTTCGGTATTCAACAGCAGATTGAGGGCTGCTTCTGTATTTTGAATCGTTTCTGCTGAATTGCCTTCTGAAGCATTGGGTTGGACTTGCTCGGCTTTTTGTTGGCTCAGAGTTAGCAAATAAGCAGCGGCTTCTTCAGCCGTTTTGGCGTGCTCTAGCAGGAGGGGAAGCAGATCGCGATGGAGGGTGACTTCGAGTTGGATGGGGCGATCGGGGAGAAAGTCACCGTTGATGAGGGGGGTGCGAAATTCGGGTTTGAGGTTGAAGAGGGCGTTGGCGTCGATATGGTGATAGAGACCAGGACTAACTTCAAAAGTGAGGCAGCATTCAATTACTTGGTCGGATTGCTGAGCAAGGGCAACAGTGAGCGTATGAGCGATGGTAGCAAATAGAGAAGAGCTTTCAAACTCTAAATGATTTAATTCGTAGAAATCAGTACCAGTAACCATACGAAAAATAATTACCCATTGGGCTTAAGTCAGGTTTCTTGGACTTAACAGAGAAATATTGTGGAATATAGACTTGGTGGTTCAGATATAGCAAGTCCAGCTTCTAAAAAACGATACTGTTCGGAAGTAAACGAGGTTGGTACAAATCCATTGTGTCTAGCTAGAGCGACTACTGCACAAGCTTCGGGGTTGAAGTCGGGATAATCCCCAGGCTCATAATTCATCCAGCTATCTTCAAGCTCCGCCATCCAAAAGTCAGCTATGTCCTTTAAAGCTGCTTCAGTGACATCATGTTGACCTGCTGGAATACTTTGCGCTAATTTTAGCCATGCCTTTCTTTCACTATGTCTACCAGTTTTCGGCAATTCAGACATTAGATGACCGCCAACTAAAAGCCAAATCACTTGCGCCGAGATCTGCTTGCTCACATCTCCAGTTAGAGGAATAATTCTTAGAAACTCCCATTCTTCTGCCAGAATAGTATATAGAATGCTTTGATAAATTTGATCGGTTAGAAACAACCCGAAAGCTGCAATTGCAGACCAACGTCGCCATACTTGATGTTCTGCACCAGAGGCATATAAAGAAGATGCTATTTCGATCGCCGCTTCAGCTAGTTCAGTCAATGCCTCCTTCCTGTCGATAACACCGTCTGTTAGTAGCTCAAATACACCCTCTATCGCACCACTGGCAGACGATATTCCTGCTCCATTTTCTGCACCTCGCCTACGCACTGGAGCATGAGGTATACTCAGACTCTCAAACTCTTGTTGCAGGAGAGAAATAAAGGTTTCCTGGTTTAAGGTGATCGATGTCATAACAATTTTCCTTTAGCTGTTTTTACTAGAAATCATCATCCATCAACAGTAAAGCTCTAAGAGGTTTTATTGTCCCAGCACGCTAGTCCAAAACTACCCACTTTAGTGGGAGGCTTTAGCTGGTACTCATCTCCAGAGAGGTTTTGGCATCCACAGGAATGGTAGCTTTGACGTAAACCGTTATGGCAGAGCAACGAAGAGGCAGTCATAGTGTCACCCGACTGACTGTCCACATCGTCTGGGTCACGAAGTACCGCTATCACGTCCTTAAAGGAGACATTC
This sequence comes from Drouetiella hepatica Uher 2000/2452, assembly GCA_019359505.1. Classification (GTDB taxonomy): domain Bacteria; phylum Cyanobacteriota; class Cyanobacteriia; order Elainellales; family Elainellaceae; genus Drouetiella; species Drouetiella hepatica. The sequence goes on along the minus strand of JAHHHD010000014.1, from coordinate 35,250 downwards.
AGAAACGGTGTCGAGAATTGATCATCCAAATCTGTGATGCTGAGGACATCAAAATTCTCAAAGGGGCAGTCAGTCAGGATAATGTCCATATGCACCTGGAATATCCTCCATCTAAGTCCATCAGTGACATCGTGAAGCGCCTTAAAGGTCGAACGTCCAGGTTGTTGCAGCAGGAGTTTCCAGAGTTGGAGAAGCGATACTGGGGTAAGCATTTCTGGGCAATTGGGTATGGAGCTTGGAGCACTGGAAATCTTACAGAAGAACTGGTCGCTGAATACTTGGAGCATCACCGGAATCCATCGAATCAGGATCAAGATAACTTTCTGCTGGAGTAAGTTACCTTGGACTTTCAGTCCAGCCCAACCTCTGCACTTTCAGTGCAGAGTGGTTGAGTTATTTTTTTGCATCTCTGCTTCAGCCCTTTGCTGAGCATCCTGTTCAATGGGAGCAGCTAGTTTAATTGCCTTCTTAGTAAGAATTTTATCTAGCTTTTTTGGATTAGAAGATACAGGTGAAATGTCCCATACGATATTGTGTTGCTTAACAAGATTTTTCCCTGGGATGCCACCAGTAAAAGCTACTTCATCTTGATGTAATTTTCGATGGTTTATGCTGATTTTTTCCTTTTCTTGCAAACCTCGAACATTGGCAGCATTTTGCTCTTGAAGCTCTTTTCCAGAAAATAGATATACAGATACTCGACCTGCGACGCCAACCTGCCGACGTCGTGGCTGTAATTCTTTATTCAGGCTTGCTCCCAAAGCATACTTGATAGGATGTTTTGCACGCCAGGAAGTAGAAATGAACGGTATAGCACTGAAAGACAAACCTTTATAAGGCTTTTCTTTTTTCTCCTTCAATTCTTTCTTAAACTTACCGTACGTATTGATATATCTCTGCAGCAGAACAAGGATTTCACTGTTAAATGGCTGCTTTGGCTTCCACCAGGATGTGACATCTTTTGCTGTAGCTGATTCACCTTTGCTTTCTTTTTTCTTAAGTTCTACTTTTACCGTTTTTACAGCTTCTTCTAAAACCTTTTTATCTTTTACATCACTACCATCAAATGTTTGACTTTCTGCTAACTCTAATGCAGCAGCGCTAAACGTAGGCTCACCAACTTGGCTCTTTAATTCATCTTCATATTTCTTTTCATCTTCAGCAGTGTGATTTTCTGCCTTAAGAAAATGTATGCCACGGTAAATCGGGAGAACTAAATTGTTCTCTACGGCATAGGCAATTTCTGCATCGGTGTCAAAATCGTTCGGTCCAATATGAACGTGAAAATCTAAGTCAGTATCTTTCTTGTCCTGTTCTGGTGGTTTAAAGGTAATCTTCAGCTTAACAGGCTGTTCCAGTTGCTGGTTATATTTGGTTTCCAAACCTTTTGCTTGCTCTTCTTTCTGCTTACGCAATTCTTCGTAAGTTCCATCTTTAGAAGGTTTCTGCGACATCACTTTGACAACGACTTTACCAATCTTGGCGTGTTGCTTCTCTGCCTTTTTCTTGGCTTTATCCTTCTTCTTATCTTTATCTTTACCAATGCCAAGCTTTTTCTTGATCTTACCAACAACAGCTTTAGCTTTTTTCTTCGCTTTCTTGACTAATGCTTTTACTTTTTTCTTGGCTTTCCTGACCAGTGCTTTCCCTTTTTTGAAAACGCGTTTAACGATGGGTTTGACTTTTTTCAGCAACCATTCGATCGCCCGCTCAATGGGTTTACGGACAGCCTGGAAGATTTTTCGGACTTTCTGAGCTAAATCGCCTAGATTAAGGAGCTTGGCGAGGAAATCAATAGCCAGGACGATAAAGTTTTGCAGTGCTGTGACAATCCTGCTGGCAATGCCGCCTATATCTCCTCTGACAGCCATTTCGACGGAATCCATGAAGGCATTAACCAGTTCTCTAATGCGATCAATGTTATCCACCAAGAAGCGTAAGCCCTTGTAGAGGAGCTGAACCGCTTTAATGAAAGCCCCTACCGGTGTAAACAGCAATCCAATAAAAGCTAGTGCTTTTTTAACGGTTTCAAATATGACGGTTTCCTTAACCTGATTAATGATGCCATCAAAACTGCTGGCAATCGTTTCCTTGAGGTCATCCCACAGGGCAATTAAGCCTTTCCCCTGAATTAGTTGGAAAATTTCCAGACCCTTCTCTGCGGCTCCAGCTCCTTTTTTCAGCAGTTCAACCTCTTCTTTGCCCAGGATTTTGGTAGCCAGCGTCCAAAAGGTGTCGTAGCCCAGCCCCAGCACTTGTGTAACGAGAGAAAAAATACCTGCGGGATCCAGCTCGTCAGGGATGGTAATTCTGGCTCCTCCCATAGACCCCCGCAGCCAGTCAACGAACCCTCCAGCTAGATAACCCTCAATTCCTGCAATAAACTTGCCGAATCCTGCCTTAACGCCTGCCGCAAGATTTTCCAGGAACCGGATGGGATGAGCCAGAATATCCCCAATTAAGGCTGCAATTCGTTGCAGAATTGACAGCAATAGATCAGCCAAATTAGCAATGGCACTGGCAACCTCTTCAATAAACTCGATCGCCTTTTCAATCCAGGATTTTTTAACTTCCTCGTAAATTTTATCGAAGGTTTCTCTTAAAGAATCAACATTAGACTTATAAGATTCCGCCAGGGTTTGGGCTAGCTCCTGCTGTTTATCATTGACGCTGGTTTCCAAATCATTGTATTGCCCCCTGAATAGCTCCATCGCATCGCTGGATTTTTCCTGCTGTTCCTTATCTAGCCCATTAAATAGCTCTTCGGACTTCAATCGACCCTGTTCAATCGATTGGATGGCTTCATTCAACTTTGTTGCAATCAAATTTGCGATCTTGTCCAGCGTTTTATCCATTGCTGACAAAAACTTATTCTTCTCCTCTTGGAAAACCTGTTCGATGGCTTCAGTATCTTCCCCAAAGAGAGCATCATCGAAGCGGAAAAAACCGTAAATGTCATCAAGCTTCTCTTCAACTGTATCCTCAAAGACTTTCTTTGCCTGCTCCGATTCTTCGCTAAAGATCCGATCAACTTCCTCAGATAACCCGGTCAGAATGACACCGACATTATTCTTGGTATCGTTATAAATCTTCTCAAGACCCTTAAAAACTTCCTTTTGCTTATCGACGGAAGCTTTTTCCGTGTCCTTCTGTTTGGAATGTACAGTATCAAACGCTTCCTGGCGATCGCCCACCATACCTCCAAACTGCTCTTTTCCCGCCCCCTGTGCCTTCTTCTCCGCCCCCGCCAGATCCTTTTCCTCTTCCTGACGGTAGCGTTCAGGAGCCGCCTTCGCCTCTTGCTGGGCCTGACGCTTTGTCCCTAATGCTTGCGTAAACTTATCCTCCCCCGAATTTTCCAATTGCTCTTCTGTCATTTTGTTCTCAGACAGCTTGGCATCCAGCTTTTGGCTCTCCTCCTCCATAGAGATTTCAGAGTCATGCTTAGGTTTTGGAGCCACCGCTTGAGGATCAATGGGTCGTGGCTTAGATCCAACAGGCTCCTCTTGCAATGCGGTCGCTGCTTTAGTTGAAATCTTACTACCAGGAGGATCCTGTTTGACTTGGCCAGTAATGGGAGCAGCTACCTTCTCATTTTCCGACGCAACCTGCTGTCCAATATTTTCTTTGACCTTCTTCAGCGGCTTACCGTCCTTAAATTCCCGTGCGCCTGCTTCATCCTGGGGAAGGTTTTTCTCGATCTCTTTCAAGTTTTGTTGAAGGAGTTGTTTAAAGGTCTCCGGCTTAAAAGGTTCCTTCTTCTGATCAACGGCTTCTGCGGTGTTAGCGATCGTTTCCAAATGTTGTTTGCGATCGTTTTTATCTTTTTGCTCATTCTCAGGAAGAACTGCTGCTGCTTCTATTTCTCCAAGCTTCGTATCTGGAGGAGAATGCTTGCGCTGAGCTCGTTTAGTCTGATCAATTTGCTTTAAGGTTGCTTGAAATGCTGGATCTTCCTCTGGTGAGGTAGGGGTCTGTTGAGAATCTTCAGGTAGCGTCGTGTCCGCTAAAGTTTCATCAGACTTTGCGGCATCTTTTTCTGCTGTGTCAGACTTAGCAGCTTCTGCCTCTTCTACTTCTGCCTCTTCTATAGGTACAGCATCTTCTTTCTCAGAAGCTTGCTGTGCTTCAGGCTCAACCTCACTTTCTGGGTTAGCGTTCTCATTACTTGATCGCTTCGAGAAAGGATTTAAATTAGCGCCTACATTTGCCGTTACAGAAGCATTGAAGGAGAATGTGAGAGATCTGGTAGCTTGGCTTCCACTGCGGCGCAGAGAAATCAGGTTTTGTGCAGCAGATACTCCCTCAGAAACCGTAACAGGTGAAAATGGAACATACGGTGTCACTTGATGTTCCACTGATTCAGCTTCGTGTTCGAGCCTATGAGGAGGTTGAGTGACGACTAAAGGGGATGCCTCTGGCTTATGAGAGCGTGAAGGAAGGGTGTCTTGCTGCTGAATGGTATGAGTCAGTTCGTGAGCCAGTAATCTTTTCCCAGACGACGTATGGGGTTGATAATACCCTGCACCAAAGTAAACGTCCTGCTTAAACGTAAATGCCTGAGCATTCAGACCGCGAGCCAACTGATGCGCTTGACCATCTGTATGTACTCGCACCCGGCTAAAGTCATGGTTAAATCGGGATTCCATAAACTCGCGGGTAGAGTCTGGCAGGGGTTGCCCTCCCCCTCGACTAGCTTTCAGACGGCTGGCTAAATCTGAAGCCACAGTGGGAAGTCGGTGAGACATACCCTTCGCTTGAACAGCTTCTTCCTCTTCCTCCTCTTCAGGCTTTGCTTCCTGCAATTCATCCACCTGACGCTGAAGTCGCTCCCCTGATGAAAGGGACGATAGAAATTTTGCTTGAATCGGCTCTTCCTCATCCGCTTGGGCTTCCTGCAACTCATCCGCCTGACGCTGTATCCTTTCTCCTGATCCCGAATTCAACAGATGGATCGATAAAGATGGCAAGAATTTTGCTTGAACCGTTTCCTCCTCCTCCGATTCTTCAGACTCCTCCACCTGCCGTTGCAGTTTCTTAGTGCTATTTGACTTAAGTCGCTGAATAGAGAGAGGCTGCACTGCCCCAGAAGGATGATCTAGACCAGTTACAATGGCGGGTTCCGGCATCAACATCACCTGTTCTGCAACCTGATCCGCTTCCTGCTCATAGCGATCGCCTGGTCGCCCCACCACCAGCTTTGGTTGAATCACTGGCACTGATAAGGGACTGACAGGGACGCGGCTAAAGTCCTGCTTAAAGCACGATTTTTGTTCAGAATTCTGCTTAGCCCATTCCTCCGGCTTCCGCTTGGGTTCAACCTCTATTGGCTTCACACCAGAATGTTTCAGCAGACTGGTCTTTGCAGCAGCATCTGCTTGGGTCGCATTGGTTACCTTGGTGAGCGATCGCGCACTCATAAAGTTAAACTCCCTTAAGCCTGCCTTAACCTGACCAATCGCAGAGAGTCGCATTACTTCGAAACATGGTCACACTACTTTAGTGCCATGAAATCTAGTCTTTTCTTCTGACCCTTCACAAAATTGTAATGATTGTTAATGCTTTGTTTCAGTTGGAAAAACTGAGATGGACAGAACACGAACCTTTTGCAACATTCCTTGTTTTGCTAGGAGTTTATATAGATAATCAAAAGTATAAGAAAAGTACCAGGCTAAGCACGCTATGATCCGAACCATTATCTTCTGGCTAATCGTTGCTCCCGCTTCCTTAGCGTTCCTGCTAGGGCTCATCGCTAGTGTTGCGCAATCAATGGTGAATAAACCGACTGATGACCAAGCAACAGAACCTTCGCAGTGATTGCCAAGTCCCTATAAACCAATAGTGTACTTCTACTTTTACTGCAGAAATACGCTGTTGGTTTATGACTTTAATAACGCTCCAGTCCTACAGAAAAGTACTGCCCGATACTATTCTGAGTTGCCTGAATCAGTTGGCTCGGTTAAAGAATTGGTTTTCTTGGGCAAACAAGGAGAATTATCCGGAAACTTAACCCCCAGTTGCTTTTCGACAATCTGGCGTAGATCTATTTTGGGTGGAAATTGAATTTGAAATCTCTCATTAATTAGCTTTTCTGACCAATCACCAAATATCGCCAAAGGCGAAAATATCGCCACGATTGAACTATGTAAAATATTCAATGCAAGTTTATCTTGATTGCTATTTTCTGGATCATCTAGCCAATCCCCTAACCGCCAGCCGCTCCGAAAGCTGGCAAGCCAGACCCATACCAAACTAGTGATTACGAATAGCCCTAATAGAAATAACAAACCCAGAAATCTTACAAGCAAGCCTAAGACGATTGCAACTGCACGAACAGGCGAACCGTCTTCACTGATATTATTTTTCTCTGAGCCACCAAGCGATCGAGTAGGGCTATATGAAGGAACAAGCGCATGCATCGTCAATACTCCCACATTATTTTTCTAAAAGAATAGCATCGGCTATATGAGCTACACCTAAGCGCAACACATAGCTTAATTTTTTAAATAGACACTAATGCATCCGTGAAACTCCCACAGTGCAAGGATTTTCATTTAGTATAGCCTAGCCCTTCCGAACTTAGTCGTAGTTTAGTCGTATATAAGATATTGTATAAATATTTTACTTGAAAACACTTCATTGGTGCTGCCAGAATGTATAAATCGAGCAAAATGAGTTGGAGTAAGCGACTGTTTATTGCCAGAGTCGCTCTCAGACCCCCGAATCAGGAAACCCAGTTTCCTGTGCCACTATGTTTAGCCTCGCTGATTTCCATAACCCAGAATCAGTGAGGATTTTGCGGTAAGCTCAGACTAGGACAGTTTGACCCTCAATCACTTAGGGATCTCTGGAGAACTCAATGCGGCACTTTCCTGGCATGAATCCCTATCTCGAAGGTTATCTCTTTGCCGATTTGCATAGTGCTCTAGCTAGTCGTATTCGTGCCCTGCTGACCCCATTATTGCGCCCTCGCTATGCTGCTCGCCTGGAAGTGTCAGTCATGCAAGATGCGGGACCAACCGAAGATTTGGGCATTCTCTATCCCGATGTTGAGGTGGTGACTACATCAGTGCGAACTTCCGAGACGAGAGACGCGGACATCAATTTTACTCCAGCGACGCTGACCTTGCCACCACCCGTACAGGTGCGCATCCCGACGGTGGAGGTGCGAGAAGTGAAAGCTAACAGGCTCGTCACCTGTATCGAAATTCTCTCCTATGCCAACAAACGGCAACCGGGGTTTGATCAGTATCTTCAGAAACGCCAGCGATTGCTACAAGCAGGTGTTCATTTAGTTGAAATCGATTTGATTCGGCGTGGCAATCGCCCGATCGCTGATGCTCAAATTCCGACCTCACACTACCGGATTACCGTGACTCGAGCCAACGATCGCGTGGCGGTCTGGACGCTACAATTGCCCGATACCCTCCCTACGATTCCTATTCCCCTCCTGCCACCGGATCCAGAGGTGCCCCTAAACTTAGCCCAGGCGATCGCCCAGGTCTACGCAGAAGCGGATTATGACTTGACGATCGATTACACGCGCCAACCGCCGCCACCCCTGCTATCGGATGCGGAGCAACAATGGTTGAAAACGGTCATTGAGGCGGGCATTGCGCTCAACAATCAGGATTAGCAGTTTATGATTAGGGTCATACGAGCATTTGTTCTGATGGTGCTGTCTTATGCTGTTTGAGTCCGATGGGCTACCGTCGATTCGATTGGTTGCTTCGACTGCTCCGGCGTCCACTCACTTGAGGGAACCGGCTGATCTGCGCTGGCTGCGAGTCGAAGAATATTTTCAGGCGCGATCGCTGGCGGCCAACACGCAAAAAGCCTACAGGCGTGAGTTGAAGCGGTTTTTAGTGTGGACCGATCGGGCTTGGGCGGATTTCACTCCGCGTCAGATTGCCCAGTTCAAAGCCTATTTGCAGGGGCAAAAGTTATCCAAAAACTCCATCAACCGAGCTTTGACGGCTCTGATGAGTTTCTTTGATTGGTTTCGAGCTGCTTACCCAGAGCAAATTGCTCATGACCCAACCACAGCAGTCGAGATGGAGCGGGTGCCCTTGCCCCCAGCCAGAGACTTATCAGACATTGAAGTCGCAGCGCTGTATCTGGCACTTGAGAAACGAGGGGAAACAGAGATGCGCGATCGATCTCTGTTAGCCGTGCTCAGTCATGGTCTGCGGGCAGAAGAAGTCGTCAATTTGAATGTAGAGGACTTTGATGGGGTGCGGTTAACAATTCGGCAAGCTAAGGATGACAGTACAGGCACGGTGCCGCTCGATCGCCAAGCACGAGAGCAGTTGAATCTCTATCTCATCCATTGTCGTGCCACAAAGGAAGACTTACCGTCGGATAGTCCACTGTTTTTGTCCTATGGACGAAATAGAGGGGGTCAGCGGTTGGGCTACCAAGGGCTGTATTACGCCGTTAAGTCTTTAGGTAAAATTGCAGCGGCGCAGGCTCAATCTGCTTTAGAGCGGCAGCAGAGAATTGGGCCGGGAGCGATAGAAACTGCTTCCCAGGACAGATGGGGACAGTTCAGTGAGTCAGAACTTAAACAAATCCTGACTTTGGTCAATGTTCATCCCCACCAATTACGCCACACTTTTGCCACAGGCTTGCTTCTACGAGGCGTTGAAAGTCTTCATGCCCGCACCTTAACTCGCCATAAATCAGAAGCAAGTTTCAAACGATATGCCAAGCGATCGCTCAGCGCAGCGGCTGAACGGGCTTTCTATCAGTCCATTGGGGAAGAGGCACCAGAATGAGCGGAAATATTGCCCATTTATTGAGGATATGAGTTGCAACAGTAACACTCGCATTTATTGCCCAATCTCTATGTTCGACCGCTCTCATCCTCACTTTGTCAACAGCTGGGCATTGACTTAGAGTAACGGGCGATCGTCGCTTGTTCTTACCTCACTTCCACTGCAGCAATAGGCAGCAGTTAAGCTATTGGGGCATTCAGGATGTGATAAACAGAATCAAAGAGGCGACGGGCATTGATTTGAAGGCTCATTGGTTCCGCCATACCTTTGTCACAAATTTAGTGTTCAAAGGGATAGATGCTCAACACATCATGACCCTGACCTGGCACAAGTCAGTGACTCGGCATAGGTCGATGCAGAGCTTCAGGCGCTACACCAAACGAGCGGATCAAATTGCCACAGAAAAAGCCTTTTTCGAGGTATCGGCAAAGGTGAAAATCACCCATAATATTCAGGTACAGCTTACCCAGTTTTAGAGCGCGTACATTACATTGGAGGGCAGAATCGCGTAGCACCAGTGCATATAGTGTGGTTGTAGCAGACACTCTCACAATAAACTACGGCTTTATGGTCTATGTTTGAGTCTATATAGGAAAAGCAAAATGAAGAGATGATCCACTTGAGTTGCGATGATGGCTTGCTCAACCTCAAAGATTCGAAAGTATAAATTTGTTGAGATTCGCTTTTGTCCTCTTGGATAATATTGAGTTGAGAAGCCATCAATCTGTACTCTAAACCGTTAGAACTTTTGGTGAACAATCGTTAAGGCTTTGTCGTATTATCTACTTCTACTACGGATTTAATAATAGTTTGTCTAGTTCAGCCTCTTGTAGAAATGTTCTAAGCCAAACTAGTGAAACGCTATGCTCATGGAATAGAACCGGTCTACCTTTGTAGTGAAAGAGATGTATTCACGTAGAAAGCGCACAAAAGAAAGTATCGTGACCATTTTTTCTAACAATTTTTTCGAGTGAAACTGTACTGGGGAACCCCGGTACATCTCTCCTAAGATTCAGGTAAATGTGTACTGGGGAACCCCGGTACATTACAAAACTTCTCAGTGGGGAATCGCCATGATTATTGTTTGTGGGGGAATCAAAGGCGGTGGTGGAAAGACTACCTTGGCAACAAACTTAGCAGTGATGAGGTCGCTAGCTGGCTATGATATTTTGCTAGTTGATGCTGACGAACAGGACAGTGCAACTGATTTTACAGTGCTTCGTAATCAAATATTTGAGCCAATTGGTGGTGCTGGTTACACAGCTATTAAGCTTAGAGGACAAGCGGTGAGATCAGAAGTAACTCGCATGGCTTCAAAATATGATGATGTAGTGATCGATGCAGGAGGAAGGGACAATACGGGTCATAGAGCAGCACTACTCGTTGCTAGTCTTTATCTTATTCCACTCTTCCCTGGAAGCTTCGATGCGTGGACGTTAGACAGTGTTGCAAAGTTAATTGATGAAGCAAGTGCTTTTAACAATCAACTAAAATCAATTTGTTTTCTTAACAGAGCAGACGCTCAAGGTGGAGATAATGAGGAGGCAGCACAGGTAGCCAGAGAAACAGAGGGATTAATTTTCTTAGAGCAGTCCATTGGCACTCGAAAAGCATTTCGGCGTTCAGCATCTGAGGGTAAGGCTGTGGTTGAGTATCGACCAAAAGATATGAAAGCATTTGAGGAAATCACACGACTTTATCGTTCAGTATTTGATGAAAAATGGGCTTTGGCTAAGGAGAATAAATAGATATGCCAATACGACGTAGACCAAAACCTGCTTCTCCAGATGAGTTTATGGAGGGAGCAAATCTGACCGAAGATGTCTTGCAACATCAGATTGAGGTTCTTGAGCAGAAACTTCAACATAAGGATGAGCATGAGCAAGCATTAATTAGCGAAATCGAGCAGCTACGGTCAGAAAATCTGAATGACCATGAACGTCAACTTCTGCAAAAGCAGATTGATGAGCTACGTCAGCATCTGCAACAAAATCAGGGCTCGGTTGAGTATCCAGTTAACGAAATTCGTCCTAATCCAAAACAGACACGACAAACCTTTAAAGAAGAGGTTGAAGCGATGGAACGATCGCTTCAAGAAGAGGGTCAGCTAGATGATGTGATGTTATTCGATGATGGCACCCTGTTTGACGGAGAGTGTCGATGGCGAGCAGCTACTAATTTGGGTTGGAAAACCATTAGAGCGGTCTTTATTATCCGTCCTGAAAGCGATAAAACTCTGCGTCGTAGAACTTATCTAGCTAATCGTCATCGTCGAGATTTAAATGCACTTGATAAAGCAGAGAGTTTAGTCGCGATCGTCTGTGATGAAATTTCCCAGCTAGAGCCTACTGAGGTTTCTAGAGTTGTGAATCGTGTACTGACGCGATTGAAGCGAAGAAAACAGAAGTTAGGCGATAGGTTGCATCTACAACCTCAAGAGCAACAACGTGCAGTTTTGGCTCAATTTGAGCTTGAACCAGTAGAAATACAGGTCTTTCTAATTTTGCTAGGACTCCAAGAGCATCCTGCTACACTGAATCGCAACGTTTTTCCTACTCTCAGTCTTACTCTTGACTTGAGAGCAGCTATCAGAGAAAAAGCATTAGGCTGTGCTCAAGCTCTAGTTCTTAATCGGTTAACAGCAGAAAATCTTGGTCTTTCTGAACAACACGCACTACAGCTACGTAATAAGGGCGTTGAAATAACTCTGACAAACAATTTATCAGAAATTAAAGCACAACAGTGGGTAGCTGAACAGAAGAGACAACTTATGGGAGACAGTGTAGCAATACCATCTAATAGCGCTAGAGATGAGCAAATCGATCATATTCTTGCAGCTGTCCAAAACTTGAATTTTAGTAAGACCTCAATTTCAATTGAACAACGACAGGAATTGAGACAAGCCTTAGAAAAAGTTTTACAGATGTTGTAAGAAGCGGCAGACTTTGAACACCGGAGCCATTGACAAGCCTATTGTTTTAGAGCAATTAGCCTCAAGCCCTCAATAATGGAGTTCATCCAGACTAAATGCGCCTTTATACTCCTACACCACTTATTGCTTGACAGGTTCTTTGATTGCTGAAATATATTCATGTCTAACTTATTCAATCCCAGAGACTACGAAACTTTTCTAACTGATTTAAAGGTTCGCATCCGTAGTGCTCAAGTTCGTGCCGCGCTTGCCGTCAACAGAGAACTGGTGCTGCTATATTGGCAAATTGGGCGCGACATTTTAACGCGCCAACATCAGCAAGGTTGGGGTGCAAAAGTCATCCAAACCCTCTCAAAAGACTTAAAGCAGGAGTTCCCAGAAATGAAGGGGTTCTCTCGCTCCAATTTGCTTTATATGCGGGCATTTGCTCACGCATTTCCTGAAGAGGCAATTGTCCAAGAGGCACTTGGACAAATTACCTGGTATCACAACGTAGCTTTACTAGACAAACTCAAATCTAATGAAGAGCGTCTATGGTACGCCAGACAAACGGTTGAGCATGGCTGGAGCCGTAATGTCTTGGTACATCAGATTGAAAGCAGTTTGTATCACCGAATGGGAGGAGCAATTACTAATTTCGATCGCGCCTTACCTCCACCTCAATCTGATTTGGCAAACCAGCTGCTCAAAGATCCCTATCATTTAGATTTTCTGGATATAACATCATCTGCTCAAGAGCGAGATCTTGAACGAGCACTCGTTGAACGAATTCGGGAATTTTTGTTGGAGTTGGGGGTTGGATTTGCTTTTGTAGGCAGTCAGTATCATCTGGAAGTAGATGGAGATGATTACTATATTGACTTATTGTTTTACCATCTAAAGTTACGCTGTTATGTAGTAATTGATCTTAAAGTTACTGAGTTTCAGCCAGAATTTTCTGGCAAGATGAATTTTTATATCTCTGCTGTAGATGATTTGTTACGACATCCGGAAGATCGAGCGACAATTGGAATTATTCTATGTAAGGGAAAAAAGAAGACGGCTGTAGAGTATGCCCTACGGGATGTCAATCGTCCAATTGGTGTTTCAACTTATCAGCTAAGAGACTCACTCCCCAAATCACTTGAGAAGAGTTTACCGACAGTGGAGCAGCTTGCAATTGAACTCAACACGGTAGTAGGAGAAACCATTGAGGCTGATGAAAGTGGATTTAAAGGGGAAGTCGAATAGAGCAAACTAAAACGATCGCGTCTATCTCATTTAACTCAAATTTTCCATTTGCGGAGAAGATAACTTTAAGCAAGTCACCAACCTCCGGCTTTGCCGGAGGTTGGTGACTTGCTACCTTAACAATGCAGCAGTATAGCTGAATCGAATAGGCAAACTGCTAAAAGAGCCTATTCGATTGATATAGGGATGATTACCATTGTGGATTAAGGTAAAGGTTAATCCATGTAGCAGCGGTATTTGTTGTTCCTATAGCTACGAGGCGATTACTCGCAAACCTCCCGCACTCTACGTCGCCGCCGATAAAGCAGCGTAACTGCACTCCCGACTACTAGCCAATAGGGACTATAGACCATCAGCCAAATGCCAATCTGCATCAAATCAACTGTAAACCTACCAATCGATTGCGTTGCATCATTCCAACTGTCGACAAGCTGCGTCTGCACTGCAGGCTGAGCAGGAACCGGAGCAATCACAGACTCAAACCGCAGCTCGATCGTTGAGTAGCTGACCTGGTTTTGCAAGCGGCTGAGCTGAGCATTAATCTGTTCAATGCTCTGGCGAATGTTGTTGAGTTCTTGCGTGACTTTGAGCACATCGCTAATGTTGCCCGATCGATCCATAATTTGCAGCACGGTTGCTTCAGCTTTGCGCAGATTTCGCAGCCTCGCCTGATAATCTACAAGCAGATCCGAAACATCTTCAGCTTGCAGCGTTTGCTGCTGCACCGTACCCAGTTTGGAAAACGCTACGATCGCTGCATCTAGCTTGGCTTGCGGCACCCGAATTTCAATCGAAGCAGTGTGATGTTCACCCTCAGTAGGGGTTCGGTTTTGCAGATTCATCACTTCGCCCTGCTGCTGCCGAGCGATCGCCATAGACTGCTCAATCGCCTGCTTAACTGAGTCAACGCTGAGGTTCAAATTTGCCGTCCGCACTAGCTGCGGCTGCGGTGCAGATATATTTGCCGTCAAACCTTGTACCCCGCCCGTCGGTGCTGGTGCTTCAGAGGCTTGATTTGTGACGGCAGAACTGGCTGGCAGCGCGGAATTTTCTGCCGATTGCGGAACCGAGCCACAGCTCGTCAAAATTGAAGCGCCTAGGAGCGCCATTGCCAACAGCGTTGCCTGGGCTTTCGATCGATGAGCGCCAACCATCGGTACAACTCCTGTGAGAACAGTATGTTAGCAGTATGCCCTTACAGTGTGCCTCGATCGAATGGGGTTGCAGTTTATGTAACTAGCCAGAAGTATAGACGGTAGGTATTTAAATTTCAGAATGCCTGTGCAGAGAGGGATTTTAAGGTTTGTGGCACTATTTGTCATCAATCTCGGCTCGACCCCAAGTAGAGTAGGTTAATTCACGGGAAAGCGACAGTAGGGCAGAGAGCTTAGCAAGTTCTCTATCTCTCTAATGCGAGATACTGCCCAGTATAAACAACGTTTTCTGATGGAGGACGCGATCGCTCCTAACTTCATCGGGTTTTATGCAATGCCAGAACAGCGATCGCCTTTTTGCATAACAAGACAGCATCCACGCTATTTAGAAGAAACCTAAATTAACGCGAATTTGCGACCGCTTCTTTCAACCTTTTGAAGGTTTGACGCTCCTCAGAGAAGGGAGCAGCTAACCCTGAAACCTTTTCCATCAGCCAAGGCACCAGACGGTTGCCCCAGACGGCAAGATGACTTTGCCATCCCACCAATATCTCTGGTGTGCCCTTTTGAAGTCCCTTTACTAGCGTTTGAGCAACTTTTTGAGGCGTGGTTGGGATCACCCACCGAAACCACTGAAAGTTTCGCACCATATCGGTATCAGTTAATGAGGGCAGTAAGGCGATGACTCGAATGTTATGAACCGATAGCTCGCTTCGCAAAGCTTGCGTAAATCCTAGAATTGCAAACTTTGTTGCTGAATAAGTTGCCATTGTCGGCGCAGCGATTTTTCCCATTAAGCTGGATACATTGATGATCGTGCCCTGTCGCTGCACAGCCATGCGTCGAGCAATCAGACGGGTGATGGTATACATTCCCACGAGATTAATGGCAATCTCCTCCTGCACCTGATGCAGTTGGGACCGCAAAAAGGGAGTTTGATAGGCAACGCCGGCACAGTTGACGAGCAGATCAATGGGACCATAATCGCGCCAAGCTTGAGCGATCGCAATATTGACTTCCACGGGCTGAGCCAAGTCTAGTGCTAAAGGCACTGCCTCGACTCCAAATGCCTCAATTTCAGTAGCAACTTCAGCTAAACGTGAATAATTACGTGCGACTAAGATTAGGCGTTGTACGCCTTGATGGGACAGTTCGAGGGCGATCGCCCGACCAATACCGCGGGAAGCACCCGTGACGAGAATAGTTTTACCCTGAAGATTCATGGAAGCCTCTAATGGTGAGAGTTTAGGGTGCAGTCAGTTATGGCTGAACTGAAAAAGTGCAAATAAACCCAAGATCGATCGTTAGTGGAGCCTGAGTCTGACGAGAGTGATAAGTAAGTAAGAAGGTGAAAGCGTCGCTGTAACTCAAATCCTTGGAATTCAGTGAATTGGGCGATCGCCAAGGTTGAGGTCAAGCACAGGTGTCCCTCTGCTGGAAGCGAGAATCAATTTATTGTTAACATCCACACCTTAGCAACGAGATCAAGTGTCTGCAATGTTTATTAACAAAAACCCCAGATTGTGATAATGCGATACAAGGCTCTCAGAAACCCTGCTGAGTTGAGGATGCCAGTGAATAGTTGCTTTAGCTCCTGTCGCCAGCCCATTTCGGAGTCTGACAACGATTCAATCAAAAGTAGGCCCTTTGATTTGAATTCTTCACCACATAAGGCTTTCAACGATCGCTTTTTTGAACAGAGTTTTTAATCGGTGAAACAAAAGAATGCGGAGTTCAGCGATCGAGTTCAGTGAAAATCCATCAAATGGCCCTTTATTGCTTCAATCATTGCCATACCCAATCAGTGTCGAGTGAGAGGCAGTCCCTGGCTGATCTTTTCTTTTGAAGTTTCTTATGTACAAAATAAAATTTCTTATGTACATGAGCTTTTTATGCAGTCAAGCTGTACATAAGAAAAACTAAACGTACATAAGAAATTTTTAACTGCGCCTAGCTTCTTGCAAGTGCTGCCTCACTCACTGACAAGAGTTAAGGAGACTGAAGACACTTCACTGTTCCGATTTCTTATGTACAGAATCAATTTCTTATGTACAAGCAATTTATTGAAGCTTACACCTAAGAAATCAATACGTACATAAGAAACTCTAAACGTACATAAGAAATTTCAGCTTTCCCTAACTGGCACCGATCGCCCCTCTCAAGCTGCCATTACTGGGGTTCGATGAGCTGTGAGACGATCGTAGTTGAGCCTAAGTAATTCAATCAAAGCAGGTACATCGTCTGCACTGTGGATATAAAAACTCACCCAGCCACTATTAGGATAAAGATGATGCAGGGAAGCCTTTCCAGCAGCCACTAGCTCTCTACGTAATCGAGAAGAGAAGGGAATATCAGCTTGATAGTTACCATGTAAATGACCTACCTCACGTTTATCAACCCGAAACTCAATCCCACCAAACCGATGCGGCGAGATTGTCACTCCTTCCCAAGTTGATACCGTATCCGCGATCGCTTGACTAATCGTTTTCATCGTCATTGTTGTTGCCTCTCTATCCATAGTAGTTGGTCATAATTTGGCAGAAGCTGTCCGTCCTGATTGAATTGACCTGGATGAACAGCTTCTTTATCGCTGAACTTTAGCGGCTAGCAACGTCACCACATCTGCATGGGCTAACACCACATCGGGATTGCGTTGAAACGTTGCATCGTACTTTATCGCAAACCCTTCTCCTAGCGCATCTGGGGTAAGCAGCGTGTGGACATCTATGATGAGAGTGGCGATCGCTTCTGAAGTCACAGGTTCATCTGCATGGAGCAGTTCATCAATGCGCAAAATCAGTGCCGAGAGTGGGTATAACCAAGCAAACTGATCGTGACTAATCACGAGTTGCAGCAATTCGCCCCTAGAAACCTGCCCCCGCACCTGCTCGTAGGTCACTCGCTCTGTGTCCAGCAATAGCTTATGCAGACGCAGCAGCTTCAGGCGGAGTTGGCTCAAGAGCTGATGTTGATTAATCCGGTGTTGCAGTGTACTAAGCATGGATATGTCCCATCCTTCCATTTCGGTAGTCGTCGATCGCTTGAATAATTTCGGCTTCAGTGTTCATCACAAAAGGGCCATAGCGTACTACAGGTTCATTGAGCGGTACACCTGCGATTAATAAGAGGTCGAGAGGGTGTTGAGCCTCAGCAGAATTGGCGATCGTCACTTCATTACCATCCTGCGCAAAGATCACCATCTGCCCATCCTCACCTGGCTCTTGCTCGGCACCAAACAAACCAGAGCCATCCAGCACATAGGCGAAGGCATTGTATTCTTTGGGCACAGGTTGAACGATCGTGGCACCGGGCTGGAGCGTGAAGTGCAGATAGACGATCGGCGTGCGCGTTTCAATCACCGCCGTTGCTCCCAGCGCTGCTCCTGCAATCACCCGCACGGTTACAGCACCATTCTCGGTTTGAGCTACCGGAATTTGAGCTGACGGAATTTCCTGGTAGCGGGGTGCCATCATTTTGTCCTGTTGGGGCAGATTAACCCAGAGCTGAATGCCGTGGAGTTTTCCACCTGTGCGGATAAACTCTGACTCCGGCATTTCGGAATGGATGACTCCCGCCCCTGCGGTCATCCACTGCACGTCACCGGGATTAAGTAATCCAGCATGACCTTCTGAATCCTTGTGTTCCAACCGTCCATCCAAGATATAGCTAACCGTTTCAAAGCCCCGATGCGGATGATCTGGCGCACCTTTGGCTTGACCGGGTTTCAAATTGACAGGACCGAGTTCGTCTAGAAGCAGGAAGGGATCAAACTCTGAAAAGCTGCTTTTGGGGAAGGGACGACGCACCAGAAATCCTGCTCCCTCGATCGTCTCAACACTATTAATGATCCCGGCAATGGTTCGGAGCGTTTGAGTTTGCACAGTCATGCTTCTCCTTGAAGTTGGACAAATCTTTTTGTGTCGCTTTGTCCCATATATGATTAATCCTATAGTAGCATAGAAGGATATGAATCTCAGAGGTAGGGCTTATCCCTCCTTTTATTCGGTAAACCGTCTATGTCTCTCGCTCACGTCATTCTAGGTCTTCTCCAGCAGCAGGAGCGGACGGGCTACGATCTCAAAACCGAATGCTTTAATCAGTGCATTGCCCATCTGTGGCAAGCCGATCAGGCGCAGATTTATCGCACGTTGGATAAACTGGAGGCGCAAGGTTGGGTGCTCTGCACTGTTGAGATCCAGCACGATCGCCCTAATCGCAAGGTTTTTCAGATTACAGAAACAGGTGAAGCAGAATTAATTCAGTGGCTCCAAACGCATCAGCCCTTGCCGATTTTGCGAGAGCCGCTGCTAGCGCAACTTTATTTTGCCGCGCAGCTGCCCAATGAGGCGATCGTCCATTTACTGGAGCAAGAGCTTGAATCACGGCGCAGAAAGCTAGCGGAGTGTAAAGCAGTTGATGTTCCATCTTTGAATGATCCAGCAGCATCGCGTGACCAGAAAATGCACCGACTGGTACTGGAGTTGGTCATACAACGAGAACAGACTTATCTAGATTGGCTGAAACATGCTATAGAAATGTTCCAAATTCACTCCTGAGAAATCTAACGTTATAGCAATTTATATCCTTACAGTTGTTCAAGCTAGTGTTCATTGTTATGTTACTCTCCCGTATTCATGCTGACATAGGCTAAGTCTATTTCTTGATGCCTTGGCTTTGCCTCTTTTCTCAAGAATTTGTGAGCTGATGGGATTAGATTTGTAAGCTCAATTAAGTTGACAATCAACACTACAACGTCTTTGTTCTGTAAGTTACCCAGCATGTTATGGAAATCATTCATGCTCAACCCTCACCATTCACAAAATGACTTGCGTTAGCTCAAGGATTGAGCTTGTCAGGAGAATTAATCTGTAAAGCAAAGAACAGATAGTAGCAGTCATTGTTCAAAAGCTTATGCTGACAGATGCGCAGTAGTTCATCACGATTCAGGTAATAGTCTACCTTCATAAATGATTTATCTTTAAGCAAAGATGGGTTAGAGCTAGTTGCGAGGCTAGACAGCGATCGCAGTCTATCGATTGTGACTCATAGGAAGAGTGAGTCGGTTCAACTGCAGTCTAGGGTAGAGGCACTCCTGAGTCGCTCGGTATATAGAATTGTCTCCTTAGCTCAGGTCAGTCATAGTGAGTCGCGGATATAGAAAAGCGATCGAGCGCAGATCTAGGAAAGTGATCGAGGATCTACAGTAGAGTTCAAAATCAATAGTGATTTCAATCTTTTGTCGGTTGTTGCTGGGAGAGCGATCGAGGATCTGTAGTAGAGTCCAAGATTCCCTTACTGGATGCCGTGGACAGTCGCTGAGGCTGAACAGGACTTAACTCATTTACTTTTCATAGGTAACACCACTAGCATGGCGCAACTCCTCTCCGTTGCAATACCAATGACCAACGACTCGACCCCTTGGGGAATTTGAATGCCTGTTTAAGCTCTATGAAAAATCGACCCATAGCCTGCTGCGCTTGAAACTCAGCCTATAAAGTTCTAGGGGAATTGAGCCACTTATTTGCAGCAGTGTCACTCATCGGCTTACTACTCATTACAAAAAACGTAACAATATGAGATTTTTGAATATTGCGCGTCCTGAAAATAAGGCTACAATACTTGTGGGAGGTGAGCTTAAGTAAAAGCTACTCCCGAAAACCACACGCAGTATGAGATTCAAAAACTTCTCATACTCTACATAGAACCTAGTATGGAGTGCTCAAAACCCTTACTGCAAAAGAGCTTGGTAGCTGTTTTTAAATTTTTGTGTTTAAAGTTGTTATCTACACTAAAAGTCATAAAATTTATACTATAATCTCATAGTACTCTTTCATTATTTCAATGAGTATTAATACTTACGAAGCCTTGCTTAACTACACCCAATCCTTAGAGCTATCCTTCTCTTCAACAAAAATTCGGAAACTTCTCACAACCTTTCGCGTATACCTTGCCTCTGCGTTCGGTCTTTCAATTGGCTATACAGAGGAGGAGGTGGCAAAAAGCCTTAGCAAGCTTCCTTTGAAAAGATTTGTCGAAAAGGCTCTTGCTCAATTTGAGATAGCCTTTGCGGAAACTGTTAATTCAATTACTGATGAGGAGGAAAGAAAGAAGAAAAAAGCTACCCTATACAACGATCGCTCTAACTTAAAGAGTTTCTTAAGTTGGATCTCAGAGCAGAAATGGCATTCGTCGTTCCAGAAATTGAATTCTGATTCGAGTAAGAGGGCACCAAGAACTAGAAGAGGCAAGTCGTTAGGGGCGACTCGGAGAGGTAGAGGGAAAAACCTGCACGCCAGACAGTACGCATTACCAGAAGCAATCTTACAGAAGGAATACTCACTACTTCATCAAGATCTGAAGTTTCTGGAAGCTTATGCTGTTCTGAAAGCTCCCCCAGAAGGACTTAAGCGAGGAGATCAAGTAGTTATCCGGGATACAACCTTTGCTAATCATAGAAAGAGAATCAGACAGTTCTATGGATGGGCAACTGGGGTAAAAAGTCGACTGGAGCAAGAGAAGCTTACTACCAAACTTCAGAAGGTGACAAATAATCTTGCATCAAATTCAAAAGACCAAGGGTTGCAAAACCAAAAGCAAGAATTGGAAAGGCAGCTATCCGAACTTCATGCGAAGCCTAAAGAAAGCCTGTCTCCACTAGAGAGAAGAAAGGTAGAGATCTCAACTGAACTGTCTCACCTCAAATCAAAGTCTAGCAAGAATCTTAGAAACCGCAAAAGACATCTAGAGAGGCTAGTTGCACAAATTGACAGGTGCTCTCTAGAAATAATGCTGGACACTACTTTATTCAATAGATTTATCAGTTGGGGAATTAACGAGTACAGTAATGGTGATGGGTGGGCTATAGTTCATTATTCAAGCGGAATTTTTGTTGCTAAATTTCTTGGAAAAACCAGAGATTACGATCAGAGTTATATTTCCTCAATTATCAACAATTTAAGTACTGATCGGAAGAACCATACAGACTCGTACAAGCCTAACGTGCGCAAAGATAAGCCTGAAAAATGGTTAACTTTAGAACAACAGGATGCCCTCGTCAACCACCTTGAGGCTTGTACTGCTGAGTACGATCATCGAGGCGTGGAAAAATCCCTAACAGCGATTTTAAGAAGCTGGCAAAGATACATCTCGGTTCTATTTCAGCAGCATTACCCAATTCGTGTGTACGAAATGACTATCTTGGAGTCGAATAAAACCCTAAAGTGGGGGACAGACCCAGAAACCAAACGTGAAGGATACTACTGTGAGTTTTCAGCAGAGCAGACCAAGACTGGAGAGCCTAAGATATGGTTCCTTGACCCCGACGTTTTCAATGAACCACTAACGCAATGGTTGCAAGTTTGGCGTCCAAAAGCAGGCGTTGATCACAACTTCTTATTTTTTACTCTCAATAAAGGAGCTTATGGGCAGCAAATGACCTGCCAGGCGTTGGGTGCAATGGTCAAAAGCTCTGTATTCATTGCTTCTAGAGATTTAAAGCTTGCGGCACAAGATGAATTACTAAAGTTAAAGTCAGAGGGGAAAACGGAGGAAGAAGCTAGACAATCCTTATCTAAGGAACACCTGTGTTTCATTGATATTGAGCCTAGACGCACAAACATCCATTACGGTAGGCATATTGCTAGCACACACATGAGGAAAGCTGGTGCTAGCTATAGTGAGTTGAAGGCATTCCATAAAATTGTCGGAAACAGCGTTGAGATGGGTAATACCTTTTATAGTCAACTTGAGTTAGAAGAGGAGACTGCGGATGCCATTTCTTGGCGACGTACTTTAATTAAAAAACCTGGATTGAGCGAACAGACGCTTGATCGCTACAAAGATCGCCTTCTAGCAGCTGCTTTTGCGATCATGACCAAAAAACAGTTCAACAAGCTGCGTGACTTGGGATTTGACGTCTGAGCAGACTAATAAATAGGGTAGGCGCTGCCAGCTATTAGCTTTGCTGTCGTTATTCGTAAGAATGGAGAAAGGCTAAAAGCGTTTCTAGAACTGAAACACGGCCGTTGATGATCCATCAACAACATCAACAACACAATAGCAGTAAACGAGAGAATTAAGTTTGCTGGAGACAAGTTACTAAATCGTACCTGCTGAACCTTCCTGCTTACTCCCGATAGTGCAGCATCTCGAAAATCAAGATTACTTTAAAGCAATCATATATCAAGCAATTGCGGTAAGGTGGGCTGTGTAGTAGCAAAATAGGGTTGGTACTTCCCATCTACCCAACTGCCACAGCCAAACTGCACAAGTGTCGAGAGGCTATCTCTAATTTGCGCCGTGGTATATTTTCTTAGGCTCCAAATACCTGATTTGAATTCCCGAAGCTCTACAGGATGTCCTTTATTTTCTGCAAACACTTGCATTTTTAGCAGAACACCTGCCAAGTGCTGTTGAGGTGAGTTGTAGGCGTAAATTAACCGCAGTTGATTGATGAAATAGGTGGTCAACTGCGTCGCTCGCATCATCGTCTGTTGATTAATTTCTTGAGCAGGATGCCCATATCCCAAAGCTGCATTAACCACATGGAGCCAGAGTGCTAGCCGCGCCAAGTAGCTCTCAAATTTAGGATAGGCCGCCTTTAACCCTGGCTGGTTCTCCTCCTGCATCCAATCGACTAATCGATGCTGAGCCGTTTGAAAAATAATTTTTGCCTCATTCGAAAGGAAGTATTGAGCAGGAGAAATGCTATCTAATTTTTGGTACAACCGCTTTAAAGTGGAGTAGGCACTAGAACTCGTATCTGCATCAGCACTGAATAAATCAATCTTTGCCAGAGGAGTCGGAGCCGCACAGAATAGCCACCTCGACCATTCGCCGTTATGATCCTCATGACCTTTCATTAGGCCAGCTAAGGTTTCCCACTGAATTGAGCCAGTGCGTGAAATCGCAGAACGCAGAACAACTAAGCTTCCAGATTTACGATCTCTTGTAAACGCGCCACCGCTAAACTCTGATAGTTCCGTTTCAGCATCATCGCCTACACCACGACGATATTTATTGCGGCTCGTAAAATGAGCACTCCCCTCATCACGGTAGATTAAAAAGCCTCGCGGGTTTTCCTGATGAATTTGCTCTCTCGCCTCGATCGTAGAATCTCCCAAAATATATCGTTTTCGGGGTAACGGCAGCATCGGTCGCTCCCCAGTACTTTCCTTGCGCCGCAGACAAGTCTCGTATTGGTAGAGTTTTTGTTCATAAATGACTTGGGCATCCCGCCAACGATTAAATTCCTCTGTGTCCAAAGCCTCTAATGCAGCTAGGATCACGTTTTGAGCAGGCGTTTTCTTAGCGCCTGTTGGTGCGACAATTAAGGTCCGGTAAATTGGAGGCTGGACATATCCAGCACTTGGCTTAATTACGATCTGTGTTTCTGCTCCAATGCGGCTACCGGCGGCTGGAATTAATGTCGTTAGCAAAAATTCTGGAGCCGTTGGCATTGCCTCTGCGATCGCTGTTAATTGTTTGGCTAACTGTCCTTGATCACCCCATAAGTAGTCTGCCAACACCAAGCGTTGCTGCTGGAACTGCATTAACGCCGGTAGCCGATCATTAATCAGGTATGCCTGCTCTTCCACTCGATCGCACTCTTGAGCGATCGCTTCCCATAGCTCGTGAATTTCTTGAGTACCCAGTTCTGGATTATCAAGCCGTAATTGAAGCTTAAAAGCTTTAGTAGCTGAGGCAGTAAGGTTTTGGGTCAGCGCAGACCGAATTTGAATTCTGAGGCACTCCAGCTTCGTATCGGATGAACTAGTTAAATCAGGTAGTGTTTTGCTGGAACGCGTTTCACGCTTTTTGAGAGCAGCAACGTCAAGCTCACTACTATCTGCTGTATCAAAACAATTCGCTGGTAAATCTACTTGTGAGCCGGGATTATGATTTTCTTTACCATTTGATTTTTGCTTCATCCATGTCCTTTATTCGGTAGCGAGTTTAAAGCATATTGCAGGATATTTTTTGAACAGCACCTTCTCGTGACCCTAGCGCACGTACCTGTGCTAGTCCGCTGACAACTATTACAAAGGCTTCTTCCTCTTAATGCAAAGCATTCCTGTCGTCTCGACATGAATTTATGAAATTAAGTAATTTTGAGGATGGCGCCCAATCCAGCAGCTCAAGATTTTCTTCACCAGTCTTGGAAATCGGTGCAACTAATAATTCCCGCTGCGATAGAAAATGCCGCTGCTTGGTGCTCATTGGAAGAATTCAAGCCCAGCATTGGGCTATGGTCGATTCCTAAGCCAAGGACTTATGCGATCGAATCGAGGCAGGTGCAGCAGCAATCACCCAGCAAGAACAAAGCTGGCTACTAGCTGAGAACGAAGTTCTGCAAAAAATTCGATTGATACTAGAAAAAGGCTCTCATGCTTTATTTCAGACTTTTAAATCTATCAAATTTATCGAGCCTGCTAATCGCTTCCAACCCTGAAATGGACATCATATAGGATGGGTGCATTAAACAATATTGTCCGTCTTGGTGCCCATAATTGAGCGAGCTAACAGAATGCAAAAGCACTATGTCTGCCCCTTACTAGAAAGGACGAAACGTATGCCAGCAATAGAGAACAACAAATCTCTATTGTTGCGCTATGGATTGATGAAGCGACGCTACGATGCTTCATCTTCTGTCAATTTGCACCACTCGTCCAGGAGTGCTTGAGGCAGAAGGTCGCTCTGACGCCACAAGAAATCGATCGTCGCCAGTCTGCGACAGTGAGCTAAAGGGACTTCACGGCTCCCGCTCCCGGTGCTAAACCAATGAGCCACAGTGTCGCGGCTAACACCCACGAGCTGGGCGAGTTGAGGATAATCGAGATCCCACAGCTGTAGGAAAGCACGGGGATGCAGGGGAGGAGGACAGTCTTGATAGCGTGCAAACAACGCCCATTGATCATCTGTAGGATACATGCACCAAGTTCTCTATCTGCTGCTAGAAGTGAAATCCACGCTCGGTAGCAGATGAGCATGGGTCTCCAGCAGTTCGAGATCTGCCTCAAATGCCCAATCTGCTTTACAATCCGCACTGGATGGACTGACAGGATCTAAGCAAATGGCATAGTGAAAGCCCGTCGCTTGGATGCTAGTACAACGGGCGAAAATCAGGCCGACAATGGTACCAAAGCCATGAGTGGGAACGATTGCCCACAGCACTTGTTGGCCGATGCAGAATTTAGGGGACGGCAACAGCTGCGGATGAATTTCAGATAAATGAATGGGTGAAATAAGAAGCAGCGGGTCTGACATAACGCTTTGCAGAGTCTCCATAGAGTAAATGAGGGGCCTTTAGAGCGATCTCATCATGTTGAAGTAGTCGTTCTTCAAGCATTAAAAAGCTCCTAGCTCCCTCTGGCAAGCGCTTAGGGAAAACTCCTGTTGAGATGACAACCCAGTTGTCGAAGCAACAAGCTGATCCGTTACAAATCTTTCCATCTATCCCGCCCATCTCATAACTGTAGCTAGGGCCAATACAGAGAGTCGTCATGAGTGAGCAAGAAGTCGGTGAGCGCTAACAGCTTCTGGTAGCTCTCAGCAGGCGATCGCCGTCCTGCGCCTTCACTAAACCAATGTTCGACAGTGGAAACCGAGCAGCAACAGATTTGACTTATTTCTAAATAGGTCAACGTCCACCGCGCCAGAAAATCATCAGGTGACAGTACTGGCAAATCTAAAAACTGTTGAAGCAGTTGACGTTGGATCTCAGTCAGCCTCATTCAAATTCCCTCACTCAAAGCGTTCAAGGTCATCTTCAAAGCCGTAGTCTATTTTGCAATGGGTAAAGGAAGGGCTATCAGGATCAAGTTGAATACTGTAATGCCATCCCACTGCCTGTACGCTGCTCTCTAAGCTGTAGAAGCGTCCAATCACTACGCCAAAATCCTTAGTTGGCACGCGGAACCACCGAACTCGATCGCCAACGTTGAACTTGGATAGTAGTCGAGCATTGAGAATTTTCTTTGAAGCCAACGCGAGTAAAGCCAAAAATATTCTGTTAAACACAATAGTTTCTTAGCGAAAGATGCTGACCGACTGCAAAAAGCTGTTTCCTCTAACTATCAAATTTTTTGGAATCGAAACCAATAGTATTATAGCTCAGTTACGAAGTTACGAAGTCGTAACTAAAAGAAAATTAGGAACAATGTGAGAAGATCAACTCGAAACACCACATGAAATGAATGATTTCGAACCTGTGAGCAAGAAGGATGACTCCAATTACGAGGCAGTGCGTGGGCACATTCCCAAAAAAATGGCGCGGCACTTCAAGGGACTCTGTGCCCAACTAGGGATCGACCATGGAGCAGCCATGGAAGAAGCTCTTGAACCGTGGATGCGTCAGAAAGAGCGAGAGCTAGAGGAGTCAGAGATACCTCAGGAGGGTAACGATGCTTAACATCAACAGAAAAAACGAGCTGCTCTTTTTGCGAAACAGTTGCGATCGCCAGGAATTAACCCTGCAGTGAAGAACCCTAACTATCTTTGCAATAGCTGTCAGGGAAAATTTCTTAGCTCTTAAGCCGATTTAGTGTGTATCCAGCTCTGCTCATGAAGGCGTTGCCAAGGTTTATCAATTATGTCGTGGCTTCATCTGTTCTGGTCGGAAAGATTTCACTGCTGCACTTTCACGATCGCCCGCTCCACATTTTCTGCTGCCTGTGGATACTTCTGAGTGTCCAATAGACGTCGTTAGCATTTCTAACCGTAGAGGCTTTCAAATCCTTCTATCAGACTAGCTACTTGCTCCAAGGCTCCAATAGCCGATGTATTAGCCAGACATATCTGAGCTGCTTCTGCTGCTCCTACCAAGAGTCAAATTCTGCTCTATCCTCCTCAGCGTGATAGCCCTTAATGAAATCACCTTCTAATTGCTGTAGAACTGGATGCAGATTTCAGCCCCTGTCTCAAAAACGGTTCAGAATGTTGATGCAAGAAATATCGCATCGTACACAAGAGATTAGATAGGTGCAATAGTAATAACTTTGATAGCGAAGAATTCAATTACGGATTGGTGTTTGGTCGCAGCCTTTCAGAATTGATTTGAAACTGAATTGTAGGCGTTTTTCTTTTACCAGGTAGTTCCTGAGCGCCGAGAATGTATCCCTTTTGCTGTAATTCTTCAACAGTGCGCCAGAAAATTTGATTATTGCGTGAAGAATTGCTACCTAAGAGGTCAAGGTTTTTAAACAAATACTGTTTAGAAATCATTAAATATTGCCCACCTTGGGGAGAGTCCCACTTTAAACGGCTTGCCAGATAAAGTAGAAGCTTAGTTTTGTAGTCATTTTTCGTGTTGTTGCCAAGTTTTTGCGTAATGTCTACATCTCCAGCAAACAAAACGTAGTCTCCTGTCCGGCTAGGTCCCTCAAAAAACTCCAAAGAGACTGTGTATGAATCTGCTAACTCATAGGTATAGTCCGCAGCCTTTGCGAGATCGAAGTCTCTTGAGAGATTTTCTATTTTGTAGCTTTTTATCCGCAGAATACTCTTAATGATGACTTCCGCCCCAATCTTGTCGCCTTCCCTCAAAGATTTAGCCAATACCAATTCAACTCTATGGAGTGCCACTAAGTCGCGGTTGAGCTGCGATCGCACTTTAGCGTGAAAGCTACCTCCTTTAGTACGCGAGTAACCTAGACTCTCCAACAGGTCATTCGAGCGAAATGTCACAACTGGACCGTTCTTCTGTTCGGCTGCCAGTTTGTAGAAATACAACACAATTCCAACCTGGCGAGGATTGAGGAAGGTCAACAGTGCTACAAACAGACGCTGAATTTTGCGATCCTGAATTTTTTCAAGTCCCTTGCCGATTCCCTGATCAACTAGTGCTTCTAAATCGAGGTTATCGTACTGCTGTTTAAATTCTTCCCACTCATCTGTCGTCAAATCTTCGAGGGGAACACGCCGCGTCAGCGCAACTTCACCAGCATCATCCGTGTCTGCCTCAACGCGCATCTCTAGGTAGCACCCATCTCCATCAGAACGCAGAATGGGTAGACGAACATCTGGATTGTTGACTGACGCTGCGGCTCTAGGCAACACCATGAGTAACTGTCCATCGACCGGAAACGTTAGGTCTTTTTTACTCAAAGTCATAGGGGTAGAGAAGTAAGCATTGAAGAATCTTACTAGATGTAACGAATTTAGATCTCATATGCTCAAGATTGCTCTAGATTTGACCATTGGGAGTTCTATCATTCCCGCGTATGTTTTTGTCCTCAGACTCTATCACTTCCGCGTATAAATATCTCTGTCACTCCCACGCACAGGTGGAATCAGTTCTATCACTCCCACGTATAACCTAGTCTGTCACTCCCACGTACAGCTTTAGAAAACTCTCTACTAAAACGTATTTTCTAAAGACATTAGAGCAGTTGTTCTATCACTCCCACGTATAACTTGGTATATCACTCCAGAGGATATTACATCTATGTTCTGTCATTCCGGCGTATGAATGACTCTATCATTCCGGCGTATCCTGGTTCTGTCACTCCCGCGTAAAGTGCCTGCACAGAAGATTTCAGCATGTTTCATGAAGAAAATTTAGGTGTTTAATAGATTGCATCTGCTTCTAGTTCTTCTGTTCTAGAGAAAGTAAAGGCTATGAAGTTTCGTTGTTTGGAGCTTTACACACCATGATGCAGTGGTTTTCTATAAGCCATTGTTTAGATAAATTTGACCTAAAGTACCAGATACTATCTACTTACAGTCGCTAAGAAACCGGGACGGAGCCTCGCCAAAGTCTCACTTGCCCCGGTTTCCTAAGCTCTAGTTGAAGAAACAGCCATTTCTTCGACCAGATTCGTGCATCTGCATGATAGCAGTCCTAGTAGTTCATCATGCAATAGTATTTGCTGAAGCTTGAACTGCCTTAGCAAGTTTTTATTGGTTTAATCAACCAGTAATGTTTGTTGCAATGAATTTACAGGTAATTAGGAGATTGAGGTTAAACGAGTCTAGACAGGAAATATCTGAGCCGGTTCCATTGAAATGGAGCCAATATGATTACTACTCAACCGACCAATTGCTTCCAATACATCCAAGAATGGAATAATGAATCTCTTGCGCTCTTTCCCCATCGCTTCGACTACATTTGGGCAGACTATCCGAATCTAGATGCGCAGGTTGAGTGGAAAACCGAAAGTCGTCACCCCCTAGGCGATCGCCTCATTTTGCAAGGGGCTTTTCTCTACGGTGTTCGCTTCGGTGCTGAGACAAGTTATTGCCTTCTCGACATTGACACTAGCAGCGCATATCATCCAAAGCGAGATCCTTTAGCTATCTCGCGGATTGTTGCGGCACTCGAACCACTTGGACTCGTGAGCTATGTCAGCTGCACTTCTAGCTACAGCGGCGGTCTGCACCTCTATTTTCCATTTCAGCAAGTCCAAAGTTCTTGGCAGTTGGCGATCGCCCTTGCCTGCCTACTCGAAAATGCCGGATTCAAACTTCAACCTGGACAACTTGAAGTTTTTCCTAACCCTAAACCCTATGCAACGGACGGTACCCTGAGTCTATTTAATGCTCATCGACTCCCGTTGCAAATCGGTTCATATCTTCTAGACGGCGCACATCAGCCTATCTGGAGTGATGCTCAAACTTTTGTCAGATGCTGGAACCATACCCAACAGCGTAATGACATCGACAGTAGAACACTTAAGCAAATTCTGAAGCAAGCTAAACGGAAGCATTTCGGGATCTCAGGCAAAGCAGAAAAATTTGTCAATGACTTGAACGCCGAGATCGAACTAGGTTGGACAGGTCGTGGACAGACCAACCGACTTTTAGGACGTATTACCTTACGTGCATACATCTTTCACCACATTCTTTCAGGTGGAGAGCCGCTACAGGGACAAACGTTAGTCAGTGAAATTATCGAAGTTGCTCAATCCCTACCCGGTTACCAAGAATGGTGCCGGCATCAACATGAGATTGAACATCGAGCTGAGGAATGGGCACGCTGCATTGAGAATAGCCACTACTTCCACTTCGGCGACCAAAGTAAAAAACAAAAGCCTGGAATCCAAGATCCAGAGTTAGCAGCTGCAATCGACCAATCTCCCTCTTGGAATCAACGACAATCTGCAGCCACTAGAGATCGTATTAGAAAAGCGATCGCAGACATGCTGGAGAAAAATAGTTTACCCATCCGCGCAACTGCTCGGTTTCAAGCATTACTAAAGTACAGCCTTGGTGGTGCATCCCTTTACCGTCATCGAGATCTTTGGCATCCCACCTACTTTGGCATCGACTCAGTTCAAAGCCCAACGGATGAGTATGGCTTGCCTGTGGAAAACCCCCCAGACCCCCCAAGTCTCGAAATAGACAGGCAGTTAGATCACGCTGATGGCGTGTCTAACTGCCTCAGTCCTCCAAGCTTATTACCTATCAATGATGGTGATAACCCTTCCTGCATAGCTTTGAGCGATTATGCTCCCTCCAACACCGCTCCTACCGATGGTAATTCTCCCGCAAACTCTGATGGGCATCTTCCTACCTCAGATTCATCTCATGGTGCTCTGTACGTTCAACAAGCTTTGTTTAATCTCAAAGCTCAGCAAGACGCCATTCAGGAAGCGGCTCGAATGACTCAATCTCAGCATCAGCGCGTCAAGGCTGAGGCAGTCCAACAGCGTCATATTGCTCGCATGCAGCAATTCTTAGACTCGGGTGACCCGATTTTAATTGCCGAAGCGATGGCTTGGGCACAGGTCAACCCTAATGTTCTCAATCTGAATCAGCTTCAGCTTTCTCTACTGACAGAACAGCCTGGCGATCGCTCAACATTACTCGCTGCCACTACATTACAGATTCAGCAATTGGCATGGTCGCATGAGCAAACCCGTCATGACCTTCAGCAACGTTTTGGCAAAGAGGCTCTAGACCTACTGAGTGACTGGGAGTTAATGCACTGGTTGGAGCAATTGGCCCATACAGCTCGGGCTGAATCCTCGCGATCGTCTGATTGACCCAGATGTTACGTGAGGTTTCTCGCAGTTTCAAGTTTAAGGAAAAGTTGAAGTGTTTATAAGCGTGAAGCCATTGGAAATCACTCCGTTTCTGCAAGTTACAGGATCTGCTTCAGGTTTCTTATGTACTGTCCTTTTTTCTTGTGTACACCTTCGGTCTAGCACACGCTATTTCAGCGTTACATAAGATTTTAGGTTTTGTACATAAGAAATTTTATCTAACGAGTTTCCTCAGCTCTCCGCCCTTCACGATATGGACCTTGTTTCGCTGACTTCCCTCATACCCGAGAAATGACCATATACCTAAGACCCTATGTCCAAACCTCCTGACTTCGCTAAACTCCGTTCTATGCTGGGTCAGCTCAACCTGGATCAGGCAAAGCAACTCTATGCAGAACTGGGGGCGATCGTCCAAACTCTAGAACAACAATCAACCTCTCCGGAACCAGTCGGGGCAAAAGGTCGGGAAGTTGTGGAAGCACAGCGTATCGGAGAACGCCTCTACCAGTTGGAGCGAATCCGTTGTGGCAAGATTGGTTGCAAGTGTGCCGGAGTAAATGGGGTATTGCATGGTCCCTACTGGTACGCCTATTGGCGAAACGAAGGCAAGCTTATCAGCCGCTACGTGGGTAAGCAACTGCGGCAAGTTGAATAAGATGAGCGTGCAGAGCACTGAATTTAATTAAGGCGATCGCCTAATTTCTTATGTACAAGATCCTGTTTCTTATGTAAGCGCCGAATAAAAGGGAAGCAGAGCTGTCAGAGGGGAATGTCCCACATTGTTGTCTACACCAAGCAGGGGAGAGACACGCAGTCATGACAGAGATTTATTCGTGTTCGCAGTCCAGTGTAGGTCGCTGGTTTTATCAAGGACAGCAGAGATAGAGCTTCTCCTAGCAATCCAACGAGGAGATTCCTCACCCTATTCAATGACGATTCTGTCTGTTACTTTCGTTACAAAATGGACAAACTCTGGCGCGACGCCAGCATCTGCTTGCTCTTCTGTAGGGAGGGTTCTTTAATTGAGGTATTCCAGAACGTCTGTATTGACAAAAGGGAAATGTTAGAACTCAACCTAGCGCGACCCGTCTTGCTATTGCTCTGCCCAATGCCGTCTTCTCTTACTATCAGTGCGCTTCATGACCAATCCAATCACCACGTATGACCTGAGCAAGGAAGCCCTGCTGGATCTGCTGCGTGGCATTGAGCAAGGCAGAATTCAACTACCGGATTTCCAGCGTAACTGGGTCTGGGATGACACTCAGGTGCGCGGCTTGCTCGGTAGTATTTCCCTAGCTTATCCGGTCGGAGTGGTTATCTTACTGCAACTGGGTAATCCTAAGGTACGATTCAAGCCCCGCCTACCTGAAGGTGTGCATATAGAGCCACCCCCCCAGCCAACTCTGCTGATTCTAGATGGACAGCAACGGCTGACTACCCTATTTCAGACCCTTCTGGCTGAACAGCCGGTCGCCACTCGAGATAGCTTGAGTAAAAAGCCTTTGCGTCGTTGGTACTATATCGACATTGACAAGGCGCTCGACTACCCCCCGACCGATCGCGAGGAAGCCATCCTGGGCTTATCGGAAGATCGAACGCTCCGGCAAAACGGCAGCAAAGTTATTGATTGCTCCTCGCCTGAGCAGGAATATAAGCTAGGGCTATTTCCAGTCTCGAAGATCTTTCAATACTCCGAGTGGCGATCGAAATACTCCTGCTACTGGCACTACAACAGCGAGAAGCTCCAGCGGCTCGATCGCTTTGAGGCTGAGGTGATCAAGTGCTTCGACCATTACCAGGTGCCACTGATTCGGCTGCGCCAAGAGTTACCCAAAGAAGCGGTGTGTCAAGTTTTCGAGAAGGTTAACTCCAGTGGCAAAGACTTAACGCTGTTCGACCTGATTACCGCTGCCTACGCTGCCGATAACTTTTCCCTGCGAGATGACTGGGCAACGCGGCAACGCCGCTTGCA
Source organism: Drouetiella hepatica Uher 2000/2452 (assembly GCA_019359505.1). Taxonomy (GTDB): domain Bacteria; phylum Cyanobacteriota; class Cyanobacteriia; order Elainellales; family Elainellaceae; genus Drouetiella; species Drouetiella hepatica. The sequence continues at coordinate 2,203 of JAHHHD010000014.1, read as the reverse complement.
GCGTCAACCTATTCTTAAGGTGGTAGACAATACCGATTTTCTGCAAGCGGTGACTCTAGTCGCGATGCAACAACGGCGCCTGCAAGCCAGCCTGGAGCCAGCAGGCACCAAAGTTATTCCGGCCCGCTATAGTCGTTCTCACGTCTTGAGCTTGAGCTTGCACGAGTACAAAACCTGGGCTGAACCGATTACGAAAGGATTTGAGGAGGCAGCGCGCTTACTGCATGGACAGAAGATTTTCGATGCGCGGGACCTGCCCTATGCGGCTCAGATCATGGCGCTGGCGACCTTCTTTACAGTCCTAGGCGATTGCACTAACAATGAGCAGGTGCGCGCTAAGCTGATTCGCTGGTTTTGGTGCGGCTTATTTGGCGAGATGTATGGGGGTGCATCGCACTATAAGGCGATGCGAGATCTAGCCGAAGTACCACACTGGATCAAGGGTGGAGCCGAGCCAACGACGCTGTTGGAGTCCAACTTTGTGCCAGCGCGCTTACTGCGGCTGCGAAATCGACAAAGTGCCGCATTTCGGGGACTCTGTGTCTTACTACTTCAACAGGGTGCCCGCGATTTTAGCAGTGGGGAGACGATCACCGATGCCAAGTATTTTCATGAGCGCATTGACAGCCACCATATCTTTCCACAAGCCTGGTGCCGAGCGCACGGCATTGACGACAAACTCTCAAACAGCATTGTGAACAAGGCTTTGATCTCAGCCAGGACTAATAACGAAATTGGTAGTCGTCCCCCTAGCCAATACTTACATTTAATTGAGCAAAAGGGCATGACCCGATCGCGGCTGGATGGCATTTTGCGCTCTCACTTAATCGACCCTACCACCATGAGAGCAGATGATTTTCGAACCTTTTTCCAACGGCGCACCTCTGCTTTATTAAATCTGATTGCTCAGGCGATCGGAAAGCCAATCGTGCAGGATGTCCTGTCAGAGCCGCAAGCTGATTTGCCTGATGCTGCTTGGGTTGAGGACATTGCTCAAGTCACGGCTACTAGTGGACACAAACTCACTCCTACTTTCAACACCAATGGTCAAAGTCCTAGCAGCTGATAAATCAGTTTTTTAATTGCACAACTTTTCCTGCTTATCTCTCAAATGGAATCCTGACCAATATCCGGGTGATAGAAGCTGGTATTGCATTGGGAGAACTTACCTCAACTCCCGGCGATCTGGAATATTTTGTGGAATATTTTGAGGACTTGCGATCGCTTTACGACGAAGGAAAACATGAAGCCATGCTAATTCAGATCTACCAATTTGACAGGAAAAGCGTACTGGGTAGCAATGACGGTTTCTACAATGCTTCCTCTATTTGAGACAATTCATGATGATGAGTCTAAATCAATTTAGATTTAATTTCTGTATGGATTTTGTACCAGAGCTATAAACAGATAGAGAAAGCATTTGAAACAAACTAAAGTAAGTTAAATGAATAAAAAAGATATAGTACTTTAATCCTGTCAACTTTGAGCGATCGGATTAACTCAATTAAAATCTGCTTACACCCTGAAAGCGACCCAGACAGATTTAACACTCAGCGTGGAACTTGAACAATACCTGGTAGAAAACCATGCAATATCTCATCTACTTTGTTTTCAGGTCTCTCCATCCCTCTAGAGAAACGATGCCAATGCCCGGTGGTCTTGAACTAAAATCTGCCTGGGAACAGTACCTGCTGGAGTTCTCAGAGTCCCCTCCGGTTGAGAACACCATCAAAGTTTGGGGAAGCGTGAACTGGAATATCGACCAGGTTCAGGCATATCACCCTGTTGAGGCAACCACTCCTGCGACCACAGCAGGCTTCTACATGGCGATTTGTACCCAAGACGAGCTAGTACCGGATCGACTCGATAGACGATCGCCCATCTTGTATTTCCTCCGCGACGCAGACTGCAAATCTACCACGCCTGTGGAGGAAGAAGGATGGTTAAGCTTCGGCACAGCGCAGCATAACGACAGCGCTCCCCAAGTCCATGAGATCTTGCCTCAATTTCCGGGCTGGTTTGTCGAGAGCGTCCAGGCATTTGTGCCCCTCAACGCTGCAACCTTTGCCGAATATGTGAGGTGGCCCCCCAAAACTGGACAGGTAACTAAGCTCTAAACTGCCCAACCTATGCTAGGAGTAGTTGATGAGTCAGAACAAACGCAAACAGCACAGCACCCAATTCAAAGCTAAAGTCGCTTTGG
>JAHHHD010000073.1 GCA_019359505.1 Drouetiella hepatica Uher 2000/2452 | reverse complement strand
TTCACCGCCTTTAACGGCTTCGATTGCTTTTTGGCGCAGGTCGTAACTGTAAGGAGCAGGCATAGTCGTATTTGAACGCTTCTCTACCTCTACAATAATGTCCTAACTCGTTCTCGTAGCGCTATATGACTTCAAGCATAAATTGAGCATTCAAAGGGCTGGAAGCCCCATTTTTGCGTTGAGCGATCGCCCCTTGTCAAACTGCCTTTAAAGCATAAAGTGGGGTTGAGCCGAGATATGGATACCGTTGGCGAATTGATCAGAGGAAAATAAAAGCCTCTGAGCCCCCTGTTCTTAGGCTGGCTCAGTAACCAAAGTAATCGATGTTACAATCCTTGCCATGACTGAAATTCAGCGATCGCTGAATTTCAGTCATGAATTCGCCAACGGTATCCGTATCTCGGCTCGACCCCTAGATAGCTCCGTTATCTTTGGCAAGAATAGCGTTGGCATAGCCTGTGCGAAGAGCGTATCGCCCCGAAGGTGAGTCCAGGATGTTGTGACCTCTACAACGTTAAACTCATCACTTTATTGGTTGCTTAGAAGGAGTTACTTTTGGCTGAACCTCTTAAGAACCAATTTGGTATTGAGATACCCCAGAAAATTGCTGCAATGATGGCTGGGGTAACTCCTAACTTCGCTACAGAAGCCTTTCTGAACAAGCTACTAGATGGATATGATGACCTGAACCTAATGGCACGAGGATGGAAAATCGCGGAGGCACTCCATCATCATTTACCCAGCAACTACAAAGAAGCTGCCGATGTTCTAATCGCCTCATTGGGCCCGAAACTCGAAGAGACAAAACAGTCTGAAATGGCTCCTTTCTTCTACCTTCCTCATGTTCTATTTGTCGCAAAATACGGGCTTGAGCATTTTGAGGCTTCGATGCGGGCTCAGTATGAGTTAACGCAGCGGTTTACCGCTGAATTTAGTATTCGCCCATTTCTAGAACGATATCCCGAAGCGACCCTAGCACGGCTGAAAACCTGGACACAAGATCCGAGCACTCATGTACGTCGCTTAGTCTCCGAAGGCACTCGCCCCCGCTTGCCTTGGGCACATCGTTTACGAGAATTCCAGAAAAATCCCTACCCCGTCCTGGAATTGCTGGAGCTGCTCAAAGATGATTCCGAACTCTATGTCCGCCGTTCTGTTGCCAATAATCTGAATGACATCGGCAAGGATCATCCGTCCTTACTGGTGGAAATCGCTCACCAATGGCTGGTTAATGCCACCGATGAACGGCGCTGGTTGATTCGCCACGCACTGCGATCGGCTGTAAAGCGAGCTGATCCCGGAGCGATCGCCGCTCTAGGCTTTCATGATGGCGTAACGGCATCAATTGGCAAGGTTAGCATTACTCCTAAACCAGTCGTCATTGGGAATTCTATCTTCATTGCCTTTGAAATCACCAACACAGGTTCTCAGCCTCAGCGACTTTTGGTTGATCTGCGAATTCATTTTGTCAAAGCGAATCGCAAGACCAGCCCCAAGGTTTTCAAGTTAAAGACCGTTGAACTTGCACCCAGGGAAACGATACAACTTGGTAAAGCAATTTCCCTGGCAGACATGACAACCCGTAAACACTACCCTGGAAGCCATTTGATAGAAATCCTATTGAATGGACAAACAGTTCCCTTAGGTTCCTTTGAGTTAATGAGGACACTGCCACCCAGCAATGCTCATGTCCTTAGCGTAGAAATTTGATGGACTTGTTTGCCATCCATCACACCACCTTTGCAGTTTCGTAACGTTCTGCAATTGAAGGAACAAAAGGATACTGCTGCACGACGTTACCACCCATTGAGGAGGAACCATGAACAAAACGATGTATCGATTTGCTGCTGGTGTCGCGATCGCAGCAGCACTCATCTTGGTCTGGCTCAGTCTGGGCGTCGGCATTATCGGGAGAGATGGCGACCCTGCCAACCTGATGTACTTTGGGGTGCTCGCTGTCGGGGTTATCGGCTCCTTCATCGCGCGCTTCCGCCCCCGTGGAATGTCCCGTGCGCTGTTCGCCACTGCACTCGCTCAGATCTCCGTTGCGACGATCGCGCTGACCGCCCAGTTGGGCTATCCCTGGAGCGGGCCACTAGAGCTTACAGTTCTGAATGGATTCTTTATCGCCCTGTTTGCCGGGGCGGCGTGGCTATTCCGTCGTGCCGCGCATGGATGATCCGAACGAGACGGGACATGCGGCGATCGCGCACCTTAAGCGTTAATTTTTCTCATCCTCCCCCTCGCCGATCGCCTTCAAATAAGCTTCAGCCGCCGCCTGCTTAAACACGCCCTGAGTATAGCGCTGGAAGACCCGGTCGCTCTTAATGCCCATCAACTCTTTGCCAAACAGCGGATCGACCCCTCGCCGCGTTACCTCCGTGCCAAACGAATGGCGAAACCGATGCGGATGGATGCCCTCTACCCCCGCGATGGCTCCCAACTTTTTCACCATCTTATGCAACCCCTGATAGCCCAGCCTTTGCCCTGCGCTCTTCGGGTCTTGTGCCAAGAACATCGGACTCTCCGGCGCTGGATCAAACCCTTCTCCCTGCTGCCCTCGCCACTCCAGATAAGCCTCCAGGTGAGATCGCGCCTCTCGACTGAGCGGCACTTGACTCACGTTCTGCCCCTTCGATCGATGCACTGTGAGAATCTTGCCATTCCAATGTTCCACATTTAATGCCGAAGCCTCCGATGCCCGCAAACCATGACTGAGCACCGCAATGATGGCCCGATCGCGCACCCTCGTCTTGTCATCCAGCTCTAGCACTGACCACAGATTCCCCAACTCGTCCGCCTCAATATGAGCGGCTTGCGGTTCCTCTTGCCGTTCCAAGTCGATTGCATCGGTGGGCAAAGGTTGATTCATCGGATAGCCATTGCTACGGCGTAACCAGTTGTAGAATGATCGCAGCGTATTGAGAGCATGATTAACTGAAGCAGGCTTCAAGCCCTTGAGCTTCAGATCCCGGCGATACTTACCGAGATCGCTGGGAGAGACATCCAGCCAAGATTTGTTAGACCAGGCAGCAAACCGTTTGAGTTGTCCCCGGTAGGTTCGCTGGGTATTATCGGCTTTTCCTGTCTGCCGTAGAAATTCCTCAATTTGCCAATCTCTCAGGTCAGGAGGACGATCGCCTCTTTCCCCACCCTCCGGCTTTCCGCCTTCGAGCGAGACAATCACGATGGGTAAAACGGGGTTAGGTGGAGAGGAGTTCATGGGCGATCGGGTTAATGCTTCAAATTAAGGTAAAGATAATTCTGAGAGATCCCCCCAGACAAACTTCTCCAAAGCGGCTTCGCTGATAAACTCCCAACCAGAAGGCTTCTGGCGTAGACTGACTTCACTTATGGGTTACGGACTCCAACGTGATAGCGTTGATTAAGCCATAGAATCACAAAGCATCAGTCCGGTGGATAGACTCAATCAACTCCTCAACCTCTTCATCGTTCGCGCACTGCTGCACCTGAGATCTAAACCACGTCAATTCTTCAGCCTCTACCTTCTGCATCTGGTAGACGAGCAGTGTTCCTGCCACCCGCGCTAGGGTAAGCGCTTCATAGGAGATGCGACTGAGCAGCTCACAGGACTCCTGATACAGCAGTGCTGCTGCCCCATCATTTAGCGGTTGCCCCATCTGCGCGGCAATATCCTGCAAGCTTTGCTGAATAGAGTGTTGGAGGGCTAAAGAAGAATCGTTCATGCTTTCAGTGTAGAGGATGCCAAAGCTTAGAATTCATCCCCGTTGCCGTACCTCTAATACTTTCCCCCTAGCACCATAAATATTAGCCGTGTGCAACAGGCAGGCTTCATTAATGCGGCAAGCGGTATGGAGACAGATGCCAAACAGCGATCGATCTCTAGGGGGCATAAGTCCTTGGCTGAAGAGTCGGTTAAGTTCACGAGAAGAGAGAATCTTCGCTTGGTCGTGACGGTTGACCTTCATGAGGAGAGGAAGATGAGCTGTCCGTATACCTATCTGAACAAATGTTAATTAGTTCATGTAAACGGCTCGAACCCTCATTTTCCATAGATCTAGCCCATCCCGACACAACGCATATCAGCTTATTGCAACTCACCCCTGTCTTATTGAGAACGACGATCGCCTACGCCAAACTGATGGCTGCGGGGGAGAGACACGAAAAAATCGATCGCCTTGTTCAAGAGCACCCATGCAAAGCGGCAAACAGCGTCGTCAAGACATCAAAGCCAAACGGCTGGCAAAACACAGCACGCCCCACAGGCACTAATACCCTGGAAAACAAGGAGAGCGCAAGGCTTGGCACTTGACCAGAACACTGGCTAGGATAGGCTCACTCAAAGACCTTGCTTCATCACTCTGGCAGAAAATGATCGTGTTCCGAACGATTGCATCATCTCATAGTACAATCGAACTAAATTCGACACTTTTGATAGACAGCGTTTTTGCAAACAGAGCGATTGAGCTTAAGCAGCAAACATTCAAGCATCCAACACAGCGCTATGGCTTCTGCACTCACCGTTTCGGGAAAAGTGATGGGTAAGACGCAGCCCGTCTTTGCCAATTGGGAACTGCGTTTGCCAGAGCGCGGAGAGCAGAGTCCGTTGACGCTGCGAGACTTGTTGACTCAAATCGTGCTGGCAGAAGTTGCAGGTTTTACCGATCGCCAACGCCAACGCCGCTTGCTACAGGTGCTCAGTCCTGACCAAATTAGCCTGGGTGTTGAGCAAGGAAAGGTGGAGTCCGGTGGCAGCGCTCTAGAGCAGGCGGTTGAAACGGAAGAGGCGATCGAAACTGCATTACAGGCGTTTGCCGATGGTTTGTATTTTGTGTTTTTGGACGAGCAGCAGCAGGAAGCGTTAGACGACGTTGTAACCTTGCAGCCGCATTCGGAACTGTTGTTCTTGCGATTGGTGCCGTTGGTGGGTGGGTAAGCTAGCAAAAGCTGGTCGTTAAAGGATGAAACGATGCTGAACCGCGAAGTTGCACAGGCTCAATTGCTTCTTGTCCATACGGCTGATTGGCGATCGCAGCGCCTTCAACGCATGGGCAGTCTCCCCCAACCATTGCAAGCGATCAGCTATGGCATTTTAGGCTATGGCGACAACGCTAAACGGTTAGACACGTCCGAGTCGTATCAGGTGCAGGAGCGATCGTTTCGTGAACTCGATGCACTGACACCCAGCGATCGGCTCCAAATTCTCAGCGTCATCTTTCCTAAGTTTGCGCCGATTGTGGAAGCCGCATGGCAACTAATCGCGCAATTGCCCTATCAAACGGGCTACAGTCGGCGATCGTTTCGCAGTCCGGCACATCCAGAGTTAAGCGCAGACAGACGACGCAGTTGGCTTCAGCAACTCATTGGCGTTGTGGAAGGCTACGACCAGGATTTGGAGTGGTTCGCTGCCTGGACACCTTACCTGAGTTACTATGCGGCCGATGTGCTGGGCATTTTGTTTGCAGCGGCGATTAATCAGAATGATGCACTGGGACAAGCAATCTTCGATAGCCTGATCGCCTCAGCCAATGGCAATCATGAGATTGGGGCAATGGGGCGACACGTCACCCGCGCCTTACTGGTTGCCAACCGGGAAGATGGTTGGGACTTCATCGAACGCTTACTGCTGGCGGCACAACGGCAAGAAGGGCTGCGGCAAACCATTTTAGAGACAATCGACGAGGCACATCCGATCGCCTTTCGGCGCATGGTACGGCTGATCGTCGAGCAAAATCTGACTCGCTTCAGTGCCACTATTCGCGCCCTTGATGTCTGGTTTGGCTTTGGGCTGGAGGCACTCAACGAAAAACTTGCCAAGCAAATGCTGAGTCAAATTTTAGAACTACTGGAACCTGATGCTCAAGCGGCTGCACTGCACAGTGACGATCCCAAAACCGTTTATCTGGCGCTGTGGGCCGTTGGCTTTGAGGATGCCATTGCCGCGATCGCCCGTGCCGTGCCATTGCTCGACCATCCCCAATCAACGCATCGGTTTGTCGCTGTGCATTTTCTGGCTCAGTTAGACAGCACACCTGCCAGATCGCTGCTGCTGCCTGCGGTGGGCGATCGCGATTTGGGAGTTGCGACCTGTGCGGTGCAAGCCCTCTCTTACAGTGGCGATCCAACGATTCAAAACGATTCGGATGCCTTTGAGCGACTGGAGCAGGTTTTACCCCACTTTCCCGCTAAACCAAAGGCGCTGTCGTTGGTTTGGGGGTGGATCAAGCTTGAACCCAGCCAGAACTTAGTCGCGTCGGCACTGGTGCAAAATTTGGGGCAGCGATCGCCTAAGCAGTTAATTCCCTATCTGCCCTATCTTGATGCCTCTGGTCGCAGTCGCGTTGCCAGACTGTTGGCAGAAATCAAGCCCTGGGACAGCGAGATTCGCGCCGTGATGTTTGATCTGGTGGGCGATGCCAGCAGTTGGGTGCGCGAACAGGTGATGCAGCTTTTGCAACAGCATGGCACGATCGCCGTTGAAGAAGGCATTCAGCTCGAACAATTGTTGACACGCAAGGCAAGCGATCTGCGACGAGGCATTTTGGGCTTATTGCTCAAGCAACCGGATGAAGCGGCGATCGCGTCGGCACAACGCCTGGTGGAAGCCAAACAAGCCCCTCAACGACAGGCAGGGCTGGAACTCCTGCGAGAACTGGTGCAGCAAGATCGCTTGCTCGATCGCGCCCGGAGTCTCGCAACCGCCTACCAAGCCAAACGCCCAAAACTCACCGTTACCGAAACGCAGTTGCTCAACGGCATTTTGCAAACCGAAACCGAAGCCACGCTGACGGATGCGTTGGGTTTGGTCAAGCTTGACGACCTCACTCCGATCGCCCCTCCACAGGTCTTGGCAGCAACGCAGGTGGTAACGCTTCCTGCCGTGAGCTGTTTGTTAGCGCTGGATGAGCTGATCCACGACCATTGCCAAACGCCCGTTAAAATCGACTGGAACGGCGAATCAGAAGAATTGTTAGGCAATCTCTCCTGGAAATTTCCTCGCGTTGATTTTCGCTTGTCATCGGATGAAAATTTGGCGCGCTTGCCGTTGAGTGATGTGTGGGAAAACTGGTGGGAAAATCGCACGGATGCCTTTCGTGATGCTGATGGGTTGGAACTGCTGCGGGCGATCGTCCCACGCTTCGATTACCGTGCTGATTCGTTTGGGTCAAAAGTGGTATCGCGTGAATCAGCTCAGCCCAACCGGATCGATCGAGTCGTTACTGATCTGCAAGCACTCACAGGGCAAACGATGCAATCCCTGCGCTATCCCCAACAGATTGACAGCGTGATTCGCTGGCTCCTGTACCTGCATCCGCCTGATCACATTGTCGCGTTCTTGCTCGATGCGATCGGTGAAATTCTCAACACTATTCCCCTCGCTGAACTCCACTCTGATCCGCAGTGGCATGACTCTGGCTATTGGGGTGTGCGATCGCAGGTCAGTAATTTTGTGGGCAATTGGATTACGTTTGCCCGCTCGTATCAAGCCCTAGCGGATGCCGATCAGCACATTCGCTGGTGGCATCTGGTGCAATGGATCGATCGCACTCTGCCTATATATCGTGGGCATCGGGATACGACAACGCTCTGGGATGTCTTCAACGCCTATCAAGCGGGGGGCGCAAATGAGTCCGACGTGATGTTTTACCTGCTGGGTGCGGAGGCACTCCCGGTTGAAAGCAATCAAACGGAAAGCGACCAAACGTCTGGAACGGCAGAGGCAAAAGCCAATCTCAGAACCTCGTTTCAAGATCTGTCGCACCTGACGCGCCGCAATGTGGCTGAGGGTTACGCGAACTATCCCTTCTTGCTAGAACTGGGCGATCGTGCCAGACAGCGCATTCTGGCGATCGAACTGCAACGGGGCGATCTCCCAACCGCCGCCTCGAATGCCGCTCGTGCCTTGAAGTCGATCGCGGGAATGTCCACGGTCATTCAACTGCTTCAAGGGTTTGACCACAACAAGCTAGTGCGCCACTACTCGTACAACAGTCTCAGTAAAGCCTCAGTGTTCAGTCATTTGATGCGGATTAGCTTTCCTGCCGCAGACGACACCCCGGCTGAGTTTGCGCTGCGCGTCCAGTCTGCCAACATCAAGCCAGAAAACCTGATTCAGTTTGCCTTCTACGCGCCGCAATGGGTCAGCTACATCGAACAGGCGCTCGGCTGGGATGGGTTTGCCGAAGCCGTTTGGTGGTTTCACGCCCATACCAAAGATACTGGCTGGACGGTCGAAGCTGATGTTCGCGAAACCTGGGTGGCGCAAATCAGCGAACGTACGCCCCTTCCGGCTGCCAGTCTGGTTGATGGCGCGGTAGATGTCGCCTGGTTTCATTGCCTCTACAAAACCTTGCAAGCCGATCGCTGGCAGCAACTTTATGAAGCGGCGCAATACGCCTCCAGCGGAGCCGGACACCAACGCGCCAAACTCTTTGCCGATGCCATGTTGGGCAATCTGGAAGCGGAGAGTTTGCGCGATCGCATTACCCAAAAACGCCATCAGGATTCTGTCCGAGCGTTGGGGCTGCTGCCATTGGCAAAAGGTAAACCACGTGATCGGGATATTCTTGATCGCTATCGCCTCCTGCAAGACTTTCTTCGCACCAGCAAGAAGTTCGGCTCCCAGCGACAGGCAAGTGAAAAATTAGCCGTTACAATCGGCATGGAAAACCTGGCGCGGACGGCTGGCTTCGTTGATCCCCAGCGGCTTCAGTGGGCAATGGAAGCGGAGGCAATCGCCGATTTGGTCGGGCAGGCGCAGGTCGTGACCATTGATGCGGTCAGCGTCAGTCTGGCGATTACCACCGAGGGCAACCCAGAAATCACGGTGACGAAAGCGGGCAAACCGCTGAAAGCCGTTCCCGCCAAGCTCAAAAAGCAGCCTGAAATTCAGCTATTGACCGCTCGTAAGCAAGAGATTACCCAGCAAACCTCCCGCATCCGGCTCTCGTTGGAACAAGCCATGTGTCGCGGCGATCGCTTCACGGCACCCGAATTGCTGCAACTGGCAAAACATCCTGTGCTGTTTCCCATGCTGAGTCAGTTAGTGTTGATGGGCGATCAGGAAAGCGGCTATCTCGTTGAGCAAGGAACCGCCCTGCAAAATCACAGCAACGTTGTCACGCCAATCCAATCTAGTGAACTCCGGATTGCCCATCCCCACGACTTGCTGCTAACGCAAGAATGGCATTTGTGGCAACAGGATTGTTTTAATGGCGATCGCATCCAGCCCTTCAAGCAAATCTTTCGCGAACTCTACCTGCCCACCGCTGCCGAACAGACCGATTCCGCCTGTCGTCGCTATGAAGGGCATCAGGTCAACCCGAAGCAGGCGTTGGCACTATGGGGACAGCGCGGCTGGATCGCTGCCCCCGAAGAAGGCGTGAGGCGCACCTTTCACACGGAAGGGTTGATCGCTGCGGTAGAGTTTCTCAACGGCTTTTACACGCCTCTGGAAGTCGAAGGGCTGACGATCGCCAGTGTCCGATTCCATCGCCGCGAAGACTGGAAAGCACTGCCGCTCCACGAAATCCCGCCACGCCTGTTTAGCGAAGTCATGCGCGATCTCGATCTAGTAGTGAGTGTGGCACATCAAGGCGGTGTTGATCCAGAGGCGACCGCTTCTACCGTCGAAATGCGATCGGCACTGGTACGCGAAACCTGTCGCCTGCTGAAGCTGCACAATGTTCAACTGCAAAAAGCCCATGCACTGATTGAAGGACAGTTGGGCAGTTATTCCGTGCATTTGGGCAGTGCGATCGTCCATCGTCAACCAGGCGGCGCACTCTGCATCGTGCCCGTTCACTCCCAACATCGCGGCAGACTCTTTCTGCCCTTCGTTGATAATGACCCCAAAACCGCTGAAGTCGTCTCTAAAGTGCTGCTGCTGGCGCGAGACAAAGAGATTCAAGACCCGACAATTTTAGAGCAGCTTTTGTAGGGGTCGAGCCGAGATACGTGTAAAATAGTGCCACGGATCTTGAGAAGCATTGCTCAGTCTAGCTTTCACCGATCTCTACAGGCAGATTTATAGCCGATTCTAACGGTTGTGGAATATTCTGCAAATCCAGCACATAATCCCCGAATCGCTTCAAATGCTTCGTCATGTAGGGACTCAGTACCGCTAGCGCCTCTCGGTCTACTGGATAACCTTCTGCGCTCAAAGTTTGCACCACCCAAGAAATGTCCACCGCATTTTGGAGAATGACCGCAGAAGAGACTACATCTAAATACTTGAGCCGCTTCTCTTGCTCCTCTGGATCGTTCTCAGTGATGATGCCGTCTTTACCAAAAAACATCCAACTGAGGAACTGATTAAATCCTTCTACAACGTTCGTGCAAGCGGTAATCTGCTGTCGCAAATCTCGCTTAGAGATATACTGCAACAGAAACACCGTTCGCACCACCTGTCCTAATTCTCGAAATGCCTGGTAGAGCTTGTTCTTGCGGCTGTAGCTGCTAAGTTTACGTAGGATTGTGGACGGCATTAATTTACCGGCTTGAATCGACAGTACCACTCGCATCAAGTCCTGCCAATGCGTTCGGATCAACTGCCAATCCACAACGCCTTTGAAAAGCGGCTCAATGTATTCATAAACCGCCTCTTGATCTGGACGGAAGAAGGTGTACTCTTTCCAGTTGCGAATGCGTGGCATCAACTGAATCCCCAACAAATAAGCCAATCCAAAGACCGGAGCAGATTGTCCCTGCGTATCGGCATGAAGGGTATCAGGCTGGATATTAGACGTGTTTTTGAGCAGTCCGTCCAGAATGTAGACGGCTTCCCAGACACCACAGGCAATGAAATGAGTGAAGAGGGCAATGTAGGTATCCGAGACGTGGTGATAGGCTATGCCACCATTGCCGCCATAGCGAATGTGGTATTCTGACAACAAATTGTTCTCATAGGTCTCAAACTTGCAGCCATCTGCTGCCGCCCGTTTTCCCGTGCCCCAGACTTTCGGTAAGCTGAGCCGAGAGTAGGCATTGATCATATCGGTCATCGCCGCTTGCAGCTTTTTGGCATTAATATGACGACGATGAACATAGGACAACTGATGAGAAATAACTCGTCCCTTGGTGTGCCGAGCAGTCTGATTGGGACCCAGGTTACATCCCAAGCCAAAGACCGTCAGAATGTAGCGTTCTAACGGGTCATTCAGTTTGGGTTCAGATCCAGATTCTGGACCAAAGTGCCTTGTCCAATGCAGCCAGTGCTCAACATTGGCAAGAATATCGAGAAGGCTACGTTCTGGTAATCGCTGGTGGATCAACGCTTCCAATTCTGCCGCTCCAGGAGGTTGAGGCAGTGCTAGGATTCGCTTGAGTACTGGTTCTCCTTCCTGTGAGAAAGTCACCTGTGTTCCGTCTTTGCAAATCTGATCCACTGCCACTGCTGTTTGAGTCAGCCAAGTGGTCAAGTGTGTGATAAATTCATCGGGTTCAGAGGGAATTCCCAATTCCTGACAGAAGGACGCTAGCTGAGGTTGACACTCCTGCCAACTCAGCAGTTGTTCGCCAAAATCAGCATACGACTCTGAGCCAATGACGCAGACATCGCCTGTCCTCAGTTCAGCAGCTAGATAGGTAAAGATACAAATTTCTAGCTGTTGACGCACCACAACTTCCGTGTCATCTTCTTTGACGATCACTAAGCGCCGCCATTGATCGCTGGCAAAACTGAGATCAAGGGTTTGAGCAGGCAGCCACTGAACCCGGCGGTGCTCATGTTCTAGCACAAACGCTAATACTTCTACCAAGGACTGATCTTGAGTTGTGGAACGAATGTCAAGAGAACGAACTAGCGTAAAGAGAAGTTTGCGGTAGCGACTGTAAAACCGCCACAGCAAAGGCAAGTAATTGTCGCTGTTGTAAGCAGCGATCTCTTCACACTGCTCTAAGAGTGCTTCTGCACCACCATTGAGACTGAGAACGAGCTGGACTTGTTCACCCAAGCTAGCAGAGTCTTGGGGCGCACTGGAAACGGCCAAGACATCGGCAAAGACTTTCAAGAGTGCTTCTGTTTGAGCACGGTGACGGTCTCGCAGTTCGACCAACCGGGCTTTGGCTCGATGATGCAACTTTCGCATTCGTTTGAGAAACATCTCCACAAGGTGGTCGCGGGTTTTGACCTGTGCCTGGTAGAGCAAGCACAACAGCAGTGTCCGGCGCTTGGCAGGCTTCACATCTCCGAGTTCCGTCACATCCAGGATTTTGGCTTGTGCGGCAAAAGATTTGACTTTACTGGGTGCGATATCTACTAACAGCCGCTGAGCATCGCCAAATGACATCAATTGGTCAAATTTAATTTGCAACTGCTGCATATGCGATAATGTGGCACTTTTGGCAGGAGCTTTGAGCAAATTGAGAGTCGCTTGTGTTTCTGAAGTTGCAGGCAAAAGCAATTGATCCAGATAAGTGCGCTCGGCAGACGATAAATGGTCAGAGACGCGTGCAAACAACCGAGTATTGGTAATCGAACGAATGTTGCTGGCTAAGCGATCTAGGGTACTGAAAGCAGGGAGTTCATAGCGTTGTTTGACCAATTCCTCAATGGACACATTGATTAAATCAGCAGGATGATCCATGACTTCAGCGGCTTTAACAATCGCAGCAGCGACGAGCTGTTGGGCAACCCCATCATAGGGTTTGATGTTCAGATAAGTCCGAATCGCTTGCTGATAACGACGACGAGTGCGAAGTGGTGGAATAGCTGAGATTGTAGACGGTAGTTTCAGATGAGACCGCAAATACTGAATCACTGGCGTTGGCACAAACTCGGAATGGGGAAAATAGCCTAAGCGTTGGAGCGACTTCAGTAGAACTAAAATTCGCAATCGCCCAATTTTACTGACCGATTGGGACTGGGCAAATGCCATCTCATCGGGGGTTGGAGTATAAAATTCGGCCAGTTCGCTACCAGTGGGCTGCTGCTTGAAGCGGGGATAAGCAGTGCGTTCAATTGCAGTCATACAGACAGAAGTGAAACCTCGTTCAAGCGTGGTTCCAGTTTATCGTTCTCCAGCAACGCGACTGCTGCTGTCTTGTGATGAGATTTACCGTCTCAAATCCAGGTGGACTGAACTTGGACTCAAACCACAGTCCGTAGTATGCCAGGATGGCGAAATCTCATGAGACTGACAACAAGGCTAAGAACAAGTATAAGTTTTCCAAACCCGCGCGTAGACCGGATTTTACTCTAATCTCATTTGTCGGAGCAGTTGCCTTGCCGAGCAACTAGCCAAGATATTAGTTGCTAGAGGAGTTGATGGCTAGAATGCAGACACAGTGAGCGTTTTCAAGATCCGTGGCACTAAATTACACGTATCTCGGCTCGACCCCAAGTAATGCGCTTAAGCGATTAGTATCCGATCGAGGTAACGCTTTCTGCCTGACCCAATCCTGGCGTTGAGCTTCTGCATCTACTATCTGCTGAAATACTCTGAGCAATTCGTCCCTAATGCAGGGATATTTTAGCTGGAATTCGTCCCTAATACAGGGATATTTTAGCTGGAAGCATGGACTAGATTTTTGATACATCACATTGACTCATTCAGTTAGTTTGGTACATTCAAACGTCTGAACTGATTTTTGGCAATCCACCACAAACCATCTTGGCAAGGTAGATTCTAGTCCGCGATCGTAGTCTCCGGGTTATCCGCCAAGCGACCATCTTCCATGTAGACAATGCGATCGGCGATGTCTAAAATACGATTGTCGTGTGTAACTAATAAGATAGTGCAACCCTGTTCTTTAGCAAGTTTTTGCATAATCTCTACAGCATCGCGACCTGACTTTTTATCAAGTGCTGCTGTTGGTTCATCAGCTAAAACGATCTTGGGTTGACTCACTAAGGCACGGGCGATCGCGACTCGCTGTTTTTGCCCGCCCGACAGGCTATCGGCATAATAGTCTACCCGTTGTTGCAGCCCTACTGCGTTCAGCATGGCAACGCTCATTCCATCAATGTCGCGATCGAACATTTCCTCATGCAGTTCTAGGGACATCCGCACATTTTGTTTGGCAGTCAGAAAGGTCAATAGATTATGTGCCTGAAAAATATAGCCAATGTTGCAACGAAGTTGAGTCAATTGTTGTTTGCTGGCATCATGTAATTCTTGACCGAGAATCTTGAGGCTGCCTTCTTGAGCCGATCGCAATCCGCCCATTAGCGTTAGCAGGGTAGTTTTGCCAGAGCCAGAGGGACCCGTCATGATAATGATTTCGCCTGCGTAAATATCTAAATTGATGTCAAATAAGGCTTGTTTGCGGAGTTCGCCACTGCCAAAGTAGTGATTAAGCTGCCGAGCAGAAATAACTGGTTCTGCTGCTGTTGAGTGAGATTGATCTGACTGCCAAGTTTGAATCATTGCATTTGTTCTTGTATGTGAGTAAGCAATCAAAAAATTGGATGACCTAGAGCAAAAGCAATACAGTCTGCAATTAGGAGGATACCTAATCCAATCAGCAAAACTCGTAATATTCTGGGTCCCCACTTCTGAATTGATCGGTTAAACCTATGCATTAAACTAGTGCTGTGTTCGCCTAGATAGATATAGAGTCCCAATAGCACAATCAGCGGTAGAACGAAGATTATGTTGTAGATTGCTAGAATACCCATTGTGGTGAAGAGATCAAACTGCGATCGCACAATTCGCTCGATCGCTGCCAGGTAAGGCAACGCTGTCGGGAAGTCCCAAAGCGTTGCAGCGCTGCCAAATAGAAAGGTTTGAGCGATCGTTAATTGAGCAGGGCGTTTAGCTTCTTGGGAATCACCAGCAAACTTGTTAAGGTTCCAACCTACCAAGAGTAGAACGATGCCAATGATCAGTTGCAACGTGTACATCAGTAAAGGTGGCAGACCTGGTAAATTGATGGTCAACTGACTTGCTCCAAGTGTCACTGCCAATCCAGCTGTCCAATAGGTGATAAACACTCCCGTAATAAATGAAACTGAGCGAGGAACTGGCTTGGGCGTACTGAGCAGATAAATTTGGATTGCTGTAGTAGTGGGGTTGAGGCTGTCTAGTGCCGCGATCGCAACAAGATAAGCAAGCAAGGATGGCATCTGATTACACCAGGTAAGAACTAGAAAATATCAGCCGGATCAGCAGATTGCAGTTTACGCATTGCAATTCCTCCTGATGCTGCACACATGACAATCGTTAACGTCAACACAAGCAGTGCGCGGCTGATTGTCATACCAATCGGTAGAAAAGTTGCAGCGGCAGCGACGGAATACAGCCCGATCGAAATGACAAATCCTGGAATGAATCCTAGAACTGCCATAATCAACGCTTCCTGGATGAGTACGCCAACCAAGTAACCGTCGCTGTAGCCCATTGCTTTTAACGTGGCATATTCTGGCAGATGGTCTGATACATCGGAATAGAGAATTTGATAGACGATAATGGTGCCAACGATAAAACCAATGACTGCGCCAAAGCCAAACAAAATTCCGATCGGGCTGGTGGCTTCCCAGTATTTCTTTTCGTGTGCCATAAACTCTTCATGCGTCAGGATCAGCACGCTTTTAAGCTCCGATTGCATCGCGGCTTGAACTTGCTTAACATCGGTGCCCGGTTTCAACTGGATGACTCCAATATCAATTTCATTGGGCTTGCGGGTTGGAAAGAGCCGGAGGAAGGTTGAATGGCTAGTAATGACATTTCCATTGGCAGCGAATGATGCTCCCATGACAAACGTTCCAACTACCTCGACTTGAAAGTTATTAAATTGAATTGGCACCGAGCCAGACTGCTGAAGTTCTTGAACGACATTGCCAAAAAAATGTTCTGCACCAGCGCGATCGTAGAGCATTCGGTTCAGCAACTTCAGTTCATTCTGGTGTGCTTGTACATCTGACAGCGTGATCGCTGAGTTATGGGGATTAATAGCAAAGACCATTGTGGGCTGATTCGTTCGGGTTTGAGCATTCCGCCACTCGCCCTGACCCACATAGAGATAGTTAATCGATTCAACTTCTTTAGCTCCTGCCGCTTGATAAAGTTGCTTTCTGGGAAAGCTTCTGACCACATTTAAGCTCTCAAACAACGGGTTAATCAGAAATAGATCCCCTTGCAGCGAGGTGTAGGGTTTTACGACAGACTCAAACAGGGCATCCAGCAATCCCAGTTGAAAAAACATCAAAATATCGGCGAAGGCAATCCCTGCTAAAGCCACTGCAAGACGGTTTTTTTCCCGTTTTAGCTGAAACCATGCTAGGGGTGTTTTGCGAAATAGGTTACGAAACATAGGTGACTCTTTTCCACGCTTTAAACTAAACCATGACGGAGAGCAACAACAACCGCTTGAACGCGATTATCGACTCCAAATTTGCTCAAAATACTTCTGACGTGCGTTTTGACAGTATTGGGACTGACATACAACACCCCAGCAATTTCAGGGTTACTTTGTCCTTCAACCAGTAACTTGAGAACTTCCATTTCACAGCTTGAAAGTCTCTCTAGGTTTGTTGTGTACAATGTCTGCACCATCTTCTTTGCTCTGTTACGGAAAGGTGTGAGTCAACTGATTAGTTATCAGCGAGAATCTGAGCATCTAGGGTTGAATGGCGACCTGCACCTGTAAATTTGTCAATCCTGAAACTTGATCGCTGCTGGCTGCATTCAACCGAATTCTGACTTTAACTACCCGCTGATCCAGATTCTCGCCCGGTTGATTATTGAAGATCTCCTGCTGACTCACTTGCAGCCCAATTTCCTCGACTGTGCCGCGCAGTTCTTCAGAGAAAGGTTCACCTGTAATCAGCGCCTGTTGCCCGATGCGAATTTTTTTGATGTCACTTTGATAAGGCTCTTCCCAACTTTTGGTGATCCTGAAATCCTTTTTCAGAAGGTTTGTTACTCTACAGGTACGGCCTGTGGAGTAAGGATAAAGCGTTTGCTCAGTAAGTCTAAATTGGCTCGTCCATACAT
>JAHHHD010000072.1 GCA_019359505.1 Drouetiella hepatica Uher 2000/2452 | reverse complement strand
CCTGATAATTGTCGTTTTGAGTCAGCCGCGATCTCTTCTGTTTTTGATCTCTCAACCGATCTCAGCAGCTCAATAAGAGAAGAAAGTGCCTTTAAATTCACACGCCTATGTAATTGACATTTCACAAACCAGGAGATGTCATCGTGATTGACAACGCCAGCTTTCATCATTCTCAGAGCATTGAGGAGATTGTCGCTCAAGCCGGATGTGAGATTTGGTATCTGCCGCCTTATTCTCCAGATTTGAACAAGATTGAACACTGGTGGAGCGTGCTAAAGAATTGGATGCGACAGCGATGGGATGAGTTTGATACCTTTCGAGATTGCGTTGATGCTGCCTTTAAAGAGTGTCCTAACGTATGTGCGTAGCGCTATAACTGCGTGGGTGGAGTAGCAGAATCTGTAAACGCGACAGCATAGGTGCGAGAATCTAGAAGCGTAAACATCGGTAAGGCAGATGCTAACGACCATGCAGCCGGAACGGTAGCAGGCGCGGGACTGTTCACTGGCTTTCTCCATTGAGCATAAGCTGCGACTCCTCCACGATCGCGTTCCTTGAAAAGAGCCACTGCTATAAATTCAGGACTAGCTTTCCAATATTGCAAAATTTGGTCAGAAGCTTGCTTGATAAAATCTGCTTGCTGAGTTGGTGGAACATCAAAGCGTTGGATAACGGTCACAATGTTTGGCTCTGGAACAATCCAAACCTGTGTTGATGAGGGTGTAGAAGACGCAGAAAATGAACTACTCATAAATGACTCCTTGCAATTTTCTTCCAGATTCAACTCGCGGCTTGTTCCAAAAATGGGTAATCCGTATATCCCTTCTCACCACTGCCGTAGAATGTTCTAAAATCAGGTTCGTTCAACAATGCGTTTAACTTAAAACGTTTTGGCAGGTCTGGGTTTGCCAAGAACAACTTTCCAAAAGAAACCAAATCTGCATCTCCATTGGCTAGAGCAGAATTTGCTGTTTCATGGGTGTAGTTCCCATTAGAGATCAATGTCCCCTGATAGCTCGGGCGAAACAAAGGAGTAACAGGATTAAGAACATTTTGATTCTTCAAATCTATTTCATTCGGTTCCATCAAATGAACATAGGCTAGACCGATGGGGGTGAGTGCTTCCAGCACATAAGCAAATGTTACTTTCGAATTTGAGTCAACCATGCCATAGAAGGTGTTACTGGGCGAGAGCTTAATGCCAACTCGGTCTGCTCCCCAAGCACTCGAAACCGCTTCAACAATTTCTAGCAGAAACCTAGCGCGATTTTCAACTGAGCCACCGTACTCATCAGTTCGTTGATTGGAGCCGTCCTGTAAGAACTGGTCAATCAGGTAGCCAAATGCACCATGCAGTTCAACACCATCAAATCCAGCCGCTTTTGCATTCTCAGCCCCAGAGCGAAACTGTTCAACGATTTCAGAAATTTCATCTTTTTCCAGAGCGCGAGGCGTTTCCATTACTACTTTCCCCGCTGGAGTGTGCAGTTCACCTACAGCGGCGATCGCGCTCGGTGCAACTGGCTGCTTTCCACCTAACAATGATGAATGTGAAACTCTACCAGAATGCCACAACTGGAGGAAAATTTTTCCACCCCTCTGATGCACTGCGTCTACAACCTGCCGCCATCCTTCAATCTGCTCTGGCAAATAGATACCCGGACAGTTCATGTATCCATTGCTCATAGGCGAAACCATTGTGCATTCGGTGATAATCAAACCTGCGGATGCTCGTTGGCTGTAATACTCTGCCATCAAAGCGTTGGGAATTGAGTCAATTGCTCGGAGCCGAGTCATGGGTGCCATGACGACACGATTTGGAAGACTGTAAGCGCCGAGTTGGACAGGTGAGAAAAGGTTGATGGTGTCCATTGCTGAATTCCTACAAGACTTGTAGATTGTAGGCGGAACTCAGCCTTATCGTCTTGGATAATCCTGCCACGCATCAGTACAATCTTGCTCTAAGCGCGAAACTGATTGGGTGGAACCCCAACCTGACGTTTGAAATAGCGAGCCAGGTGACTTTGATCGACAAAACCAACTTGAGTGGCAATGGTGGCGATCGATAAATTTGTTGCCTTAAGTAGCTGTTTTGCTTGTTCAATCCGGCATCTGAGCAAATATTGATGAGGGGTTAGCCCGGTCGATTGCTTGAACAACCGACTGAAATAAAAAGGACTCATTTCTACCATTTCAGCGATTTCAGTGATACTGGGATTCTGTGCTAAATGTTCACGAATGTATTCAATCGCTTGCTGAAGTCGTGCTTGCGATAATCCATTAGCATAGTTACGAACTTTGAGATGTCGTGTCGAGTAATGTTGAATCAACTGAGCTGAGATTGCCATTGCCATTGACTCGGCGTAGAAGCGATCCCATACTCCATTTGTCTCCAGCTTCGTTTTGAGTGCAATACCAATCTGGTAGATGAGTGGATCATTTAACTTAAACTGCGGCACCAGATCCAAACCATTTACACCAGCCACATCCGCCGTCAACCGAGTCATCAACGCAGGGTCAAGATACAGGCCCATCACTTCACAAGCATCATGTAATCGAACTGATACAGGTGCAGTTGCAGGAGTCAAGCAAATATCGCCTTCTCTAAAGCGATCGCATCGGGACTCTCCACTTAAAATTCGCTCCTTCTTAACTGGAGCGTGATTCAAATGAATCGTGATGAAGTGCTGAGGGAAACAATGTTCAGGCGTTTCAAATGCGGCGAGATGTTGATGATGAGCCAGCTGAATTTCATTCCATGAGGTGGCTTGACTAGAAAGAACTGGCAAGCTTGGAAGTACCTTTAAGATTGATTCATCGTGAGCTGCGTTAACAGTTATGAGTTTCGCTCTAGGCATAAGCTTTCCGTGGATAGGGGTTAGACTAAGCCGCCTCGGTGACGGGGTGGCTTAGTCTAACCCCTACATCGGCACAAGTCAGTTGGTCGAGATCTTCGTCCATACTCTGTCAGTAAAAATGTTTGTTAAGCACGTTTGTATTGAAACACAAGTAACGGGGACTGCCCCAGAGCTTCATCAGGCATTCCTCGGATCATGAATGCCCCACCATTTTGGACGCTTTGAAACGTATGAATGAGACAATGGTGCAAGCTCCTGCCGATTAGGCGAATCAAACGTTCCTACAGCGATCGCAAGCGTTGGCTTATCGTCGATTGCTCCAATGGTACTGCCGCACACTGAGCAGAATGCACGACTTGACCCCTCCGAAGAGCGCCATTTAGCAGGTTTTCCACCCGGACCCGTCCATGTAACCTGATCTCGTGAAAACTCAACCCACATTTGCGTAAGAGATCCTGAATGCTGCTGGCATTGCCGACACGAGCAAGTGTGGGGCTTGAGTGCGGGTCCAGCCGCCAAAAAACGAATGCTTCCACACAAGCAACCACCTTCATAGATTTTTGGCTTTGTCATGCGAACACTCCATAGATGGTTCTTGTGATGCCTAACGGGTCTGTCGAGCGGCTGTAGATAACTTTTGCAACAACACCGAGCTACTGTGTCAGTCCGCTCCAACGTGTTATGCCGTGCTGTCACTGCGTTCAATTGCATAAACACAGGTCGGCTTATCTCGCCACTCTATCTCTTTGATCAGTGTCATTCCATTCTTTTCAGCAACACGACGCGAGGCAATGTTGGCGGGATTTATCAATGAAATGAGTTTATCAAAACCTAGTTGACTAAATCCGTAATCACGACACGCTTGAGCGGCTTCCGTTGCTAAACCTTTTCCCCATAAGTCACAACGAATATGATAGCCAATCTCGATTTCATCAACACCATCAACTTCCTGCATTATCAAACCGCAATCGCCAATCAATTTGCCAGTCTGCTTAAGAATTAACGCCCACAGCCCAAACCCATGTTGAGTATACCTCTGGACATTTCGCTCAATCCACGTTTGAGTCATTTGGCGGTCAAACGGTTGTGGGTAGAACTGCATTGCTTCAGGATCAGAGAGGACTTCAAATAAATCATCCACATCATAGAAAGCCATTTCTCGCAAAATTAACCGTTTAGTTTCCAATACCATATTGCGATCGCCTCACCAATACCTCTAAAGCACCGCCTACCCGACCGCTTTTGCACCACCTTCACTCCAAGCACAAATAAATAAGCTTTCGGCTGTGCCCTCACTGACTAATCAGCGGCATAACTATTAGCAGACTGAAAGTCTCTGTTTAAGATCCTGCAGCAAGTGAATGGACAAAACAATTCGGCATAGAAACCCAAATTTACTGTTTAAGGGAATTGTTCTTGTATAGTATGCTGCTCAAGCTAGATAGCCCGAATTTTTCCGCATATCCCTCATTAATCACTCTGGCAGATATTTATTAGAATAGAGGTAGATGTTACCGGATGCCATAGCTTATGCCCGCGTCTAGAGAGGCACGACCGACGATTCGCTTTGTGGATGAATACTGCCAGTTATTTGAGGACATGTTCCCAGAAGTGAGAAGCTATGAAGCCTTCAAGCTATTGCACTTGGGGATGATCAGCGAGATCAAACGGAAGTCCCTACCTGCCATCGCCCAGGCCGTGGGACTGGACAATCAGCAAAACTTACATCACTTCCTCAGTGAGTCACCCTGGCAGGTGCAACAGCTACGCTTGAGGCGCTTAGAGTTAATTCTCAAGGTGCTCAAGGGTCGCTCCCTCATTTTGCTCATGTGATGAGACGGGCGATTGTAAGAAGGGGAAGAGCACCGATTATGTCAAACGCCAATACATTGGCAACGTCGGTAAAAAAGAGAATGGCATTGTGGCAGTGACGGCTTACGGCTTGGTGGATGGGATGATTCTACCTTTGAGCTTTGAAGTCTACAAACCCAGAGAACGACTCAAGGATGGAGAGGAGTACTACAGCAAGCCGCAAATTGCAGCAAGGATGATTCGACAACTGCAAGCGCTGGGATTTCAGTTTGAGCTGGTGCTTGCCGATAGTTTGTACGGGGAGAGCAAGGTTAACTTTGTCAATGTCCTGGACGAGCTAAAACTGCCCTATATCTTGGCAATTCGCAGCAACCATGCCCTATGGCTCCCGCAAGACCAAGAGGTCACTCAACAGCCGTGGCAGAAGTTTGAACGCACCTTTAGCAATGGCACCACGGAAGTGCGTTATGTGGCTGAGGTGATTTATGGTCAGCCCCGTCGCCAGCAGTATTGGCTGCTGACTACTGACCCTGATACCTTGCCTAACAATTCAACCTCCTTTGTTATGGTGGCTGCCCCTGCCATCAAACTGAGCGAGATTGGAGATAGTTATGGCTTTAGAACCTGGATTGAGTATGGACTTAAGCAGTGCAAGGATACCTTGGGTTGGGCAGATTTCCGCATGACCCGCTACGACCAGATTGAGAAATGGTGGGAGATGGTGATGAGTGCGTTCCTCATGGTCAGCTTGTTTGCTGATGCCTTTAATGACGCTTGTCCCATCGTCCATCAGTCGTTTGCTCAACATCCTTGGTGGAGCAACCAGAGCGGTTGGAAGCACTTGCTCAACAACTTGCGTTTGATCATCCAACCGTTGATTTGTTTCAACTGGCTCAAGCGCTGGTTACAAGTCTTCCCGATCGCCTCCTTAGAAACTGGATTTGAGCAACTCACTGACCAGATGAATCAGTTTGTTTGCCCCAGGGTCCATCAGCTCAACTTACAGCTTATATTTTCATCCCAATAGAGTGATTAATGAGGGATATTTTCAGATTTTCTACGGGAATGAGCAGATGTACTACTAAACGCACAGTACATCTGCTCATTTCTTATGCAGCTACCTCTCAAAAAGTTGTTAGCTTAGGTGCGGGATGCCATTCGCCTCAAGCACTACTCCTATCGCACTGAAGAGATCTACGTGGAATGGATTCGACATTATGACAGACTTTCAAAATATGAGTAGTTGCGATGGACGCAACTACTCCATTGAGAGGTTTGAGATTCTCACTCAATGGCAAAAAGAGATAGCTTGAACCATATTTTGTGCAAATCTAAGGATCCGTTCGGAATTAACTTACCGGATTGTGATTCTGTATGCGGTTGTATCTCGTGATGATGGCAACCTAAAACCGGCAACTTATTTGCGAACGAGTCCTAAGTAACAGGAATAAAGACACGGTTTTTCCAAATACCGACAAAAAAGTTTAGCTTTCCCCTTTGTCGCACTAGCTCAGGGCTAGAGCTACTCATAGTGTACAGTGCCAAATTAAATGACATCGAGACAAATTCGTATCGCTGAGCAAAACCTTCTCTGTTGCAGGATTGCAGAGAGCTTTTGCTCAGCGGCCTACCATCTGACCATCAGCATTCCTAAGCTGGCTTAAGGCGGAAAAGTCAGTCAGATTTAGCTTCGCCTCTTTAACGATACTAATCTGTCTCCACGATAAATAAAAAGTCACTGTACAGATGCTCATGCCCTTCCCACTTGCCTCACCAGGTTCTTCACCATCAAGACCAATTGAGTCGAGTTAATGGGTTTAGGTAGGTGCCTTTGGAAGCCAGCGTCGATCGCTAGTTGCTGTTCGCGGTCGCTGACATAGGCCGTAATGGCTGCTGCCGGAATCTGTCCTCCGGCGCCCGCATCTAGTGCTCTGACCTGACGTATCAGCGCAAAACCATCTTCGTTGGGCATCCCAATATCTGCCAGGAGCACATCATAGCTACCAGGATCTGCTGTCAGCGCTGCGATCGCCTCACGCACCGAGGTCACGACCGTGACGGTTGCCCCCGCCTCTGTCAACGTATATTGCATCAGTTCGAGGCTATCGACATCATCATCCACCACTAGAATACGTAACCCTTCGAGCACTGCCTGACTCCCAGCGTTTAGAAGTTCTGCCGCCGTAGGTACTACACTCGCTGGTGTCGCTGGCGGTGCTTGCAGGGGTAGCCGCACAGTCATCGTCGTGCCTTGCCCAACGCCCGGACTGTCCGCCTGCACCGTGCCGCCATGCAGTTCTACCAACTGCCGGACGATCGACAAGCCCAACCCAAGCCCTTGACTACCTTTAGTGGTGCTGGAATCGCCTTGCCGAAAGCGATCGAACACGTAGGGCAGTAGCGCTGCACTCATGCCTTGCCCGGTATCGCTGACGGTTAGTTGGGCGTAGGCAGAGGAGGCAGAAACAGCTTCCCCTACTTTCCCATTGCCCTTAGCTCCCCCATCGACCCCTACCTGCTCCAGTCTCACCTCAACTCGCCCTCCGGCTGGCGTGAACTTAATGGCGTTAGAAAGCAGATTCCACAGCACTTGCTGCAAGCGATCGGCATCGCCCATAATCGTTGTCGAAGTGAGCTGCGAAACGAGTTGAATGGCTTTCGCTTCAGCGGCGAGGTGTACCGACTCGATCGCTGGAGCCACCACTGAAACGAGATCAAGCAGGTGCGAGTTGATATACAGCTTACCGCTGGTGATGCGAGAAAGATCGAGCATGTCCTCAATCAATTGAGATTGTGCCTTGGCACTCCGCTCGATTGTTTCTAATGCACGACTAACGACTGTTTCGTCTAGCTGACCGCGGCGAAGGATTTGTGCCCAGCCCAGCATCGTATTGAGCGGATTGCGGAGTTCGTGCGAGAGGTTGGAGAGAAATTCATCTTTGGCACGGTTGGCCGTCTCTGCTTCCTGTCGGGCAGACTGTTCCTGAGTCAAAAGCTGCGATCGCTCGGTTTCAAACTGCTTGCGCGCGGTGATGTCTTCGATCGACAGCAACAGTCGTGGCGCTTCCTCCGCTTCCAGCAGCTTCAACGCATTCAGCAGCATGGTTTTCTGCCCAATCTGCTCAAACCGATGCTCGACCTCAAAGTTTTGCAGCACCGTATCATGGCTCAACACAGCCTCCAGCCGCGATCGCAGTCCGGGAATGTTCCACTGCCCGTTGCCCAAATCAAACAGGATGGCTTGCGCGGTTTCAGGCGGTGACACCTGAAAGGTTTCGTAGAACGCTCGATTGGCTTTGTTCACCCGCAGATCAGACTCCAGCACCACGAGCGGCACTTGCACTGTTTCGACGATCGCTTCCGCATAATTTCGCGCCCCTTCGACTGTGGCAGCACTGCGCTTGAGGGCATCAATATCGAGCAACACCAGTACCACGCCATCAATCCGGTTTTCAGTCGTGCGATACGGACGCATGCGGAGCATGTACCAATGTCCGTCCTGAGTTTGTACCTCTAGTTCCTTCCTGCTGAGGGTTTCCAGCACCTCCAACAGCAACAGCTCCAAATTTGGCAGGTTGAGGTTGGTACTGATATCGCTCAACGGTCGCCCAGCATCAGTGGGAATAAAGTTGAACAACTGCTGTGCCATCGGCGTGAAACGGCGAATGCGGAGGTCGCTAGTCAACATCAGAATCGGGATGTTAATGCTGGCAAGTAGATTGGTCAGATCGTTGTTGACCTGGTGCAATTCGGCGTTACGGCTGCGGAGTTCTTCGTTGGTGGTGCTCAGTTCTTCGTTCGTTGCCTGAATCTCTTCCTTCGCCGTTTCGAGCTCCTCATTCGCGCTTTGCAGTTCCTCGTTGCTCGACAAAATTTCTTCATTGGCCACTTTGAGGTCTTGATTGCTGTCTTCCTGCTCCTGAATCACCGCCTGCAAATACTCCTGCGTTGCGGCTCGTTCCTGTCGCAGTTGGGCGATCTCTTGCTCTAAATCAACCTGCGGACGTGCTGGGTCGACGGGAGCAGGGCTGTTAGCGGGTGGCGCGTCTTCAAAGAGCACCAAAAAGCGGTATGCCTCAGCCGTCGGCACCTTAAACGGCATCACCTGAAGCTTAACCCTGCGAGCCTGATCGCCCTCTTCCAGACGCAGTCCGTCTTTGCGGCAGGGCACTCCTTGCTGCTGCGCTTGATAGATGGCAGCCCGTAGCTCAACCAGTAAGCCATTTCGCACTAGGTTGAAGAGGTTGAGGTTAGCGACCCCAGACACCAGCTTTAGGTAGCGATCGATGTCTCCCCGCAGTTGCAGCACTTGCATCTGGTCGTCAATGACCACACCGACAGG
The DNA here is from genome assembly GCA_019359505.1 of Drouetiella hepatica Uher 2000/2452. Lineage (GTDB taxonomy): Bacteria > Cyanobacteriota > Cyanobacteriia > Elainellales > Elainellaceae > Drouetiella > Drouetiella hepatica. Next base: position 9,013 of record JAHHHD010000072.1, on the reverse strand, counting down.
CGCATAGTAATTGGCAATCAGTTGATCGACCTTTTTCGGGAGGTCAAACGCTTCTAAGGGGTTCGGCAGCGGCAGCTCGCTCACCTTAGCAATTGGGTGGTGGCTAGGCGTAAACGACAAGGTGGGACGTGTGGTAGTGAGCTTTTTGGTATAAAGCCTATATTTTTTCTCAATGAGCGTAAACAGGTCAGACCCTTGCCCCGTGCCTTCGGACGTACCAAGCAGCAGAAAGCCCGTTGGGTTGAGGCTGTAGTGAAAGATGGGCATGATGCGCTTTTGCAGCGCGTCGCCCAAATAAATCATCACATTGCGGCAGCTAACCAAGTCGAGATTAGAAAACGGCGGATCGCTGCCCAGGTTTTGGCGGGCAAACACACAGAGTTCGCGCACCGCCTTACTGATTTGGTAGCCACCGCCCTCCAGGGCATAAAAGAAGCGGCGGCGGCGCTCTGCCGACACCACCACCATTTGATTCTCTTGATAAACGCCTGCTCTGGCTTTGTCGATCGCCTGTTCACTGATATCGGTCGCAAAAATCTGGATCGGCAGTGCGGTCGCTTGCTCTGCCAAAAACTCCAGCAAGCAGATGGCAATCGAGTAAACCTCTTCGCCCGTCGAGCAACCCGCCACCCAGATGCGAATGGGCGCTTCTGCCGACTTATGTTCCACGATCGTCGGGAAGACTCGTGTTTTCAACAGGTCAAACGCTTCGGGATCACGGAAAAAGCTGGTGACGTGGATCAAGATTTCTGCATACAGCGCCTTAACTTCCGCCGGATGCTCCTGCAAATAGGTCATATAGTCGTCCAACTGTTCCAGTTTGCATAACAGCATGCGTCGCTGCATCCGCCGCTCGATCGTGCTGAGCTTATAGCGGCTAAAGTCAACGCCCGTGGTCGCTCGCAGCAGTGCAAAAATGTTCGTCAGAGCATCGCCCGGCTGGGGTGCTGCCTCCGGATCGATCAGCGGCACCGGGGAAACCAGCCTGGGGTTCTGGCTCAGGTTTGCTAGTTCCTCAGCAATTTTGGCGGGCGGCAGCACAAAATCCACCTTCCCCGTTGCCACAGCCGTGTGGGGCATACTGTTGAACTGTGCCGTCTCTTCACATTGAGCAAAGGTGACACCGCCTACTGCCTTGATAGCCGTCAGCCCCAGTGAGCCATCGCCATCGCCTCCCGATAACACCACCGCAAATGCCTTATGCCCGCGATCGGCGGCGAGAGAGGTAAAAAAGGCATCACCCGGCATATATTTGCCCAATACCTTCTCGCGGGGCGACAGTTGCAGCACGCCCTCAGACAAAATCATTTTAGTGTTGGGCGGAATCACATACACCTGGTTTGGCTCGACTATCGTGCCGTTTTGCACCTCACGCACGGGTAGTTGGGTCGCTCTACCCAGAATCTCAGTCAGCATACTTTCGTGGTCAGGCGCTAAATGCTGAATCAGCACAAACGCCATGCCCGTATTAAGGGGCAACTGACTGAGTAGCTGTGTAAACGCTTCTAACCCTCCCGCAGAAGCAGCAATACCCACGATCGGAAAGGGCGCTTCAACAGGGTGCTGCGGCATGGAGTCGAGCACGTCTAATGTCGGTTCAGAGGGATCTTGCGGAGAGGATGGGTCAGAGGTCATTAAGGCTTGTTACCACAGTTTTTCACAGCTAATCACTCTACTTTAGAGGGATTGCACGAGGAGTGTGCCTTGATTAAACTACCAAAAACCTATGGCAACAAACTCCTTAGGGCTGACAAACCGCTTTCATGGCGAGTCGTTCTTTGTCTTTGAGTGCCATGCAGACATCAGTGAATAGCAAAAGTTGACGCTTGCACAATCAGCCAGGGGGACAGTGTGCCTCAAGTAAAATTTATTGAAGAACTCTTGGGAGTAAGTGCTTAACGGAACGCGAATGAGGTACTCCGTTTGTCACTAAAAAGTATTTGCGACACAATCCGCAATCTTCCCTGCTTTCCTCAACCGCTCGTAAAACGCTTAATAGCGAAATCAGATTTGCAAAAACCTTAACGTACGATTTTTCCGTATTCTAAGGCGACCCCACAAAGACCTCAGAGCATCAAGTTCCGAGGCCTTTTCTGTGGCATAACCTTTTGCTCTGTCCCGTAGCAGTCCTTAAGGAAAAGTCTTGCCTAGCAAAACGCTTCAACCTTCTCCAGTAGCTCATCAAAGTCAACAGGTTTACGGATAAAGCCATTAACTCCAATCGCTAGTCCTTGGTCTTCTTTTACATCTCGATTAGCCGTAACTATCAAGATGGGCACTGAAGACAACTGCTCGTTTTGCTGAAGCCGCCGAGTCACCTCAAAGCCATCCATATTCGGCATCATCAGGTCAAGCAAGATCAGGGCGGGGGGGAAAGCTTCAATCTTTGCCAAAGCTAGAGTGCCGCTATCTGCAACATCTACGAGGTACCCTTTTGCTTCTAGAACAGTTTTCATCAAGACTAAGTTATCGGCTAAATCATCTACAACCAGGATGTAGCCTATGTGGGGATTTTCCATAACAACAAGATCTGTCACGACCTATGAAGAGATATCCGCATACCATGACATCGAAGCTATCGGGTTACGTCATCACATTGATACAGGCTACGAAACTGAAGTGAAGATCTATTGCCCTATTTCTACTCCTTAGCTTTCGGGTTACAAAGCTTTTCCACGATCGCTAAGAACTGGTCTAAGTCAAACGGTTTTCGTAAAAAAACATCAGCGCCTGATTCTAACGCCTTAGCCTCATCCAGAACAGATGACGCTGTTGCTAGCACAACACGGGTTCCAGACAGATTGGGATTCTGGCGAATTCGTTCAACAACAGCGTTGCCAATCATGTCAGGCAGGAAGATGTCTACTACTACAACATCAGGACACAACTCTTCAACCAAGTCGATTGCTGCCCAACCGTTATTGGCTGTGTCTACGGTATATTCTTCAATTTCTAAAAAAGTTTTTAGCAATGAGAGGTTATCTACCTCACCATCTACCACAAGAATCCTGTACATAGAGAACCCTCAAAAGCCGATCGCCCCAGACGTTAACTATGAGCCATACAGAAATAATAAGATGTGGGTTCTCCAAGCGGATACCCGCCAGTTCAGGACACTGTTGCAGCAGGGAAAGCCCTTCAGCATTAGAGGAGCGATGCAACTCTGAAGGCTTTTTCTTGGGGAAAGACGATCGCTTATCTCCAGCGCCACGCCAGATAAAACGCAGCGCTCATAAACAAAAACATTGCCGTCGTTGCTGCCCGTTGCATTGGAGTGAGCGGAGCCATCCCGCTGATGCCGATCGCATCAAATCTATCTAGCGGTGCGTCGTTCATAAATTCAGGAAAAGCGATCTAAGTTTTCAGGGTGCACCATGACGTGATGGTAATCGATCGCCTATCGGTAGTGTGCCTACAATCTGAGGAGCGATCGCATCCTCCCTATCAAACATTCCAGCCTACTGCCAGCGCATTCTGCCATTCGGTCTAATCGCCCCATCCAAATTGGCACCTGTCAGATTAGCACCTTCTAAATTGGCTCCCTCTAAATGGCTTCCTTGCAAATGTGCGCCTTCTAAATCAGCACCGCTCAAGTCCGCCTTCTCCAGATGGGCTTGACGAAGATTAGCGCCTTTCAAGTTGGCTTTAACCAAATCAGCTTCGATCAAGCTGACCCTCATTAAGCAAGCGCCGTGCAAGTCAACGCCATTCAAGCAAGCACTCTTGAATACTCTTTCGCCTGAGCTGTATCTCGTCAGCAATTCACGGGCACTATCGACAGGTTGATTGAACATATTCTTTTTGCGGCAGGACTTATGCCATGTTTACGAGCTGATACTCTCATTGTGTATCGCATTTTACAAAATTACCGATCTGGTGCATCGGATGATCTCTGCAAGGGAGGTGGGGTAGGGGTGCAAACATTCCAGCCTACCGCCCATTCTGCCACTCAGACTGATCGCCCCCTTATTCCAATTGGTGTCCTCCATAGGCTTGAGCTGCTGGGTGCCGATCTCTGGTCGGCGTGACAAAGCAACTACGATCGAAAAAGATGTGGAGATACAAAAGTACTTCTCCTTTTACACCTCTAACTTCCAGGATTTTGCTGGGTGTGATTCCATAGTTAAAGTAGCAGGTGGAAATGTCTGGTAAAGAGTTGCACAGCGCAATTGCCTTCGCGTGAAAGACATCCGACCAAAGGTTTCCTCTTGCATCGTCCAGCGTTGAAACCCTCTCCCTAGCTTCCTCTGGAGATAATCCGTATTCTTTGCTCAATCCCACTTCAGCCAAAATCACCACGACCCAATACCCTCAACAGTTCAGCGATCACCTAACCTACTTTTATTCCTTGTAATCGCCATAATAGTTTGCAACAGGATATGGGGTCGAGTCCTCTCTACTCGACGATCCGACCCCAAATATCTCCGAGACATTTCAAACTCGGTTGGAATTGGGTTCATCTTGCCGTCACTCGCCAATGGGAAATCCAGATTTATCCATTTCTATCGAGTCTCCCTGACCCTGCTTTTGTTTCTAAGCGTCAACGGGAAAACGAGTTTAAGCGTGAATTCACTATCCTCAGCCGCATTCCAGCTTCTTAGTTTTGTCAGTCAATCAACCATAGCTTCTTGACTTTTAAGATCTGTAACTAGTTCTACCACCGAAGACCTTCAGCAAGTAAGGCTTCTACCGCATCGCTATCAACTGGTTTAGAGAAGAAATATCCTTGTCCCTGCTCGCAATGCAATCGTCTCAAATGAGCCAACTGCTCCGCTGTTTCAATCCCTTCTGCGACTACATCCATACCTAGATTATGAGCTAGGGTGACAATTGCCTGAACCACTTCCGCATCTTCAACTGATTCTTGCATGGTGTCGACGAAAGAGCGATCGATTTTTAAAGTGTTGATGGGAAACTGACGTAAGCGGCTTAAGGAAGAATATCCAGTCCCGAAATCATCAATGCACAACTGTACGTTGAGTGCCTGAAGGTGCCGCAGCAAATCCGCAGACTCTTCATTGTCCATAATGCCACTTTCTGTAATCTCTAGCTTCAGATCATTTGGATTTAGACCCGTCTCTTTAAGAACTTGGTCAACTTGGTCTACTAACTTCGGTTGTGAAAACTGTTTACTAGAGAGGTTGACGCTAATGGTCAACTTTGAGGCAGTTGGAAACTGCATCTGCCACTGCCGTAGCTGTCGACACGACTCGTTTAACACCCATAGTCCAATCGGAACAATGAGTCCCGTCTCTTCAGCAACTGGAATAAATTGGGCTGGAGAGATCAGTCCTTGCTTTGGATGTAGCCAGCGCACTAAGGCTTCAAATCCGATGATCTTACCCGTTGCCAGTAAAACAATAGGTTGGTAGTAAACACATAGCTCCTGCCGTTCGATCGCCCGCCGCAATGCCATCTCCAATTGCAACAGCGCCATAGCTTGGTCGCGCATCGCTGAATCAAACAGGGCAAAACGAGCTTTGCCCTGTTCTTTGGCGTAGTGTAGAGCAACGTCAGCATCGCGCAACACATCTTCAGGCTGACTGTAGCCTGTTGCACTCAAGGTAATGCCAATACTCACGGTTGTGAATATCTCATAGCCATTCAGATTGAACGGTAGTTTCAATGCCTGGTAAATTTGTTCAGCCACTGTGGCAGCATCGTTCGGATCTTTAATTGGATCAAGTAAAATTGCAAACTCGTCTCCGCCTAATCGGGCAATAGTGTTTTCTGAGACTAGACAACCCGGTAAGCGTTGGGCGATTGCTATTAGCAATTGATCACCTACCAAATGACCCAAGCTATCATTGATCACTTTGAAGCGATCGAGATCGAGAAACAATACGGCAAACAAGTAATTGGAACGCCGTTTTGCTCGCCCGATCGCTTGTTTGAGTCGATTCACAAACAGCACGCGATTGGGTAAATCCGTTAATGCATCGTGATACGCATCATGAAGAAGTTTTTCTTCCATCCGCTTGCGTCCTGTAATATCGGTGGCAATGCCATCAATCCGAATCGACTGACCCATTGGATCGCAAATCACACGATAGCGATCCTGTATCCAACGCACTCTGCCATCAGGGCGGATAATGCGATATTCCAATTTCCTACTTTTCTTTTTGTCTAAAGCTTGAGTCGCAGCCTGAACTCGTTTCTGATCGTCTGGATGAACAACTTTAATCCACAGGTCAGGGTCATCAAAAAACTCGGTGATTGAACGACCGTAGATTTTTTCAGCCGCAGGATTGAGATAGAGTGTTTCGTGAGCTGTTGCTGAAACTGACCACACAACATCTTCGAGAGAGCAGAGAATGCCATTAAGGCGATGCTCGCTCTCGCGGAGACCTACCTCTGCTCGTCTGCGATCAGTCACATCTGTCAGCATTCCCAACGCGCCGATGTAGTTTTTTTGCTGATCGAACATAGGAGCGGTTGAGAGAATGACCCATAGATCTGTCCCATCTTTGCGGCGGAATTTGAAGTCGTGCATTTCATGAATACCTTGCCGCCGCCGCTCTAGATAATGGTTGGCGATCACCGTGCCTTCGTTATCCATAAAGGCGAACAGTGATTTACCCTGCATTTCGTAAGGGCTATAACCCATCATGGTCGCTGTCTGTTGATTAACGTAACTGGTATTGTTGTTTTGATCGAGCATCCAAATGCCTTCTGTTGCCATCTGGACAATGCGGCGATACTGTCCTTCTTGCTGGCGATGCGCTGCTTCTGTTTGGAGGCGCTCTGTAATATCTGTTTGAATACCCACAAAGTGAGTTAAACATCCTTCTGCATCAAATATGGGCGCAGTATGTAGTTCATTCCAGAACAGAGTCCCGTCTTTGCGGTAGTTTTGCAAAGTTACGTGGCATTCGCGTTGTTCTTGAATGGCAGAGCGCAGGGCTTCTAAAGCTGGCTGGTTACGATCAGATCCTTGCAGAAAGCGACAGTTCTGTCCGATGATTTCATCAGCCGTGTATCCGGTAATGCTTACAAAGGCAGCATTTGTATAAATAATGGGGTTGTCAGACTGATTAGCATCCGTCAGAACTACGCCATTACTGCTAGCATCGATTGCCCGCTCCATTAAATGTGATCGGGCTTCTGATTGATGACGGGAGGTAGCACTAGCAAGCACATTTGCGATCGCTTGTAAAAAGTGAACGTCGTCTTGAGTAAAGGTTCGAGGTTGAATCGTATAGCAACTTAACACACCCAGCGGTTGTGATTGACCTGGAACTGGAATGCCGATGCCGCTAATGATCTTATGATTGTGCAATAAAGGAGGATCACTGAATTGTGTGTTAGTGCGTAAGTCTTCAATCAACACTGGATTTTGAGTGAGAATCGTATAGCCCAAGTGAGAGTGCGCCTGAATTCCAGCTAAAGCAGATCCCACTAGTCCATTTTGCCACCCTGTCCCAGCTTGTAAGAAAAGCTTACTGTCGTTGGGTAGCAGCTTCCAAAAGCCACACAGTTTCGTCTCTAGTACTTGAGCGACAAGCATGACTGCTTCGTTAAATAGTAAGGTTAGATTGGTGCTAGACAATGCCTGTTGACCTAATTGAGCAACGGCAGCCTGTTGCTGCGCATTTGCTTGGAGCTTAGCTTCGGTTTGTTTCTGTTCGGTAATGTCATGGAATGCGCTGAGGATAGCCCATTCATGATTAAAAGTGATTAATCGGAGAGAGACAGACACCCATATTGGTGTCCCATCTGCCTTCTTCGCTCGCACCTCAAACTGGGGAATGTGTTTCTCCTCAAGGAGCCGCTCCAGCATAGCTTGACGATCTGTCGTATCGTAGTAGAAGTTAGGAGTCTTACGACCCACTAAATCTTTACTGGGTAGCCCAAAGGTTTCTTTTACCTGATCGCTGGCATATAGTATTAGCCCATCCCCAACTTGACTAATGGTCATAGCAACGGGAGAGGTTGCCGCGATCGCTCGAAACTGGGCTTCGCTCTCTTGCAACGCAGCTTCTACTTGTTTTTGTGCAGCGAATACATCTGTTTGCTGTGTTTGCTTTGGCTCTGTCACGTCTGTCCAGATCCAAAGAATTGCCTGTTGCTGCTCATACTCAACGATTTGGGCTGAGAGTAAGGTATCTCGAATCTCTCCGCAAACGGTTTTAAGCTGAAGCTGATAGTTGACGAGTTGTTCGCCGCACTTGAGCTTGTTAAGAAGTTGGGTTGGTTCTGTCGGATTACCGTAAAACTTTGGTTCGAGCGCATCAAAGGTCTGATCGCCAGAAATGCTAAATAAAGGCTCTACAAGTTGATTCTTCAGCAGAATTTGACTGTTTTCTATGCTAGTGATAGCAACGGGTAACGGGGTTAACTCAACGAGTGCGTGGAGTAAATCTCTCAATTCCTCTTCCGTTCCTTGGCAAGCTTCTACCTCTCGCTGTAGCGCTTGATTCATTCGCTGGCACTGAGCGGCGCATCGTTTAGATAACTTTACTATTGCACCGTGAAATTTGCCTGAACCCCGCTCATTACTCTGAAAGTGGGAACCAACAGATTTCATACCAGTCTCCTAAAGTTCGCAGAATCAGCAACATAGCCGACTGCCTCTAGGCAGATTCCATAGATGTAATAGATCAAAGGACAGCTACTTTGTTCCTTTGACATAACTCAATAGAGTTGCTTTGGTAAAAAAAGGCACCCATGGTTTCACGGGCAACAGTTCTGAGATAAGAGACAGCTTGTCTTTAGATTTCCCACAAGAGTACAGGAAAACCTAGTTTTCGCTTAAATTTATAATTACATTAAATTCAGACAAAATATTTCTTAGTAAAAATATATAACAACCCTCTAGGTACAGAAGTAGAAATCTTTCGGCATGGTATTTGGTCAATTTTTAGATACTTTCTAGCGGATAGAATGCAGGGCTATTTCATTCTAGTTAAGTGCTTGATAGGGTAGTTATGTCATCTCTCCAACTGTGATACCAGATGTCCCAACTTGCCATTGTCGAAGCCTTTGCAGACCTTTGTGATACTCGTCGCACAGC
>JAHHHD010000013.1 GCA_019359505.1 Drouetiella hepatica Uher 2000/2452 | reverse complement strand
TCACCGCCTTTAACGGCTTCGATTGCTTTTTGGCGCAGGTCGTAACTGTAAGGAGCAGGCATAGTCGTATTTGAACGCTTCTCTACCTCTACAATAATGTCCTAACTCGTTCTCGTAGCGCTATATTTAGAGATAAGGGCTTGAAACGCTGCTGAAATGCTAGCTGGCTCATATCTTTCAGCTTTCCCCCATGGCTCATCTCCCTGAAACAGCTATGGAGCCTAAGGATTAATGCTTTGTATAGACCAGTCCTCGTCTGCCGCTGCCGTATTTTTGAGATACAGATAGCGATTTTGCGGTTCGCCCCGCAACTCCAAATGATCCACCTGATCTAGGTCAAATAACAGCAGGCAAAAGTTAGGCAACGGGTCAGCCGCATCGGGTGGCAGCTGCTCAAATGCCTCATCCGAGCGCGGTTTTCGGGGTTCTGGCCAGACAAATTGAACTCTAGACGCATCCGAGAGGCTATGCCAAAGATTTTGACGTGCCTTTAGCAGCTCTGCCTCGGCATTGGCTGAAACGATCGTCAATTTTCCCATGAGCCGAAACTGCTCACGGGTTTTGGGGAAATACCAGCAAGCTTCGCCCCATGGATGCAGTAAAAGCTGATCTACTTTTGAGCTACGAGTGTCGGTAATAAACTCAAGCTGGTTTGTTTGATCTAGAAATCCTCGAAAGACAATCGTGCGGTTGGCAGGACGACCATCTGAACGCACGGTCGCCAATTGCAGATAGCGGGCATGAACCAGCGATCGATTTCGATGTAAAGCTCGTGCTAGAGGCGATCGCCAGGGAGCAAGCGGCATACGGATATGGAGATAGAGATGTCAGCATCTTAGCGCAGCATCTTGTCGCAGCAGCCTAGGGTAGCCTTGCGCAAAAACCTAACGCGGCGCAGTTGACCCGCCTAAGCGATCTTCTACTGCGACCACTCGTTCTTTCAGTTCAATCACCAGAGTAGCCAGCCGCTTGAACATTGGATCATCCGCTAAGCTAGACCCGGTCGGAGCTGAACTTATAACTGGCGGAGCTATTTCAACACTAGAGTTTCGACCCAGTCGAGCGACGCTATTTTGCAGCTGGTTAATCTGCGATCGCAGCGTCGAATTCTCAGACTCTAGCCGAGACACCCGTGATTCAAGTTGTGTGGTTGACTGGGCAATGAGGGGTACTGAGAACGACTGTGCGGAAGATAAGGATTGCCAGCCCAGCGCTAGCATCAGCGTCAACATCAGTAAACTAAGGAGCCGTCCAACCTGAGACGATAGCTTCATATTCTGTTGCCGAGTTCAAGATAAGTTCTTTACTTACACTTTCGATCACATACAGCGCAAGCTGCAATGGTCTAATGATAGAAAAGTAAAATTCGTGGAACGCTCTATGTAGTAGAAAACTTGAAGGCTGAACTTCAGTTGCACGTTAGGTTCCTGAATGATCCTGTCAGCTTGCCTCCTTCCAACTCCAAACTGCCGCCTGCGAGTGCCCTCACTGGTCGTTCTCAAAATGTAATGATTTTTTATTGGGTGAGCTTTGCCCACTCAGTAAAAAATCATTACATGAATACCAACATCCCCTCGCTATAAATTGATTGTGGGAAACCCCAATGTTTGACTATTCTCTGACAATTTTGACTCCCCTGGTTATGGGTTTATGGCTGAGCTTTATATCTGAGCCTTCGTCCCTGCCCAAATCTTTAGGGGAGTTGCTCTATTTTTGTCTGGGCATATTGGCAGGGCTAGGGGTGATGGGATGCCTGCATTGGTTGCGAACTGACAGGATGTTAAACCTTGATAGGAATCCGCAGTCTGTGTCGCAGCAAGCCGCCACCCAGATCAACAGCGTTATAGAAGACGACGCTTTTTATATCCTGAATCAGCAGTGGCAGTTCACTGCTATAAGTGCCAAAGCAGAAGAGTTGCTAGAACGGAATGCGATCGATCTTTTGGGCAACAGCATTTGGGACGAGTTTCCCGATGCGCTCGGCTCGATGATTGGCAGCATGTATCGCAAAGCGATTGCTGAAAATCTTCCCGTTACCTTTGAAACGTACTACGCGCCCCTAGAGGGCTGGTTTGAGGTTCATGCCCACCCTTTCGAGGAGGGGCTGTCGGTTTACTTCAAGGAAATTAGCGATCGCAAGCGGATCGAAACAGACCTATACAAATCGCAGCAAATTCTACAATCGGTGATGGACACCATCCCGCAGTCCCTTTTTTGGAAGGATCGCCAGTCGGTTTTTTTAGGCTGTAATCAAAACTTTGCCCATGGCTGTAGCGTAAATAGCCCTAGAGAGGTAATTGGTAAAACGGATTATGATTTCATCTGGTCGCGAGAAGAGGCGGATGCGTTTCGTGCCATGGATGCCCAAGTGATGGAATCCGACACTCCAATTCTGCATGTGATAGAGCTATTTGAGAGTATAGATCATCAGCAAGTTTGGCTAGATTACAGCAAATTTCCTCTGTATGATGCCGAGGGCACCGTGGTCGGCATGATTGGGATGTATGAAAATATTACCGATCGCAAGCACCATGAGATGCTGTTGCAACAGACCAATGAAGACCTAGAGCGCCGGGTTGCAGCGCGAACGATCGAACTTCAGCAACTCGTCGCTCAGCTAGAACAAGAGGTTTTAGAGCGACAGCGAACAGAAGCTGAGCTTCGAGAGTCCAAACAAATGCTGGAACTCGTGTTTGATACTCTACCCCAGCGTATTTTTTGGAAAGACAGACAGCTCAACTACCTAGGCTGCAACAAGCTGTTTGCTCAAGATGCGGGTCTGGCGTCGCCGGAACAGATTATTGGCAAAAATGACTTTGAGCTGTCCTGGAAAGAGCTTGCTCATCTTTACCGAGCTGATGATGCCGCCATCATAGAATCAAATATCCCACGCCTCAATTTTGAGGAACCCTACACATCAGAAGATGGTGCTTCTGCATGGGTGATCACGAGCAAGATTCCTATGACCAATGAAAGGGGCGAAGTGTTTGGGGTGTTTGGGTCGCTTGAAGACATTAGCGATCGCAAACGCGCTGAAGCTGCCCTCGAAGCCAGTGAGCGTAAGTATCGCATCCTGGTAGAAACTTCTCAAGATCTGATCTGGTCGATCGATCTAGAAGGACGCTACACCTTCATTAATCCTGCTGCCCAGCATATCTTTGGCTATGAGCCGCACGAGATGATCGGTCGCGCTTTCTCTGATTTTCAGACTTCAGACTGCATCCAAAGAGATCAGCAAGTTTTTGAGCAGGTGTTGGCAGGACAATCTGTGAAGCAGTACGAGACTGCCTACTTGTCCAAAGCGGGTCGGACAGTCTACTTAGCGTTTAATGCGATCGCCCTGCAAGATGAAGGCGGCAATATCATTGGCGCAACGGGCACCGCTAGCGACATCACCCAGCGCAAACAGGTGGAGCTAGAGCTTCAGAAAACTCGCATATTTCTAGAATCGGTGCTGAAACACTTGCCCGTTGGGGTAATTGCCAAAGATGCTAGAGACTTGCGGTATGTGTTGTGGAACACGGGTGCTGAGAAGGTTTTAGGTCGCTCTGCCCGCGAGATTTTGGGTAAGACTGACTCTGAAATTTACCCAACCCAACAGGCAGAAATCTTTTTGGCTCAAGACTACCAGGTCTTAGAGAGTGGACAAATGCTGGATGTGGAAGAAGCTACCACGATCGCCAACGGTGAAGAACGCATTTTTCACAGCCAAAAGACTCTGATCGTGGATGTGGACGGCAATCCCGAATACCTGCTGCTGCTGACAGAAGATATTACCGATCGCAAGCATGCCGTAGATGCTCTCCGCCAAAGCGAGGAACGCTTTCAGCGCGTGGTTGCCAATGTACCAGGCATGATTTATCAGTTCCGCTTGGCTCCCAACGGTCAGGTTTCTTTTCCCTATGTCAGCAGTTTTTGCCGAGAGCTATACGGGATCGAGGCAGCAGAACTGCAAGATAACGCTTACCTAATCCTCGATCGCATCCATCCCGATGAGCGAGAGGGATTCGAGGCTTCTGTGAGGCGCTCTGCCGCCACTCTAAAATCCTGGGAGTGGACGGGGCGCAGTTTGCACAGGGCAAATGGATATCGCTGGATCAAGGGCATCTCCCGACCCGAACGCCAGCCCGATGGCGCGATCGTTTGGGATGGGCTAGTGGTGGATATCACCGATCGCAAGCAGGTTGAAGACGAACTGCGTAACTCTCAGCAGCTTTTACAGCTGGTGATGGATACCATTCCTCAACTGATTGCCTGGAAAGATCGCAACTCGTTCTATGTGGGTTGCAACAAAAACATGGCGAAGGTTTCAGGAGTGGAAACGCCTCAAAACATCGTCGGCAAAACAGATTATGATTTGGCTCATGCTCTGGGTTGGGAGAAAAACATCGCAGACTTTTATCGAGACTGTGATGCCCAAGTTATGGATTCAGGCGTACCCAGGCGTCATGTGGTCGAACCCCAGCTCCAAGCCGACGGCAAGAGCGTTTGGCTAGATACCAGCAAGCTACCGCTCTACGATGCTGAAGGTGAGGTTGTGGGCGTGCTGCTGATGTTTGAAGACATCACTGAGCGCATGAAAATTGAACAAGATTTAAGGCTTTATAAGCGAGCAGTTGAGTGTTCAGGTGATGCGATCGGCATTGCTGACGCGTCCGGAACTCATATTTACCACAACCCCGCTTTTTCCAAGCTGCTCGATTGTGAAACGCCCGACCAACTGCGTCAGGCGGGCGGTATCCCCAATATATTTGCAGACCCGTCGGTTGCGGAGATGGTGGTACAAGCCACGATGAAAGAACAACAGTGGGTGGGTGAAGTCGAGGTGCGTTCTTTGAGTGGTCGTTCTCTCCCTGCTTTACTGCGGGCGAATGTCATTGTTGATGAGGCGGGGCAACTCATTGGCACTGTGGGTTCAATGATGGATATTAGCGATCGCAAGCAGGCAGAGATGCAGCTCAGGCAGCAGGCTCACGACCTAGAAACCACGCTGCGAAAACTTCAAAATACCCAAACGCATCTGATTCAAAGTGAAAAAATGTCGGCACTGGGTCAGCTTGTTGCTGGAGTAGCCCATGAGATTAACAACCCTGTGGGCTTCATTTCTGGCAATCTTAGCCATGCCATCGAATATACCCAAGATTTGCTCAATCTTGTTCATCTCTATCAGATTCACTATCCCAATCCGGTGGCTGAAATTCAGGATGAGATAGCGGCGATCGAGCTACCTTTTCTAGTTGAGGATTTGCCCAAGCTCGTTGGCTCTATGCGGGTCGGAGCCGATCGAATTCAGGGCATTGTCGCTTCGTTGCGTACTTTCTCCCGCATGGATGAATCTGACATGAAATCAGTCAATATCCATGATGGCATTGATAGTACGCTGATGATTTTGCAGAGTCGCCTCAAGCCCAGCCCAACTCGTCCCGCGATCGAGATCATCAAAACTTATGGCACGCTGCCGATGGTGGAATGTTATGCAGGGCAGCTTAATCAGGTGTTCATGAACCTTTTAACTAATGCGATCGATGCTTTAGAGGAGATGATGGTTAACAGAGAGGCAATTAGTCGCCAAGCTTGCCCCGACCAGGATTTAGAAGGCTTCATTCCGACTATTCATATTCAAACTGAGCTAATTCAAACTGAGCTGCCGGACAGTCCCAAAATTTGTATTCGCATTGCTGACAACGGTATGGGCATGACGGAAAAAGTTTGCAATCGCCTATTCGATCCCTTTTTTACCACAAAGCCGGTGGGCAAAGGCACAGGCATGGGGCTTTCGATTAGCTATCAAATTGTGACAGAGCGGCATGGCGGCACGCTGCAATGTGTCTCTACTCCCGGACAGGGTGCCGAATTTAAGATTGAGATTCCGGCACGGCAAGTATAGCAACCGCCAAGGCAGTTAAGACGGGGACATTTAGAGTGGGGCGCTTCGCGCCCCACTCTAAATGTCCTAAAGAAATTGAATACGGCTATGGCACTCCTCTTAAAGAATTCATCCCTAAAATCAGCAGCGTCCGCTTTCAACAGACGCGAGTCAACATAGGCTATCCTGTGATACGCTACTCCCCATCACGTTGGGCATAAGCCCGTTGGGTAAAGCACGTTTGGTCAAAGCCAGTTGGGTAAAAGGATAAGCCAATGTCAAAACTGAAAGTCGGTCTGCTGTTTGGGGGCTGCTCTGGAGAGCATGAGGTGTCGATTAGCTCCGCTAGGGCGATCGCCCATGCCCTAGAATCCTACGGCGATCGGTATCAGTTAATGCCGATCTACATTCAGAAAGACGGGCATTGGCAGATGGGTAAAGTGGCTCAACAGGTCCTAGGAGGTCTGTCCCCACAGGCTTTAGAATCACAGACTTTAGAATCGCAGCCTTTAGAGTCAGGTGAACTAAAGTTTGGTGAATTGCAGGCGAGAGCGATCGCCTCACCAGATCTTGCCCTGCCGCACCTCGAAGGCATTTCCCAGCGGCTACAGCGTTGGCAGCCTCCTGTACAGGTGGCAGAAATAGATGTCTGGTTTCCCATTTTGCATGGCCCTAACGGCGAAGACGGTACCGTGCAAGGATTGTTGAAGCTGATGCAGCAGCCCTTCGTCGGGTCAGGTGTTTTAGGCTCAGCGCTGGGAATGGACAAAATTGCCATGAAAATGGCGTTTGCTCAAGCCGGATTGGCGCAGGTGAAATATATCGCCGTCAATCGATCGCAGGTTCGATCAGACGGCAATATATTTCCCAAGCTCTGCGACCAGATTGAAACAGAGCTGGGCTACCCCTGTTTCGTCAAACCCGCCAATTTAGGCTCATCGGTGGGAATTGCCAAAGTGCAGACGCGATCGCAGCTCGAAACCGCTTTAGATAGTGCGGCCAGCTACGATCGCCGCATCATTGTTGAGGCAGGGGTAAAGGCACGCGAGGTAGAATGCGCGGTCTTGGGCAATGACCACCCCCAGGCTTCTGTCGTCGGCGAAATCACCTATGACAGCGACTTCTACGATTACGAAACCAAATATACTGCCGGAAAGGCGGGACTACAAATCCCGGCTCCCTTATCGCCTGCCGTCACTGCTCAAATTCAAGAGATGTCGCTCCGCGCCTTCGAGGCTGTGGATGCTGCCGGAATTTCTAGAGTGGATTTCTTTTACGTTGAAGAAACAGGCGAAGTGCTGATCAACGAAATCAACACAATGCCGGGTTTCACGGCTACCAGCATGTACCCGATGCTGTGGCAAGCCAGCGGCATAGACTTTCCAGAGCTAACCGATCGCCTGATTCAGCTGGCGATCGAGCGGTTTAACGCCAAATAGCAGCATCCTCAAATCTTGTGCTTTCAAATCTTGTGCCCACAGCCTGAGTCTAGTCACCATCCTCAGAACCGCATAGAATATGAGCAAAGGATCTTCATATGTAAGGTCTAACCACAGCTCTGGTATAGCGGGGTCAAGGTATGAGTCATCAGGCTGTCCGACAGCATCACAATGATCCTCGTCGCCATCGACACAGCTCTTCAAAAGTCCGGCACTCAGCCGTAGAGCCTACCCGGCAAAAATCGGCTGAACCCAATGAGAGGTTAACTAGGGGGCATAAGGGGTCGCAACTGGTTCAGTTTCTCCGACGCTACCCATTGGCGTTGCTGCTGGCAGTCTGGGTTGTGCTCATGCTGCTGGCTGGGGTAGCTATCCTGGATATGACCAGTTTAGGCGCCGCTAAACCGCCAGTTTCTAGTGGAGCAGATGCGATTGCGCCGATCGCCCCATCGCCTGATTTGTCGGCACAGTCCTCCGAAGCTCCTCTTTCACAGGGTTCCCCGACGGCTCCTGAGACATCGCCTCAGCCAGGGCGCCCTTCTTTGCAGTTGCTCTCACTGGTGACGATCGCTTTGAGCTGTGCGATAGGCTGCATGATCATCTTGCAGGGTCTGAAGCCGCGCCGTCCGCCTGAGCGATCGCATTCATCTGTATTTTCAAAGTCCCCACTTTCAAAGTCTGTGCCTTCAAAGTCTGCATTCTCAAATGCCTCTCACAAATCCAGAGCTTCAGTTACAAGAGCGAACTCCAGATTTCAGTATGTCGCACCTGCTCATTCTGCCAGTGCATCTACTGTTCCGTCGGCAGTTTCTTCTGTAGTTCCATCCAGAATCAGTCAGCCTTTGGATTGGGAAGAACCTAGCATTGCAGACAACTTAGACTTGCGGCAACACAGACCCCTTTCGGACTGGCTGTGATTTTTTGAAGGGCGCTTTGCGCCCTTCAAAAAATCTATCCCCAATTAAGCAGTCGGCTGGAGATTCTAGATTACACTTCGCCTGAAGATTCGTCGCTTTGACCTGGAGATGAATTGTAGAGAGCATCAAGGCGTTCGCGGGCATCCTCTACAGTCATCGAACGCATCACCAAAAACGGTTCATCGACAACATTGCCATGGTCATCCAGCAGTTCAGGATGGGGAACTGCCCTGACTCGGCTCTGACGCACCATCGGCTGAGGTTCAGAGTTGGGCGTAAAACTACCCTTAGTGGTGGGTGGACGCTGCGACTCTAGCCCCAAGGTCACGAGATTGCGAATCAGATTACCGACTGCCAGAAAAGCCAAAATTGTAAAGGCAAGAATGTAAATTAAATGCAACATGGGTTTTCCTTAAGGTCAATGTGGCAGGGGTAAGGCTTGCACCTTCCTAACCAATATTTTTAAGTCGATGATTTCTTAAGTCTTCAATTAAAATTTTGAATCGATCGCCTCAAGAGCTGTGGGTTCATCCATTTTTCAGCTCTGCTCTCAACGCATATTTCTCAACGCGGACGTTTATTCACACATTATTTATCGATACATATAAAGTTACTCTAGTCTCTCAGATTTTTAAATGCAGTTAAGGACTGCTCTCAAGAATCTAGCTAGACGCCCTGATCTTCTGTGCGGAACTGTCTTTTGACTTGCCAACACTCCGTGATAAGCCGATGCCAACTCACCATGACAGCAGTGTCCACCCCAACTTGCCCATCCGTCGCGTTAAAGAGAGCTTGAGATGCAGCCAGCTCTTGCTCAGCTTGCTTAATGCGCTCTAACAAATCTGCTTGCTGCCCGACGCTCAGAAAATCAAGCCTGTGCGTCTCCAGTAGCGATCGCCCCTGATTAAACCAATACTGAAAGTCTTCCAATAGAGGCTGCAAGACAGTCTTCAGCAGATCTGATTTAGACTGAAAACTTGGGCTGGAATCTAACATTAGTATTTAAATTTGCGGTTTGGCTATAAGTCTAAGCTTAACGTAATTTACGTTTCTTAATGAAAAGATTAGCTTGTTTTTCCGTAATTTTAAAACGGTATCGCGCTGAACACAATGCTTTAGGAGTTAGCCTTCTGATCTTGAGGGTTCTGATTTAGGCTACAGATCGATAAGATAGAGGCTAGATAGCCGAATGCCTAGCCACACGCTCTCTTAAACCCTGTCATTACCATCCATGTCTAACTCAGAACAGCCCGATAAAATTCATCTGCCCCGAACCAGTGAGTCTGAACCCATTAAAAAGATTCGCCACACCACTTCGCACGTGATGGCAATGGCGGTACAGAAACTGTTTCCCAAAGCGCAGGTAACGATCGGCCCTTGGATTGAGAATGGCTTTTACTACGACTTTGATAGCCCTGAGCCTTTTACTGAAAAGGATCTGAAGGCAATTAAGAAAGAAATGGTGCGGATTATCAACCGCAAACTGCCCGTGACTCGCGAAGAAGTCAGCCGCGAAGAGGCACAAAGGCGAATTGAGGCGATCGCTGAACCCTACAAGCTAGAAATCCTCAACGACATTGAAACAGAGCCAATCACGATCTATCATGTGGGCGATCAGTGGTGGGATCTTTGCGCAGGGCCGCATGTAGATAACACGGCTGATTTGAACCCAGAGGCGATCGAGCTGGAAAGCGTTGCTGGAGCCTACTGGCGCGGCGACGAAACCAAAGCTCAGCTTCAGCGCATCTACGGCACCGCCTGGGAAACCCCAGAGCAGTTGGCGGAATACAAGCGTCGCAAGGAAGAGGCTCTGCGGCGCGACCATCGCAAGCTGGGCAGAGAGCTGGGGCTATTTATTTTTGCTGATCCAGTGGGACCCGGACTGCCGCTCTGGACACCGAAGGGCACGGTGCTGCGATCGCTCCTTGAAGACTTCCTGAAGCAGGAGCAGATCAAGCGGGGCTACCTGCCTGTCGTTACGCCTCACATTTCGCGGGTCGATTTGTTCAAAATTTCTGGGCACTGGCAGAAATATAAGGAAGACATGTTTCCGATGATGGCGGAGTCGGAGGAAGACAAAGCCAACGAGATCGGCTTTGTCATGAAGCCGATGAACTGCCCGTTTCATATCCAAATCTACAAGAGTGAACTGCGCTCTTACCGAGAGCTGCCTATGCGGCTTGCCGAATTTGGCACGGTCTACCGCTATGAGCAGTCCGGGGAGCTAGGCGGCCTAACTCGCGTGCGCGGCTTCACGGTAGATGACTCTCATCTGTTCGTCACGCCTGAACAGCTTGATGCAGAATTTCTCAGCGTCGTAGATCTGACCCTGACGGTGTTTAAGAGCTTGCAGCTTAAGAACTTTCGGGTGCGCCTCAGCTTCCGCGATCCCACATCCGACAAATACATTGGCTCAGATGAAAGCTGGGACAAGGCGGAAGGGGCAATCCGTCGAGCAGTCGAAACGCTGGGCATGAATTATTTTGAGGGCATTGGCGAAGCGGCGTTTTATGGTCCCAAGCTCGACTTTATCTTTCAAGATGCGCTCGATCGCGAATGGCAGCTCGGCACCGTCCAGATTGACTACAACCTGCCAGAGCGATTTGAGCTGGAGTATGTCGCCGAGGACGGGACGCGCAAACGTCCGGTGATGATCCACCGTGCCCCCTTTGGCTCCTTGGATCGCTTGATTGGCATTTTGATCGAGGAATATGCCGGAGACTTTCCCCTCTGGCTGTCTCCCGTGCAGATTCGGCTGCTGCCCGTCACCGAAGAGCAGATGGCGTTTACTCAGCGGGTGGCGACCCAAATGCGTTCGGTGGGCATCCGGGTTGAAGTGGATGCCAGCGGCGAACGCTTGGGCAAGATGATCCGCAATGCCGAAAAACAGAAAATTCCGGTAATGGCGGTTGTGGGGGCAAAAGAAGTCGAGGCTGAGGCTCTGAGCATCCGAACACGAGCCTCAGGTGAGCTAGGTTCGGTTCCGGTTGCAGAGGTGACTGAGAAAATTAAGGACGCGATCGCCCATTTCGGCAATTTCTAGCTTTTAGATCTAGCTTTTGGATCTAGCTTCTGGCTTTCTGGTCGGGCGGTAGACGATCGCCCATTTGTTTTTGCATCGGCTTCGGACGAGTTGGGGAAGTGGGTGCTGGAGTTCGCCAAATCACCAGCGGCAGGCTCAATAGCCCCAAAATTATGACGATCGCCGCAGTCGCCCAAACAATCAGCCGATTGGGGCGATAGTTGCCTCGTTCAATTTGCCAAAAGACGCGGTTGTAGCGCCATACTGCTAAGGCGATCGTCAAGATGCCTGTGATGACCAAAGTCACACCCAAGTTCTCGGAATTGAAAGTGCCAGCGGCAGACTGTGCCTGATCTAGGGCAAATTCAAGCTGGTGAATAAATAGCCCAAAACGAGCGATCGCAAACCCAAAGCCAATCAGCGCAATGGAAGTGCGTAGCCATGCTAGAAAGGTTCGCTCATTGGCCTGGTGTTCTCGCTGACGATCAATTGGGGGAGTCATGGTTATGTGGCGCTACGCGCTTAGATCCAGTGAGTTATTTTTGAAAGCCCCGCTCCGCAGGGCTTTCAAAAAATAACTCGTCCTAACTCAATTACGTAATGCTATAGCTGTATTCACAGCAGTTAGGACGGGGACAGTTTAAGGATGCGCGGAGCGCATCCTTAAACTGTCCTAAGCCCGATGATTAAGGTTATAAGCCTCAAACCGAATCTCAAGCTGAATTCCGAAATCGATCGCGCTGATCCTGTATAGATAATTATGAATTAGGGATGCCATACCTATTTTGGTTCACGTTACCTGAACCAATTTACATCTCCGGAACATTCTCAGAATACCTATTTATTCCCCGGAACATTTATATTCGTCTTCGCTTCATATCATCTGTCTGCAAAGTCTGTCTGCAAAGACTGCCTACAAGAAATATTTACCAAAAATATCTACAAAACCTGCCTAAATCAATGAACCCTAAAAGCTTTCTTGGACTCGCTTTGTTGCTCTGTGTGACAGGATGCAGCAGTGCTGTTAGCGACCAAGCTCCATCGCAATCGCCTGTTTCTAGCGTTTCTTCACCGCTACCTACTGCATCGGCGCAACCGCTCAAGCCCAGCATTAGTCCCAGCGTCAAACCCAGCACTTCCTCAGCGTCGCCTATCCAGACGGCTCCTCCCCGCGTCTCTTCAGCGCAACCTGTTCCAGGCAAGCGGATTGATCCCCCAGCAAACTCAGGTCCTCTAACTGTCAAGCCCAACCCTGAGCCTGAAATGGAGCGAGATTACGGGGTTACAACGCCGATCGCCACCACTGGAAAAGTTACCGTACGCGATCGCATTCGTTTCCTAGACTCAGATAAGCTGTTGACCGCTTGCCCCACCGACACTGCCCCCTACGCTTTGGCAGAAAGCACTCACTACCGAGTGCAAATTTGCTCAGGAGAATACGATCCACAGCTTCCGAAATACTACATTGGTCAGGCAAAAGATGGCGGTAGCGAGCTTCGCATTACCAGCAGCGACTTGAATGAAGCTCGTCAGCTCACGTTCAAGAATGGCGACTATACTTACATTCTCTATCGAGATGGCGCTAAACCTGACCAGTCCAATGCCTATCTAGAAGTTCATATGCCTAATGGCAAGAGCTATGCAGAGGCGCTGTTCTACCTTTATGAGTAAGGGCTGGTAGAGATGGGAAAATTCAGGGTGGGGCGCTTCATGCCCCACCCTGAATTTCTTAAGGAACATGGATTTAACAAGATGTAATGCTTGGGGTAAGGGCTTAGCATTGCTAAGCTCTTACAGAAGATCGGTTGTACAGGTTATTTAATCCACGATCCTAAGCAAATTGGCGACAGCTATATCAACTGGAATATCTGAGTTTGCGCTATTTCAAACTCAGATATTTTAATGTCTTGCGCGAGTTTGGTAATCTACAATCCCTAACCCCGATCCAACATACTCAAAGCCGAGGCTTTAATGTCCTGCGGATTCCAGCCTTGAGTCTTGTAGTAGGCTGTCAGCAGCACAATAATTTTGGCGATCGCCTCCTTTTTGACAGTATCCACTCGCGCCAAGTCATCTGCTGAGATCCCAGTCTGAGATGCCGAGAGTTTATGAACCTGCACGAGTTTGCTGAACTGACTTGCAGCAGCAACCAAAATATTTTCGTCTGTGGGTTCGTTGCTAGATCGAGCGTTATTTCTCGACTGTGTAGCAACTTGTGCGTCAGATAATGACATATCTTTAATTGAGGGGGTATGGCTTCAATGACCTGGAGTTACAGATGCTTACAGACAGCAAAAGTTCCTCTAGCAATCCCCTGTCTTCGGTGAGATGCAGCTCAGATGACTCTCGATTTAGAATAAATCAGGAAAATAAGTGAATCAATTGTGAACGCCCTCAAAGCTATTCTCAGAGTTATCCTAGCTGTTTTTATGGTGACGGCAGGAGTTCTGCACTGGGTCACTCCCGATCCGTTTGTCAAAATCGTGCCATCTTTTTTGCCTTACCCACTGGCACTGGTCTACATCAGCGGTGTATTTGAAATCTTAGGGGGCGCAGGACTGCTAATTCCCTTCGTAAGCCGTGCGGCTGCCTGGGGACTCATTGCGCTATTCATTGCCGTTTTTCCCGCCAATATTAACATGGCGGTGAATCGCATTCACCTAGACGGTATACCCGATTCGCCTTGGCTGCTCTGGGGTCGGTTGCCCCTTCAAGCCGTTCTGATTGCTTGGGCATGGTGGTATACCCGACCTTCTGAAAAATTTGTAGCCTATCCGCCGACCCGATCGCCTTCGTAACGTTGCCAAATTTTAGACCTTGCCAAATTTTAGACCCACATCCTCAGACCTACTGCTTCCGAAAAACGACCGATAGGTTATTGGCTGGCATCTCGCAGATTTTAGCTAGCGAGAAACCCTGTGCCTGAGCGATCGCCACAACATCTTCCAGATTACGTACGCCCCATTCTGGATTGCGCTGTTTGAGGCTAGTATCAAAGGCTTCATTGCTGGGCGCTGTATGCTGCCCTTCCCGCTTGAATGGCCCGTACAGATATAAGATTCCGCTAGCTGGCAAGATGCGTCTGGCTCCGGCAATGAGTCCCAGACAGGCTGACCAGGGTGCAATGTGAATCATATTAATATTAACGATCGCCTGAACAGGGTCACGCTGAAGATCCAGACCTGGCAGCTCTGGGAATTGCTCCACTAGCCAGATCGGCTCACGGACATCCAGGGCAATCGGTGGATGTAGATTTTTGGCTGGGCGATCGCTCTGCCATGCGGCAATACTAGCTCGTGCCTCTGCATTAGGGTCAGAGGGAAGCCATTGACGGGGCTGTAATCGGGGCGCAAAAAATACGGCATGTTCGCCTGTCCCGCTGGATATCTCTAAAATCGTGCCCGTTGGTGGCAAGACTTCTAGCAGAACGGTCAGGATTGGCTCTTGGTTGCGCTGAGTGGCGGGTGCAAACTGACGGGCATCGGGCAATAAGCTCATAGAAATTTCTGCCAGGAAGAGATTTTACCTACTGTTCTTCGCTATTGTCGCTTTTCTACCATTGTCGCTGGAGACGATCGCTACTGCGGGCAGTTTCTTCGCCAAGTCATCTAGGTTTGCTTAGAGGGACGCTTTGCGCCTCTCTAAGCAAACTTTACCTCCATAGCATCTATGTAATTGAGTTAGGGCAGATGATTTTCGAGAGCTGCGCGGAGCGCAGCTCTCGAAAATCATCTGCCCTGTTTGGGTTTTGAATTTGTACCACCAAGTTATTTTAGCTAATAATTCTAAGTGAGAGTCTTGTAAATCTTATATTTTTAGCCTTATAATCACTAAAAGCTTACAAAATAAATTCAATGAGTCTTGATGAGATAGATTTGAAAGTTCTGCGGCATCTCATGGCAGAGGGACGAATGACTTGGTCGGAGTTAGCGGGCAAGCTAGAACTTTCGACACCTGCGGCAGGCGATCGGGTGCGTCGGCTGCAAGAGCGACAGGTGATTATGGGCTTCGCAGCCCTGGTTAATCCGGCAGCGATCGGCTGTCATCTGACGGCGTTTATTGCCGTGACCTTAGAGCATCCCCGCCACCGTGCTGCCTTTATACAAAAGGTTCAGGATTTGCCTGAAATTCAAGAATGTCACCATGTCACGGGGGACGATGACTATCTGCTTAAAGTTCGCTGTCAGACCACACAAGCCCTAGAGCATTTGATTAGTAAAGAGCTAAAAGAGCTTCCAGGTCTGCTCAAAACCCGCACGACGATCGCGCTGTCTACAGTCAAAGAAACTCCTGTGCTGCCCATTGGAGTCATGGGAAAGGAGTAATACTCGATGGATCTCTATTTTTATGGGCGAGGTTTGCTCATTGGTTTCTCGATCGCCGCTCCTGTCGGGCCGATCGGTATTTTGGCCATTCGTCGGACATTAACTTTAGGCAAACGGGCGGGGTTAGTAACGGGATTAGGAGCAGCAACGGCAGATGCTATCTATGGCTGCATTGCCGGATTTGGTCTTACAGCAGTTTCAGATTTGCTGCTCGGTCAGGCGTTTTGGCTGAAGCTAGTCGGCGGTCTGTTTCTCTGCTACCTAGGCGTGAAAACCTTTATCAGTCACCCTGCTGAAGAAACTGGGGTCATAGAAAATAACCGCGCCTACTGGTCTATGTATACCTCCACAGTTTTGCTGACCTTAACCAGCCCCGCGACAATTCTGTCGTTTGCGGCAGTATTTGTGGGCTTAGGGCTGGCAACTATGGGTGGCAATTACACAACGGCAGCGGTTTTGGTAGCGGGCGTATTTAGCGGTTCGGCATTGTGGTGGCTGTTGCTCAGCAGTGGAGCCGACCTTTTGCGCGGTAAATTCACGCCTCAGAGATTGCGAGGACTTAACAGAATTTCCGGGCTGATTCTCCTCACCTTTGGCATAATTGCCCTCAGTGCCAGAAACTAGGCTAAAAGTCAGACCAGAAGTTAAAGAGGAAACAATGCGGGCAAATTGGCTAAATTGGCTCAAGAAAAGAGCGCTCACCGCATTATATGCTTGGACAATATGCGATTGGACCGTAGGCGTAAGAACCTGCGTGGGAATATGCGCTCTGAGCCTGATGCTGGTATCCCCTGCGATCGCCTCTCCACTTAATTTTTTGACCCTAGCGCAAGCCCCCGACTCTGTGCAGCAGCTCCAGCAGCAGAAGCAAAAGATTGAGCAAGAGCGATCGCACCTCAATCAAAAGCAGGATCAGCTTCAGCAGCAGGAACAATCTGCCCAGAAGAAGCTAGGTGGATTGCAAAAGGATATTAAAGCCACCAGTCAGCAGATTGCCCAAAACGAAAAGCAGATTGCCGACGCGAATCGCCGCTTAAAGACGCTAGAAAGTAATTTAGTTAAAGCTGAGAAAAGCTATGCTGCGAAGCAGACAGCCACCGTAGCGCGGCTGCGTTTTTTGCAGCGGCAGCAGAGTGGGCAAGGTCTGGCAGTGCTATTGCAAAGCCAAAATCTTAACGAATTTCTCGATCGCCGTCAGCAGTTGCGGCTTGTGTATGGGCGCGATCGCACCATCCTGGCAGACCTGCAAGCCGAAGCCAATGACCTAAATCTCCGCCGCCGTAAGATAGAAACTCAGAAGAACGACATTGCTATCCTGACGCAAGAGCTACTAGCCCAAAAAGCCCAGGCGCAAGAGGCAGCCCAGTATCAGCAGGGTCTTATTACCCATCTTCGACAAGACCGTAAGGCGCTGGAAGCTGCCGAAGATCAGCTCACTCAGGATTCTGCTAATCTAACGGCTCTGATTCAACAGCGCCTAGCCGCATCTAACAAATACATCCTGCGCGGCACAGGCAAGATGACTTATCCCAGCGATGGCGAAATCACCAGCGGCTTTGGCTACCGAATGCATCCCATTCTGGGCTACACCCGATTTCACTCAGGCATCGATTTTGGGGTTGATTATGGTAGCTCTATCCACGCCGCCGATGCAGGAGTCGTGATTTTTGCAGGGTGGTATGGCGGTTACGGTCAGGCAATTATTATTGACCACGGCAAAAACATCACGACTTTGTATGGGCACACCAGTGAGATGCATGTTTCGGAGGGGCAGACCGTACAGCGCGGGCAGGTGATTGGAGCCGTTGGCTCCAGCGGACTTTCGACAGGTCCTCACCTGCATTTTGAGGTACACATCAGCGGTGAACCCATTGATCCCGTGAGCTACTTATAGGGTATGGCTCAGAACTCTTATCGCAGAGCCTGTCCGATCGCAGCCTCCAATTCTTCTTGCCCCAAGCTCGTCAAAATAAAGACTTCCTGAAAGGTTTTTCCCTTGCGAGCGATCAGCTTGAAGCCTCCCCGAATGGGTACAGAGACTTTTATCTTTAAAACCGGAATATTAGATTTTGTGTTGCCAAGGACGGCAGGCGTGATGGTGGTAATCCCCTCAAAATAGGTAAGCCTCTCCAGAATAGGAATCAGTCCCGGAAGATGAGTCGAGTGATTCCAGACGATTCTGCCTTTGGAGGGAGTACCCATGATAAAAGGGATAAAGATTAAGAGGCTTCTAAAGGAGCCATCGTCAGCCCAGCTCGGCTCAACTGCTGATGGTAGTGTTCAGCCTGTTCTTGCGGCCCAACCCAGACGATCGCCTGTCCTTCAAAGTGAATCTGGTTCGTTAAATCCCAGGCGCGATCGCTAGTCATGCCAGGGACATACTTCATCAGACATTCGGAAACATGCTGAAACGTGTTGAAATCGTCATTGAGGACGATTATCTTGTAATTCGGATAGGTTTTTGGCTGAGTCGCCGCGCGATCGGGCGTGATCGTGGGCGAAGCCGCCACAGCCCGAACTGCCGATCCCTCAATTCCTAGCGCTAATTCCTTTACCATCTTTCCCAAGACCCTGCCATGACTCACGATAGCCTAATTCAGGTTAGCCTAGTTTTGAGTGAGCAGAAAACTTCTCGCTTCTAAATTCCTGCACCATCCAGAAATTGCTCAATTATCTTGTCTTGAGCGCGATGATCGGCGAAATCGGGTACCCGCGCTAGATGAGCCGCAGCTAGTGAAGCCGCAGTTGGTGAAGCTGCAGCCAGTGAGTGCGCTAACGCATAGTCAGACGGCTGACGCGATTCCTGTAGGCTTTGAACCTGTTGTTCTAAACCTTCAATGCGATCGACTAACGCTCGAATGACTTGAGCCTCAGAGTCCGGTAGACGACCGTGATCCAATGGATCAACTCGCTCTCCAGCCCGATACACAATCCGACCCGGAATACCCACGACGGTGCAATCAGAAGGCACATCCCGTAGCACGACCGAGCCTGCTCCAATGCGGACATTATTCCCAAGCGTGATGTTGCCTAAGACTTTCGCCCCTGCCCCCACAATCACATTCTCGCCCAGAGTGGGGTGGCGCTTGCCGATTTCTTTGCCTGTCCCGCCCAAGGTCACGCCTTGGTAAATCAACGCATAGTCGCCAATAATTGCCGTTTCGCCAATTACGACCCCCATACCGTGGTCAATAAACACCCCTTTGCCAATGGTGGCGCCAGGGTGAATTTCAATCCCGGTCAAGAAGCGAGCAACGTGAGAAATCAGACGAGGGATGAAAGGCAGATTGAGACGGTAAAGCTGATGGGCAAACCGATGGAAGAAGAGTGCCTGAATGCCGGGATAACAGAAGAGAACCTCTAGCCAGTTGCGTGCCGCAGGATCGCGATCGAACACAATGCGGAAGTCAGTAGCTAGAGCGTCCAGTAGCGTTTTAAACACAGGTAGTTACCCCGCTTAAGACAATAGAGATCACGAACAGTGGAGATTACAAACAGCAGAGGTTGTAAACAGCGAACCTTGCAGAGTTGCGTAGGGTCACTAGATATAAGGGTCACTGATTCAGAGCGACCAAGCATAACTGCCATAAATCTATGCTCGTTAATTTTAGCGTTCAACAGGGATTAAAAAAATGAGAGAACGCTGAGTGAACAAGGCACAGAGGGCTAAATTACTACGAATTCATCCTTTTGACAGATCAACAGATCAGATGACAGATCAGAATTTTTGACAGGACTATGGGCGCGATCGCAGCAGTTGATGAATGCTCTGAAGCTCACTCAGGATAGCTTGCAGCAATTCTTGAGTCTCAGTTTGAGGGGCTTGCTGGATGGCGATCGTCACAGGTTTAATGCCTAAAATATCCCTGGCAAACCGAGCCACCTCGTTAGGATGAAACAGCAGCGGGTCGTCCTTGCCGCCCCGATGTTCAGGATTAAGCTTGCGCGGATCGTAAGCAGGGTTCAGCACATCCAGCTCGGTATTGGCATAGCGATAGACTGAAGCCCTAGAACGGTTGAGAATTTTCTGAACGGCTTCTAGGGGTAATAGTCCTTGGGGATCGGTAGAGATAGAGAGATCCATAATGATTCGTAGAAGCAGCCACCAAGAAAAGCAGCGATAAAGTCATGTATTATCCTTAGACTCAACAATATCAAAATTAATATCTTCTGACTACGTAATTTTGGGGGCTGTTGTCCATCCCTTTGAAGAGGGCGATAGATTTGCACGACCTGCTTATTTTTCCAGCATTGATGCCGATGTCAATATACAAATTCAATGAAACCTGCAACCCTACTCCAATAAATTCACTGTTTTTTCACAATTTAGACTCTAAAGTTCGCCTAGGGTGGTGAGTACTAATCCCACTCATAGAAGTTACCCTATGCAAGATTTCCCTCTCCTTAGAAAAGAAGGCGTAAACTTATACAGGGTTTGCTACAGAATTAACGCGAGTCATGAAATTCACAGACCCGGTGGTTTTCATGATTTTGAAGTGGCTCAAAAAATAGTTGCCGACTTTAATACTCGGTATGGTGAAGATTGCGAATATTTTCTAGAGCAAGTCAATCTTAAGAGTTTGTCAGAGGATATTCTGATTAGCTTGGTTCATCAAGGGAAGCTGTCTCCAAAGGAAGTCTTGCCGCACCTCTCTTTGAAGTCACCTTATGTCGAAATTTGGAGATCCAAGGAATGGCACGCAACCCTTGATTCTAGATTCAGCCAATCATCTTAGCTAACTGTGCTGCCACATCCGATCGCCAACTGCCTCTGCCTAAACTTGTAGACGATCGCTAGGATCAGTGGGCATCTCCACAGGTTTTTCGCTTGAACACTAAATCACAAGACTCGGCTGCATTGCCGCCCATTGTCCCGTCAGGTAGGCTTTATGCCGTTTTGGCGTATGTTGCCTGGGGTCTGCTGCCGATTTACTGGAAGCTGTTTGGACAAACTCCGGCGATCGAGGTGCTGAGCCATCGAATGATCTGGTCGCTAGTCTTTCTGCTGGCACTCGTGGGGTTGCAGCACCGTCAGGCTGAGCTGAGACAAATCTGGCGATCGCCCAAAAAAGTCGCGGTTCTGCTCACCACGGCAATGCTGCTGACCTTTAACTGGGGGCTGTATATCTACGGCGTGAATAGCGATCGGGTGGTGGAAACGAGCCTGGGCTATTTCATTAATCCATTGGTTAGCGTGCTGCTGGGCTTTGTGTTTCTCAGAGAACGCCTACACTGGGGACAAAAAGTAGCCGTGCTGCTGGCAGCTTTGGGCGTAGCCAACTTCATTTGGCAGCTCGGCTCAGTTCCCTGGATTGCCTTGGCGCTGGCATTTTCGTTTGCCTGCTATGGTCTGCTGCGCAAGATTGTGGCGGTTTCGCCTCTCGTGGGGCTAACGGTCGAAGCGCTGCTCATTACCCCCGTAGCGCTGGCATTGGTGGGGTTCTGGGCAGTTTCGGGAACAGGACATCTGGGCACTAGCCTTTCGATGACGCTGCTGTTTATCGGCGCAGGAGTAATGACTTCTATGCCGTTACTCTGGTTTAACAATGCAGCAAAGCGGCTACGGCTCTCGACACTGGGCTTTTTTCAATACATCGCCCCCAGCATTCAACTCTTGCTAGGAGTTGTTGTCTACCGTGAGCCATTTACGACCACTCACGCCGTTACCTTTGGGCTAATCTGGTTGGCGCTGGCGATATACTCTGGCACTTCATGGCTGGAACAGCGATCGGCTGCCTAGCTGTAAATAGGCGAGTCTGTCACCCTTAGCGCGTGAGTTCTCAGAAAGATCCGCACAGCGGATCTTTCTGAGAACTCTTCTGTTACACCCAACTCAGATTGCTCTACTCAGCTCCCTCGATCGGGGCAAATCCCTGACGCTGGATGTTCTCCGTAATCGTCCGGGGTTCCAGGAATTGCAGCAGATAGTCAGGGCCACCAGCTTTGGAGCCAACCCCTGAGAGCTTGAAGCCGCCGAAGGGCTGCCGAGAGACGATCGCCCCCGTCGTGCTGCGATTGATGTACAGATTGCCCACCTCAAACTCGTCCTGGGCTTTTTGAATGTGGGAGGGTGTGCGGGAGTAGAGTCCCCCGGTGAGAGCAAAGTTGGTGCCGTTGGCGATCGCCAATGCCTCCTCAAAGCTCTGGGCTTTAATCACCGCTAGCACAGGTCCAAAGATCTCTTCCTGGGCGAGTTTTGCCGTGGGCGCGACATCGGTGAAAATCACGGGGCCAACAAAATAGCCGGAGTCGGGCGAAGGCATTTCCAGCGCCAATGTCGCCTCCTCCTTGCCTTTTTCGATGTAGGCACGGATGCGGCTTTGGGCAGCAGCGTCGATGACGGGACCCACCTGCGTACTGGGGTTTTCGGCTGTGCCAACATTGAGCGATCGCGTTGCTTCCACCAGTCGGGCGACAAAGGTGTCGTAGATTGGCTCTAGTACAATCACCCGCGAACAGGCTGAGCATTTCTGTCCGCTATAGCCAAAGGCGGAATACACCACGCCCTGCACTGCCTGATCGAGGTCGGCACTCTCATCGACGATGATGCCGTTTTTGCCGCCCATCTCAGCAATCACTCGCTTCAGGTGTTTTTGTCCGGGCTGGAGTTCTGCTGCCTCACGGTAGATCTGGCATCCAACCTCCTGCGAACCCGTGAAGGTAATCATGTGGACATCCGCGTGTTTTACCATATGCGAACCCACTGTAGAACCTTTGCCGGGAACGAACTGAAACACGCCTGGGGGAACACCCGCTTCCACCAAAATTTCAGCTAGCTTAGCCGCAATCACTGAAGAAGTTTCGGCAGGTTTGAGCAAGGTGCAGTTCCCTGCAACGAGGGATGCGACGGTCATGCCTGTAGGAATGGCTAAGGGAAAGTTCCAAGGAGAGATGATCAGCGAAATGCCTCTGGGCTGATAGTGGTAGCGATTGGTTTCTCCGGGCACGTCGTAATGTACGCCTTGATCCAGCCGCTCCATTTCGTCAGCATAGTAGCGGCAAAAGTCGATCGCCTCTGAAATTTCGGGGTCAGCTTGTCCGATCGCCTTACCTGTCTCCAGCACCATCCAGGCGCAGAGTTCAGCCCGACGCTGCTCCATTAAATCGCCTGCTTTGCGAATGATTCTTGCCCGCTCTTTTGCCGGGGTGCGCTTCCAGGCTGGGAATGCCGCCTTTGCTGCTTGGATAGCCTGCTCGGCTTGCTCGACGCTCAGCAGACCCACTTGTCCTATGACTTCGCTGGGGTTGGAAGGATTCAGCGAGTTGGTAAGGCTTACCGTGTTTACTGATTCACCGTTGACTAGCGGCAGGTAGGTTTTGCCGAACTGTTGCCGAACTGACTTGAGAGCGGCGAAGATGCGATCGCGTTCCTCAACCATGGAAAAGTCAGTGTCGGCAGCGTTGGGGAAGGGGGAGGAAGTAGAGATCGGGGGAGTAGATTTGTTATGCTCTGTTTCGTCCAGCATTACGGGGGCAGCCAGCAATTCCTCTACGGGTCGCTCTTCTAGGTTCTGACGTAGAAAAGAGCTGTTGGCGGTGTTCTCCAGCAAACGGCGGATCAGATATGC
This sequence comes from Drouetiella hepatica Uher 2000/2452, assembly GCA_019359505.1. Lineage (GTDB taxonomy): Bacteria > Cyanobacteriota > Cyanobacteriia > Elainellales > Elainellaceae > Drouetiella > Drouetiella hepatica. The sequence continues at coordinate 129,577 of JAHHHD010000013.1, read as the reverse complement.
CATGCCAGGAATGAGATCGCCGTAGGGACAGTAGATCCGCACTCGGAAGCCTTGATCTACGAGCGCTTTTGCTAGCTTATCCGCCATGCCGTATAGCACCTGTAGCTCAATCCGGCGACGGGGGATGTTGAGTTCTTTGGCGATGGCGATCGCGTGTGCCTGAGAGCGAACATTGTGGCTACCGATCGCCGCATTTAGGTATTCGTGGTTCTCTAGCAGCATTCGCGTCATCTTCTCGAAGGTGACATCGGTAGAGGGCTTGTGGGAAAACACGGGCTGCTGCCAGTCGTGCTGGGCGGCTTTGATGGTTTCCTGATCCCAGTACGCACCTTTCACCAGGCGAATCGTGATCGGGTTGCCCCGACCCTTTGCCCAATCAATCCAGCTTTGCAAGTCTTGCTCAGCATCGCGCAGATAGGCTTGCAGCGTTACGCCAATATCAGTCCGATCGCTAAACTCTGCTTCCAGCAGGATTTTCTGGAGAATGGCGATCGTCAAATCCTTATAGGCATACTGCTCCATATCAAAGTGGACTGCCGCCCCCAACTCTTTAGCACGGCGGAGCAGGGTGCGAATGCGATCGCTGACTTTGGCTTCGCTGCCTGTCGCATCCAGCGGATCAAACTGCGAGTAGAAAGCGGTGAGCTTGACGGAAACCTGCACCTTCGGCAGGGGCTGTCCGTCCGCCATGTCAATTTGCTCCACCGTAGACCAGCGCTTTGCCGCCTCAGTCAGATGCTCCATCATTTCTAGATAGCGATCGAGGTAGGACTGTGCCTCAATCTCGGTAATCACAGCCTCTCCCAGCAAATCCACCGTAAACGCAGTTTTGTTTTTGCGGAGTTGCTCGATCGTTTTGATCGCCTGCTGAATCGTTTCACCCGAAATATATTTGCGTGCCAAGGTTTCAACGGCACCTGATACGGTGGTTGCTGCCACCTGTCCGGGTAGCGACTCTGGGCTGGCAAAGCTCAACATTCCCTTAAGCTGGCTCGGCAGCTCCACGGACGGATCGCCCAAATACTCCTGCATGTGGCTGGCAATTTCGGCTTTGCTATGCAGGGCGGGCAGACAGTCAATGAAGCGAAAGAGCTGCACCCGCAGACCTGGATTGCTCATAGCAAAGCCCAGCAGTTTATCATCCCAACGCATCTGATCGCGCATTTGGGCAAACAGCGATCGATTTTCTCGCGTCGCAGACAGAAGCGTCCGGGCGATCGCCTGGGTTTGATTCTCGTATCGGTCAGAATATTGAGCTTTAGAAATCTGTGTCACCACGGCTAGGAGTCCCCATCAACTAAAAAAGGTAAGGCAAAAGATAAGGTCAGCGCTGCATCTCAATAGGCTCAGTTGAGGAGCGGCTGTCGCATGATCTATTCTGACCGATCGCGCTCCTTTCGGTAGGAAGTCTCGTCCTAGCGGTCGCCCTAGGTGAGGGGAATTTTTGTGGAGGCGATGTCCTAATTGGCGGTAGTTGGCAGTATCGGACGCGATATCTTGGCTGGAGGGCGGGGCGGCGATCGCATTATCGATTTCCGGGCTGATCAAGATGTCCTTGATTGGAGCAAGCTCTTTGGTCTGTAGCATCTTGTCCAGTCGTGAGCAAGATGCTGTACAATTTGGTGCCTTACCAATGCGTTTGTACTTAATGAACTTGCACTCTTAACAAACTCGCACTCTTAATAAACTCAAAATGGGGCAGGAGAAACCTTTGATGCATCCGGAACCGCAGTCCATACCGCTGCAACCTGTCCTCCGACCTTACCAGGCAAAATTAGTCAAAGACCTCTATACCAAACTGGGAGAGGGCTATCGGCGAATTGCCGTGATTGCTGGGACTGGAGCCGGAAAAACCGTGATCGGCGGCAAGATTTGTGCCGATGCTGCTTCGCGGGGATGTCGGCTGCTCTTTCTGGTGCATCTAGATGTGCTAGTGGGGCAAACCTATGAAAAGATGCAGGCATTTGGCTTGCCCTGCGGCTTCATCAAAGCCGGATGGAAGGAAGATCCGAGTGCGCCTATCCAAATTGCCAGCATTCAAACGATGGCACAGCGATCGTGGTGGAAAGACTGGAAAGCGCAGGTGATTCTCTACGACGAAGGGCATACGACGGTGTTTAGCCAAGTTGGGCAAGCTGTGATGTATGAAACCCATGCCAAGTCGGTACATCTGGCGCTGACGGCAACGCCCTATCGTTTAGGCAGGGCGCAGTTGGGCGATCATATGCAGATTTTGGTATCTTCTCCTGTACCGTCAGAGTTGCAGCGCATGGGCTATTTGGCAACCATGCAGTATTACGGCGTATCTCGCGATTCGCAAATTAATTTATCAGATGTGCGAACGATCGCGGGAGACTTTGATGAACGAGATTTGAAGAATGCCTGCGATCGCCCTGAGCTAATTCAGCGCATTGTCGAGGAATATCAGCGGCTCGCTCCAGGGAAACGGGCGATCGCCTTTTGTGTGGATGTTGAACATGCTCGTCACGTTGCTGAAGCTTTTCAGATGGCGGGCATAGCAGCCGATGTGGTAGATGGTGGCACGCCCATTAAAGAACGCCAGCGGCTTTATCGCGATCTGGGATCAGGAAAGCTGCGGGTGCTGACCTCCTGCAACGTCATCAGCATTGGCTTTGATGAGCCGAGCGTTGAAGTCGGCTTGATGCTGCGACCTACCCAATCGAAAGCGCTCCATCAGCAGCAGATCGGCAGAGTCATGCGCATCTCGCCCACAACAGGCAAAACCCACGGCATCATTCTCGATCAGGCGGGAAACTTACAGCGGTTGGGCTTCCCGGAAGACATTAAAGCCTATCATCTGCCCACAAGTAAGGAGCCAGGAGATCAAACCGTTTCGCCGATGAAGCAGTGCCCTTGCTGCAATCGCCTAGTGTGGGGCTTTGTGTTGCAATGTCCGGGCTGCGGCTACCAGTGGGAAACGGAAGTACAAGTTCATACGGCTGAGCTAGTGGAAGTCTTGAGCGAACATCAGCAAATGCTGCCGATGATTGAGTTTTTTCGGCAGCAGCGTCAAAAAGCCTTCCGTGAATCCGCCGCCCCCAACTGGGCAAAGCATGTGTTTCAAGAAAAGTTCGATCGCCAGCCAGAAACTGCCTGGGGTAAAGGAGCAATCTTTGGCGACGAACCGACTTTGCGCGATAAGCATACCTACCGAAATTATTTAGGGACGATCGCCCAGCGCCAAGGCAAAGATCTGTCCTGGGTGATTGACGAGTTTCAGCAGGAATTTGGTTCAGACGACTGGCAGGAGATTTTTTATGGAAAGTGATTGAGGACTAAATTCTCGATCGCCACAGGTTCAACCGCATCGGCTAACTCAAACCCAAACACCTGAGCATAAAAATAGAGTTCTCCATCCAGCGTTCGCTTAATATTTTCAGACTTGCGGAAGCCGTGCTGCTCACCTTCATACAGCACATAGGCAACGGGCAAACCTTTGATTTTGAGGGCATCTACCATCATCTCAGCCTGATTGGGCGGCACAATCTTATCCTCATCCCCCTGAAAGAAAATCAGCGGACAGGAGAGCTGATCAACCGCATGAATGGGCGATCGCGCCACATAAATTTCCTGCTCTTCGGGATATTTACCAATCAGCCCATCCAGGTAGCGCGACTCAAATTTGTGGGTATCCCGCGCCAGAGCCTCCAGATCGCTGACTCCGTAGAAGCTGGCTCCCGCTTTGAACACATCGCGGAAGGTGAGCGCCGCTAGCGTCGTGTAGCCCCCGGCACTGCCGCCGTCAATGCAAAGGCGATCGCCATCTGCCAGCCCTTTCGCCACCAGATATTTTGCTCCATTGACGCAATCATCGACATCGACAATGCCCCAGTTGCCCTTGAGCCGTTCTCGGTATGCCCGTCCATAGCCCGTACTGCCGCCATAGTTGACATCCAACACGGCAATGCCGCGACTTGTCCAATACTGAATGCCGGGATTGAAGCTGGCAGAAGTCGAAGCTGTGGGGCCACCATGACTTTTCACCAGCAAGGGCGGCTTTTCATCTGCCGGAGCCGCATAGTCTTGATTTTTGGGCGCGTAGTAGAAGCCGAATGCCGTCAAGCCATTCTCGGTGGGAAACTCAAGCACTTCTGGCACCGAAAGGTAGCCCGGATCGACCGTCAGATCGCTAGAGCGGCGCAGGACGGAAACTTCTCCGGTGCGGAGGTCTAGACGGGCGATCGCGCCAGGTGCCGTTGCCGAGCCGCCAGCAAATACTGCATAGCCTTTGCCGACTTTCAGACCGCCCAAGTTTGCAAAAGGAATTTGGATTTCGGTCAATTCCAGGCTGTGCGTATCTAGCCTTGCCAAATGCTGAATTCCCGCCTCAATGTAGGTGCAAATCAAGCTATCTGCTGACTCAAAACCATAGGTTGTCATGCCAAACACCCAGAGCGGCTGTCCAAACTCGGCAGCTTTAGGACAAAGTGCCTCAGAGCTAGCCGAAGGGCTGTTCAGTGATCTAGCTGCTGGGTTCCAGCGATAGAGATTCCACCATCCGGTGCGATCGCTGACAAAATAGAGCCTGCCATCTGGCGACCACTCTGGCTGAAAGATCGACTCTGTTAATCCGCCCGCAATCAATTCCGCCTTGCCTAAGCTGCCATCGGTCTGCACCGTCGCCACCCAGAGTTCAGTGCCATCCCAAGGCATATTGGGGTGATTCCAGCTCAGCCAGCAGAGGTGCGATCCATCTGGACTCAGGCGTGGAGCTGCATAGAAATCGCTGCCAGACAGAAGAACCTGCCCACCGTCCTCTAAAGCGGCACAGTCGATAGCCACGATCGCGTTCACAGCTTCGCCCTCTGCTCTATGATCTTCGCGGACGCAGATGAGGCGATTTCGAGAGCGATCGCTCACCGCATCGGCATAGCGAAATTCGATTTCAGGGGTGAGGGGTTCGGGTGCCGCGCCGGGGCTTTGACGGTAGAGCCGCTGATCGGCAAAATTGGAGAAGTAAACGGTTCCCTCTGAGACAAAGTACGAGCCGCCCCCATACTCATGCACCCGCGTCCGGACGTTGAATGGGGAGGGCGTGATGTCGTGAATTTCGCCTTCGATCATGCCCACGATCGGGCAGCGTCCTCCTTCTGAGGGTCGCCCCTCGCTCCAGTAAATAGCTTCGCCATCTAGCTCAATTTCACCCAGACGGATGCTACTCGCCACAATGAGGTCGGAGGTGATAGGAGATTTCCAGGAGCCGTAAGGAGCAAGACAAGGAGCAGTCATACGGTTAAATGTTGAGGGTAGAATAACGTTGCTAAATTTCGCTAGGGGTGAGGGGCAGCGTTCCACTTGTCTTCAAAGCGGCACAAGTCACACTTTAATCCTAGCGATACCCTTTTTTATACACCTTTCAGCTTGTTGTTGTTCAAGACAGGGTACAGAACTGTAAGCTAGAAATGGGTAATTCTTCAAGCTTGGTCATAAATCCCTGGTCTGAGTCACCCTTGTTTGGTTCATACTGATCAGTCCATACGGTCTAGTTCATACTGATTAGTTCACATTGTCTGAGTCACATTGTCTGAGTCACAAATCGAGTCACAAATTTGGCATGAGTAGCGTCATTACGATTCAAGATGCAGAGTTTGGGGCAGAGGTACTCAAGGCTCCCCAGCCTGTGCTGGTCTATTTTTGGGCTTCCTGGTGTGGGCCGTGCCGATTGATGGCTCCCGTTTTGGAGTGGGCGGCTGCGGAGTATGGCGATCGCCTCAAGATTGTCAAAATGGAGGTTGATCCCAACCCTGAAGCGGTCGCGCAATACCAGGTCGAAGGGGTTCCAGCCCTGCGCCTCTTTAGCGATGGAGAGCTGCTGGAAGCCACCGAGGGAGCCATTAATAAGCAAAAGCTGGAAGGATTTCTCAAGACTCACCTGTCGCCGGGGGGCTAGAGTCAGCGCTCTAGCAAGATACAGCGATTTTCAATGGCATAAACCACCGTTATTTTTAGAAGCCCCGCGGAGCGGGGCTTCTAAAAATAACCCACACTTAACCAAGCGCAAAGCGCTGTAAGTCATGAGCGAGTGGATTGCGGCGATTAAACAGGTCTATGAGCACCAGCTAAAAGCCCACTATCTGGCGCAATACAGAGCTTACTGCCAGGAGCAGGAGGGTGGCGATCGCTACGATTTGGGTAAAAGTAATCGAGTTGCAGACGAAACGATTGCTGCCTTGCCTCCAGCGGTGCAGACCTTGTGGCAGGAAGCGCTGGATCAAGGCGATAGCTACTACGCTAACGTTTACCAAATCTCGGTTGAGCAACAGCTTACCTATGCCGTTCGCATCACAACGGATGGCGACGACGGCTTGCTGCTCATCTTTGATCAGCAGGGACAGCTTCTAGCTTCTGCCCAAACTTACCTTGAAGTTGTGGCGTGGGCAGAAGCACAGACAATACTTGCTGGGGAATCGATCCGGGCTGAAGAGGCGATCGAGCTTTTTGCCAACCCCCTCCCTGGATTTGAGGCAGCAAAATCCCAGACGCTTTGGGGAAAGCCTTTATCAGAGCTTGAGTCTGCGGAGTAGTCCTATCCCAAAAGTATGGAGCGCGCATCTTGATGGGAGGCGATCGCCTCCCTTAATTCCGTCAATTTTCTGGATGCTTGACCTGAAACCAGCAGCTCCCTAGCCAGCGCCAAACCTTTCTCTAAATCTGCACAAACTCCACCCTGCCACAAATAAAAGCCGCCACTCCAAACCACTGACTCCATGAGTGGATTAGAAACTCCCGCCAACACTGATTTCATGTCTTCAATGAGCCGATCGTCAGACACCAACGGCACATCCGTAGCCGCAAATCCGTAGTCGCGGGGCTGAAGCAAAAGCCGGGTAAAGGTTGGATCGGTGTGGGGATCATTCACGCCAATAATGCAGGTGCGATCGCGGGGCAGATCACAACTTCCCTCCAGCCCCTTGACCGTAATGAAACGCTGTACGCCTCGCAGCTCAGCCGCCACACGCCCCATCTCCTCCGTGGGTGGATGCACAAACCCTGAAACTACGATCGCGTCTCCCTCATAAGGGCACCAAAACAGCTCCACTGTCGCAAAGGGCGGACGTTTGCCCAACTGTTCTCGGTAAGTAACAATATCTTCCGCCAAGCCAAAATGATGAGGCAGATAGACAAATCCCAGCAGGGTCTGGGTAAAAATCTGCTGCACCTGCTCTAAATTCAGCTCCGTCCAATCTATTCCCAGCTTTTGCCAGACCTCTATCAAAGGCAATCCTTCTTTGGTGGGCATTCGTCGCCCGCCGTGCAAAACGACTGGGCACCCAGCCGAGGTCAGGATCAGCGCCACTAAGGGGGAGGCTGGCGCAGTGCGCGATCGCCCGTCGTAGGGGCTGCCCATCACCACTGTAGGATAGGCAGCCGTGATGGGCTTCAGCTTTGCACCTAGGGCATCGTAGGCATCCAGCATACCCGCCAGTTCTTCCCCAGTGGGTCGTTTAATCCGATGGGCGATCATAAATGCGCCGATTTGAGCAGGGGTTGCTTCCTTGTTCAGCATCATTTGAGTCGCTAGGTCAGCCTCAGCTCGGCTTAAGTCCTTGCTAGTGTGTGCACCGCTGCCCACCTTACGCAGGAATTCGCGAAATACATTACTCATGAGCCGCAGGAATAGAGGGTGAGTTGAGGAGGAGCGCAACGCTCATCTGCGCCTTAATGAGCTGTTGCACCAGACCTCGAAAATGCTGAATGGGCGGAATGCTCAGCCGATCCTGAGTCGTCACCAATGCCACTTGGCGACTCAAGACAGGCTCTTCAGTCGGGCGTACGACTAGCGCAGCGTCATTGCGAATATCGAGCAGCGCCGATCGCGGTAGCAGAGCCACCAAACCACCCTGGCGTACCATCCCCCGAAACCCGTCTAGCGTATTCAATTCGATCGCAGGCTTTAGGGTTAGCCCATGACGCTGGAATTTTTCATGAACTAAGCGCTGCATGCCGTAGCCATCTTTGAAAACAACCTGAGAATAGTCGGCAATTTTTTCCCAGGGCACCTGCTTAAACTGAGCCAGGGGATGATCAGTCGCCATCAGCAAATGCACAGGCTCTTCATAGAGTAAGTCCACCACCATTTCGGGGCTTGCCGTCATAAATCGGTTGTTCATGACGATCGCCACATCGACCAATCCGTCCTTCAAGACTTTCAGGGCGCGATCGCTGCCCAACGACGTGACCCGTAGCTGAACGTCGGGATAGTCTGCACAAAACTGTTGGAGAACAGGCGGCAGAAAATGAGCCGACACAGAATGAATTGAGGCGACACACAACTCTGGCTGCTTTCCAGCTAACAAATTCGCAAACTCAGCCGTTGCATTTTGCCACTCCTGGCAAATCTTACGAGCGCGAGGTAGAAGGCGCTCTCCAGCGATCGTGAGCTTGGCTTGGGAGTTGCGATGAAAGAGCGGCAAGCCCAGCTCTGCCTCTAAGCCCTGAATTTGGCGGCTGATGGTGGGCTGCGTCACCTTACATTGATGGGTCGCCTGCTGGAAGCTACCAGTTTCAGCAACTGCTAAAAAAGCCTGCAACTGCTCTAGGCGCATAGAAGTTCAGAGGATAGAACTGAGAAGATATGAAAGATTGCAGCAAAAATTGGGTGCAACATTTCATAGGCTCCGTCAGCCCAATTTACGAGAGTTAGACCTGTAACTTGGTATAGCAGGTTACGATCGCCATCCCAAACGCAGATTTTCTGGTACTGCTGAATCTGGGCATGAATTTTTTGAGAGGGGCGTACGCCCCTCTCAAAAAATTCCTACAGAAAACCAGAAAAGCCAATTTGCTAGAGAGGCGTTAAGGTAGCTCTGTTCAGGCTATCGCAAGCGATTTTGCCTGATAAAGTCCATCAAAGCATCATATTTAGGAGAATTTTGTTGCTCCACGTATTCCAAAGAACCCCAGCTCCCCCATTTGCTAGGTTCAGAAATGTCAGAAAAATGCATGAGTAAGCTTCCGCCGGACTCTTTCCAGCCATTTAATAGCCTTGTGTACAGCGATTTCATTTCCGGACGACGATTCAAATCGATAAAAAATTGGGTCAGCTTGGCGTTATTTTCAACCCCTTGAGCGCCTGCAATGTGCTGTCCTGCCTCGTAGGCAACAAATTTTAGCCTTCTGGCTTGGGCAACTTTTGCATGATACACAAAGCCGCCAATGGTATCCTGAACGCTATCCCCCCACTCGCCTTTTTCGTTAAGGCGTTTTAATGCCTGACCAAAGCCGCCGTCAGGTTCTCCCAGCCAAGACTCCACCTGTTGTGCCGTTGCGGGTGAGCCTAAGTTTCCGCTGAAGTAGCCCGTGATTGCATAGGCATTGCCATGCTGATAGCAGGGTGTATTCCCTTCAGCAACCCAGTAGGAGCAGTCCAGAATCGTTGTTTCCAAACCCTGCCAAGCCGTCTGAGTTCCGAAAACTGCGATGAGGCGGTCTTGCCCCGCACTGGAGCCAAACACCTGCTTCCAAATATCTGCCATCTGAGCCGATCGCATCCCATACCACTGGGCAAAAGCATCGCCCTTGTCTTGTCCCCAGCGGGCTTTCCCCTGCTCTAAGGCATAGTGGGCTTGGGGAAAAGTCCAGTTCCAGACCTCATTGGAAAGCTCGACGTAGACTTTGAGCTTTGGATCGAGCTTTGCTTTGACCACAGCCGCGAATTTTCGCATATAGTCATCGGTGGCTTTGTGAGGCATATTAAACCAGGGATCTGCGCCCAGCCGATTGGCAAGCTCCAGCATGATCTCCAGAGGCACCCCTTTCCCGAATGCGTAAGAAGCGTCTTCTACTTTGGGGCGATCGCTCCACTTGCTCTGCTCTGAGGCATTGGTGTTCATCCAATCCATGAAGCGAAGGGCGCTAAATTTCTGCGTTTTTTGAATGAAGGTGGGGTTAAAGATCTCGGTTTTATAGGTGTTTTCATAGGCGATCGGCACCACTCGAATGTTACGGATATAGTTTCCGGTTTTGCGTGGATCGGTTGCCGTAATGATTAAATGAATGCCGTCCCCATCGTTAGCGAGGTTGACATCAATCACATCTCGACCTGGCTTAGAAGCCGCCTCGTTTTTGCGCGCATCAAAGACATATTCGATCGTGCCTTCGCCCTCGTAAAGCACGACATATTGCCCCTGAGGATATTTGCCGCTGCTGCCGAACATGATGGTGCGGACGCGAGTATATTCAGGTGCGTCTTCGGGCTTGGGCAGAGACTTAACCCAGCCCTGCCGATCTAGATCTAGCTTGGCAAACTCTCCAGTATCCCAAGAGTTACTGCATCCCGGCTCCCCGTATCCACATTGAGGAATCCAAGTTCTAGCGCTTTTAAACAGATCCAAAAACGGAACTTCTGTTGACCAATCGGCGATACCGTTGAGATTGGTGCCGAGCGCTAGCCCATTTCCCAATTGATAGCCTGCTTCCGGCTGTGTTCCTGGCTGTACTTCCGGCTGCGCTAGACCTGAGCAGGCGATCGATAAATACAGAGTCAGCCCTAGGGTTGCTAACCAGGTGATCGTCCGAGAGAACAGCTTTCGATCGTGAAGCCCAAAGAATCGCAGAGCCATAATGATTGAGTCCTCCAACTTCCATCCCTATTCTAGGTAGGCTGTATTCTAGGTAGGCTGTGGATAACGCATGGGATAGACACAGCCCATTCACGGATTTAGGCGCAGATTTAGGCGCAGATTAGGCATAGACCTTGCGGTAATATTCCTGGTATTCCTGCGAGAGCAGCGGCTGCCACCAGTCCTGATGCTCTAGATACCATGTAACCGTGCGACGTAGACCTTCCTGCACAGTTACGGAAGGAGTCCAGCCTAGCTCTGTTTTGATTTTGGTGGCATCAATGGCATAGCGGCGATCGTGTCCTGGGCGATCTTTGACAAAGGTAATCAGGTCGCGCGCAGGATGAATGGGCAGAGCAGGAGCCAACTCGTCCATCAAATCGCACAGCATATAGACCAGATCAATATTTTTCACTTCGTTATTGCCGCCAATATTGTAGGTTTCGCCCACTTTGCCCCCGTGGATGACGACATCGATCGCGCTGCAATGATCGCCCACGTAGAGCCAGTCCCGCACGTTTTGCCCGTCGCCATAGACAGGCAGAGGCTTACCCATCAAGATGTTGATACACATCAATGGAATCAGCTTTTCAGGGAAATGATAGGCTCCATAGTTGTTGGAGCAATTGGTCATCAGAGTCGGCAACCCGTAGGTGTGATGGTATGCCCGCACGAGGTGGTCGCTCCCTGCCTTGGATGCCGAGTAGGGGCTGTTAGGCGTGTAGGGCGTTGTTTCAGTAAATGCCGGATCGGTGGGGCTGAGGCTTCCGTAGACTTCATCCGTCGAAACATGGTGAAACCGATAGCGATCGGGCTGCCCAGCCTGATTCCAGTGCTGCCGAAAAGCTTCCAGCAAGGTGAATGTGCCCACCATATTGGTTTGCACGAAGGCTCCAGGTCCCAGAATGGAGCGATCGACGTGAGACTCAGCGGCAAAGTGAACGATCGTATCCACGCTTTCTTCTTGGAGGAGCGCATCAATGAGGGGACGATCGCAAATATCGCCCTGCACAAAGCGCAGATTGGCATGTCCTTCTAGACCCACCAAATTGGCGCGATTTCCGGCATAGGTCAAGGCATCTAAAACAATGACACGATCGCCCGGATACTGATGACACCAGTGATGGACAAAATTAGAGCCAATAAACCCTGCGCCGCCCGTAATGATGACATGACGGGGCGTTCTAGACAAAGGCGGTTGTGATACAGAATCCATCAGACTCTCCTAACGTAGATGAGTGGGCAGTGGTCTAGATAGTTGTTCTTCAAATCTATCTTTCAGAGTGCCCTGCCCAAAACAAATGCTTCAGTGTTGCCGATCATGATCTCTTCATCAGAAGGTGGGAATTCAATAAATTGTTGCTTTGCTGGACTGATTTAACTCGAAGAGAACTTAGCTCGAAGAGAACTTAGCAAGGCTGAATAACTTGATCGGCTTATTCAGCTTGATCTTCAAATCCTAACTCCTGAGCGATCGCAAAAGTGCCCACAACATCATCAACCAATGCCAGATTAACAGATAGCCCATGTTTGCCGCGCTAGGGCGGGTATGAAAGTGCCCTAATTCTTTGAATTGACGCTGCCGTCATAAGATATGGCTATTGCCTTGCTTAGGACTTTTTGGGTGGGGCGCTGCACCCCACCCAAAAAGTCCCCGTCCTAGCCGCCTTGACGGTTGCTACAGGTAAATCCTGGCAGCCCTAATCCATAAGCCCTATTAACTTGGCAATAATTGAGAGTGCATTATTGGAAGATTTTTGTTGTGAGGCGAGCTTCGCTCACCTCACAACAAAAAATCTTTAATTGCCGGGTTAATAGCTGATTTGATATGGAGAATTTTGTAGAAGTCAATCACTATCGCTTTCACTACTGTGTCAGAGGGCGATCAAGCCATCCGCCCATTCTTTTTCTACATGGTTTTCTAGGAGATCTACGTGAATTTGATCAGGCTATGTCTCTCCTCTCTAATCAGTTTTACTGCATAGCCATTGATCTACCGGGGCATGGCAAAACTCAGGTCTTGGGATGCGATCGATATTACACTCTGGTAGATACAGCTGAAGGATTAGTTCAGGCACTAAAGATATTCAGCATTCAGAAATTCTTTCTAGTCGGTTACTCCATGGGCGGGAGAATTGCCCTATACCTGACATTAAACTTTCCAGAACACTTCCATAAAACCCTTCTAGAATCTGCTTCACCGGGACTGAAAACCGAAGCAGAGCAAACTCAACGAACCCAGCGCGATCGTGATTTAGCACAAAGACTAGAAACCGAAGACCTCCCAACCTTTTTAGCGCAATGGTATAGCCAGCCACTATTTGCCTCTCTGCAAAATCATCCCAGCTTTGATCAGATGTTAGACCATCGGCTTCAAAACAACCCCCTGCGCTTAGCCAAATCACTGCGCCACTCAAGCACAGGTCAGCAGCCTTCACTCTGGGAAAAATTGCAGCACAATACTGTTCCCATGCTGCTCTTAGCCGGGGAGCTAGATAAAAAATTTATTACAATCAATATCGAAATGGCTGAGCGATCGCCATTCATTCAATACAAAACGATCGATCGCTGCGGTCACAACATCCACCTCGAAAACACAGCTCTATTTATCCACCACATCAAACACTTCTTCACTGAGTACAGCACTACTTAATTGAGTTAGGACGAGTTATTTTTTGAGAGCTGCGCTCCGCGCAGCTCTCAAAAAATAACCCATTGGATCTAAGCACGTAGCGCTACGACCAACCAGATCTGCCCACCAATGCAGCGCGACCTCTGCCGCTCATCCCACCTCTCATGCGGAGGGGGTGTGGGGGACGTGCCCGTCCCCTGCTGGGGGTTTGGGGGAAACCCCCAAGGCTGTTGGTTCTCTCTCAAGTTGGTTCTCTCTCAAGTTGATTTTCTCTCAAATTGATTTTCTCTCAACATGACACCCCAGCATCTCTAAATCGCACAACTCAAATCCCCCGCCCTTTTACTAAAGCGAAGATTCTCAGAATAATCCACCGGGCAATCAATCACAGCAGGCACATCTTGGCTTAGTGCCTCCTTCAAGATTGGCAAGAAATCTGTGCTAGAAGTCACCCGATAGCCCTTCAATCCCATACTTTCAGCAAGCTTAACAAAGTCAGGGTTAGAGAACTTCACAAAAGACGACTCACCGAACTGATTGAGCTGCTTCCACTCGATCAGCCCATAGCCACCATCATTAAAAATAATTGTCACAAAAGGCGTACCGATTCTCAGCGCCGTTTCCAGTTCCTGAGAATTCATCATAAAACCACCATCTCCTGTCACAGCCACCACCTTCCGCTCAGGAGCCACCAATTTTGCCGCGATCGCCCCCGGTATTGCAATCCCCATAGCCGCAAAGCCATTAGAAATAATGCAGGTGTTAGGGCGATCGCAGTGGTAGTGCCGCGCCATCCACATTTTGTGCGCTCCCACATCCGAGATGACAATATCTTCAGGTCCCATGACTTGCCGCAGATCGTAAATCAACTTTTGCGGCTTGACGGGAAAGCCATCATCATGGGCATGTTCCTCATAATCTGCCTGGATATCTTGCTTAAGCTGTAGCGCATAGGGTTCAGGCTTACCCTGGCGATCGATCCGTTTCAAAATTTCATAGAGCGAATCAGAAATATCGCCCACAACTTCGGCAGTAGGAATATAGCTGCTGTCTACCTCAGCAGGAGTTTGATTGACGTGAATCACAGGAGTTTTGCCGCCGGGATTCCAGCGCTTGGGCGAATACTCGATCAGGTCATAGCCTACGGCGATGACTAAATCGGCGCGATCGAACCCACAGCTGATGTGATCCCGCTGTTGCAGCCCCACTGACCACAGCGCTAGGGGGTGTTTGTAGGGAATTACACCCTTACCCATAAAAGTGTTTGCCACCGGAATGTTGAGTTCAGTGGCAAAGACGGTCAACACCTCGCTAGCATTGCCTCGAATCGCGCCATTGCCCACCAGAATAATGGGATTTTCGGCTTTAGAAATGGCTGCCGCCGCCCGCTCAATGCTGCTGAAAGAAGCGTACACTTTCTCACGCTGATCAAGCTGCAAGGGCGCACCTGTTGCCGTCATCGCAGCAATGTTTTCGGGCAAATCAATATGAACTGCACCGGGCTTTTCGGTTTGGGAAACCTTGAAGGCTTTGCGGACAATTTCTGGCGTGATGCTGGGACGAACGATCTGGGCATTCCATTTGGTGATGGGGGCAAATAGCGCCACCAGATCCAGGTATTGATGGGATTCGATGTGCATGCGATCGGTTCCCACCTGTCCTGTGATGGCAACTAGCGGAGCGCGATCGAGGTTGGCATCGGCAACGCCTGTCATTAGGTTTGTGGCTCCGGGGCCTAGGGTCGAGAGACAGACTCCTGCTTTGCCGGTTAGCCGTCCGTAAACATCTGCCATGAAGGCTGCACCTTGTTCGTGGCGAGTGGTAATGAATCGAATGGAGGAGTCTTTTAAGGCTTCTAAGACATGCAGGTTTTCTTCTCCGGGTAAGCCAAAAATGTATTCAACGCCTTCATTTTCCAGACATTTTACTAATAGCTGAGCAGTGTTTAATTCAGACATTGTGTTCTCCGTAAACTTGTGGAAAAAGTGGAAAAAATAGCTGAGTGGGATTATTTCTGAATAATCCGAGCCTTGGGGGCGACCCCCAAACCCCCGGAATCAGGGGACGGCTGCGTCCCCCGAACCCCCTCCAGAAGGGTTCAATTGTGGGAGGGAGATAGCGCTTCGCATTGCTGGGTCGCACGGAAGTTGCTTTTTACATCTGCTTCTACTTCACCCAAACGGTTTTGATGTTGACAAACTCGTGGATGCCTTGGGCGCTTAGCTCGCGCCCAAAGCCCGATCGCTTGATTCCGCCAAAGGGGAGACGTGGATCGGATTTGACCATGCCGTTGATGAAGACGCATCCAGCTTCGATTTCGTTGATGAGGCGATCGCGCTCTGCTGTTACTTGCGTCCAAGCGCTGGAACCTAGCCCAAAGGGGGTGCTGTTGGCAAGTTGGATGGCGGCATCTAAGTCGGGGACGCGGTAAAGCAGCGCTACGGGGCCGAAAAACTCTTCTTGGTGGGTTGAGGCTTCGGGCGGAATATCGGTCAAGATCGTGGGCGGGTAGTAGTTGCCTGGGGTGTTGGGAAGTGGCTCACCGCCTGTCAGCAGTTTGCCACCTTGCTGAAGGCAGGACTGTACTTGAGCATCTAGCTCTTTGAGAATCGTGGCGGTTGCCAAGGGGCCAATTTGGGTTTCGGGCTGCATGGGATCACCGATTTTCAGTGCGCCAAATTTTGATATCAGTGCTTGGGTGAAGGTGTCGGCGATCGATTCCTGCACAATGAACCGTTTGGCAGCAATACAGGTTTGTCCACTGTTCAACATTCGAGCCGCGACAGCCGTTGAGATGGCGGTGTCTAAATCGGCGCTCTCCATCACAATAAAGGGATCGCTGCCGCCTAGTTCCAAAACCACTTTTTTCAGATGCTTTCCGGCAGCGCTGGCAAGGCTGGCGCCTGCGCCTTCGCTCCCGGTTAGCGTTGCCGCCTTGACGCGATCGTCGGCAATAATTTGCGCTACTTTATCAGAACCGACTAGCAGCGACTGAAATGCCCCCTCTGGAAATCCGGCTCGGCGCAGGATAGATTCGATCGCCAAGGCGCACTGCGGCACGTTGGAGGCGTGCTTGAGAATGCCGACATTGCCTGCCATCAGCGCTGGAGCTGCAAACCGAAACACCTGCCAAAAGGGAAAATTCCAGGGCATAACGGCAAGAATGATGCCCAGTGGCTGATAGCGAACGAAGCTGTGGCTGGCATCGGAGGTCAATTCGACATCTTTGAGAAACTCTGCCCCATGCTCGGCATAATAGCGACAGACGGTAGCGCATTTTTCAGCTTCGCCAACGCCAGCTTGCAGGAGTTTTCCCATCTCTAGCGTCATGATTTTACCGAAGCTTTCTTTTTCGTCCTCTAGGATTTTGGCGGCGGTCAGCAGCCACTCGGCACGCTGGGCAAGGCTCGTATGCCGATATTTCTCAAAAGTACGCTGAGCTAGATCAAGCTTTTGGGCGATCGCTGTATCGGGCAGCGGCTCAAACGCCTGAACCTTTTCCCCGGTTGCGGGGTTAATTGTTGCAATGGCCATAATTAAAACAATGAGTGTGGAGCGATCGAATACAGTCTAGAAAACCTTCTGGAAAAACCGATTGACGCAGCGCTGATTTTTCAAGATTGTTGTATATCGTTACTCCTTTAACATTCCCATTCTAATCATTGAGAATGGGGGCAATTGACAATTTAGTTACAGAGGCTAACAAATCGCATAACTTGTTAAGAATCAGTCGATCGCAAATTAGAGTTTTGGGGCGCGCGGCGCGCCCCACAAAACTCCAAAAGCTGGATTTCAAAGGCGCAGTGCGCCTTTGAAATCCAGCTTTTGGAAAAATCAGGGGGACTTTACGATCTGCTAAGAATTGATAGGTTAATCGTTCCAACAGGCGCGATCAGCTCAATGTGAAAAACTTCGTCGAAATGGGCAATATAGAGGCAACTAATCCCCCTTGGCACCTATGACTTCTTCTGTGGTATCTCCAGTTGTTTCGTATTGGCAGTATCTTCAGCGTCTTTGCCCTGCATTAGATCTTCAAACGCTTTCAGGCTTGTCTGACGATTTAGAAGGCATGGCTTGGGAACAGCCTGAGTCAGCGCTAGATTTGAACAATTTCGCGGTGATGGCGTTGATTGAGGCAGACCAGTGTAACGACATGATGCTGCGATCGATGAATTTAGAAATTGCCCTGGAAGCACTGGAGCAGGGCATAGAGCAACAGCCCAGTCATCCACTTTGTGCAGCGCATCTGGCGATCGCTCGTCATTTGACGGGTGAAAATGCTGCCGCTGCTCAAATCAGCTTTGCCAATCTGCTGCAAGGGCTTCAGCCTGTCTTCCAGCCTTCTGAGGCTTTCCCTTTAGGGCTGGTTTATCTACCTGGCGATCGCCCCACCGATCATTTGCCACTGATCCTCCAAGCTAAGGATGGCATGACTCAGGCTTTGCTTTTGCTGACTGAGGCGCTGTGGCGATCGCAGCAGGTCTTCTACAGCGCCAGTGGATTAAGATTTTTGCAGCTTGCTGTCACCCTCATCCCTCAATCCGCCTCTCTGCGTCTCAAGCTGGGCTTGGCAAAGCTCATGAACCAGCTCTGGGAAGGTCTGGTGGATTTGCAGCAGGCCCACCAAATTGCGCCAGCCGATCCCGCTATCCTCCAAGCGCTTTACTTGACCTACCGAGAGTTGAATCAGGATGTTGCAGATTCCTGGCTGCGCACAGCCCAAGGCACTGCTCAGCAAGCCCCAGATGCCTCTGAATGGCAATGGACAACCCTAGGAACAGGTAGCCCGTTTACCTATGTGCCAACTCCAGACGGTATTCTACTAGCGGTTGATCCGAGCTTCCACAGCATTGTCACCAGCGTTTTATTGGCGGAGGGCGATTGGTTTGAAACTGAAATGGAATTCTGGCGCGCCCAAATTCAGCCCGGTATGACGGTAATTGATGTAGGCGCGAATGTAGGGGTTTACACCTTCAGTGCAGCTCAGCAGGTGGGCACATCGGGTCGGGTGCTGACGATCGAACCATTCTCTAGCTGCGTTCGCTGCCTGCGAGAAACTTGTCGCCTGCATCAGCTGCATTGGGTTACGGTCTGCGCGGGAGCCGCTAGCGATCGCTCTGGCACCGCTCGTCTCTCGCTCCATAGCTCTAGCGAACTCAATGAAGTGGTTCGAGATGCTGATAGCAGTTCGTTTGGCGGAGCATCGGGCAGTTTTGAAGATATTGATTGCTTCACCCTAGACGATCTGATCGAGCAAGAAAATCTCCAGCAGGTCGATTGGCTGAAGATCGATGCTGAAGGTCACGAGATGCAGGTCTTGGCAGGCAGCGATCGCCTGCTGACCCATTTCGCACCTGCTATCCTCTATGAAAACATTGCTGGGGCAAGCGGCAGCAACACTCCCGTCGCTGAACTTCTGCAAGCTAAGGGCTACAGCCTCTTTCGCTATCAGCCCTACCTGCAAACCCTAATTCCAATCCAGACGACCGAACAGCTCCAGGGCAACCTGAACATCATTGCGCTTCCAGATGGTCATCCGCTGATAGCGGAGTAATGCTGCCAACTTTTCATTTATCCCCCTATCTCTACGCCTTCATGTCTATTTTTTTACACAGCCTCAAAAAGCGCGGTCATCTCGATCGCATTCATCTGACAGTTTGTAATGTTGGCTCCCGCAAAATCAACGATAAGGATGATTATGGCAGTCTAGATTGGAGCATATTTGCTCCCAACTTGACCATCTACGGGTTTGATGCCGATGCCGATGCTTGTGAAGCCGCAAACGATCGCTCAACAGCGCAGCAGGTGCCCTGGACAGAACACCATATTCCGCTTGCCCTCAGCAATGCGATCGGTGAGGCAACGCTGTATGTAACTCAAAATCCGATGTGTAGCTCTTTGTATCCGCCCAACGAGGAATACTTAGAGCGCTTTACCGGACTGATAAAACTGGTCGCAACCGATTTCACGATCGAGGTCGAAACCACTACGCTGGACGCATTTTGTCGGCAGGAAGGCATTGAGGCGATCGACTTTCTGCAAATTGATGTGCAAGGTGCCGATCTTAACGTCTTGCAGGGAGCCAATCAAATTTTGCAAACGGTGCTGGCAACACAGGTGGAAGTCGAATTTTCTCATCTGTACAAAGGTCAGCCGCTATTTGCCGATGTGGATGCCTTCATGCGGACAAATGATTTCACGTTGTTTGATTTGAGTCATACCGCCTGCGGACGGGCGCGATCGCTCTTGCAGACCAGCCGCCATCCTGGACAGCTCTTGTGGGGCGATGCCTACTACTTCTGCGATCTCATTGGCTCTGACCTGAGTAGCGAGGCTAAAATGCGCCGAAAAACCCCGGAGCAAATTCTAAAGCTAGCTTGCCTTGCTGATGTGCTGGAGTTTTCTGACTATGCCCTAGAGCTGCTGGAATACCTCATCCTCAACTACGGTAGCGATCCGGCTTACAACGTTGCCGATGCGATCGTTGAGAGCTTGCAGCTCTACCCTGATGTGGCAAACCGCTGGGATGCTTTCCCCTTCTTCCAGACCCTCCGGAAATATGCAAGCCCAGACATACTGGATACTTTAGCCCAATGCTCTGAAGCTCTGCCCTAAAACTCGCTGCTCATGGGTAGTGGTATTTAGGTAAGGATTTTTTGTTGCGTGGGCTTTGCCCACGCAACAAAAAATCCTTACCTCTTAAGGACTACCAATGGAAAAACATGAAATGCCCCCGTCACCAGAGCCTATTTATTTTGAGCATTATGTGATAGAACGCACAACGCCGCCATCTACACGTAATGCCGCACCGTTTGTGGCAGAGGATAGCGGGCTAGCAACAAAGGCAACCAGGGCAGCAACCTCTTCGGATGTGGCAAATCGCTGAATCAGGGAAGAGGGACGCATTTTAGCGAAGAATTCTTTTTCAACCTGCTCCGATGAGATGTTCTGATCGGTTGCTAAACCTTGAATAAAGTCTTCTACACCTTCCGATCGCGTTGGCCCTGGCAAGACCGAGTTGACTGTAACGTTCGTACCTACTGTCGTCTCTGCTAACCCTCGCGCTAGAGACAGTTGAGCAGTTTTTGTGACTCCATAATGGATCATTTCAGCTGGGATATTGATACCCGATTCACTAGAGATAAAAATGATCCGTCCCCAGTTTTTCTGCAACATTTTCGGCAGATAGTAACGAGATAGACGAACGCCGCTGATGACATTGACTTCCAAGAATTTCATCCATTCGTCATCAGAAATTTCAGCAAAGGCTTGGGCACCATAGATGCCCAAATTGTTCACCAAAATGTCTACTTCTGGAATCTGCTGAAATAGAGCATTTGCGCCATTGACGGTGCCTAAATCGGCAGCGATGCCTTGCAGCTTGGCATCGGTCGTTTTCTGCTTGATTTGATCGATCGCTGCATCCACCCGGTCTTGTGTCCGTCCGTTAATTATCACCATTGCCCCTTCCTGAGCCAGGGTGGTGGCGATCGCCAGCCCAATCCCAGCCGTGGAACCGCTGACCAGCGCAACTTTATCTGTGAGTTGAAGATCCATGGTTGTATTCCTATTGGCGTAGAGATAATGAGCCTCATGCTACTCTCTGGTAGATCCCCTTGTGATCTGATGTAATCCTTGCATTATCCGGTGACTTGAGCAAGTCAGTCATCTCAATGCGATCGCCCCACATCAGCCCTATGTCTCATTTTTTTCGATCAAGAACAGGCGAGAAACTTCACTCTGACGCCATGCCACCGCAGGTGAGGCTGCATTTTTTTTTGAATTGAAGTAGCCTGATGCATGAGGCTTCAGGTCAGATGTGGTAATCCTCATGCCCCCTTCTACAAGCTTGTGTCCCGTACTATTTGTCCCGTACTAAGAGAATAAATATGCTAACGAAACAGCTAGGTAACTCTGATCTCCACCTTACACCCGTTGGTTTTGGAGCTTGGGCGATCGGGGGTAACGGCTGGGCATTTGGCTGGGGGCATCAGGAAGATCAGGAGTCTATTGAGGCAATTCATCGGGCGTTAGATCTGGGTGTCAATTGGATTGATACTGCGGCAATTTATGGTTTGGGTCACTCCGAAGAAGTCGTGGCTCAAGCTTTGAAGGGGCGATCGACCCAGCCTTATGTTTTCACAAAATGCTCCATGATCTGGAATGAGAAAAGCGAGATTGGGCGAAGCCTCAAGGCTGATTCTCTGCAGCGAGAGGTAGAAGCCAGCCTACGTCGCCTGAATGTGGAAACAATTGACCTCTACCAGATTCACTGGCCGAATCCAGACCCAGAGATAGAAGAAGGCTGGACAAAGCTGGCACAGCTTCAAAAAGAGGGCAAGGTTCGCTATATTGGGGTGTCCAATTTTAACGTAGAGCAGATGCGCCGCGCTCAGCAAATCGCCCCCATTACTTCGTTACAGCCGCCCTACTCGTTAGTGAATCGGAACGTTGAGAGCGAAATTTTGCCCTTCTGTCAGCAGCAGCATATTGGTGTAATCAATTACTCCCCTATGCAGTCGGGCTTGCTGACGGGTGCAATGACGGCTGAGCGAGTTGTCAAACTGCCAGACGACGATTGGCGGCGCAATAGCACTGAGTTTCAAGAGCCTCGGCTATCGCGTAATCTCAAGCTGGTTGAGCTGTTGCGGCAGATTGGGCAACGGCACGATTGCTCTCCTGGCGAGGTGGCGATCGCCTGGACGCTCCGGCATCCGGCAATTACAGCGGCGATCGTTGGAGGACGCAACGGTAAGCAGGTTGAGGGCATCATTGGGGCGATGGAATTTCGTTTGAGCGAGCTTGAATTAAACGAGATTAAGACATTTCTGCATGAGAACCCTTAGAATCAAGACTTGATCAAGACGTTGAGGATAGCCGTGAAGACTGTAAGCCAAGCTAATTCGAGCCAAGCTGATTTGAGCCAAGCTGATTTGAGCCAAGCTGATTTGAGTCGTGCTGAAGCTTTAAAGCAAGAGTTGACTGATTTTGTCCTAGAGGCGGAAGGCGAGCTTGCAGTCGCCCTAGAATCCTACAGCGCGACTCAGATGGCTCGAATTGCTCACCAGGATATGCAGCGGCGAACTCTATTGATCGATCGCTTTATCACAGAGGGAACAGTTGGGGATACAAACCCGATCGATCTATTTTTGGCAGAGCATCCAGAATTGAGCGGGAGCGATCGCCGTTTAGTATCCAGCTGGAAACGCAGCTTTGTGGGTTTATTTGCTGTTCAAGAGATGGCGGAGAATACGCTTGAGTTATTTAACTGGACGACAGCTAAGACCTACCAAGTTAACCTGAGCGAATCAGCTGAGAAAAACCGTTTGGGGAAAGGAGAAGTCCTGCTGGCTCAGATCGCTCCTGTCACTGAGTCGGAATGGATGTTTTCAAGCCCCTGGACATCTTTTGGGAAGCTAGGTAAACCTAAATTAGCGGTGGCGATCGGCAACTTCAAGCAAAACTATAAGACGCATCTCTACAGCGATGCTCCTGAGCTGCTTGAAGAAGCCTGGAAATCAGTGGAACAACATCACCAAAACTTTGTTGACTTCTTTGGCAGTGAAGAGGTGACAATGCCGGGATACCAGCTCAACAAAAAGTTGGCAGAATTTCAGGAGATCATTACGCAAAAAAATCTGGAAGCGGCGGGCGTTGATCCCTCGCTTTCTCTAGAAGAACTGGCAGAGCGATCGGGCGTTTCTAAGGAAGAAATGGCTGAAGCTGCAAAAGAGCTAGGAGCTGACGAAGAGTCGGTTTCTCAAATTCTGGAGGGCACAGGCAAGTCTAAAATGGTGGCTCCTGCGATCGAGCTACCCGCGCCGCTCAAGAAAGCAGAGCAAGTGACGATCTTGACCCATCCGCGCTGGGGACAAATGTTTTTGCCAACCTACACCCAATTCCAAACGCTGTTGACAACGCCCCCCGTTAGCAAAGCGGAGCAGGCAGCGGCTAAAGAGGCTGTTCAAAAGCACCTGAAAGATCCAGACTTCAATAGCTTTGTCTGGCATTCCTTAGCTGAGAAATATCCCGTGCAAATGCAGACTCTATTGCAGGAGGCATTACAGCGTCCAGACTTCCAGATTAGCCAGCTCAATGCACTGCTAGAAGAGTTTGGGAAAGAGTCTGAAGCGGCTCTTCCAGAGATCGCAAGTGTGCCCCTCCACTTACACAACTTATTTCAAGAAGCTCTGCAAGAAGTCAACAAAGATAAGTCTAAAACTAAGACCAAAAAGAAATTAGGGACGGGATTTCAACGTTAGTCTTGCTGAATAGGCTAGAAATATAGCTGTCGCCAGTTTGCTTAGGATATTTAGGGTAGAGCGCAAAGCGCTCTACCCTAAATATCCTCGTCATAACCACCTTGGCGGTTGCTATACTTGGCTCAAAAGTGCTTTGAGATATCATAGAAGTATGCTCACAAACCAACACGAAGCAAAAATCTCTGAGATTAGATATGGCAACAACAAAGATTAGAAAAACTCCTGGAATTTGTAACGGAGCTGCTTGCATAGGTCGGACTCAGGTTCCAGTTTGGACTTTAATCCATTTTCGATCGCTGGGAGGATCAGATGCGGAACTCCTGAGTGACTATCCCATGATTACCAAAGACGACTTGAAAGCAGCTCGAAATTACTACGCTCAGAATACAGAAGAAATCGACGAAGCGATCGCCGCAAATACCTCGGAATCTTAATCTATAGGTGACCAGCTTTGTAAGATTGCAGACTTTGATTGCAGACTTTGCATGAGCTGCTTGTACGGGTTGCACATACAGGTTAGGTTGAGAAAAACATCTGTGACCCATGGAGCGACAATTAGTTCAAACTGCCTGGTTTCAGCCCTGTCTTTTGCTGCTGTGGATTAGCATTGGGGCAGCGGTTCGGTTTGCCCATTTGACCGATAAGCCCCCCTGGACAGATGAGTTTGCCACACTGGTGTTTAGCTTGGGTCACAGCTTTGAGACCGTTCCGCTCAACCAGGCGATCGCCCTAGAAACCCTGATGCAGCCGCTCCAGCTTGCCCCTCAATCTGCCGCTGCCGTGAGGCATTACCTATTCGCGGAAGATGTGCATCCGCCGCTCTACTTTATCTTGGCGAATGCTTGGCTGCACCTGTTTTCAGCAGACACTGGAATAGTATCGCTTTGGCTGGCGCGATCGCTGCCTGCCCTGCTGGGGGTAGCCTCAATTCCTGCCATGTTTGGGCTGAGCTGGCTGACGTTGCGATCGCCCATCGCTAGCCATTTAACTGCTGTGCTAATGGCAGTATCACCATTTGGAGTTTATTTGGCTCAAGAAGCTCGTCACTACACGCTGGGAGTGTTGTGGGTGATTGCATCGTTGTGCTGCTTTGTGGTGGCAGTTCGTCGAATGCAGCATCGAGCTTTTCCACTTTGGTTAGGCGGCTTATGGGTTGTGGTGAATGCTCTAGGCATTGCCACCCACTATTTTTTTATGCTCAGCCTCAGCGCTATGGCTCTGGCACTCCTGGGTTTAGCCATTCATCAAGTCAGAGAGGATAACAAAGCACTGCTGTCTTTGCCTTGGCGGCGGCTCTATGCCGTAATGCTGGGAACTGCGATCGCCGCAGCGCTCTGGATACCTGTTGTCCAAGATATCCGCAGCCGGGATATTACGCAGTGGATTCGTAATGTCCAGCCGTTCAACTGGCTTGATCTGATTAATCCGATCGCTCAATCGCTGGCTGCTTGGGTGACTATGCTGGTGTTGCTGCCGATAGAGTCCGATCGGTTGGCGGTAGCGATCGCTTCAGGGTCAGTCATGCTGGCGTTCATTTTGTGGGCGATGCCGAAGTTCTGGCAAGGGTGGCGACAGCAGATTGCTGATCCAGATACGGGAGGCACCGTTTGGTTAATGAGCGGCGTTTTTTGGGCAGCGATCGCGCTCTTTTTCTTCATCAGCTATGTTTTGCGAACAGATATTACGCGGGGCGCACGCTACAGCTTTGTCTACTTTCCCGCAGTCATTTTGCTGCTGGGCACCAGTCTGGCAGTATGGAAGTCTAAGCAGAGTGTGGCGATCGTTCTGCTGGTTGGCTTTCTCAGCAGCCTGACGGTAGTGAATAATCTGGGATATCGCAAATATTACCGCCCAGATGTGCTGATGTCTGTGATGGCAGAGCGATCGCAGAATCCGATCTTAATTGCCACTACACAAAATACCCTAGTGCAAACGGGTGAAATGATGGGAATTGGCTGGCAGTTTTTGCAGGCAGGGAGATCGGATGCTCCGCAATTTTTGCTGGCTCACGAGCGACAAAATCCCTGTATGACGAACTGTGCTGCAACCGCAAGCCTTCAGAACGCTCTGGAGCAGAACCTTGCGCCTGTTGATTTGTGGCTTGTCAATTTCCATGCGCCGATCGCGCTGGATGAACAGCGCTGCCAGCCAGATTCTCCGACAGGCTCACAGCCTAACCCCTATATCAGCGGCTATGAATATCGGCTTTATCGCTGTAGTGGCAAGCTAATTCAATAGGTTACAGGTCGCCTAAATAAATGATATAATTTCAGCTTTGAAGCTATAGTGTTAAGCTGAGTCAGGCTAATGCTAGACCCGCAACCTTAGCTGATAATTTTTAAAGATTCACAGGAGCAAGATTTTTCAGCATGATTAAGCTGCGCTTAAAGCGATTTGGCAAGAAATTTGAAGTAAGCTACCGGATTGTGGCGATGAATAGCGATACACGCCGTGATGGTCGGCCCCTAGAGGAGATAGGGTTCTACAACCCCAGAACGGACGAGCTGAGGGTGAACGTGCCCGCTGCGCAAAAACGATTGCAGCAAGGCGCACAGCCTACCAAAACCGTCCGTCGCCTCCTGGAAAAAGCTAATGTATATGAACAGGTCGCTCCTGAAGCGGCACCTACTGCCTAAGATTAGCCTTGCAACGGGATGTTAGCTGTGCCTGATCAGATTCCTCCGCTCTTACCTTCTTCAGATGAAGCTATAGATGAAGCCACAAGTAGCCCAGATTATGCTGGGCTAGTGCGCTTCTTAGCTTTGCCCTTTCTGGAGTCACCTGAGTCTCTGCGCGTTGATTGCGAAATTTCGCCGCGCACCTCGCGGGTCTTGGTGCGGGTCGCCTTTGAGGGCGAGGACAAAGGGCGCGTTTTCGGTCGGGGTGGGCGAAATATTCAAGCAATTCGGACTGTGCTTCAGGCTGTAGCGCAGTCGGCAGGGAGAATGGCTCACTTAGAGGTGTTTGGCAGCTCTTCGCTGGATCGCGAAGAATCAGAAGAGCGGCCGAATCCGCCTCGCGTAGCTCCCCCTCGTCCGGTTCGCCCTCAAGCCCAGTAGGTTTTCCTTAGCTCAGCTTTTCACTCATCTAACTTTTATCAGTCATATAAACTATGGTTTCCCGATAGCCACTGCATGGGAACGAATTTAACGCTTGACCTCCCTAGCCCCGAAAGTGCGATCGCCCTTGCCGGAGAGCGGGAAGAAAATTTGAAGCTGATGACGCAGCAGACGGGCGCAACAATTGTCTTGCGAGGGCAGTCATTAGTCATCGCTGGAACAGAAACGCAGGTTGCTTTGGCTGGGGGGTTGGTGCGAGCGTTGGAACCTTATTGGAGTCAGGGCAGACGGATTGACTCGGCTGATATTGTGACAGCCCGTTATGCCTTGAGTGACGATCGCCAAGAGGAACTGCGCGAAATTCAACAAGATGTGATTGTCCGCACTCGTCGCGGCGAGGCAATTCGCGCCAAGACTTTTCGGCAGCGTAGCTATGTCGAGTCAATTCGCAGTCACGATCTGACGTTTTGCATTGGGCCAGCTGGAACTGGCAAAACTTTTTTGGCGGCATTGGTTGCTGCGCAGGCTCTCCTAGACAACCAGTATGAGCGGCTGATCTTGACGCGTCCTGCTGTAGAAGCTGGAGAGAAACTGGGGTTTTTGCCCGGAGACTTGCAGCAGAAGGTGAATCCTTACCTGCGACCGCTCTACGATGCGCTGCATGAAATGGTTGACCCTGAGAAAATTGCAGGTTTGATGGAGCGCGGCGTGATTGAAGTTGCTCCGCTCGCCTACATGCGGGGGCGCACGCTAAATAATGCCTTTGTGATTTTGGATGAAGCCCAGAACACGACCCCGGCTCAGATGAAAATGATGCTAACGCGGCTAGGATTTCGATCGCGGATGGTGGTGACGGGAGACATTACCCAAACGGATTTGCCTACTTCCCAGCAGTCAGGGCTATCTGTGGCGCAACGAGTTCTCCGCAACATTGATGAGATTGCCTTTTGTCAACTTTCCCAGGGCGATGTCGTGCGGCATCCGCTAGTTCAGCGGATTGTGACAGCCTATGAGGCGTATGAAACGCCGACTCAATCCTAATCTACAGCAATTGCCAAGACAGTTAGCTCAGGAGATATAGGGTGGGGCGCTTCGCGCCCCACCCTATATCTCCTGAGCTAACTGGCGACAGCTATACTTGATACCACTTTAAAATTGATGAGGCGGCAGATGATTTTCGAGAGTCGCGCGCTCCGCGCGACTCTCGAAAATCATCTGCCCCTTTTGGGTCTTAAATTGGTATGAGATTTGGATGAAAGAGATAGAGCAAGGTAGTCAAGCAGTAGGCTGACTGCCGCAAGGTTAATGAAGAAGTTAGAACCATTGCCCCTAGCCCTGTCTAGTCTCTAAAGCAAGAGGAGATCCCCGGTCGATCGGTAAATGCAGCTAGATCGGGCTGAAGCGTTATGCTTCCAGTATTTCTGGTAGATAAAGTGTTTATGTCTCCAACTTGAAATAGTGCAGGACTTCCAGAAATATTGTTGTTAAACTGAACGCCATCAATGCTGCTATTACCAGTTAGGACAATACAGACATCGTTTGTGTTAGCGGTGGCAGTTACCTCTATATCAGAATTGCTGCCTGTTTCATTATTAGACAAATTGTTCCCTTGAATATCGGCGACCAACGTACCAGAATTTGTTGCCGTTAAACTAATGCCCTGGTTGCCGTTGTTAGCGATCGTATTATTACTAATGCCTAAAGAACCATTATCTGGATCAGTGATGTATTCTTGAAAGGCAACATTGTTCACCGTACCTTGAATGCCATATCCCCCATTGTTTTGAATAACGTTGTTATCGATCGTAAACTCTTGAGCTGCAACTTCATTAGCTTCAATTGTAATTCCATTCCCTGCATTGTTTTCAATCCGATTACGTCTCAGAAAAACTTCTTGTGCAGCTGTAGAAGAGCCATTTTGAATTCCATCCTGTGCTCGAATACCGTCTCCGCCGCTACCGCTAATGGTGCTGTCCTCAATAGTAAGCTCTTGAGCGCCCGTAGTGGTGGCGCGAGCAAAGACCCCTTCTGATCCGCTGCTTTGAATGCTGCCGTTGCGGAAGGCAACCTGTTGATTTCCTGACTGGTCTGCGGTTAATAAAATGCCTTGTTCGCGGCTACCTTGAATGTTAGTGCGACTGATGCTGACAGTTTGCTGAGGATCAATTTGCTCTGCTGGACTTCCGGAGGCAGCGATTTCAATACCTACCCGATTGTTTGCAATTTGCTGTCGTTGAATAGAAACATCCACTGCTCGATCGACATCGTCTCGAATGAGTAACCCTTGACCCGAACCAACACCCCCCTGAGAGCCAGTAATACGATTGTTAAATAGTACGACGCTACCATAGACGTTATTGAGAAAAATGCCTCTCTCTGCGGCGTTGATAATAGTATTATCACGAATCTCAATATTTTCCACTCCATCAGCAGCGATTCCGTTTACCGATGAATTAGCTACTTGAAAACCGGAAAGAATAGTGCGATCGCCCATGGTCACCAAATCAGCT
Organism: Drouetiella hepatica Uher 2000/2452; assembly: GCA_019359505.1. Classification (GTDB taxonomy): domain Bacteria; phylum Cyanobacteriota; class Cyanobacteriia; order Elainellales; family Elainellaceae; genus Drouetiella; species Drouetiella hepatica. The sequence goes on along the minus strand of JAHHHD010000013.1, from coordinate 100,531 downwards.
GTGCCTGTTTGACTGATATTAGGAAACTGTCTGTCACCCGAAAGAGGAATTCTTACTAAAATCCCGTTTCGATAGTTGACAACCGGAGAGAAGGGCAGACGAGCGGGCGCGCTTGGAAAACCAGGGAAAGGCAGACCTGCAAGTAGCTGGACGGGTGCCTGAGACAGTACGCGAACGCGATCGGGAATGGTAAATGCTGCTATCGTTGAATTGTTCCCAGCATCAACATAGACAACGGTGTTACCGTCTGAAACACTTGCATCAAGGGCTTCCTGAACGGTACCGAAAGGACGCTCAAAGGTGCCATTGCCGCCCTGTTGCCCTAATGTGACATGGATGAAGCGATAGGCTTGTTCTTCTTCAGGGTTTTTCAGAGGTTCTACATTTTCTTCAACGGTCGTCTGAGTATCTCGCTGAGTATCGACAGCAATATTGGGATTGCGAGCAATAGGTTCTCCCAATCGGGCAACGACTTCCTCCGTACGGGTGATCGGCCCTCTAGGACGAATCCTGGGAAAAGTAAAGCCTATAGATGCAACGATGTTTGTGCCAAATAGATTGTCGTCTTGCACAGCCAGCCCTAGCGATAGATTTTGGGTAGGGCGAGCTTGCAGTCTCAGCCGCCATCCCAATGTGCTATCCGTGCCTTTCGCATCGTAAAAATAGACACCCCCAAAGGCGCGTAAATCTCCATCAGTCCATTCCGCAAGTTTTGCCCCTGCTTCTGCATCTAGACTCAGTAGTCCAGCTTCATAAATACGGGTTACCTGTTGTTCTCGACGACTGGAGAGGAGCAGCAGGTTGCGTTCAAACTGGGTTGAGACACTATATCCTGTGTCAGAACGGCTTTCATCAACCAGATGGCGATTGTCTCCCAAAGGAATATAGCCGTTCATGCGAAAATCCCAAACTTCACCCAAACTTTCTAACCCTAAGCCGAGTTGAGAAAAGCTACTTTCATGGGTTTGACGATGGTCAAAGGCAACATAGCCGCCAAAAGTACGATTGCGTTGAAAGTCATAAATCCGATGTCCCAGCAGTAAACCGCCGCCAATGTTGCCATTGTTGTCTAATAGAAATCGAGGCTCAAAGAAGGTGATATTTTCACCCGGTGTTTGTCGCAAAGGAATGAATCCTTCAAACTGGGTTACGCCATCCCAACCTGCGCCGGATGAAGTATGCCCCACTCCACCCCAAGCCGGGATAGCTAGATCAAGGGCATTGGTGGATTCTGGAGAACTGGTTTCTGAAGTTTGGGCGATCGCAGGTGGACAAATGGCTGCTGCTATCAAAAGCCCTGTTGCGACTAGAAAAGGGGCATATTTCATAAGTGTCATGGTGAAAAAGATAGTGAGAGAATCCTGATATGGCAGCTGAGTTTCAGGTCGTAGTCATGTTTATTGTTCCCAAAAAATACTTTTTCTAGGTTCAACGGATTTAATGACATTCCTCCCTGATGACTTAGGCATCTCATAGATATAGCTGTCGCCAGTTTGCTTAGGAAATTTATGGTGGGGCGCTTCGCGTCCCACCATAAATTTCCCGGTCCTAACCGCCAAGGCGGTTTCTATATCAAGTCAGTTATTGGTAGCTTTAGCAGGGGGATTGTATAGCCATCACTATCTGGCTGATGAGAATCTGGCTGATGAGATTTTTGGTGCGGAAGCGCACTATCTAAAGACCTCATCAGCCTCACCGCAAAGGCGGCTGCAATAGTCTCTGCTGAGGTCATCAGAAAATGAAGTGATGTCGGGTCAGGGTGTTTGCACGAACATCTTGAAGAACAGCAAGCGGTTGAAACCCTTTACCCACATGAGCCTGGATTGAGGTGTTATGTCCCTGCTGAATAAACCTTAGATCTTTAATTGAGTTGATGCCTCTGATGGGCTTCACATCGATCCGATCTTTAACGATTTCAAAGTCAGTGATGATGTCTGCAAACTCTTTGACAGAGGTGTAAGCAAAGCGATCGCGTCCTTGCCCTCCCGTCAGAGTATCTTTGCCAAAGCCGCCTACCAGCAAATCTTTGCCACGATTGCCCTGAATGATGTCGTTGTCTTGATCTCCATAAAGGCGATCGTTACCATCTCCTCCATTAATGATGTCTTTGCCGCGATTACCTCTAATGAGATCATTGCCTTCGCCGCCGTCAAGGATGTCCTCACCATCACCGCCAAACATGGTGTCGTTACCAGTCCCACCGCTCAAGCGATCGTTGCCGATACCACCCTCCATATAGTCGTCGTCGCTGCCGCCGTTGAGGATATCGTTACCCTCATCACCGTATATGGTGTCGCGGCTGCTGCCGCCATTGATCAGGTCATTGCCTCCTAGTCCTCGTAGAACATCAATGTCGCTAAAGCCATTGAGGATGTCGTCACCGCTGGTTCCCACAACATTGTCTCCACCTTGAGAACCTCTTGCTCCTACAGGTGGCTCTAGGAAATCGGGGATGCCATTTCCGTCTTTATCTAAAGGAGTTGGAAGTGGTGTAGTGCCGCTGCCGAAGATGCTGCTGTTGCCATCTAGAGTGTCAATTAATCCATCACGATCGATATCTGCGCCATCAATTCTGCCGTCACTGTTGGTGTCTAATCGAGTCAGTCCTTGTTCGACCAGATCAGAAATACCGTCATTATCACTATCAAGGTCGCGGAAGTTGGGTTGACCGTCACCATCTTGATCCGGTATAGGTACGGGAGTTCCGCTCTTCTGAGGATCAACGGTATCTGCTAAACCATTGCCGTTGGTATCAACCGGCTTGCCTTGACCAATGATGCCATCGCCGTCTGGATCTTTACCCCCTGCCTCAAGTACATCGGAGATACCGTCATTGTCGCTATCAAGATCCTGGAAATCAGGAGTGCTATCGCCATCTGTGTTCAAAGGTGTATAGTTGGGAGCATTAGATTCAGCGGCGGTTTCCACTGAGTCTGCCAAGCCGTTTTTGCCATAGGGACCATCGACTCTACCATCCCCATCGGTATCGAGTCCCTTGTGACCCGCCTCTTTGATATCGAGGATAGCATCGTTGTCGCTATCGAGATCAAGGCGATCGATAATACCGTCCCCATCTGTATCTCGATTGAGGTTACCGTTTTGTTCAATCGTGTCTAAGATGCCGTCGTTATCATCATCCAGATCATCCAGATCAGCGATCGTATCTCCATCTGTATCCCGATTTACAGTAACATTTACGGTTGCAGTTTCAGTGTTACCTGCTGTTGTGGTTATGGTGTAGGTAAAACTATCGCTACCTACAAAACCCTTGATTGGATTGTAGGTAACCGTTCCGTCCGGCTTAAAGAGAACGCTACCGTGAATGCCTTGGGTTATCCCTGTCAGCTGTGCGCCAGGTTGGAAGCGATCGTTGGTCAGTACGTTTAGGCTACGGGGTATTATTTCTGCGGTGATTAGAGTGTCGTTGAACGCATCAGCAACCGGATTAACGGTAACTGCGATCGTAGCAACACTGGTATCCCCATCAGCATCCGTGATCGTGTAAGTAAAGGTGTCGCTACCGTTGAAATCAGCATTGGGAGTATAGCGGAGGACATCATCAGTGGGGTCAGATGTACCTTTAGTATCAATAGCGGCAGTCCCTTTGCTCGGCGCAGAAATCGCAGTAATGGTAGAGAGACCATCTCCTTGAAGGTCATTTATCAGAACGTTAAGGGCGTTGCTGCTGCTATCTTCTTCTACCGGGATGGTGTCATTGACTGCATTGGGAACAGCATTAACGGTGACGGTTGTAGTTGCAATGTTACTGTCAGCATTCCCATCATTAACTTTGACCGTGATAATGCGATCGCTGATATTTGGAGTAGCGCTAGTATTCTGGAACGCGATCGCTTGTAGAGCAGTTTGATAAGCTGCTAGCGTTGCTGAACCCGTGAGGAGGATGATACCTGTGGCTGGATCATAAGCACTTGCCGTGATGCCGCTTGGCAGTGTTCCCACGATCTTCAAGAGATCAGCTGCGCCATCTAACCGATTAGTTAACGTGATGGTTGCGGAAGCAATATTGGTGTTGTCGAGATCGGTCACACTGACATCAACATCACTAACGGCAACGCCACTGCTGCCTCTGGTAAGCCTAGTCTTATAGTCTGCACCTGTTGCTGTGCTGCTGTTATCAGCATCCAGATCTAATACGGGAGGATCATTGACTGGTGTGATGCTAACAGTTGTGGTAGCAACATTGCTGTTGGCTGTGCCGTCATTGACAACAACGGTGATGGTGCGATCGGTTGCTGTAGGATTGTCCAAGGTATTGCTGTAGGCAACTTGGGCGATCGCACTTTGGTAAGCGGCTAGCGTTGCTGCACCCGTCAAGGTAATTACACCTGTGGCAGGATCGTAAGCACTCGCCGTGATGCCGCTTGGCAATGTTCCTAAAACACTCAAGACATCAGCCGCACCGTCTAATCGATTAGTCAGTGTGATAGTTGCTGAGACAATGTTGGCGTTATCAGGCTCCGTTACACTGACATCAACATCGCCAATGGCAACAGCACTGCCGCCTTCGGTAAAGGTGGTTTTGTAATCTGCACCCGTTGCTGTGCTGCTGTTATTACCATCCAGATCCAGCATGGGCGGATCGTTGACTGGTGTGATGCTAATCGTTGTGGTAGCAATGTTGCTGTTGGCAGCCCCATCATTAACGACAACGGTGATAGTACGATCGGTTGCTGTAGGATTGTCAGATGTATTGCTATAGGTGACTTGGGCGATCGCACTTTGATAAGCTGCCAAAGTAGCAGACCCCGTCAAGGTAATCACGCCTGTTGTTGAGTCATAAGCACTTGCTGTAATACCGCTTGGTAGCCCTCCAACAACGCCTAAGACATCAGCCACACCGTCTACAGGATTGGTCAGCTTGACAGTTGCTGAGACAATATTGGCATTATCAAGATCCGTTATACTGACATCGACATCACCAATAGCAATAGCACTACCACCTTCGGTGAAGCTGGCTTTGTAGTCTGCACCTGTTGCTGTGCTGCTATTATTGGCATCCAGATCCAGCACGGGTGGATCATTGACTGGTGTGATGCTAATCGTTGTGGTAGCAACATTGCTGTTAGCGGCACCGTCATTAACGACAACGGTAATGGTACGATCGGTTGCTGTAGGATTGTCAGAGGCGTTGCTATAGGTGACTTGGGCGATCGCACTTTGATAAGCGGTTAGCGTTGCTGCACCCGTCAAGGTAATCACGCCTGTGGCTGGATTATAAGCACTCGCCGTAATGCCACCCGGTAGCGCCCCTAAAACGCTCAAGACATCAGCCGCACCATCTAAGCGATTAGTTAAGGTAATGGTTGCCGAGGCAATGTTGGTGTTATCGAAATCCATTACACTGACATCAACATCGCCAATAGCAATAGCACTGCCGCCTTCGGTAAAGGTGGTTTTGTAGTCTGCACCTGTTGCTGTGCTGCTGTTATTACCATCCAGATCCAGCACGGGTGGATCATTGACTGGTGTGATGCTAATCGTTGTGGTAGCAACATTGCTGTTAGCGGCACCGTCATTAACGACAACGGTAATGGTACGATCGGTTGCTGTAGGATTGTCAGAGGCGTTGCTATAGGTGACTTGGGCGATCGCACTTTGATAAGCGGTTAGCGTTGCTGCACCCGTCAAGGTAATCACGCCTGTGGCTGGATTATAAGCACTCGCCGTAATGCCACTCGGTAGCGCCCCTAAGACGCTCAAGACATCAGCCGCACCATCTAAGCGATTAGTTAACGTAATGGTTGCTGAAGCAATATTGGCATTATCGAGATCGGTCACGCTGACATCAACATCCCCAATAGCAATAGCACTGCCGCCTTCGGTAAAGGTGGTTTTGTAGTCTGCACCTGTTGCTGTGCTGCTGTTATTACCATCCAGATCCAGCACGGGTGGATCGTTGACTGGTGTGATGCTAATAGTCGTGGTAGCAATGTTGCTGTTTGCTGTGCCGTCATTGACGACAACGGTAATGGTACGATCGGTTGCTGTAGGATTGTCAGAGGTATTGCTATAGGTGACTTGGGCGATCGCACTTTGATAAGCAGTTAGCGTTGCTGCACCCGTCAAGGTGATCATGCCTGTAGCTGGATTATAAGCACTCGCCGTAATGCCACCCGGTAGCGCCCCTAAGACGCTTAAGACATCAGCTGCACCATCCAATCGATTAGTTAACGTAATGGTTGCCGAGGCAATGTTGGTGTTATCGAGATCGGTCACGCTGACATCAACATCTCCAATGGTAACAGCACTACCCCCTTCAGTAAAGCTAGTTTTATAGCTTGATCCTGTTGCAGTACTACTGTTATTACCATCGAGATCTAGTACAGGAGGATCGTTGACAGGAACAACACTAATAGTAGTAGTTGCCGTATTACTGTTAGCGGCACCGTCATTCACAACAACGGTGATGGCACGATTAACTGCTGTAGGATTGTCGGAGGTATTACTGTACTTAATTTGGGCGATCGCCGTTTGATAAGCGGCTAGCGTTGCTGCACCCGTCAAGGTAATCACGCCTGTGGCTGGATTATAAGCACTCGCTGTAATACCGCTTGGTAGCCCTCCGACAACGCCTAAGACATCAGCCACACCGTCTACAGGATTGGTCAGCGTGATAGTTGCTGAGACAATGTTGACGTTATCGAGATCCGTTACACTGACATCGACATCACCGATGGCAACAGCACTACTCCCTTCGGTGAAGCTGGCCTTGTGGTCTGCTCCAGTTGCGGTGCTGCTATTATTGGCATCCAAATCCAGCACAGGTGGGTCATTAATAGCCGTAATGTTAACCGTGATAGTTCCTGTACCAGTCAGCGCTCCACCTGATCCTTGCGCACCTGTATTCTGATCATTCAATGTGTAATTAATCGTCACTGCAGCCGGGGGATTATCGCTGCTATTTCTATAGGCAATTTGTTGCAGCGCACTTGTGACTAAGGCTCCAGTAGCGCTGCTGTTGAACGTCAACATCAACGAACCACTTGTGTTCGTAGTCACCGTTCCAATTGTGGTTCCGCCGACCACAAGAGCGCCACCTTGGGTCAGCGGATTTAGCGTGCCTGTACCGCTAAATAGGTCTTGAACACTTGCCCCACCTTGGCGTTGCAGCGTTAAGGTTGAACCGTTCCAGTTCGATATCGCATCCAGTTCAATATCTTGGGCGATCGCATCCCCATCTAAAACCACAGAAGAAGCATTTTCAGTGAACGAGACAGCTCCACCTAAGCTGGTTAAAGTGGGTGCATCATTCACAGCACTAATGGTGGTTGTTAACGGGACTGTCGCGCTGCTGTATACCGTTGTACCGCCCGTTGCGCCGCCGCCGCTGAGGTCAACAGAGGTTCCCGTTGTCACATTGCCACTAGAATTATCAATCAGGTTAACTGTAAGAGCTGGAACAGCTCCGTTGTAATTGAGGCTGGGTACAAACCGAAGTTTATCTGATCCAGAAATAATTAAAGCCGCGCCACTGCTAGGATTACCGACTGACTGCCAAATACTGCCGTTGAAATATTCCCAAGTTCCCTGAGTGGTGGCTGCGTTACCCACAATGGCAACTCCTGCCAGGATGTTGGCACTAGACCCTCCAGTGACTAGATCCCTGGAGTCAGAGAACTGGCTGGCAAAGAGACTGGATACCGTTGCACCAAGAATACTTGCAGGAGCAGTATCTTCAGCGATCGCCGTCAATACTGCGCTTCCAGAGGCAACAGGTGCATCGTTCACCGCTGTAACTGTCGTCCCCAGCGTTACTGTATTACTGCCATTACTATACTGAGTGACACCGCCGCTTGTGGTGACATTGACCGTACTACCTGATGTCACCACACCAGATGAGCTGTCAATCAACCGGGTCGTTAAACTGCCAGGTGTGCCATTAAAATCAGCAGTAGGTAAGAAGCGTACTAGGGTCGTATCTGAGAGAACTAAAGCTGAAGTGATTGATACAGCCGTGATATTGTTCCATGATGAACCATTAAACCATTGCCACCTGCCCTGCGCTACCGTAGCAGCGTTGGCTACTATCGCCACACCTGCCAGGGTATTTGCCGCAGAACCACTATTGGCTGTTTGATTGTCCTTTACATCCTGGAATTTGCTGCTAAATAAGTTGGCGATCGTGTCACCTGCGGGAGCAGAATCTTCCAGAATTGTTGTCAGTGTCGTACTGGCAGCCGTTCGCGTCGGGGCATCATTGATTGGATTAACCGTGATATTAACTGTCCTATCGACAATGTTCCCACCGACAGGTCCAGATCCAGTGTTGCCTAAGTCATTAACCTGAACGCTGAGAGTATCAGCAACCGTGCTGTTAAAATCAGTGCCACCCAGGTAAGAAAGACTTTGAAGGGCAGTATTGATGGCAGACTCACTGCCTTGAAAAGTCATGGTAGGGTCACTTGTTCCATCACCAGTGGTAAAAGTGAGTCCAGTGAGTGTCCCCAGAGTTAACGTCCCTTTTCCAACGGTCAGCGTTACCTTGAGGGGGTTGCCGAAATCATCGGGATCGGCAACCGCAATTTGATTTGCACCATTAAAAAGAAATACCGTATCCTCATTCACCAAGACGCTAGTTGGAGTCGTTACGATAGCTGCATTATTGATATCGCTGACGTTAATCGTAATATTTTGGCTTGCTGTTAAAGCTCCAGGACCACCGTTTGCATTATCGTTAACCGTTACAGCAAGATTTAGAGAAACATCTGCATTGTAGGCGGCAGGGTCATAGGTGAGTCCGTTGAGTGCTGCATTAACCTGTGCTTTCGTCCCTGAAATGGTAATATTGCCACCACTGCCGCCGATGGTTGCGCCAGAGCCAGAGGCAACGGTCAGCAAGCCTTCAGTAACGCTACCATTTGTTGCATTGAGAGTAACAGTAAAATTGTCAACGACCGTGGCGTTGAGAGTGGGATTAAGGTCAATAATGTCATCAATAGAAATGGCGTTACTATTGGCAGCATTGAAGGTTAAGACATTGTTGCTGGCGATCGTCTGAACGCCGCTGGGAGCTACCAAACTCGGTGCATCATTGACAGGAACTAGCGTGATTCCTACAGTTTTGTTTGCGCTCAGAGCACCACCTGTACCAACATTCCCTTGGTCATTGAAGCTAATGCTAAGCGTATCATTCCCATTAACATTGGCATTACCTTGGTAAGATAGCCCTGCAAGAGCAGTGTTAATATTCGCCAGACTACCAGTAAGCGTAATGCTGCTACTATTATTGGCTCCGCCCGTGATTAAACCTACGCTCGCCAGACTGAGCTTCCCTTGAGTAACGCTAATGGTTACAGTGTTGTTAGCTGAGGTGAACGAATCAACATCTGTAATGCCAATAGTGTTACCAGCAGTAAAGTTGAATGAAGCATCTTCGTTAACGCTAACGGATATAGGATTGGTGATTGTAGGAGCATCATTGACGTTAGAAGCGCTGATATTAATGGTTTTAGTAACAACCTCGCCTGTGGCAGCAATTACAGGATTACCATTCAATAAATCATCAACCGTAACTACCAAAGAAAGCGTGCGGTCTTCATCAGCAGGAACTTGTGCTTGTAATCCATCAAGGGCAGCTTGCACATCAGACTTAGTGCCTTTGATGGTAATCTTGCCCCCAGCTACACCACTCGCTCCTTGAGTAATAGTCAACCCTGTGGTGGAACCTAAGGTAAGTGTGCTACCCGCATAGGTTACTCCAGTTGCCTGAAAGTCCAGAGTTACCTGAATAACATCAGTTTCGCCATTTTCGACGATTAGTAAGTCAGGATCATCGATAACAATGCGATTGCCGTTGGTACTATTAAACGTCAGCGGTGTGAGCGTTGAGAAGGTTTGAGTGGAAGGCACCACTAGCGTAGGAGGATCGTTTTTTGGAGTGATGCTGATACCGTAGGTGCCAGCAACAGGAGCAGCACTACCATCACGTACTTCAAAAGCAAAGCTGTCGGTATAGTTTTCAGACCCATTGTGCTTATAGGTCACTCGATTGCTATCCAAGTCATCTTGAGTGAAGACGCTGCCGACCGCTAATGCTTTGCCATTCAATTGTACAGAGCCATTAGCAGTTGAAGTGTTGATACGGTACTGCCGCTGAATCGTTGTGTTATCTGTATCTGTATAAACGAGGCGAGGAGAATCCCCTGCCACACCATTTGCACCTAAAATACTGCCGGTTGCTCCTTCCTCTACAACTAAGTTCTTGGAAGAAGAGAATACAGGAGCATCATTGAGACTGGCAATTTCAATACTGACTGTTTTAGTAGTGCTGAGATTATTGGCGGGCGCTTCAATCGTATTGTCATTAGCTTGCACTGAAAAGCTATCGGCAAAATTTTCAGTTCCGTTGTGAACATAGCGAAGCTTATTGCCGTCTAACTCTGCTTTAGTGATGATTGTGCTAGTTGTGACATCGACGTAACCGCTCCCTTGATCAACCTGGAGTATTCCAAAGCTAGGCAATGCTGTAACAGTAAACGTGAGAGCGTTGGGAGTTGCGTAACCTGTACCTGACTTTTCTCCTGTTCCGTCTATATCAGCGAGGGAAAGATGAGCATTGGTGATGTTGACTGTTCCAGCTTCAACGGTATTAGGAGAGCCATTGATAGCAACGATCGGTGAATCGTTTTGGGGAGTAATGTCAATGCTGAAAGTTTGCTGTGAGAGAATATTTGTTCCATCGCTCACCGTGAACCTAAAGCTATCTAGAAAGTCTTCGTCCCCAGCATGGACAAATGTTACTTTACCTGTGTCAATGTCATCCTGTGTAAAGGAGCCGTACAATCCTATGGGGTTGCCATTGACTTTGATTGTCCCGCTTGTAGGCGCTTGCCCAATGCGATAAACAAGTTCGCTGGCAGAATTATCAGAATCTATGGTTTTCAGCATCGTGTTAGTGATGCTAATGGTTTCACCTTCTAGTAGACCTGCGAAACCCGTGTTGTTGACTGTAGTAGGCAGCGCATTGCCAGCAATCAGAGTTTCGGTTCCACCAGGTCCACCGCTTGCTGCCGGGGTCGTGATAGAGATACTAAAGGTTTTTATGTCTAGGGCAGAGCCATCTGGTTTCCAGATGCCTCCTTCTCGTACAGCGGGATACTCGGTGATTTCGCTGTCCCGAACTTCAAATTGAAAACTGTCGGTAAAGGTTTCTCCAGCAGTGGTAGATTTGTGAAATGAGTAGCGCACCCGACTACTGTTGAGATCATCTTGGGTGAAGGTTGTACCCACACCCAATTTTTCCCAGTTTGTGCCATCAAAGCGTTGAATAGTGCCCTGGGTTGGATCGGGGGCTTGCTTAATCGTAAACGTTAACTGGAGCGTCCCCGAATCAGGATCAGTGACTTGTAGATCAGCACTGGTGAGGACTTTAGTTAACCCTTCTGTTTGGGTATTGAGGGTTAGTCCGTTATTTTGAGCCAATACCGGATCGTCGTTGTTTGGGCGAATGGTAAGCGCGATCGCCGCCGTCGTTGAACCCGGTACTCCAGTTCCCCCACCATCGTCTAGTATCTGCACCTGAAAACTAACGTTAGGTGGGTTACCGTTGTTGGCATCGTTGCCGTCATGGCTAAAGGTTAAGTTAGCCAGATCAGCCGAGGTTAGGTTTTGATTGACGATAACGGCAGTGCCGTTCAACTTTAAAGTGCCATCTAGCGGTAGGGAAAGAATCTTAATACCGTAAGTCGGCGCAGTTTGATCCGGATCGCCGATAGTAATCGTGACAGGATAATCAGCTTGTCCTTCAAACAAGGTATTTGTGCCACCAACCGTAGGTAATTGGTTGACAGGCGTGATAGTAACAGGAATATTTGTTGCGGCAATTGTTCCCCCAGCACCATCATCAACGGTCACTTGAAAGCTATCGCTAGTTCCTCCTACTGCCGTAGTTTGCGTGCCATCGTGATGGTATTGCAGTTGCGGAATTTGGTCACTGGAGAAAGTTGAGCCAACGACAAGACGAGAACCATTGAAGGTAAGAAAGCCTTTGCTGGGCAAAGCTGCAATCTTGATAATAATCTGAGCTGCAACGTTATCAACATCGCTCAATCCAAAGTTGACTGCTGCAAAACTACCCGTGCCACCCTCTGCCATGCTGGCAGCCGTGGGAACCATGATGGGAACGTCGTTGACGGGGGTGACGGCGATCGCCACATTTTTAGAAACAGTTGTCGTTCCATCATTGGTAGTCAACACCAATGTTTCACTGTTGGCATAGTCTAAGTTTGGCGTGTAGGTCATGCCATTCAAGGCTGCGTTCACATTGGCGATCGCACCCGATAGAGTAATGCTCGATGAGTTATTTCCCGTTACCGTTAATCCAGTAGTAGATGCCAGCAGCACCTTACCATTTGTGACAGCCAAGGTAACGCTTTGGGTGGGAGTATCAGAATCAGCGATTGATAATCCTGATATTGTCAAAGTCGTCTCTTCAGACGTGGAGCGAGTTAGAGTGAGCGTGTCAGTAATGGTTGGAGCTACCAGAACTCCCTGATAGGCTTGGAGAACATCAAGTGCGATCGGGTTTTTTGCGTCAGTTTGACCCAGTTGATAATCGAGCTGCCAGTTACTCCCTAAAGCGGTATGACCTACAAGAGTTGTGGAAGCAGCAATGCTAGCTTGCGTCAATTCGTGTAGCTTGGAGAGAAACTCAGCTCCAGCATCGCCAGCCGCAACATTACAGCCATAGAGAAGAATCTGAGGATGAGCGATCGCAGATTTAGCAGCCTGGGAGAACCAGGATTGCAGAGCTGAAGAGTAGCGTCCAAGCGTTTCTAAGCTAAGTGAGTTATTCCCAAGGTAGAGGCAGCCTGGAGAGCCATGAGCAATGATATGAACGGTGAGGATAGAAGGATAAGTACGTAAAGCTTCTGTAATCTGCGTGATACCATCTTGCGTTTCGTCAAAGATAATTATTTTGATGCTGGAAGTTAAGTCTTGAACTAGGTCTTGATAGTTGTCAACATTGGAGTCAAGACAAACCAGAGTTGTAAAAAAATTAGAGTTCATAGAAAAGGCTCCAGCGATAAAATATGTAGTGCAGATTAGTTCCTAGTCGTTAACTAGAAGCACTTATCAATAAATCTCAGTAAAGATAAGTAAATGTACTGAAGAGAAAAGCAACAAGAGTTACTCAAATGGGCATACAGTGAGCACTTATTCTCGGCTAAAGCTCATTATTCCCGCTTTCTCAAAATTTCTATCTGTAGCTACTTAGATTTAAATTACACATCACAAACGAAGTGATTTGCACATAGCATTCATTAACCACCCTACTGAAATGAAAAGATGCGCTGTAGGGTGGGCTGATGGATAATGGGGCAAATAAACTGATTTATCTGGTCGGTGAGCTGCCCAAATCCAGATTCTAGAGAGGCGATCGGGAACATTTGTGTAGCTGTCGCCAGTTTGCTTAGGAAATTCAGGGTGGGGCGCTTCGCGCCCCACCCTGATTCCCCATCCCAATCGCCTTGGCGGTTGCCATAACCATTGCTTAAGCCAGTTGAGGTGAATCAAGGGTTGGATGATTAAGCGCTGGTGGTTGAGCAAGTTCTTCCAACCACCTGTGTGACTGACAAAACTAAGAGACTAGAATGCGGCTGAGTACGGTAATTTGACGATTCATTATTCTCTCTTCTAAACCGTCGTCGCATTATTTAGTGCGATACTCAGTGCGATACTCAGTGCGATCGCCCTTGCGCAAGCAAACATCGTCATGTCACACAGCAGGATCGGCTCGTTCCTCTGAAATATTGTCGCGTTACTCGGTGCGATCACCCTTGCACAAGCAAACATCGTCATGTTGCAGGGCACGATTGGCTCGTTCCTCAGAAATATAGCTGCATTCACCTGGATTAGGGCGGGGACATTTTGGGTGGCGCGCTCCGCGCGCCACCCAAAATGTCCTAAAGAAATTGAATCCGGCTATATTGTCGCATTACTCAGTGGGATAACGGTTGTACAAATAAACATCATCATGTGGCGAGGCGCAATCAACTTGCCGTTTTGCGCGATCGTTATGTTGCTTTGTGCAAGAGCGATCGCGCAAAGCAAGATCGTCGTGATACTCAATGCGATGGAACTGGCTGTCATCTGAGAAGGCTTGCTATCCCAACTCTCGCTGATCCCAGGCTTTCATCTTGCCCGGATTGAGTAACCCGTAGGGATCAATCGCCTCTTTAAACTGAAGCTGGATCGGATCGATCGCCTTCCGACCGCCATCTTCTAACACATAGGTATGGGGATTGGCGATAAAGGCTCCTTGATCTTCGTGGTACTGGATGATCTCCTGGAGGCGATCGGGCGTGCTGAACCGGACAATTTGCAGGGCAGCAGGCAGGGCAGTGCCGTTGGCGCGCAGAAACTCTAGATGCATCATCACCTCATCGCCATAGTGGTGATACATATGCTCCAGCAGCTTCAGGTCTTTGTCGGGCGGGAATAGGGTCTGTAGATAGGTAAGGGAAGGATCGACGCTGCGGGCGTGCAAGGTCGTGTGGTTCCAGGTGTACTCGCACAGCATCGTGCCTTTGCTGGCTTCCTGTGCCGACTTTTGGTAGACCACCGTGCCGTTGAATTGCTTCACCAGCTCACCAAAGGGTTCCAGGCTAGATTCGGCAATCATCAGCAGGGCGCAGTGGCTGTCGGGTGGAATGACGCTCTTGAGGGCAGCAAAATAGTTGGCGATCGGTGCTGCATGAATAGAGATTAGCTTTTTGATGATGCCGTCGGAGTCGCTGAGGGTTTGCCCAAATCGAGCTGCCGTCATGAAATCCGCAAAGGTGACAATCACTTCTGCCCAGGCGTAGGCGGCACCGAGGGGAATCTCTAGCTCGGTAATAATGCCGTTGGTGCCGTAGGCATGGTTCACCTTTTGCACCTCGTCTCCCCGCAGCTCAATCACGCGTGGCTGGTCTTCCATCGTCACCACCCGCACGGCGTTAAGGTTGCCGCGATCGCGCAATTGTCCATAGGTAATCGAGCCAATGCCGCCGCTGCCGCCGCTAATGAAGCCGCCGATCGTGGCTGTTCGGTAGGTAGAAGGAGCCATGCGGATTTCCCAGCCGATTTCGCGGGTTTGTTTGTCGATCGCCGATAGCTTTGCCCCTGGCTCGACGCAGGCGATTCCGGGCTTCATCCACTTGACGGCCTGCATTTTGGTCATGTCGAGAATTACGCCTCCCTGAAGCGGCACGCATTGACCGTAGTTACCTGTGCCTGCCCCCCGGACGGTCAGAGGAATCTTGTGCCGGACGCAGAGTTCCGCCACCTTCAGCACTTCTGCTTCGCTTGCCGGACGCACGACCACGTCGCCCACTTTGTCGCTCAACAGCAGCACCAGGATGGGGCTGTAGGTGTAGTAATCCTTCGAGAGTTTGCTGACCTGAGCCGGATCGCGGATGACTTCGATGCCCTCTAGCTCTGTGGCAAATCTGTCCCAATCCAATGCATTCCAGTTAAGTGCGGCTACTGTCATTTGGCTAATCTCCATCCATTAAGCTAAGAGATACTATGACACTACGGCAAAATCTGTATACTGCCGCATCTTAGGCTCATGGAATGCCAGCACGGTATTGGAGGAAACGTTTTTGCAACTGGCAGCGCAGTGGCAACGAGAAACTGGAATACTGCCAGTCGATGGTAGGGCTGCGAGGGACAATCGCGTTTGCAGTTGAATATGCGATCGCTATCAGGGCTGATCAACACCGCAAAACACTCAACACCACCTTTCGCTTATCCCTTTCACCACTTCTGCAATTACAGTAAACTCCATACCAGCCTTGGAAACTGTTGAAACGATCGCTCTACAATGAGCATAGTAGAGACACGAAGCGCAAAATTAGATGAGTACCAAAGAACAGTTGCTTAACGAACTTAAACACGCGCCCGATGCAACAGTTGAGGAAATTCTCGATTTTTGCCTTTTCCTCAAGCAACGGCAGCAGGCGAAAGCAGAAACATCTGCTGCTTCAGTTCCACAAACCAATGGCATCCTGGATCTGTTGAAACAAGTTGAAGCAATTCAAGCTCAAGTCCCACCGGGAGAATGGGACAAGCTTCCCCATGACGGTTCCATCAACCACGATCACTACCTCTACGGTGCGCCCAAAGTTGAGGAATGAAAACCGTCTTTGCCGATACAGGATATTGGATTGCACTGCTCGCTGAAGAGTCGCCCGCTCGAACTGTTATGATTTATCACGCGATGAGTTTGTCATTGTCATACCGTGCCGTCCACAGTGCAGTCCCCCTCTCAACTCCCGTCTGACCTGCCACCTGACAAGCTGGCCTTTGTCGATCGCGCCCTAGCCGAACGGCAGCAAACCCAGCGTTGGCGATCGCTCCAGTCCATTACGCCCCTTGATGCGGTACGGGTGCTAAAAAACGGGCAAAAACTGCTGAATTTTAGCTCTAATGATTATTTGGGATTATCGAAACATCCCGCCTTAATTGCCGCTGCACAGGACTACACAGCGCGATACGGGGCGGGTTCGACGGCTTCGCGGCTGGTGACAGGCACCTACGACATTCATCAGCAGCTAGAGGAGAAACTGGCGATCGCCTGTGGACGGGAAGCTGCATTGCTGTTCAATTCGGGCTTTCAGGCAAACGTTTCGCTGTTGGCATCTTTGCTGGATTCGCGGTCATTGGTGCTGTGCGATCGCCTGATTCACAACAGCCTGATTCAGGGCATTCTGGCTAGCCAAGCTCGGTTTATTCGCTATGCTCACAATGATTTGAATCATCTGGAAAAGCTGCTGCATCAGGCAGGGGATTACAGCCGCGTGGTAATTGTCACCGAAACTGTGTTTAGTATGGATGGCGATCGCAGTGACGTTGCTACGCTCGTCAACCTGGCAGAGAAACATAATGCCATTCTGTATCTTGATGACGCTCATGCGCTGGGTGTTTTAGGTCAAGATGGCATGGGTTTGGCGGCTCATCAGGAGGGGGCAGATATTGCGGTCGGCACCTTTGGGAAAGCGTTTGGAGCATTTGGCGCGTTCGTCACCTGTTCCCACAAGCTGAAGGATTATTTTGTGAATTGCTGTGGTGGCTTCATTTACACCACGGCGTTGCCGCCTGCTGTGATTGGCGCGATCGCCGCCGCATTAGAGCTAATGCCAACCCTGGAGCCAGAGCGTCAATACCTGACTCAATTGGCAGACTATTTGAGAACTCAGCTGCATCAGTTGGGCTACGACACGGCAGGTTCAGATTCGCAGATTGTGCCGCTGATGGTGGGCGATGCAGGGAAAACGCTGCGGCTCGGTCAATGGCTAGAGGAGCAAGGCATTTTAGCGATCGCCATTCGCCCGCCCACGGTGGCTGAAGGAACCTCACGGATTCGGCTGGCGCTCTCTAGTCAGCATCAGCGAGAGCAAATCAATCGCTTAGTTAATGCGATCGGTGAGTGGCATGAGTGACAAAGCTGAAGTGATTGCCTATCATGGCTGGGGTTTTGACTCTACCTGCTGGCAATCGTGGCAAGCGAAATTTGAGCAACAGAACTTGCAATTTCAAGCGTTCGATCGCGGCTACTTTTGCAATCCCGTTGAAGTTAAGTTTGGGAAATCGACAAAAATTCTGCTGGCTCACTCCTATGGGCTGCATCTTTGTCCAATCGCGCATCTACAGCAGGCAGACTTGCTAATTATCTTCAGCAGTTTTTCCGAATTTCATCCCCGGCAGGAATTGTTGAGGCGACGATCGCAAACCATTCTCAGGATCATGCTAGATCAGCTAGAGAAAGATCCTCGGTTCGTGTTGCAGAACTTTCGATCGAAGTGCTATCTTCCTCAACCTGAAGAAACAGCAGAATATAAGTTCTATAATTTAGAGCTGTTAGTCAGCGATCTGAAGAACTTAGACAATTCTTCCATTGCTTTCGCCAAATTAGAGCAAATTCCTAAGATCATCTTTCATGGAACTCAAGATCAAATTGTTTCATCCAGTCAAAGTAAAACGTTATTGAAGTCATTAGGAGACAATACTGAATACATTGAGATTCCTGATTCAGGTCACGCCCTGCCCTTCACTCATTTTCACACCTGTTGGTCAATCTTAAACGCTACTCATGCTGCCTATTTCTCGTAATCTTCAACAAGCTCAGGCAAAACAAGCGATCGCTTCTCACTTTGGGCAAGCCGCAGCCGCCTACCATGGTGAAGCACAGATGCAAAGAGACTGTGCAAAACAGCTGCTTAGCTACTTATCTCAGCCGTTAATTCTGCCACCTGGAAAGATCCTTGAAGTGGGCTGTGGAACAGGTTTTATTACGCAGGAACTCGTTCAGAGTTTTCCCGATCGATCATTGGAAATTACCGATCTATCGGCAGAAATGCTGCAATTTTGTCGGACTCATTTACAGACGCTACAGCATAACTTAATTGAATTCCGACAACTAGATGGGGAAGCGATCGCTTCTGCTTCTCCCTATGCCATGATCGTCAGCGGCTTCACGATTCAATGGTTTGCTGATCCGATCGCAACTCTGCAAAATTGGCGATCGCAGATTCAGGAGGGAGGCATTTTGTTGATCTCATTTCCGACTTGCCAAAGTTTTCCGGAATGGAGACAAATTTGTACGGAGCTGAATCTACCTTTTACGGCTAATCCCTTGCCTGATGCAGAGACAGTTTGGACGGCTCTCGCCCAAGGGTTCAGTCAGTATCAAACCTACGAAGAAAACATTAGATTGACGTTCAATAGCGCGTCTGATTTTTTCAGAAACCTTAAGGCGATCGGGACTGGATTTAATTCAACAGGAAAGCAGCTATCCCTTTCACAAATGCGGCGATTAATTGAATATTGGGATAGCCAAACCAAGCAAATTGCTCAACCTATCACAATACATTTTCACGTTGCGTTTGGAGTTTTACAGCGGTGAATTCACTCTTTCCCAAACAGTTCTTTGTCACTGGAACTGACACAAATGTCGGTAAAACCGTTGTTTCTGCAATGCTGACTTTAGGGCTAGGAGCGGCATATTGGAAGCCTATTCAATCTGGACTGGAACCTATCACCGACACTCATTATATCCAGAAAGCAACTCAGCTAGACTCCTTTCACTTCTTGCCAGAACGCTTTCTATTACCTGAGCCGCTGTCTCCCCACGCATCAGCAGCGATCGCCAAAATTCAAATCAATCTATCTGATTTTCAGCTACCCACGACATATGAGAAACCGCATTTAATTGTCGAAGGTGCAGGGGGTTTATTAGTGCCTCTAAACCAGCAGGATTTGATGATTAACCTAATTCAAAAACTAAGCCTACCCGTGTGCTTGGTCGCTCGCAGTTCGTTAGGCACAATCAACCATACTTTACTTTCAATTCAGGCATTAAGACAGGCAGAAATTCCTATTTTGGGCGTAATTATAAACGGGGCAAAAAATCAAATTAACCGAGAGGCGATCGCCCACTACGGCAAAGTTCCCATATTGGGCGAATTAGATGTTCTGAATGAAATTAATCCCGCTACACTCAAGAGATCTTTCCACGAAATGTTCGCCGATTTCTGCCATGCACCCTAATCTTTGGTATCCCTACACCCAAGCTAAAACCGCGCCTGAGCCGCTGAAGATAAAATCAGCTCAGGGGATCTGGCTGCAATTGGAAGACGATCGCCAAATTATGGATTGCATTTCGAGCTGGTGGGTGAATCTTCATGGACATGCCCATCCCAAAATTGCTGAGGCGATTTATCAGCAGGCAAAAACTCTAGAGCAGGTGATTTTTGCCGGGTTCACCCACGATCCGGCAGAGCAGCTTGCCGAAAAGCTGGTGAGTAAATTTCCCACAGGTCTAACCCGCGTATTTTACTCAGACAATGGCTCAACCGCCGTTGAAGTCGCGCTAAAAATGGCGTATCAATACTGGATTAACCTAGGGCAAAAGCGATCGACCTTCCTGGCGTTTGAGGGAGCCTATCATGGCGACACCTTTGGGGCAATGTCCGCAGGTAAATCTCTGTTCACCGAAGCATTCACCGATCTATTGTTCGATGTCGACTATCTGCCGTTCCCAGAGACTTATATTGACGATCGCAGTGCGATCGAACGAGAGCAGCAGATCTTAGCGTCATTGGAGAAAAAGTTGAGTCAGGATGGCGATCGCTACGCTGGATTCATCCTAGAGCCGCTTGTGCAGGGTGCAAGCGGCATGAGAATGTGCAGACCTGAATTCTTACAAAACCTCTGCTGTATTGCTCAGCGCTTTAATTTACTGGTTATTTTTGATGAGGTGATGACAGGATTTGGACGCACGGGTGAGTGGTTTGCCTGCGCTAAGACAAGTATTCAACCTGACATCATCTGTCTATCTAAGGGATTAACTGGAGGATTCTTACCGATGGCAGTCACTGCCTGTTCTGAGCAGATTTATGATGCGTTCTACAGCGACAATCCAGCGAAAACTTTGTATCACGGACATAGCTATGCCGCAAATCCCCTAGGCTGTGCGGCGGCATTGGCTTCTTTTGAGCTAACTCAGTCGTCCGAACCTATATTTCGTGGTATGGAAGCAAATCATACTGAATATCTAGCTAAGTTTAAAACGCATCCTAAAGTCGAAAAAATCCGTGTCGCTGGCACGATTGCCGCAATGGATCTAGTCACCACCCATGAACCTGGCTACCTCAACACTATTTCACTAGATATCAGACAAAAAGCGATCGCCAAAGGTCTACTGCTTCGCCCATTAGGTAACGTTCTCTACCTGATGCCACCCTACTGTATCGCTGACGAAGAATTGGCGATCGTCTATCAGGGCATTGAGGAAATCTTGAACGACCTTAGCACAGTCGCTTGACACGATCATCTTGACTCAGTAGATCGAAATTAGGGTTTTGTGGCGCGCTCCGCGCGCCCCAAAACCCTAAAAGCTGGATTTCAAAGGCGCTCCACGCCTTTGAAATCCAGCTTTTAGAAAAAATAGGAAGACTTTGCGATCTACTGTGACTAAGTGAATTCGCCTGACGGTATGATGCAAAGCACAGGATATGATGCAAAGCATGTTGCAAAATTTTAGAACCGCGATCGCCCATGCTCAATTCATCTTCCATACCCACAAGCCTCGAACGTCACGATTGGACAACTGCCGAAATCCTAGACATCCTTCAGCAACCCTTGCTTGAGCTGGTCTACCGTGCTCAGACTGTTCACCGCCACCACCACCCGCAAAATGACATTCAGCTTGCGACCTTGCTGAGTGTCAAAACGGGCGGCTGCTCCGAAAACTGCGCCTACTGCCCGCAGTCGGCACAATATGAAACGACGGTAGAAAAGCAGCCGATTTTGCCTGTGCCAGAAGTTTTAGCTGCCGCTCAGCGGGCAAAAGAGGCGGGTTCCGATCGCTTTTGTATGGGCTGGGCATGGCGCGAAATTCGGGACGGCAAAGCTTTTGAGGATATGCTGGAAATGGTGCGCGGGGTGCGATCGCTGGGTCTGGAGGCCTGCGTCACAGCCGGAATGCTAAACGACTCCCAAGCACAGCGCCTCGCTGCCGCCGGACTCACGGCATATAACCACAACCTGGACACCAGCCCCGAATTTTACGATCAGATTATTACCACTCGCACCTATGGCGATCGACTCCAAACGTTAGACTGTGTGCGGCGGGCGGGCATTACGGTTTGCTGTGGGGGTATCATTGGTTTGGGCGAAACCTTGAGCGATCGGGCGCAAATGCTGCAAGTGCTAGCAACTCTGACTCCTCACCCTGAAAGCGTCCCCATTAATGCCCTCGTCGCGGTTGCCGGAACTCCTCTTCAAGAACAGCCGCCGATCGATCCACTAGATTTAGTGCGGATGTGTGCCGCTGCCCGAATTCTCATCCCCAAAGCCAGGGTTCGCCTTAGCGCCGGACGCAGTAGCCTCACCCGCGAGGCTCAGATCTTGTGCTTTATGGCGGGAGCAAACTCAATTTTTTATGGCGATAAGCTTTTGACCACCGGAAATCCTGATTGCGATGCCGATCGCCAGCTGCTAGAAGAAATCGGGGCGATCGGGAGTCCCCCAGAGAGTACCTGCAAGGGTACCCATTTGGCTCCGTAATTTGATTTAGATAATCTGATTAACTCTATAGTTCTTCCTTCAGACTTATCTATCATGTTCACAGTAACTCAAGTTCAAGCGATCGATCCTATTCTTCAAATCGGTTCTCAAGGTGAAAAAGTTCGTCAACTGCAGGCGCTCGTTAATCCAAGAATTCTTGTTGCGGATCAAGTTAAAGTGGATGGCGTATTCGGCAGTAAAACTGAAGCAGCGGTTAAGATAGTGCAATTCCAATTTCTTCTAGAACAAGACGGAATTGTTGGAGCTTCAACCTGGAAATCTCTACGCGCCAATGCCCCTGTTGGGATGCCTATTCTCCGTCGGGGCATGGTTAGCAAGCAGGTCGGCATCGTTCAGGAATTGCTGAAAGTAGGCAATTTCTACGCAGGGGCGATCGACAATGCTTTTGGCATAAAAACTGAAGCAGCCGTGAGAGCTTTCCAGAAAGATCGGCAGCTAACGGCTGATGGTGTGATTGGCGATCGCACTTGGAAAGCCCTCAGCAATTTTGCGACTTTTCTTTCTATTGATTAATTGAACCATTGATTAATTGAACCATTGATTAATTGAAAACTTGTCGGCGTTGCTGATTTCATATGTGATTTTTTTGGAAAGGGGCGCCCCTTTCCAAAAAAATTCATACCCTCGCTTTATTTCACGTAGGGTTTTGCACTAGATCATCCAAATCGGCATAATCAGGCAGCGTCCTGTCGATCGCCCTCCCCTGACGCAGAACCACGCGATCGCTCTGGGGACGAGCAAACAGTTCGCTATAGTGACGAGCTTTGAACAGCACCAGATCGGCGGGTAACCCTATGCCAATTTGAGCCATTGCAGACAGCCCCATTAACTCGGCTGGAGTTTGGGTAACGGTGCGGCACCAGTCGCCATAGGGGGCATCAAAGTGAGCAATGCGGGTCGCCTGAGTCAAGACCTCTACCATGTCATGATCGCCAAATCCATAAAAGGGATCGCGGCAGTTGTCGCTAGCGACCGCCACCGGGATGCCGCTGTGCCTCAGCTCATGCAGTAGCGTCACACCGCGCCAGCGAGGCGTATGCGTTGGGATGTCAGCTGGGTAGGGCATCAAGTCAGGAGAGGCGGAAGAGAGCGTTTGGGCAAAGTGTTGGGAGGCTTGCTGGTTGCGATCTTGTAGATAGAGGTTGCACATGGGAAGGCTGACGATGCCGATTCTCGCTTCTTTGACAAGATCCATCGTTTTTTTCACTTCGTTGGGTGGCTGCACCGCAAGACTACAGCAGTGTCCACAAACAATTTGGTTTGTGAACTGGTGGCGGATAGCGGCAGAGGCAACATGACGCAGAGTAATTTCTTCAGGGTCGCCGCTTTCGTCGGTATGGAAGTCGAGGCTTAACCCACGATCGATCGCCATGGCAAAAACGCGATCGAGCTGGTGATCTAAGCGCTCATTCATCAGCACTAGACCGCCCAATACTCCCCCTGATGCCGCAAATAAATCGGCAATCTTTTCGCCCTCCGACGTTTCAAAGCTTTCCAATGGTAAGAGCGAAACGGCTTGCAGACTCAGCCGCCCTTGCCACTCGGTTTGCAACATTTTCAGGGCTTCTAGGCTAACGATCGCCTGTCCCTCTAGGGAATCAATATGGGTACGAATCGCCTGAGTGCCATGGGCGTAGCTGCACTTTAGCCCAAACTCCATCCGGCGATAGACATCTTCGACATTCCAGTTTTTTTGTCGATCGGTTTCCACGGTTGTCAGAGCGTTTTCAAATGTGCCCTGTAGATTAGGCGCTCGTCCCCAGGTATGCCCTTTGTCCAGATGGGTGTGCATATCCACAAAGCAAGGAAACACAATACCCTGACGGAGGTCAATTGTTTCCACCTGGCTATCGGCAGGAATCTGGCTGTGGGCAGGAATAACTTGAGCGATCGCCCCTTCTCGAATTTCGATATCTATACAGGACAAGCCCTCAAAGGTTTGTTGAGCGGCGATCGCTGCATGGGGCTGATGGAGAAGAGCCACCGGAATATGGGCGTTTCTGATCCAGTAGTGGCTAGAAGCAGGCGGGGTAGATGGCATGGGATGACTCTAGAGATGAAGACTTTAGTAGTAGAAGTAAAGATTTTAGTTTTCTCGCTTGACCGCACTTTCATGCCAGTTACGCAAAATCTGGTCAGATAGGAGCGTGAGGAGCAGAAAAATGGCGACCCCCAAAGCGGTCGTCATCACTAGAGCTGCAAACATACGCGGGATTTGCAGATTGAAGCTGGAAATCAAAATTTGGTAAGCAATGCCCGATCGGGTTCCTCCCGTCCCAGCGACAAATTCTGCCACAACCGCGCCGATAAGAGCCAACCCGCCGCTGATCCGCAGTCCGCCCAAAAAGTAGGGCATGGCGCTCGGCAGACGCAGGTAGCGTAGCGTTTGCCAAGGCGAGGCTTTGTAGAGCTGGAACAGGTTAGCTAGATTGTGATCAGCGCTCTTCAGACCCAGTGTGGTGTTAGAAAGAATGGGGAAAAAAGCCACAATCCAGGCACAAATGACGAGCGAAACGAAGGTAGAGCTTTCGTCGGGCACAACGCGCCGCACCCAAAGAATAATCAGAGGGGCGATCGCCACAATCGGCGTGGTTTGTAGGATGACGGCATAGGGAAACAGACTCCGCTCGATCCATTTGCTCTGAGTAAATAGAATAGCAACTAACAGACCTGACACCACTGCTGCAATAAAGGCAACGATAGTAATCTGTAGCGTGATCAAGAGCGATGGAAATAGCGTATTCCAGTCGGAAACCAGCGTTTGTGCGACTAACAGAGGCCCCGGCAGCAGGTAGGGCGGCATATGGGTGACTCGAACCGCTATTTCCCACAGAACGAGTACCAGAATGCCGACCGTGAGGGGAGCTATCACGTCTGCCGAAAGCAACGGCTGGGCAGGTCTATGGCGATCGTCTTCCCTGAGCGCCGTAGATTTAGAAATGGGAGTAGAGGTGCGGTTGAACAAGTTCACGATGAGAGCGCCAAGAATTAGGTCTATCCTAGCGCTCTTCGTCGTCCTCTCAATGCTCGGCGATAGGAGAGATTTGAGGCGTTATCAGTTTTATAGATGTTTTTTGAAAGGGGCGCTGAGCGCCCCTTTCAAAAAACATCCTCAGATTTAGCTCATTGGATGCTGCTTATCTGTAATAGGCTGGCTGCCGCCTGTGACATCAAAATCTTTAGCCGTGACACCTAATGCTGCTAATCCGCCAATATTGATAAATTTGCAGAGTTTGACGATGAAGGCATTATTGCCCCCAAAAGCCTCTGGTGAGAATGCTACAAAACCGCTGAGGGCTAGGACAATGCCAATCGCCGTAGTTTTCCAGCTTTTACTCACGGGTTGAGTCACGCCAGGTTTAGACGTTGCAGCAGAAGCTGAAGCAGATAGATTTGACATGAGAATCTTCCTCTGATGGGTAAGGAGGTTGAGCTGTTACCGATGATGACTTAATTGATGACTCAATTATGGAATAGTGAATGGAGCGATCGCATTCCCTCGTCGGGTATTTTGCGAATCCACTTACAGAACAATTAGTCCAGCAAACTCAGCTGCGAAAAGTCAGCAGGACGCTTCTCTTTTTTATCCTTCTTAGGAGAACGACGCGATCGCCCCTTCTGCGGCAGAATATTCACATGGGCCGTAAACCAGGTACGCAAAGCCTGAGCCTGAGCCAAATCTAAGCTCTCCAAATCCAGCGGGGTCGGGAAAAGCTCTAGATTTGGCATCGTCGCCCATTCTACCTCGCTACCCGGAAAGCGATCGCTGCCAAACGGAGTCATAAACTCCGGCAGTCTTGCCAAATAGGGCACCACATTTTTCTGGTTCAGGAAAGTTTGACGCTGACGTTCAAGCTGCTTCACCCGCCGCTGACGAGCCGACTTGTAATCCAAAATGGGTGAAGGATAGTTTCCTAACAGCGGCGGCGGTGTGCCAAGCTGCTCTGGCGAAAGGTGAGCCACTTCAGGCACCCAGCGCTTGATGAATAAACCCTCTGGATCACAGCGATCGATCGCCACCTGTCCAGGGTTATAAATGCGCGTCCAAGTTTTGTCTACACAATGGGTCACGCCTGATTGCATTGCCCATTGATAGTGATCGATCGGACAATCGCCATCAATCAGATGCCGCATGAAGTGCAGTGCCCCATATCGCCAGTCTATTCCCAAAAGATTGCTCAGAAAGCTGGAATGGAGGGCGCGCACTCGAAAATTGAGCTGCTTCCAGCCGCCTGTCTCTTGCAGGCACCGCGCTGCTGCATCCACGATAGGAAACCCGGTTTGTCCGGTTTGCCACGCTTCATAAAGCGCCTCGTCAAACTCCCAGCCTTCTTCATCAAAGATAGTGTAGAGCGATCGCAATTCCAACTGTGGCAAGTAGCGGAACCGCTGAGCAAAGCCGCTGCCCCACCGCAAACGTGAGATCAGCTGCTTGCGACTCCGCTGCACCTTGAAACTATCTGAAGACTTGAGCTGTTGAGCCGTTTGGTAGCATTCTCGAATAGAAATCGCGCCAAATTTCAGATGGGGACTGAGTCCCGTCGTGGCTTCAGCACCAGGGTAAGACAACTGCCAGTAGTAGCGATCGACTTTTTCATCTAGAAATTCCTGCAAGATCTGACGGGCAGCGGCAGTTCCGCCAGAGGGAATCGGCTTTGAGTCAGGAATCAGCTTCAGATCTGCCAGCGAAGGCAAAGGCTCGCTGTGAATACTTGGCGGAGTCTGAATGCGATCGGGCGTTGGCGACATTTCCTGACGCATTTCGGCAAACCAGAAATCTCGATACTGCGGATAGGCAATCAAATCAGCCACGCCAGCAGTCGGCTCAAACCAGCGGATTTTCATCTGCTGCTCTGCTAAGGCGCGATTCAGCCTTGCATCTCGCACCCGCCCATAGATCCTCTCATAGTCAATGTGGGCATAGATTCCCTCTGCTTGAGTTTCACGCACTAGATGGGGCAGCACCTCTGCCGGGTCGCCGGATCGCAGAATTAGCCGACCGCCGTGAGCTTGCAGATCTCGATCCAGGCTTGCTAGGCATTCCAGCATAAACGCTACCCTAGCTGGAGCAGTCTCAGGGTGGTGTAGCAGAGCGCGATCGAATATAAACACTGGAATTACCGCTCCCCGGAGCGCCGCCCGATAGAGCGGGGCATGGTCGGCAATCCGCAAATCTCGCCGAAACCAGACAATCGTGCGATTCATAGTCTTAATCTGGCAAGCGAATTTGGCGAGCTAATCGGGCAAAGCCGTACCGATTCTAGGGTCACGAATGTATAGGCCTAAAGTCAGGGATCGCAACACTTCATCCCAAACGGGAATCAAGCGATCGGCATCATCTGCCCAATAGTCTAAGGTGATCAAGCACTGCACGTTTGAGCCTAAGCCAATGCAGATTCGGGAGAAAGCCTCCCGATTTTCTGGCGCATCAATAAACTTAATTTCTGTCCAGACAATCCGAGCGGTTTGGCGTTTAACCGTCACGATATCCGCTTTGGCAATTACATTGCGCTCATCGTCATCAACAATTTTCCGCAGCGTAGACTGAAGGGGAAACCCTGCCCAATCTCCTTCTGGAAGCCGATTGAACGACACTTCTAGGCGGCAATCATCGTCGGGAGGCTGGCGATCGAGAAACTTAAAGGATTTATCATCTGGCTGAAAGATCCAATCCTGCGGCACGTCAAAACGAACTGCACCGCGATCGGCGACAAAAATCTTATAGCCCGGATTGGACTCCCAACGATGATCGTCTTCAAGTTCAAACGTTTCTTTAATCCACTGAGGATCGTGGTTTTTTTGCTTTGCCATAACGGGATTACCACCTCTCAAAGCCCTTCAGACCTTCATTATAGTGGGCTAGCCCAATCTGAATGGACGTGTTTTGGAACATTGTGCAACCTGTCTCAGGACACTATTCCTTTTTGGAAATGCTTCCCGCTAAAAATATGAGCCTCACGTTAGAGGGTATCGTTTCCTAAATTTGCCACATTGGTAATCAAAGCCAATCTTAAAAACGGGGTAAAACTCATGAAAAATCAGCTAATCAGCTGCTTGGGTGCAGCATTAATGGGATTAACGGTGGGGACGGTTCCTGCCTCCGCTCAAGCGATTCAACTAGGTGACGGCCTTCAAATTAATTTGGGTAGACAAGGGTCTGAGCTGCGCCCACGTGTCTCCTCTGATGGCGATCGAGTCAACGTTGAAATCTATGAGCAGCCTAATCCAGAAACCCGCGTCAGGATTTCTAATGAGGGTCTTGATGTGCGGGAAGTTCAGCCACAGTCGGAGCAAAGAATAGAACTTTCGGTGCCCCTAGATCAAAATTAGGCTCAGCTCAGTGAGGTTCTGATTAGCAATGTCTTCGCAGTATCAGAAGATCCCTCAGTATATTGACAGAGATAACTCAACTGTTTTCTTATCAACCGCTTTCTTGGGAATTACTATCCTGAACGTTGATGCGGAAGGTTGGTGAACTGTAGTTTTGAGATAAGTAATTTGTAGGAATGGTCGAGTGGTTGCCGTCCCTAAGGGCTGAGTAAGTTGGAGACAAGATCTCAATGCCAGCCTGATTGCAATGATCCTGAATGTTTTGATACAGCTCTGAGTAAATTATTGGCATAATGTCGGGTCGATCGATATGAACGTTCAGCTCATAGCTAACGTTAAAATCATTCAACGCGGTCTGCAACACAAACGATCGTGGTTCTGGCAAGATATTTTCTGTTGCTTTGGCAGCTTCTATGAGAACTTGGTGGACGGTTCTCCAGGGCACGTCATATCCTAGCGTAATCGTAGTATGCAGAACTAGACTATTTTCAGATTGACGCAGAGCAGCGCTCATATTAATTACGCTGCCATTCAATACCGCCGCGTTGGGTAAAGTCGTGATAACATTCTTGGAATTGATCAATCGAGTCACGAATAAGGACTTTTCGATGACTTCGCCTGTTACATCTCCAATCTGAATCATGTCACCTACTCGGAAAGCACGAGTGTAAATCAAAATGATTCCAGAAACGACGTTGGAAATAGCGGAAGAAGATCCTAGCGTGAATAGTGCCCCTAGGAAAAGAGAAACACCTTGAAATACTGGAGAACCAAATCCAGGGAGATAGGGACCAGCCACTACGCAGGCGATCGCAATAATTAAAAATGTTACGAGACGTACCGTAGGTCTTGTCCACTCTGGATAAAACCAAGGATAGGCATCTCCTCGCCCTAGCTCAATAATTGCAAGCTTGGCGAACCCGATAATGTAATACGTCACGAATCCAATCACGACGATCGCAATCAGATTAGGTAAATACTGCACAAACGACTGAGCTAACTGATTAGTGCGGTAGGTAATGTCACCAAAAACTTGATTGCTAAAGGCTCTTGTCGTAGGAAACTGGCTAAGAATAAACGGAAGGTAGAGGTAAAATGCCGCTAAAGTCAGCGCTAGCTTACCGAGGCGAATTAAGGTCTTGAGCAGATAATCAGTTGCGTTTGATCCGAGCAGGCGAGAGGTGCCGACGCGCAACCCTAGTCGATCTTGCTTGTGAGCTTCCCTGATTCTAGAAAGCAGTTTTCCGAAGATGAAATGTTGACCTCGCAGAAACAGCAGCAAGGCGATCGTGCTAAGGGCTGCCAAGCTAATGTTGATCATTAGCGTCTTGAAACTGCGCTCCTCTCGATATTGGGCGATCGCACTTCTAATCTTTCGCAATGCTTCTGCAGCTAAGGCTTGACGTGACTGATTGTTCGCCTTAGCGTCATTGTCTCGAATAGTCAGAAGGGTTAACTTATCGGCTTTGAGAATTGAGCCATCTGGCTGCTCGTCAACGGTAATGGATTCTACCGAAACAGAATTTTTGCTGGCAATCTGCTCCAATCTATCACCAATAATTTTGGCGCGTTCTTGAGCCGAAACAACGTCAGCTACGCCTTGTCTAACCCAAAAGATCGGCTGATTGTTGAGCATGACTGGATAACCGTCAATTTGATTTCCAGATGGCTGATTTCCAGACGGGCTGATTTCTTGAGCAAATGCAGGAAAGCCAATGAGGGCGATCGCAACCAGCAGAATCAGTCCATTTTGCACATACCATTTCAAAATGCTGCTTACAAGATTAGCCATTTCTCATCTAGTCGAGATTTTACCTCTCACTCTACCGTAGATGATTTTTTGGCGTTGCTAGTTTTATGTATGATTTTTTTGAAAGGGGGCGCAGAGCGCCCCCTTTCAAAAAAATCATAGCCCGACATCTTATTGTTAAAGAGGTAATGTTGGGCAAGCGCCCGATTCTGCTCTCAGGTAGCGATTGCATTCTTCAGGAGTGAGCTGACGAAGGCTACGATCGCGGGCAAGTTTTAGCAACATCTCCCAGGTACCTGCCCAAAGATGCACTTTTCCATCCTTAGTTCGAGTAGCGATGTACTGTCCATCCGGGCTAAAGTTTGCCTGCAAAAGAGGAATCGGCGGCTTGTCTTCAAACCCAGGACGCAAATGAGACTGCTTGTGCCCAGTTCGAGCATCCCAGACGATCGCTGTCCCATCGGCGCTGGCGGTCACAAGCGATCGGCCATCTGGACTAAACTCAGCATCAAATACTTCTGCCCCATGCCCGGTTAGCAAAAACTTCAGCTTGCCCGTTTTTCGGCTCCACACTCTCGCCCTGCCATCCCAGCTTGCCGTAGCTATATGCTGACCATCGGGGCTAAAGCTTGCGCCATTAACTGCATCGGCATGACTCAAGATCTGAATTGCTTCACCAGAAGCAATCTGCCAAATCTGCACAGTGCGATCCCAGCTCGCGGTGACAATCTCTCGACCATCCGGGCTAAAGCTTGCCCTTTGTATCGTTGCTTTATGACCCTTAAATACTCTCAGCAGTTGTCCAGTTTGTGCATCCCATAGGCGCACCGTTAAGTCGTCCCCTACACCCAATATTTGACGACCATCAGGGCTAAAACTAAGCTGGCTAATGCTGAGAGGTTCACCGCCAGGGCTACTGAGCTGAGAGCTGCTGGGCTTCACAACTTCGCTGAGCGCCGCATTCTGTCCTGGAATCAATCGCCAATTGCGAATTTTTAGTATCGGCGCTGTAGAGCGATCGGGCTGCATAGATTGAACGTCCATCTGCCCTTCTGCTGTAGCAGTAACAATGTGCTGCCCCTCTGGGCTAAACGCGACTCCACTCAATCGGCTGTTTAAAGAACGGCTGTTCAATGAGGGGCTGAGAACACTTCCAGGTAAGGCTGTATAGGCATTGAGAGCCGCGATCGCTCCCTCATGCTGAATCGCGCTTGGGTTTTGTGCCTCTGCCTTTGTCGGTTCCGCAGACTCAGTTTCAGCAGATTTAGGTGCAGCGGAGGACAGCATGGATAGCCCACTTGGCGATCGCTGCCCCATTAAAGCGGATAGGTATTGCCAGATGCGCTGGGGTTCCATAATAGCGCTGTAGCTCGGCGAAACCGATGGCGGTGTTGGGCTAGGAGAAGGAGCATCTGCCAGGATTTGCCAGTTTTGTAGCTTGCCGTCAGGAGTAACCGTCATTAAACGAGTGGCGATCGGGCCGTGTTCTGGACGGTTTAACCCCTGCTCTGTCGCAGGTTGAGCAGCTTTCTCTGTGCTGGCTGGCAAAAACATTGACCATTCTGCCATGGCGTTAGGCGGATAGATGGTAGGCAATTCGCCACCCGCCTCTGTGGCCCAAAGTTGGACGATGCCGTTGGCATTTAGGGCTATGTAGGTGCCATCTGGACTAAACTCAGCTGATTCCAAAACACCGTTGCTCTGCATTGTGCTCACCTGCTGCCCGGTTTGGGTATTCCACAAATAGACCTGTTCTGAGGAGGGTACAGCAGACCCCTTCGTGATTATCAACTGACCATCGGGACTAAATTGCAGCAGCGAATTCCCCAGTGAGTTTGCCTTTGCAGAGTGCGGCGTTAGAATCAGCTCAGCTTGCATTTGACCCGTCTGAAGATTCCAGAGCCAGGTTTGCTGAGGGCTAGCGATCGCCAACAGGCTCTCATCTGGGCTAAATTGCAGTTGGGCTGGGGGCTGGGGGCTAAGGGTCGAAGGATGGGCAGGTGTGAAAGTTTGACGGAGTTGCCCCGTAGCGCTCCACAGCCTAACTTTGCCATCGGTGCTGGCGGTGGCGATAGAACTACTGGGGCTGAATTTAGCACAGGTAATGGGGCTAGGCAGCACAAGAGGCGATAGAGCCTGAAGTTTTAACTGCTGCGCCGGATCAGCCGTGAGTCGCCAGAGTTGCACGGTACTCGCTGATCTGGTCGCTGATGGAGCGCTGCCCGATTCAGCCTGAGCCACGTCGCCCTGTAAGGCTGCCAGAAACATCTTTCCATCGGGGCTAAATTGCAGGCTTACAATGTCGCTAGATTGAGGCAGACGAGCTTGCAGTTGTCCGGTGTCAGCCCGCCAGAGTGAAATTGAGCGATCGCTCTGTGTCGCAACCCATTTGCCATCGGGGCTAAACATAACCTGGTTTACCGGAGCCAAATTTGTGAGTTGGAGCAGCACCGTTCCGGTTTCTACTGACCAAACCTTGACTAGCGGTGAGTTGTGAGCGATCGCTGCCACCTGCCTACCGTCAGGACTGAAGGCGATCGCCCTAATGCCTGTCTTATCGCCCTTTGTGTTATCGCTCTCTGTCTTACTGTTATTTGTTTTGTTACTGTCTGGTTTACTTATTTCGCTACTCTCTGTTTGACTGCTGCTTACTTCGCTATTCCTCAGCTCTGACCATGAGAGAGTTTTAATAGGCTTCAAGGGGCTGTTTAGAATGGTTTGCGCATCGATCGCCCAGAGGCGCAATCTACCATCAGCTCCTGCAGTGGCTAAATGACGGCGATCGGGGCTAAACGCAAGCTGATGCACGGCTCCTTCATGCCCCTTCAGCTCAAGCTGAAGGCGTAGATCCTGTAGCGCTGCACGGAGGCTAGATTGAGTTTCATAATTGGCACCGCCAGACTCTGCGGCCAAACGGCTGACCAGCAGTGCCGTCATCGGATCGCTGGAGCCATCTTGCAGAATGGTTTGAGCGATCGCCGCTCGCTCGCGGGAAGTCGCAAGCTGAATCTGATGATCTTTTTCTGCCTGCCAATGAAGTGTGCCGCGATACTGGTTCAGCACGGCTGCCAGCGCAATCAGCAAAACCGTAGGCACCGCAATTTGCAGCTGTCGCGACTCTCTCCTAGCACGGCGGGTTTCGGAGTGGCTTGCGGCAATATATCGCTGCGCCAACGCCGATAGCTCCTGGGGATAGGTGCGCTGAAAATCTTCGGCATCTCTGAGCCGCAATCCATTCATCAAGAACTCTCCTGATGGTTGCCCAGCACTACCCCACTCCTGAGCCGCCTGTTCAATCCGCCGCATTCGCCGCAGCATTTCTCGGTTCTCATCCAGCCAGTTCCGGAGCAGCCCCCAGTTGCGAATCAGCGTTTCATGGACAACATCAACCATTTCTCCAGTCAATTGCTTGTCTAAAACAATGGAGCTGCCGATCGCCGTAGAGCCAATCTGATCTTGTTTCTTTGGAGCTTGCCATCCTCTTTCACAGCTTGTGACGACGAGCTTTGCAGCCACCATCTTTTCTAGCACCTGCTCTACGAGCGCAGCAGGAAAAACTGAGCTGACCAATTCAGATTTCATCACTCGACGACGAGTATCTTCTGTACCCTCACCAAGCTGCGTCAGCGCTAGGAAGATTCGTTTGGCTACCGTTTGCTCCTCTAGAGTCAGCTGAGAAAATACTTCAGTTGCACGCTTTTGCAGCGTTCCGCGCATTCCGCCTAGTTCCTGATAGGTATCTAGGGTGAGTCGGGCGACGCCACCCTCCAATCCGGTGCGGCGATGGTTCCAGAGTTCCAATAAAGTGTATTGCAATAGCGGCAGTTCACCGGGTGCGCCAATAATATCTAGCATCATGTTGTAAACCAAGCTTGGCTCACAAACTAACCCGATCTTTTGAGCGGGCTTAAGAATCGTCGCCTTAATTTGCTCATACTTCAGCGGATTCACGACCACCCGATGCTGCTCAATTTTGTGGGCTAAGCCTTCGTAGAGCGCACACTTAGATTGAAAGTCAGATCTTAGGGCGATCGCCACGCTGAGGTCGCTATCGGTTGCTTCTAATGCCCCCATCAAGCAGTTGAAAAACTGCTGCCGCTCTTGCTCAGCACGAGAACCTCTAGACAGAGTAAAAGCCTCTTCAAACTGGTCAATAATCAGCAGCATTCGAGGGCGAATTGCTCCTGACACAGCACTTGACATCGGTAAGCTAGCCTGGACAAGTTGAGCTAGACCCCGACCACCATCTTGTAAAAAAGTCTCGGCACGTCGAAGCTGCTCAGCCCGCTCCAGATTGCCCAAATTGGAATCAATAAAGGCATTCGCCAGACTTTTGAGAGGATGTTCGCCTGGAGTCAGAAACTTGATCTGCCACTGGAGCGGCGCACGTTGCTTTAAGGTCGCAACCAATCCTGCTCGCACTAGAGAGGATTTGCCGATGCCTGAAGCTCCGACGATCGCCACAAAGCGATCGCTCTGAAGCTTGTTCACTAGCTCTGCTGTTAGCTCTTCTCGTCCAAAGAAGTATTCGCTGTGGGTTTCATCAAAACATTCCAGACCGCGATAGGGGCAAATCGGGCTGGATTTGTGGACTTTGGGGATGATCGACTGTCCGCCTACGCCTCGCGTCAAGATAATCTCGCTGCCAGAGCTTTCAAATAGAGGCTGCTGAATTTCGCTCTTGAGTTTGTGGCTTACCCAGTCTGTTAGAGAGTGGCTGGTGACGGTGCCTGACTCTACCCGACTCGGATCTAACCCCGTCAGAATGGCTTGAGTAAAGATGCTGTAAGGACTTTCTAGCGATTCATAGGCTGTTTCATATTCGCGAGAGGCTGCCATAAATAGGCGATCGGTGCCGGGACGTGCGCCCGGATCTGCCTCCAAGAAGTGAAGAAATTCACCGCTGTGGCAGCAGTCTAAAATGACGATGCGCTGACGCACAGGGCTTTCCTGTAGCAGCCGCCGCAGCCAAAATAGCGATAGACCGTAACTACCCTTATCAGGATTAGAATCGCTTAGCGCTAGATAGCCTTCCTGAATACCTGCCTCACGCTGAATGCCATGCCCAGAGAAATAAAACAGAGCCGTGTGGGGAATAGTATTGCCTTTAGGCTTAAACAAATTAATCAGCGAAGATTCCAACTCACGCAGCGTAATGGTCGTTTTTTGACCCACTTGAGGCTTACCAGCCTGAATTACCTCTGGCAAACGATGAACTCTAAATTCCCCGTAGGTGTGAAGCTGCTGGGCGATCGCCTCTGCATCGCTTGCAGGGGCTTGCAAGCCAGACATGAACTTGTAGGTATTAATTCCAACAACCAGAGCGTCCCGTGACATCAATACACCTCATCCAAAACCATTTGATGCTTATAAGTTTCTTGCTTGTGAGTTTCTTAAATCCGAGACTGCAAGAGCGTAAAGTCTACTTGATAGAGCAATTCATAATAAATAGGCAGAGAACATGAGTCTCCTCTTCAAAGATGTATTAATCATCTTAAAATGTGATAGGGGCTGGTTTAAGAATTCAATCTATCAGGATTTAAAATAAGACAGACATAGTTCAGTATCTAGGTTTAACAAGCTTTTCAGGAAAATATTCTGTTACCTATCTCAGGAATTTCAATGCCTACAATAATTGATACTTAACTGAAAATTAGGAAACTTCTCATTGAAATATCCTCAGAGATTGAGTGTAAGTAAAAAATCTAGCTATTTTAGTTGCCGTTCTAATTATCTGTTTGAATTCATTTTGTTTGACTTAATATGCTATCTATGTTTTGAACCTTTCTGACTTCATCTATACAACTTTCAATTCGGTATATTTCAGGAATTGAAGAGCAGAAATTGCTTGTTTTTTTGATGTCAATCTTTGAAGTAATTTATCATGTTAAACCGAAGATATCTAAAAAGAAGACTGTTGTCCAAGGGGGTGACAACCCTCATTTGTAATAGATTTTGTTTCTTGAAAATGGCATTGCAGCTAATTAAAATTAACTCTTGAATGCAAATAGAATCTAATCCGTCAAAATACGTAGACTTGCTGCTGAAATGCTGATTTCAGTAACAAATCTCCCTAGAAATCAGGAGATTAACTAAATTTTTTCCTAGAAGTTCCATCATGACTCCGTAAATATTCTGAGTCATGAATTAGAAACAGAAATCAATTGTAAAGTTGCAGTGAACCTACATGAAGCTGGCGTAAAGTTGCACTGTGGTTCTCAGCTAAACTTCTGGAGAAAGTGGCTACTAGATCCTACAAATCATGAAGAACTATGAAAAAAATCAGAGCTTAAATGCGTTTGATTAAGATCTGATGATTAGCGTTTCGAAGAAGATGGGTAAATTTCACAAACATTACCTCAAAATAGTAACACTACGATACAAAAAATATTGATTTTTGGGTAAAGTCGGTGAATGTACGAGGAAAAATGAGCGCTTACAATCAGGATTTTGTCTATTTGTGCGTTCAATAAGCGTAGAAAATAGCGCCATGTAATCGATTGACTAAACGCATTCTATTGGACATTGGTAGGTGAAAGTTTATTCTTGCAGAGTGTATTACGAACTTGGGGAGACTCTACCCAGATTAGAAAAACCCTCGATAGAATAGAGTTTGCGAGATCAGTTTTTAAAGACCAATTATTCTGGTCAGGCGTGTCAATCGAAACTATTTACGGACAGCTTCAGGGGCTAAAGCCCAACCAACTCAAGCAGTTGCAGCGGCTCTATCATCAGCGTTTACCTGGCGATTGCCTGACAACGCCTGAGTTCGCGCAGCGTCTTGCCGCCGTCAGCACTGAAATTGCTCAACCTCTCTGCACCTACATCAATCGTCGGGGGCAGGTGATTCGAGTCGGGGTCGGGACGGTGCGACAGACGCAAATTCCGCCTTCAGAGTTGCCTCGCTATGGAGCCGAGCGGTTGAGTGGCATTCGGTGTGTTGCCACGCAGCTCAAGATGGAGGCTCCAAGCGAATCTACCTTGACAGCAATGGCACTCCAGCGACTAGATGCGTTAGTGATGCTAACTCTCTCTGGCGGAGGGTTTGAGCGGCGAGGTGGGGGTGCAACTGGATATGTTAAAGAGGCGTATTTGGCGCATCTTGTGCCTCATCCAGAGGCGCATTGGACGGTTTCTCCCTCTCTGAGCTTGGATGTGCTGACGCAGCAAGATTTTCTAGCCTTAACAGAGGGCTTGGAAGAGGAGTTTCGTCGAGAATTTGTAGCGCAGCAGGTGGATGTTGACCGCGATCGCGTCCTCCTAGTCGGGCTAATGACCGATCGCGTCAGCAGCCAACGCTTTCAGGATGGGCTGACCGAGGTAACGCGACTGGTGGAAACTGCTGGGGGCGAGGTTCTGCAAGTTCTGCGGCAAAAGCGCTCTCAACCTCATCCGCAAACCGTGGTGGGCGAAGGCAAGGTGCAGGAAATCGCCCTATCCGCTCAGACGGTGGGCGCAAATTTGGTTGTGTTCGATCGCGATCTCTCTCCGTCTCAAGTCCGCAATTTGGAGCTACAAATCGGCATTCGGGTAGTCGATCGCACTGAGGTGATCTTGGACATCTTTGCGCAGCGGGCGCAGTCGGGAGCCGGAAAACTTCAGGTAGAGCTAGCGCAGTTAGAATATGCTCTGCCGCGTTTGTCGGGTCGAGGGCGATCGATGTCACGTCAGGGGGGCGGTATTGGGACAAGGGGCCCAGGTGAAACGAAGCTAGAAACTGAGCGTCGTGCCATTCAGCGCCGTATTACCCGCCTTCAGCAGGAGGTTAATCAGCTTCAGGCACACCGATCGCGGATGCGCCAGCAGCGGCAGCATGAGGAGGTGCCCTCGATCGCTATTGTGGGCTATACCAACGCCGGGAAATCGACGCTGCTGAATGCCTTAACCAATGCCGAGGTCTATATTGCCGATCAGCTCTTTGCCACCCTTGATCCGACAACGCGGCGGCTTAATGTGAATCATCCGAAGACTCAGGAGAAACTCACCATTATTCTGACTGATACGGTAGGATTCATTCACGATTTACCGCCTTCGCTGGTGGATGCCTTTCGCGCCACGCTAGAGGAGGTAACCGAAGCAGATGCCCTGCTGCATGTGGTGGACTTGTCCCATCCAGCATGGCAAAGCCAGATCCGATCGGTGATGAAAATCCTTTCAGAAATGCCCATTACTCCGGGTCCGGCGCTGCTGGCTTTTAACAAAATAGACCAGGTTGATAGCGATACGCTGGCGTTTGCTCAAGAGGAATTTCCTCAAGCGATCTTTATCTCTGCTGGAGAACGGCTGGGGCTGGAAACATTGCGCCAACGGTTGGTTGGCTTGATTGATTATGCGATCGCCCCTCGCTAACGCTCTGCTGCGTTCTCACCTGCAATTGGTCAAAGCTTCAATATCTGCCGATACGATCTTCTCTAGATGACGCGTAATTTTGCTGATCTCCCAATTCCACCAAGCTATCTCAAGCAAAGATTGGATCACCCGATCATCAAAGCGCTGACGAATACACTTGGCTGGATTACCCCCAAAAATCGTGTAGGGTGGAATATCGCTCACCACGACTGATTTTGCCGCAATAATAGCTCCATCTCCCACCTGTACTCCTGGCATGATCACGGTTTCATAACCAATCCACACATCGTTCCCAATTACCGTATCGCCTTTGTAGGGCAGTTCTTCAGGCTGGGGAGTGACTCTCTCCCAGCCGTTACCAAAAATCTGAAAGGGATAGGTCGAGAATCCTCCTAACTTATGATTTGCTCCATTCATAATGAACTTCACGCCTCTGGCTAAAGCGCAAAACTTCCCAATGATGAGCCGATCGCCGACAAAGGGAAAGTGGTACAAAACATTACGCTCAAAATCTTCCGAGTCTTCTGGATCGTCGTAATAGGTGTAATCTCCAATGATGATATTGGGATTCGATACCGTGTTTTGAATGAAACAGATTTGTGGAAATCCCTTCATCGGATGCTTATCTTTCGGATTGGCTCCGTACAAAATAGTCTCCAGTTTCTAGCAGTGCCTCATTTTTGCATCCTAACCAAAAATTTGAGCCTACTGCTTTGACTTGCAGCATTTTACGCTGGGTTAAGTGTGGGTTGTTTGTTAGAAGCCTCGTGGAGCAAGGCTTCCATAGCAACCGCCAAGGTGGTTAGGACAGGGATATTTTTGGTGGAGGCGCTTCGCGCCTCCACCAAAAATATCCTAAGCAAACTGGCGACAGCCATACTCATTTAGCGCGCCGCGCTGCTCCTAGGGCGTTTTGAGTGGCGCTTTCAGTGTTTGGGGCACTTTTACCGCCAGCGTTAAGGCTCTAGCCGCCATAAAACTAGACAGCGCCAGCCACAGCAGATGGCTACTGCGCAAATACCAGGCGACGATCGCCATCGGCATAAACCCTACCAAAGCTGCGATTAGAGCAGACTGCCGCAAAATTCGCCCTTGGGTCAGCCCCAGAAAATAGCCGTCGAGCATGTAGGCGATCGATCCAAACCCCAAAACAGGGAGTAGCCAGGGCACATATGCTGGGAAGCGATCGAGAATATCGCTGTGGTTGGTGAGCAGGCTAAACAGCGGCGTAGGGAAGAGAAGGAAGGCGATCGCAAATAGTAATCCTGAGGTCAAACAGGCAATTCCAGAGACTCGCAACAATTGCATCAACCTGTCGGTAGCGCCTTGACCCCGAAACACCCCCGCGAAGCTTTCGGTGGCAAACGCCAAACCGTCAATGAAATACGCAGCCAAAGTCACGACCTGCAATAGCACGGCATTGGTCGCCAAAATAACTGTTCCCAAATCAGAGCTGAGGTTCGTAAACAGGGCAAAGGTAGAAATCAGCGTGAAAGTGCGAACCAAGATTTCTCCGTTGAGTAAAAAATCTGCTTTCAGGGCTGAGATATCCCAGATCTGAAGGGCAAGCGATCGCAGTTGTCCCCAACCTACCGATCGCCAGACAAGAAGCATCCCCACCAGCAGCATCAGGTACTGACTGGCAGCCGTTGCCCAACCTGCCCCGGCACTCTCCCAGCCCAACCGCAGAATCAGCAGATAATCCAGCATCACATTCGCACCACTGCCAATGACAGACAGCAGTAGCACCCCGCCGCTCTGCCCTCGCCCCAAAAACCAGCCGATCAGCACATAGTTGATTAGCGTGGCGGGTGCAGCCCAGATCAGCGCATCAAAATAGGCTTTGCCGGAGTCTGCAACTTCGGGTGCCGCCCGCAGCAAGGTGAAACCCAGCGAGCGTAACGGCAGTTGTAACAGCACAATTAGGATGCCGATCGCCAATGCCAGCAGTCCGTTCCTTAGCCCAATTAGCAGAACAGTATCGCGATCGCCTCGCCCTACCGCCTGAGCCGTCATGCCCGTGGTCGCCATGCGGAGAAACCCGAACGT
The DNA here is from genome assembly GCA_019359505.1 of Drouetiella hepatica Uher 2000/2452. Lineage (GTDB taxonomy): Bacteria > Cyanobacteriota > Cyanobacteriia > Elainellales > Elainellaceae > Drouetiella > Drouetiella hepatica. The sequence goes on along the minus strand of JAHHHD010000013.1, from coordinate 59,958 downwards.
CCAGTAAATGTAGTTAAATAGGACAGTTGCCAGCGCCACGCCTGCAAAGTGCCGGATCTCGGTGAGATGTCCTAGGAAGGCAGTATCCACCAAACCCGCTAGAGGCACCGTCAGATTTGAGAGGATATTGACGATCGCCAGATGGGAGAAATGACGATAAAAATTAGACCGTTGGGAAGAGAGCAAAGCAGTACCTTCAGCAAAATTTCTTTTATGGCTGTTGCCATTTTTCTTAGGACATTTAGGGTGGGGCGCTTCGCGCCCCACCCTAAATGTCCCCGTCTTAACCGCCTTGGCGGTTGCCATACCGGATAGAGTAAAGCCAAAGGCAGCAAAGGGGAAATTATGTATGTATTGATTGGAGGTGCAGGTTTAATTGGCTTGAATCTGGCACAGAATCTGGTGAATCTAGGACATGTGATTGCCCTGATTGACATCGATGCGATCGCTTGCCGCTATGCCCGTGAGCAGCTAGGCGTGATGGCGTTTGAAGGCAGCGCTGTTAGCACGAATGTACTGATCGAAGCGGGAGTGCGCAAAGCCGATGCGGTTGTCGCAGTTCTCCATGACGATGCCCTGAACCTGGCAATGGTGGCATTGGCAAAGCACTACGGCGTACCTCGAATTCTGGTGCGGATGAGCCACCGCGACTTTGAGCAGCCCTATCGCATTGCCGGGGCAACTTCGATTATTTGCACGACCGATCTGGTGGTTTCCACCCTGACCAATGCGATCGAATATCCGCAGGTTGAGTCCATGATGCACTTTGAACAAGATCAGATTGAAGTGCTGAAGCTGCCGATTCCAGCAACCTCTCAGATCGTGGGTCGCAGCCTTGCCGCAATTGCCCAAGATGAGTGCTTCCCCCAGGGATCGCTGATCATTGGCTATCAGGCTCATCCCCATGAGGATTTGATTATTCCTAACGGCAATACGGTGATTGAGGCAGAATCTACCGTGTTGATGGCGGCAAAGCCAGGAATGCTGCATGAAATGATTGACTTCATTCAGGAGTGCTCCCAGACTCATCAGTCTCATTAAAGCCAGCCTCAATAAAGCCAGCCTCAATAAAAATCGGGGGAGCCTTGACTCCCCCGATTTTCAACGGCTTTATCTAGTAGGTTTCAACGTGCCAGCGTTCTTTGATCGATCGCTGATACTCCTTCCAGACCACGCCTTCCTTAGCAGCAGCGGTAGCCATTGCTGCATCAATCCCGTCTTCCATCCCCTTCAGACCGCAAATATAGGTGTGCGTCTTCTCCTCTTTAACCAAAGCCCAAATCTCATCAGCGTGTTCGGCAACACGATCCTGGATGTACATTCTGCCGCCTTCAGGGTTTTTCTGTTCGCGGCTGATGGCATAGGTTAACCGGAAGTGATCCGGATACTTGGACTGGATCTCCTCTAGCTCTCCCTTGTAGAGAATGTTGGGCGTTGTCGGAATTCCAAAGATCAGCCAGGAGAACCCTTTGAATTGATACTCAGGGTTTGCTGCTTTCTCGGCATCCTTAAACTGCCGCCACAGGTAGGTGCGGAAAGGCGCAATCCCAGTTCCTGTCGCCATCATGATGATATTAGCTTCTGGGTCGTCGGGCAACAGCATTTCCTTCCCCACTGGACCCGTGATCTTGACCTCATCTCCAGGCTGTATCTTGTTCAGGTAAGTGGAGCAGGTGCCGTAAACCATTTCTCCAGTTTCGGGGTGCTTGTACTCAAGCTGACGAACGCACAGAGAAATAGTCTTGTCATCGACATCATCGCCGTGACGGGTGGAGGCGATCGAATACAGTCTCAACTTATTAGGCTTGCCCTTATCATCTGTTCCAGCCGGAATGATGCCAATGCTTTGCCCTTCCAGGTATCTCAGATCGCCACTTGAAATATCAAATTTGATATGGCGCACGGTACCAATTCCGCCTTCAGCCACTAGCTCATCGTTGGAAATCACTTTGCCAACGTAGGGGTTGCTCGGACGATAGATATTCACAGGAATATCTGCTTTAGCTGACTTTTCCTTAGCTTGAGTCATAGGTTTAGCTGCTTCTGCTGGCTGGGTTTGCTGGGTTTCTGCGTGAGTCGTTGTGTCAGAGGAAACCTTGCCGTTTGTTGCGCTCTCATAGGGGCGAATACTGACAATCCTGGCACCCATACGGGTAAGACGCTGCATCTCCTGATTCATCCGAGAGTAGGGCACTGTCATAAATACACTGCCACTCTTACGGATGGGATAGCCCATCTTGTCAGTCTCATCATTTTTGCGTAGCCCCTCTACTTCGTAAACGAAAAGACGGTTGCCAAATGCTGTGTTACCACCCGTTGCGCTTGGATTGTACATTGTGATTCAATATTCTCCTAACCCGTATTAAGTCTGCGCGCTAGCCACGCACCATTTCTACAATATCTGGGTCTAAACCTACTGGACTAAACCCGTCGAAAAGCGATCGATTTGAGTCCGAAAGTTAGACCTGGTATGTATAGTAGCGTAGCACTAGCGAGGCATTTCTTAGACACACATTCCTCAGACGCAATTGGGGTAAAGATGTACGAGAACCGAAATGGTTTGACTCTGCCCCATGCTCTACCATACTGGTCAGCTTATACGCGAGACTGTAATTCTGGAGCCATTTTTATATTGGTTTCAGACTTTGCCCAAGAAGTGTGCTTTAGAGAACCCAATACCCTCTAGCATAGTGGTAGGTGGCAAATGAGCGGGGATCACGGCTAGAGAGGGATTAACCTTGTAGTGATGATCCCGTTTTGGTAGAATTCAAAGCATCAGGTATTACTTAATACTTATTGGGATCAGCTAATTCGCATCTAAATCGTGGCTTGACTAAAGTTCGTGATCTAGTTCAACCTAGCTGTTTCGGGTTTAAGATGCCCCATTGCTTAAGGTGCAGATTTTAAGTTTGCTTGAAAATTTTTAGACTCCTTTTGTCCTATCTTTATTTTGTATTTAGAGGAAGCTCATGACCATTAAGCCAGATCGTGTGGTATTGATCGGTGTTGCCGGAGATTCGGGATGCGGCAAGTCGACTTTTCTTCGTCGCTTGGCAGATTTGTTTGGCGAGGAATTAATGACTGTGATCTGCCTGGATGACTACCACAGTCTGGATCGGAAAGGGCGCAAAGAGGCAGGCGTGACGGCTCTCAATCCCAAGGCGAATAACTTTGACCTTATGTACGAGCAGGTGAAAGCGCTCAAAGAGGGTCAGGAGATCATGAAGCCGATCTACAACCATGAAACTGGCATGATTGACCCTCCGGAGCGGATTGTGCCTACGCCGATCGTGGTGATTGAAGGGTTGCACCCTATGTATGATGAGCGCGTGCGATCGCTAATCGATTTTGGGGTTTACCTCGACATTGACGACGAAGTGAAAATTGCCTGGAAAATCCAGCGCGATATGGCAGAGCGCGGTCACACCTACGAAGACGTATTGGCGGCAATTAACGCTCGTCGTCCCGACTTCAGCGCCTATATTGATCCCCAGAAGCAGTATGCCGACATGGTGATTCAGGTGCTGCCGACGCTGCTGATCCCCAACGACACCAAGCGGGAAGTGCTGCGGGTTCGCATGATTCAGAAGGATGGCGTAGAAGGCATGGAGCCAGTCTACCTGTTTGATGAAGGCTCAACGATCGACTGGATTCCCTGCGGTCGCAAGCTCACCTGCTCCTATCCCGGCATCAGGATGCATTACGGCCCCGATGAATACTTTGGTCATAGCGTCTCGATTCTAGAGGTTGATGGTCAGTTCGATCGCCTAGAGGAGATGATCTACCTTGAAAGCCACCTTAGCAACACCTCAACCCAGTTCTACGGCGAAATGACGGAGCTACTGCTTCAGCACAGAGAGTACCCAGGTTCCACCAACGGTACGGGACTGTTTCAAGTGCTAGTAGGGCTGAAGATGCGGGCAACCTATGAGCGCCTCATGGGCACCGGAGCAAAGATGGTGGCTAAGGCTGTAAATAACTAGCCAGCGATTTTTGAGTTAGTAATTTTTAGAGTGTAGAGAAGTTCCCAGATGAGCGATCGCCTGGGAATTTTTTTGCCTCCTGCCGCTACACTGAATAAACCTCTTGCAGATTAGGATTTTTAGATTAGATTGGGCGGGGGCTGCGCCCCCACCCAATCTAATTTGCAGGAAATTTAATTGGCTCTGTCTGCGGCGATCGCCTCATTACTCTATATCTCTTGCTAAAGAGTCTCTCGCTAAAGAGTCTCTTGCTAAAGATCTGGATGCTGATATTCCGGGTCATGTAGAAATTGGAAATGCGGCTGCGCTCAGTCGGAATTGACTCAGAAGCGTGAAGAAACCTAGGGAACATGAACAGCAACTTGTTTGAAGACTTATGGTTAGAAAATCAGGACTTGGCGATCGCCTGTCTTCAGCATCCTTTCGTTCAGGGCATTGGGGATGGCTCTCTACCCAAATCAAAGTTTGCCTATTACGTAGGGCAAGACGCTTTTTTCCTAGAGGCATTTGCCCGTGCTTACAGCATTGCTGCCGCCAAAGTTGCAGATTGGCAGGATTTTAATGTTTTCCATGATTTAGCAGATGGAGTTTTGCAGGAGTTAAAGCTGCATCAAGGCTATGCCAATGAGTGGGAGGTAGATTTGCGGCAAATTGAGCCGGGAGCTGCAACCCGACGCTACACAGATTTTTTAGCCAGCACTGCCTGGAGTCAAGAGGTAGGAGTGACAGCGATCGCCATGCTACCCTGCATGAAGCTCTATGCCTTTTTGGGGCAAAAGCTGGCTCATGACAATATTCTAGCCAAGCAGCCAGACCATGCCTACTCTGGCTGGATTCAGACTTACAGCAGCGCCGAATTTATGCCTCTAGTCGCTCAGCTGAGTGAGCTAGGCGATCGCTATGATATCCCGACTTCACTGGCGCGATCGACCTACCGCTATGCCATGGAGTGCGAACTCGATTTTTTCCAGAGCGCCTGGGAAAGTTAGCCTCTGAAAAGTTAGCCCCTGTACAAAGTAGGGTCAGCGGAGGCTATGCCCCTGCTAACCCTACTTTTAAACTCTGAACCTCAAAGAAAAACAGATCTTCTAGATCGACCAGAGTTCTTGACCGTTAAGACCATCTGTTGCCGCAAAGAACAGGCTAGATCCCACTATAGTCAGCTGAGTAGGGTCTGCACCCTGAGCCGAAACGGCATTAATCTCGTTCGAGACTGTGCCATTCAACTGCCCGTTACTCTCCCAAATCTCTGTTCCTGCGCTGCCGTCGTTGGCGGTAAAGTAAAGTTTGCCGCCAAACACAGTCATTTCTGCCCTATCACCGATGCTGCTATTACCTGTACCACCCTGGATGTCTTGGACAATACTCGTGCCACTAGGAGTGCCGTCTGTCTTCCAGAGTTCTCTACCAGAACCGATAAGAGTCGTGTTACCTTGACCATCATCAACGTTACGATTGTCGTTGGCGAAGAAGTAGACCGTGTTGCCAATGTGAACCAGATTAGTGGGATTAGAGCTGTCAGAAAACCCGGTCGCAATGTCGCTAACAAGTCCTGCATCTAAGAATCCAGCCGATGGGGCTGCGCCTGGGCTGTTAAGCCTAAACAACTCTGAACCTTCGCTGGCGCTAGTTGCCGTAAAGTAGAGTGCGCCGCTGTCTGTAACGGTGTATTGCAGCTTTTGCGCATTGGTGAACGTGAGATTTTCGGTGTTTGAAGAGCGCACGATCGCGTAGCTAGGAGTGGGGCCTAAAGCATCAATCCGAATCAGCTGCTTGCTCGACAAACCTGCTACTGAGGCAGTAGCAAAAAGTTTACCTGCCACCAAAACAAAGTTGCTGGGAGTAGAACTGCTTGCTCCAGGCCTCAGCTCTGTAAGCGTTGGAGCATTCTCAACATTACTAATGGTAAACAGCTCTGCACCCGTATTACCTGTACCAGGAATTCCTGAGAAGTAGAGCGTTTGATCAATTCCCGTCAGGCTTGTAAAACTATTGATTACAGGTGCGGCGCTAGTGCTACCGTCAGGATTAGTCAGAGTGTCATCACCCCGCGCAATCATAGTGACGGAAGTGCCGTTGACTCGGTATAGTGCCGTGCTAGTGGTGCCGGGGCTACCCACGAAATAGAGGTTGTTTCCAGCCGCCGCTAGCTGATCAGGTGCGCCACCGCCACTCCCGGCAAATAGGTCAACGACCTTGGTTGCAACAGTACCGTCTGTTGTCCACAATTCCTTACCCGTAGAGCCGTCATCGGCAACAAAGTAAAGGCGTGAATCTATACCCGTGCCTACCGTCGCAAATTTCTCTAGGGAAGTAAAGGCGCGAATTTTCTTCGTTCCATCCAGAGTGCCATCAGTCCGATAGAGCGCCGTGCCCTCGTCATCGCTGGCAGAGAAATATGCCAATGAGCCGACAGCCGTGATGTTTCCAGGTCTGGAATCGTCAGCACCAAATTTGATATCTCTGGAGATGGCGGGTAGACCCGACTTATCGGTAATCTTGAGCGTCAGGTTATAGGTAGAACCTTCACTAGCGCCGCTCGGAATTACCCGGACGTAATACTGACCCTGCGTAACTCGCCCTGCAATCACTTCCGCAGGATAGCTGCCATCTGGGTTTCTACTCCGGTCAAGGGTCAAACCCTGTTCAACGGTTTCTCCCGACTTGAAGAGCTGCAAACCCAGATTGCCAATCGGCATATCGGTCAACTCTAAAGTGACGAAGCCCTGGGCGGTACTGACATTAAAACTGAACAGATCTTCGGGTGAGTTGATACCCTGATCGACGACGTAATTTGAGAGGGTTTGAGGGGTAGAAGTTAGGGTGAGGGACGCGGCAGATCCTAAGCCAGCGCCATTGCTATAGCTGCCGCTGTAGCTGTCCGAGAGCGGGGTAACGCCCAAAGAGTAGTTCGTGTTGTTGCCCGCAGCCGCTTGAAAAACGCGGAAATAGTAGGTGCTGCCCGCCGCAAGAGGGACGATCGCCTTGTCGTTTCCGGCATTCAGGCTGCGTTTTAGCGCAGTGGTCTGATCAGACGAAATCACCTCAAAGTTTGTATCTCCGCTGGCTCCCGTCAGATCAAACAGGTAATCTCCCGACGCAGTGGGAGTGATTTTATAGTAGTCCTGCGTGTCAGTGTCGCTGACGCTGCCTGTAATTGCGCTATTGGGAATAGCGGTATCAGGAGCAGTGCTGATCAAGTTGCGTGGGTCAGGGATGGGATCTGGGTTGGTAGGATTGGGGTTGGTAGGATTGGGATTGGTAGGATCTGGATTAGTAGGATTGGGTACAGTAGAAATTTCTGTGGCACTGCCCGTTAGCTTGTATCTGCTGTCGCCCTGTTTGCGCAGGACGCGAATGACATAGCTGCCGTTTGCTAGCTCGCTAGTGATGGCTTCATTCCTGTTGCCGCCTACTCGAGAAGCGCCCACAAGTTGCAGGTTGTTTCTGAGAACGCCCCCTCTAATTTTACGAAACTCGGTTTTGCCGATCGCTCGTAAAACCTGGCGATCGGCAAGCTTAAATTTGTAAACTTCTACGTCAAAATTAGCGCCTCTCTTGATGCCGGAAACTCCCAGAGAAAAGCTGCTTCTAGTGCTGCCTGTACTGAGGTTAAATCGATATAGATCATCCAGGTCGCTTTTGCCTAGACTGTTGTTGCGATTTATGGGAAAGCTCAGGCGCGAAGCACCATTCAGGCGATTGTCTCTGTCTGCCATGTCTTTTCTCTCTTTGTTGTCCGTCGTGGAGTTTAGTTTTTCTAGGCTTAGCCTTCCCCAAGCGGTCTTGAAAACCTTCAGGTATGCGTGACTCTCTAGAAGGGACTCTCTGGGCACCATTCTTAAGGGTGCGCTCTGAGCAGAGGTATCAGAGCATACAGCCTTTTGAGAGAACCTTGCCGTTATCCTAATCTGCTAAGCGGAAATTTTCGCTGCGAGACATTACTGATCTTTTTTGCAATATCTTTTCTGTAACATTTTGATAAAATCCATACTTAAATTTATCAAGTATTTGTATCGACTCTACACAAATTAATCTGGAACTCAGTCCTCAAGCTTGATTTCATGCCGTTTATGCCGGCGGCTGGGGCAACCCGTTTTCTGAGGAAGGAGGGGAGGTTTGTGGCAAAATCAAGGGTTCAAGGGCAGGCAGATCGGTCGGTGAGATGGGCTGTGGAGAGGATACAGATGCGTCTGAGCCACAGGTCGCTAGGGGCTGTTCTTCTACAGTGAGGTTTTTGTAGCCTGCGGTATTTAGCAACTGACCAATGACCAGTTTTGCCCGATTGCTTGCCTGGTTCAAGATACCGCCCGTACAGGCGGATTCCACAATTTTTTCTAAGGTTTTGCGCTGAGCCAAGTCTTGAAGCTCTGGAGCAACATCAGGCCCTAGACCCATAAAACCGCGATCGTAGTCGTATACCTTAGAGCGATTGACATCAATTTTGCTATCTAAAATCTTGGGAGACGGCAAGCGGAGCGTAATGGAGTCGCCGTTGACCTGCACATCGGTGGGTTGCAGCGCCGATAGGTCAACCCCCGCCCGAACTTCACCGTAGGCGATATAGAGCAGCGTCGTCGTGCCCACGACATAGCCGCCCAAGGTACGATCGCGGCTGGTCGGTACAACAGTTTCCATAGTGTATACGGCAGTCGTCAGTTCGCTAGCGTTGCGCACTTGCTGCACCACCATGGAGCGCAGATCAACTTTGGGTTCTGGCTGCGGCTTGTCAAACAGCGTGTAGAGGTCGCTAAAGAAGCTAGTGCCCGATCGCCACACGCCAGCCAGCAGAAATAGGGCAATTAGGGCAACGCTGCCTGTTGTCACCAGAGATAAATTTCTGATGAAACCTTGAAGGTTCCAGTGGGAAGGGCTGCCGTTGTGCCGCTGTGCGCTATTTGGCTGGCGCTGTTGAGATGTAAATTTATTCATGCGATCGCCCGATCTTGCTGGGAAACTGGGTCATCTCTGGATTCTGGGTCATCTCTGAAGTTTTAGCTCATCTCTGGGTTCTAGCTCATCTCCGAGTTCAAGGTTAGCCCAACGCTAACGTTTGGGAAAAAGCATCTCCTCATTCTAGGAGGATATTTATCAAGGGAACCCGGATATGTAGTCATACCAAATGGCTACATATCCGGGTATGAATTTCTTTGAAAGGGGTGTGGAGCAAACTTTTCAAAGAAATTTATATATGGAAATCGGTAGCGCCCCCATTTCAGCCCAGTATTTTAGCCAGTGGGTCGATCTAATGAAACCCTATCGTCCATCTCTGATGCCATGCCTGTAAGATAGCTTTATAGGTTTAGTGCCCCAATGTGCTTTCTCTAATAACTATGCTGCTCAAGTCTACAACTCGCCATATCCGCATCTTTGCGGCAGAGATTAGCGATGATGAACTCGTCCCTAGCGATAACACCTTGACCTTAGATGTCGATCCAGATAATGAATTTCTCTGGAACGACGGAGCGTTACAGCAAGTTCGCCAGAAATTTGATGAGCTGGTGTCAGCCTCCGATGGAGCCGATCTCACAGATTACAATCTTCGCCGAATTGGGTCTGATCTAGAGCATTTCGTGCGATCGCTGCTCCATTCGGGAGCCATTGCCTACAATCTTCAGAGTCGTGTTCGCAACTACAGCATGGGTTTGCCTCGAATTTCGGATGAAGAGGCAGATAATCATTTAGTGATTCAGTGATTCGGCTACACTTTAGCTCTGTCCAATCTAGAATCTGTTCGGTCTGAAACCTGACTGGAGAGAGACTTGATCGACTTGATGGAAGTTTAAGATGTCTGGATAAGGTTGTATCTCTGGCTTGATGCAAAACGCCGCAGCAATGCTTTATTGCGCTAACCCTACCTGTCAGGCTTTGAACCCTGAAGACAGTAAGTTCTGTCAAAAATGTCGAACTCCCCTAGTTCGGCAGTATTTGTGGGGAGATGGCAGTGGCGTGGAGTTACTTCAGTTAGGAGAGCTATTGGGCGATCGCTACCTTTATAAGGGCGATCGCGTCTTTGTAGATACGAAGCCGGGATTACTGTCAGCCAATTCTTCAGAGCTACCCGCCAGCTATTTGCCTTATCTGCGTCTTTCACCCTTACGTCTGCACGTGCCCCAAGTTTATGAGTGGTTTCCCACTTCTGATCTAGATGAAGTGATTGCGCTGTTTGACCACGCGCCCTTTTGGGTTTTACCTGACAAAGGTGAATCTGAGGGCGTGGTGCCTCAGGTGCAGCTGTTCCCGGCAATTCTGTCTGTTTGGGCGGAGGCGAGTCCACTGCGACAGCTCAACTGGCTGTGGCAAATGGCAAATCTGTGGCAACCCCTGAGCAGCGAGCAGGTGGTATCTAGCCTTTTGAATCCGGATCTGCTGCGGGTGGAAGGCGGTATTTTGCGCTTGCTGGAGCTACGACCAGATTCGATCGCCATTTCTTTAACCGCGCTAGGAGAGCTATGGCTGCAATGGTCGGTAACGGCAAGACCTGAAATAGCCGATCGCCTCCAGGAGATGAGTCAGCAGGTCATTCAAGGGCAGATTCACAATGCCGAACTTCTGGTAGAGCTGGTAGATGAGGCGATCGCCCAAGTTGCCCAGGCTCAAAGTCGTAGTGTTCAAATTGCCACCCTAAGCGATCAAGGTCCCACACGGCAGCGCAATGAAGATGCCTGCTCTCCTGAAAGTGGTACGGTGCAGGCGCTCCAGCCAGAAGGTGGGGCTGCAACGGTGATTGTTTGCGATGGCATTGGGGGGCATCAAGGGGGAGATGTGGCTTCTCATTTGGCGATCGCTGCCGTCGAGCAACGTCTGAAGGTCTTGAAGCCAGAAGCCTTGGATGCCGTGACGCTGACGGTGGAGCTAGAAAAAGCTGTGTGTCTGGCGAATGACCAGATTAGCCAGCGCAATGATAGCGAGCAGAGGTACGATCGCCAGCGGATGGGCACGACGTTGGTCATGGGGCTACTGCGCGATCATGAACTCTATGTCACTCACATTGGGGATAGCCGCGTTTACTGGATTACCCGTCAGGGCTGTCATCAGATTACGCTAGACGATGACGTGGCTTCTCGTGAGGTGCGGCTAGGCTACAGCACCTATCGTCAGGCTCTACAGCAGCCTAGCTCAGGTTCGCTTGTGCAGGCTTTAGGCATGGGCGCTTCGAATCAGCTCTATCCGACCGTTCAGCGACTCATTCTCGATGAAGACAGCGTTTTTCTGTTTTGTTCTGATGGGCTGAGCGACAACGATCGCGTCGATGCCTGTTGGGATACCGAAATTTTGCCGCTGCTATTAGGTAAAGCTGATCTAGCCACCGTAGCGCAACGTTTGGTGGAAGTTGCTAACACCCTAAACGGCTATGACAATGCAACTGTAGGCTTGTTGTACTGCCAGGTTGCCGATTCAGCACCCGTGCCTAAGCTGTCTAGTTTATCTATGAGACTACAAAGCTCTGATACTGCAACGGCGATCGCTGTTCCCTTTGCAAAAACTGCAAAGTCGGCTGTAGATCCCACCCAGCCTGATTCGATCGGCTCGACGGTAATTGGTACGCAGCTCTTGAAGCAAAAGTCATCCAGCGTTAATCCACTGCCTCTGTTACTAGGCATTGTTGCATTGGCCAGCCTAGGATTGGGACTTATTGCCGCTCTGCTGCCGCTAGGTCAGCGCGCCCGATCGCCGATCGTTGCCCCTCAGTCGGCTTCACCCATAGCTTTACCAAGCACTCGGCAGAGTGATATTAATGTGCTGCCTACCTTGACGGTTGGCTCACGCATTCAGCTACAGCGTACCAGCCCTGATGGTCAATTGCCCAGGTTGTTTTCTGATCCTCAAGCCCTGCCAGACCCTCAAGCCCTGCCTGATCCTCAAGCCCTGCCTTCTGCCGCGCCGCAGGTTTTAGGGATGGTAGCAATTGGCAGCACATTAGAAGTTTTGAGTACAGGAGGGACGACACCGCAAGATCGATGGGTACAGCTTAGAGTTTGCTCTACCCCAGCTGGCGCGAGTCCGGAGTCGCCTTCAGAATCGCTTCCAGCTACCCCTCAGGTGGCTCCAGAGAGCGCTTCACCTGAGATTCAGGTTAGTCCATCCGCAGCTGTAGAGTCACCTAGTGTTCCAGCGTCCTCTGCAACTTTGCTTCGTCTTGGGCAGGTAGGATGGATTCGAGAGGCAAATATCCTACCGTGGGTTGGGTTGAGTCAAAGTTCTCCGGAGCAAAAGGGTGTTTGTACGAATTCGGTGACATTCAATAGACCTCTTGCAGATTAAAGTTTTGGGATTAGGTTTAGTGGGGGCTGCGCCCCCACTAAACCTAATTTGCAAGAAGTCTAATAGTTTGAGCGAGAGTTTATGGTCTGAGGCGATCGCAGATTAAATGATGAAGCTAGCTCATTTTTAGGGAAGCCATTAGGGCTGACAAAATGTCGTTAAGCTAACAAAATCTATAAAAACTGCGTGAGTTCGTTCTAGATTCGACGATCCCCAATACTATTAGATGATCCCCGCAACTTCTTTTGCGAAAGAAGTCCAAAAAGGAATGAGCAGACGTTTATCTGTCTCTTCAGACCAGATAGACTTGTAGAGGTAGGCTGAATCCTACAAATTGAGCTTACAGGTTGAGCTGTAGGGCTGTGCCGAGGTTGGTGTTTTTTGGTCTTGAAGTCTACTGGTTTACATGACTGCGTCTGATAACCCTTGTCTTAGTTTAGCGATCGCCCGTTTAACGGCTGCTGAGCCGCAACACTATGCAATTTGGGTGTTTCAGGCTCCCTATCCTGGCGGCTACGTCCACCACGATCGCATGTGGACTCAGCCGCTATCCGAACTGTGGCAGCATTGGCAGAGCATATTTTCTCTGCGCGGCTTGCCTATGGTGCCCTATGTCGGCACAACGCCGCCCCCACCTCTGCCTTTAGACTTTAGCCCACCCGACACGACGGGTTCCCCTAACGCCAATCAGCCCACTAGCTATACGGGACGGCTGATGCAAAATTTGGGAGTCAGCCTTTGGCAGTGGCTCTTTGATGGCTCTATTCAAAGTAGCTTTAATCAGAGCCAGGGTATTGCCATGGGTCAGATGCGTCCCTTACGTCTGCGCCTAGAAATCCGAGATCCTGATCTGATTCCGCTGCCTTGGGAGATTATGCAGCCTCAGGCAGGTAAACAAGCAGCTTCTCTTAGCCAGCAAATTTTATTTAGCCGCACCACTAGCGATGTCGATCCTTTACCTGTGCTGCGATCGGAGCAATTTCTCAGAATTTTACTGGTTTTGGGTGTAGATGCCGCAGAGACTCCCGACTCGCGTGCCCAGCTTGACCTAGAACAGGAGGCAATATCTCTTGCCAAAGTTTTGGAGACTGCCGCCACCACTGACCTGCGAAACAATCGCATGACCACACCTGCCCTCTGTCAAGTCAGGACGCTAGTACAGCCCAGTCCGGCTGAGCTGATCAATTGCTTAGAGTCGGGCAATTACAACGTGCTGTTCTATGCCGGACATGGAACTCCGGCTCCTGATGGCGGAATGTTGCTGCTGCATCCTGAAGCCTCCATCAGCGGTACGGAACTCGCGCAGGTTTTGGTGCGCTGTCAGGTGCGCCTGGCGGTATTCAATGCTTGCTGGGGCGCGCAGCCCGATCAGCAAGGGCAGCAGACTATTCCGCGTAGCAGTCTTGCCGAAGTGCTGATCCATCACGGCGTTCCGGCGGTTCTGGGAATGCGAGATTCGGTTGCCGATCAGGAGGCGCTGACTTTTATTCAGGTGTTTGCCCGTGCCCTGGCAGAGCGATCGCCCATTGATGAAGCCGTGGCGATCGCCCGTCAACAGCTTTTGACGCTCTACAAGTTCAATCAGCCAGCATGGACGCTGCCTGTGCTGTATATGCATCCTGAGTTCAACGGCGAACTCATTCGCCCCTTCACCGAGGGTGTGACGGAAATCCCCGATGCCTCGCCAAGCTGGCTAGGGCGACAGACTCCGATGGCATACTTGCGATCGATGGCTTCACCGAACCAGATGTGGTCGGTGCGGGGAGGTATCATGCGGGTCGGGCGAGGTGAGGGCAATGATGTGGTATTGCAGCAGCCGGAAGTCTCCCGTGAACACGCCGAGATTTTTTACCGCGACTCGTCCTGGAAAGAAGATGTGGAGCCAACCTACCTGTTGCGAGATCGATCGCGCTGGGGCACATGGGTTTTGGGCACTGAAGGATGGCATAAAGTTCACCATCAGGAAGTGCCGTTGTCTTCTAAAACTCAGCTCAAGTTTGGCAATCCGCGCAGTCAGGCATTGGAATTTATTATCGAAGGCTAGAGAATACTAGGGAATTAATTGTAAGATGCCTAACTTAGCCCCAAAAGATTTCTGCACAAAATAGCTATAAAAGTCTGATAAAGCTCCGATCGATTACGGAACGATGCAGCAACTGCGTGTAGTAATTCGGGGTAAGCATCCCAGCAGGGTCTAATCTCACAAGTTTGAGGAGTCTACAATGCCTAATGAACCTATCCGTCCGCTGATTTCCGCCTTTCAGTCTCAGGCTGAGCTAGAGCTGCTGCAAATTATTCTGCAAGGCTCTACCTCTTGCTACCCATGCAACCCAGCTGAGCCAGAAGCAGAGGCGTACTTTGCGGCTTTGGAGCAGGAAATGTTTCAGGTAGGTTGGACTGAGGAAGACTTTGCAGCACCTGCTGAGCTGCTTGGCAAGCAATTGAGTAAGCTTTGGACGATCGCCCCGGTGACAGAAACTGCCAGCCGGATCTTGAATACTGAGTTTCTTCAGCGCTTCACGGCTCAAGTGCCGCATCAGGTGCTCAATGGCATTGTGCAACGTGCTCAGCAAGCGATCGCGTCTAATCTATCTTTGGCAGAGCAGCTCGTTCAATCCGTCCAGGACTGCCTGCCCAACTGGGGTGAAGAAGATTTGCAGGTGTTGGCACGTCCTTTCGCTTACGCTATGCGCGGTTCTGAAACTGAAGCTCTGGAAGTCGTGCTGCGATCGGTGCGCTGTGCCGAGTGGAAAGATTTGTCGAGCATTGAGCAAGCCCGCCTGAGTTTGGCCGTTGCCCGATATGCGATCGATCAGGTTGCGATCGATCAGGTTGCGACTGAGCAAGAATAGAGCGCCGCTATTTAGAAAACCGGGTAGCAAAGTTTTGCGATCGATTGGGTGACAAAGCTCTAGCCTTGAGAATTGCCGCCGCCAGAAATGCATAGGACGTAATCCCAATCACGGCGAGAATAAAGAAATTAATCAGACCTGTGGCATTCCAAAGGGCATGGAGCGATGCTGCCGTCAGGTATCCTACCCCCAGCGTTTGCCAACGTTTGCGCGGCTTTAGTATGCTTAAACCGATGAAATAGCCAAAGTAGCCACTGTAGGCCATATGCCCAAAAATGGAGCCGAGAACGCGGGGAATTAAAAGCTGCACTCCCAAAGCTGCGCCTTCTACCGACTGCAACGACACAGAATTAACAATTTCAGGCACATACTGACCCAGGGTTTCTAAAAGCGTAAACCCGACCGCAGAGGCTGTCCCCACCAAAATGCCATCTAGCGGTTCCCAAACGCCGATCTGCTCTCGCAGGGGCGATCGCAGCATCGTTCCCCATAAGTAAACCATAAAGACGGGTAGCGCCTTGAGCAGCTCCTCCATCAAGCCTGCCCCAAAGAACATTCGCGTCAGCAGCAGCAGAAAATTCTCGGAGGCGCTGTCTTTGGAGACTGCTCCCGGCAGAAACTCTCGGAAAATGAACACAAACAGATCCAGCAGGGGGCTAGTTACGATGAGCACTGTGGTGAGAGCTGTGCCGACGAGCAGCCACCAGGGTTTGTGTTTGCCGCACAGAAGATAGACAAAGTAGTAAGCGCCTCCAGCGATATAGATCGCCAGCAGCAGATTAAACATCAGCGGATCGCCAACCGAAATGAACATCATGACCACGAAGGCGACGGTCACAGTTCCCGGAATCAGGTAGGCTTTGCGGGTTAAGTCGCGTCCCGTAGAGACGATCGGGAAGAGCTGACTAAAGGTGACAGCTTCGGAGGGGTCGATCGCCTTATGTTTATGAGTTGCGGCAAACGAGCCGTGCGGTAAATTAATGTCTGGCACAGGCGGTGGCGATGCCTCTAGCTCAAACACAAACTGCACATCTTGAGCCAGGGTGATGCGATCGCCCTGCTGAAGCAACCGACAGCCTTGCAGCCTTTGTCCGTTGATAAACGTCCCGTTAGCGCTGGTTAGGTCACAGACCTGCCAATAGCCCTCTGGAGACAGGCAAACCTTAGCGTGCTGACGGGATACGCCGCCGTGAACCTGAGAATCCAAAATAATTTGACAACGCGGATCGCGCCCGATCACGATCGCCGTTTCGACCTGGAGCGGGTAGGAGGCAAAGACTCCCGCCCCGTTAAGAGAAATTTGCTGAAGGAAGGCTGCTTTAGGGGGTAATCCGGTCATCAGAGATGCCGTAGCGCGAAACTACTGATTGGCTCTCGCGTCTTGAACTGCCGCATAGAAAAAAATTCCAGTTAAAGGCACAGCCAGCGCCAAAATCACGCCTGTCACTAGAGTTCCCCACTGCGGAGTTCCAGAAGACAGCTCAAAGATAGAGCCAACTGCCGCGATCGCAGTTACACAAGAACCAGCCAACAACACACCACTTTTGGGAGTCACTCGTAATCCTACCTTTTACCCACTAGATTGATTGCAAGACCTGTAGATTTTACAAGATAAAAGCCAAAAGCTTGCTCAATTTGCGTTTAGACAGGCTTAACGGCATCCACGGCAAAGCCATGTTTGGCTAGCTCTTGGTTGCGCGCTAGGCTATTGTTGACGCGATCGACAAACATTACCCCATTCAGGTGATCCATCTCGTGCTGAATCACGCGAGCTAACAGGTCTTTTGCCGTCAGCTTTTGGGGTCTGCCCTGCTCGTCTTTATAGGACACGTCGATTTCTTCAGGACGGGTCACATCTAAAAACACATTAGGAATGCTAAGGCAGCCTTCCTGCGCCACGCAGGTTTGCTGGCTGGATCGAGTAATCACAGGATTGATTAAAATCAGCGGTGGATGGGTTGGCTCATCGGGTTCGCAGTCCACCACCAAAAGCTGCTTATGAATCCCGACTTGAGGTGCTGCTAAGCCAATACCATCCTCGCTATACATGGTTTGCAGCATTTGCTTTGCCAGTAGACGAATCTCATCATCCACTTTGGCAATCCGCTTGGCGGGCTGACGCAACACGCGATCGCCCAAATAGTGCATTTCCAAGGGTGGTTTGGCTAACTTTTTCTTCTCAACCAGGATTTGAGCAGTCATGACTCCGCAACTCGATTAAATTCTTCTCTCTCCATCATAGTGAATCATGCTCGGTTTATTGAGGGGAATAGGGAATGGTGAGTGGGAAGGGGATGAGTTTTGTCCACTCTCCCTGTTTATTACGAAAAGATCGTAGAACATAGCAAAAGTAATGATTTATGAGCAAAATATTTTCGATCTGGTAGATGCAGAAGAATTATTAGTTCTGAATCCAATCAGTCGACAGTGAAAATCCTCCACCTCTAGGCAGGCGTTACCTAAACTGCGAGCCTAGCTAGACCGCAAATCCTAGAGTCTTGACAAATTTGTATCTATAAGCACAAACCCACTTCTTGCGTAAGGTGATCTAGCGAACAGACTAGACTCAGTACAGTGCAGGTTGTGGAGTACAGATTTTTAGCTAGCTCAGGCGATCGGTCTTTACTCGAAATTCATCTTAGCCATCCCAATGTCTCTAGAGCAGATCAACCAGAAATCGAGAGACACAGACGATACATCTATCGAACTTCATACAAAATTCACAAAAATCGGAAATCCACAGAGGAATAAAAAGTTTCTGCGAAAGAGCTTCTTGGACATCCCTGCACTCAGAGAAATCCCCCTAGTATTGCCAGTAGAAACACTGAAACTTTGCAGCAATCAGTAAGCAATCAGTAAAGGTGATTCGGCTGGGTTTGCATACGCATCAGTTGGCGACAACTGGAAATGAGTGATGGCATGGTTATTTTTCCCAAGGCACTACCCCAATGAATGGTAATTCGGTTTTATCGGCGGCAATCGATTTTCCTCCCTATCCCCGGCTAGAAGCGCCACATCGCTCCGCGTTCTGTCTAATCAAGCGTACGCTTGACATTGGGGGTGCCCTTTTGGGATTACTGATTTTCGCAATTATCTTCATTCCAGTGGCGATCGCCATCAAGCTAGATAGCCCAGGGTCTATCCTCTACCAGCAGGTGCGTTACGGCTTGCAGGGGCGACCCATGATTATCCGCAAGTTCCGATCGATGGTGCAGAATGCTGATGCACTCAAAAACTCCATCCCCAACGAAGCACAAGGGCTGATTTTTAAGAACAAGCAAGACCCAAGGGTGACGCGAGTGGGTCGCCTGTTGCGCAAGACTAGCTTGGATGAATTCCCCCAGTTTTGGAACGTTTTAGTGGGGGAAATGAGCTTGGTAGGAACCCGCCCGCCGACTCATGATGAAGTGGTACAGTATAGCGATCGCCACTGGAAGCGCCTCAACGTCAAGCCCGGATTAACAGGCGAGTGGCAGGTAAATGGGCGATCGGCAGTGCAAGACTTTGAGGAAATTGTAGATCTCGATCTGCGGTACCAGGTTTTGTGGAGTCCCCTCTACGACTTAGGCATCATCTTAAGGACTGTGGCTGTTTTGCTGACCAAACGTGCAGGTGCCTACTAAAATTTGGCTCCAAGCTTGAAGCCAGCAAGGTTGGAGCTGGCAACCGAATTAAATTTAAGCCTTTTGCTAGTTCTGCTCCTAGAATTACCCGACCTTGGCTTGGCTCAGCATTTTTTTGAGTTCGTCGTTGAGTTCTCGGAATACAGATCGGGGGCTGACCTCATCTAGCATTTCCACTATGCGGTTCATCTGGTCTGAAGTCAGACTGGGGTTGCCTGTCAATGTCTCTAGCTTGACTTTGATGATCTGATTACGGAGGTCATCCATGGAGGCTTGATTAGCTACCATGTCTGCAATGACTTTACTGGACTTGGCAAACTGAATAAAATCTTTGTTCAGCAGGTCGTAGGAGAGTTCACCTTTTTTGTTCGTATAAGCATTCACGATCGCCAGGTATTCTGCACTGTCTACGATGGCGAAATCCTCAGTGAGGGGTTCCTCGACAGCAGGTGCAGTTTCTGCCGGAGGCTCTCCGCTGAGTCGCACTTTCCCCCGACGAGAATAAGGCATCCCCCCAGTTAGCTCTAGGGCTTCCCGAAAGGCTTCCAGAGGATATACATCGAGGCTGGTATTAGAAGCGGGTACAGGCTCCCCAGTTTTGCGGCTGATGCTGGCAAACCCAGACTGTGCGGTGTCGTAGCGTAGAATGACTATCCCTGGGCCATCCATGAGCTTTTGGCGATAGGCGACGGCGGTGAGCGTAGATAATTCAACCAGTTTCGTTCTGATGATCATTGTTCAATACATGACATAGAAATTTGGGCAGACACTGTCTAATCGTTAGGTCATTACTTGAAAATGGATACGCTACAAAAGCGACTTAGTGCAGCGGCTAGGACTCAACAACACCTGGCTATGCACACTTTATCAGATACCATCGTCTGGGTATACTATTCTGCGAATTACTCAGTGCAGAGATAGCGGTATCGAATGACCCATCCTTTCCGGCTTCGGTAGCCCCCTTCAAACCTCCTGACTGCTGGCTGTTTTTTCCCGTCTATACTGAACTTGAATCACCGCTTCAATTGCCTCAAGGGACAACTGCAAGAGAGTTCTCAAGAGGTGATGATTTTTGTGGTGTGGGCAAAGCCCATACCACAAAAATCATCACCTAATACATCACCACCACTGAAAGGAATGTCTGGGGAGCCTGCTAACTCGTGCATTAGGCTGTCGATTTCATGAATCCCCACAGATAGGCTGTTGATAGCCCGCTGAATAAAAGGGATAAAATTCCTAAAATTTCTTAAATTAATTTTCTTTTAGGTGATTGATTTGAGCAGAGTTTGATTACAGTTATACAGAGCAGGTCGAGTACGCTAGATATGCGGCTTTAATGAGGCAGGTTTTGTATGGGTGGTGTAAGAGAGGGTTGTAATGTTTGAACTGATCACTCAAATTCTCGTTCTGGTTGGAATTTATTTCCTGGTACGCTTCGTATTGCTGACCTGGATCGAGCGACGGTATCTAACCTGGCTGGGTGGGTTGGTGCTGGTGCTGCTTATGGTGCTTGCCTTTCTCGACCCAACCAATAAAACCGTTGGCTCACTTTGGGGAGTCATTTCCTTCCCTCTGCGACCTCTGGGTCTAGTGCTGATTCTAATGTCGTCTTCCCTGCGGCTAGGAACAAAAAAAGTGGATGGCTCACAGATCATGGCAGCCCTGCTCATTCTGCTGATATCCAGCTTGCCGCTAACCGCCTATCTGCTGACGGAACGTACCGAGCAGAAGCCAGCCTTAGAGCTTAGCCAGCGTGCTAGCGATCGCAATGTCGAAGCGATCGTAATTCTGGGCGATGGCACAACGCCTAGCAACCCAGCCTATCGTCTGCGATCGCAGTTGAGCAACATTGCCGATGGCTTGAGCGTTACGCTTCAGTCTCGCTTGCTCTATGCAGGACAGCTTTACGCTGAGCAGCGATCGCGGGGCAATACGCCGCTGGTAATTGTCAGCGCTGGCCCACAGCCGATTCTGGCTCAGCCCAATGTCACCTCATCGGACGTGATTACCAATTTTTTGATTCAGAGAGCCGGAGTCGATAGCTCCCAAATCCGAGTCGAAACAGAGGGGATAGATCCTCGGAGTAGCGCGATCGCCGTTCGTCAAATCTTAAGTCCGGGAGCCATCTCCGACAACTGCCGTCTGTACGCCACCTGCGATAACGGTTCGATTCAAGAAATCCAGGGAGATCCGGCAGTGGCTGCCCCTCGGAATACGGTCGAGCTTGTTACCCCGGCGCTAGGACTCCGGCGAACAGTTTCCACCTTCGCTCGGCTCAATATTGCCAGTATTCCTAGACCCACAGACTTTTATGTCTTTCAAAGTCAGGCAGGGCTTCGGCTAGCGGCATTGACCGATCTGATTCCGAGCGCCGAGGCTTTGGTCATTACCAGTCGTGTGGTGGATGAATACCTCGCGACGCTCTACTATTTCCTCCGGCAATGGCTGACTGATCCGCTGGGTGTGTAAGCTAGGGAGTATCCCAACCCCTCTCTTCCTCCAACATGGCTGATGCTCGGCTGCAAAAACTTGGTGAATATATGCGTCCCCACTGGCGGCAAGTCGCTCTGGGGATTTTGTCTTTGTTTGTCGTTAATGCTTTGGGGGTGTATGTTCCCCTATTGATTCGAGATGGGCTGGATGAGTTGCAAACCACCTTCACCATGCAGCGGGTGATTTTCTATGCGGTGCTGATCCTGATCCTGGCTTCGGTCATGTGGGTAGTGCGGATGACTTCTCGGACTCTGCTGTTTGGCGTGGGTCGGCAGGTGGAATTCGATCTGAAGCAGAAGATTTTTAACCATCTGCTAACGCTGGAGCCAAGCTATTTTGCCGTTAACACGCCAGGGGATTTGATTAGTCGCGCCACTAGCGATGTAGACAATATTCGCCGTTTGGTGGGCTTTGCAGTGCTGAGTCTGGCAAACATGATTTTCGCCTATGCGCTGACGCTGCCTGCCATGCTGGGGATCAGCGTTTGGCTAACTCTGGTAGCGCTTGCCATCTACCCCTGCATCCTAATTTTGGTGCAGCTCTTCAGCAACCGTCTGCGCAACCAGCAGCTTCAGGTGCAAGAGGCAAATGCTGACCTGAGCGACTTGATTCAGGAAGACATGAGCGGCATGGCGCTGATCAAAATCTATGCCCAAGAAGAAAACGAACGCCATGCCTTCCATCAGCTCAATCGGCAGATGCTGACCGCCAATCTTCAGCTTGCCAAGACACAGAATACGCTGTTTCCGCTGCTGCGAGGTCTTGCCAGCATTAGCCAGTTGGCGCTGTTGGCGCTGGGCGTGGGGGCGATCGCTGATGGCTCTCTTAGCGTGGGTGGCTTTGTGGCGCTACTGCTATTTGCCCAAAATTTGGTCTTTCCGACAGCGCTCTTGGGGTTCACGATCACGGCATATCAGCGGGGCGAGGTCAGCGTCGATCGCCTAGAATCCATTTTGTCTAACGAGCCGCGAATTAAAGACGTGCAAAACGCGATCGTGCTGCCCCAAGAGCAGGTGAAAGGCTGGATCACCGCTCAGCATTTGACCTACACCTATCCGGGTGCGGCGGATTCTGCACTGAAGGATATCAACTTTGCCATTGAGCCAGGGGAAACGATCGCTGTGGTAGGGTCGATTGGTTCCGGCAAATCCACTCTGGCAAACGCGCTCACTCGCTTGATAGATGTTGCGCCCGGTCAGCTGTTTGTGGATGGCTATGACATCACGCAGATTCGCCTGAAGGATTTGCGGGGGGCGATCGCCTATGTGCCCCAAGAAAGTTTTCTGTTCAGCACGACGATCAAAAATAACGTGCGGTACGGCGATCCCGTGAGCGAACAGCCGCAGATTGAGCAAGCCGCCAAAGCGGCCCAAATTCATGGCGAGATTCTCAATTTTCCTCAGCAATATAAGACGATCGTGGGCGAAAGAGGCATTACTTTATCGGGCGGACAGCGCCAGCGCACGGCGTTGGCAAGGGCGCTCTTGGTCGATGCGCCAATTCTGATTTTGGATGATTCGCTCTCTAGCGTGGATAACCAAACCGCAACCCAAATTTTGCGCAATCTCTCGGAAGGCACTCGCCGCAAAACGGTCTTCTTCATCTCTCACCAGCTCTCTGCGGCGGCTACGGCCGATCGCATTATGGTGATGGATCAGGGCAAAATTGTGCAGATAGGCACTCATGCATCTCTGCTGGCTCAGTCAGGCTTATACCAATCGCTTTGGGAAAAGCATACGTTGGAGCAGTATCAGGCAAGCTAGCCAGATGGCGTTAGGTTAAATTCTCTGCCTTCGCTGCTGTGACCGCCAAGGGCAGCGAGCACTGAATGCGCGTCAGGTTAGGAAGCTGGAGAGGACTCTGAGCGATCGCCTCGCTGCCCGTTGGCTCAGATAATTCGTTGGGTTCAAGAATCTCTAGCGACGGTTCAGGCAGAGCTGTCAAAGGCGTTGCCAAAATTTCTAGCCGTCCTCCTACAGCATCTAGCAGGGTTTGAACTATGAGAAGGCTGAGTCCAGGAGAAGGAATTTTATCGACCTCCTGATGTTCGCTATGGCTTGAGCGGATGCCTTGACCTTTCAGGACTTCCAATAGATCGACCGATTCGCTCCAAAACTCAGGGGGGCGCTGATCTTCTACCCAAATTTGCACCTGCTGATTATCCAGATCTACCTGGCTTTTGAGACGCACGTAGCCCTCCTGCATGAGCAAAATTGGTGCATCCATCAGGCTAACTAGAATCTGCCGCAGCCAGCGCGGATCTGCCCACACATAAAGCTCAGGATCGGGGGGAGTGATTTCTAATCGAATATTGCGATTTTGAGCGAGCAACTGCACAGAATACTCCACTTCTGCAAACACATCTTCTAGCCGCAGTGATTCGGGTTGCAGCAGCTCCAGACCATAGCTCATCTTAGAAAGACCGATGAGACGATCGAGCAATGCCAGCATCTTTTCTGCGGCAGCCTGGGCTTGAGCAATGAACTCTCGTTCTTCTGCCGGGTCTTCGCAGAGATCGGACAAAATAAGCTGATGCAGACTAATGACGCTGTTGATGGGCGATCGCAACTCATGAGAGGAACGCGCTAAAAATCCCGATTTGAACTTTTCCACCTCAGCCGCCTGGTGATAGGCAAACTGCGTTTGCTGAAGCCGTGCCCGAAGTGCCAACTGCTGCTCGGTAGCTGATTGGGAGGGCATGGGTGAATGTGCAGGGGCGATCGGTTGGCTGCTGCGGCCCGCTAACCAACCGCCAACGGCCCCTATTCCCAACCCAGTAGCCAAAATCGCCAGGTTTGTCCAAATCATTACCTACATACCACTCTTTAATTTTCTACTGAAGTCTTAGGTCGTCTGGCAAAATCTGCCTCAAAGCTCGCAGAAAGTCCGTATCCTCACATCCACGACCTATTGCCACTCCCCAAACAATCATAGTCGGAGCAGCATTGCTTAATCGGGGATAGATTTTTGTGGGGCTGTCCCACAAAAATCTATCCCTAAACATCAGCAACATCGTCAGAGCAGCTTGACAAACTAGACCATCGATCGCCTTGATCATGAACAGATCCTCTTTGCCGACTCAATTTGTAATGATCTTCGTCTAACGATCCATAAACGATCCATATCAAGGCAAACATCTATGATGGGCAAGATGGGGCAAGGCATAGCACCAAGTAAGGTGTCGGGCGATCGCTCCACCCTACAGCGGTTAGGTTGGGTAGATTATGCCAAAGGAATAGGAATTTTTTGGGTTGTGGTAGGTCATGTGTTGCGCGGTCTGGTTAGTAGCGATCTTCTAGAATCTTCTGCAAGCCGCTTCATTGATCAGTGGATTTATGCGTTTCATATGCCGCTGTTCTTTTTCTTGTCGGGTTTGTTTCTCGTCCGCTCAGCCGCAAAGCCATTCAAAAGCTTTCTGAGGGACAAGCTAAGCACTATTGCGTATCCCTATGTTCTTTGGTCGCTGTTGCAAGGCTTGCTGCAAATTGTTGCCTCTCGGCATACGAGCCAGGTCGTAAGTTTTGCAGACCTGGGGCGAATTATTTATGAACCGATTCAGCAATTCTGGTTTCTGTATACGCTGTTTGTCATTCTGCTGATTTATGCCGTTATGCACAAATTTCCGCTAGGGCAGCGGCGATCGCTCCTTCCACCCGCCATAGCTTTTGCCGTGTTTTCTATTTTGCTCTATGGTGCTCATTTGGCAAATATCAGCTTTGGTAACTGGGGAGTTTTATATCTAGTTCGTCGGCACGCCATCTATACTGCGCTAGGAGCGATCGTTGGGAGCAGCATCCTCTTTCGACTGGGGGACACAAAGCCGCCAATTTTAATTTTGACTGCGTTGGGCGGATATTTTGGGGTGGCAGGAGCGGTAGCTCTACAGCTCGACAAAAATGGCTGGCTGATTCCAGCGATCGCCCTCCTAGGAAGCGCTGCCTCTGTGGCGATTGCCCTGCTTTTGGAGCAATTGAATATCCTACGCTTCATCAAGCAGTGGGGATTATTTTCTCTAGAAATTTTCGTGGTTCATACGATCGTGATTGCCGTCACTCGAATAGCACTACAAAAGCTAGGTCTTCGTGATCCTCTGCTGCATTTTTTGATAGAAACTCTGGTCGGCATTTATATTCCTATTGCTCTAGCGGTGATGTGTCGGCGCTATAAGTTTCCCTACTTGTTCCGATGGCGCGATCGAGGCGTTGTAGGCTAGAGGGATAGCGATCGAGATCTAGACAGCAGCCTCAAGAACGAGGTAAAAACTGCTACAACAGGGTAGTATTTGAGCCGACCCAGGTTTGAACCGACAGCCTTGGCTCTCGATTTCAACCTATCTCAGCTCTCAGCGCGATCGATGCAGAATTTTCGACGGTTTTTGCGGTGGCTTATCCTCGGCGTGGCGATATTTTCGCTGGCTCTACCTGCTTTTGGGCAAACCTCACCTGCCCTTGGGCAAATAGGTCAGCTCTCGCTGCCATCCCTACAGCCTAGTGCCGCAAAACTGCCGTCTGGCGTGGAGCGAAGTGGGGCGATCGAAACAGCTCCGGTGAACTTTGAAAACAAGATTCTATTTCGGGTAGCGGCTCCCGCAGTGCTGAATCGGGATGCGCCCCAAGGGCAAACTTTGGTTGAGGTGCGTGCTGAACAGATTGAAGCCAATCTGCAGCGCATTATCGCCGAAGATCAAACCTGGGATGCAGGCGATGCGCGGTCTTACACCACGCTGTTTGATCCTGAAAGCCTACAGGTGCAGGTGGCAACCTTAAACAGTCAGACGATTTTGCTGGCAACTGATGCCTATCGATCGCAACCCCAAGCTCTGCTCACCCTTACCGATGCGGATGCCCAATATTATCGCCTCAGCATTTCTGACTTGGCACAGCGCTGGCGATCGCAGCTTGAAACTGAGCTAACTCAGGCCTTGAGGCGACGTCTGCCTTCTGCGCTGGTGCGTCAGGGCAACCGCGCCTTTCAAATTGGGGCAAGTGTCGTGGGGATTAGCCTACTGCTGTTGCTGTTGCAAAATTTGCTGAAGCTGCGCAACAAAACGCTCCGAGAACGGCAGAAAAACAGGCAGACCGATTGGATGACAACGGCGATCGCTGATTCCAAAACCTCAAATACTGAAGCCTCAAATACTGAAACCTCACGTCTGCATTTTTTTGTGACGTTGCACCAGCAGTTCACTTTAGAGCGGCGGCTGGGATTGATTTCGTTTATTACCTGGCTGCTGTTTTGGGCGCAGGTTTCTATTTGGCTGGGCGGACTGGTGTGGATTCTCTATCTCTTTCCAGATACCGATACTTTTGCTCAGGCGATTTGGTCGAAACCGATCGCGCTGGTGATTATCTGGTTTGGCATGGGGTTGGCGAACCGCCTAGGAGATTTGTTGATCACGCGTTTCTCGCAAGCCTGGGAGAACAGCGAGTTCTTTTTGTTTGAGGACAATCGGCGGCGAGATCTGCGGATTTCGACGATCGTTCGCTCGGTTAAAGGGCTAAAAACTTTTCTGGTTTATGCCGTGGGTGTGGGTTGGGGACTCAGCGTGTTGGGCGTTCCCACCAGCTCTGTGCTGACCTTTGGGGCGGTGGCAGCATTGGCGATTTCCCTGGCAGCGCAGGGTTTGATCAAAGATCTGGTGAACGGCTTCCTGATTCTTTGCGAAGATCAGTACGCGATCGGCGACTGGATTGCGGTCGGTAATGTAGATGGGTTGGTAGAGAACATGAACCTGCGCATCACCCAAATTCGCACCACTGAGGGACGGCTAATTACCATTCCTAACAGCCTGATTTCGCAAGTGGAAAACCTGACGCGATCGTGGTCACGGGTCGATTTTAGGGTCAGCGTTGCCTATCAAACTGACGTGAAGCTGGCGCTGTCGGTCGTGCGGCAGGTGGCTCAGCAGCTCTACGAAGACCCGGAGTGGAGTCCGCTGTTGCTGGAGTTGCCCAGGGTGTTGGGCATCGAGACGCTGTCGCACGAAGGGATGACGATTCGGGTCTGGATTGACACAAAGCCCTTGCAGCAGTGGATTGTGGCGCGGGAGTTTCGGCTGCGGCTGCGGCTAGCGTTTGAGGAACATGATATTGAGATTGGCGCACCGCAGCAGGTGTTGTGGCGGGGTAAAGACCATGCGGCAGAGGAGGGGTTTAGCGGTTTTGGAGAGGGGAAGATGGGGTGATGGGGCGTGGGGCGTGGGCGTAAGTTAAGATGAAGCCACGGTTTTGCCCCCATAACTCACAGCCCTATGACCTCGATCGCCATTCGTTTCCAGCAAAAGACTGAGGCGGGTTTTACGGCTACGCTGAGCTTTGATGACGGTGCTGAGTATGCGATCGCGATCGCTAAGCCGTTTTCTGAGCAAGAAGAAAGGCGGCTGGAGTGGTATTTTGAGCGCTGGATTCATAAGCCTTATACCGATACGGTGAAGGCGGAGCAGGCGCGGCAGAGCATTTTGGACTATGGTGAGTCGCTGTTTGATCAGGTGTTTGCGGATCGTGCCGCCTATAGCGAGTATCGGCAGGTGCGCGGCAATCTGAGCCAGGTGACGTTAGAGATTCTTGGCGATGATCCGACGTTTCAGGCGTTGCATTGGGAGACGTTGCGCGATCCGGAGCTGGGGGATGTGCCGCTGGCGGTGAATTGCGTGATGCTGCGGCGGATCAATCGGAAAGCGCCGATCGCGGCAACTTTGTCCCCGGCTCCGGTGATCAATGTGCTGCTAGTGACGGCACGACCGGGTGAAGAAAGCGATCTAAACTATCGCACGACTTCCCGACCGCTGATGGCGGCGATCGCCAATGCTCGACTGCCTGTGAATCTGGTGCTGCTGCGTCCGGGGACTTATGAAGCGCTCGATCGGCATTTGGCGGAGACTCCGGCGGGTTTTTATCACATCGTGCATTTTGACTGTCACGGCGGGGTGATGGACTATGAGCTGCTGCGGGCATTGGATAAGAATCGGCAGGTGTTGCTGAAGGGACGCTATGGCGGGCGACCCGATGTGCAGCCGTTTGCGGGAGAGCGGGCGTTTTTGTTTCTGGAGACAGAAACGAAGGGCAAGTCTGATCCGGTAGAGGCGGAGGCGTTGGCGAATTTGCTGAAGACCAAGCAGATTCCGGTGTGCATTTTGGATGCCTGTCAGTTGGGGCAAGAGGTAGACGGACAGGAGGCGCAGGAAGACAGCCTGGGCAGTCGGCTGATGCTGGCGGGAATGCAGCTCGTGGTGGCGATGCGCTATTCGGTGATGGCATCGGCAGCGGGGATGCTGATGCAGCAGTTTTATCAGCAGATGGCGGCAGGGAAGCCTTTGCTAGAGGCGATGCGGCTAGGGCGACGGGAGCTGTTTAACCAAAAGTCGCGCAAGGCGTATTTTAATCAGCAGGTGGATTTAGAGGATTGGCTGCTGCCTGTGCTGTATTGCAATCAGCCGAATTTGACTTTGGCGGTGCAGGCAAGGAGCGCGGAGCAAGAGGAAGCCTACTGGATGCAGCAGGAGAGCCTGTATCGGTTTCCAGAGCCGACCTATGGCTTTGTGGGGCGCGATCTGGAGATTCTCAAGATTGAGAAGGCGCTGCTGCGGCACAATGTGTTGCTGGTGCAGGGCATGGGCGGCACGGGCAAAACCACCCTGCTCAACTATTTGCGGCTGTGGTGGCAGCAGACGAATTTTGTGGCGCAGACTTTCTATTTTGGCTATGACCAGAAAGCCTGGACGCTGGAGCAGATTTTGTTTGCTGTGGGCAAGGCAATTTACAGCAGGTTTGAGCAGGCGAGTTTTCAGGCAATGGGGCAGGGGGCGCAGATGATGAAGCTAGTGGTGACGCTGCGTGCCGGATGCCCGACCTCTAAGCTGCCCTACGCGCTGATTTTGGATAATTTGGAGTCGGTGACGGGGCAAGAGCTGGCGATTCCGAATACGCTGCCAACCGCTGAGCAGGAGAAGATTCGGGATTTTTTGGGTCGGCTGATGGGGGGCAGAACCTATGTGGTGTTGGGTTCTCGGAGCGATGAGGCTTGGCTGCGGGACAGCACCTTTCGGCAGGCAGTGTATCTGCTGAAGGGGCTTGATCCGGAGTCAAGGTCGGCATTGGCGGAGAAGATTTTGCGGCAGGTGTTTGAACAGCCGCAGCGCGTGGAGGCGATCCGCAAAGAGCCGGAGTTTTTGCGGCTGATGAAGTTATTGGCGGGGTATCCGCTGGCGATGGAGGTGGTGTTGGCGAATCTACGGCGGCAAACCCCCAGCGAAATTTTGGCGGGGCTGGATGCGGCGGATGTGGGGCTGGATACGGGCAGTGAGGACAAGACAAAGAGTATTTTGAAATGTGTGGAGTATTCCCACAGCAATTTGTCGGCAGCCTCGCAGCGGCTATTGCTGTGTTTGGCTCCGTTTAGTGGGTTTATTGATCAGCGCGATCTGCCCAACTATGCCCAGGAATTGCAGCAATTAGTGCCGTTTCAAGCCTACGACTTTGGGGCGTTTGAGGGTGCCATTGAGGAAGCAATCCACTGGGGCTTGCTGTCGCCCTTGCGGGAAGATCTGCCGCAGCTCTTGACAATTCAGCCCGTCTTTCCCTATTTTCTCAAAACCAAGCTCAGCACTCTGGATGAAGCCACCCGCGAGGCGCTGCAAACCGGATTTAAGCAGCACTACCAGGGACTCGCCGGGTCTTACAAGCAATGGATGGACTCCAAAAATCCGCAAGAGCGGCAGTTGGGCATCCAGTTTTGTCAATGGGAATATGAAAACCTGTTTCATGCCCTGCAAATCTGCCTAGACAGACAAGAAAGCTTTGATATTTCCTTTTGCTTAAAGCAGTACTTTGACTTGATTAATGATAAGCAAAGTAATCTGAAATTATTAGAATTTGTTTGTCAGAAAATTGATCGATACCCAACTACATTTTTGAAGAGTGCTGAAGGTTATCAAATTCCGTTTGCCATTGCACGATTAGGTAGAAATTACTTAGAAGCGCAACAATATGAGCCAGCACGAGCGGCTTATCAGCGAACTTTAGATCTTTATGAACAAATTGGCGGGGTAGAAGACCAACAGAAACAATTGTGGAAAGCAGTTAGTTATCACCAGTTGGGCAGCGTAGACCAGGAATTACGCGAGTATGAGCAAGCGCGAGTCAACTATCAACGAGCCCTCGAAATCAAAATCGAATTTGGCGATCGCTACTCCCAAGCTGACACTTACCACCAGTTGGGCAGCGTAGACCAGGAATTACGCGAGTATGAGCAAGCGCGAGTCAACTATCAACAAGCCCTGGAAATCAAAATCGAATTTGGCGATCGCTACTCCCAAGCTGGCACTTACCACCAGTTGGGCATCGTAGACCAGGAATTACGCGAGTATGAGCAAGCGCGAGTCAACTATCAACAAGCCCTCGAAATCTACATCGAATTTGGCGATCGCTACTCCCAAGCTGACACTTACCACCAGTTGGGCATCGTAGACCAGGAATTACGCGAGTATGAGCAAGCGCGAGTCAACTATCAACAAGCCCTGGAAATCAAAATCGAATTTGGCGATCGCTACTCCCAAGCCCGCACTTACCACCAGTTGGGCAGCGTAGACCAGGAATTACGCGAGTATGAGCAAGCGCGAGTCAACTATCAACAAGCCCTGGAAATCAAAATCGAATTTGGCGATCGCTACTCCCAAGCCCGCACTTACGCCCAGCTAGGTTTGTTAGCGGAAGAATTGAAAGAGTTGCCGGAAGCCCAAGCGAATTTCTTACAGGCGCTACAGATTTTTGCTGAATACAACGATCAGCATATGTTGGGTATAGTCATGCAGATCCTTGCCCGATTTTATCGAGCCAATCCAGATCCAGAATTAGCTGCTGCTGTTGCTCAGATTTTTGGCTGCACGGTGGAGGAAGCGAGAGAGGCGATCGAGTCTTGGGGACAGGGGGAGCGATGAAGTGTAGGGGCGTAGCATTCGGCAGATAATTGGACGGTTTGACCCAGAGATAACGATCGAATGCCGCGCCCTTACCTCCAGCGATCGAGTTCAGAAATATCGCGTTTCTAAGGATGGCGATCGGATTTCCAAATATCCTTAAAGAGGTCTATTGCTTTAGCCTATGCTTTCTTTCCAACCTCCCGGCTTTGGACAACGCATCTTCCAGACTTCGCTGGGCGTAATAGTTTACTACACGCCGATCGCCTCTCCTTTGCGCGATCCTGATTTTCAAGAACCGGGTAAGGCTTCCGACTTGCCGCCACTTCTGTTTCTGCACAGCCTCGGCGGGGGTTCGTCAGCCTATGAATGGTCAAAGGTTTATCCAGCTTTTGCCTCAGAGTATCGGGTGATTGCGCCTGATTTGATTGGCTGGGGACAGTCTACGCATCCTGTGAAAGACTACCAGGTAGAAGATTATCTGCTCCTGCTGACCGAGCTATTGGAACAAATCAATCCGCCTGTGCCCGTCGTCGCCTCTTCCCTCACTGCCGGACTGACCATTCGACTGGCAATTCAACGACCGGATTTGTTTCAGAGCCTGTTTCTCGTAGCTCCTTCTGGCTATGGCGACTTTGGTTTAGATTACGGGCAGGGAGTAGCCGCCAAACTAGCAGGAATCCCTCTGCTCGATCGCCTAATCTATTCTCTCGGAGCCGCCAATGAGTTTGCCATCAGGAATTTTCTGGAGCAGTTTTTGTTTGCTCAGCGATCGCGCTTAACTCCCGAAATCGTAGCCGCCTACCTCGCCTCAGCGACCCAACTTAATGCTGAGTATGCGGCTTTGGCTTCGCTTCGTGGCGACCTATGTTTCGATCTATCCCTCTATTTAGATCAGCTCAATGTCCCAACAGTCCTAGTGTGGGGAGAGCAGGCTCAATTTAGCAAAGTGGAGTTAGGCAAACGGCTAGCAAAGCTTAACCCCAAGGCGATCGAGGAATTTTGGTCGATCGCTCAAGCCGGAGTATTGCCTCATCTCGAAACTCCTGAAATTGTCACGGGTCTACTTTTCAAAGCACTGAATAAAACATTGAATAAAGCGCTGAAAACATAGCGACTTTTCTCTAGAAGCAGCGTTTAATCAGTCGAGAAATATTGCAGTTTTGAGATATAAGTTTGCGAAGCTTAATGATTGGCGATCGCAGATGAGTAATGCTGCCGTGATAATACAACTCATTTACAAAAATTCATTGCAATAGGTTACATATTAAGGTTAACAATTGCGAAAACTAGCGCAATTCTAATAGCATATAAGCCAAGTCGGTTAATACCTACTTCATACATAGCATCCATTCTCTAGTTAAGTAATTATCTAGGATCTAAGCAATCATCATGACTACAACATTACAAAAGCGCGAGAGCGCAAACCTCTGGGAGCGCCTATGCTCCTGGGTAACATCAACCGATAACCGCCTCTATGTAGGCTGGTTTGGCGTTTTGATGATCCCTACCTTGCTCTCGGCAACCATCTGTTTCATCATTGCCTTTGTTGCAGCACCTCCTGTGGACATTGATGGCATCCGTGAGCCTGTCGCAGGTTCCTTGATGTATGGCAACAACATCATCTCTGGTGCAGTTGTGCCTTCTTCTAATGCGATCGGTCTGCACTTCTACCCCATCTGGGAAGCAGCTTCTCTTGACGAGTGGCTGTACAACGGCGGCCCTTACCAGTTGGTTTGCTTCCACTTCTTGATCGGCATCTTCTGCTACATGGGTCGTCAGTGGGAACTTTCCTACCGTCTGGGTATGCGTCCTTGGATCTGCGTGGCTTACAGCGCTCCTCTGGCAGCTGCAACCTCCGTATTCCTGATCTACCCGATCGGTCAAGGTTCTTTCTCTGACGGCATGCCTTTGGGTATCTCCGGCACTTTTAACTTCATGTTCGTATTCCAGGCAGAACACAACATCCTGATGCACCCCTTCCATATGTTGGGCGTAGCAGGTGTGTTTGGTGGTGCGCTGTTCTCGGCAATGCATGGTTCTTTGGTGACATCCTCGTTGGTTCGTGAAACCACCGAAGTTGAATCTCAGAACTACGGTTACAAGTTCGGTCAAGAAGAAGAAACCTACAACATTGTGGCGGCACACGGCTACTTTGGTCGGTTGATCTTCCAATATGCCTCCTTCAATAACTCTCGCTCATTGCACTTCTTGTTGGGTGCATGGCCTGTGGTAGGTATCTGGCTAACGGCAATGGGCATCAGCACCATGGCGTTCAACTTGAATGGTTTTAACTTCAACCAGTCTGTGTTGGATAGCCAAGGTCGCGTTGTCAGCACTTGGGCAGATGTCTTGAACCGTGCCAACCTGGGTATGGAAGTCATGCACGAGCGCAATGCTCACAACTTCCCGCTGGATTTGGCTGCGGGTGAAGCAACTCCTGTCGCGCTGCAAGCTCCTGCCATTAACGGTTAGTGATTGGCAAGTCTAGTGACTGTCAGTTAAAACCAAGCTAAAGCTAGCTGAAAACTGCTGGTTAATCTGTAAAAAGCGCTCCCGATCGGGGGCGCTTTTTTGTTATTCCATCTATTTCTAGGGAACACTGAACTCAAGCTGTGTTTCAGGTATAGCCGTAGTTTTCACACTTAGGGCATTTTTATGGACGCACGGAGCACATCCATAAAAATGCCCCGTCCTAACCGCCTTGGTGGTTGCCATAGCACTACGTAATTGAGTTAGGACGAGTTATTTTTTGAGAGCCGCGTGGCTCTCAAAAAGTAACTCATTGGATCTAAGCGCGTAGCGCCATATATGTCCTTTATTTTTTAGGAAAATTCGTGCAGGAGCGTGCGTTTTGGTTAGCTTGGTCACAGGTTACGGGCGTTGGGGCGATTTTGCTCCGCCGCTTATCCGATCACTTTGGTAGCCTGGAAATAGCCTGGGACGCAAAGCCTAGTGAACTTCTGGCAGTCGATGGATTTGGATTACAGACGGCAGATACGGTAGCGATCGATCGCCTTCGCATTGATCCTGAAAAGCTTTTGCAACAGCATGAACGAGAGAATCCCTGTTTTTGGACTCCGGCTGATCCAGACTACCCAAGGCTGCTGCTGGAAATTCCCGATCCGCCGCCTGTCTTGTACTATAACGGCACAGTTGATCGGCTTGAAAACCAGGGTCATGTCCCAGCGATCGCCATTGTTGGCACCCGCGATCCCTCAGATTATGGTCGTCGCTGGACGCGCAAGCTCAGTGCGGCATTGGCTCAGGCAGGCTTTTTGGTGGTTTCGGGATTGGCAGATGGCATCGACACGGAAGCCCATACGAGTTGCCTAAATGCTGGGAGACGAACGATCGCCGTTATGGCAACCGGGGTCGATGTGATTTACCCCGCGTTTAACCGCAATCTTTCTCAGCGCATCATCAATCAAGGGCTGCTCTTGAGTGAATACCCGGCAGGAACGCAGCCCGATCGCGTCAACTTTCCGCGCCGTAACCGCATCATTGCCGGGTTATCGCGCGCCACGCTGGTCTTGGAAGCTCCCCAAAAATCAGGAGCTTTGATTACCGCCCGTCTTGCCAATGACTACGGCAGAGATGTCTACGTGCTGCCCGGTTCTCTTGATAACAAGCGCTGTCTGGGTTGCCTCGATTTGCTTTACCAAGGCGCTCACGCCATTTTGGGAGAAGCTCATTTGCTAGAGCTGTTGGATACCTTGCCGCGACTCCAAAGCGACGCGACCCAACTCTCGCTGCTGGAAACTGCGCCGCCGCCCGATCTTGCGCCCGATCTTCAGCAGGTTTTACAGGTGGTGGGGAATGAGGCGATCGCGATTGATTGGCTAGTGCAGCAGACGGAATTGCCGACTGGAGCAGTGCTTAGCGCCCTAGCACAATTGGAGTTACTGGGGTTAGTATCCCAACTTTCAGGAGGGACTCGCTATCAGCGCAGCTAGATTGATCCGACACGGTTCCCTTAGAGCAGTGGCTATAGCAATCGCCAAGGTGGTGAGGACGGGGACATTTTTGGTGGGGCGCGAAGCGCCCCACCAAAAATGTCCTAAGCAAACTGGCTATACCCCAGCAGCGGCTATCCGAGCCGTGAGCATCTGCATTCTGGGAGTTTTTTGGGGATGCCTACTGCCGTTCATGCTTGCGGCTCCCGTAGTCGCTGCCCCGACGCCACCTTCCGGTGAATATTCCATTGAACGCTCTGCAACGGCTCCTGACATTCAGCGGATTCGCGATCGCGGCAAGCTCGTAGTAGCCGCTCTAAAGCAGGATAATTCGCCCTTTTTCATGGCAGATGAGCAGGGCAAGCTCGTGGGACTGGATATGAAATTGGCGCAGGCGATCGCCGATCAGCTAGGCGTAAAACTGGAGGTGAATCGATCGGCGACCACCTTTGATCAGGTCGTTGATGCGGTCTACCAACTGGATGCAGACTTAGCCTTCTCCAAGCTTAGCCGCACCTTGAAACGTGCCCAAAGAGTCCGGTTTTCTCGCCCTTATCTCACCATGCGGCAGGGGCTGCTGGTCAACCGTCTGCAAATGGCGCAGCGGGCAAATGGGCAGACCGCCACGCAAATGATTCGGAATTTGCAGGGCAAAATTGGCGTGATCAAAGGCTCCTCTTACGTGGGGTTCACTCAACAGAAGTTTCCCAAAGCCACAATTGTCGAATATTCCTCCTGGACGGCAGTGATGCAAGCCGTGATTCGGGGCGATATTCTGGCGGCTTACCGAGATGAGTTAGAAGTGAAAAAGATTGTGTTGGGCAAGCCGGACGCAGCACTTCAGCTCCAGACGATCGCTCTAACCGACACGCAGGATGCCATTGCGATCGCCCTACCCTGGGACAGCGGACAGCTTCTGGCTTTTGTGGAACAGTATCTCGACATGATGCAAATTAACTACACGACAGACAAATTGCTGGAAGAATATTCGGGCTACCTGAAGGCAGTCCCGTGAAGGCAGTCCCGTGAAGGCAGTCCCGTGAAGGCAGTCCCGTGAAGGCTGCCCCGTGAAAATTACCCAGCCTCCAGCATAAGTTTTTTTCCTCAAACCAGGCTAGCTATGGCTCTTAGTCCCCTCCAGTCTCTTCAATTTCGCCCTACGTTGATCTGGCTTCGCAGCCCTTGGGCGATCGTCATTAGCATTGTCCTAGGTGTTGGGATTGGCACCCGTCAGCACAACTTAGCTGCATGGATTTCTCCCGTAGGGGAGCTGTATTTGGGGCTACTCAAGATGTGCGTTTTACCCATTTTGCTCTCTGCCATTACCACCAGCGTTGGGCGACTGATGACCACTCGCGGGGCGTCCATCCGCCGCATTCTCCTTGTGTTTCCTGTGAGCTTGCTACTGGTGAGTAGCTTTGCTGTGGCAATGGCGGCGATCGCGGGACCCGGTCGTAATTTGTCTACTGCCACCTTGGAAAGGCTAGGGGTCATGGTCAATCAATCAGGAATTGATCTGGAAATCTCGCTGACGGGTGAAGCGATCGCAGAGCCAGGATTAGACTTCAACAGCTTTTTGCTTAGCATCATTCCAGACAATATCTTTAATGCCCTAAGTACAGGACAGACTCTAAAAGTCTTGATTTTTTCAATCATCTCTGGGATTGCACTGGGGCTAATTCAGGAATCTAACACCTGTTTTGAAGTTCTTGACAGCATCTATAAAACGTTCAACAAACTGATTCAGTGGCTAACGTTTCTGCTCCCTTTTGGATTGTGCAGCCTGTTGGCAACGCAGATTTCTAAACTGGGTCTAAACGTTTTATTTTCTATGATTAACTTTGTGGTCATTTCAATTGCCACATTCATGAGCATCTATATCTTTAGCACTTTTATCCTATGGCGGCGATCGCATCTTTCTCTAGGCTCTGTCCTGTCGGCATTAAGAGAACCGACGATTCTAGCGATCGCCACCTCTAGCAGTCTCGCCTGCCTCCCTTCTGCCATCACTGCTCTGAGCGAAAGGCTGCAATTCAATCGTCAAACGGTGAATCTGGTTGCGCCCCTGGCGACGACGCTATGCCGCTTTGGATCGGTTACCTACTTTGCCCTGGCTACACTATTTGTGGCGCAGCTTTACCATAAATCTTTGAGCATTAGGGAGGTGGCGATCGTCATCGTTGGGGCAATTCTGGCGGGCATGGCAACATCGGGCGTAACTGGAATTCTGACGCTAACCATGCTCGATCTGGTGCTGCATCCGCTGAAATTGCCGCTCGAAGCGGTGCTGGTGCTGTTCATTGCGATCGATCCGATCCTAGATCCTTTTCGCACCCTTTGCATTGTCCATACTGGGATGGCAGCTACTGCCATCATTACAGATTTAGAGTCTTATCCAGAATTGAGCCATTAAGCGGAGCTGTTAAACGATGAAGCCCATTCTTTCTCTTAAAAATTCACTGCGCCCTGCCAAAAATCTGCTAGATCCGCTCAAAAAAACGCCTAGTCTAAAGGTGGCGCTAGCAGGTGCTGTTCTGATCACGATTAGCACTACGGCGGCGATCGTTTACTTCCCCTGGCTGCTCGTCTCCCAGCGTAATGTAGACATGCTCATCGCCCAAACGAACAAAGAGATTGCCCTCGCCACCTCACAAGAAGTTGAGCGGCTGTTTAGCAGCGCTCAGTCAGCGCAAGGGCTGATCCAGAGCAGCTACATCAACAATTTCGTGAATCTCTCCGATCAGAAGGCACAGGAAGCATTTCTTCTGAGTGCGCTCCAGGCAAATCCTGATTTTACCTGGGTACAGTTTGGCTATGCGAACGGCAATTTCTTGGGCGCACAGCGAATGCCAGAGGGAATCCTCAAGTTTCATAGCCGTGACTGGAATTCTAAAAATCAAACAACCACGACTACCATTCATGCCTACCGACGGGTGAATCAGCAGTTCAAACAAATTGACAGTCAATCCATGCCCATGAATCCGGCTTTCTACGCGCCTCAACGACCCTGGTATCAGGCGGCGCTAAAAACGCCTGGTCAGCCCGCCTGGTCAATTTATGTCTATCGATCGACTAACGCGCCCGGAATGGATGCGACCGTCAGCATTGAGCAACAGGGGAAAACAGTTGGAGTGGTGGGGGTTGGCATTGAGCTAAAACAGCTTTCGGAATACCTGAAGCGACTGCGCGGACAGCGACCGGGAGCTGCCTTTATCATCAATACAAAGGGAGAACTCATCGCTTCAACGGAACCACAGGATGTGATATCCCTATCCACGACGAACCAAGATCAGCCGCAGCTTCAAAAGTTCAGCCAGACGCGAAATCCCCTACTTCAATACGCCAGCGATACCTTGCAGACTCAGGGGCAGGCGATCGCCCGTCTTCAATCTCTGCAAAAGTTCACCTATGTGCAGCCAGAAACAGGCGATCGCTATTTTATTTCCCTTGCGCCTTTAGGGCATCTGGATTGGCAAATGGGTACCGTCATTCCTGAGAGTATCTACCTGAAGGAGATCAACCAGAATAAACAGATCTTGCTCATCGTCATCATAGCCTTTGTAATCACGACCTCTGGACTGGCAGTGCTGCTGACCGATCGCATTATTGCCCGTCCTATTCTGCGGGTTGCCCGTGCTGCAGCGGCGATCGAAACTCAGAAATTTGAGGTCGAAAGTCTTTCTCCTGTTGCTCAGCGTACCGATGAGTTAGGGCAATTGGCACGGGTTTTTCAAACGATGGCGCGGCAGATTTATGTCCGAGAACAGCGTCTAAAACAGCAAGTGCAAGACTTACGCATTGAGATTGACGAAGTGAAGCGCCAAAAGCAGGTTCAGGAAATTGTCGAAACTGATTTTTTCCAAGACTTAGTTTCAAAAGCCCATACGCTTCGCAAACGTAGTCAGACAAAATCAACGAAGGAATAAAGGCAAAACTTGATCTGAGAAGGAATTGAATTGCGTCGGGGCAGAAAGCTGGCGATGAGAACTAGATGAGAACTATGAGTTAGATAGTCTAATAAAAATCATTTTTTGTAAAAAAGGTTTAAGATTATAGATAATCCAGAGTCTTGATTTTTTGCTGATTCTAAACAGATCTTCTTGAACATTAATAGGCTCAAATGTCGGCAAAACTTTTAAGGCTATGAGCAGATTTTAAGCCATTAGATCTCTCATAAAATGCAGATTTCTTATAGGGCTGTCGCCAGTTTGCTTAGGATATTTGGGATGGGGCGCTTCGCGCCCCATCCCAAATATCTCCGTCCTAACCGCTTTGGCGGTTGCTATAAAGTGTCAAAGTAGAATCGTGCCTCTAGCTTCACTATCCGCAGCTCATACCTCTAGCCAAGTTCTTAGTCCTCCTCTCAAGTGGGCTGGAGGAAAGCGTTGGTTAGTGCCTACGTTAAAGGAAATTTGGCGATCGCACTCCCATTGCCGACTCGTAGAACCTTTCGTCGGCGGTATGTCTGTGGCGCTGGGTCTACAGCCTCAATCGGCACTGCTGAATGACTTAAATGCCCACCTCATGAATTTTTATAGCTGGCTAAAAAAAGGTTTATTGATTGATATTCCTTTAAAAAATGATTCCAGCTACTACTACGTTTGTCGTCAGCGTTTCAACCACCTCATCTTAGAGGGGCAGATTAATAGCCTCAATGCTGCCGAGCTATTTTACTTCCTCAATCGAACAGGATATAACGGGCTTTGCCGTTTTAATAACAGCGACCAATTCAATGTCCCCTTTGGACGATATAAGACGATCGGCTACATCCAAGATTTCACACACTATATTCCTGCCCTAAGAAACTTCGATCTGATTTCCATGGAGTTTATGGATCTCCCTCTCAACTCCAATGACTTTATCTATGCAGATCCGCCCTATGACGTTGAATTTAGAAAATACAGCTCTACCGACTTTACCTGGAATAATCAGGTATCGCTAGCTGAATGGCTGTCTGCCCACAAAGGGCCCGTGATTGCCTCCAATCAAGCAACCGAACGAATCATTGAGCTATATAGCAATCTAGGCTTTGGGATTAAATTCCTAGAGGGGCCGCGCCGGATTTCCTGCAATGGCGATCGCACCCCTGCAAGAGAAATCCTGGCATACAAAAGGTTGTAGATCTTAAAAGATTGGCTTTAGGGCAGTCTGCCAAACCTCATACCCCAAGGCGCTCAAGTGCAGTCCATCCGTGGTCAGGTCACGCTGCAAATTGCCTTCATCGTCCACAAAAATAGACTGGAGGTTGAGAAATGTCGCGTTTTCCTGACGGGCAGCTGCCGCAATGTTGTAGTTAAGCCAGCGGAGGCGATTGTTGGAGATTGAAGATAGGCGAGTGGGCAAAATCGAGTAGATATAAACGGCTGAATTAGGATGGGCTTGCTTGAGCTGTCGCATAATTTCCGTCAGGTTACTGACCACTTCAGCATCGGTTGCCCCACGCCGCAAATCGTTGATGCCCGCCATGACATGAATTGCGTCAGGTTGCGTGTCATTAAATAACGATAGCCGATTCAAAATTCCGGTGGTGGTGTCTCCTGAAATACCTTGATTCAGCCAATAGCGATCGCTCGACAGCCGATCGGCAGGAAACCACATCGCCAAAGAATCCCCTACCAACACTGAGAGCCGATTCACCCCCTGCCCGCCTGCGACCATCTTTGCCTCTTGCCCCAACAGGTTAATCCACTGCTCATAGGTAGGCTGCTCCGTCGCGTTTAGCCAAGCTTCTCGAAAGCTATCGATCGCCGTTCGCGTGTAAAGGGTGCCCGATCGCAGAGCCGCCCAGCGCTGCTGCAAAAGCTGGCTGCCAGAACCCGGACGACTGCGCCGAGGCGGGACAAAATCAGCGATCGGAATGGTCTTCCAGCGACGACTAGGCTCAGGCAAGTTGATCTCTACCGTGGGCGACACCGAAGAGGCAATCCGTTTGGGAGAGGCGGCTGGAGAATCACAGAGACGAGAAATTGCTGTAGCAGAGGGAATTTGGGTAGGAGGTTCAGCAGAGGCAAGCTGCCAGCCAGGAATTTGCCCCTGTGACACCAGGCTAGCCGCAATTAAACAAAAATGGCTCATCGGCTATAAATCACAGGCACCTGTGATCAAGAACACATGATTCTCTTTGCTTGCGATCGATCGCCCTTTCAGGACAGTTGAATTGAAACTTATCTAATTTTTTCAACCTGCCCTTCTCTTAATAGCTGTCGCCAGCTTGCTTAGGACATTTTTGGTGGGGCGTAGCGCGCCCCACCAAAAATGTCCCCGTCCTAGCCGCCTTGGCGGTTGCCATAAACCGCATCTGTGACTCGCTGAATCTGGGTATGAGTTTTTATGAAAGGGACGCTCCGCGCCCCTTTCATAAAATTCATACATGAAACCGTCAATGCCCTTCGCGCCACCCTCAAATACCTTAAGTAAAGGGGACAGGGCTACAGCTCCTGTGTTACCACCTGCCGCAAGATCTCTGTGATTTCTGCCGCCATGCGGGCATCAAGCTGACGCGCTTCTGCATTGGCGTCGCCCTCAGCATTGGCTCCCAAGAGCGCCATGCCGATCGTGTGGAGAATCGCAGGCTTATTCTTGGCGCGAGGCCGTTTGTCTATCAACTGCACAAAGGCAACATAGCTGAGTTCGGTTTGGTAGCGGGTGTCGCTGCGTCCAAAGCCCAACTTCGAGAGAATCACGGGCGATTCAATCGCCGCAGCCAAGCCGAGCTGCTCGATCGCCACATCAACATAGCGAGCAGTATCGGTACCCAGAGCGCGAATCACCGTTTCCAGGCTGTGCCATTGGGCGTTGGGTAACTGCGCACCCGCAAACAGGTGATTGTGCCAGCCCACCAGCGAGATAAACCGCGTCAAATCATAGGTCGATAGGGCATTGTTGCCTGTGTGATCGCTGTAGGGGGTTTCAAGCAGTAAAGCATCGAGAGCTTGGCTCCAGAGCTTAGGACATTCAATCAGGGGCGGTTCGCCGTAACGTCCCAAAAAGTCTGAATTAAAGTTGCCTGTCATCTGCTGTATCCAGCTTTGCAGTTCCTTCGGCGTTGAAAACTGCTTGAATAAAGCCGCAATCGCATTCGAGCTGCCAATTTTCTCCTGATAGCTCACCAGATCGACCGCCAGAGAATAGAAACCGTAGCCGCTGGAGCTGCCCATTGGCTGCACCAGACAGTCTCGAATCTTTGCCTCAGAATTGGCGGCGTTGGCGCGGCACAGCACGTGCAGCAGCGGCAGAATCTTCGTTGCGCTCCAAAGCTGGGCAGGCTGGAGGGCATTTTTTCCCAGCCACCGAGCGCGAATCATGCCATCGACAAAGCTGCCGACGCAAACACAGGCTTGCTGAATGTCTGGATGTAAAAAATCTAGCCCAGCTGCATCAATGGCTGGTCGTTCACCTCGCGCTGGGTAGAGATCAGCGATCGCGGTGGGCGAAATCAAGGTCACGCCATCGGGCTTTTGGGTGAGGCGATCGGGAAAACTGGAAATCTCGGCGGCATAGGGCGATGTCAGGTATCCGCGATCGAGAAACGCTAGCTTTTCAGCATCAAATCCTTCCTCCTGCGCCAGGTAGGTGTTGTAAACCTGCTGACGGTCTTTGGACTGCGCCAAGATGAAGGCGATCGGATCGGCATGGGTCAGCGCCCAAGCAAACTCTGAATCAAATACGCCGACTTTCATGGTGTCGAGTCCGTAGAAGTCGCAGAACTGCGTCAGACCCGCTTCGGTGGGAGAGGTGTAACGCCCATCGATCGCCCCAGAATACAGCCGGAAGTCGGTCAAGATCACCTGAATATCGCGCATCAGACGGGCACAGCCATCCCAACGCTCGTAGGGCGCTAGACTATCTGGATCACTATCTTGAAGGGCATAAATGCCGATATTCCAGGTAGCATACGGCAGCGGCACAGCGTTTGAAATCTCTAGCGCTAAACAGAGGAATGCCGCTAGTTCAGCTCTGGTAGCGTTTTGGGTCGGGCGAAATAGGCGCACGTTTGGGTAATTGACCATGCGGTTATCTAGCACGGCTGCCGCGATCGCCCAGCGCGTCCAGTTCGGAATCTCCGCCGCATCATCGAAATAAAGCGTCAGCGTTTCATCGGGATTAGCAGGGGTGGGCAGAGACAGCGCCGTCACCAGCACCGCCATCACCTGCATACGGGGAATGAGCAGATCTGGATAAAAGTAGCCCTCTGGATAGCCAGAAAACAGCCCCCGCTCGTAGCCCCAAATCACGGCTTTATACGCCCAGTGCGTTAGGGGCACATCAGGAAAATAGACGGAATTACGAACCTTGGGCGCACTAGGAAATGACACATACAGTAGCGCCGTAAACTCAGCGCGGGTCAGCGACGCATCGGGGCGAAAAGTACCATCTGGAAAACCCTGGACGATGTGGCGATCGCTCAGCGCCAGGATGCAGGATCTTGCCCAATGATCGTGGATATCAGGAAAATGGGGGGGCATGGAAAAATGGGGAAGCGAGGATTAAGGCACTTGGTATTGTGGTCGCTAATAGGCAGCAGGCTGAACCTTGCGCTCTTCTGAAGGAAGTTGACGAGCGGTAGCAAAGGTTTTGAGCCAATTTTGATATTCCGCGTCAGTCGGCATCTGGAGGGTGGGCTGAGGTGCAAGGCGATCGTCCCGTTTTGCGTCCCCGCCTCCTGCACCTTCACGCTTGCCTTCCGCTGCTACACTCGCCGCAGAGTAAGCCACCGGACTCAGAACTTGAGCGATCGCCGTCTGTCGCTGCAACTGCTGACTAGAAGACACCAGGTTGCCAAATCCGTTGATTAGGTCGCGAATGTTATCTCGCAACTCCGGATCACCCGTCAGCTCATCCAGATCAGAGGTGATTTTTTGGGCGTTTTGGAAGGTAGCGCGAGCAGAATCTAGAGTTTGCTGGAGCATCAGCATATTGTCAGGACTGCCCACGGTTGCCGTTAGATCTCGCAGGTTTGCCGAAGCTTCAGCGGCATTTGCCGATAGAGTTTGGAGATTCTGCAAGATTTCGCCATTTTCAACCTGGGGTGCCAAGGTGCTGACTAGATCCTGAACTTGGCGGCTCGTTTGGTCAATGCTATTGAGGGTTCCGACCAGAGAGCTACGGTTTTCGGCGAGTAGCCCATTCACCTGAGCGGCTGTCAAACCCAGCTGATTTGCCGCCTCACCCACCGATGTTGCCGAAGTAGAGGCAGCAGTGGACAGGGTTCCCAGCTCACTTTGCACAGATTTGGTTAGCTTGGTCACTTCGCCCGTCAGCACCGAAACTCCGGCAGCCGCATCGGCAGAGTTGCGGGTCAGAGAACGAACTTCAGCAAAAAATTGGGGATTGGAAAATAGGTTGGCAAACTGTGTTGTGGAGCGTACCAAAGCGCCAAAGCTGACTCCGACCTCGCCAGAAAGCCGATCGCCATCACAGACAACGATCTCACTGGAGCAGTTTTCTGCTAGCGGATTTTGCGCTAACGCGGCGCTAGACAAACTGTTCCGAGGCGTGACATCGATCGCCGTTGCGCCAATCAGACCGCTTTGATTTGCCTCAATAACTGCGTTCTTGGGAATTACCAGAGTCCCAGGCGAAATCTCAACTTCAACATCTACCGCATT
This sequence comes from Drouetiella hepatica Uher 2000/2452, assembly GCA_019359505.1. Classification (GTDB taxonomy): domain Bacteria; phylum Cyanobacteriota; class Cyanobacteriia; order Elainellales; family Elainellaceae; genus Drouetiella; species Drouetiella hepatica. Next base: position 15,265 of record JAHHHD010000013.1, on the reverse strand, counting down.
GGCTCCGGCACGCACATCCATCACCCGACCTACGGATACCCCTCGGTAAGACACGGGTGCGCCTACCTGGATGCCCGCAACTTCAGGGAACTGGATGACGGCGCGGTAGCTGCGGTTGCTAGGATTAAACCCTCGTAACCACAAAAATAGCCCTCCCATTACCCCCAGCCCTAGCAGGATCAGCAGACCCACAGAACCTTCTCGAATTGTTCGCGATCGCATGATGTCTCCTTTCAACAGCGGCAGCTTCTATCCAGATTACCTCTAACCCTAGACGGTAACGTTCCAGATTTACGGGTGAGTTCAAAATATGGCAACCGCCAAGGCGGTTAGGATGAGGATCTTTTGGGTGGGGTGCGCAGCGCCCCACCCAAAAGATCATAAGCAAACTGGTGACAGCTATACTACCCCGCTAATTGGATAGGCCCCTCGACACTGCCGCTAAAAAACTGTCGTGCTACCTGATTTTCGGTCGTGTCGATGTCCGCAGCACTACCTTCCCACTGGACTTTACCCTGATACAAGAAGATGATCCGATCGGCGGTGCGGCGAATGGTGCTGTCTTGGTGCGTAATAATTCCGTAGGTGCTGCATCCGCCGTGAGAGCTTTGCAAGGCGCGAATCAAGTCTTCGATCACCGTAGAGGCGATCGGGTCTAGTCCAGCAGTTGGCTCGTCGTAGAGAATCACTTCAGGACTATCGGTTGGGTCGTCGGGGTTGTCCATAATGGCACGGGCAAAGCTGACCCGCTTGCGCATTCCGCCCGAAAGCTCGGCAGGATAGCGATTGCCAATTCCTGGCAGCCCAACCATATCCAGCTTATGCTCAACGAGTTCGCGGATACGTCTGCGAGACAAGCGAGAGTGCTGATACAGCAGAAAGCCAACATTTTCCTCCACCGTCAGAGAATCAAACAGGGCGGCGTTCTGGAAAACCATGCCAATGCCCAAGGACTCTTTGGCATCTTCCACCAATCCCTCTCGCCGCTGACCCTGGACATAAATTTCTCCAGCATCTGGCTCTAGCAGCCCTGCGATGATCCGTAGAATCGTGGATTTGCCCGTCCCTGACGGCCCGATGATGGCAAGGGCTTCTCCCCGGTAAATCGTCAGGTCGATATTTTCTAACACAACGTTGCGACCAAAGGATTTGCTAACTCCTTTCAGTTCGATAAGCGGCTCAGCCATAGCAGAATGTCTCGTTTAGACAGACCCAACTTAACGCAGAATGAGCAGCACAGGCTGATTAACTGACAGATTTTTGCTTCCTCATCCTCCCATCCCTTCTGCCTACGTGGGAGAAGGAGAGCCAAAAAGTTGATGGGATTCGCAGCCCTTCTCCGGCTCTGGGCTATCCATGATGCCGCTCAGGCAACCCGGTATTGACTGAGGACGCATGTTTTTTCCGTAGGGCAATGCCAAAAGTTGACAGATTAGGGGGGCGATCGCCATTTGTGAAATGCCTTCCAAATAAATCCCAGGAGCTATCCTAGGGCTAATACAAAACAAAGGAGTTTCCCGAACATCAGCACCTATACCGCCATGTTGTCCGTCGGCATTCATGCCATGATCGGCTGTAATCAAGATTTCATAGCCGTCGCTTAGCCATCGGGGCACAAATTGCGCCAAGAGGCTGTCTGTGGCGATCGCTCGTCCGCGATATTCTGGAGAGTTGCCGCCAAAGCGATGTCCTGTGTAGTCTAATCCCATCGGATGCACCAGCATAAAATCAGGATGACAGCTCTGACGCAGGGCTTCCGCATCGGCAAACAGATGGGAGTCGGGGTAGGCATCTTCCCAATAGAATTTGCCGTGCTGAATGGGCAGATGTGGCTGATGCTGTTCGCGATCGGTGAAGCGATCGAACGGAAAGCGATTGTAGAGTTCGCTAAACCAGTGAAAGGCAGCAGCAGCAGTGGTTAATCCTTGCTGAGTTGCCAGGTGAAATAGGCTAGTTTGATGGGAGAGTCTGGCGACATCGTTGGCGGTGATGCCATTGATTGAGACAGGAGTTCCTGTGAGCAGCACCTCATATAAAGGGCGAGACAAGGTAGGAAGTTCTGCCTGAACTTTGTATAGACTGGCTTGGGAAATTTCAACCCAATGTCCCAAATATCCCATTGAGGATTGGGCGACATCAAATCGTAAACCATCTAAAACCACCAGAATTACTTTGCAGGAAGCCTGAGTTTGGATGTTGTAATGCATGGGAAAGGAAAGATTTGTCGTTCAGCCAGGGCAAATGTCTTCTCTTGAGTTGCCGAAGTCATGTCAATCTTCTCTCTAACAGGCTTCTCTCTCAGGCCATACTCCCTGACTCCAGGTCATCACGGGTGATCTTCTACTGCCCAAAAGGACTGACGGTCTTTACGAAATTAGATTTCTTGGGCGCAATCGCCTTCATCACCGGAACCGAGGTCTGTGATTGAGCGACAGGCTGCCAAAAAACGATCGCATTCGTCAGAGGCTGAAGCTGTGTGCCGGGATAGTAAAAGCTAAGAATCTGGCTACCCGACCAGCCCAATTCACCCAGGTGATAGGAACCCGTTTGGCTCATGCCCACCCCATGTCCCAAGCCGCCTCCCGTAAAGACAAACCCCTTCAGGACAGCAGCAGCGAAGGGTTTAGGCATTGGCTCGATCGCTTTGGCAGCTGCATTCGACCCCTGAGCAACGGCAGCCGGAGGCTGAGGAGTGACCTTGGCTGTGGGCTGTTCGTAAACTGGCTCCACATAAAACAGGGTGCTGTTGGGAGCATAGAGTGCCCGGAGAATTTCGTCTTTCTCTAGCTCAACGATGCCGCGATCGGTGGTGATTGCCAGTTTCTGCACCCGTCCTGTAGGCGATCGCTCCAATACCTTAATGTCCTGCACCTGAGTAAAGTTCGCCAGAGGGTTCTGCTTACTTTGCAGATAGGAGCGTAAATCTTTTGCCAAATCGGGGAGGGGGCTAACCACACGCCACCGGAACATATCCCAGCCCACCTCGTTAAATCCAGCTTTTTGGGCAATGAACGCCCTAAAATTCTGTTCGTCTGCCAGACTGCGGCTAGATAAATCCCAAATATTTTGCACAGAGTCCACAACCGACTGCAAGTAAGGGCGATCGCTGCCATTCCAGACATCGCTAAAGCGCGCCGTCACGCCCCCGGTGGTGGAAGAATACAGGGCGTCAACCAGCTCGTTTTGATAGGTCAACACCTGCCCACGAGTGTTGGCAATTGCCCGATCGGCAACCCCATCCGCCCCAGTGAGTCCTCGGTAGACTTGGCATTGGGTGTCGGCACAGAGCTGGTAATTGTCGATCGCAAAGCGACGCAGGTTCCGCAAAACGTAGGTGCGGGCTAGGATGGCTTGTGCCTCGATCGCGGCAGTGGGGGCACCTGGCCCAATCTCATGGGGAACCACGCCCCGCAGGTAAGTCTCTAGCGGCACCTGATTAACTAGCGTATAGGTGCCATAGGCGTTGGTCTGAAGCTTGAGGCTACCCGCATAGGCTTTTGTGCCGTGCTCCCCTCGGTTGAAGGTAACGTTGACTGGCTGATTAGTGGCGATCGCAATCTCATCTTCCTGGTAGCGATTGCCGTTTACCGTCACCATCGCCTTCGGCTCCTGACGCTGAATCTGCGTGTCAATGAAGGCAGTTCGGGAGCCGTGGGACTGGAGATTTTGCATCAGCAAACGACGCAGCAGCGCTGAGCTGTAGGTATTTCGCTTTGCCCAGACCTGCCACTGCTTCGGCTGAGCCAGCTCAACCTCAATACCCCGCTGTTTCCAGCGATCGGCGCTATCTTCCGCGCTTTCAAAACTGCGGTGTGTACTGAGCACAACGCGCTCACTCACCCTTGGCTGAGGGATGGGCTGCATAACCACATCCACCTTAACGTCGCCATTAGTGGTCAGGGTTTGGGGCTGCTCTCCCTGTTTAAACGTCAAAGTCAGGCTGTCTCCTGGCTCTGGCTTCAAAATAATTTCGTCTTTGCTGTCTGAACCAAATCGCTGCACTACGCCAACATCGAGCCGAGGATTGAGCGGAGCCACCTGTGTTGCTCCCTGTGCAACTGTCTCCTGTGCAGTCTCCCCCTGTACAACCGCTTCTTGAGCTACTCCTGGCTGAGTCACTAACCCCACCCAGCAAATTGCGCCCAAAACTGCCGCAAAACTGCTGAGTTGAAGCCCAGATTGAAGCCAGATACGAACTGGCGAACCGTTAGTTGAACTATTCGTTGGGCTGCCAGCCAGACTCATGTTAGCCAGACTCAATTGAAAAGATCTCCTCACAGGTCAATTCCTACAGCAAACAACATCAAGGCATTCTATTTAAAGCTCAGCATTTGCCCAGCTACCCATGATAGGCAAATTCACTAGGTTTGTTTCTCTATTTTCGATGGGATTGCCTCTAGGATAGAAACTTTACGAGCGCAGATCCTAACTTCAAGAAAGCTTCACGGTTTATTTTTGAACTATGTAAAGTTTTGAAGTGTTGCAAAGTTTTGTAAAATCATGCGATTTTGAAACACTAAGTTGTGAGCTAAGGTGCTCTGCTGGAATTGTTTTTGCTGAAATTGCTAAGCGAATTGCTAAGTGATGAGGATAACACGGCTGCGATCGCCCTTTGCGTAAGCAACTATGAAACCTTTGCGTAAGCAACTATGAAACCTTGCGTAAGCAACTATGAAAAGCTCTTGGGTGCATCTGTTACATTTAGCCCTATGTTTTGTCTGTATGCTTCCTTCAAGAGTCGCAATCTCAATTATGGTGTTCATCTCAGTACTGATGACTTTGGTACGGAGTACTCCTCTCTAAGCTACCTTCAGCGTTTTCCGGCTGATCCGTTGAAAATCGATCGCTCTTGTATCCATCACCTCGGCCCTAGCAGCGAGAACTCGGCAATTGTTGAAGCCACTAGAGTGAGGACACAACCGTGATGGCACACAGGCTCAGCATGAATGTCGTTGCAGAAGGCGTTGAAACCATGAAACAGTTAGGGTGTGGGCGATCGGCTGTCAACAGGTTCAGGGCTATTTGTTTTCGCCCCCAAAGACAGCTCACGAAGCAGCGCTATTGATCCATCCTGGCTCCAAAATCTAAAATCTAAGAGCCAAAATCTGAGAGCCAAAATCTGAGAGCCAAAATTGTGCGGCTCCGCCGTAAAGCCCCCATTTCAGGAACTTCCAAACGTGCAAATTACCAAACGCAACGTTGACTTAGTCGTAGATGACAGCCTGATGCGGGTTTACATAGCGGCTCCTCAGCCAGCCGGACGCTATCCAGGCATTTTGTTCTACTCAGATATTTATCAGTTGGGGAGTCCGATCACGCGCCTCGCCAATCATCTGGCAGGCTATGGCTATGTCGTGGCGGCTCCAGAGATTTTTCACCGGATTGAGCCGATTGGTACCGTGATTGAACCCAACGATTTGGGACGGATGCAGGGCAATGATGACGCTCGACGAACCGCGATCGCCGAATATGATGCCGATGCCCGTGCTGTGATTGACTTTTTCAAGCAAGACGGTCTGAAACCAGAAAGCCAGATTGATCCCAATAAAATTGGGACGATGGGCTTCTGTATTGGCGGACATCTGGCGTTTCGGGCAGCGTTTCGGGATGAGGTCAAAGCGGCGGTGTGCTGCTACCCCACGGGCATTCACATTGGCAAGCTGGGGCGCGGCGTAGCCGACACGCTGTCTCGCATGGGGGAAGTCAAGGGCAAAGTTTTTCTAGCGTTCGGCTCGATCGATCCTCACATTCCAGAAGACGCTCGACAGAAGGTGATTCAAGGTTTAGAAAATGCGGGGGTCGATTACACCCTCTCGCTTTATGAAGGCGCAAATCATACCTTTATGCGAGATGATAGCGATCGCTTTGACCCCGTAGCCACCGATCGAGTCTGGGCAGAAGTGACGGCATTTCTGAGTCAAGTTTTTCAAGACCGAACGTTCTAAAGCTGTTTCCAGGCTTTGGGCTGCTGAAATTTGTAGAGGTCTTGAATGACCGTTGTCCAGCTATCGGCAAGCGATTGGAGAATGCGATCGCCCTTCTCTACAGTCGCCGTTGTTGGATCTCCCAAAACACCGCTTTTGCTCAAATCTCGCGTTGTCCAGGCAAATGGCAGCTTGCCCTCCATACTTAGCACGCTGTCTTCGGGCAACTCCTGCGGATACTCGGCAACGGCTTTATCCATCTGCACCTGTCCCGGCAGAATGGAAAGCAACAGACTGGTTTCGCCATCACCTGCATGAATTCCCAAAGCCTTTTCTTTAGGGGTCAGCAAATCTCCGGCGATGTTGGGCACGCGCCAAACGAATAATGGAAACACCATAAAATCTTCGTGCTGCTGGTGCAGATCTCGCGCCACGATGTCCATGATCTGCGGCTGTCCGCCATGCCCGTTGACCAATGCCCACTTCCGAAATCCCGCTCGGTACAGGCTTTCGCCCACCTCCATCAGGGTATTGATTAGCGTCTGAGCGCTCAGCGTCACCGTTCCTGGAAAGTGCCAATGCTCATTCGACTTGCCATAGCTCAGCGTTGGTAGGGCATAGGCTGGAATTTCAGGAGCCAACTGCTCTAGTGCCTTGCCCACTACCGCTGTGGCAATCGCTGCATCCACGACCAGCGGCAAATGCGGTCCATGCTGCTCGATCGCTCCCACAGGCTGAATCAGCACCACGTTATCTTTGTCAGACATTGCCTGAATTTCTGTCCAGGTCAGATAGGGGAAGAAGCGATCGGGCGGAATGAAGGTATGCATAGACTCAGAGAGGGGGAGATGAGGGATTGGGAGCTAGGGATTGGGCGTGATCAGAGGCTGTTGCCTGAACAGGGGGGCGTAAGGAAACGTAGGCTAGAGCGCCCAAAAGCGGCAGCAGAGTCACCGCCCAAAAAATTCGCTGATCTTTGAGTCCGCGCCTTGCCATATCGTCGCCTAGCAATACCGGGAACAGCAGCGAGAGCAGACAAAAATCGAGACTCATGACATGGATAAAGCGACTTGTTTGCCACTGAGCGACGAAATTGCTCCAATCGCCATTTTGGAAACCGTAGAGCATCAGGGCGATCGCCCCTACTGCAATCAATCCGCCCAACCAGCGGGAGTCTGTCAGCTTCAGCCACCAGTTTTTTGTGCCTAAAAACGTGGGGTTGGGCTGACGCAGAGCCAAATAGGGCAGCAGCGCAAAAGCTCCAACTGCAAATGAGCCGATCGCAAACGGCCAAGCTGGAACTTTCTGTCCTCTGCCATCTAGGTATAGAAAACAGGAGTAGAGCAACGGCAGCACTCCCATGATGTTGAATAGCGCCACAATCAGGGGATTAATACCCGCGACGTTTCCAGTGGAAAGATTCTGAATAAGCTGTAGCGTGTCCGGGCGATCGGGGGGCGCAAACAGAAAGGCGTAGGCAACAAATCCACCCCAGAGCAACCAAAGCCAGACTTTTTTGAGCATAGATTTTTGACCGCAGGTTCAAGATTGTGAGAGGACGTTTAGCTTCCAGAGTAGAAGTTCTAAAGCAAAAACGACATCATCTTCAAGCTGAATTCTTCACTTTTGCGGCTGCGATCGATCTTTTTCGCTGGTCCATTCGCTGCCAAGATCATGCCCCATCATATCCAAAAACTCTGCTAGAACCTGACGATTAGCGGTCAATTTCAGAGTCATGGCATTTAGCCAGTTGAGGGGAGTCTGCATACTTGCCGTCTGTTCTGCTTTTACGACCCGGTATGCCTGCCCTGCCCTGCCCGGTTGAGCGATCGAATTGAAGCTAGAGGAATAGCGCATGCTGCTGGCTGTCCACTGTCCCAGCATGGTTTGCAGCATAGGGAGCGATCGCCCACCCTCCGTCACGCTAGCTTTAGGCGCAGCAGATACCGGGGCAACGAGTGGATCTAAGCGTGAGGCTGCTGCCGCAGTCACGCAGGTTCCTAAGGTCACAAAGCACAGTGCGGACAGGGTAGCCGAGAGATAGGCTTGCTTCATGGGGAAAGGGATAGCAGGGGGAGAGAGCAGCATTACAGAGAGGCAAGGTGCGAAGGAGGCTAGGGAAGTCTCTCTTCCGAAGGAGGGGCGATCGCTTCTCCTAAGCTACAAGATCTTTTCACACTCTATGCGATTACTTTATGCCATTGAATGTACTTTGTCGGTTCGCAGCTCTACATTTACGAAATTAATTTGCTGATTCTATTTGCCAAATAATTTTCTGATGAAGCCTTCTGGCTCAAAATTCTGGCTCAAAATTTGCCTAAAGCGCCTGACGCTCAATTTGCCGCACAACCGTTAGGGCAGAATAGCTAACGCCCGCCGTTCCTTCTCCAGGGTGGGTAGAGTCTCCAACTAGCCAGAGAGCGGCTATGGGCGTGCGGTTGGCAAAGCCAAAAGGCCCAAAGGTGGAGACTCGTTGTCCGATACCGCCGACGGCACCTCGATCGCGTGCCGTATAGCGGACAAAGGTGCGGGGCGTTGCGGCCTCAGTATGAATGATGGTTTCAGGAGTCAAGTGAAAGAATTGTGAGAGGCGATCGATCGCCGTCTGAGTGTAACGCTGTTTCAATGCTTCATAGGCGGATTGATCAGAGGCGTCATCCCACTGAGCTATGTCTGTAAACGAAGAGGCAATGACAGTGGCATAGCCTTCGGGGGCACGACCGTCACCGGGACGGTTGACCGAAACGAACAGAGAATTATTTTCGGCGATCGGGCGATCGTAATCATACAAAAATTGCAGGTGCGGCGGGCAGTCTGGCGGAATAGCCGCCTGTTTCACGCCCAGATAAATGACGAAAGCGCCCGACGAAGGCGGCAATTTTTCGACCCGGTGCCGATAGCCGCTAGGGGCAGCATCACCCAAAAGCTGCATCAAATTCTGTGCTGTGACGTTGGCGACCACCTGATCAGCCGATTCAGTCCAAACTTCGCCCGTTTTCTGGCTACGAATCTGGATTGCCGTGGCGCGTCCGTTCTGGGTATGGATCTGCTCGACGCTATGGCGCATCAGCAGCTTGCCGCCATCCCGTTCTAGAGATTCCACTAGGCGATCGCTTAAGGTCTGCATACTGCCATGCAGGTGATACAGCCCTTGTGGCTCCTGGGAAACGCCTAGGGCAGTCGCGGCGTAAAGCAGCGCCGTTTCATCCGCATCTACTTGGGAGTAAAGCTTGAGCTGAAGATCGAGAAAGGTTTTGAGACGGCGATCGCTTCCCAAGCCCGACAGACGCAGAATTTGTCCTACAGTGGCAAAGGTGTAGGGTAAGGTCAGCAGCGTATCGGGACGCACCGCCTGCATCAACTGCCACACATCCCAAGCACTACGGGGCGGCAGCACCGGATCGCGCGACTGAAATGCCCAGCTGTACCGGAACAGGTTGGCAAGCAGTTCCCAGAAGGTTTGGCTGCCAGGAAACTGCCGATCTCGTTCTGCTTTCCAGCGCTGCGGATCGCGCCAGACGCTAATGGGTGAGGCTTCACCCGGCAGATAAACCGCGCAAGCCGGATCGCAGGGCGAGGCTTCGGGTAGCTCAATACCTAATTCTGAAAAGATGCGATGGTGAATGCCGCCTGATTCCAATCCGGCAACCTGCGTTGCGCCAACGTCGAAGATAAAGCCTCGCCGCTTAAAGGTGGAAGCACAGCCTCCAGGAACGATCGCCTGATCGCACACCAACACCTGATAGCCTCGATGTGCCAACAGAGCTGCTGCCGTCAGTCCGCCGATTCCGGCTCCGATGACGGCTACTTTGCCCAGCTTTTGAGGGATAGCCTTTGAAGGTTGGATTACTCTGGCACTTGGTTCCGGCATTTAAGGGTTAGTTACATTACGTAATATTCCTAATATCTCTAATATCTCTAATTTCGCTAGCCAAGGCAAGGTAGGTTGAGAGCATTTGTTTTTACAGGTGCTTTTGCCGATACTTCTCCTGGGCACAATTAACCGGGCACAATTAACCGGGCTTAATTGCACAACTCATTGTGCTCAACTGAATCGATTCGGTGCAGAATCTTGCTTAACTCAAGAACTTTCTGTGAAGTGCCCGACTGGGTGAATTTATTGTTGTAGTAAAGATAGGCGACGAATCTTCCAGTAATGCCATTTTTCCTGGCAATATTAATCTCGATCGCTCATCCATTTCGCTGTATTCAGCTTTCTGTTTTAGCCCATTTTTACTGTAGTCAATTTACTTAGCCCATGAAACCTAACATTCAAGTTATTCGACCCAGCGGAATTCTGGATAGCACTCAAGCACATCAGTTTCGGAGTGAAGTGAGTGAAGCTGTCGATCAGGGCAGTAGAGTCATCTTAATTGATCTCAAAGATGTCACTTTTATGGATAGTTCGGGTTTAGCTGCTCTCGTGCTTGCCCTCAAAACGGTGCGATCGGTAAATGGAAAGTTTTGTGTTTGTTCCATCAACGATCAGGTCAAAATGTTATTTGAATTGACCAGCATGACGCGCGTGTTTGAAATTTTTGACAGCCCAGAAGAATTCTCAAAAACACTTGAAGATTAATTGTTTACTTGAATTGAACCTTCAATAGCGAGAAGTCATCATTGAATGCTTCTACTCCGTTCAAGCTATAGATCTTATCTAGAACAGTGTCCAGGCTAGAGTCTATATCTAAGTTTTTCAGCAGGGTAACGAAAGTGTTTAAATCCCAAATCTTTGCTTGAGCTGGGTCAAGTTCGTAAACGCCATCGCTGAAGATGTAGAGGGCGCTGTTGAGAGGAATAGTTTGCCGATCGCTCACATACTCGGAGTCTTCCATCAGACCGATCGGCAAGCAGGGGGTTTTCAGGTAAGTGATCTGCGGTTCGCTACTGTAGGCTGATGTGATTAAAACAGCAGGCGGATGACCCGCACTGCAATAAGTAAGCTGACAAGTTTTAGGATTATAAACTCCGTACCAAATGGTGAAATACTTTTCGTTCTGACTGCTCATCTGAAATTGATCGTTCAGCGCCTTTAAGACGGCTTCTGGCTGACAAAAATCAACATCTGGAAGGGCATGCGATCGCAGTAGATTCATCACTGAAACCGAGGGTAAGGCGGCTCCTAATCCATGCCCTGAGACATCCAATAAGTAGATCGCCAGATGGTCAGGATCTAGCCAAAAATAGTCAAAACAGTCGCCACCTAACTGTCGTGATGGAATAAAACGCGCCTCTATGCTGACAGATCCTAGGAGCGGCTGCGGCAGTAGAGCCTGCACATAGGCAGCAGCCTCTGCTAACTCTGCTTCTAGCAAATGTTTTTGAGTCTGCAAATCTTGGCTGAGCTGATGAAGGCGCAAACCCGATCGCACCCTGGCTTGCAGCTCCGTAATATCGATCGGCTTAGATAAAAAATCATCTGCGCCCGTGTTAAGACCTTTGACGCGATCGGCAATACCGCCTCGCGAAGTCAGCAAAATAAAAAAAGTCGTGGTTAATTTTGGATTGGTCTTTACCCAGCGGCAGACCTCTAGGCCATCGGCAAAAGGCATCATCCAGTCGCAAATGATTAGAGCAGGCTGCATTTTTTTAGCCTCCTCGATTCCTTCCTTCCCGTTAGTCGCCACAGCGACCTCATGCCCCTGATTTTGTAATGCTCTTTTTGTGATCACTCGGATCACAGAATCATCATCAATCACCAGGATTTTGGACATAGAAATCAGAGATTCACTGCTTGAGCTGAGAGGCTTTTAGGGCGTTGCTGACCTCTGAGACCAGTTTTGTTGGAGAAGGCATGGAGCACCCTTCCTCCAACAAAAAATTATCCCCCATTGAGCAATGCCGCTTTTCGTATCTGTGAGGGTTGACGTGACAGCCGCATGACACTACTGTAGTTAGCTCTCTAAAACAAGGATAGAGTCACTCCTGCGAAATCTGATGAATCTTCATCGATCGCCCATCCAGATTTTTTCAGCTTGAGGCTTTTTTAAGCTTCGCTAGGTTTATATAAGTTCTCCAGTTTACGGCTTTGTGGCGCATTCGCTGCTTAAACGCTTCTGCCGCCAACGCATAGCCTCCGTCAGCGCCATCTACAAAGTGCGTGTGATGCCCATCTCGACTAAATACCATGCAAGTCATGAGGGCGCGATCGCTGATGTGCATTCCGTACACCAAGTCACTCTCTTTAAATCGCTTCTCCAAGTAGTCTGTCAAGCAAACAATCTGAGCAGAGCTACTAGAAATTACCATACGAAGCAGATCATCAAACTTTTGGTAGTCCGTGGCTGCTGCCACCTCTTGTTTATAATTTCCCCAATCAACGCCCCCCAGTCTAACTTTTAGCCACATCAGACTATATCCCAAGCAATTTTCCAAAAAAATCTTTGCTAAGTAGATCAGACGGTGCCCTAGAGCAGGAGAGGACGATCGCAGATTTGTTTCTGCCCAGAGCTTTTTAGGGTTAAAGCTTAGGTTTAGGGGCGCATTCTGCACAGGATGGCAGCCGTTTTCACCCCCACAAACTTCCTGAATCTTTTTAATCACTTCAGCATAGATGACATCGCTGCTTTTGCTTCGAGATCCACGAGTTGACACAATCAGGCTGAGAATACTTCCTTGCCGACTGGGAATATCCTGCCAACGGCATTCTAGACCAGAAAAATCTGCGGCAGAGGTCGATCGATTTACATCCAGTCTGTAAGGGTTGGGATCGGTTCCGGCTTTGACCAAATGCGTTGCGTAGGTTAGTCCGCCTCCCGCGAAGCTCGCCTGACTGTAGTGCAGTGTAACGCGAGACTTGGCGACCTGAAGCGCATACCCTGCGGCCCGAATCGTTGCGACGGGCACAACCCCCACCCGCAGTTCCATACCAAATGAGTCGCGGGCGCACTGCCTTGTAGCCAGAAGCGCCTGACGAGCAGGTTCTAGCACCGAAGGAGGAACCAGAATAGATGCGCCATCCCCGCCAAAAATGAAGGGAACTTCTTGGCGATCGATCGCGTTTAGTACAGCAATGATAGAGCTAGCACCCAGAAGATTGACGACTTTATATTGACCCTGGGCGATCGCCTGAGTAGAGCCAGCAATATCGCTGATTAAAATGTACCAATCGTCTGGGACAGAAACAAAACTCTGGGAATTAGTAATATCCAGAAAATGCTCTAGGGTGGGCAGCGCAGCGTAGAACGAGTCGGTTGACATGATGCCCAAGAAAATCCAATACGGGAAATCTTGACGGTTGCTACACCGCCTAATGCTTAGATTCTTCACTCAATTGAATCGGCTCTATCACTGAGGAAGTTCTGAAAAACTCGCTATAAAACTCTCTAGAAGAGCACTGTGAAAGAGAATAGGTAGCCCTGAGCGATCGCCTTATCTTATTCTCGTCGGCAATTCATGCTTAATTGAATAAGGATACGCCGATATTTATGACCTTTCTCTAAAGATTTGGATCTGTGTCAGAGTCTCAAAAACCTTCTCGCTCCCTTGCCAACATTGCTGGAATTGTGGCAATTGCCACACTGCTCAGCAAGGTCTTTGGATTGTTTCGACAGGTAGCGATCGCTGCCGCTTTTGGTTCGCGTCCAGCCTACGGAGCCTACAACTTTGCCTATGTGATTCCTGGCTTCTTGCTAATTTTGCTGGGTGGCATCAATGGGCCGTTTCACAGCGCCATGGTCAGCGTCTTGGCAAAGCGCAAGCGAGAAGAAATTGCCCCAATTATGGAAACGATCAACACGCTGGTGGTGGGTGTTCTGCTGCTGGTGACGATCGGGCTGATCGCCTTTGCTGAGCCGTTAATGCACTTGGTGGCTCCGGGTTTGTTTCTCACGGCTGGGCAGGTGGGCGATCCTAGCGCCTTTGAAGTGCTTCAGCAGACCCGCGAAATTGCTATCTTGCAGTTTCGGATCATGGCTCCGATGGCAATGCTGGCAGGGCTGATTGGTATCGGCTTTGGTGCGCTTAATGCCGCCGATCAATATTGGCTACCCTCTATTAGCCCCTTGTTTTCCAGCGTAGCGGTGTTGGCAGGTTTGGGCGGATTGGCATTTTATCTCGGCGATAAAATTCTGCTGCCTGAATACGCTGTCTTGGGTGGAGCCGTTCTGGCGGCAACGACACTTGCCGGGGCTTTATTGCAATGGCTGGTGCAGTTACCAGCACAGTGGCGATCGGGTTTAGGTGGCTTGCGACCAAGGTTCAACTTCCGGCAGCCTGAGGTGCAGAATGTGATTAGAATCATGATTCCGGCAACTTTTTCGTCGGGCATGATGCAGATCAACGTCTGGACAGACCTATTTTTTGCCTCCTTTATTCCCAACGCGGCAGCGGCTGTTTCAGCGATGGGATATGCTGGGCTGCTGGTACAGACCCCCCTAGGCATCTTGTCAAACGTGATTCTGGTGCCGCTGCTGCCCGTGTTCTCGAAGTTGGCAGACCCGGCTGACTGGACAGAGCTAAAGGCTCGCATCCGCCAAGGGTTGATGATGACGGCGATCGCCATGCTTCCCATCAGCGCCCTCATGATTGCCCTAGCCGTGCCGATTTCGCGGGTCGTTTATGAGCGCTACGCCTTTACTGCCGAAGATTCTTACCTCACCTCTTCGGTGCTGATTGCCTACTCAGTGGGCATGTTTGTCTATCTAGGGCGCGATGTGCTGGTGCGGGTTTTCTATGCGCTAGGGGACGGCAATACACCATTTCGCATCAGCATTTTCAATATTTTTCTGAATGCGCTGCTCGATTTTCTCCTCTATAAGCCGCTGGGTGCCCCCGGTCTGGTGATGGCAACGGTCGGGGTAAATCTAGTTTCTATGGTGGCGCTGCTGTGGTTTCTCAATCGTAAGCTGAACGGACTGCCGCTACGAGAATGGAGTCTGCCGATCGCTACTCTCACACTAATCAGCGGCGCAACCGGGCTTGCCGCCTGGGGATCGCTGCAAGGATTAGAGCAACTTTGGGGCGACAAAGGCTTCTTTGTTCACTTGGCTCAGCTTTGTGGGGCTGGGGCGATCGGTGTAGGAGTATTCGTGGCGCTCGTCAGCCGGATGAGATTGCCGGAAGTGCAGGAATTTACGGAACGCATTCGGCAGAAGTTGAGGCGATAGAGCTGTGTAGCTATCGCTAGTTTGCTTAAGACATTTGGGGTGGGGCGAAGCGCCCCACCCCAAATGTCCCCGTCCTTGCCTTGGCAGTTGCTATGCCTCAGACCCTCGGTATAGCGCTACGAGAACGAGTTAGGACATTATTGTAGAGGTAGAGAAGCGTTCAAATACGACTATGCCTGCTCCTTACAGTTACGACCTGCGCCAAAAAGCAATCGAAGCCGTTAAAGGCGGTGA
>JAHHHD010000070.1 GCA_019359505.1 Drouetiella hepatica Uher 2000/2452 | reverse complement strand
GCTTATTCTTCGGCTTTAGCTTCATGGCTCGCTTCTCTGAGGGATGGGGACTAAACTATCTTCCCCCCACAAGAAACCTCGATCCTGCTTTTAGATGTCAATGAAATTTAAGATGCGTTTGCCCTGGCACTGCCATAAAGGGCTTAGGCACAATCAACGCGATGTGCGACTCCTTTTCAAAAGCTCTCGATCTACGTGGGGCAAGCATCTTGCCTGCCTAGATTCGGACGGGCAAGATGTCCATCCTACAAGACTTTCAGCTCAAGTCGCACATCGCGTCAATTAGCCATCTCTAATATTTTTTCAGCGATCGCTTCCTCTACAGGCAGTACTGACAGGCGATTGCCCTGCCGCACAACCAAAAGCTGGTCGGGCGTGAAAGTCTGCCGCAAACGCTCTAGTGAGATCAGGCTAGGAAACTTCTGGACAAATTCAACCGTGACAGTCTGCCAGCGGGGCTGATCGGGCAGCGATTTAGCATCAAAATACGGACTATCGGGATCAAATTGCGTGGGGTCAATTACGCCTGACTGCACAACCCGCATCAGTCCCGCGATTCCGGGCGGCTCGGTATTGGAGTGATAAAAAAAGATCTGATCCCCAAGCTGCATATCGCGCAAAAAGTTGCGTGCCTGATAGTTGCGCACTCCGTCCCAAAGGGTTTGCTTGTCGCGCGCCAAGTCCGCAATGCCATAAGCGTTAGGTTCAGATTTCATCAGCCAGTAGTTCATGACGGCTCCTTACCCAATCTCTCAACGCCCAGTTTTTTAGCCGTTTCTCTAGACTCTTCTGGAAGCAGATCTTCATCAATGCGCGACAAGTCCCAGGGATCAGGAATAGGTTCTCTATTTTGCTCGATCGCCTCAGATGTAAAATCATCACTGGTTAAAAAATCATCGCTACTGAGGAAATTATCGTCAGCGATCGCTGTATCCATGCGCCGAATCTGAATTTGATTGAGCCGAGGCCCTTCTGCCGACTCCACGGTCATCTCGTACTCAAGATAGCGTAACGTTTCACCCTGAGCCGGAATTTTCTGCATCTGGTAAATCATCAGTCCTCCGAGAGTCTGATAATCCTCAGCCAAAGGAAAATCTAGATTCAACAGCTCATTCACTGACTCCAAATCAGTCTGAGCCTGCACCAAAAAGGTTCGATCGTCTATCACCTGCAAGAATTGCTCTTCTTGACTTTCCAGCTCGCTAGTTTCCCCAATAATTTCTGCCGCCAAATCTTGCAGCGTCACTAGACCCGCCGTGCCGCCAAACTCATCTACTACAATCACCATGGTTTGACCCGATCGCCGCATTAAGGGCAGCAGCTCATTCAACGGCATATTTTCTGAGACAAACTGCGCCGGACGAATCCACGGCTGAATCGAATCTTCGGGCTTTAACCCCTGGCGCACCAATGGCTCTGCTAACTCCTTGAAGTGAATCAGACCCAAAATATCGTCTAGCGACTCCCCCATGACCGGATAGCGAGAATGCCCTGAATTTGCCACCTCGGTCAGCAGGCTCTCTAGCGTGGCATCGCTTGGAACGGCCAGCAGGCTCGTGCGCGGCACCATGACCTCTCCAGCAGACACCTCTGCAAATTCAAATACGTTGGTCAGCAGCTCTCGTCTTTCCTCTTCTAAACCGGGCGATTCGGTGGAGGTGGCAATAATCAGCTGCAACTCTTCGGGTGTCACCCGGTTGTACCAGCCCTGTCCGGTGTAGCGTACGCCAAAAAGCTGCAACAGCCGCCTTGTAGACTGATTCAGTATCCAAATAAAGGGATTGAACAGACGAGCGATCGCCAGACTAGGTGCGCCCAAAAACCGCGCCAACTGCTCTGGATACATGAGCGCCATCGCCTTAGGACACAGCTCTCCCAAAACAATTTGCAGATAGGCAATCAGAATAAAAGCGATGGGAATTGCCAGCGAATGAGACAGAAAGTTACGGGTTGTCTCAGGCAGCGGCAGTTTGGCAAATAGCACCGCTATTAGAATCGCCATGGTGCTTTCGCCAATCCATCCTAGCGCCAGACTAGACAGGGTAATGCCAAATTGCGTGGTTGAAAGCAGGCGATCGAGTCCTCTTTGAAGACCCTGAACAGTCTTAGCCTGGGCATCTCCAGCAGAAACTAATTGGTTAATACGCGATCGCCGGACTGACACAATGGAAAACTCAGCCGTGACAAAAAAGGCGTTGATTGCGATCAGCAAGAGAACAGCTAGCAGCCGCAAGAAAACATCTGAGCTATTGAGTTGAGGCAGCACATTGATTGCCAGGGCACCGAGAGCAAAGGGAATCATCTGCAATAAGAAAAGCGAAACTGCTTGTTATTCAACGCTGGCTAGCGATTGTTGCCTAGTATTGCAGGTAGGATGGGCATTGCCTACCTTACAAAAATTGGTTTTGAGATCGGTTTCTATTGCCCCATTTCGAGAGCAATTTGTTAGAAAATCTTGGACTAGGGGACGGGCTTCTCGGTGCCATCCACACGAGCTTTCACATCCTTAAGAATATTTTCTTCTTTGAGAAAAGTAACGCTATCTCGGCGTACGGGCTTTCCCTGAGCATCGGTGAGGTTATTGACAGGACGAGCATCGGGCTGCGTGATTCCTTTCAGAGCCTCTCGCCCTAGCCGATATCCCCAAGTAGCGCTTGCAATTCCGGCGCTGACCATGAGAAATAATAAAATTAAGGTCAAGACTACGGTTGAGTTAAGTCGCATGGCTGCACATCTTTACTGCGTCAGGATACAATAAAACCTATTCATACAGATCTATCCAGGGTTGGCCGATCGGTTTAGGCAGCGAACTCATAATTCGCGTTAGGCGGGTTCAACTCCTGCACCCTGGACTTTACCTGTACTCTGGACTTTTAAAATCACGTTTCTAAAGCGTTACGTTTTAAAGCTGCACTATAGTCTATGCCACTTTTACGAAAGTTGGCATATGCTTTCGTTGGACACATGCCTTGTGTCATCGTTGCTCTAATTTTTAAGAACTCCTCGGCTGAGTTGCCAACAAGACGGTTTAAACTAAGGAAGCTCTGAACGAGGGTCGATCGCAAAGGTGCCCAATTGATCTGTTGCTCAATCAAGCTACTAAAGGTTGGGCTAGTAGGTTGAGCGGTTCGCACATACTAGCTATGCTTTGGTCGGATTTACCTTTTACGACGAGTCTTTCCTGTGTGGTGCTCCACAACTTGCTCTGATTTTGCGGCAACGACGGTATTGAGAGCTAGGATTAGGTCGAAGCCCCTCTTAGAACTTTGAGCCTAAGGTTAATGAGTAGTGGCTCAGTCTAGGATTTACTCATTCAAGACTCATTCAAGCTGTTTAGTATTCGCATTTAACGTTTGCCTGATGACTTCCGCACCTCACCAAAGCCACCTGCTCATCATTGAAGACGACAAGGGACGGCGAGAGTACACCCTTGATAGTCCGGTGTATTCGATCGGCAGAGATCCAAAATGTGATATTCGCCTGATTTCTCAGTTTGTCTCGCGGCGGCACGCTACGCTAGTGCAGCTTCCCAACGAGGATGGCACCTATTACTATCGAATTGTAGATGGGAACTTGAAGGGGAAGCCTAGCGCCAATGGTCTGTTGATTAACGGTCGCAAGCTGCAAGCTCATGACCTGCATGATCAAGATCAGGTCATTTTTGGGCCGCAGGTACAGGCAATCTACTATTTGCTGAAGCGGGATGCCATCACCACGATTCCGCCTGATGAGTACGACATTACGTTAATTAGCCCTAACATGACGGGCGACCCAGAAGACGATACGGCATCATCACGTCCCAAGCGGACTGAAGAAACCGCAGACCAGACAACACAAAAGGTTACGCCAGAGTCTACGCTTGCTAATGACTCTGTGCTTGCCGATGAAGAAGAAGACGGGTAAGGCAGCACTTGAATGTTGTAGGTGAGGCACTGACTCTAGGAAACAGCACGCTGTAAAAATCCTCCAGATGGATAAAGTGAAAATTCTATTTCTAACAGCCGATCCCAGCGATGCCGCTCGATTGCGGTTGGGTCAAGAGTTACGAGACATACGTGAGAAATTGCAACTTTCCAAGCATCGCGATAATTTCTCGCTAGATTCTCGCGAGTCTGTGCGTCCAGAAGACTTAACCCAAGCGATTTTTGATGTTGAGCCTCAAATTATTCACTTTTCAGGGCACGGCTTAGGCACGGGAGAATTATGTTTTGAGAGCGATTCAGGTAAAACGCAATCAGTATCACTTGATGCGCTTTCAACTCTGTTCGAATTAGTAGCTGATCGAGTTGGATGTGTAATCTTAAATGCTTGTTATTCAGAAATCCAAGCAAAAGCCATTGCTGAACATATTCCTTTCGTTATTGGAATGAGTCAATCTATCGGAGACAAGGCTGCAATTGCTTTTGCTATCGGCTTTTATAAGGCGTTAGGAGCAGGAAGCTCAGTTGAAGAAGCCTACAAATTTGGTTGCTTTGAGATTCAGGTGCAGAATATTCCAGAGCATTCTACTCCCGTCTTCTACGGTAAGAAAACACAAGCTACGCCAAAGCTCTCTCCGTTCACCGTTCAATCATTCAGCATTGAAGATAACTTACGTTCAGATAAGGGGATAGATTACTGCGGCTTACGAGATTTACTAAAAGCAGGTAAATGGAGGGAAGCAAACGAGACAACCTTGAATGTAATGCTACAAATAGCAAGGCGAAAAAATCATGGGTACCTAGAGTACAACCATGTGCGTAAGCTTCCTCATACTGATATGTGTACTATTAATGACCTCTGGGTAAAGTACAGTAACGGTAGATTCGGTTTTAGCGTCCAAAAAAATATCTATTTAACATTTTGTAAGAAAGCCAATCGAGCATACGTGTGCTATGAGGATGATGCCTGGAAGAAGCTCGGTGATGCTGTAAAATGGCGCGTAAACGAAAAGTGGATTTGGCATTCTGAGGCTAGCTTTGATATCTCAGCGCCTCAGGGTCACCTACCTATACTCTTCCCAAAAATTACTGAGCCATTAGAGCAAGCATGTTTAGTTTCAAGTATGTCCGGTTACTATAATGCCCCAAAGGATACTTTTTATACATCGCCCTATAGTTTTGCTGTTTTTTGTCGTAGCGACTTTTGAACAGTCTTAAGTATGTGCAGCTGTTGAGAGTTTGTGGGTTGAGCTTACAGTATTCTCAATGTTTCTCAGCGCTTTCAGTCTGAATTGAAGTCTTGCAGCCACAGTCATTGGGTTGTAGCGGCGGCACCGGATCGTAACCTCCCGGATGAAAAGGATGACAGCGCAACAGCCGCCGCAACGCCATACCGCCCCCCCGCCTTGCCCCAAATCGCTCGATCGCCTCAAGCCCATACTGAGAGCAGCTCGGATAATACCGACAGGTGTGCAAAAGCAGCGGCGAAATCAGCAGTTGATACCCTTTTAGGAAGCCAATCAGCAATATCTTCATTTCTTTATTGTATTGCTAACCCTGGCGCTAACCCTTAACTCCACTTCCGGCTTCTGTGGGTACAATGTAGCGCTGCATGATCAGAAAGAACAGCAGGATAGGGGCGATCGAAATCACAGAACCCGCCGCAATGAGCCGCCAATCTAGCGAGAACGCGCCTGCCAGCTTCGCAACTCCCAGAGGCAGCGTGTAATATTCTGGCTTGTCTAAAATAATCAGAGGCCAGAGAAAGTCGCTCCAGGAGCCAATGAACACAAAGATTGCCAGCGTTACCAATGCCGGACGAATGGAGGGCAGCATAACAAACCACCAGATGCCCAGCTCTGAGCAGCCATCCATCCGGGCTGCCTCTTCTAACTCTTTGGGCACGCCCTGAAATGCCTGCCGCAGTAGGAAAATGCCAAAGGCAGAGGCGATCGCCGGAAAAATTAGACCCAGATAGCTGTTGCGCAATCCCAACTGCACCGTGAGGATGTAGAGCGGAATCATCACAATCTGAAAGGGGATCAGAATCGTGGAGACAATCAGGGAAAAAATCACCTCCCGCCCGCGAAATTCCAGCCGCGCCAGAGGATAGGCTGCTAAAGCACAAAACAGCAAATTTAGCCCAACGGTTAGCCCTGCCACCAGTACGCTATTGAACAAGTACTGCCCAAACGGATTCGTTTGCCATACCTTAACGAAATTTCCCAGTGTTGGCTGCTGCGGCATCAACTGCGGCGGAAACTGAAAAATATCTTCTGTAGGAGATTTAAACGCAGTGCTGACCAGCCACAGCAACGGTAAAAGCATAATGAAGGCGATCGCCCCTAGCAGCAGGTAAGTCCCCACGGTATGCCAGAGTACCTTAAGCTTTAGGTGAAGTAGGCTGGTGTGCTTCATGCGCGCAAAATTTTGCAAGATGGAGAAGAAATGATTTTGAGATCAAGCAAAGCACGTTAGACGAGTACGGCTTTTGCGGTGTCCTGCCACTCGCTATCCTGTAAATCTTATAACACTTTAAATTGATGAGGCTCTCGAAAACCATCTGCCCTGTTTGGGTTTTAAATTGGTATCAGCATATCCCCACGGTAGAACAATCTTTTGCTTACATTAGAGTCTGCCAAATGCACTCAAACGGATATCAGCCTGTCCATGTATTTCGGTACAATCCAAATACCAAGATAGTCTCTATTCTTGCAGGTGTAACTGAGAGCCTAAAAATTTTAGTTCTCTTAAAGGGAAGAAATCTTAAGAAGAAAACTGGGTTGTAACGAAGGCGCATTCTAGTCCCTCGGCTTCAGTTATCTTACTCTCCAGATTCTATACAGGGATTCGCTGCACCGATTCGCTGCACTGTGGTCGTGAATTGACCGTCCGGATAGAGGCTGATTAACCGAAATCCCGGCTGCCGATCGCCGTCAATCGCAAACTCATCGACATTGGGGGAAAATTGGACACAGGTTGAGGGCGCACCCAGATAGCGGACACCTTGCCGCACCCGATCGAATTCTTGATGAATATGCCCAAAAATGACTAGCTTAACCTGCGGATGGCGATCGAGTATCGCAAACAAAGCCTCCCGATTCTGTAGCCCGATCGCATCCATCCAGGCAGAAGCGATCGCCAGTGGCGGATGGTGGAGCGCAATCAAAGTCGGCAGAGTTGAATCCTGTAGCTGCTGATCCAGCGTCGCCAGAGCCTCAGCCGATAGCTCTCCCTGTACCTGTTGATGCAGCATGGAGTTGAGCAAGATAAATTGCCAGCCCCCAGCCTGAAAGCATTTCTCAGAAGAAATAGGCGCAGTGCAAAGCGTTTGTTCCATATCGGCAAGAGACTGATCGTGATTGCCAGGAATCCAGTAAGTGGGAATGCCAAGCGGCGTGATGCGGTTGTGGAGCTGATGGTAAGAGGAAAGTGTTTCATCTTGAGAGAGATCGCCCGTGAGCAGAAGTAGATTAGGCTGGGGCTGAAGCTGCGCCACAGTATCCAGCACAGCTTGAAATGAAAGCACCGTAGGGCAATCTTTCATCGTTTGGTCTTCATCTGCAAACAGGTGAGTATCCGTAAGCTGGGCGATTACCAGCGGTGATGAAGGGGGGGAAGATGAAATCATAGAAAACGATCGGGCTTAAATTTGAGTCGCCGATGGCTGCATGATAGCAATGCTGTCAAAAAAATGGCATTACTTAATCCGGCTATGAAATCAGCAAAACCAAAAAAATTATAGGGTTGATCTATGGATGCTCTGTCTACGTATGCTCTAGTCAATGGCACGATTTACACAGGCGATCGCCCCCTTCACGATCACGCCCTTGTGATTGAAGGCGACAAGATTAGCGCTTTAGTCGCCCTAAAAGATTTTGATCTCAATCTACCCACGATTGATCTCAGCGGCAGCAGTGTTGCGCCCGGATTTATTGATATGCAGCTTAACGGCTGCGGCGGGGTAATGTTTAACGATGCGATCGCCCCTGCCACGCTGGACATCATGCACCAGACAAATCTGAAAAGCGGCACAACCAGCTATTTGCCCACGCTGATTACCACGTCTGATCAAGATATGCTGACGGCAATGGAAGTGGTGAAAGCCTATCGACAGACTCATCCCCAAAGCGTCCTAGGTCTACATCTAGAAGGACCTTACCTCAATCCGAAACGCAAGGGCATTCATAACGCTGATCATATTCGCCCGATCGATCGCTCCATGCTGGAAAAAATTGTTGCGGCAGGTCGAGAGGTGGTCAGGTTGGTGACGATTGCCCCTGAACTGGCGATCGCAGAAGATATCAAGCTATTAACAGGACGAGGCATCATTGCTTCTGCCGGACATACGGATGCTAGCTACGAAGAGGCGATCGCAGGTTTCGATGCGGGGGTACAGATGGCAACTCACCTGTTCAACGCTATGTCGCCCTGGCAGGGCAGAAAACCGGGCATGGTGGGGGCTATTTTCGATCGAGAGGAAGTCTATGCAGGTCTGATTGCCGATGGTCAGCATGTGCATGGGGCATCTATGCGGCTAGCGAAAAAGCTGAAGCAAGACAAGCTAATTTTGGTGACAGATGCCACTCCGCCCGTGGGCGCTGAGATGGAATCTTTCGCCATTGGTGGACAGCAGGTATTCTACAAAAACGGCAGGTGCGTCTCAGCAGACGGCACGCTGGGCGGCTCAGCTCTGACAATGATTGAGGCGATCGCCCACTGTGTTAATCATCTAGACATTCCACTCCCAGAAGCCTTGCGCATGGCTTCCACCTATCCGGCAAAGTTGATGGGACTCGATCGGCTAGGGCAAATTGCGCCAGGGTATGTAGCCAACCTGGCAATATTCGATCGCAATTTCCAAATTGTGGGAATGGTCGATCAGGGTCACTATCTTGGTGGAATCTAGATCTCGCTACAATCTGGCGTTGGCGTACGTCTTTGGTTCTCTCTCTGGGATAGCCTATAGAGTGGTGTAAAGTGGTAAGAACTATCATCACTCAAGTTCAGCCTGTGATGCTAGTGATACCAATTTAAGACCCAAACCGGGTGGCTAATTTAAATTGGTATGAAATGTACAATAGATGAAATTGTGATTTCTTAAGAGAATGAAGCTGTTCTCGATCGCGTCAAACAACTTGTTTGTATCAGTGCTTGTTTATTACAAGTAGTGGAACCGCTCTGTAGAACCCATTTGAGATTTCAAGAAGTGGCTGCAAGTGCTTCAGTATTAGCCTGACAAAGCAGAGGCTAATCTTAGTTTCTGCATGAGATGGCGATCGCTCAAAGCTCTCAACCAAACTCTTACAACGCTCTATTCAAGCATTAGATTGGTCGATGACCTATCTTTCTACAGCTGGGAAAAATCCAGATTTTCCTTGTGCCGCCTTCTCTTGTTTCGAGGGTTTGCTCGAACGCTCAAACCTGATTTTCACTATGATCTGAGGATAAATTTCCTCCAGCCGCTCAATCAAATCACCAATGTGATAGCCATGTTCGATCAAGATAGTAATCTTGGGAATGTTAACGGGCTTTGACTTGAAATAGGCAATGTTAAGCGTCAACATCTCAAGCAATCTCAGATCATCGGAAACGCTGGCTTTTGTCCAGTGAGTAAAAGCGATCGCTAGAGCCGCGCTACGGGTCGGGCTACGGTTTGCCCAAATGGACTTTCAGGATCAGGCTTAGCTAACAGACATGAGGATCAGTTAAAGAAAGTCTCAAACTGGGTTCGGACTTTAGACGTTAAAGCGCCTAGTGTGGCTAGTCGATAATGTGATCCTGAAGCTTCTAGGACAGATGGGTGCTTTTAAGGGGGCACTAGAGTTAACCTAGTCAGGCTCTGGAGCCTCGGCTGAACTACACTCCGCGCTAACTAGAGCGATCCGTGGCTTTGTTCAAGGCTAACCGTGAAGAACAAGGCTTAGGCTCGTGGTTTAGGTCGTCGTATCTTGCTAGAGGCACTAGCCTAGTGCTATTCTTATGACATGTTTAAGACAGTCTAGGATAAACCTAGGATGTAATCAGACTCTAGGGGCTATAGCACAGTTGGTAGCGCGTCTCAATGGCATTGAGAAGGTCAGCGGTTCGAATCCGCTTAGCTCCATTATTAAAAAAACAATTCCTAACGAACTCGCTTCATAGTTAATCGGAGTTTCCAATCCTCATCTAAACCGATTTCTTAAAGCAATCATGCAAGCTTCTTTAATCGGCTTGACTCCATTACCGTGTCTAACTGGATTAACTGTAAAGTTTGATGTGCCAGGAGGATGAACGATCAGGGAAACAGCTTTACGGATCTCAGCTCGAATAATAGACCAATCAACTTGATTCGCCAAAGCTGCCATCCCCCTCAACCGCTAACTGATTCTCTGAGTAAGCAGGGGCACGGCTGAGGTTGACCTTAAATCATTGAATGCTTCGCTAATGTAACAAGTGGTTGGTGAACCACGCCTTAAGCTTTTCTTCTCTACAACCCATTAGCGAGGTAATAAATTATGACGACAGAGTTCAATGAACTGCTGACAGACCACCCTGCCGATCGCCTGCAAATTTGGATCATCGGCACGCGTGACCAAGTGAATCATCTGATTAACGAGTGCTACGTCAAGCGATTAACCGACGATTTTCTTTCAGAAACACTTCGTGAACTCGCCAAGTTCTCGCCTATCATGCCTTCACCGTTGGCTAGCGGCAAATATAGCCATAATCATCGGGCTTAGGACATTTTTGAGGGCGCGCGGAGCGCGCCCTCAAAAATGTCCCCGTCCTAACTGCTGTGAATACAGCTATGACGGTGTTGGTGCGTTAGGAGAAGGGGGAACAGGGAATGGGGCGTGGAACCAACCTTTTATTCCCCATTCCCCCAACCAGACAATCCCTAACCAGACAACCCCTAACCGGACGGGCTAAGGTGGAGACAGAACTGCTCGATCGTTCTTCATGCCTCACCCCGATCCTGTTCGCACTGCCGCCATTCTTGCCGCCAATGCTCGATCGCTCGAAATTTTGGAGCGATCGCTGGGGCTAAATTTGGGACAGTTCTCGCTGATTTTGGTGCGCTGCAACTATGGACGGCTGCGGCAAATGATTTTGGATGAAATACAACAGACTTCGCCGCTGGCAATTCGGGAACTGCGGCTGTCTCCCAGCACCCAAACGCTCCACAAACTGATTCAGGCAGTAGAAGAAGACTGTCTGCGAGACGGCGAGATAGACTGTCAGGCGCTAATGGTGACAGGGCTGGAGTCGGTGGTTCATTTGGAATCGCTGCTGGCAGGGGCAAACCTATTGCGAGACGAGTTTCGCAAGAACTTTCGGTTTGCTCTCGTGCTGTGGACAACGGATCAGTCGTTTCAAACCCTGACCGAGGTGGCGCAGGATCTCAGGAGTTTTGCCGCCGGATCAATCGCCTTCAAATTCCCGACGGATGAGCTAATTCGCTCTTTGCGACAGCACGCCGATCAGCTTTTTGAGAAATTGTTGTATGCGGTAGGCGATCGCTTTTTACCCAACAGCGCCCTGGATCTGGATACCGGATCGCGGCTGCGGACGGAGCTAGAGTTTGCGGTGCAAGATATTCACAATAGCGGACAGGAGCTTGATCCAGAGCTGCAAGCCAGCATTGACTTTCTGCGGGGACGCGATGCCCAGTCTCGGCTGGAGATGGATCGAGCCAAAGAATTTTATGAGCAGAGTTTGGCTTTCTGGGCGGGGAAGCGCGATCGGGACGATCGTCACACCCACTACCGTGAACGTCAGGCTTGTCTTTTATTTCACTTGGGCATCTGGTGGCGGCGCTATGCGCGGATGCATCGGGCAGAGTATCGTATGGCGTTGTTAGAGGCAAAGCGGTATTTTCAAGCCTGTCTAACGATTTTTCGAGAAGATGACAGACCCGATTTGGTTGCCCGATTCATCACGGCGCTGGGGCAAACGCTGCAAAAGCTAGAAGACTGGCAGGAGCTAGAGACGATCGCCCGTGCTGGACTAGAACTCCATGAACAGTTTGCCGATCCGCTGCGTCTGGCTCAGGACTACGGCTTTTTGGCAGAAGTGGCATTGGCGCGATCGCAAGACTTTCCGGATCAAGACTTTCCGGATCGAGACTTGCCAGATCAAAACCCAGCCGAGCAAAACCTGCTGGTTCAAGCACCTAGTCAGATCTCAACCCAAGCGATCGCCGACTGGACAGAAGCCAAAACCTATGCAGAAAAAGCGCTGGAAATCCTGGATCAGGCGGAGCAGACCGCAGGAAGAATCCTGACCCAACCGCCTTTATCAGTGGCAGTTGGGCAAGATTCACAGGAAGGAAGTTACAGAACTTTACCAAAACCAGCCCAACACGCTGTAGCCAATAATACAAGCGGTATTCGAGAGGAAGACAGTCTGGCATTGGCAGAAGCCGTGCATCGCGGCTGGTATTTGCTGCTGCTGTCTCGATCGCTGGCAAAACTGGGCGATCGATCGGCGGCGATCGAGCATTTGGAATTGGCGCGGCGCGATGCCAGCCCCCAAGCCGATCCCACGCTATATATTCATATTTTGCAGGCACTACAGTTGCTTTACTTCGATCAGGCGCGCTACCTGGATGCGTTTCAAATGAAGCAGCAGCAGCGGATCGTCAAGCAGCAGTATGGCTTTACGGCATTTGTGGGGGCAAGTCGGCTAGAGCCTCGACAGATCGCTAGCCACGGCGAATTAGCGCCCTCGGTTGTGGAAGCTGTAGTGATTCAAGAAATTGCGGCTTCGGGTCGTCAGCAGGACGTGAATCGGCTGGTGGCACGAGTCAGCTTGCCCAAAGATAAACTCACCGTCATTCATGGCGCTTCGGGCGTGGGCAAAAGCTCGATCATTGCGGTGGGGCTAATCCCGGCGCTACGGCAAAAGCAGACGATCGAGGCGCGGCAAATTTTACCTGTGCTGGTGTCGGTCTACAACGGTTGGGCGAGCAGCGTAGAACGCGCCATGATGCAAGAGCTGGAGAGATTAGGCGAAGTATCTGCTCTCAACGTCAGCACATCCCCATTGCCCCAGCCGCCTACGCCGCCCTCTCTGATTCGACAACTTCAGCGAAACTTCGATCGCAATCTCTACACTGTCTTGATTTTTGACCAGTTCGAGGAATTCTTCTTCGCCTATCCCGAAGTGCAGCAGCGCCGATCGTTTTATCTGTTTATTAAAGAATGCCTCAACATTCCCTATGTCAAGGTGATGCTGTCGCTGCGAGAAGATTATCTGCATTATTTATTGGAAATTGATCGCGTTGCTGACCTGGAGGTAATCAATCACGATATCCTCAGCAAGCAAATTCGCTATCCTCTGGGCGACTTTAATCCTAAAGATGCCCGCACCGTGATTCGTAGCCTGACTGCTCGATCGCAGTTTTCCCTAGAGGAAGCGCTAGTCAATCGACTCGTGGATGATTTGGCGGGACAGTTGGGAGGAGTGCGCCCGATCGAGCTACAGGTGGTGGGCGCGCAGTTGCAGGATGAGGGCATCACGACCCTAGAGCAGTATGAGAAATTGGGCGACTTTCCTAAAGAAACTCTGGTAGAGCGATCGCTAGAGGCAGTGATTGACGACTGTGGTGCGCCCAATGAGGCGATCGCTGAGGTGGTGCTATTTTTGTTGACCACCAAAGAAGAAACCCGTCCGCTGAAAACCCAGACCGAGCTGGCTGAAGAGCTGACCCTGGCAAATATTCCCCACACGCAGGGACAGCTCGAACTGGTGCTAGAGATTTTGGTAGGTTCTGGGCTAGTGCTGAAAATTCCTGAAGATCCGGCTCCTCTGCATCAGCTAGTGCATGATTATTTGGTGCGATTCATCCGCGACCCGCGAGAATCGGACTCAGACTTGCGGGTGCAGCTGACCGCCACACAGGTCGAGATGGCATCAATCCAGGCACAGCGCGATCGCCTTGCCGCCGCCAACCGCAGCCTCGATGAAGCCAACCAAAGACTCGATCAGACCAATCAAAACTTGGGCAAAGCCAATCAAGAGCTAGGTCAAATCCGACAGCAGGAACGACGGGTTAGAAACCGGACTGCCATAGCATCAGGAGCATTGCTGATCGCCGCCACCGTCCTATCTACCGTTCTAGTTCGCAATGCCGAGCAGGATACCACCCTCGCCCGACAAAAGCTGGAGGATGCCAGCCGTGAAACTGAGGCTGCCTACAGAGGGCGACAGGAGGCACAGAGACAGGCGGCGGCAGCAGGCGATCGCCTTAAGACCGCTAATCTTCAGCGCCGTGCAGCTCAAGCCGAAGTAGAACGCGCCACACAGCAGCTCAACGCTGCCCAAAATTATTTAAGACAGCTTCAGCAAGGAGCTGCTCAGACCACCGCCGCCCGCCAGCAGGCTGAAAGACGGGTGACTGAAGCTGAGGCTAAGCTCACGCAGGCAGAAATTCAGCTCAATCAGGCTAGTAGGGCGGTTGAAGTAGCTCAAGCCGAGCAGCAGCGGGCGATCGTAGCCCAACAGGAAGCTGTGGAAGGCACAAGGCTAGAAAGAGCCGGGACTGGTGCCATTCAGCAGTTTCAGTTCTCCCAACTTGAGGCTTTGGTGGCAGCCGTCAAAGCGGGGAAAGCCCTGAAAACGATCGTTCAGCCTGCGTCTGCCCCCGGTCGTCCGCTAGACCAATATCCGGCAGTTAGCCCCCTGCTGGCGTTACAGACGCTTGCAGACAATATCCGTGAACAGGTACAAGTCGGTAACAATCAGGGCAGAATTCAGGCTGTGCAGTTTAGTCCGGAGGGCGATCGCTTTCTTGCAGCCGGAACGACAGGCGTATCCCAATGGGATTTGCAGGGCAATCCGATCAGGACGGCGATCGTGACCGATCCTAGCGGCATCCGAGACGCGCAGTTCAGCCCTAATGGACAGGCGATCGCTATCCGCGCCACCAATGGCAGCGTTCGCCTTTGGGATCGGCAGGGCAACTCCATAGTACTGGCTAGTCTAACTGGCAGCCCTATCACCAGTCTGCAATTCAGCACCGATGGACGAATTGTGACAGTAGATGCCGACAACACCCTGCAAATCTGGAGACAGGGAGAGGCGATCGCCACCTTACCCCAGCCCGAAGGAATTGTCAGCCTCCAAATCAGCCCCGACAACCAGCGACTTGCCCTACTGGATGACAGCGGCACAGTAAGGCTGCTAGATCTTCAGGGTAAGCTGATAGAAACAGTCGCAAACATTGGGCAGACTAGCGGTAGCCTGCAATTCAGCCCCAACGGGCGATATTTAGCAATGAATGACGGCAAGGCGATCGTTTCTCTCTGGAACCTAGAAACTCGTCAGATCGCCAAAATCACAGGACAAATAGGCAATTTGCTAAGCCTCCAATTCAGCCCTGACAGCCAATACCTCGCGACAGCGGGAGAAGAGGGAACAATGCGGCTGTGGGAAGTGGGCGATCGTCTCTGGAACGCCAACGTTCGCACGGTAGGACAAGGCAGCGAATTCGCCATTTTTCAAGGGCATCAGGGCGCAGTGCGCGGCATTCAGTTTAGCTTGGGGGAGACTGGCGCTAGGCAAATTGCCACTCGCAGCGACGACAACACCATTCGGCTGTGGGATTGGCGCGGCAGCCCGATCGCCGTTCTGCGAGGGCATCGTGGCAAAATTGAAGCCATGCAGTTTAGCCCCAGCGGGCAGCTATTGCTCACGGGTGGAGCCGACGGCACAGCTCGTTTATGGAACCTGCGCAGCAATCCGATCGCCGAACTGCCCGACCAGCAGGGCGACTACCGCGATCGCCTTAGCCTAACCTTTAGCCCCAATGGAGAACAGCTGATCTCAGGCGGCAAAGACGGCATCACTCGCCTCTGGGACTTACAGGGCAACCTGCAATTGGAATTGAGCGATCGCCTCAAAAACATTCAGGATATTCGGCTCAGCGCTGACGGGCAAAAGCTAGCGGTGCTGGGCTACGGAGCCTTTGGCGCAACAATCCGCATCTGGGATCGCCAAGGTACGCTTCTACACCAGTATCCCGAATCTCAAACCACCCAGTTTAATCAAGACAACCTGCACGACCTGCGTCTCAGTCCCAATGGTCAGATGGTAGCCGTGCTAGGAGATTTGACGACAGGAAACGCACCAGCCCAAGATATTGTCAGACTATGGAACCTACAAACCAATCAAATCAAAACCTTGCCGCAAAACGGAATTTTGAGCGTGCAATTTAGTCCTGATGGACAGCAGCTTGCCACAGGCAGCATCAACGGCACTCTCAACCTATGGGATCGTCAGGGCAACCTAATTAAAGCCTTCCCCAAACAGCAGGGCAGCATTCTCGACCTACAGTTTAGCCCTGACGGAAAACGCTTTGCCACAGGCAGCACAGATGGCACAGCGCAACTCTGGAGCCTGCAAACCGCACCAGGGAACCTTCTGGCGAACCTATCAAGCGATCGCCTCGCCACCTTCACCGGACATCGCGGCAACGTCTTAGCCGTACAGTTTAGCCCTGACGGAAAGCGCCTTGCCACAGGCGGAGCCGACGGCATAGCCCGACTGTGGGACATAGAGCAAGACATAGAGCAAGACATACAGAACATCCAGGGCATCCCCCTCAGCCGACCCATTGCCGAATTTCGCGGACATCAGGGCAGCATCCTCAGCCTCCAGTTTCACGCCGACAACCAGCGCCTCGCCACCCATGGTGAAGACAACACAACCCGCCTCTGGAACCTCCAAGGACAGCAAATCGCCCAATACGACAGCTACCAATCCGCCCTTAGCCCCAACTGGCAGCACATCGCCACCGCCCTCAAAGCCCCCTCCAGCATCGACAACGATCGCCTCAGCCGCATTCGCCTCTGGCAAATCAGCGACCTCAACAGCCTACTCAATCGAAGCTGCACTTGGCTCACACCCTACCTTACCCATGCCCCCGATTTAGACGAAAGCGATCGGCAACTGTGCGATTAGAGCTTTGAAACTAGGGATTAGGAGTTGGAAAATCTATACTCCCTGGCATCCCGACCCATGCAAAGCGCGCTCTCCATCTCATCTACCATCCTTTGCGCAGGGGGCGTGGGGGAGGCGCTCCGTCCCCCACCGGGGGTTTGGGGGAGACCCCCAAGGCTGTTGGCTGTTCCCCAAACGCAAACTACAGACACAAGTCTTATGACAGGGACATTTGGAGTAGGGCGCTTCGTGCCCTACTCTAAATGTCCCAAGCAAACTGGCAACAGCCGTATCACAACAAATAATTCACTACCATAGGACTTACGCATTTTTGTTGTGTGTGGTGGGCTGCGCCCACCACACACAACAAAAATGCACCACAGCTAGAGGGCTTGCGTAAGTCCCATACCAATCATTAAACCTTTTGTAAATTAAAGTTTTGGGATTAGGTTGAGTAGGGGAGTAGCTCCCACTCAACCTAATTTGCAAGAGGTCTATTTTGCTGCCTTATAAGCCCGCCATCCTCCCCACCGCGTAATCTCCACCTGACCTTCACACAAAATTGGCTCCCCCAAAACCCCCAAAACCTCCTCATCCCCAGCCAACTGCACCTTCCCAACACACAGCCCCGGCGGCTCTTGCAGCAAGATCTTAGCCAAACCCGCCACCGGAACCGACCAAACTTCCAACGCGATCGCCCCACCCCCAGTTGCCACCCGCATCATTGCCGGATGCACATCACTAATTGTCCACAGGCGATAAATTGGCGCAGTCACCGCATCCTTAACGAACTCCGCCCCTACCGCCAGCAAATTCCCATTCAACTCCAGCCCTCGCATCAGCGTGCCATTAACTGCCAAATCGACCCTCTCACTTTCCATATCTCATCTTCCTCACGCTGTCACTGCCCTCATCCCTGCCATCACCGCCGCAGCCGGAGCCGTCCAGCCCACAATACCCCCTTGGGCACGCACCATCTCCAGCGTAGACTGCTTGAATTCCGGGAAATAGCTCTCCGTACAGTCCTCAACCATCAGGCACTCGTAACCGCGATCGTTCGCCTCACGCATGGTCGTCTGCACACATACCTCTGTCGTCACCCCCGTAACCAGCAGATGAGTAATCCCCTTTGCCTGAAGCTGCGTCTGAAACTCAGTGTTGTAGAATGCTCCTTTTCCAGGCTTGTGAATCACCGTTTCTCCAGGCAGCGGCTCTAGTTCCGCAATGATGCCATTTCCCGGCTCACCCCGCACCAAGATTCGTCCCATACCGCCCAAATCGCCAATTTTCAGCGAACCCTTGCCCCGATCGAGCTTTGATGGAGGGCAGTCAGACAGATCAGGCTGGTGACATTCGATTGTATGAAAAACGGGTAACCCTTGGGCACGAAAGGTTTCTAGCAGTTCTTTCAAAGTTGGGACGATCGCTTGCAGCCTTTTTACATCGTTGCCCAACGCATCACCAAAGCCCCCTGGCTCCAAAAAATCGCGCTGCATATCGATAATCACTAAGGCAAGTCGATTCAGATCCGCTGGCAGCTCGTAGTCATAGGGTAGAGCCGATACGTACATAGGTTTAGAGAGTTTTTGATAAGTGTATTGTGCAGTTTTTACCACAGCATGGGAAAACTGTGGCGATCGCAGCGCACTTATTTCAAAGGCTTAAACCTATCTTCTCCAAAAAAGCAGCGTTGAGGGCTGAAGTGCCTAAGTACAAATCTACTCAGCACTCTCCTCCTCAACGCTAAAGCTTCTCCTCAATCAATGCGGATGGCGAGACTCGAACTCGCAAGGCAAAGCCACACGCACCTCAAGCGTGCGCGTATACCAATTCCGCCACATCCGCAGGTCATCCAGAAAGCGAAACACTTTCTTCAGTAACTCAGCATACTTCATAAGCTCCAATTCTGCACCCCTTTCTGGAATTCGCAGAACTTCGCTACGGCCTCTGCGTACGTTCAGAGATGCCTAGACCCAATCAGCTTTTGGGAATTCTAGCTGTTAAGTTTTCTATTCTTTAAGCTTTCTACTTTTCACAAGCTTCCCACAACTCAGGGTGTCACCATGAATTTCAACAAGCGCTCCGCTTTTTCAGCTTGCAGTCCTCAGACAAAATTATCCCAGACAGGATTTACGGTCATTGAACTTCTGGTTGTGATTGTGATTGTCGGAATTTTGGCGGCAATTGCTGTCCCAGGCTGGCTCTCCTTTCAGCGCAACCGCATATTGAGCGCCTCGCAAGATGAAGTCTTTCAGGCAATGCGTCAGGCGCAGGCAGAGGCTATTCGTTCTCGCAGCATTTGGCAAGTTAGCTTTCGAGAATCCGATAGCGTCGTGCAGTGGGCCATGCACCCCGCAACCGATCAGCCTACGACCTGGCAAACGCTGCTCCGAGAGATTCGTATTGACACAGGCAAGACAACGCTGACTCAAAGCGGCACAACTTATAGGCTGCAATTTAATGAGCGAGGTCGCGTCAATGGCTTGTTGGGACGGTTAATGTTTAATAATTTAGAGCATAGTAAAATCGTTGAAACTGTCTCATGGAGAGCTTTTCAAGAGTTGTAGATTCTAAGAATAACTGTACTAATTTATAGAAATTTGG
>JAHHHD010000069.1 GCA_019359505.1 Drouetiella hepatica Uher 2000/2452 | reverse complement strand
CCAGGCATCTAAGCGAATTTGTTGGGTATCTGGCAGAAAATGTCGAAGGAATTCCAAGTCCTCTGAAATCCTAAACGAGGGATATCTTGATCATGCCGTAAGATCACCAAAAGTTGGGAAGAGCCCCCTATGTCAGTCTGCTGCACCAGGGTTGTTTGGCTGCGGTTGCTACACAGAACACATCAGATACTAACGACTGGTCAAATAGCGTGCTAAAAACGTTTCCACAGCATTAGTAATAACGTTCTCGATATCATTTTCACTGATTTCTAAATCTACAATCAAAAATCGAGGCCAGAAAATAACGTCATTGATCATGCCAAGGAATTGACGACTTGCCAGTGGAATATCTTTGATGATTAGCTTATCAACGATAACCTGAGCCTGTAGATAGACATGAAGACGTTTTAGAAACGGCTCCTTACCCCGATGATACAGTTCAGTTCCTAGCTCTGGAAAACGGGAAGCTTCGGCAATAATGACTCGAAATAACGGTTGAATATTGGGACTCATAAGAAGTTGAGCATACTCTTGACCAATTTGCATTAATGCCGATCGGGGGGGCAAATCAGTTGATACAGGTGTAGAACTAATCACATCGGTCTGCCAAACCTGCGCCATGATGCCGCCAAACAAGTCTGCTTTACTTGGAAAGTGCTTATACAACGTTGCAGTCGAAACTTTAGACTGCTGAGCAATGTAGTCAATGGTTGTGCGGGCGTAGCCAAATTCTAAAAAAGCAGTAAGAGCCGCTTTGAGAATTTCCTCTTGTTTCTGTCGGCTCACTTCAGCCCGATATTGCTCAAGTCCCATTATTTAATCTTTATGATAAAACGGTCATTTTACTTTGTCTATGATTACCCATAGTACTTCTAATCCTAAGCCACCTCAGTCTTCTGCTATGGTAAGACGAGTGTTTTACTTTACTATGGCGAGCAAACTCAATGTACCGTAAATTGCTACTACTGCTAGGGCTGTCCGTTTTCTCATTGATTCCCAGCGTGGCGATTCCTGGGGAAAGCTTTGCTAATGCCCAAACGCTCGATCGTGCTGCCCCAATGGATTTTCAGGGGCGCTACCTGGTTTCAGTTTCCGATGCCGATATGTTGGCCTCTGCCTATGTAGATGGTCAATTGGGACCGCGAGAAGGCGAAGATGCGCTGAGCGTCATTCCACTGGGTGGGCACGTTCGAGATTTACGCGCCTATGAAACAGAAGCGACGAATTCCGTTGCGGGGCCACCCGTTGCAGTTGCCGTGACACCCGATGGTCGCTACGCGCTGGTGGTGGAAACGTTTAGACCCCGACCAGAGGGCGATTGGCAAAACCAACGGTTTTCAGATCTTCAGCAGGGCGATCGCCTTTCGGTCTTTGATTTGAGCAATCCGACTCGCCCGACGCGAGTGCAGGAAGTGGCGCTGGGGGAGCGTCCTACGTCTGTCAGCATCAACCGAGAGGGTTCCTTGATCGCGGTAACTTTTCATCCAAACGGTGCAGGAACAGAAACGCCATTGGCGCTCATCCCATTTCAGGCTGGGCAGTTAGGACAACCGACCTTTCCTGAAGTGGCAAGCGTGTCGAGTGGAGAGGAGTTGATTCATGCGGAGTGGCACCCGACTCAAGACCTGTTAGCCCTAGTCAATTCGACCGCTGCGGAGGTGTCCTTTGCCCGCTTGACGAGCCAGGGCACTCTTGCATCTTGGGGAAATGTAGTGGAAGTCGAGAAAGCCCCTTTCATTGCGCGGTTTACGCCAGATGGTCGTCATATGATCGTCAACGGTCTGTATTGGGGAGCAGATGTGGAAGGGCGATGGAATGAAGCGCCACGCGGCAGTTTGCTGAGCATTCGGCTGGAAGCAGGTACCCAGGCAGATGGTTCTCCGCGTCACGCGGTGATGTCACGGGCAATAACAGGCGTGAGTCCAGAAGGCTTCGCGATCAGTCCAAACGGTCGCTATGTGGTGACGACGAATTTGGAGCGCAGCTTTTTACCCTATGACGACGATCGCATCACCTGGTTCTCATCGCTGAGTTTAATTACCCTCGATCCACAGACAGGTCAGCTAAACCATGTTGCCGACTATCCCTATGACGGCATTTTGCCTGAAGCTGCTGCCTTTGACGCTTCGAGCCAGTATCTCGCCGTGACGAACTACGACCATTTCGACGATCGCATTCAAGGTGGATCAATCGATTTCTGGCGCATTGCTACCGACCCGCTCAACCCACAGCCAATGCTGGTACAAACTCGCTATGCTGTCCCGGTGACACGGGGCGCACACTCACTTGTTCTTGTGCCATAGAAATTACCATGAAGCTCACAACATGGATTTCCGGACTGCTGCTGTTTGTTGTATCCATTGGTATAGCGATCGCCTTTTCTCATTTCACCGCTTCCTACTCGCCACTTGCCGCAGATGTAGGCTTTTCTCAAACGCCTGCATCAGCGGCAGCATCTCCAGTTCAATTTCCAAGCAACTACAGACAGCAATTTAGGCATTATGCAACGGTTGACTGTCCAAATAGCGGCGTGGTTAGACAGATGTACATTGATCGTCCATCACTGGAAAGCCTGAAAGCCAGTGAAGCCGTTCCCAGCGGGACGGTGATCGTGATGGAAACTCACTCTGCAAGGAGAGGTGATGGCGATCGCTTGGTTCCGACTCAACTCAACAACCTGTTTGTTCGAGAGAAGCGGCAGGGATGGAATATTAGCAATAGCGGCGAATGGCAGTCTGCCTGGTACAGTCCTTCGGGTTCGCTGGTTTCTGACCACCAAAATTCCTGTATTGGCTGTCATATCCAAGTGCGCGATCGAGATTACCTGTTTACACTGCCTGCTTTGCAGATGGCTGTAAGAACTGGGCAACCCCAATATCAAGAGACTGAGTTTGGAACTTCTGTTTGTCGATAGCAATTCCTCAGGCACTCAGTACCGACAAGTGATCGACTCAGCTCTAGATTGAGTCATCTACCCACCCACAAGCCGCACAATCCCAATGAACCTGATGTGGCTCTACTTGCACGATTGCTCAATTCCCCCAGTACTCTCCAGGAAGATCCTTTTTTCTAACAGTAACCCTGCCAATTTTCTTACCTGATATTCTCAATAATTCATCACCTGAAAATTCAAAACCAAGCTTGAGTGCTATTTGTGCAACTTCATCTGCTGTTGATGAAGCAAGCACCTCATTCTTAAGTGCAGTTTCAGACTGCATTTTCTTCAAAAATGCTTCGAGTTGATCTAAAGCCATATTTGAAACTCCTATTCTTGCTCTTTGGTGTTGCGAACTTGTTGGCGAAACTTATATTGGTAAGACCTATAATAGACCATCTTAAATGCTCAAAAACTGAATATTCGTGACTGCCAAATCTTAACCTCTGCAACAGATTTCATGGGCTGATCAGGGGCAAGCGATAAGGGGGCGATCGCTGCTCTCTTTATACCTTGAAACAGCCCAATATCAGTCAAAATTCAAGAGATTTTGAGATTAAGGTAGGTTGGCGATCGCCTGAACATTGAGGATTACACCCAAATGCTTTGCCTAAAGAATGCGATCGCGATCGATACCAAAAATCCAGTTCTGGGCGCGATCTGCTTTGCTAGCAAACCCAATGCCGATCCGATCGCAAATCCGTAATCTAAAAGCCTTGCAAAAACGTTCGTTTGTGCACTGAATTGAGAGCAACGAAACTGGCACACCTGCGATTGATGCGACACATTTTTCTAGAATATCAACACTTAGAAATATCAAAATTCTGATTGCTGCTGATTTGCCGTAGAAAGAGATAGATAGATTCCTGCCAAAACAATTAAGAAGGCGAAGCTATTGACCATACTGATTTGCTGACCAAACAGCACCATTGCTAGAAGAGCAGAAAGAACGGGAATAGTCAGCATAGAAACGGATATCAGCCCCGACGAAAATTGCTTTAGGCTGTAAGTCAATAATCCATGACCCATGACTTGAGAAACTAGAGCAAGCGCAAAAACTGCACATCCAGAGCGCCAAGTTAAAGAGAACACCCAATCACCGTTCAATATTAGGGCTGGAACGATTGCCAGACTGCCAATTAAACTGATCACCATCATGATGAAAGATGTTGAAAACTTGCTGCGCAACTGCTCAACACTCAAGATTGCGCTGGCTAAAAGAACAGCCGCCCCTAACGCGGCAGCATCTCCCGTCAATTGGCTGCTGGAAACGTGCAAATCTTGAATGCCGATCGCCACTACGCCTGAGATCGCTACCCCAAGCCCCAACACAAATCGCAAACTGAACTGTTTCCCTAGCAGTAACCATGCCCCTAGCGTCGTGAAGATCGGCATCATATTGTTCAATAGCGCCGAGTTTGCCACGCTGGTTTGGGTCAATGACCAAGCTGCACAGGTAAAGGAAGCCGCAAAGCCAACACCTGCAACAACAAACAGCGCTAAAGATCGCCACCCCAGCGCTTCATTAAATGATTTTTTAGCGGCTGCCATCTTTGACGAACCTAGCGATTGTTGAGCAAGGATATGTTGTAATCCTTCCCATCCACCAAAAGTAATGGCAGCAATCAGCAGACGATTGAAAGCGATCGCCTCTGGCTTAAGATCTTGCTCTGCAATCACAACAAAAATAGACGCGCAAGCGACTCCCGTCAGAGCCATTCCTAGAACGATGCCACCCCAGAAAGGCTGGACAACAGACCAGGCTAAGTAGAGGGCTTGTTTGAGCGTGGCAGATGATATGTGATTGAGGAAGTGAGCTTGCCATTGCCCAACGTCCTCAGAGACTTGTGACGATGCTTGAGGGACTGATTTGGGGGAGAAGACGGTTGAGGCAGTCATAGAAGCTTAAATACTGGATAGGGATAACCATAAAACTGTAGCTTTAACTACAAAATAAAGCGTACAAATTTTGTATACAATTAGTGTACATAAAAATAGTATGCAAAACAAGCAG
Organism: Drouetiella hepatica Uher 2000/2452; assembly: GCA_019359505.1. Lineage (GTDB taxonomy): Bacteria > Cyanobacteriota > Cyanobacteriia > Elainellales > Elainellaceae > Drouetiella > Drouetiella hepatica. The sequence goes on along the minus strand of JAHHHD010000069.1, from coordinate 14,606 downwards.
CCCAAACAGTTGATTTGCCAGTGAATCCCAAGCTTCACGCCTGCTTGCATAGCAATAGGCTGGAAATCTTATGAGTCAAACTGTCATTCCATCCATTCAACCCAGCAAATTTCTATGTGTGAGTTAGTCGGGAGCAGAAAACTTGCTCTTGGTCATTATTTAGGGCGCTCGCTGTAACCATCCACAGAATTCAAAGCTTGAATTACAAGTCTTCCCAAGTCTAAAGTCATCACTTCACTGGTAATTGGATTTCTCCAACCCGTTAGCTGAATTTAGACTAATCCTTTTACCCAGTAATATCTACTATGGCTTTTGATCAGTATGCTCTTAAAACAAATCGTGTTCTTATGAAATGCCCGAACTGCGAATCAGAGCAGTTCCAAAAGAATGGTCATCGGAGCGGAAAACAGAATTATCGATGCAAGAATTGTGGTCGTCAGTATGTTGAGGCTTACGCTGCTAAGGGATACTCTGAAGATACGAAGCAGATCTGCATCAAAATGTATCGCACAGGTCTGAAACTGCGCGAAATTGCTAGCCTTACGGGAATTAGTCATGGCACAGTCTACAACTGGGTCAAGCAAGCAAGGCTACTTCCCAATACAACTGATGTGCCAGATGACACGATCTAAGAGAACGATGGAACTCTAGACTTCAGCTTATCCACTAAACTAACTTTCTGCTCCAGTGATGCTCGTGCATTCAGCGCCGCCTCAATTCCATCAAGATGCTGGGTTGCAGCAGCCACAGCAGATTCATCCTCACCCGCTTCAATATAGTTCAGGATAATGCTGTGTTCGTCTTCAGTGCAAAGCGGCATTTTTCGGACATCGTAAAAGTACGCTAGCGAGGTTTGCGGAATCAATTCCTTCAGAAACCGACTCAGAAATTGATTGCTGCACAGATCAGCTAATTGGAGGTGAAACTGCGTCGATAGACGTGTTAGGAGCGGGTAATCTTCTTCTTCGCAGGCTTTTCGCTCCGACGCAATCAAGGCACGTAAAGAGGCAATTTGCTCTGATGTAATGGAGAGCGTCACATCTCGAATGATTTCTGCTTCGACTAACCGCCATGCGGCATAGATTTGTTTTGCCTCGTCCAGACTCAAGCGGGCAACAAAGGCACCGCGATTGGGTTCTAGTTTGACAAGATAGTCGCCCGATAGCCGCAACAGCACCTGCCGGATGATAGTGCGGCTGACTCCATAATGTTCTGCCAACATCGCTTCTCCCAATTTGGTATCGGGCAGGAGTTGACGTTCGCAAATGGCGTTATAAAGCTCGGCGTAGATGACATCTTCACTTGGCTTTGCTTTAGTTTCTGAGTCAGAACGCTGCAAAACATCGGGCACGAACAGTCCTCCTTTTCATAGCTTTTGAGTGCTACAGACTTTTTCTTCTAAAATGCACACAACAATTGTATACTACAGTTGAATGCAATGGAAAAGGGAATCTAACAAGTCTTTCTATCGGCATTACAGCCCTAACATTACGCTTGGCAGACACGACCAGCTATTGTTATTGCCCTAATTGAGACTGCTCGATCGCTTGCTGAATATGTTCCACTTCTCGAATAACACGATATTTGCTAGCCATTAAATGTTCTCGAATAGCTTGTACCCCAGCTTCTACGTTGCGCTGCACCAAGGCTTCATAGATGGGGTGGTGTTCTAATCGAATTTCTAAAACATTTGAGTTGTGTTTAATCGTTTGAATTCGGAGCATCAACATTTTGTCAAAAATCTGGTCTAAGAAGGTCATTAGACAAGCGTTACCAGAGCTTCTAGCTAATAGACGATGGAACTGATAATCCAGATCGAGCAATCGGTAGTGAAGCATCTGCAACTGATTATCAGCGTGAGTTTGTGGCACAAACTGTGTGTGATCACTCTCAATCAATTTTTCTGCTTGATGCATGGTGTACTGCAATTCATGTAGATCTTCATGAGTTGCATTTTGACAAGCTTCTCGAATTGCTAATTCTTCCAATGCCATACGGCAGTGATAGAGTTCTGTGGCAGCCGCAGCTGAAATACTAGCCACTCGGACAATACCACGATCGTCAATCACGGCTAAATGATCGTGTTGGAGTAATCGTAAGGCTTCTCGAACTGGCGTTCTGCTGATCTGGAATTGTTCAGCTAACTGTAATTCTACTAATCGCTGTCCTGAAGCCAGTTCACCTAGCAAAATTGAGGTCTTGAGACGTTGGTAAGTCTGCTTCAGGATCGACTGGCTGTGGCGGAGATGTCGTTTGGATAAAGGCAATAGCAACTCCTCTGCTCTATATTTCAGATGGAGAATCCAAAACTAAGTTAAACACAGTTCTTCTTCAGCATGGGTAATCACGGCTTCCTGATTAGACTATACCTGAATTCACTAAATTACTTTGCTGATAGATTTAATACCTAAAAATATTAACTAATGTAAAGCAGAGTTTACAATTCCTTGCAATAACTTCTTCCTTTAATCAAACTAACCGCTTTTCAATCATTGGATGAATATAAACAGAATCAGGTCTTAATAACTCGCCTGTTGTCTCCATTGATCAGCTATTGAGCAAACCTGAAATCATCTAATCATTAGACAAGATTTTAATCATTAGCTTTAAATTCATTAAACGTTCTTCAGAAAGTGTAAGCGCAAATACAAAATCCTTCTAGATGGTGAAGTTAATTGGGTTCAATGACTCAACCATCCTTTCTTCCCATTCAGTTAGCTAACTGGAGTTTCTGAGGAAAGCTACGGGTGGTCAACAGAAGTATTTTTCCGATAACCATGAGCTGCTTAGACTAATCGCAGACAAATTTGTTTTCGCAAAAGGGATGCTATGACAACTGACGCACGAAAAAAACTGAATGGGGCAACCTCAGCAACCCACGCTGCCACAGGGAACATCCAAAATGCTTTGGCAGACGCTGCTGCTGGAGTCTCGCTACGGCAAGTCACTAAAAAATATGGTCCTGTCACTGCTGTTGAAAGCGTCACGCTGGATATCCCCGCAGGGTCTTACTGCTGCTTATTAGGGCCAAGCGGCTGTGGTAAAACAACGGTGCTCCGAATGATTGCTGGACATGAAGAGATCAGCAGTGGGGACGTGTTGATTGGCGATCGCCGGGTCAACGATATCCCTGCTGCTCAGCGTAACACTTCCATGATGTTCCAAAGCTACGCCCTGTTTCCACACATGACCGTGTGGCAGAACATTGAGTTTGGTCTGGAGATGAAAAACATCCCTGAAGCAGAACGCAAATCTCGCGTCGGTGAAATGTTGGAATTGGTTGGGCTAAGCCATTTGGCAAACCGTAAGTCTAGCCAGTTGAGCGGTGGACAGCAGCAGCGGATTGCTCTGGCACGAGCTTTGGTCACTCGTCCCCAGGTTTTGATGCTCGATGAACCTTTGAGCGCTTTGGACGAAAACTTGCGCGTGCAGATGCGCACTGAATTGCGCCGGATTCAAAAGCAGTTTGGTATGACCTTTGTGCAGGTGACGCACCACACTGAGGAAGCCTTCTCTCTGTCTGACATGGTGGTTGTGATGAGCAACGGTCGCTTAGATCAGGTAGCAACGCCTTCAGAAATGTTCAGAACACCCTCTTCTCAGTTTGTTGCCAAGTTCATGGGCGACAATAACATTTTCCAGGGCAAGGTGCGGCACTGCGTTCCCGATCCAACTTCTGGCTTAGATTTAGTTGAGCTAGAAGTAGAAGGGATTGGCTCTTTCTACAGTAGGGGACAGGCTGCACCGATCGGCTCTACTGCTGCCTGCTCCGTTCGTCCTGACCTGATGCAGATTGCAGCAGTCGGAAACACTAGCCAGCCGACCCATCGTGCCAACCATATCACCGCTCGGATCGTGTCGATCGAAATGACGGGCTATGTCACACGCATTGTGTTGATGGAAGAGAAGACGGGCAAAGACATCCTTTGTAAAGTCCGCACCACCGATTGGGAAGTAGAATCCTTCTCTGAAGGTCAGGTGGTTAGTTTGCGGTGGTCAGAAGGCAATTGTGTATTTCTTCCCTACTAGATTCTCCCTCACCAGAATTGAGAAAATCCATGTCTAGAATTAATCGACGCAGCTTCATTCAAGGAGGCTTGGCGGTTGGGGCGGCGATCGCAGCGACGCGCTGTTCAGCCCCCATATCCCAGGCTCCTAGCGGCACCCCTAATAATCCAGCACAAGCCCCTGAGATTAACAGCAACAGAATCAAAGATGTCGTGATTCGGACAGTCGGCACTGGCGCTGCTCAGAGCAATGACATTCGCGATCAGGCAGAAAAGGATCTAGGCTTCAAGATTAACATGCGGGCGCTCAGTACAGCCGAGGTCATCCAGATCGGCATTACGCAGCCTAAGCAATATGACATCTGGGACGGAGAATTCTTTGCCCTGCCGCTGGTCATTCCGTCTGGAAACCTTCAGGCGCTAGATGTCAAAAAACTGAAGCAATTCGATGCCGTTACGCCCATTTTCACGACGGGCGAACTGGCACCAGGTGCTAGAGTCAACTCGTCTCAGGGAACTGCACCGCGTAAGGTGATGTTCCTTAAAGATCAAAATTCGATTGAATTTGCGACGAGTCCGACTGACTGGGCAACGATCGTACCCTACCAATTCGGAGCCGACACGCTGGGCTATCGCCCTGATTTGGTGGGTCGCAAGATCGAGTCTTGGGCAGAGCTATTCAACCCAGAGTTTAGAGGCAAAACCTCGCTGCTGGATATTCCCTCGATCGGCATCATGGATGCTGCTATGATCACCGAAGCTCAAGGGTTGATGACCTTTGAAGATAAGGGCAATATGACCCGTGAAGAGATGGACAAGGTGGCGAAAATCTTGATTGAACAAAAGCAGGCAGGGCAGTTTCGCGCCTTCTGGAAAAGCTTTGACGAGTCGGTTAACTTCATGTCCTCTGGAGAGGTGATTTTGCAATCGATGTGGTCGCCTGCGGTGGCTGCGGTCAAGTCCAGAGGATTACCCTGCGTTTACGCGCCGCTCAAAGAAGGCTATCGCGGCTGGGGCGGGGGCATGGGTCTCTCTAAAAATCTCTCTGGTATTCAGCTAGATGCGGCTTATGAGTACCTCAATTGGGTGCTGGATGGCTGGATTGGCAGCTTCCTAATCCGCCAGGGTTTTTACAGCGCCACCCCGACCACCGCTCGCAAGTTCATGAAGTCCGAGGAGTGGGATTTCTGGTACGACGGCAAACAGGCAGCGATCGACATTGTAGACCCCTATGGCAAAAAGATTGAGTCAATTGGCGCAGTCCGCGACGGCGGTGGCTTCAACGAACGGGTTAGCAATATTGTTTGCTGGAATTCCTTCATGAAGGAGCAGGTCTATCTCGTCTACAAGTGGACTGAATTTGTTGTGGCGTAATTAGCGATTAGCAGCAGAACTCTAACTAGCGGAACTTTTTATGCAAGGCACTTTAGATCAAGCCCCCTCACAGCCGATCGCCTCGAAGCAACGTAGCTCAATTGATTGGCGACCCTATCTTCTCGTTGCTCCGCAGACAATCACCTTTCTATTTGCTCTGGTTCTGCCAATCCTGGCAATTTTTACCATCAGCTTTTGGAACTTCAACGGGTTTACTTCCGTTCCAGGGTTTACGCTCAATAACTATCTGGGAATTTTTTCGTCTCCGGTCTATCTCAAAACCTATCTCAACACCTTCAAGTTTGCGTTTTTAGTTTGGTTAGTTTGTGTTTTGATCAGCTATCCAGTTGCCTACTATTTAGCATTTCGGATCAAAAACTCCAAATGGCAAACCATCTGGTTCTTGATTTGTACCGTTCCCTTTTTGACCTCCAACATCATTCGCATGATCTCCTGGATTCCGTTCTTGGGGAGGGAAGGGCTGATTAACAAAGCGCTGATGGGTCTGCACCTCACGAACCAACCTGTCGAGATGTTCTTGTTTTCTGATTTCTCAGTTGTGCTGGCAATGGTGCATCTCTATGCACTGTTCATGGTGGCTCCGATTTTCAATAGCATGATGCGGATCGATCGTGCCTTGATCGCTGCCGCTGAAGATCTAGGCGCATCGGCTTTTGAGATCCAGAAGCGAATTATTCTGCCACTAGCGGCTCCTGGAGTAGCGATCGGCACTATCTTTGTCGTGACGCTAGTGATGGGCGAGTTTGCCACAATGCGGCTCATGAGCGGTGGCAAAGCCTCTTCTGTCGGGTATCTCATCAAGAACCAAATTGACAGCTTGCAATATCCGATGGCAGCCGCTAATGCTGTCGTGCTGCTTGCCATTACGCTGATGATTGTGTTTGGCATTCTGCGGATTGTCGATATTCGTAAGCAAATCTAGGACTTCTCGACCTTCCCTTCCTCGCCCTTTCTCTACAGGTTGACATCATGGCAGAGACGAAAAAAACGCCCTTCTCCGCTCATCTCCTTACAGGCTTCTTCGCCTTGTTTGTGCTATTTCTCTATGGTCCGATGATTGCTGTCTTTCTGCTGTCGCTGCAAGGCCCAGAGGGTCAGCTTACTTTCCCGATGCGGGGGTTTAGCTTCCACTGGATTGGTGCCGTATTTGGACAACAGCGGATTGGGAACTTTGTAGAAGCCTTTGGGCGATCGTTCTCACTAGGTCTAATCGTCATGGTGATTACAGTTGTCTTCAGCGTTCTGGCAGGATTAGCGTTTCGGAAGAACTTCCGAGGCTCCAATCTAGTCTTCTACTTAACCATTTCCAGTCTAATTGTTCCGAGTATTTTGGTTTCGTTAGGCGTTGGGGTGGTCTTCAATCTGCTGAATCTACCCATTCAATGGTATTCCTCAGCCTTAGCGGGACACTTGACTTGGACGCTGCCTTTTGCGTTTCTAATCATGCTGGGGATTTTTGGTCGCTTCAATCCCGCCTATGAAGAGGCAGCGCGGGATATGGGTGCCAGCGATAGCACAACCTTTTGGCGGATTGTTTTCCCTTTGATTGCATCTAGCGTTATTGGAGTCGGGCTGTTAGGATTTACTCTTTCCTACGACGAATTTACCCGGACATCCTTGATTTCTGGAGAAACCAATACGCTGCCGCTAGAGATTTTTGGAATGACAACCAATGTCACGTCTCCAGCCCTTTACGCACTCGGCACATTGACAACTATTTTCTCGTTCTTGCTAATTGGCATTGCCTTATTCACCATGCAGAAATTGGAGCAACGCCAAAATAAGCAGGAAGGATAGCGAAACAGATACCACTAGCTAGGGGAAGGCGAATTGCCTTCCCCTTTTTTATTTAAAGCTTTTTACGCTTGAGTATTTCTAAAAAGGCATAAATCGCCGGAGAATGAAGGGCATCCGCTAAAACGGCAACACCGATAACCCGTGCTAGCGGAACAGGCAATGGATAAACTTGCACCGTTGCAGGAATGGGTTCTGCTGCTAGTCGGGGCAAAATTGTAGCGCCCAATCCTTGGGCTACTAACCCAACGATCGTGGCATCTGTTCCCACCTCGTAAGCTACTTTCAACGAGTACCCAAAGCTACGGGCATGATCATAAACCTGCTGCATCATCACATAATCGACAGGGGGCATGATTAACGGCTGAGCCACGAGTTCTTCCCAAGTCAACCGATCGCCTTGAAGCTTGAAATGCGGAGGCAACAAGGCCACATATTCATCTTGCAAGACTTCCCAGGCTTCTATCCCTGTCGTTGTGGGCATGAAGGTAAAGCCGATATCGGCACGCCCCTCTCGTAGGGCTTGCTCCACTTGAGGATAGTCATCCTGTTCGGAGAGACTGACGGCGATCGCCGGGAATCGTTGGTGAAATTCTGTAATCACCGCTGGCAATAAATAGGTCGCAATGCTGCGGAAAGAGGCAATTCTCACCTGCCCGCCCTGTAGTCCGCGCACTGATTCTGCCGCTTTCGTAATTTCATCGGCTTGACGCACAATTTCACTAGCATGCTGCACGATTTGCTGGTCCACAGGGGTTAAGTGAGCACCGTGCCGCCCCCGCAAAAACAAAACGATGCCCAAATGGTCTTCAAGCGCCGCGACCGCATGACTCACAGCAGATTGAGACATCTCTAACTGCAAAGCAGCCTCAGTGAAGTTTTCGTAGTTCGCCACCATAACCAAAATCCGCAACTGCGAGAGCTTCATTTGATTTTGAGGATTGACTTTCACTTTTCTCGGGTGCTCTCTACATGGCTATCATCGAATCTTCTCATGGATATGATGCAAGTTAGTTTTTGTATCTTATGCTACGGTTTCTTAAACTAAAAGCATAAACAAAAACCTACAGCGAGCAAGCAATATGAAATCCCAACTGAACTGGAACGACGCTCAAAACTCTGGAACCGCTACCTCTCAATTTTTTCAAAAAACCCAGCGCGGTCTAATTGATCACCTAAATAACTTCTGGCAAAGTACACTTGCTTACCTTAATCCCTCTTCCGAACCTCGCGTGTGGCAAAGTCAAGACGCTGGTAAAGTGACTTGGAATGCTTATGACCCTACTACAAGAGAGTCGATTGGGCAAGTCTCTGTTCAGGAACTGCGTGTGTGGTTAGAAGAACTGCACTATCAAAACGTCTAATTGTGATTGCAATATTTCAAGCCTTACTTTGCCCAGGTCTCTGCAAACTGTCAGAACTGGGCTTTTTTGTCTCTAGCTTTTTGGCTTCTTTACAATATGGCGCTACGCGCTATGTCTCTAAAAATCTTCCAAGTTGAGGAAACGGAGATTCAATCAAGCTTGATAATGGAACGGGGGTTTCAGCTTCTCGGAACACATTTCAGTATCAATTTCTCAGAGATCTTATGTGCCAGTGAGCTTTGAGAATCTCAAACACCCTGAATTAAGACATCTTTAGGCTTATTTAAGCAAACTCAGACTTTCAGCATGAGTAGTTGCGATGGACGCAACTACTCTAAATGGTCGCTTGTTAGATCGAGTTACATCTGGTCTTAGCACATTTCATTTTCCTCTCAAGAGTAGAAGTTATTACCTTCAACCCTCTCGGAAGCCGTAATCCTAAGATGGTAAGAACACAGGTATCTCCTTGATTTTCTCTTAAAAAAGGAAGGTTTTTACTAAGAGCTCTACAACTGTTTCAACATCTGGGTTAGTGGTTCAGATAGCCCCGTACTCTCAATCGCAGGAGGACGACTAGAATTCATACTTGGTTTACTCATGACTCGCGCCAGCATCTCAGCCGTCGCAACGGCAACAACCACATTATCAATCAAAGGCACGCTGACTCGGTCTTGAATTCGTCTAGGAATCCCTGCCACGGCTGCTCCGCCAAAAACAACGCACTCTGCCCCATCTTCGTTGACGCAGGTATTGGCTAAGTCTGTAAGTAACGTCAAAGCTCGGTCTTGATCTTGAGCAATCTCTGCTCCAGTCAGAGGAATCGATCGCACAGAAGCCACCCGGCTTGATATTCCCATTGCACTAACCTGCTCTTTGAGCATGGGCACCCAGCGTTCACCGCCCGTCAGGATCGAGAAACGAGTACTGACCTGCATCGCAGCGCCAATTGAGGCATCCATCAAGCTGATAATGGGGAAAGAGGCAAACTCTCGCATCGCTGGAATTCCTTGTGCGCCGAAGCCTGCCAGAATCGCAGCATCAATGTTTTTGTCCTTCGCCAATATTTGAGCCAGAGCATCAACGGCGGCATGACTAGCGATCGCCATCGTAGTGCGGGTGCCAATGTACTTGGGGCCAAACGGTGAGGTAACTTCAACAAACTCTGTGCCAGGGCTGGCTACTTTCTTCGCTTCGCGGGAAATCAGAGCTGTAAAGTCGGGAGAACTATTGGGGTTGAGCAGCAGAATCCGTAGCTTCGTGGGAACTCCAGAAATTGGTTCAGGAGAAAATTGAGAGCTGGGTGTTTGGGCAATGGCTTTTTGGGCAAATAGGGTTCCTGCAAAAGTAGCGGCAGATGCGCTCAGTGCACCCACTAAAACATCACGGCGTTTACTCATAACTCACACCCAATGAAGACATCAATGTATTGAGGTATACCTAACATGCTATTGAGCCTAATTTTGCAGCATTGACTGCAATTTGTAGTAAATTCACCTCTGCGGGTAGGTATATTAGGCAATCGCCCCGTCATTTCACAAAGAAGTCTTCGGCTAAAACTGCCTTTGCTTAGATTTGCACAAAATACAATTCAAGATGTCTCTTTTTGCCATTGCTTAGTCACAGTGGGCACAGGGGTTTCAGGGCATGGTGTTTTGGGTTGTAGGTTATGAGGTGCGATCGCCTCCAACCCTCTCTAAAATGACTGATTGGAGCTGTAACAAGTTTGCATAGGCTTTCGCCTGATGCTTCATCAGATAAACCTCAGTGCTTGGGTCTAGCTTGTTCACGCTCAAATCTGCGCCAATCTCTAGAAACCCGGCACATTCGGCACAGATGGCGATATTTCCAGGCTTCGGAGCAGTCATCCCAAAAGGATCTGCTGCATGGGTCATCTCGTGACCACACCAGGGGCATGAGCTTTCGGGCATTTCAGATTCACTCATTGCGATCGTCCTCCTCTTGGACTGCTGTTAGCTGCCTAAGGTTGTCTGCTGATGAAAGTTGCAGAGTATGGATCATAGTGCCATACTTTGCAACTTAACGATCGCCTCCCATTCAGCTTCGTCTAGATATCAACCACGGCTCTAGGTCAGATGAGGTTGTGAAGTCTAGTAGTGCCACTACCAAGCGGTCTAGCTCTTCATTCGATAGAGTTTGAATCTCTTCGGCAACAGCAGGGGCGATCGCTCCTAATCGAGTATTTGTCTCCCGGTCGCTTGCGATACCCATCATGCTGCTGTTTTTGACTCATCTACAATTTCAAACTCTGCTCCCAATTGTTCTCGAAGCAAATGCAGCACTTCTTGGGCGGCAAGGTTAAATCGTTCTCCCTCAATTGCTTTCCACTGTGTTTCCCTTGGAGGATTGTCCCAATCTAGGAATGTATCGTACCAAGCTAAAACAAACTCGACGCGATGCATAAGAGTGGAGGTTATGGGCAGCTTGGAGCTATCAACTGTGTAGCCTAAACGATCTCTAGTTACATCATTTGCAGCCCATAAACAAATGCCAGCACCAGAGTCAAAGAAATAACGGAGTCTATACACTGACGGATCTAATCTGTTCAACTCGTATCCCTGAATTTTACGCCAGTCCTTGTTTCCAGTGGAGTAGGAATCATGACCCACCGCTGGAGACTGCAATCCACACCCCAATAAGGAAACATCCCACTATGACGCTCTATTTGAAGGGCGATAAGCGTCTCACGCTTCACTGTGGGTCAGCATTCTATAGAAGTGAATTTCCCCATATCCCATTCAGGCTTTGGCAGTGATTCCTTGATTGAGCTGACCGAGGTTCGTTTCAATGAAGTTTGCCTTGCCTAGAGGGATGGCTATCTTGCCCAATATCTCAACAAGTTTGTAGCATCTGTGATGCATTTCGGTGAAAGAGGGATTGAGCGACACTTCCACAATGTAATTAACCCTTTCCAATGCTGGAGGATGGTTGTAGGTGTCCCTTGAGGCTGCAATGGCTAGCCCATGCTGCTGAGGTGCTGGCTGAGGAGATCTTTTGCGGCTGCTCTGCTGATGATTTTTATTTCAGGTTTGAGGCTTCGGAGCGGTGGTGTAAAAGCGCTGCAACCAAAGAACAGCTAGATAAAGCCTACGCAGGGATCACACAAGCAATATTGGCGTTAGAGGTACTTTTAGCGCATCGACCACTGCAATAATCATGCTCTAGCCCTGCTGGGAACGGTGGGGCTTTTGTTGGCTTGATCGCCCAAGTTAATGATAATGGACATCTTAACAAGCATGACCCGATCGGAAGGTTCACCTATTAAAAACCGATCGGGGTCTGTTGTGTCATGCCAGACAGGGCTTGTTGAAAGATCCACGCCACAGGAGCGCTGTATTGCCTAGAAATCAGCCGTACAGTCCCGTGACCAGTCACCTCTGAAAATGGTGCCATAGGTCTTGAAGCAGCTGCCATCATTGGCAGTTTGGTTAAACAGCTCTCGCTTAGGCTCCCAGAACAAACCTGTGAGCATTTGTCCCCGAACCCTGATGCTTTGACTGCCCACAGGCAGTGTGACGGTTTGTTTTTTACCGACCACTAGACCAGAGACTTTGACTTCGTTACGTTGTCCATTGGCGGTGTAGCTAACTTGGTAGTCCGCGACATAGCCGCCCTGGTTAAAGACGGTGACTTTGGGGCCAGACAAGGCTAAGGCAGACATGGAGATTGCAGGAACAGCGGCGAGAATCAAAGCTGAGACTGAAGCGATTTTACGTAGCATGTTGTTTCTCCTAGTTTTGTGTCAGTGTTCTTGGGCTTCTGAGGATATAAACGATCGAAAGTTTTGAGTTATGCAAGGTTAGGAAAAATTAGCTAAAGGTTGCGATCGCAGCCTTCAGCTCCAGAGAATCTTGAATTATCCACAGCCCTGTTCTGGTGTTTAGCCTAATTTAGAGAAGATTTTCTTGTGTAACTCCTAGTTTGTATCTTCCTAGTTACACAAGATTCTCAACCTATTTCCTCAGCAGATTCTTTGAGACGGCAGGCTGATCTTTGAGGCACCTCACCCAAATTGCCGCCTGATAGAACTCCCCTCTCTGCTCTAACTCAAAGCCGCCTAACAACAGACCTAACCACACTTCAACCCACGGCATACTGAGGTAACGACACAGTTCAGTGAACGAAATCCTCTCATCAGGCGTATCTTGCAGCCTTCGCTCGATCGCCTCTGTCCAGAAAGACACCTTCTCCTCATGAGCGATCGCCAGCACTTCCTGGCTTCTCTCTGCTTCATCCGCTACCGCTGCCTCTAGCTGCTCCACCATCGCCAATACTGCCGCCTTACCCACTGGAGCTACTATCGACCCCTCTGGTTTCTGGGTTGATTTCACCCGCTGCTTCCGGGGTGAAATTGGCTCCATCAACTCACTCAAATCCACCGCCATCGTCTGCCGCACCACCTCGGCAAAGAAGCCACGCTCGACAATGGGATCACGAGAGGACTCCTCCCACTCCGTCATCCATAGAGCCGATCGCGCTACACAAAGCTCAGCCACTTGAAGCAACGCCTCTCCCGCAAACCGCAGTTGCTCAGACTCAGGCAAATGAGCCACTGTTGCTTCCACAGCATCCAGCATCGACTCCACATCCAAGAACTCTGGACTTTGCTGTGCCCTTTGCAACTGATCCCACAACGCTAGCTCCAGCTGCTCTGCCTTCACAGACGCTCTCCTACCTGACGACAATGCAAATGCTCAGCATGGTAAGAGCAAGGTCGGATCGGACATTGGGAAACGGAGTGCTGTTCCTCACGGGCAAAGCGCTCAAATCCACTGCGGCGATCGCTCCCATAGCGCTGGTAAAGTGCCTCCAACAATTGACGCGCATACTCCTTGACCATTCGCGGGGGTAGCCCAAACGTATGTTGGGGTTGCGTCATCGCTGTCGGTTTATTTCCCAGCCACAGCTCTGCACACAGCGCATGGATCACCACCGCGTCATTAATTTGTCGAGGCTTGTCCACATAGGAATGCAGCACCACATAGGGAACTTCAGGAATCGGCACGACTAACTCTTCCATCTGGGATTGTCGCCTGACACCTTGAGTGCGACCTTTGCGGTAGTACGATCGCCGACTGCGGCAAGTGTCATCGTTCCAGCAGCCATCACCACCCCGATCGGTCTCATGCAGCTTGCGGGCTTCGCTCACCGTTAACAGACTGCATGCCCAACACTTCTCATTTGTGGGTCTACCCATAGTTCCAAATATCACTTTCAAGTTTCAGGGCGCAGAGTAGAAGCTTGTTTGAGTTGACCTGCCAAATCAGCCTTATTCAGAGTTCCTTCGACAACTTGAATAACGAGCTGATATTTTTGACTTTGACTGAGCATTAAGACGAAACCATTCAGCCGTAAAAAAGTATCCATGACAGCGAAGGCAGTGCGTTTATTCCCATCCCAGAACGGGTGGTTCATCGCCAGATGAAAAAGATAAGCTGCCGCCTGCTCCCAAACTGTGGGGTGAAGGAGTTGTCCCGAAAAAGTTGCCTGGGGTTGAGACAATGCGGACTCCAGTAATCCGAGATCACGAACGCCTGAAATACCCCCAAACTTTTGAATCTGTCGGTTGTGAATTCTCAACACATCCTCTAAATCAAGAAATTCAGGAGCTTGCAAGACGACGATACACCTCTTCATTTTCTTGTTCTGAGGCAAGGTAAGCTTGCCAAACGCGATCTTCGGCCTCACCTAGCTCAGAGCTTTTCAACTGACGAATAGACTCAAGTACCTTTGACAGTAGAGGCTCAGGAAGTTGATCAAGCTCCTGAATAATCAGATCTTTAGTACTCATAACTATGATGATTTGCCTAAACAGCTCGGCTTTTATCCACGTCTTCATTATCGGCGAATGGGAGCTCCCTTTGAGCAGAGTGCATAATATTCTTACAATATTCAGATAGAGATATAGCGCTACGCATGTACGTTAGGACATTCTTTGAAAGCAGCATCAACGCAATCCCGAAAGGTATCAAACTCATCCCATCGCTGTCGCATCCAGTTCTTTAGTACGCTCCACCAGTGTTCAATC
>JAHHHD010000010.1 GCA_019359505.1 Drouetiella hepatica Uher 2000/2452 | reverse complement strand
ATATTGTCAGCCTGACTAAATATCTCCTGTTTGAGAGTTGGCAATCCTTAATTGACTTTATGCTCTACGGCTCTCCACCCACCCAAACGGCTAACTCCTCCTAGCGTTTTTGAATTTGGAATTGCTGCTCTGTCTAGGAGGGACGCTCTATATCCCCTCTAGATAAAAACTTATCTCCAAAATCATTAGCGTCTGGTTATTTAAGGAAACAGAGTCGTTGTCACAGATTGCAAATGGCTTAACCCTCGCATCGCACCTTGAATTAGCCGAGTGGCAGCGATCGGCTTTTTGAGAAACTGTGCTGCTAGCGCCCAGGAGTCAAGCGAACCATCCGCTCGAAGAGCAGAATTTAAGTCAGGAATATCGTGATGATGGCTGTCACTCACGACCCGCAGCATTGCCACAGAAATACCTGCTTGGCGAAGAGACTCAATCACGATCGCCCCTTCCATATCAACGACATCTGCATGAAACTCTTGTCTTAGGCTGTGTTTTTCGGCGGCTGTACAGATGACGCGATCGGTTGTTAAAGCGGTGACTTGATTGATTGCCAGAATTTGTTCCAGACTGCGGGTTAGCTGCTCATCACAGAGATGTAGCGCATCCGATTTTTCCTGAAGACAGCTTTGGTAAAGAACAATATCTCCAACTTGATAGTGAGGGGATAAACTGCCACAAAGTCCCATGAGCAAAACCCGCGGCTGAGGAACATCGAACTGGTTTCGTTTGAGTTGTTCTAGCGATCGTCTCAAAGGCTGCCAACCTACTGACACCGGGAAAACAGGCGGCTTGTCGCCATTCAATCCTTGGCAAACGGCTTTATGCTCCGCGCCTTGAGGCACGATAATTGCATCAATCAGCGGGTTAGGCATAGTGGGCAAAAGTGCCGCATCGAAATCACGCATTGAGGCTGTTATTAACTCGAAAAACTATTAACTTGAAAAGCTATTAACTTGAAAAGTTATTAACTCGAAAAATTTGTTCGTACATTGTTTGGAATTGTATCAAGACGACGTCAGTTCTGCTTCGACTGTCTGAATTGACTGTTTCCCGATCTTGGCTAGACCCGTCAAAGTGTCAATTTATTTAGATTTCACTGAGATTGACAAAACTGGTGCAATTATTATTCAGGCTTTTTAGTCTTCAAAGCCGACTGATTTCAAGCTTTGGCTGTAGTCAGATGACTCGCTAACAGAGCAAATATTAAGCCATTCTGGAAAAGCATTGTAGCTCCTCTAAAAGGCTGATATGCTGCTCACCAGATTGACCTCAGAGCCTTCTAAACCATTGTTGAGTTCTTCTTGTGAACATCTGTTTTTTAATGTGGCTTTGGTCAGAAAATAGGAGATTCATAATCTTATGTGATGTTTTCTTCGGCATTTTTTAAGAATTTTCTGCGCTGCTGAGTGCAACAAACCCTGAGTAATCTGGCAGCCCCTGCCGCTGGAGTTCAAAAACGATCGCCTGTGCCCTACCGCTTTGCAGTGAAAGACACTCTGAGCATGTTGGGGGATTGGTAGCCTACTGTTTTGCCTGTCTACTAACAGTACACACTACTAACAGTACACACTACTAACAGTACACACTACTAACAGTACGCAAACCCACCGACCCATGGGTTGGGGGACGGCAACAGATCGGAGTTTTGGTGGGTGGTGTCCACCCTACAGAGCCATCTACCTCGTTTAAGTTACGCCTGTATTTACTGGAAATCTATTGGGAATATGAAAATTCAAACGGTTTTACTGTCTGCTGTCACCTCGTTTGCTGCCCTGGGTTTTGGGACTGTGGCTAAGGCCGACACGGTGCCTGCCCACTGCGACCTCTAAGGCCCCCGCGACGACTACGCCTACCTGTCGAGCAACTGTACCTTCTCTCAGCGGCAGGGGCATATCGGCATTCAGTTACAAACCAACGGCACGCGCTACGAGTTTGACCCGGCAGCCAACGCTGCTTCAGGCAACTTTAGGGATCAGCACGGTCAGGCAGTCTACCGCCAGAGCGGATTGGGCGACGCGGGCACCATTTTTGAATTTGTGGATGGCTCTCGCCTCTACGTTTACTGGGACAGCAGCACCTCCTATGGCACGGGGCCAGTGAGCCAAGGTCAGGGCGGTAGTCGCGTTGCCACGCTGGTTGCCCACGATCGCGGTTCTCAGATCAACCTGCGTAATGAAGCGACTAGCCGCTCTCGCGCCGTGGGCTACGGGCTGGCGGGCGACCAGGTCAACATTCTGGAGTGTGTACAAGACCGCGACACCGCTGGCAGCGACCTGAACTGGTGCAAGGTGCAGTTTTTAGGATCTGGGGCGATCGGTTGGGTGCGTAGCGACTTCATCATCTTCCCCACTGACGGTGCGCTGTAGTCGATCGAGCAGCTTCGATGGTTCGTAGGGTGGGCACCGCTTACTCATGATGCAGCTTACTCATGATGCAGCGGCTTGCCACCTTCACCCCTTATTCCGACATTCATTCCTTTGTGAGATTGACCATGAAACCTCAAGCTATTTTTCTGGCGACAGCTTTGCTTTTGGGCGCAACGGGGATTGGCCTGCCCGTTGCTGCTGCCCCTGCCCCAACGGCTCCGCTACTGCTGGCGCAGTCTAAAACGCCCCAGCGCACCTACATGACTCCCCAGCGCGACCCCAACCAAATTGCCGTAGACATCACCGATGGCGAATTTCGCGTCTACGGCATCATGCAGCGCAGCTATGGCAACTTCTATCTCCTGACTACCAGCGGCGTGCAGATCACCTACAACCGCGACACGGGCAACGTGCTGGTGGTCAATTCCGTCACGGGCACCGAGTTCTATAACTACACCTTCACCGAAGCAGGCAGAGCGGGAACCCCGGCGCGGAGTTCCAGTGCCCCCTCAGCAACGCCCCGCACCAACCTGTCGCAAATTGCCAACAACCAGATCGCTGCCTACATTACCGAGGGTGAGTTCGCCTTCGATGGCATGCTCTACCGCACCTCAGGCAATACCTTTGTGGGCGAAGATGGCCGTGTGCGGGTGATGTATGACCGGGGCGCTAGTCGCATTGTGATTATCAATGTGGTCACGGGCACAGAGTTCTACAACTATGTCTACAGCGCCACCAATGAAGGTGCGCTGTAGCGATCGCCCCTCTGAATGTAAAAAATTCCTTCCTCTCTAAGATCTTCCTCTCTGAGATCTTCCCATCTGAGAAGGGATACCGAGAGCGGGTCGGGTCGGGGCAACTCTGAAGCCTGCCTCGCTCTCCGCAAAGGGGATTTGCCTGACTCAGCTCTCAATGGCAAAGGAATTTTAGGAGGGAGATGCTTTTCAGCGCTCTCTTCAAACGACTTGACCGCGATCAAAACGCCTTTAAATCTGATGCCTACTCAGTTCAGACGATGCCTCACCATAGCACTAGCCTTTGCTATCGCCTTGGGCTGCAGTTTGGCGGTGAGCCAACCCAGTCAGGCTCAGTTTTCGCTGCCTGATGGTTTTGGTGTCAAAGGGTCAGTGGGGCCACCCCAAGGGGTCGTGCGCTACGGCAATCTGGAGGCGATCGCCGTCGAATCGCCCCTCAGCGCCACCACGCTGTTTACTATCGCCTCGCCCACGGTGTATGACCGATCGCCGGATGCGGTGGGCGATCGCCAGACCGTCGAACAGCGAGCCGAAGAGATTCAGGCCAAGCTGCTGCTGCTGCTAAAACGACCCATGAATGCTGAAACCTTGGTGTTTGAGGTGTCGCAGCTCAACAATGTCACCGTGGTGGATGTCCGGGATAACCAGTTTCCCCGCCCCTTGGTGCTGCTGTCGGTGACGGCGTTTGATGCCGACTTTAACGGCCAGCCCATTGACCAGCTAGCCGCTCAGTGGCGCAACATTCTAGAAGGCGAACTCCGCAATGGCTTAGCAAAACTGCCCGATGACCAGCGCCGGGTGAATCACATTTTGCTGGGGCTGCTGCTGCTGACCGTTGGGCTGGTGGCGCTCAAGTATGGGTTGTGGAGACGGCAAAAGCAACTGCGGCGGCAGAAGAAAGCGCTGCGGGCGGCGGTCTCTGAGGCAGCGGCACCCGCCGATCTGCCAAATGCACCCGTAGCCCAGGCACGTACTGCCTTTTTGCAGCGGCTTCCGCAGGTTTTTACCCTCGATCGCCAGCTTTCGGCGCTGGATTTTCTCCAGTGGCTTTTGTTTTGGCTGATGATTTCGGCCTGGTACATCGGCTTTGGCTGGGTCGCAGTCGTTTCGGCCTACCTGATTCGCAATCAGTTTAGTTATTTGAATGTGCCGCTGCGGCTGCTGCTGATCTGGTTTTTTGCTGGGCTGGCTATTCGCGTCAGCCGCCGCCTGATCGACATTGTTCTCAATCGGTGGAAACCCTTCGATCGCGTGGATTTTTTCGATTTTGGCGATGCCCAGCGCCGCCAGCTCCGTAGCTCGACGATCGCCGGGGCAGCCAAGGGACTGGTGACGATCGCGATCGCCCTCTCTAGCTTGCTCTCGGCGTTGGGAGCCTTGGGGCTACCCACGGCTTCTGTGGTGGCGATCGGCAGTTTGGCAGGTCTGGCCATTACCTTTGGCTCCCAAAACCTGATCAAAGACCTGGTGAATGGCTTCTTTATTTTGGCCGAAGATCAGTATGCGATCGGCGATGTCATTGACCTGGGAGCGGCCAAGGGGCTGGTGGAAAACCTCACCATGCGGGTCACACAGCTACGGAGCGGCAACGGCGAACTGGTGACGGTGCCCAATAGCAGCATCACCCAGGTCAAAAACCTGACCCGCAACTGGTCGCGAGTGGAATGGGCGATC
The DNA here is from genome assembly GCA_019359505.1 of Drouetiella hepatica Uher 2000/2452. GTDB lineage: Bacteria > Cyanobacteriota > Cyanobacteriia > Elainellales > Elainellaceae > Drouetiella > Drouetiella hepatica. Next base: position 165,247 of record JAHHHD010000010.1, on the reverse strand, counting down.
GATGTTGCCTACCACACCGACCCTGACCAGGCGCTGGCGGTGCTTCGAGAGGTCGCCCAAACCCTCTACACCGATCCCAACTGGCGCGACAAAATATTGGCCGAGCCGACGGTGCTGGGCATCGACAATGTCTCCCACAGTGGACTGACCCTTACTACCTCGATTCAGACCAAGCCAGCAGAACAGTGGGCGGTGGGTCGGGAATTTCGGCTGCGGGTGCGGCGAGCCTTGGCAGAGCAAGACATCGAGATCGGCATTCCCCAAACCTACTCGCTGGGTTCGTCGGGGAAGTTGGGCGATCGCCCCGCACCTGAAGGAATTAACTCCGCGAACAAACCCTGCTAATGGCGCTAGCCCCAGTTCAAGCCCCAGTCCAAGCCATAAACCTGCGCCACCGTCAGATGTTCTCCTGCTCTCACTTTTTTCTACCCCTCCCTAAAACTCCACTATGACTCACCCCTTGACTCGGTTTATCGGACTTACTGCCCTGAGCGTTGCTGTCGCCACCGCCACGCCAGCTCTGGGCAGTGCCCCCACCAGCCCCGCCTGGGAACCCGCCGACTGCGGCACCTTTGGACTGATGCCCCTCGTATCAGCCCTGTCGGACTGCGGCTACGTGACGGTACCCGAACGCCACAGCCAGCCCGATGGGCCGACTATTCAGGTGGCGGTGGTCAGAACCCGTAGCATTGGTGACGCCCCCAGCCCAGACCCCTTGTTTATCGAGCAGGGCGGCCCCGGCGATACCACCATTGGCATCTTTGCCACCAAGGGGTTGCCCCTGCTGCCGATTTTGCCCAGGATTTTGCAAGGGCGGGACTTGGTGTTTGTCGAAGAGCGGGGGACTGAGCTGTCGCGCCCCTTCTTTGCCTGCCCTGAGCAAACCGACCACAACCTGGCTGTAGCCCGTGACGAAATCGCCCCGACCGATACCCAATGGATGGTGGCCTGTCGCGAACGCAGCCTGACGGAAGGCATTAACCCCAACGCCTTCAACACCATCGAAAATGCCGCCGATATCTATGCGGTGGCCGAAGCCCTGGGCTACGACCAGTTTAATTACTACGGGGTTTCCTACGGGACGCTGCTGGGACAGTACGTAATCGAACAAGCCGAATCGCACCAGGCGCAACTACGCAGTGTGATTCTAGATGGGGTGGTGACCACCGATGTTGACTTTAACCTAGCCAGTACTTACACCTTGAGCGGGGCACTGCGTAACCTGTTTGCCGCCTGCGCCGCCGATGCCCAGTGCAATGCAGCCTATCCCAACCTAGAAAGCACCTTCCTGGCGTTGCTCGATCGCCTGCACCAGAACCCCGTTCCCTTGACGCTGACCGCTCCCACCGCCGAGGTGGAAACCACGATTGATCGCGACGAATTTTTGTTGACCTTTGAGCCATACATTGCCAGGAGCGGCAACGCCCCCACGCTGCCCAAAAATATCTATCAAGCCGCAGCAGGCGACTTTAGCTGGCTGATGGAAGATCTGGTTGGCAGCCTGGAAGCATCAGGTGCAAAGGGCATGTATCACACCGTACTCTGCGCTCGGTCGAACTCAGTGCAGACGGAGGCTGCAACGCTGTTCCCTGCCCCCTATGAGCAGCTCATTCCAATAGGGCTGAGCGAGAGCGCCAGCGTCGATCGCTTCTGCGAGATTCTTCAGGTCGAGCCAGAGGCACCCTTTGCCTACGACAACACCAATATCCCCGTGCTGGTGCTGAACGGCAGCTACGACCCCGTCACCCCCCAAACCTATGGTGAGAAGGTGGCCAGAAATTTTGAAACGGCCTATGTGTACACCTTTCCGGGGGTTGGGCATGGGTCGTTCTTTGCCCCTGCCGATACGCCAGCAGGGCAATGTGTGGCGGCGATCGCCACCGATTTTCTCACCGATCCCCAGCAGACCCCCGATAGCCGTTGTCTGACCGAGGTGAAACCCATCTTTGTCTACGAGTAGACCCGTCTTACCCTTGACGTTCATCTAGCCCCTATGAAACTCCTTCGACGCATCTTACCGCTGGCTTTGGCGGCGATCGCCCTCACCCTAGCCACTCACGCCGCCGCCATCCCCCCGCCCCCCGAAGGCTCTGCCCGCGCCTACCCTACGGAGTTTCCTGTGTCAGAACCCGACTACACCAGCAAGCGCCTGCGCGACTTCAGCCCCTTTGAGCCAGCGCTGGCGAACCTCTCCGCTGAACGGCGCAGCGCATTAGATGCCCTGGTGCTGGAAGCGACGATTCCCCAATTGCAGCGGCTCATGGCCAGCGGCGACCTCACTGCCGAAGAACTGGTGGTCTACTACCTCGATCGCATCCAGCGCTACGACGTGAATCAGCTCAACTCGGTGATGGAGCTGAATCCAGACGCGCTAGACATTGCCCGCAACCTGGATGCTGAACGAGCCGAGGGCAACCTGTGGGGGGCGTTGCACGGCATCCCGGTGTTGGTCAAAGACAACATCACCACGGGCGACCAGATGCACACTACTGCCGGAGCCTACGCCCTGAAAGATTGGCGGGGCGATCGCGATGCCCAACTGGTCAAAAATCTGCGCAACGCTGGAGCCGTCATTCTCGGCAAGGCCAACCTGTCGGAATGGGCGAACTATGTAGACCCCGCCATGCCCAGCGGCTTTAGTGCATTGGGCGGCCAAACCCGCCATCCCTACGGCTCTTTTGACCCCCTCGGCTCTAGCTCCGGTTCGGCGGTGTCGGTGGCCGCAAACCTCGCTGCCGTCAGCGTCGGCAGCGAAACCCAGGGTTCCATCATCCGACCCGCCGCCACTAACGGCATCGCGGCTCTGAAACCCACCCACGGACTGGTCAGCGGCGACTACGTCATCCCCCTGGTGGACTGGATGGATGTGCCAGGGCCAATGGGTCGCACCGTTACAGATGTAGCCACTCTGCTCGGTGCCCTCACCCACACTGACGAAGGGGCAGAGGAAAATCCTGACCCTGCCGTGGCGGAGTTGCAAAGCGAAGACTTTACCCGGTTTCTCGACCTGGAGCGAGCCAAGCAGCGGCGGGTGGGCGTGGCCGTGATTCCGGAAAGGACGATCGCGCAGCTAGAAGCCTTTCTCGCCAACCCGCCCGATGACCTGTCAGCGGAAGTGCGGGCGGCCTTGCCCAATGCCATCAAACTATTGCAGGCGAACAATCAAGTGGCCAAAGCGGCGATCGCCGCCCTCACCCAGCAGGGCATTGCCGTCGTCGAGCTGGAGAACGACACCGTACCCCAAGCCCCGGATGCCAACGCCGCCCTGCCCCCCGGCTTCAAAGCCTCCCTCAATGCCTTTTTGCCCACCCTGCCCAACCCGCCCGTTACCGCCCTAATCGATGTGGTGTCCTTTAACTACGCCGATCCCGCCAACCGCATTCCCTACGGGCAAGACCATCTCTCCACCGCCCAGCGCAGCGATAGCCCCTCTGCCGCCTACACCAGCCTGCGCGAAACCCACCAAACCACCGCCCGCGCCGCCCTCGACCAGTTCTTTGCCGACACAGGCATTGACCTGCTGATCGCCAGCACCCAAGCCTACGCCGCCGCTGGCTACCCCGCCCTCACCGTCCCCATCGGCTACGCCGAGACGGGCGAACCTCTGGGCGCTTACCTAATTGGCAAAGCCCTCAGCGAACCCGATCTGCTGGCCGTGGGCTATGCGATCGAGCAAGCCACCCAAGTCCGCCAGCCCCCCGATCTGGACAAGACCCTAGCCACCTTCACCAACCTCCACCACGCCGTACCCAGCCCCCAATAACCCGCCCCCAATTCTAAAACTCAAAACTCCTCACCCCTCCCCACCCACCCCACCACCCCATCACCCCATCACCCCACCACCCCCATGAAACCCATCCACCGCACCCTCCCCCTCCTCACCCTCGCCGCCGCCCTCGCCACCCAGATCCCCGCGATCGCCCAAACCCCGCGCTACCCCCTTACCGTCATCCCCTGCCCCACGGTGCTGCCCCCTAACGAAGTGGAAGGCGAAACCATCACCTGCGGCTTGTTCACCGTGCCCGAAAACTACGCTGAACCCAACGGTCGCCAAATCGACCTCACCTACGCCGTGCTGCACAGCCGCAGCCTCTCCCCTGCCCCCGACCCGATCATGGATCTGCGCGGTGGGCCGGGAGGCAGCACCCTGGCATCGAGTGCGTTGGAAACGCGGGCGAAAATCTATGAACCCCAGCGCCAAACCCGCGACATCATTGTGCTGGATCAGCGGGGTACCCAATTCTCCAATCGGCTGGGCTGTGCCCCGGTGGTGCTGGTCACCACCAAGGTGCTTTTAGATCCCGATAGCCAGTACGCGGGCACTCTCGATCCGCTGCGAGAGCAAATGCGATCGCGATTTCCCAATGCCGAGGACGACGCACTTGAAGCCTATGCCGCCTTCGATCTCTGTGCCCGCATTTTAGAAAACCAGGGCAACGACCTCAGCAACTACAACACCCCCAATAGCGCCCAGGATGTGGTGAACCTGACCGCCGCCCTGGGCTACGGCCCGATCAACCTCTACGGCATTTCCTACGGCACCTACCTGGCCCAGCGGATTATGGCCAACCACCCCGATCGGGTGCGCAGCGCGGTACTCGACTCCACCGTGCCCGTGCAGGCCAACAAGTATGAAGCGATTGTCCGCGACATAGAGGTCAGCTTCCTCAACCTGGTGGAAGACTGCGAGGCCGATGCCGCCTGCGGTGCTGGTTACCCCAACCTCAGCGATCGCACCGTCGCTCTGCTCAACCAGCTAGACCAAGCTCCCCTCCCCCTGGCCGAACCCATCACCCCCCTGAGGCCACTAACCACCCCCATCGATCGCGTCTCCGCCGCCGAGTTTGTCACGCTGATTACACTGATGAACAACTACCCCGGCCAGATAGCCCCCTACATGCCGCTAATTGTCCAAGAGCTGGAGCAGGGCATCACCACCACCTTTGCCGGGGTGATTACCGGGGCGCTGTTCAGCACCGCAGCCAACCCACCAACCTTTGAAGCTTCGCCAGAGGCCTACCGCCTGCAAGCGCGCGATTTCGAGGCCAAGGCGGAGGATGTGTTGCGGGCTAGGGCAGCCGCCGCCGAAACCAGCCGCCCCGCCAGCCGCTGGGTACAGCAAATCCGAGCCGTTGCTGACACTCTGCCCGAATCAGAGGGGGTGCTGCTGTTGATCAACTTCTTTGGGGTGGGCTATACCGAGACGCCCCGCAACCGGGAGACCCTGCTTGCCTTTGTGGCAGAAGAATTGGAGGGCGACACCGCCGCCACCCTCACTGCCGCCGTCCAGGCCATGTCTGAGGTCGAAGTGCGCCACGTGTACGATGTGGTGTCGGCTCTCACCGACTCCTTCTCCCCGGTCGATGCCGACATCACTACGGGCATGTTTCGCAGTTTAGACTGCCGCGAACTGGTGCCCTTTAGCGACCCGGCCCAAACCCAAACCCACTACGAAACCATGCTGATGCCTCAGCTCGGTGCAGGTCGGGTAAATGCCGCCCAGCAAGCCTACAACCTCTGTTCCTTCTGGCCCGTAGAGGCGGCCCCGGCGGGTGAACACGCCCCGATCAACAGCAGCATCCCCACCCTGGTGCTGCAAGGCCGCTACGACGTGCAAACCAACACCGAAATGGGCGTCGGGGTGATGGAGGGGCTGCGCAACGGCACCTTTGTGGAGCTTTCCAGCACGGGTCACGGGGCGATCGTATCCTCCCAATGCGCCAAAGATATTGGCGTGGCGTTCGTGAACGATCCCGATCGCACCCTCGATACGAGCTGCACCGCCGACCTGTTCCCAGAGTTTGTGCTGCCCCCCACTGAGTAAATCGGTGGTGCGCCGCGTCACCCGTGGCGCACCCAACGTCTTGCCGACCCTAAACTTAGTGTTGATAGCTCGATCAGATGATCGAGTCATCCCAGAGATCATCGGCGTTTACCATAGGCAGGGTAAACGCCGATGATCTACCGCAGCAGGCAAACCGATCGCAACAAACATTAACCTCAGCTCGGTTGATCCCCTAACTCCCTAAAATGAAAGGAACCTGATCCCGAAACTAAGAATTCTTTATGTCCGTAACCGTTGCCGATATCATGACTGCCGATCCGATCGTCGTGCAGCCTGAAACGCCCCTTAGTCAAGCCATTCAAATCTTGGCAGAGCGCCGCATTAGCGGGTTGCCCGTTGTCGATCAAAGCGGCAAGCTGGTTGGAGTCATCTCCGAAACCGATTTGATGTGGCAAGAGACGGGCGTTAGATCACCCGCATTTATCACGATTCTGGATAGCGTGATTTTTCTAGAAAACCCTGCCAAACATGAAGAGGAGCTACATAAGGCATTGGGGCAGACCGTGGGCGAAGTCATGACCAAAAAAGGCATCATCACTATTGCCGCCGATCGCTCCCTTCAAGAAGCGGCTCAGTTAATGCGCGATCGCAATGTTCGTCGGCTTCCAGTTGTTGATGCGGCAGACCAGGTGGTGGGCATCGTGACGCGAGGAGACATCATTCGTCATATGGCAGCAAATCTGTAGGTCAATTCACCCTAAGCCCGCAAAGTCATAGCAGCTTAAAGTTTTTAATCCCTTTGAAAAATCGAGATTTATGATATGAGCGTTAATCCTGAGTCCGTGCAAGAGCTTTTGAGTTCAGAAGATTTTGGCAAACGGCTGAGCGGAGTCAATCAGCTCCGACAGCTTGACCCGGCGATCGCTTTCGAGATGATTCAGCAGTCTGTGAATGACGGCAACGTGCGGGTGCGCTATGCGGCAGTCAGCCAACTCTCCAGCCTAGGATTGCAAAACCCGACTCTGGCGCTAGAAATCTTGCGCCGCTGCTTGCTAGAAGACCCCGAAGCCGACGTGCAGGCAGCCGCCGCTGACTCAATCGGCGCACTCAAACTTACCGACGCCTATGAAGACTTAGAGCAGCTCTATCACAAAACTCCAGAATGGCTGGTGCAGTTCAGTATTATTGCGGCATTGGGCGAATTGGGCGATCGCCGCGCCTTTACTTTACTCAATAGCGCCCTCACCTCCAGCGTCGAGCTAGTACGGACGGCGGCGATCGGCTCTTTAGGAGAATTGGAGGACGATCGCGCAGTTCCCCTGCTGCTAGAGTTTGTTGCCGACCCTGATTGGCAGGTTCGCTACCGAGTCACGCAAGCCCTGAGCCACTTCAAGAGTCCTGAAATTCGCGCGGCACTGGAAACCCTGAGCCACGATGAAATGCCGCCCGTAGCCCAGGAAGCTAAGGCGTATCTAAATGTGTGAATAGCCTGACTTCACAAATACTTTCTACTTCTGAGCTAAAACGTAAAGCTTGAGTGAAGTGAACCTCTGAGGGCATAGCAATCTACGTGATTTCCGGGTAAATTAAGTGACATGGAACACAAACCCAAGCGGATTTACTGAAGTCAGAGGAGATTTTAAGCCATTGCGTTAGGGGCAGCGTTTCATATCTACAAGTTTTAGCGGGAGTCTTTCCCCTTCGAGCTTTGCAAAGCCCGAAGGGGAATTTTTTAGGGGAGATGATTTTTGAGAGGGAGCGCGGAACGCCCCACCCAAAATGTCCCCGTCCTAACCGCCTTGGCGGCTGCCACAAATCATCAATGCTCTAAAAAATTTAGCGAATGGAATGAGACAACCGCTGTAAGAACGTCCGACAGCCCATCGAAGAATCAAACAAATGCAGATCAAAATGTTCAGATAGATCCTCACACACCTTGACCCCCCGGACGCTGTTGCCGCGACTGTCCAAAAGCGGTGAGAAGATGGCGATACCGATCTGGTCAGGCACTACCACGATAATGCCGCCCGAAACGCCACTCTTGGCAGGCAGCCCGATCTTATAAGCCCACTCTCCCGCAAAATTGTACATGCCGCAGGTGTACATGACGCTGAGAATATCGCGAATGTAGTTAGGCGCAACAGCGCGATCTCCAGTGATGGGGTTCACGCCGCGATTGGCAAGCGTTGCCGCCATTACCGCCAGGTCGCGGCAGTTCACCATAATCGAGCATTGCTGAAAGTAAAGATCGAGCGCTTCCTCAATCCGGGCATCAATCATGCCGAAGTTGTACATCAGGTACGCCATGGCGCGGTTGCGATTACCTGTTGTTCTCTCGCTAGTGAAGGTTGAAATATCCACAAAAATATCGTGCCCGATGTAGCGCCGAAACATATCCAACATGCGGTTAAGGCGATCGGTTGGGCTAGTTCCTTTGATCAGGCTAGTGGTGGCGATCGCCCCTGCATTCACCATTGGGTTATAGGGACGCTTTGACTGCTCATCTAGGACAATGGAATTAAAGGCATCCCCGGTTGGCTCTACTCCGACACGGGTTAAAAAGTAATCGCGCCCATGGTCTTCTAACGCCAGCCCCTGCACAAATACCTTAGAAATGGACTGAATCGTAAAGAGCTGCTCGGCATCGCCCGTGGTAAAAACCTGTCCGTCCACAGTCGCCACACAAATGCTAAACCAGTCAGGGTTTGCTTTCGCCAACTCTGGAATGTAATCGGCAACTTTCCCGATCGTCAGAGATTGGTGCTGACGATGCAAATCTTCTAGATAGGCCTGAAATTCTGCTGCATCGTTCTCAAAAATGGAGTCGTGGATTGAAGGGGAATCTTGGGTCGCCATCCCGTTATTTTAGCGGCTCTGCTGCAACTGGCTACGATGAATCACAGCTAGGGTGAATATAGCCCGTTTTGCCACTTAGAGCGATCGCCCATCTTTAAGCCACAGCTACTCTCCAGCAGCTTACCCATAGCCCCATCCACATTTGGACTTTACCCAAAAAACAAAATTGGAGAGCGGCTGCCCTCCAACGCTAAAGACTCTCTAAGCCTTTAATCTCTCAAGACTTATAAGCTGGTATCTTCTACTGCACTGACTGCTGAGGCAGGTAGGCGATCGGATTGACCGCACCCGCATTTTTCGGATGCACCTCAAAATGCAGGTGAGGCCCTGTGCTGTATCCCGTACTGCCCATCTCGGCGATCTGCTCACCCTGCTGCACACGCTGACCCTCACGAACCATACTTCTGTTCAGGTGAGCATAGCGAGTAAAGCTACCATCTGGATGAACAACTTCCACCATATTGCCGTAGCCACCAGAGTTCCAGTCAGAATACTGCACTACACCACTGGCAGCAGCATAGATTGGAGTACCTGTATCGGCAGCGATGTCAATTCCCGCGTGCATTCTACCCCAACGCCAGCCGTAGCCAGAGGTGAGTAGACCTCGCGTTGGCCAGATGTAGCCGTTAGAACGCGATCCTTCAGGCAGAAAAGCTTCCGCACCAGGGAGAGGCGGTAGCTCTGGCGAAACGGTGCGACCTGTCACAGGTTGACGCAGCGGTGCATAGCTCTCTGAACTGATGGAAGCTGCTGCCACAAGGTCAGGCTCAGCGGCAGCCAAGGGAGCGACAGGTGATGGAACAGAGGAGGGTAAAGCAGCAGACTGCGGAGCAACCGTGTCGATAGACTCACTACGTGCTGTCACCATGACAGGCTGCTGCGCAGGTCTTGTAGCAATGCCACCTTGATGCTTTGCCCGCAAAGCTCTTACCTCTGCCAAGAGGTTCTCAACATACCGAGGAGCCGCCTGAATAGCATCCGGCGAACCCAAAACTTCGCGCTGCACTGCCGAACCAGGTTCAGCAGATTGGACGGCAGGAGTGGCAGCGCGAGGGGCGATCGCCACAGCCTGGGGTTTAACTGCAACTGGCTGAACAGGAGCTGTTGGCACATTAGGAAGCCGCAGAACTTGACCCACGAAAATTACATTCGGGTCAGACAAGCGGTTAGCATCGACCAAGGCAGACAGTGGCACATTGTGCGCCTTGGCAATTCGCGCCACAGTGTCGCCCAGACCTACCCGGTAGTCTTGCGTCTGTGGTGCAACCGCAACTTGCTGCACGGAGGGCTGAACGACAGAAGGTTGAGCTGTAGCAGACGGCACCTCAGCCGCATTTGCTGGTTGGATAGCATCGGAGGCGATCGACTGAGGAGCAGGCACGTTCAACGAGTCGCTCACTCGAATCCAGTCTGGATCAGACAAATTATTCGTCGCCGCCAAAATGCGCTCAGAAACACCGTGCGCTCTGGCAATTGCCGCGACAGTATCTCCAGGCTGAACCCGATACTCTTCAGTTTTTTCAGATACCTGGGAAGCCAATGCGATCGGAACTTCTACTTCGCTAGTCGCAGCCGCCGAACCTTTCACATCCTCAGACCGCAACTCCGCCAGACTATCTTTTAACTTGTCTCTCTGTTCTCGCAGACGAGTCAAAGCATCTGGTCTGACTGGCGCTTGGCTCAGATCAGCAGAAGCAACTAGCTCCGGTGAAGATGCTTTCAATGCTCCATCAGCACGATTCACAGGAATCTTAAGCACTTGCCCTGGCTTAAGTAGTGCATCAGCAGCTAAAAGATTGGTAGCGCTAATGTCTTGAACATTGACTCGATAGCTGCGGGCAATCTGAGAAAGCGTTTGCCCTTCTCGCACCACATGTTCAACAGTGACTGTTGAGGGAAGAACTACAATCGAACCTGGTTCAGAAACGGGCAGGGCTGCAATTTGCGAAAGCGATTGCGCTGTAACTTCCGTACCTTTGGGTTCGGCTGCATTTGCCCCATCATCTCGATGAGGCAGAACCAGACTAGATGCTCCCACTGATAGAGCTAGACCGAACATGGCAGCAGAGGTGCGTGCCCGACGGCTGACTCCCGCAGAAATCTGTTCGGGTTGCTCTGCCGTTTCACGGGGGGAGCAAGAAACAGGCTTGACCTTCCGCAGAAATTCTCGCTTCAAGAATGACCTCCTAATGAGCAGCGTTTAACTATTCCCAACCGATCTAATCTATGAATCTCTATGACGGGAATCACATAGAGCAGCGATCGAGATCACAGACGTTGCCGTATGACTAGGTAACATTACCTTTGCTCTTTTTGACTTAAACAAGCTTACACCAGTTAATGAAAAATTCAAGACTTGCTTATTTAGGCAGGTTGAATCTTTTAAAACATTGATCTGGGATTGCGCCTGAGCAGAACAGTAATCTGGGTTTATTAATCTTCAAGGGCACAGTGTACACCACTTAATTAATGTCCGGCATCTGATGATACCAACATGAATAGAGTTGAGAATCAGCGTATCAAGGCATTTTGCAACTGCTAATCCTGATTCCTAGAACCTTTAGCCGCAAGCAGTTCTAGCGGCTAAAAAGGGCTGATATTCAAGATTTCAGGGGGTGAAAAACCCGTCTGGAAGGCAATTTTTTATTTCCTATCAATCACGGCTTGATAGCCATAGAAGACGGTTGATTCTACGGTTGACGATGTTACTTAAGGCTGTATTGGCTACATAGAATTCAAGAATCCCGATCGCTGAGGAAGCCTTGAAGTAGAGCGGGATTACGCGCTAGTACCGCCCTTTCAGCGCCAGTGATTTCACGCAAGCTTCGATAGAAATTTCTTATGGTATTTCAGTAGATTTTGTAGTGCAGATGACTGAAGCGCTTTTACACCCCTACAACCGTCTAACTTAAATATCTTGTTTTAAAGAATTACCCAACAGTTTGTTCGGTCTTGATTGAGTAATTCTAGAAAGCATTCGCGAATGCATATATATAGATATAGAAGTCGGCAGATTTCTCCGAACAAAGTTTTAGTGATTAAAAATAAACTATTCGACTCAATTTCTTGTGGCTACAGCAGCGCGATCGCCTTTTACGGAAATCTAGAATTTTTTTTGAGATGATGATGCTCTGTGTTTTAGAAAACCTAGCTTAATTCTAGAAAACCCAGCTGACGACGCGCTTCAAATAAGCCGATCGCTACGCTAACCGAGAGATTGAGGCTGCGAACGCCCGTCTGAGCCATAGGAATCCGGACTACGGCATCGCAATCGGCTAAAACATCGGGTGGCAGCCCGGTCGTTTCACAACCAAACAGTAGCCAATCGGTATTTTGATAGTCAAACTTTGTATAGCTATATGTTCCTGAAGTGCTAAATCCAACTTGGCGACCTGCCTGCTGCTGCTGGTAAGCCTGAAAATCGGCTAGGGTCGGGTGATAGCGCAGATCGACATACTGCCAGTAGTCCAAACCCGCCCTTTTTAGATAGCGATCGCTAATCTCGAATCCTAGAGGCCCAACCAAATGGAGAGCGGTTCCTGTTGCAGCGCAGGTTCGGGCGATATTTCCTGTATTCGGAGGGATTTGAGGATTAACTAAAACAATCTGCGGCATAGGATAGGTCGATTTAATCTGATTATGAATAATAGACAAAATATTGACGCTGATTGGGTTTCAGACATCAATCTACAGAGTCTCTGGGTAATTATGCTTGAGAAAGCCGGATAAATTGAGGAGAAATTTGTCCGAGCTAGCGCTGAAACTTAGCTAATATGAAGTTTCCATGAAGGAATTGAGCGATCGCCTGATATTTTCTATTGAGCCACACTGATAGCTATCCTGACGCGTTAAAGATAGCTGTCGCCAGTTTACTCAAGACATTTAAGGTGGGGCGCGAAGCGCCCCACCTTAAATGTCCCCGTCCTAACCGCCAAGGCGGTTGCCATATTCCTAATACAATTCCCCCGTGCCTCTCATCAAAGCACAGGGGATATAGGGAATATATAGAGAGAGCCTCAAGTTTTTTTGACTAATAATTGTCTAGGGGTGCGTCTGCATGGCCGCGGCTAATCTGCTGTGGCTGTCAAAGATTCTGCGGTAGAAGCAACGCCATCGATCGCCAAATCCGCTTCCAGCTCTGTTTCGATCCGCAGACGATCGCAGGGAATGGTATCAGCCAAAATAGCGGTTGCCATCATGCCGCAGTGAATCTCTACCTGAGCCTGAGGCAACGCTTCAAAAACTAGGCGCTGACCTGGAAAAACCACCCGTTCAAAGTACCAGTTAGGAATATTGGTGATGCGAGCAATCTGAATCTTGCTAGTCGCATTGACATAGCAGCAAAGAACCAGGTCACTTGAAGAGTCGCTTGGCAGAGGATCAAAGACTTGGGACATAACGATGCAGGAGCCTTAGCTTTGTGAGCTTGTTATATCTAGACCCTAGCATTCCCCGATCCCCAGTAGTTGTAAAAGCGACTACCAACGTTCGGCTTCAATTTTGAACTCATCAGAGCAAAATGAATAGATTTTTACGTGCCGACTTCTCAATCTGTATTGCAATCCCTAGTTTGTGCAGCCCGCTAAAGAATCTTTCATGCAGGTCAAGAAACTCAGTGGTATCGTGAAGTTATATGAATCTAAATTTCATAATTCTCTAAATACACGGCAGTAGGTTTTCAAGTTCAACTAGCATCAAAATCTGGCTAACGGGCAGACCGCTGCGATCGTTAGCGCTCTCCAGCTTCTCTATCCACAAACTTGTCCTATGAGCTTGCAAGCCAATCAGAGTCAATTGAGTCGTCTATCCAGAATTGACCCACTGGAAAAAACCTCGCTGGGAAATGTCTCGTTGGGAAAGGCAGGCGATCGCATTCTCTACGTTCGCTTGCCTTGCAACCCCATTTTCCCGATCGGGGTCGTTTATTTGGCGGATCATGTCCACAAGCTATTTCCGGCGATTGAGCAGCAGATTCTCGATCTGGGCACAGTTCCGCCGTTAGATTTTAATGCGGCGCTCGATCGCTCCATCGATCAGTTTCGCCCGACGCTGCTAGTGTTTTCCTGGCGAGATATTCAAATTTATGCGCCTGTGGGTGGACGAGGCGGCAACCCGCTACAAAACGCCTTTGAGCTTTTCTATGCCCGCGATCCGCTGCTGAAGCTGCGCGGCGCACTGGGCGGCTTGCGGATGGCAATATCTTATTACGACGAGCTATGGCGAAATTTGGGCTTAATTCGTCGAGGTCTAAAGCGCGCCCGACGCTATCGTCCAGAGGCTCGACTCATTGTAGGCGGCGGCGCGGTTAGCGTCTTCTATGAGCAGATGGGTAAAATTTTACCCAAAGGATCGATCGTCTCAGTCGGCGAGGGCGAAACGCTGCTGGAGAAGCTGCTGCGCGGCGAGGATGTTTCGGGTGAGCGCTGCTATGTGGTAGGTGAAGATCAGCCCCGCGATCGCCTCATCCATGAGCAGCCCACGCCCCTAGAAAAATCGGCTTGCAACTATGACTACATTGCCCAAATCTGGTCAGATTTTGAGTATTACTTGCAGGGGGGTGACTTTTATATAGGGGTACAAACCAAGCGCGGCTGTCCCCACAACTGCTGCTACTGCGTCTACACGGTGGTAGAGGGCAAGCAAGTTCGCATTAATCCGGCAGAGGAAGTCGTTAAGGAGATGCAGCAGCTCTACGATCGCGGCATGAGAAACTTCTGGTTTACTGATGCTCAGTTCATCCCGGCACGGCGGTTCATGGAGGATGCGATCGAGCTGCTGAAGAAAATTCTAGAGACAGGCATGAATGATATCCACTGGGCGGCTTACATCCGGGCAGACAATCTGACTCCAGAGCTGTGCGACCTGATGGTGAAAACAGGCATGAACTACTTTGAGATCGGCATTACCAGCGGATCGCAGGAGCTGATTCGCAAGATGCGCATGGGCTACAACTTGCGAACCGTCTTGCAAAACTGTCGCGATTTGAAGGCGGCGGGATTCAACGATATAGTGTCTGTCAACTACTCGTTTAATGTCATCGACGAAACCTTTACTACCATTCGCCAGACGATCGCCTACCACCGAGAGCTAGAGAGGATTTTTGGAGCCGACAAGGTGGAACCCGCCATTTTCTTCATCGGCTTGCAGCCCCACACGCACTTAGAAGACTATGCGTTTGGCAAGAAAATCATTAAGCCGGGATACAATCCCATGAGCGTCATGCCCTGGACGGCGAAAAAGCTGCTGTGGAATCCGGAGCCGCTCGGCTCTTTCTTTGGCGAGGTTTGTCTGCAAGCCTGGGAGCAAAACCCCAACGATTTTGGGCGCGAGGTGATGCGAATCCTGGAGCAAAAACTGGGCGTAGCTCCGCTGGAAGAGGCTCTGAGTGCGCCCGTTTCACCTAAAGCCCTAGTTTCAGTCTAGAACCTGTTTTCGCTGTACCTGCTTTAACGAATCTCTTTTAATTCCCTTTTACTCCCTAACGTTCCATGCTAGAAGGCTCTATTCTCGACAAGCTGCGATCGGCCCACCTGACCCATCATCCTGATAAACCGCCTCTGAATTTTGGGGTGTATTACAAAAATACGCTGGTGGCTCTCTGTCATGCCCTGGAAGACGCGATTCTGGATGCAGACTATTCGCCGCTGATGATTACCGCCTTTCAGCGGGGCAAATGGTATCTAGAAGAAGCCGATCGCTATGGCGAAATTGCGGGGCGATCGCGTCAGATCGTGATTTTGGCGGCACCAGACGGCGGCTTTGGCGATCACCCGACCAGCCAGCGATCGAATGTGGCGTTGGTGAGTTTGGAAGAAGCTGATCCGGTGGCACAGGAATGGCACTTGGTCATCTTATCGCCCAACTACACGGCAATGGTGCTGTGTCAGGAGCTATCTGAAGCCGACTATGGAGTTGCGGGTTTTCCAACAGAAGATTTGGAGCGGAAATTTTACGGACTCTGGACGTTTGAACCTGCCCTAGTTTTAGAAACAGTTGAGCTGTTGGTGGAGCATGTAGGGCGCTACAATCCGGCTTTGCAGCAGCGCTTAAAAACTCAGGTCGAGGAGATGGCGCCTCTGGTTCAAGGCGCGTTTTGCAGTGTCCCGACCGTCGAACATATGGGAGACATCGTCTCTCGTGTGGTGGATTATTTGCAAACCCGTGAGACGACTTCGCCGCTGGCGCAGCTCTTGCCCACTTCCTCACTGGACAACAACCTGACCTCAAACGAACTGCAAGCTTTTCTGCGAGTAGCACAGCTCATCGATCAGACGGATATTAGCAACCCCATGGTGGCGGCAGAGGTGGCGGCATTGTCTGAGGCAATGGGGCAGTTGCTGGATTTACCTTCCTGGCAACTCCATCGGTTGCGGCTAGCAGGTTTGCTGCATCGTATCGCGCTCCTACAGTCCTACGATCGCGTTTTGAGTTCTGTCACTTCGGTCAGCGACTCGGCAGAATCGCCCGACCAAGCTCCCTACTGTCCTCTCGTTCCTGGCATTCAGGTTTTGCGTCGGATGCAGCGGCTGAGCGCGATCGCCACCATTCTCACCCACCAGTCGGAATGGTGGAACGGTGCGGGGCTGCCCGCCAGATTAGCCGGAGATGGCATCCCGATCGAGTCTCGAATTTTGGGGCTGGTGGCAGAATTTCAGCGGCGAGTGGTCGAGCATCGCGACCTGCCCCTAGAGGAAGCTTTGGTGGCAGCGCTGGCGGACTGCCAGGTGCAGCAGGGCGATCGCTGGGATCCCAAGCTAGTGGAGGCTCTGGGCTTGCTGGTAACAGCGCTTCAGCAGGGGTTAAGTTTGCCAGTTGCCATGCCCAAAATTGCTTCGGGTCTGTGGCTGCTGGATTCCTACTCTCAGGAAAATATCCAGATTGCGTATGGCGGCAATTCAATCACAAGCACAGTAGAGAAAACCCATGGACATTGAGGCAATTCGAGCGGGTAGACTCAAGCATCTAGCAGGAGCCAATCTGGAAGACGAAGATCTCTCGCAGTGCAATCTCAGCCGCGTCAATTTAGCGGGTGCCATGCTAAACGGCGCGATGTTGAATGGCGCAAATTTGAACGGTGCAAATTTGGATGGCTCCAGTCTGCTAGGCTGTCAGCTGCGGCAGGCTGACCTGCGCGCCAATTTCTTGGGAGCAACTCTGATGCAGGCAGATTTGCGGGAATCGGATCTGCGAGGCGCAAATTTGCGGGGGGCGAACTTGATGCAGTCTCGGCTGGCTCACACGACGCTGGCAGGGGCATTTTTGAGTGGTGCAAATTTGATGGGCGTAAACTTGCAGCGGGTGGATCTGCGGGGGGCTGATTTGCGGGGGGCAAATCTGAATGGCGCCAATTTGGCGGGGGCAAATCTGGCGCAAGCCGATCTCCAAGGGGCAATTTTGAGTGAAGCTAATTTAGAAGAGGCGGACTTGCGAGGAGCAAATCTAGCAGGGGCAAATCTGACGGGGGCAAATCTTTTGTGCGCTGAGCTAGAAGGGGCGATCGTCACTGGTGCAAACTGTGTCGGGGCTTGCCTAAAGGGGACGCTGCTGGAGTAGCTTTTCTTTAACCTGCTCGATCGAGGGATGAATTAGCTGACCTGACGCACCTATGAAGACAATGGGGAAATCGTGAGGGTTGATTCTGAAATAATCAGCTGTGAAGCAAGCAAGCTTATTTATCTTCCCTTTAGCGAAGGGCAATGGCGCTTGAGCCTGGGATTAAAAGTACTGCATTTAGAAGATTGGATACAAATTGATGAAGAGTTTGTACCCTATTTGCAGCGTAAGGCGGAGCTACGGACAGAATGCCCCAGTGACGTGTTTGCCAGTATCCCAGGAAGTGAGGCAGCCCAACAGGAGGTGCTGGATTTACTGCTGGAACATTTAACTCAGCATTTTCCAACCTACTTTCAGCGAGTAGCAGGAACCGTGATTAATCGACTGACCCAAGAAACCTGGCATCCGACAGATTTCGTCGGCGCACCTCTTGACTTGGCGGGGCGATTGGTGCAAGAAGATCTATGTCTAATGCTGTCCGGTGAGGACGGCTATATTTTAGGCGCAGCTTCCCTGAGTTTTCCATCCCACTGGCGACTCCATGACAAGTTGGGGCGATCGCTCACCCCTATTCATGAGCCAGTTCCTGGGTATTCCCCAAAACTACAGCATCCAGTCAGCGTTTATTTCGATCGCCTTCGACCTGAAAATCCCGGCTATCGGATGAATTGGAGTATCACTAACACTCCAGAATTGTTTTTAGGAAATCATATCCATCGAATCGACCCTGCTGGAGTGACAGCCGACACAGCCGGAGAGAATCTGTGGATTCGAGTAGAACGACAAACCCTGCGGCGACTTCCTAGAACTCAGGCAATCTTGTTTACAATTCGCACGTATGTTTATCCTCTATCGCTGCTCAAACAACACCCTACTGCCGCTGTGGGTCTGAATGCGACGCTCGACCAGATTCCTCCTAATATGCAGATTTATAAAAGCCTAGCGCCTATTCGAGATGTGCTGAAGGAGTATTTGGAAGGACTACAGGACAAGACCCATTGAAGGCATCAGTAGAGGGCGATCGACTGCAATAGAATAGAGGAGGGTATGTCTTGTACTCTCTTCTATTCTGTTCAAGGGATCATGCTCGAAGCCATTCAATTTCAACTCTACAAGCTGGGGCATTTTGCTGATGCGCTAGTCGCCACACAGCTTACCCATCTCACCCCTGCCAGTGTGGGCATTATCTTTTTGGCAGGGTTGCTGACCAGCCTTACCCCCTGTATGCTCTCCATGCTGCCGATCACGATCGGCTATATCGGCGGCTATGAGGCAAAAACTCGGCTCCAGGCAGCGGCGCAGTCCACCTGGTTTTCGCTAGGACTAGCGACAACTTTGGCGGCATTGGGAATTCTGGCAGCGATCGCAGGAAAAATCTACGGTCAGGTGGGCATTGGTTTGCCCATTGTGGTGAGTGCGATCGCCATCCTCATGGGGCTAAATCTCCTGGATGCCCTGCCCCTGAGACTGCCAAGCTGGGGCGGCATGGACTGGATCTCCAAAGATTTACCGGAGGGAGTGCGATCGTATTTGATTGGGCTAACGTTTGGTTTGGTTGCGTCGCCATGCAGCACGCCCGTTTTGGCAACGCTGCTGGCATGGACATCCACGACCCAAGATCCCATCCTGGGCGGAGTGCTGCTGATTTCCTACACGGCGGGCTATGTGGCTCCGCTGATCTTGGCAGGAACTTTTACCGCTTCCATTAAAAAATTGCTGGAGCTACGGCGCTGGTCTAGCTGGATCACCCCCGCTAGCGGTGCGCTGCTGGTGGGTTTCGGCGTGTTTACCCTGCTGATTCGCCTGTTTCCCTCTGGCGCTGTTTAGGTACGATAATTTCTAGACTATGGATGTAGATAGATGTAGATGTCGCCAGTTTGCTTAGGACATTTTGGGTGGGGCGCTGCGCGCCCCACCCAAAATGTCCCCGCCCTAACCGCCCTAGCGGTTGCTACAAAACCTGTACGAGTTGTCTGAATTCATGACCTTTAAGCCTGTCTCCGAGCCATCGTTTAGCCTCTCTCGATCGCTTCAGTACTACTTCAAACGAGAGCTAGTGCCCCTGCTGGCGGATTTGCGCCTAGCTATCTTTCTGCTGCTGGCGATCGCGGTTTTCAGCATCTCAGGCACGGTGATTGAACAAGGACAGACTCAGGAGTTTTATCAGACCAACTATCCCGAAAATCCGGCTCTGTTTGGATTCTTGACCTGGAAAGTAGTCCTGACCATTGGGCTAGATCATGTCTATCGCACCTGGTGGTTTTTGGCGATTCTGATCCTGTTTGGAGCAAGTCTCACGACCTGCACCTTTAAGCGACAGCTCACGGCTCTGCGCTGGTTTTCGCGCACCTGGAATTTCTACAGCCAGCCGCGTCAATTTCAAAAAATGGCGCTGAGCGCAGAATTGCCCCAAGGCTCGCTGGATGCTCTGATTCCTCTCTTGCAAAAGCGCCGCTACAGGATTTTCCAGGAAGGTGATAAGCTGTACGCCCACAAAGGTCTAGTGGGGCGAATTGGGCCGATCGTCGTTCATGCGGCAATGCTGATTACATTGGTGGGAGCGATCGTCGGCTCCATGACAGGCTTTTTTGCTCAGGAGATGGTTCCCAGCGGCGAAACCTTTCAGATTCGCAATATTTTCGATGCAGGGCCATTTGCCGCTTCGCAAATTCCCAAAGACTGGTCGGTGAAGGTGAATCGCTTCTGGATTGACTACACGCCTAAGGGTACGATCGATCAGTTCTATTCCGATCTGTCGGTGCTGGATCAGGCAGGGGAAGAGGTTGACCGCCAGACGATTCATGTCAACAAGCCGTTACGCCACAAGGGTGTGACGCTGTACCAAGCAGATTGGGCGATCGCTGCCGTTCGGTTTCGCATCAACAATAGCCCTACTCTAGAGCTGCCCATGGCGGAGCTGAAGACAGGCGGCGGTCGGCTCTGGGGCACCTGGGTACCCACCAAACCCGATCTGAGCGACGGCATTTCGGTGGTTGCCAAAGATCTGCAAGGGATTTTGCTGATCTACGACAAAGCGGGTAAGCTGGTTTCCACCGTGCGGCAGGGTATGTCTACCGAGGTAAATGGGGTGACGTTGGCGATCGCGGAAGTGGTCGGCAGTACGGGCTTGCAAATCAAAGCCGATCCCGGTATTCCGCTGGTCTATGGCGGCTTTGGGCTAATGATGCTGGGGGTGTTGATGAGCTATGTTTCCCACTCGCAGATTTGGGCATTGCAAACCTCGGAGGGCTTCTATATCGGCGGCAAAACCAATCGCGCCCAGGTCACTTTTGAGCGCGAAATGATTGCCCTGCTGGATCAATTTACAGATGCGCCGGGTGGTGTGCCAATAATTAACTGACGGGTGGATGGGTGAATGGGTGAATGGGTAGATGGGTGAATGGGTAGATGGGAAACTCTCATCCACTCATCCACTCATCCACTCATCTACTCGCCAACTCTTACTTGACTCATCACTATGCCTCAAGCGGTCTCATCGACTAGCGGATCGTAGGGCACCACGTTCTCCTGCTCATTCGCGTCATTTCGAGCCACGATCGCTTCCGCTGCTTCGGTGTCACTGAGGTTATGGGGCTGATGCGGTACGCCTGCCGGGATGAAGAGAAAATCCCCGGCGGTGTGGATGATCGATCGCCGTAGTCCTTTGCCGTAGCGCGTTTCTACCCGACCCTTGAGAATATAAATTGCTGTCTCATAGTCTCTATGAAAATGCGGTTCTGCCGAGGCTCCCGGCGGAATCACCACAAGATTCATCGAAATTCCAGTTGTGCCTGCCGTCGTGCCTGAGATGCCAAAGAAGTAGGGCAATTTCTGGCGCGTCATCACTTCTTGAGTCGGATGAACAGTCACAATTTCGCCATCTTGCGCTAGTTCGATATTTTCAACAACATCCATATATCACCGTACCGTTCTGATTAATAAACCCCCGATCGCATGCATGGCATCATAGCCAATCCGTTCCGCCCAAAATCTCTGCATCACTCAACTTTGGATAAAGCGTGAGTATTTTTGAACTTTCTACCAGTATATTTCCTTTATCTGCCCTAATGAAAAGCTATGTAGCTTCTCTTCTAACAGCTTCAGCTATACCTAAATGTGTTACGGCTACACAATAGAATGGCTCTGGGCGCGTGTTTTAATGAACGCAACGTCTTCTAAAAATTCTGTCCACCATGGCTCAGCAGCAATCTTAGGATAGTGCTGCTCAACAAAGGGAGTAACCACTGTGAAATAGCGGCTCATCAGCCGATCGAATGCTTCAGGGCTAATCTCGATCCCACTAAAAGATGCTCTGAAGTAATAGCCAATTCGGACTCCCTCAAACGGTTCTTCCTCTGGTTTAAGATAACGACCAAAGTCACACTCAGCCATATCGTGACCAAATCCAAATCGGTCACGAGTTCCCTTTGCGCAAACATCTAAATCATCTGGACTAACGAATTCTAAGAGGCTTCTGATATGTAATGATTTACCTTCCGCATCAACTTCAACATAACTGCTGCGCAAATTAGGCGAAGCAGGACTGATTGTAATAGCATCGACAATTGAATCGGGAATGGATGATATGAGCGGTTTCTGCGGCAGCACATTTCTGAAGGAACGTTTATTATGCCATTTGACAGTCAGCAGTATTTGAATTTAGCAAGTTGAGATTAGATAGGGCGATCGCCTTAACAAAAATAGATTCATTTGAGGCTCAGAAGATTTTACTAAATCTAACGGTTATTCAGCAAAAGCTCAATTTCTTCATCTGTAAAACCAAATTGCCTGAAAATTCTCAAGACATAAGCGGGTGACATTTCTCTTGCCCCCATGTCGATCGGGACAATCCATCTCTTCTCTTCAATCTGACGGCTATAGAGACTATGATCTCCCTTGCCTTGCCGATGAAACTGACATCCGCCCTGCTCCAAAATCCTAATCAATGCCTTGGGTTTAAGAGCAGGAATATTTTTAGGCATAAACCGCCCGAAACTCGTAGTTTTCTAAAGCTGGCTCTTTTGCTTCAAGGGTTAGGAACTCATGCAGTTCCTTAATGGAAACAAAAGCTTGATGAACGTTCTGCTCAGTCTCCACGATCGCTTGCCATGAGTCGATCGCTTCTTTAAGTTTTGCGATCGCCTGATCTTGACTATTTCCCTGTCCAACAATGCCATTTTCTAAGCAAAGGGCAACCCAGTAGACTGAACTTTGTCTCAGTACGACGGTGTAAAAGTCCATAAGTTTTGAACCTTTCATTTGAGAATATCTCAGTATAGCTTTTGAGTTTTGAAAGGAAGCCTCAGTTTCTCCCACTAATCCGGAATGTACTCAATCAAATCGGCGGGTGTACAGTTGAGCGCATCACACAACTTAGCCAACGTTGCGCCCCCAATTCCAGGCAATTCATCCGTATTTTTGAGTTTGGAAATACTCACGGGATGCATCCCAAGTTGTTGAGCCAGCGCTTGATTCGTGATCTTGCGATCTGCCATTACAACTCTCAAACGCCAACGAATCTTTCCCACTGCCCATCACATCTAGTTTACAAAAATCTTTTATCCTCAAGTTCCACTTTCAACTATGGACTCTCTGACTGCTTGCTCTAATTCTTCCCTAGTACATTGGTAGACTTCGAGCAATCGAAAAACTTGCCAGACTTCCATTTTTGGCGTGGTTCTTCCTTTTTCCCAATTACGGACTGAGGATTCGGAACACTTAAGCTCATAGGCAACATCTATTGTCCTAAGCCCTGTGCGTTCTCTTAACGCTTTCAAGTCCATATTTAACTGAACCTTTCAGTAAGTCTTGCCGCTAAGTCTTGCGTTAAGTATTGACAGCTTCAAGAGTTTGACGTTTAATCATATGGAAGGGTACTAGCATATTCTCCACAGAGACCCGCTAGCGCCTCAAAACCCTTGCGATTAGAACATATCATGCCACACAACACGAACCCTGACGGGTGCGGGTCAGATTTTGATGCGTTAGAACAGCTAGCCGATCGGATTGGCTACCGCGATCGCCTCAATCATTGGGCGGTGATTCGTCTGTTGCCTAATATGCAGCGAGTCGTCGTGGGGCGGTTTAGGAGTCGATCGGATGCCGATGGACATCAGCGATTTTTGCAGCAGCATGTTCCTGAAGGGGAATTTATTGTGCTGTTTGATAGTCAGCAGTATTTAGATTAAGCATGTAGATTCTATAAGATTGTTCGCTCATGCCCAGATTAGAAGCAAACCCTGCCATTCCTTATCGAGAAACCCGAAGCTGCACATAGACCAAAGCCAATGTCACCCCCAATAGCAGCGTCGTGGCGGCAGCGGCGTACCCCAAATCAAACTGCGCAAACGCTTGATTATAAATATAAAACACCAACAAATTCGTCGTATTCAACGGCCCGCCCCCTGTCATTACATAGGGCTGCTCAAAGCTCCGCAGCGTGAAAATAGTCGTTGTCACTGTTGCAAAAATCAGAGTCGATCGCAACCCCGGTAAAGTAATGTGCCAAAACTGCTGCCACTCATTCGCTCCATCCAGCTCCGCCGCCTCATAAAGATTTGCCGAAATCGCCTGTAGCCCCGCCAAAAACACCACCAGATTAAACCCAATCTGCTTCCAAAAACTCATCAAAATCAGCACAGGCATCGCCCAAGTTGGGCTACCCAACCAGGGAATCGACTCTAGCCCCAACCCATTCAGCAATCCATTTACGGGACCATCGGTTTGAAACAGCCATCGAAACCCCAGACCCGCCGCCACTAGGGAAGTAATTGAAGGAATAAAGTAGGCAGTCCGTAGCAAATCTCGAAAGCCGATCGCCCGATCCAGCAGTACCGCTAGACCCAACGGCACAATCAGACTCGGAATCACGGTCGCGATCGTGAAATATGCCGTATTTCCCAACACCTGCCAAAAATCTGGATCGACCAACAGCCGCCAGTAATTTCTCAGCCCCACCCCATGCACCCCTGCCCGCGTGAAGCTACCCGCCGTAAAGCTGAGGTACACCAAATAGGCGATCGGGTAGATCACAAAAATGCCCAGCAAAACCAGCGCCGGAGCCAGAAGCAGCCAAGCCTCTAGGGTTTCTTTTTGAAAGACCTCTCGCCGAATGGTTGCTTGAGGAGAGGAAGGAAGCGATCGCGGATTCATTATGGTAAGGTACTTAGCTGCAACCCGTAATTTCTTTCTCTCATGATCTCCGATGCCGTACCCGAAAGTCATGCCAGAAAATTATAAATCTGTCGATGCCAGCTTAGTTTCTCCAGATGTATTGCTTCAGGAGACTAACACTTCTCTTATGAAGCTTGGTATTTTAGCGTCCGGTAGCGGCAGCAATGTGGAGGCGATCGCCCAAGCCATTGCCCATCAACAGCTCAACGCCCAAATTCAGGTCTTGATCTACAATCAGCCCACCGCCAAAGTCGCCGATCGTGCCGATCGCCTAGAGATTCCCAAAGTGCTGCTCAATCACCGTGAGTATTCCAGCCGAGAAGCGCTCGATCAAGCCATCATTGAAACTATGCACCAGCATCAGGTGGAATGGGTGATCATGGCAGGCTGGATGCGCGTCGTTACTCAGGTGCTAATTGACGCATTCCCTCGACGTATCATCAACATTCATCCCAGCCTCCTCCCTAGCTTTCCGGGTGCCCATGCTATCGAACAGGCGATCGCTGCTCAAGTGAAAATTACAGGCTGCACGGTGCATTTTGTAGAACTCATCGTAGATAGTGGCCCAATTATCATGCAAGCTGCCGTACCTGTTTTACCCGACGATACGCCTGCCACACTACATCAACGAATTCAAGTACAAGAGCACAGAATTTTTCCCCAAGCAATTGCGATCGCGTCAGGCTTAATGGCTCCTCAATTAAATAATATGCCTACTCATTGAGAAACCCTAAATGACTCTTTAGAGAGATCATTTAGGGTTTCGTCATGGCTTTATTAGAGCGATTGCTTTCGCCTTAATTTTCACTTCGGTTATGTCTTGACGATCGCTAATTACAATTTCTGTCTTAACTTACAGCTCTAGAGAACTTGTAAATGCAGAGAGTCACTATAGAGATCATTCACTTGAACCTCTGCACCATCGGTTGCCCTATCATTTTGCTCTATTATCTATTGTAATCAGAGCGAGTTGTGGTAGAAGTTGACGGGTCAACGTATGTATCAGAGCGCCGTTGCTCTTGTGGTCTGCGCAAGCCCGCTAAGCCCGCTAGACCCAATAAACCTAGCCATCCCAAATCAAATCCATCATCTGAATCTGTTTCATCCGTCGCTACCCCAGAAGTACCGCTATCAGGAACCGTGGTGCCAGGGGCTATTGTTCCATCAGCAGGACTATTGGTTTGAGCGGAAACAGGCATTGCCAAACATAGACCAGCCATGCTCAAGGCAATTGCAAAAGCTTTTGTATTCAGGTTAGGACGATTCATCATATTGGTCATCTCCTTAAATCACAAGTGAGTTATAGAATTCAAACAATAAAGACAAAGCTTTTACTCAACTTCATCTTTTTAGAGTCGTCTATTTCTATATTCAAGAAGATATCTAAAGTTCAACTATTTTTCATCCAACTAAAGTTGGAAGTGTCAAGTAAACATTTGGAAAACAATAGCTCTAATTTGAAATGTTTACTATTCCTCAAGATTTAAGAGAACGAGATAGAGAGTTTTTAAACCCATAGGATTACTTAAAGAGATGCCTAATATCAAAAATCTTTCAAGAAGCTAGGGCTGTACTCCCCTGGTTAACTGACAAAACTCAAAGAAAAACTCAAACTGCCCTCTCCCCAACCCCTCTTCTGTTCTGGGAGAGATGTTTTCGAGGAGAACGTTATCCATAGTGAGCGCAGCTCTAGCATTATTGCTTTGCCACATAATATTCGAGCGAAAAGCTAAATCTTAAGAAATGAGGCTTAATTTGTTGTCAGCGCTGCTTTTCAGCCATCACTAGAGAGGTAAAGTAAGTGTAAGTGAATCACCCGACGGGGTGAACCAACGGCTTAATCGAGATGGGTTATCCTAGAATATAGAAATCCAAAGGATGAGTTAAGGTCAAATAAGGCAATAAAATCTATGAGCACAATTCAAGATCAAATTGAGCAAGAGCGGGCAGAGGCACGGGAAGTTTGCGAAATTAAGGGCGATGGCTCATCCGACTGTGCTGCTGCATGGGATGTCGTTGAGGAGCTTCAGGCTGAAGCTGCCCATCAGCGCGAGAAGGCACCCGAAAAGAACTCGCTGCAACAGTATTGCGACGACAACCCCGACGCTCTAGAGTGTCGCGTTTACGACAACTAGATTTTCTCTGAAGTCCCTACTGAAGCAATACTGAATAATCTAAGCTGACTCTATAAGAGGGCACTTGTAGGTTGAAAATTGCACGGTAGTCGATGAGAAAATTTTAGGAGGGTAGGGCGATCGTCCTATCCTCTTATTTTTGGACAGCATTTTCTCCCCAAATCTATGGGACTCGCCCCAGGACGATGCAAGACCTGAATATCACGTTACCTGATCCATCAGCTACTCATTCTCTGGGTCTAGCGTTAGGTCAGGGTCTGCCAGCAGGAAGTATTTTGCTTCTCAAAGGAGAGTTAGGCAGCGGCAAGACATCCTTGGTGCAGGGAATCGGTCAAGGTTTAGGCATCGCTGAGCTGATCAATAGCCCAACTTTTATTTTGCTAAACGAGTATTTGGAAGGACGTGTACCGCTCTATCATCTGGACTTGTATCGGCTTCAGCCTCAGGAGGTTGACGCGCTTTACTTGGAAACCTACTGGGATGGGCTAGAAGTGCCGCTAGGAATTGTGGCGATCGAATGGGCAGAGCGATTGCACACCCTGCCCGAAAGCCATCTTGAGGTTTGTCTACGTACGCCAGAAACAGGCGGACGGCAGGTTGAGATCCGACCGAAGGGCGATCGCGCTGCAGCGTGGCTAGCGGCTCTGACCCATCAGATCCAAGGCATTGCAGCAACGTAAGCCTACGTCACCTATACAGAAGCCGTCCGACCCCATGACACATAGGGCAAGCGATCGGCAGTTTGCCGTACCTGCTCTGCCTGTGCCACAAGTTGCCCGCACGCATCCCAGGTGCCGCCCAAGAACATATTTCTGGCTCCCTCACCCATGAAGACGGGGACTGCAATATGTCCGAAACGAACTTCCAATGCCTCCAAATCCAGCTTGATCGGATTTTGCGGAAATTCTGTTAACCAACTTTGCAGCCGCTCCACGTCAGCAGGGGCTGCCGTAACGCAGGGAATGCCCATTGCCACGCAGTTTCCAAAGAAAATCTCGGCAAAGCTTTCGCCGATCAACGCCTTAATGCCCCACTTGGCGATCGCTTGGGGCGCATGTTCTCGTGAAGACCCACAGCCGAAGTTGCGGTTGACGACTAGCAGCGTTGCCCCCTGATACTGAGGCTGATCAAAAGCGTGCTGACCCTGAACTTGGGTGCGATCGTCTGCAAACACCTGTGCGCCCAGCCCGTCAAACGTGACGCACCGCAGAAACCGCGCCGGGATAATCCGATCGGTATCAATATCGTTGCCCGTCAGCGGAATTCCCCGTCCGGCGATCGATTTAACTTGACTCATTGCCTGAAACTCCTGATTTTTTTAGAAGACCCGCCTGAGAACCTGCCTTTAGAGCAACTCCCGCACATCCGTGACAGTGCCCTGAACCGCCGCCGCCGTCACCATTGCCGGACTCATTAGCAACGTCCGACCAGACGAAGAACCCTGCCGTCCTTTGAAGTTGCGGTTGGAAGAAGAAGCGCTGATTTGCCGCCCTTGAAGCTTGTCGGGGTTCATCGCCAGACACATCGAGCAGCCCGCTTCCCGCCATTCAAACCCTGCTGCCTGAAAGATTTTGTCTAGTCCTTCAGCTTCAGCCTGCTGTTTCACGCGCTCAGAGCCAGGAACCACAAAGGCTTTTACGCCCGCGGCAACCTGCCGCCCCGCGGCAACCTTTGCCGCCTCCCGTAGATCGCTGATCCGCCCATTAGTGCAGCTGCCGATAAAGCACACGTCAATCTTGGTACCCGCGATCGCCTGACCCGGAGCCAAATCCATGTAGCGGTAAGCCTCTTCAGCCAGGACGCGATCGCCCTCTGGCATGGAGTCGGTTGTGGGCACCTGCTGGTTCACGCCAATCCCTTGACCCGGCGTAATACCCCAGGTAACGGTAGGCGAAATCTCTGCCGCATCGAAAACTACTCTGTCGTCATATTGGGCATCTGCGTCGCTGCGCAAATTCTGCCACCAAGCGATTGCCTTGTCCCAATCTGCGCCTTTCGGAGCAAAGTCTCGTCCTTTGAGGTACTCAAACGTCACGGCATCAGGGTTAACGTAGCCGCACCGCGCGCCCCCTTCGATCGCCATATTGCAGACGGTCATCCGTTCTTCCATGCTCATCTGCTCAAAGGTAGTGCCTGCAAACTCATAGGCATAGCCTACGCCGCCCGTTACGCCCAGCGTGCGAATCACATGCAGGATCACGTCTTTGGCGTAAACTCCCGGAGGCAGCGTCCCGTTCACCTCAATTTTGCGAACCTTCAGCTTTGAGAGCGCCAGGGTTTGGGAGGCGAGGATATCCCGTACTTGACTGGTGCCGATACCAAACGCGATCGCTCCAAAGGCACCATGGGTCGAGGTATGGCTATCTCCACAGGCGATCGTCATTCCCGGCTGCGTCAAGCCTTGCTCAGGCGCAATCACATGCACCACGCCCTGATTACCAGAGCCGATGTTATGAAACGTGATGCCGTTATCTTTGCAGTTTTTCTCGATCGCCTGCATCATTTCTTCGGCTAAAACATCCGCAAACGGACGCGCCTGGTTTTCAGTCGGCACAATGTGATCGGCGGTGGCAACAGTCCGCTCTGGAAACATCACCTTTAGCCCGCGATCGCGCAGCATGGCAAAAGCCTGAGGGCTGGTTACTTCGTGAATTAGATGAAGTCCAATAAAAAGCTGGGTCTGTCCCGAAGGCAGGGTGCCGACGGTATGCAAATCCCAAACTTTATCAAATAAGGTGCCTTGACTCATGGCTTATGACCCTCAAAAAATGCGGTTAAATTCAGCAGAATGTCTGTATCGTCCTCACTTCTACAGTAGAAAACGTGGTTGTGAATGTCCAATATATTTTTAGTGGGTGATTAATACTTTTTAAGTCTTAAAAGACGGGCATGGGGCGATTGCTGAGCTTATTCATCCATAAATTTTGCGTGAGGGGGGCAGCACATTTTCGGACGTTTAGGCATATTCACCGTAAAAATAGGCAAAAATGTATCATAGTGGAACCAAATCTAAAATTTCGCCAGCAGGTTTTATTTCATTTGTATAGAACTAAAAACTTGCCGGGAACTTTAAGTCTGGTTCTGCTGTAGCTCAAGCCTCTGTCAACCCCCTAAAGCAATAAAATATGCGCATTCTAGTCACAGGCGGTGCGGGATTCATCGGCTCCCATTTAATCGATCGCCTGATGGAGCAAGGCAATGACATCATCTGTTTGGACAATTTTTACACCGGACACAAGCGGAATATCCTCAAATGGATTGACAATCCCTACTTTGAGCTGATCCGTCACGATATCACCGAACCCATTCGCCTGGAAGTCGATCAAATCTATCACTTAGCCTGTCCGGCTTCCCCGGTTCACTATCAGTACAACCCGGTGAAAACCATCAAAACGAATGTGATGGGCACATTGAATATGCTGGGTTTGGCAAAACGAGTCAAAGCAAGATTTTTCTTAGCCTCCACTTCAGAAGTGTATGGCGATCCGGAAGTGCATCCCCAAACTGAAGACTACCGAGGTAGTGTGAATCCGATCGGCATTCGGAGCTGCTATGACGAAGGCAAGCGTGTGGCCGAAACCTTGGCGTTTGACTACCATCGCCAAAACGATGTTGATATTCGGGTGGTGCGGATTTTTAACACCTACGGCCCCCGGATGCTAGAAAATGATGGGCGCGTCGTTAGCAATTTTATTGTACAGGCGCTCCGAGGTCAGCCGCTGACGGTCTACGGCGATGGCTCCCAAACCCGCAGCTTTTGCTATGTGTCGGATCTAGTCGATGGGTTTATTCGCATGATGAATGGCGACTATATTGGTCCGGTCAATTTAGGAAACCCAGGCGAGTACACGATCCTCCAGCTTGCCCAAGCCGTGCAGCAGATGATCAATCCCGATGTCGCCATCAAGTTTGAGCCGCTGCCTCAAGATGATCCGCGTCGTCGCAAGCCAGATATCACCCGCGCGCAAACCCGTCTAGGATGGGAGCCAACTGTGCCGCTGCAATCGGGCTTGCAATTAACGATCGAGGATTTCCGCGATCGTCTAGAAGCGGCCCCTATCCCTGTGGCGGTGGGCTAGAAAATTTCAGAGGTAGAGCAACCGCCTTAGCGGTTAGGATGGGGACATTTTGGGTGGGGCGCGAAGCGCCCCACCCAAAATGTCCGAAGCAAACTGGCGAAAGCTATAACCAGGGTCTTGCTTTAGCGGCTGTTTAGTTATTGAAAGCTTTGCACAGCAGAAATTTCAATAACTAAATAGCTCTTCTGACCCAGAAGTGTCGAGTTCACCATAAGGTCTGTTGACTATTCGCGATCGAGGAGCAACCTATGCAGGTTTGTGTGATTGGTACGGGATACGTGGGCTTGGTTACGGGCGTTTGTTTGGCACACATTGGGCATCGCGTCATTTGTGTCGATAACAACGAGGCAAAAGTAGCGTTGATGCAGTCGGGGCAGTCGCCAATTTTTGAACCAGGATTGTCCGAGCTGATGCAGGATGCTATTCAATCCGGCAAGATTGAGTTTACCACTGACCTGAATGCAGGGGTCAGCCATGGCGAGGTGCTGTTTATCGCGGTAGGTACTCCGCCTTTACCCACAGGCGAAAGCGACACGCGCTATGTAGAAGCCGTAGCGCGCGGCATTGGCGCTCACCTGAACGGCGGCTACAAAGTAATTGTCAACAAATCTACTGTCCCGATCGGCTCTGGCGACTGGGTGCGGATGCTGGTGCTAGATGGTGTTGCAGAACGGCAGCAAACCTTGGTGTCTTCAGGCAATAGCCCGGTGGCAACGGAAGCAGCAGTCGATTTTGATGTCGTCAGCAACCCTGAGTTTCTACGCGAAGGGTGCGCCATTTTTGACACGCTGAACCCCGATCGCATTGTGCTAGGCAGCAACAGCCAGCGAGCGATCGGGATGATGCGAGAGCTATATGCGCCGATCGTTTCTCGTGAGTTTGCTGAGAATAAACTCTTGCCGACCGTGCCTGTAGTCGTTACTGACCTGAGTTCAGCAGAGATGGTTAAATACGCCTCTAACGCCTTCCTGGCAACCAAGATTAGCTTCATTAATGAGATTGCTAACATCTGCGATCGCGTTGGGGCAGATGTCACTCAGGTCGCCAAAGGCATTGGTCTAGATTCTCGCATTGGGGCTAAGTTTTTGCAGGCAGGCATCGGTTGGGGCGGCTCTTGCTTCCCTAAAGATGTGGCGGCACTCATCCACACGGCGGAAGACTATGGCTATGAAGCCCAGTTGCTCAAGTCTGCCGTCAGCGTTAACCAACGCCAGCGAATGATTGCAGTCGAGAAACTTCAGCAGGTGTTGAAGATTCTTAAAGGCAAAACGATCGGTCTGCTGGGGCTGACCTTCAAGCCCGACACAGACGACCTACGAGATGCTCCTTCACTAGATCTGATCGAGCAGCTACATCGTCTGGGGGCAAGAGTGAAGGCATACGATCCGCTAGTGGCTCAGAGCGGTATGCGACATGGTCTGTCCAACGTGCAGGTGGAGACCGATCCTGAGCGGTTAGCCGATGGCTGCGATGCGCTGGTTCTAGTGACAGATTGGAAGCAGTTTCTCACTCTAGACTACGAAAAGATGGCAAAGCTGATGAGTCAACCCCTCATGATCGACGGTCGCAATTTCCTGGATCAATCGGTTCTAGAAACGGCTGGATTCCGCTATTTAGGAGTTGGACGACAGGGCTATTGAACCGCTTGTATGGCAATCGCCTTGGCGGTTAGGACAGGGACATTTAGGGTGGGGCGCGCTCCACCTTAAATGTCCTAAGCAAACTGGCGACAGCCATGAATCAGATTGGGCAGAGACGCAGTCCCTGCCCAATCTGATTTCAAAATCCTAATCCGTAAGAGGTCAGCAATCCCTTAAGAAGGACTTAGATTTTTTGCGCATAACGTAATGTGGAAGAATCATTGCCTTCCGCCTTGAATATGCAAATTCCTCGATCTCACGACTGGAACCTGACTGCCGAAGCCGCGATCGCCCTTCAGCAGTCTTTGCGAACCCAAATCGTCACGACCGATCGACTTGGAAAAGTCCAAAAGGTTGCCGGGGTAGATGTCGCCTTTGAAGACGGGGGCGAGATTACTCGATCGGCAGTCGTGGTGCTGAGCTTTCCAGAACTGCAAGTGTTGGAACAGACGATCGCCCGTCGCCCGACAACGTTTCCCTACATTCCAGGGCTGCTGTCTTTCCGGGAAGTTCCAGCCGTTCTAGATGCCCTAGAGAACCTAAAGACTACACCCGATCTGCTGCTGTGCGACGGCATGGGAATCGCCCATCCGCGACGGTTTGGCATCGCTTGCCATATTGGCTGGCTAACGGATCTACCTGCGATCGGCGTGGGCAAGTCTCGGCTAGTGGGCAAGCATCCGGAGGTGCCCGATAAAAAATCTGCCTGGGTGCCATTACAGGACAAGGGCGAAACTATCGGTGCAGTTCTGCGTACCCGTGTCGGCACTCATCCGCTGTACATTTCCCCAGGGCATCGCGTTAGCCTAGAAACGGCGATCGCCTATGTTATGGGCTGTACTACTCGGTATCGCTTGCCAGAAACCACGCGTCACGCCGATAAGCTCTCCAAGCTCCCTGCCTCTCAGGTGGACAGCAAGTTAAAGATTGAACCAAATCCTCAACAGCTCTCTCTAGGGCTGTAGTTCAGGAGCGTTGGAGGATTGAACTCCTCCAACTAGACTCCTCCAACTAGCAAGCGCCATTGTGCGTACCCAAGCACTCTAGACTCTATTCTGGATCAGCAGCACCCATTTCTAGCGATCGCACTGACTGTTCAAAGCTCAAGCGCTGCTCAGCATTGCGTAAAAAGTAGCCGCTAATCATGGCCGAAGCCATCATCCGCCCCAAGTTCTCACGGCTGGTAGTAATGGTGACTCCGAACTGCTCAGAGGGCAATCCGCCTAACATACCAATAATATTTCGTTCAATCACCTGAAGCACCTCTACAGACTCAGGCTTAGAGAGCTGAGCCGCCGTTTCAGGACTCATAGACTGCACGTACTGCCACAGGGTATTGGGTGTGTCGCTGCCGCCAAAGAACCCAGAGATGCGATCGGTTGCGTCGTTCATAGATCGAAAACCTCATTAAGATAACGATGCTGAGTGCGAAATCCCACTTGGTTAAACGCACTATCCATTCGATTAAGCTCAATGTAACAATTCATTGAACCCGTCTGAAGTGAGCAGAACCGAACTTCAAGAGTCGGTTTAGCGCACTTCATCTAAAAACTGGGAATAATGGGCTTGAAAGGGTGTTGCCCAAACGCTTCTGTAGGAGATCGTTATGTTGAGCGATTCTAGTTCGCAAAATTCTGCTTTGCCCATTCCTATCTTTACGCAGAAAGCAGTGAAGCGGTGCCATATTATGCTGCCAGATACACCTGAGCCAACAAGCGCCATTTGCTACAACGGGCAGTATTACGCCTATGTCAAATTTTTTTCGACGGTAGAAGTAGCCCGTCACAAAGCTACTTTGATGGCTCAGCGCGGCAGCACGGTGCTATTAACACGCATTCCCAAGGGTCTAGTGCTATGGGTTCTAGAAACCGATGCTCAATCTGTCACAAAATTGCCGCCTTTGAAAAAACTCTAGATCAGCTCTAGGAAGTCAGCTTTTAGACTGAAGACAAGGAACTGAAAGCTACAGACCATAAACTACATATAAACTACGTAAAGTCGTCGTTTTTTGCCGAGAGTTTGTGAGTCCTAAGCGTTTGCCCCAAACCACTGCCCATGTGCGAGTTACCTACCAGTCTTGGCAGCAAGGCGCGATCGCTGGTGAGGTGAGAGCAGGCGCGTATGAATGGCAGTTTCAATGGCAGTTTCGCTACGGTCAGCTTTCTGTAGAACCTTCTTTGGGTCGAGCGTTGATTAAAGAGCCTTTGAGCCGCTTTTTAGAGCAAAGTGACTATCAGCTTGAGGCAGGTGGCGATTATTGCTTCACAATTCGGGCAGATATTTAGAGAAATAAGCGAGGAACAGGCAGAAAAGTATAGCTTTGTACTAAACAGCTCAATTTGGCGAAAAGAACGCAAATTAGCGAAATACTGAAGCCTTCCAACATACTCGATCAATCAGCCAAATGGCTGTGAATTTGACCCGATTAAGGAAAAATCTCAGCAGAGGATAAAGTTTTGGGAGCTACTTTCTCTAAACAGCGGAAAAAGCTCTAGCTTGAGCCAGTATTTGAGGTGAAGTCGCTTCGAGTTCAGTCCATCTTACGTTCAGTCCATCTTACGAAGTAAGACCGAACCTAGCGTCAACAAATCTAGCATCAATAGTTTCTGACACTTTTCGGCTAATTTAGTTTCCCATTTCCCTAGCCACAGCAATTTCAATCAGGGGTATTCGCTAGCAACGTTCATGACGAGGCTCGAAATTTCATGCTCAGTTGTGTCTAAGCAGCAATGGGAAGTCAAAGGGTTGCGCATCTACCACCGAAAACTGTTGAAATGCCCCCTGCTGTTTAGCTACTTCAAGCCTCAACTTATGAACATATCTTCATCAACCCTGAAATTTTCAGTGGCTCTTGCGATGGCTAGCCTAAGCATTGCTGAGCCTGCAAAAGCCCAAACGGAATGCGGTACGGCAGCTTATTACGATAGCGGTTCTGTAACCGCCAATGGCGAAGCGTTTGACCCAGGTGAGTTGGCTGCGGCTCATCCCTGGATACCGATGGGTTCCTGGGTGACTGTCGTCGATCAGGATAATGGTAGGGAAGTGAGTGTGCGAATCAACGATCGCGGCCCCTGGTCAGGAGGATTTATTGTGGATCTAACACCTGCTGCCATTAACGCGCTCGATCCTCATCAGACTTCTGATGTCCGCAATGTTTGCCTCTACTGGTCAGGGAGCTGAGATCGCTCTGGGTTTTAGATTGTATGGCGTTTGTGTGTTCACGCTTTGATAAGGCTGTATCCAATTTTTCCAGGGCATTTAGGGTGGCGCGGAGCGTACCACCTTAAATGTCACTGTCCTCACCCCAGTCGATCGCCAATTAGAGTTTTGTGGCGCGCGCCACAAAACCCTAAAAGCTGGATTCCAAAAGCGCGGAGCGCCTTTGGAATCTAGCTTTTAGGAAAAATAGGAAGACTTTGCGATCTACTGAACCCAGGTGAATGCAGCCATAGCACTCCGCATCTGTCATAGCACTCCGCATCTGTGATTAAGTCCAATTATGGTTTAGAAGTCGTGCAGAGTGTAGCTTCTAAATAATCATCATTGGGCTAATTTACAAGCTGGGCTAATTCACAAGCTGGGCTAATTCACAATCAGCCTGCTACTCGTACTGCATTTCGCGGGTGAGCTGTCCGAGATAGCGCTCGATTAGTAGAATTGCCACAATGTCGTCGATCGGGCGAGGTATTCCTCTCATTCCCTCTGGGATAAGGCGGGATAGACCTTTAGGAGGATACATCTGCCAGTAGCGATCGCGTGCCTCTAGTGTGCTGTGCCGCTCATCAACCAAAATAATGCGCGGCGGCTGAGGTAAATCACTGCTCAGCTTTTGCTTCCATTCTTTGGCGCTAGTTTGATCGCCAACAACGAGGGTAGAAATTGGAAATTTTTGACGCAGCGATTGAATCGTGGCGATCGCTTCATGAGCTGCAATAACTTCGTGGTAGTAAAGATTGCGATCAACTCCCATAACAGCCAATCCGCACTTTTGCCGACCTGGATCGAAGCCTAGAATCATAGGCTGCGTAGAAGTGTCGAAAAGTGAGAATGCCATGTAGGGAATAAATAGACTCTGACCTTAATGTACAAGAAATTTAATATGGCGATCGTATTTAAGCTCTGAGCCTATGTAATGGTTACATCTTGTCCATGACCGAACGCCACGGAACAAAGCCTCAGAAGACATGAAATCAGCAGTGCTCAAGATTCCTCATTACGGGCTTGGCTCAACCTGCCCAATGTCTCGAATCTTGCCCTGCATATCTACCGTCCAAACCTGATAAAGGCTGCTGACATCACCATTCTCATCTAGATCAACTTCGCCACTTGCTCCCTGATAGTTAATCTCTTTGCCCTCTCGTAAGCTCTGCAAAGCTTCGCAAATATCTGTTACTTCTACTCCTGGAGCATTTGCTACTTCCTGGAGCTTGTTGCTAATTGCTATTGCCTGATTCGATTTCGCTGCTTCTGCTGCCAGCATTAGTAGAGCTGCGGCATCCCAGGTTTGAGACGCATAAAGACCTGGAGGGGAATCCTGGCTCTGTTGCCAATTTTTCAGGAAACTGCTGTCTGAACCTCCTCTAGGGTGGGTCGCTATGCCGATCGCACCTTCAGGCAAAACCAGTTTGGTGCCAGTCAAGCTGAGGCTGGTGGGGTTACGAATGCGATCGCTCAATAGCAGCTGCACTCCTGTCACTAAACCTTGCGCTTCGGCAGATTGTAGTAGCAGGTTACCTGTGTCCGGATTCAGATCAGCTATCACTGCGTCAGGCGTTTCATCATTAGGACGGAAAGCTGAAAGGGCATCATTATCGAAACTAGCGCCCTGAGGGTCATAGCGTGTAGGGTTGGATTTATTGAGAACAGTGCCGCCTAATTTCTCAAACGCAGCAATGAAGGCTTTTTCAAACCGAATGCCGCCGCTGTTGTTGACTACGACAGTAGAAGCCGTTCTGAAGCCTCTATTTTTCGCTAGCTTAGCCAGGGCGATCGCCTGCTGGGTATCGGTCGGAACCGTTCTACTCCAAAGCCCTTGGAGGTCGCCTTTTTGCGATCGCTCTGTAAACGCTGAAGCCGTATTAGTAGAAGAGATTAGCGGAATCTTGTAGGGCACGAGCG
Organism: Drouetiella hepatica Uher 2000/2452; assembly: GCA_019359505.1. Lineage (GTDB taxonomy): Bacteria > Cyanobacteriota > Cyanobacteriia > Elainellales > Elainellaceae > Drouetiella > Drouetiella hepatica. Next base: position 127,908 of record JAHHHD010000010.1, on the reverse strand, counting down.
TCTCCAGCACCGCCATTGTAGAGGCTTCAGTACCCAAAACACTAATTACAGCATCGACTTGGTCTTCGGTTGCCAGCTTTTTGATCAGCCCCGCTTCTGCCTTGGGGTTCAACGGGTCTTCCTCAACAACCAAGCTTACGGGAGCATTGTTGACTCCTCCACAGGCGTTAACCGTGCTAGCAATCAACGGCAGCACCTCTAAGCTAGACTGGCTCGCTGCTCCCAGAGCGCCCGTTGTGGGCACTAACACCCCCAGCTTTAGCCCTGGAGGAGGGTTAGTAATAGCTGGATTGGGTGAGGGCGATCGCTGACATGCTCCCAAACCGCCAAGCAGGGCGAGAACTGCTGTGAAGAACCCTAGCTTTGCTGCATGGGGAACGCTATTCTTAAAACTATTGCTTTTAGCCAAGCGTAAAACTGCTCCTTGCTATTCGAGCCAATGTTCTAGACGGCTCATGTTTTGAAAGGTTCGCGATTCCCTCAAAATGAGCGGTCAAGCCACTGTCTCTGAGGCGAGGCTATAGTTTGATTTGCTGCAAATGGCTACGAGGGTCTGAGCTACGGTTTGCCCGGATTTTTTCGTAGTATTCGCGCTCAAGCTCGCTAGGGTTGGCGGGAGGCACGATCGCCACTCGCACCAACTGATCGCCTCTGCCCTTGGAACTAACCCATCCTTTGCCCCGCAAGCGCAGGGTCTGCCCAGTGCGAATCCCAGCCGGGATATTCATCGTCACCGTACCATCAGGCGTTGGAACCTCAACAGATGCCCCTAAAACTGCCTCATCTGGGGCGATCGGCAATTCGCAAAGCAGATTGTCTCCGTCAATTTGAAAGAAGGCATGAGGCTGAACCTCTACCACTAGATACAGATCGCCCCGTTGTCCATAAGCATTGGGCTGTCCTTTGCCCTTCACTCGAACACGGCTTCCGGGTTTCGCGCCCGCCGGAATTTTGACGGTAATCGTCTCGCTCCCCAAATTCAACCGCTTTTGCACCCCACGAAACGCTTCAGACAGCGTCAGTGACAGGATAGACTCTAAATCCTGTCCAACTGCCGCAGGATCGCCAAAGCCACCCGCACCCCCGTAGCCCGCGCTGGAATTAGGACGGTAGCTGTAGCCGCGTGAACCTCCAGGAGTGGTGCTGTTAAAGCGACCTAGCAACTCATTGATAAATTCATCGAAGTTGCCGTATTGACTAAAGTCAAAGCCGCCAAAATCAGCGCTTCCGGGAGAGCCAGGTGGATAGCTGCCTGCCTGTTTCCAATACTGACCAAACTGGTCATATTTCTTGCGCTTGTCTGTATCTGACAAGACTTCGTAAGCTTCAGTGACTTCTTTAAACTTCGCCTCTGCCGACTTGTCATCCGGATTAACGTCGGGATGATATTTGCGCGCTAGCTTGCGGTACGCCTGCTTAATATCGTCCGCACTTGCCGCTTTAGTCACGCCCAAGGTGGCATAGTAGTCTTTGAAATCGGTCGCAGCCATCAACCTAAATTCCTATAACAGTTTGCATAGTCTTTGCCTCTACGCTACCAAGAGTTCCCTTAAGATGGGGTTCGGTTGAAGGCAAAGACATAGAGAAATTCCCGTACTCAGTCGCGTTTTGCTCGGCTATTTGTTTTTTGAAGAAGTGATACCAATTTAAGACCCAAACAGGGCAGATGATTTTCGAGAGCCGCGCTCCGCGCGGCTCTCGAAAATCATCTGCCCTGTTTGGGTCTTAAATTGGTATGACACTGTAGGCACTACCTCAAAAATAAGCAGCGGGTCTGGAAAGCAAAATATAAGATAGCGCAAATTGACCCAACATTGCCTAGATCTGGACGAGCTTAGACAACACCGTCAAACGATCGAATCCGTCGCTGAGGCTGGGAGGTGCGCCTCTCAACTGACGATCCATGCGTAGAATGACCGATTCTGGCACCTGGCGATCGCGCTGGCGATTGCGCCCTAGGCAGATGGGTAAAGGCGTATCAAGCCAGATGCCCGTAATCTGCCGAAAGCCGATCGCCCGCATTTGCGCGATCGCCTCTCGACGATTTTTGCGGCGGGCGTTGGTGGCATCGTAGATGGCTGTCGGGTGTCCTGCGGCATCTTCTCGGATCTGCCCTATTGCCTGCCGAAGCTGAACCTGGATCTCTTGCTGAATTAACGGCCAGGAGCCTTGAATGGCTTCATCACCAAACAGCTGGGCGCGGATGGCGTCCGTGGAAACCAGCGATCGCTCAGGGTGATCGTGCAGAAGTCTTTTCGCCAAAAATGACTTGCCGCTTCCTGGCAAGCCAATGAGAAAAAACAGATGGGGGACAGTAACTCTCTTCACGTGAGCAACCTTCGCTGGGCAAAAAGCAGAGGGTGCCTGAAGTTTGCGCCGATCTTGCTCAGTATCGCGTGCCTAAATCACCATGCCATCAGGGAGGATAGCGTTTTTCAGCGTTACCACAATGCCGCTGCGGATGTGAAAGCCTAGCTCTTCACGCTGGGCTTCCTCAACGTGGTCTTTGTTGATGATTTGCACATCTCGACCAATCCGAGCATTTTTGTCGATGATGGCGCGGCGGATGGTAGTGTTTTCCCCAATGCCAACCGGGATAGTACCCCGATCGAGGTCTGCCTGTCGTTCATGGACGGGCTGATAAAAGTCAGCGCCCATAATTAGCGTGTCCTGAATAGTGCAACCTGCGTCAATCCGCGTACGAATGCCCAACACAGAGTGATGAATCTGGCAGTTCTTGAGAATGCAGCCATCGCCAATCATGGCATCTGTCACCGTGCAGTTTTGCATCTTTGTCGGCGGCAGCGATCGTCCTCTGGTATAAATCGGCGCATTGTCGTCATAAAAGCTAAAAGCGGGCTGAGGCTGCTGAGTTAGCGCCAAATTTGCGTCGTAGAAAGCTTCGATCGTTCCAATGTCTTCCCAGTAGCCATCAAACAGAAATGCCTGAATGTTATGAGTTGCCGCCGCAGGAGGAATGATTTCTTTGCCGAAATCTGTTTGTTCAGGATATTGCTTCAGCAAATCTAGCAGCACTTCTGCCTTAAAGACATAAATGCCCATGGAGGCAATGTAGGGATTGAGCTGAGCCTGTTCAGGCGTAAGCCCTAGGTGAGTGGTATCTACCTGCATCAGTTTCAGAGCGTCGCCCTTGGGCTTCTCGCTGAAATCTACGATGCGCCCCGTATTATCCATCTTCATCAAACCGAAGTCTGAGGCTCGCTTGTCATCCATGGGCAACACAGAAATGGTGATATCTGCGTTGGTTTCACGGTGGCGATCGATAAATTGAGCGTAATCCATGCGATAGAGATGATCGCCTGACAAAATCAGATATTCTGTCGCTTTCCACTCTTGGAACAGCCACATATACTGACGAACAGCATCGGCAGTTCCCTGAAACCAGTTGGGGTTTTCGGGAGTCTGCTGAGCCGCCAATACTTCTACAAATCCTTCGCTAAATCCTGAAAAGCTGTAGGTACGCGTCAAATGGCGATTGAGCGAGGCAGAATTAAATTGGGTCAACACATAGATTTTGTAAATCTCTGAGTTGATACAGTTGCTCACTGGAATGTCGATTAACCGATACTTTCCTGCCAAAGGCACAGCAGGTTTTGCGCGCAGTTTGGTCAACGGGTACAGCCGAGTGCCAGCACCGCCGCCTAGAATAATGGCTAAGACTTTTTTCACAATGACCTCTTAACTGCTTCTTAACAACCAATCAACTCCCATACTCAGTGTCTGATTGTCGGTCGAAGTTTGCAATAGTCAGAAGGAAGAAGATTTACAACAGACCCTTGAGAGTGAAGTTGGGAATCAAGAGCGAAACAAGAGAACTCAGAATTTTAGACTTCTAATTTGGAGAAATAACCAGAGGGCAGCATGGAAGATCCTTCTCAGCTGAGTTCAGAAGAGCTGTACGAGTGGCAGCTGCGGATTGCGGAAGCCGATCGCTGCAATATCTGGTGCCACTGCCGGGAATGCGATCGCCAGTGGGTTGCATCTGCCCACGACCCTTGCTCATGCGGGAGTCGAAATGTGGAACATATCTCCTGCTGGCAGTTTCCAGACGACTAGCTTCAAGCGTCTTCAAGCACTTCTCAGGAAACCGATCGCCCGATCTTGTAGTCACTACCATAGGAGCAGGGCGTATTTCTAGAGTCCCTTAAACGACACAATGAACCTTCAAAAGGCGGCGATCGCGGTTGCCCTAGTTGCTGGAATTACGGCGGGTGGATTGTATGGAGTCGAGGTAGCTGCTCAGAGAAGCCGCATTCAAGGACTGATAGAGACTGGAAAATGCTTAGACTGCGATCTGAAAGGAGCAGATCTAGCGAGGCTAGATTTGAAAAAAGCAGATTTGTCTGGGGCAAACCTTGAAGGCGCAGATTTACAGGGAACGAATTTAGGCAGCGCCAATCTGCAGCGAACTAACCTACGCAATGCCAATCTTGAGGGCGCAGACCTAGGATGCAACGGGTTTAGCTTCAGCGTTCGGGCAGATGGCAACTCAAACTTTGGGTTTCAAATCGATCGCAGTCCCATCACGCCTTCGCCCAGTGCGCCTGTAGGAATGAACCTAAACACGACCGACAATGGAGCCACCGTCAGCCTCAATTTTGGTGGATGCCCTGACCTGACAGGCGCTACTCTGCAAGGCGCAAGAATGCCAGATGGTTCAGTTCACCCCTAGCGCCCATCCGCTCTAAGTACCAACCAGCGCGAGGGTTTTCAGAAAGCTGCTTTCCTAGAAAACCCTCACCCTTTAGCCCAGAACTTAGCGTAGAACCCAGCAACCTAGATGCGGTTTACTGAAGCTTGAGATCGGGAGGAAGCAGCACTTGGTCGATCGCGTGGATTACGCCATTGCGGGTCACAATGTCTGCCTGGGTGACATTTGCGCCAGAAACCGTGACTTTACCAGAGTTAGTGGCGATCGTCACATCTGATCCTTCTGCCGTGTTCACATCCCCTGCTTGGATCGCATCAGAGGTGAGGCTACCTTGCACCACGTGGTAGGTCAAAATCTGACGCAGAGCATTTCGGTTCTCAGGCAAGAGTAGCTGTCTCAGCGCCTCAGCAGGAATTGCCGCAAATGCCTCATTGGTGGGGGCAAATATCGTGACAGGTTCAGTTCCCTCGAAAGCCTGCTCTAGCCCTGCTGCCTTGATAGCAGTCTCTAGCGTACTGAAATCTGCACTGCCGCTGACAACCTGACCTAAGCTCTGGCTGCGTGTGTCGATCGATTGTGTTGTCCCTGCCTCAGGCACCCGAACGGCACCATCTCGCTCAGTTGCGTTGCTGGGTACATTGGAGCCGCCTGTGGACGATCCACCTGTCATCAATCCACCTGTAGGCGATCCGCTTGTGGTCGATCCACTTGTGGTCGATCCGCCCGCCAGAACTGGAGTAGCGGCGATCGCTCCAATAAATCCTAGGCTCATCAGACCTACTAGCACGCTGCTTGAAAACTTGCTTCTCTGAAGCATACTTAGCCTCCTTCAATATGTTAAGTAAGGTTCATCAATTTTTGTGAATCACCCAACTCACACCAGCATAGGGGGGTGAAAAAAGATTCCCTTCGACCAAGAGAGAGAGATTAATGCCCCAAAGATCAAGCTTTAGGAAGGGGCGAAGGCACAATGCGCAAAAAGCAGGAGCGTTGCTACAGAACGCTCCTGCTTTTCATAATTACGAGCTGCTGACCCAATTCAGCCGAGAGCTGACGCTACTCATTAGCTTCCACAACATCTGTCTACAGCACTCTTCTAATACCAATTTGAATTGGAATACCAATTTGAATTGGAACCACGACAGATCCCGGTACGGGCTTGGCATTGCCAAGCCCCTTCTGAGGTTCAATGTGCCCACAAATTCGTTTAAATCGGCATAGCAGACTTCTATCAGAGACTTCTAGCGGACAGAGTTTTGCAGGGTTGCACTGCGACCTCTTGCAATGCCCTGGTCATTAGGCGACAGCAGTAAACGCTGCACTCGTGAGGGTGCTAGCTTGAACATTGTTCAGGACTGCTAGAGCCTCAGTTCCGGCTTGGATGAGGGTGTTGCTGCCCTGTTGGGTAAGGATGAGCTGACCGAAGGTAAGACCTCCCGACAAGCCAATGCGATCGCCCTCACTCAGACTAAAATCTGCAACGATGTCTGTGCCGTCGCCCACCGCAAAGACAAACAGGTCGGCACCGTTGCGTCCTTGCAGGTAGTCGTTGCCTTGGTTTCCGCGCAGGGTATCGCTGCCGCTGCCGCCGTCTAGCCCGTCGCTGCCGCTGCCGCCGATCAGCAGGTCGTTGCCGCCGTAGCCGATCAACACATCGTCGCCATCGTTGCCGAGGAGGCGATCGTTGGCTTCCGTTCCTGCCAAGACATCGTTGCCAGAACCGCCGTGCTGGGTTGAGGTCTGGAGGGTGTTGGTGGTGTCGATCGTCAGTCCCAGAGGAGCGGCGATGTTTTCCCAGGGAACGTACTTGAAGTTGTTGCTGATGTTTTCATCCTCAACAATTCGGGCGGGGTCGTTGGAGCCGTCTTGGGTGACGAACAGACCGAAGGGGAAGTTGGAGCCGAGGGGGACGTTAATCACCTCTGCGCCGTCGGATTCTTGCACGCTGTCGATCGTACCGCTGCTGCCGACAGCAAACTGACCAATGTACTCGTTGCTGCCTTCGCGGCTGAAAACGGCAAAGGTGTTGTCACCCTGGCTAGAGGCGAGCAGATAGCCTGTGCCGTTGGCAGAATAGTAGATGGTTAGACCTTCGACATCGTTGGCAATGTATTGACCGCCCAGCGCTTTGACGGGTTCAATCAGCGTGCCTGTGTTGCTGCCCGTCGGCTCTGCCTGAAATTTCCAGATGCCCACGTCTTCCTGACCGATGTAGAGATAGCCTAGTTCGCGATCGGTAACCATGCCCTCGGTTTGGGCTTCTGTATCGGCAGGTGCGGAAGCCGGGACAGGAATGGTGAACTGGCGAACGCGGGTTGCGCCAATTTTGCCGTTCCCGGCATCAATCAGCTTGTATTGCGCCACGTCTCCGGTTTGGCGGCGGCTGGCAAAAACGTAGGCATCGCCTGTGACGGGGCTGTTGTAGGTCGCCAAGCCGTAGGCGCTGCGGGTCGAATCGGAATAAGGTGGGTCAAAGGGAGCCGCCTGGAACAGGGTGCCGATGCTGCTGTCGGTGATGTCTTCCAGGTATTTGCCGTTGACGGGGCTGGCGGTGACTTTGAAGATGACGAGCTTGTCGTTGTTGCGATCGCTGGCCACCGCGATATCGACGCTCTGTCCGCCCAGGTTGAAGCCATAGAGCAAATCGACGTTATTGTACCGAATATTGCCGGGGTTGACGGTCTGGAGGGTGTTGCCTGCCAAGTCGTGAACTTCAATACCGCCGTTTTTCAGGGTGGTTAGCACCAGGCTATCGTCGGCATTGGCGGTATTCAGGTAGATCGCGGGATCGTCGGAGTCGGCGCGCTGGCTAAAGGGCACGTTAGGATCGTTGAGACGCTCCGGGCTGGTTTCCACCGTGGGCGCAACGGTTGTCACCAGGTTGGCGCTCAGGGTAAGGATTTGCGTGAACTGCGTGCCGCTAAAGTTGTTGTCGCTCACCAAGACGATCGACTGGCGACCGTCGGCGAGTTTAGGCCCAAATTCGATGCCTTCAATGTTGTCCGTTCCGGTGGGCAGGTTCAGATCATCCAGGTTCAGCACCAGCCGTTTTTGGGCGGGCTGAAGGTTGGCCAACTGCTCGGCACTGAGGCTGCTGAGGGATTCGATCGCGCTGATGTCGGTCGCGCCTTGCAGGCTGATTTCGTAGATCTTGATGGTGTTGCCTGTGCCGGGAACGCCTGTGGAAAAGGAACGCTCGACCGATAAGAAAGTGCCGCGATCGTCGATCGCCAGTAAGTCCACCAGACCATTGGTATTGAAGGCGGTTTCTGGAATTGAGGCTTTTGCTACCGGGTCAACATTGTAGAGATATTCTTTCTCAGGTTGACCTGTGACGAGATTGTATTGAATGATCCGCGATGGCGAACCGCTGGTGACTGTGGCAATGGAGCCGTCCTGGAACAGGGCATTTTCCGTGGCCGTGTACAGGAATTTTTGATCCGGCGTGATCGTCAGGCTCTCGAATGCCAGGTTGTTGCGAATGCCAGCGGTCTGCGTATCGCCTGCATCAGTTCTGCCGTTGCCGTTCGTATCTTGCACCACGGGCAGGAACTTCTGGGGAACGAGGAGCGATCGCAGTTGTTGTCCGGTCATGGGATCAAATTCATTCACAAACGGATTGGTGATCCGTCCGGCGGCGATATTAGCTTCGCCCTCAGAAGAGATAAATACTGTCCCTTTTTGGGTCAACACAATGTCTTCTGGATCGAGCCGCAGTGGGGCAAAGGTTTTGCCTTCGCTGTCGCGCAGCAGGGTCACGCCTGTGAAGGTGGTGCTGGGTGCGCCGTTGGCATCTAGCTTGATCTCGACGGTGTAGAACCGGGGCGGCGTGTTGTCTGCCGGAGGCGGCGTAGTGCCGGAACCCGCAATGGTGCGATCGCCACGATCGTCAGCCACCACGTAGTAGCGATCATTGGCTGCGTCGTAGGTCAAGCCCGACAGACCGCCAATTTGAGTGGTGATGCCGTTCAAGGTTTGGGTGGTGTTGGTGGGAAAAATCTGCTGTCCAGCAAAGTCGGCGCTGACTACCGTTTTTCCGGGACGATCGGCACCCAACTGCAAATCCACCCACACCAACTTGTGATCGGAGCTGGGATAGCCACCCGGCAATGCAGGGTTAAAAACGCCCACAAGACGGAACAGCGGATCGGTATCGAGCGGCCAAAACACCTGCGAATCAGTGATTTCCAGGTCGTTGGAAGGGAGGACGTAATCCGCGCGCACATTTCCGGGGGTGGTGTCGGCAAAGTCGGCGGTGTCGAAGGCGGGGTTGCTCTTGTGGGTGAGGTTGGCTCCTTTCTGCAAATCCGACTGCTGAACTGCGCCTGCGCTGGTGGGAATGAAATTAGTGTTGATGTTGGGGTTTTGCAAAAGCTGCGAAATGGCTTTGCCGAAGCTGTCGCCATCCTGGGGGTCAGCATTCTGATCGCCCATGATCACGAAGCTAGAGCCAAATTGCAGTCCGCCGCTGCCGCCCTGATCATCATAGATGTAGTCGCCTTCGCCGGGGCTAACATAATCTGCCCAAAAGCGAATTTCATCCGCGTTGCGCTTGCCGTTGCGATCTTCGGCTCCGTCAAACACGGGCGGCGTGGGGTGGCTAACCAGCGCGTGAATCGTTTGCCCATTGACGACGATCGGTACATCCCAATGGCTCTTGGACGACAGGGGCAATGCCGCCTGCTCTTCGGCAGAATACCAGGGTGTGCCAGAACCGGGGAGGCTGACCGTCGGCAGCAGCGAACCGGGAATATCTTTCCAGAGAAAGTTTTGAAAGGTGCGAATGTTATCTGTGTCGATCGGGTATTTCGACAGCAGCAGCATCCCGAACTGTCCGGGGAAGTTGCCGAAGCCAAAGGCATCATCGCCATAGCCCGCTGCGCCGGGAGTGGTGACGGTGCGCCCGTCGTTGTTGAGGTCAAATCCGGAAGCAATTCCAGTGTTGGAGGGGGCAATGTAGGCGTAGGGGTAGTCCACTGGATTGGCACCGTTCTGACTCAGGGACAGATAGTTCTGCTGAAAGAGTTTGACGGGAGCCAGCGGATCGGCTGAGACGTAATCGAATTCATTGATCAGCAGCACATCGGGGCTAGTACGCTGAATAATTTCGGCAACGGCTTTAGCCTGAGCGTTGTTGGGGGTAGACAGATCTTGAACCAAAGCCCCTTCATTGTTGCGATTCAGCGAGGCATTGAATTGGGAAAACCGGATGGTCGTAGGTTCAGTCATGGTAGATCCTGGGGGTGAATCAAACAGGTGAATCAGGCGAGTAAATTCATAAACTAGAAACGCGATCGGGTGTAGCCAGTCAAAATAATCTCCTCAGCCCCTTTTGGAAGGAGCTGAGGAAAATGCAAAAGAGCAAGATTTAGCCGATCGCAAAGTTGTTGGCGGTCAGCGTATTAGCCTGTACTCCCGTGAGAATGGCGATCGTCTCACTACCTACCTGCAAGAGGGCATCATGGGCGCTTGTGCCTGTTCCCTGGGCGATGCTGAGCTGGCCAAAGCCCAGACCACCTGTGAGCTGAATGAGGTCTTGACCTGAGGTAAAGTCGGTAATCGTATCGGTACCTGTTCCGGTGCTGATCAGGAAGCGATCGCTTCCCCCATTGCCCGTCAGAATATCGTCACCTAGTCCACCCACGATCGTTTCTGCGGCATTTGTGCCCACTAGCATGTCATTGGCAGTCGCGCCCCGCAGCAGCGGAGTCAGCGTCAAACGAGAAACGATCGGATCATGGTCGCTATCTTGATCAGCAAACTCTGAGTTGATGTGAACCACATCGACTTCCGACTTAGGCACAAGGCTGCTGCTGACCAGAATGTGATCCAAGACCTGGGCGTTGCCCTCAAAGTTGTAGGTGTACTGCTCGCTGATCGGCAAGGTGTCAATCAAGGTAGACAGTGCGCCTCCTGCGGTCAACACCTGTATGGGGTTGGAGAACTGGAAGTCGTTGATGTCTCCCACCACCAGGACATTAGCGTTGGCATTGACTGCCAGCAGTTCATCCACAAAGCTGCGGACGATCGCCGCCTGTTCCAAACGCTGCGCTTCAGTCGTCAATGTGGGCGGCTGGAAGCGTCCAAACAGCGGCTGATCGCCTCCCTTAGAGTTAAAGTGGTTGGCGATGACGTAAACAGTGTTGCCGTTGAACAGGAACTCACCCACGAGCGGCTTGCGGCTGGTGTTGAAAGCAGGGTTGGTCGGGTCGATGCGACCGGGACTCGCCGACAGTTCGCCCTCTACTAGCGTGGTGTCTGTGGTCGAGCCACCGCCTGGGCGATCGACAAACTGCACTCTTGCTGGGTTAAACAGAAAGCCGACCCGAATGTTGCCACCGGGCTGTCCGCCGTCTTGTCCTTCCACAGGGTCAATGCTGCGGTACTCGTAAGCTGGGCCGCCTGCCGCTTTGATGGTGTGAATCAGCGTCTGGAAAGTCACGTCAGCATCGACTACGCCATCGTTGATTTCGCCGCCCGTGCTGTCCTGAATCTCCTCCAGCGAAATAATATCGGGAGACTGCAAGTTGTTGACAATGCGATCGGCTAGAGCCGCAAATTTGCCGCTGCCTAAGTCATCATCCACGTTGCTGGCGCTTTGACCGTTCACCTTGCTGATGTCTTCCAGCTTCGGATCAAGGTTTTCCACATTGAAGGTGGCGATCGTCAACTGATCGTTCCCTCCCACCAGAGCCGTGACTTCCTTTTGCAATCCGGCGGATGCTGCCTGAAGTGGTTCTGTATTCAGCAGTTTGAAGTTGCTGAAGCTGTAATCCAGGACTCCTACAGTCGGGCTAGTAAAGCGATCGCCCACGTTCACAAATGGAGGTCTGCTGACAATCACATCATCGACAATGATCCGTTCTGGATTGAAGTCTCCCGGCTGGATGTTGATGCCGCCTCTAGCGGTGCGAACGCCCGCATTTGCGCCATTGTCTGCCAGTACCGCAATTTCACCAAAGCCGTTGGTCGGGCTTACCGCCACAGCGTTGTTGATCTGTACCCGCATTCCTTCCAGACTTTCATAGAAGTCAATGCCGTCTTGAGCGGGGTCAAAGACGCTGCCTACGTTCTCGACATTGCCGTCGATCGCATCGTTATCAATGACCGTATTGGGTGGAACGCGACCGCCCGCACCAATGACGGTTGCTATAGGCAGCGAATTGTCGCTCGACAGCACGGTAAATTCGGCTCCCGTGACGGTGCCGTTGATCTGAGTAATGGATAAATCATTATTGCGACCGCTGGCGCGAAACTCATCGACGCGACCCGTCACCTTCAGCGAATCGCCGACTTTGGGCTTGCTGCCCGCAGAGCCTCTGAAAACAAAAATTGCTTCCGAAGTTGCGTCGCTGGCGTCAGGATTGGGGTCTTGCAGATAAAAGCCGTTGTTGGTGACTGCCGTGACAATGCCGCGCACATCCGTAACGGTTTTGCCTACGAGCGGCGAAACCTGGCTATTCCCCTGAATGTCGCTGATGCGGGTCGGAGGCACGAATTCAAAAACGGCAACCGTGCTGCTGACTTCGTTGGTGGTGATCAGCAATGGCTTGCCGTTGGGGCTTTTGTCTGCCGAAACAAAGGTCAACCCTTCTGGACTAACATCATCTGCCGTGCTGACATACTCCACAAAGACAGGCTGATTGGGGTTCGTGATTTCGTAAACCATCACGCCGCCCGTCCGCTCTAGCCCCACGAAGGCATAGGTGCGATCGTTGACCGTGCCCACCGTCACACCTTCCGCTTCCGGGCCTTTGTTATCGCTGCGCGTATCGAACGTGTCCGCAGCGCCGTTGGAGTTGAACAGGGTAGGCACTGCCGCCGCCGTGATCAGCTCTAGCTGGTTGCCGCTGTCAAACACCAAATTGCCCGCCGCGTCCCGAATGGAAAACGATCGCGCTCCAATTAGCTCAATCCGATCGAAGTCACCATCGCCGTCGGTATCGCCTGAGACATTGCTCACCGTCAGCCGCCCCAGCACGGCATTGTCTTTCAACGCGGCTGCATTGGGAAACGCCGTTGGGTCAAGCCTGTAGGCATTGCTACCCACGCGAATTTCGTCTAGGAATCCCGTGTAGTCTCGCGCATCCCCTTCGTTGGCCAACACCAGATAGGTCTGTCCGTTGAAGCTGTAGCTGGCGATCGCATCCGGCTGATACAGCCCAAACACAGGCTGAGGCTGGATATTGATCGCGCCCGTACCCCCGGCACCATCGCGATCGCTGGCATCTAGCCCGTTGCTCTGGTTGAACTCAATAATGCCTAGTTTCACAGGCGTGTTGGAGAGTCCGGTAATCGAGCCATCGCCGGACACGACACCCCCCGCCAAGCCAAAATCATTGTCGTTGACGATAGCGATCGTGTTGGCATCGATCAGCGCTAAACCTTCCAGCTTTTCGACTCCGGTGTAGCCGATCGCCGCCGCGTTCGTCACCAGCCGCTTGTTCACCGGATTGAGATCCGCGCTGTCTAGCTCGGCAACCGTGAGCTGCTCGATCGTTTTGCCTGCGGGAATCTTCGTCAGATTGGCAGCGCTGTTGATATTGGTCGCGCCCTTCAGGTCGATTTCGTAGATCAGCTTGTTGGAGCTGGTCGTACTGCGATCGTCCCGTTCTACCACCAAAAACTTGCCGTTGCCTAGAGAAACCGCATCGCCGATCTTGTCGGTCTTGGCGGTGCCGCTGGCGCTGATGTCGTCCTGCACGTAGAGATATTCGCCCGTCACCTGTTTCGTGACAATATCGAATTCTAGAATGCGGGTGTTCCGCGAGGCGCGAGAGGCCGTGTCTGCCGCCGAGTCAGGATTGTCGATCGCGCTTTGAATAAAGGCGTAGAGCTTATTTCCTTCTAGGGCAACCGCCTCAAATCCGCGATTCGATCGCCGCTGAGCATAGACCGCAGGCAGGGCTGGAGTGCCAAACTCGCCGCCATCTGTGGGCGCACCTTCAGGAATGAAGCGATCGATCAGCTTGCCAGCCTGATCAAAGTGGTAGATGGCGGGGCGGTACTCATCGACTAGCCAGAAGGTGCCGTCTGCTGCCACGACAATGCCTTCCGTATCGGCTCCGAGGGAGTCATTCGACAGGATGTTGCCGAACAAATCAACGCCCACCTCATCGGTGTATGCCGTTCCGGCTGCACCATTTTGCAGGTTGGGTAGACCCGTGATTGGCGTACCGTCGGCTTGGCTGAGCTTAATCTGCTCGGTAAGGCTGATTTTTCCGGTGCTGCGATCTAGCTCAAACCGAATGATTTGCGGCTGAAAGTCGGGCAGGGCAAACGGACGCTCTAGCCCAGGATTGCTGGCGTTGAGTTCGGTTGGCTCACCGTTGGGACCGCGATCGGTCGTGGTGATGAACTTGAGGCTGCCATTTGCCGCAGTGCCCTCAAAAAACAGACCGGAGAAGCCACCCAGCAGAATCTCTTGTCCTGCTGTAATTTGGCTGGGATCGCTAGGATTAACCGTCGCGGTGGTGCCCAAGGGGGGGCGATCGCCAAATTCATAGGTCGTAACGGTGGGCAAGCCTTTGCTGAAGTCCTTCAGACCCAGCGGCAGAATGCTGGTCACTTTAGCCGTGGCAATGTCGATCAGGGCGATCGCATTGCTCTCTTGCAGCGTCACCCACGCCGTTTTACCGTCTGCCGAAACCGTGATGTACTCCGGCTCAAAATCCTGCGCCACGGTGGCGTTGGGCGATGTGATCCGCACACCTCTGCCCTGGAGATCGGCTTTCTGAGCGTTGAAGCTTTCAAAGCTAGCTGTTGCGACCGTTGGTGCAGGGGCGCTAAACAGGTCAATAATGCTGACTGAACCGACTGGATCGATCGAGTTGGGCTGACCGTAGCTGCTGGGTTCGCCCTCGTTTGCCACCAAGATCTTCTTGCCGTCTGGTGTAAACGTCACCATGTCGGGCACGGCTCCCACGGCGATCGCGCCCTGCACTACCCCTTGAGCGTTCAATAACACTACTTTGCCGGGGCTAGTTCGTACAGTAGCTTCCACCGCCACTGCCACCAAGCCATTGCTCACGGCAACGCTGTTGGCAGCACCCCCATAGCTGGAAAGATCGATCGTTTGCACCAAGACAGGACTGCTCGGATTGCTTAAATCTAGAACCTGAACACTCGTTTGCCCAGAGACGGCAAATAGACGCTTGCTGTCGGAATCGTAAGCAGAAATTTCTGCGCCTGTGCCCAAAAATCCGCTAACTTTCCGGAGGCTGCTGGCGCTATCCAGAACAGAGGATAAAGCGCTGAAGTTTTGATTATTCGGATCGGTAAGACTAAATGCTGACATAAAAGCTGTTTTGTGCAATATTGCTGAATAAGTCTTCTGAGCGCTGTAATCAGCACTCGTCACAGTCCAGTTCCCACTCAGTACCGCAAGGCGATCGCGCTTAGACAGCACCTGCCCTACAGATGCACACTGAAAACGCCGCAGTACGCTAGCAACTCACCCAGTCTCATTGCTCAACTGAGTCAGCTCCTTGTCCGCCCAACGTTTATAAAGTCCTGATTCACTACATATGCGATCGCACCGTACCATCTGGACTCCAACAGCGTTAAGTCTGCTGCAACACATTGACTGTTAAGACTGTGTGAAGTGATACAGCTTTTCGCAGAATATCTGCCTTTGGGAGTACAAGGGCGATCGGTCTTGGGCTACTTGCAAAAATATTTGTTGATTACTGCTAATAAGATATGGCTGTCGCCAGTCTGCTGAGGATCGTGGATTCAATCACCTGTACAACCGCTCTGCTCTAGGGGCTTAGCATTGCTAAGCCCCTACTCCAAGAATTACATCTTGTTAAATCATGTTCTACCAATTTAAACAAATTTGTGGGCACATCGAACCTCAGAAGGGGCTTGGCAATGCCAAGCCCGTACCGGGATCTGTCGTGGTTCCAACTCAAATTGGTATTCTTTAGAACATTTAGGGTGGGGCGCAAAGTGCCCCACCCTAAATGTCCCCACCCTAACCACCTTGGTAGTTGCTACACAAGTTTTTCAGTTGCAAAGCTTTTAAACAAAGCTAAGAAAGTCTTCTGGGTTCTGAGCTTCGCCATTGACTAGCACCTCAAAATGAAGATGATTCCCAGTTGAGTTTCCCGTCGTGCCGACATAGCCGATCACGGTATTAGAATCAACGCGATCGCCCTGCTTCACCCCAATGCTAGACAGGTGGGCATATCGAGTCTGTATTCCTTCTCCATGGTCAATTTCAATCAAATTGCCGAAACCGCCATTCCATCCGGTTTCGGCAAGCGTCACTACGCCTTTGCGGGCGGCTTCAATCGGCGGTTTCTCGTCGCCTGTCCCCAAGTCAATGCCACGATGAAATCCAGATACCGTAGCCGTACCGTTCCAGTAGCTGCGTTGCCCGTAGGAACTGGTAGCCGGATAGCCCTTCAGCGGGCTGTCCCATAGTAAAGATGAATCAGGTGAAGGTGAACTAGGTGAGGGGGAAGGTTTTGGGGGAGTGGGCACAGCTTGGGGCGACTTTTCCCAGGTTAGATCAAAGTTGGCTGCATCGCGCTTTTCAAAGTAGTTGAACGTCAGATCATACTGTCCGGTGGGTAGTTTGTAGGCAATGTCCTGGTAGGTGCTAGAACCCTTCACCCACTGGTTTTTGGGCGTGATGGCATAGGTTTTGCCGCTATCCTTGCGATGGGCAAGAATCTGGAACCCATCATCGCCCTTGACGCGAAAGGTGTAGGAGCTGCCGTCAAAATTCGCGATCGTCGTTGCCTGAAGCGCAAAAGTATCATGGGGCAAACGATAGCCGTCATTGACATAGGTATCTGTACCCCAGTCAAAACTGATTCCTGGCTTGCCGTCGCTGCGAATCTGGGAGCCTAAATTGATTACACCGATCGCCCTTTTGTTCCGCAATCCATCTGCCGCAAAGTCGATCGCCGGACTGCTGCTTTGGCTATCATCCCAGCTAAACAGCGTGGCTTTCCATTGAGAAGCATTCACCTGATCTTGAAAAGGAATGACAGACTGAATCTCAAACGCGATCGCCCTAGGTGTGCCCTTGTCATAATGCTCAATCGCGATCGCTGCTTGCTTGCCCTCTGAGTAAAAATAGCCAGAGTGGGGCGTATAGCCTTGATCAGTCCACTGATCAACGACCGTTTGTTTGCCTACTTTGACTCGTACCCCATCCTCTGCGGTAATTTTGACGTGATATAGCCCTGGCGCCAGCGATCGCTCAGTGGTGTAGCGTGCTGAAAAATTCGCTGCATTAGGCAAGTTTGCTGTGGCGCTAGAAAAACTGAGGCTGCTATTTCCTAGATACTCCGTTTGAATGGGCTTGCCCGAAAGGGATGTATTGCCATAGTATTTTGCCTGAAATTGCCCTAGAGACTCAGCGGCAGCCTTGAGGCTGTAGGTTTGATTAGCGCGATCGCCAGAGAAAACGCGAAGCTGATAGGTGCCTGGATTGAGAGCAGAGGCGATCGACCTAACCCGCTTGCCTTTGGGAGTAGAAGCCGCCACTCGTTCGCTGGCGCTAAACTTGCCGTTGCGATCGCGGTCTTGTAGCAATTCTACATCTGCTTTTAGGCTGCCGAGAGAAGCATTAAAACTGCTGCGATTTCTCAGCTTGAAGGTGTAGTAGTCATGGCGATCGCGTCCTCCCAAAGCGTCTTTGCAGGTTTGTCCTAGAGTGAGCGATCGGGCGGTGCTGGGGGAGTTATCGCGAAAATCTGGCATGACAAATGAGCGCCGTATGCGATCGTAGGGTTAGCCTAGTGATATCGAGATCGACGCAGCCTCAGAATTCTGAGTTCCTCTAACGCATTACTCTAATGTCTAGTAATCTTCAAGGCTAGGCGCATTAGCATATGTATCCGTACAAAATTGTTGGCAAATAATGATCAAGGCTTGGATTGAATGAGTAGGATAGGGCAGCGATCGATTCGAGTACAGCAACGGTTTCATAACTTCGTTCAACATCAGATTCAGCCTCTCCACATAGAGGTCGTTCGAGCTGAGCTACTGTTAGAATCTCATCTCGATGTAGCCTATCTAGCGCTGATCATCAGTTCTTGCACCATTGCCACCCTAGGTCTACTTGCTAACAGTGTGGCAGTCATTATTGGTGCCATGATTATTGCGCCCTTGATGCAGCCCATTCGGGGCTTAGCCTTCGCCGCGATGGAAGGTGAGGTGACACTTTTTCGTAAAGCCTTGATTTCAATCGCAGTCGGAACAGCTTTAGCCATTGGCATATCTTGGAGCCTCGGTCATCTGACGGGTATTCCGGCGTTTGGAAGTGAAATTCTGGCTCGCTCTAAACCCAATTTACTCGATTTGGGCATTGCGGTAGCCGCAGGAGGCATCAGTGGCTATGCCAAAGTCCAGCCCAAAATATCGGGCAGTCTAGCAGGAACCGCAATTGCAGTGGCGCTCATGCCTCCCATTTGTGTGGTGGGACTGGGCTTGTCGCACGGTGATTGGCTACTGAGCTGGGGAGCGACATTGCTTTATCTCACCAATCTATTGGGCATCACCCTATCCTGCATGATTATCTTTTTCATCGTGGGATATGCAGCCTCTCCCAGAGCTAAAACAGCCCTGCTTTGGGGAGCTTTTCTGACCGTAGTGCTGGTGATTCCCCTAGGTTTAAGCTTTATTGAGCTGGTGAGGCAAGCGCAGCTAGAAACAAGCCTCAAACGAGCCTTGTTGAATCGCACAATTACATTTCAGCGGGTTGATCTCGTTCAAATTAAAACCAATTGGCTGGCGAACCCCCCAGAAATAAATCTGACTGTTCGTGCCCAAGAATCTATTACACCTAGACAGGTGAGCTTGCTGGAGGATTTTATCAAGCGGGAAATGGGGCAACCCTTCAATCTCATATTTGCCGTCAGTCAAGTGGAAGAGGTGAGACGAGAAGCCCCCCCGATAAGGTTGCCCAAGTTGCCAGAGGACAAGTTGCCAGAGGACAAGTTGCCGGAATAACCGCCAAATCTGAAGCACGATCGCTGCTGATCGCTATTAAACCTCTTGCCAATCAGGTTTAGTGGGGGCGCAGCCCTCACTAAATCTAATCCCAAAACTTTAATTTGCAAGAGGTCTATTGAATGCTGGATTGAACTGCCGATCGCAGTGCCGGGTAGGGAAACAGGGTTTGAAAGCCAGCCTGACGATCGCTCACCGCCTCCGGCGCATAGTCCCAAAGGCTTTCGTAATAGAAGAAAGAAACGCCTAGGTTTTGCTGTTGAGCTGCCCGCACCTGAGACTGAATTTGCCGCATGGGAACGGGGCTATTTCTCAGCCCGGTTAAGATGCCAATCCCTGTCGGAATTTTCTTCTGGGCTTCCAGCACTTCGGGCAGCGCAAGCTGCTCTAGAAAACTCTGCAAATTGGGGCGATAAACCTGAATCACTAGCTCATCCACAATATTTTGACGTATCCAGGCAAGCCAATCTTGCAGGTGCAGCCGATAGGCAAAGTCGTAGTAGTTGGGCGAGACCGAGAAAATCGCGCTGGGCTTTTGGGCTTTCACCGCCTGATTCAGCTTGACCATAAATGCCGTGATTTTGTCAGCCCGCCAGCGCACCCATGCCGGGTCGGTAGAATTGGCTGGAGGATCTTTTTTCGTCTCTTTTTTGTAGAGGGCGATCGTGTAGTCATCGTAGCCAAACTCGTTGGGTAGGCTCATATGATCATCAAACTGGATGCCGTCTGCACTGTACTGCGTGACGACTTCTACCACCAGGTTGGTAATAAACTGCTGCACCTCTGGGTGAAACGGATTGAGCCACATGACCTCTCCAGCAGCGCTGATAGAAATTTGACTACCATCCCGCTTCTGCGTCAGCCAGCCCGGATGATTTAGCGCCAGTTCCGACGTGGGAGGAGCCATAAACCCAAACTCAAACCAAGGCATCACCAGCAAGCCCTGACGATGCCCCTGCGCGATCAGCTCAGCGAGAATGTCTTGCCCCTCCAAACCTTTGAAGACGAAGGGCTGAATTTCTGCTTGTTGGGCAGTAGCGCTGGGATACAAAGCATAGCCAGAATTCCAGACCACCGGATAGATGGTGTTGAAATTGAGCCGCTTGAGCTGACTCACCGCATCCTGCATCTTTTGCCGATCGCGCAAAATAGCGGTATCGTTGCTCGTCATCCAAACGCCGCGAATCTCCTGACGAGGAAGCTGAGCGATTGCTGGACTTAGCCCTCTAATCAGCCAGACTCCTGCAAATGACAGCAAGAATAGCAGCAGCAGAGATCGGCTTGCTGTTTTGGAAAAACGGCTGAGCCTGGACTCTAATCTAGACGATCGCCCCCCAGACCACCCTACCAAAGAAAGGAAGCGACCTTTCATCAGCTTAAACACAGTCATCAGCTTGAACAATGAACCACTACCCCCAACACATCTCCACCTGAAAGCTCGATCGCTTAAAACTCTGACGAATGAGAATTCTAGCCGCCCAAAATTTAGCTCAGCTACAATTTTGACTAGCCACTTAGTCTACAGACTTTTCTGAATTACCGATCGTTCCACCGGAAAATTGTCTGAAATTAGGCAGAATCACTGAAACGGTGTTGCCCGATCGCTCGGCGGATCAAACATAACTTCGTAGGTGCGATCGGGGTTGAGCCTTCGTATCACCTGGGCATAGCCCTCGGCATCCGAGAAGCTGTGAAATCGAGCCACATCAACACGCTGCATTTTGGGCAGCAGCAAAACGACGACCCAAGGCTGAAGGCGCTGGTCATAGGGCATAATAAATTTGTCTCCAATGCAAGTTGGAACCAGAGCCAGTGCAGAACTTTCCAGGGGACGCACTGGCTACAGGTTGTTTTTCATTAAATCACAGAAATCTATTTTTCTACCATTGAATCAAAATGACCCAAGATGACCCAAAATGATTCAAATCAGGATGTTCAGCGCTTAAGCATTCCCTTGACACCGGAAGAGAGGGAATCCCTTAGAAAACTGGCGCAGATCGAGGAACGATCGGAAGGAAAAACGGCTCAACGCTTGATTCGGGAAGCCTTAGATCGGGCAAGAGCAGAGGGCAAAATTTAGTCATTTAGTTTTAGTCGTCATGGAGCATGCTACAAGAACAGGCTTAGCAATTTGTTGATTGGCTTGACGCAAAGTTTTAGAAAAACCTGCTCCAACCCAAAGGTGAATTTAGTTTCAGAAATTGCCTAACGTAAATCAGCTTGACAAAATATCAAATTTGATATTCAATATTTGATATTCAATTACTTATTTACGATAAATATAAAAGTCTCACACTCCATCCATCCTGTCAATCTCCGAGTAACTTTTTTTGATATGGCTGTCGCCAGTTTGCTTAGGACATTTAGGGTGGGGCGCGAAGCGCCCCACCCTAAATGTCCCCTTCCTAACCGCCTTGGCGGTTGCCATACCTCAGAATTAACTTTTTCCCGCTGCTCACCATGCGCTACGACTTCACCCGCACAGGCATTCGCCATCTAGGAGACTTCATCCGCGAAATCATGGATGATGCGGGTATATCTATGCCCAAACTGGTGGAGCAGTGCGATCGCGTCGGCTACACGACCAACGTGCCCAAGATCCAGCGCTTGCGAGATGGCGTAGGCTTAGAGCCAACCGTGGGATTGCTCTGGGCAATCGCCCGTCTCGAAATGATTCATCACCCTGACGGCAAACCCTACACGCTAGAAGATTTTTTGCGGATTGCCTGTGAGCAGCAAAATCCCTACGAGGAGATGCGGCGCACGGCAGAGGCAGCCGGGAGCTATGCCGCCTTTTCAGAGGCGATCGTCTTCCTCAAGCAGCAGATGCGCAACACCAGCCTAGAAGCCTTTGCTCGCGCCTGCAAGCTTCCCCTCAGCGATATGCGCGGCATTTTGCAGGGGCGAGTGCCCACCTTTGCCGAACTCAGCAAAATTAGTGCTTACCTGTTTGCCGACAAAGATCCAACACCCTTGCTGAAGCTCTACGGCATCGATCAGGATATGCCGATTCGATCGCAGCAGGAATAGGCGATCGTTTCAGTCATTACATCAGTCATTACAAGCGAATCGACGATAACAGAATCCGCTGAGGAAATAATATAGAATCCAATTGGTCAAGCAATCGCGCACGGATTTACCAGACTTGTTATTAAAAGCAATACTGTTATTAAAAGCAATACTGCCGCCGTTACCTCATTCCTTCAGGTGCCTTTATGACTGCTCAAGCCCCTCAGTCTTCGCGATCGCTCAAATCTCCTGAAGAAATACCGGGTTCCTATGGGTTGCCCCTCATCGGTGAAACCATCGAGCTATTTCGTGACGAAGAGCTATTCTACTGGCGACACTTCCACAAGTATGGCTCCATCTTTAAGACAAGGGCAATGGGCAAGAACTTTGCATTTTTAATTGGGCCAGAAGCAAACCGCTTGGTGATGATGGAGCAAGCCGACCATGTTTCGACCACGCTGGGCTGGGAATTTCTCAGACCCGTCTTTGGCAATGGGCTGCTGTTTATGGAAGGAGAAAAACATCGCGCGACCCGTCGCCTTATGTATCCTGCCTTTCATGGTCGCGCCATTGCCAGCTATTTCGACACCATTCAAAGCGTAGCGCAAGATTTTGTCCAAGACTGGGCAACAAGAGAAACCGTTAATTTATTAACTGAATTTCGTCGGCTTACGCTCGTGATTGCCTGTCGGCTGTTTATTGGCACCCAAACGGCAAGTGAAGTAGGACAGACTAGCCAGTGGTTTTCGCAGCTTGTGAAGGGAGGGCTATCGATTTTACGTCTGGATATTCCCTGGACACCCTATGGTCGATCGCAGCATGCCCGTCAAAAGCTGACTGAGTTTATGCGCTCTGTAATTGCCGAGCGCCAGCGCCAAGGTAATCTACAAGAGTCACGCGATGTATTGGGGCTTTTGCTGGCAGCCGTAGATGAGGATGGAAATCACCTGAGTGAATCTGAAGTGATTGACCATGCGCTGTTTATGCTGGTAGCCGGACATGAAACGACCTCGAACCTGCTGAGCTGGCTAGTGTATGAACTGGGTGCTCATCCTGAGTGGCAATCGCGTCTCCGTTCAGAACAGGATGCCATCTTGAAAGATGCACCGCTCGACATGACTCACCTGAAGCAACTCTCTCACCTCACGAACGTACTAAAGGAAGGAGAGCGCCTATACCCTCCTGTGTATGGGATGCCTCGCGGAGTCGTGAAAGATATTGAATATGCAGGCTACCGAATTCCGGCAGGCTGGTATGTGGATGTGTCGCCCATGCTTACCCACCGCCTGCCAGAGCTGTACGCCGAACCCGATCGCTTTGATCCCGATCGCTTTGCCCCGCCCCGTGAAGAAGACAAACAGCATCCGTTTGCGTTGGTGGGCTTTGGCAGCGGCCCCCACGGCTGTCTAGGATTTGAGTTTGCTCAGATGGAGATGCGAGTCATTCTCTTGACGCTGCTCCGCCAATATAGCTGGACAGTTACACCCGAACGGGAGTCGATCGCCCCCATGCGCCAGCCCTCGAAGCTGATGAAAAATCTGCAAGCCCGCTTTACCTTGGTCAACTAGCGGTCTGGCAAACTGGCAGCCCAGCAAACTAGCAGCCTACGCAATGGGCAACTTTCCCAATCGCCCTCACCGTTCGGCTGAGCGCTCTTCGGCTTGAGCACTCAGGTCGAAAGCTCAAGTCGAAGCCATAAATCCCTTTTCCAGAGCAGGAGAGACTTTGAAATCTAGCTTTTAGAGTTTTGTGTTGCGCGGAGCGCGACACAAAACTCTAATTTACGATCTACTGAGGTTAGCTAGGAGGCGGCAGCTCTTCCAAGATCGTGAAACGGATGTGATTAATCGACAGATCTCCCAGGGAAATATCGTCCGGCTTATCGGCAGCCGTCATCTTCTCAAAGGAAATACCTTTGCCAATCTCGGCATGGAACCAGGGCAGCCCCATGAAAAACCGCGTCGGATAAGGTCCACCCTCCGCCACGTCATCTACATTAGACTCCATGGGCAGCCAGCCAAATCCCGGCACAAAAAACTCGATCCAGACGTGATTATAGTCTGGCTGAAGCGGCACCCCCCGCTGATCTGGGTCGGCAGGGCACTTGTATCGTCCCACCGTGCGGCAGGCGATGCCGTTAAGCCTTGCCAACGCCAGCAAAATGCCTACATACTCGCCGCAGGAACCCACGCCGCGCTCCAGCGCTACATCCGGCGTATCAATATAGGGCTTCATGCCGTAGGACATCCGATCGTACACATAGTTGCGAATGCTGAGCACCTTGCGCAACAGATTCGTCTCAGTGCCGATCGCCTCCCGTGCCGATCGCCGGATCACAGGCGTATCCATCGACAAGGCATCGTTATCTACCAGATAGCGCTCCTGAAACTCCTGCGGCAAGGGCGGCAATTTTTCCACCTGTCGAGGCGTCATATGATACTTAATACCGCGCACTTCTAAGAGCGCCTTCCAGCCAAACAAGCCGCCGCCCTGACCGCTAACCTTATCGATTTGGAAAACCGCGACCCGCTGACCTTCCTGAATTTCTTCCGTAAAAGGCAGCCCGACTGGCTCCACAGATAGCACCTTCTGGCGTGGCGTTTCCGCTGGAAGGGCAATCTTCCACTCTAGACCCGTAATCGTCGGCGAATCCTCTAGCGGCGCGATTTCCTCCACATAGGACATTTCGATCAGATAACCGTTTGAGAGGGCATAGTGCCGATCGGCGTAGTAGTGAAAATGCACCGGATGGATAAAAGTGCGGTGCCGCGAGGTCAGCTCCCGCGAGTTGTCCAAATCATTGGGATTATCCCGAATGTAATATTCTTCCTCGGCATAGGCGGCGTATAGAATTCGATCGCCTTCCCCAGCTTGCCCTTTACCAGCCTGCTCCTTACCAGTCTGCAAGGTGGGATGGAAAGCGATCGCCATGGGGCAGTCGTAAGGAGTCAGTACGCTAAACTGCACCTCTCCCGTCGCCCGATCCATGCAGTAGACCGATCGCTCCATATCGTCACAAACCCAAAGCTCCTCTTCATTCACCGTCAGGTTTTCAATCCCCACACCAGGAGCCGAAAACTGGGTGATGCGCCTGCCCGTAGTGCGATCGAAGACCAAAATGTAGCCCGCCTTCTGGCTCGTGACGTAGACCGTAGATTGCCACACGGCTACGCTATCCACTTCATAGGGCAACGCAACAAACAGTCGAGGCGTAAAGTCTGTCGCCAAGCACCACAAAATCTGATTTTCTTTGACAAACCAGATCTGCTCTCCCCATAGGGCTAAGCCTCTAGCATCCACAAATGCCTGGACATCGTGAGGGTTAAGCACCATCGTGTTGTCGGTTACGCTGTCAATTTGCAGCAGGTGTCCCCGAACAGCGTCAAGCGCCAGCAGCCGCTTGCCATCAGAAGCCAAACCTCGCAGTGCGTAAGCACCGATCGGACGAATAGTGCGGCGTTGCGGATCAAAAGATCTGCGCAAAGAGTCAGGCTGCAAAGGCTTAGGCGCTGTGACAATCTGTTGCTCAGTAGGACTGGATTCCAGCGGCATATGGGGCAGGAAAATTAGAATAGATTTCTTATCATCCTACACAAATGGAGCGATCGCTTATGTCACTAGAGAGACTTTTACGCAGAGAGACTTTTACGCCGCAAAGCGGACTGTAAAGCTAGAGTTCATCTCCGCTACGCTGGGCAATGACCGCATAAAACGGATCGCCGCCGCCTACGCCCAACATTTGCAGGAAGCTCGGAACCGTGCTGGGACGGGCAACCACTTCAGGAGCGCTAAACCCAGGAACTGCCATAAAGTAACTCTTGACTAGCTCAATGCGATCGCCCTCTGAACCATCTCGCCATGCCTGAATCGCCTTTTGGTAAAACATTCGGTTAGAAAAGCTGATAATGGCTATGCCCTTGGGTTTGAGAACGCGATAGATCTCGGCAAAGACGGCTTCCGGTCGCTGGAGATACTGAACCGAAACGGTGTTCAGCACAGCATCAAAAGACTGATCCGGCAGAGGAAAAAGCTGATTTTGATTCAAATTCTGGACAAAATAATGGCTGAAGCGAGGGTTACGCGCCAGCTCCTCCGGGTTCAGACCATGCCCCTCGACCTGTTCAAACTCCATTTCTGTGGGCAGATGAGACACCCAGCTACTCATCATGTCAAAAATTCGCGTATTGGGCTTGAGGCGCTCTCGATACAGGTCAGTGAGCTGCTGAATGAAGCTCTCGTCAACATGGGTGACAAAGCGAGGAGCGTCGTAGAACAAACGATCGTCACTTTCGTCAAGCTTGGTGCGTTGAGTGGGTTGAAGCAGCATGGCAGGGCTTGAAATATTGCTTTACCCCTACCAGTGTATATAGCAACCGCCTTGGCGGTTAGGACGGGGACATTTAGGGTGGGGCACTTCTCGCCCCACCCTAAATGTCCTAAGCCAACTGGCGACAGCTACATAAGACATGGGGTTATTTTTTGAAAGGAGCGCCCCGCGCTCCTTTCAAAAAATAACCCCACACTTAAAACACTACTCAGATATGAATCTGGTTCAAGATAATTCGCAGCCGATCAAAATCTTCTTTGAGCAGAATGCTAAGGGATCGCCCTACTCCTACTAACCAGGCGCGATCGGCTTTGCGGAGCCGATAAATTTCCCGCACGGCGGCAGCAACCAGAGCATCTACAGGCGCATTGCCCACCTGGAGCAGCGTCCGCAAAAAGTCGAGCTGTTCGCTGAAACCTACTACCTCGTCAGGTTCACAGTAGTATACCGCCTGATGAATCTGGGGTGGACGGGGCGGCAAATGCTGGAAAATTGTCGTGTTCGGCACATGGCTTTTACCGTTTCCTTTGCCGTTAGGATTATCCTGTGGCGGCTGGAATCCGACGATCGCCGCCCGAAATTCGGTTCGCAGCATAGCAAAAATCTGGGGCTGCTGCTCACGCAACTCCTGAAGCGATAGACCTAACGCCCTGGCTCGATGCACGGAGTCGATCGGGCTAGTCGTAGCATGATAGACCACCGCGTAAATCTGATTGTCCGACTCCTCATCTCTCGCCTTCACCCAGCTTCCGAAAGGCGGCATCACGGCAAAGCTCAGGTCTTCTGGCTCCAAGCACTGCGCCAAGAATTCCGTCGTTGCAGTTTCAATTACTTCTGCAAAGTAGCCAGCTTGACGATTCTGAGTATTAAACTGCGGCAGCGGTAAGCGCATAGTTTCGCCTTAAATCGAATATGCTGACTATTTCTTGCCGCGTCCTGCCGTAGCATCCACTAGCTCTAGTTCTGCTGGGCGGAAGGTGATTAGCTTATCCCAGTTACCGCCCTCAAACAGCACAGCAACCTTGCCGCTACTCACCCGCTGCACTAAGCCTTGGTATCCATAGTAAATGTCGTTGATGTTCGTCACACGGACGGCTGAACCGGGAAAAATCATGGCTGTCTCATCCATTCAGCAAAAGTGTCTACACACAGATTAGCACTAACGCATTGCTGTATGGCGCTACGTCATTGAGTTAGGACGAGTTATTTTTTGAGAGCTGCGCTCCGCACAATCTCAAAATAACTTATTGGATATAAGCGCATAGCGCTATGTCACTCAACCTACCGAAGATATCTGCACTACAGCCAAGATTCTAGAGAAAAAGAGTAAGCTTGCTGAATTCGGATAAGATCATTCCTCAATGATTCATTGCATCCTGGATTCATTGCACCCTGCAACAACACCCGATTTCCCAACTTGACTCCCCCACTTCTCGATCTCCAGCAAAATCTGTTAACCCATCTTCGGCAAGTTGCTCGCGATCGCGATCCTTTTCTATCGACGGTAGGACACTTTTATGTGCAGCACTACATTCGTCAGCAGTTTGCCCAATGGGGAGAAGTAACCGATCGCGCCTTTGAGTATCGAGGCAGAACCTATCATAATTGGGAACTCAATTTACCCGCTCAGGCAAACCACAAGAGCAAGCCACCGATTCTGATTGGCGCTCACTACGACGCAGTTCCGGGTTCAGTCGGAGCGGACGATAACGCCACAGGTATAGCGGTATTGCTGGAGTTGGCGCGATCGCTTGCCTCCCATCCTATTCGGTATCCCGTCCGGTTAGTTGCATTCGATCTAGAAGAAATTGGACTGGTGGGCAGCAGTCGCTATGCCGAGAATCTACGTCAGCAAAACCAGTCGCTGAGGCTGATGATCTCGCTGGAAATGCTGGGATATTGCGATCGCGCCCCCGCCTCCCAAAAGTATCCTCCCGGATTGCAAAATTTCTACCCCGATCAAGGTAACTTTATTGCGCTCATTGGCAATCTCCGCACCATTCCTGACCTAATTCACTTCAAACGCAAAATGCTTGGGGCGGCTCAGGTGCCCTGCGAGTGGCTCCCGGCAGGAATGCGCGGCATGATCGTCCCAGATACACGCCGCAGCGATCATGCTCCCTTCTGGGATGCAGGCTATCCTGCCCTCATGGTGACAGACACCGCCAACCTGCGAAACCCTCATTATCATAAAAGCAGCGATCGTCTAGAAACCCTCGATTTAGATTTTCTAACGGGCGTATGTCAAGGCTTAATCGAGGGCGTGCGATCGCTTTAACGCTGGAGCGATTGTTTAAAGCTACTTGATGATACACTGCGATCGAGTAAACGCATGGTCAATGTCCGTATCGCTCGCCCTTAGTTGCCTGATGTTATGTTGCCTGATGTTGCCTGATGATGTTAGTGAGCGATGGCGTAACTGTTTGCCATTTATCTGGGCTGCTGACTTGTGCATTTAGAACAGCGTTCTCGCATTGATTGGCGTGTTCAAGGGGGACTGAGTTTCTTGCAATTATTCAGTAGCCGAAAACTCTCTTCGGGCGACGCGAATGGTTTGATTGTGGCGCTTCATTGCATAGGAGGTTATTTTTTGTGGTGAAACGTCAAGATAACGATGCGGAATGGCATTTAAACGATGCTCGCACAAGGAAGTGGATAGTTCAGTGCGTCAAATGTCAAACCATTGCATATCGTGCTGATGCTCCTGAACAATTTTTTGGTCGTTACCACTTGATCAAGCACTTCAAGCCAATGATGCTTGACAGTACAGGAACTTGTGAAGACTGTAGGGCGGACGCTAATTTCTAATGGCGTGTAGCGCGTACATGAATTAGAGCAGATCAACTCGTGGAGAGGATTTCGGGTAGTTCCTACCTCTTAAGAACTACCGATTTTCAGATGAAGCGATCGTAGTTCGAGGTGGACGAAATCGCCCTGATGATATTCAACGTGGCATCGGAACCCATTCAAGTAGCGTGACGGGAATTTCAGTAGAATGTGGGGAAGGGATATCTGTTCAGAAATTGTCTGTACCGAGTCCACATCAGCAGATTGGTGTTACGACAGTTCGAGAAGTTTGGGAAGCAAGAAGTGACGTGGTAGTTCAGGGTCAAAATTGAACACATAACCCTAACTACAAGCTAATTGGAGCGGTCTGAATAAATTTGATTGTGGGAAAAGTTAATAGCAACTGCTCAATAGGAACGCTCTACGGCTTCGATTACAGGTTGTGACAGTGCTTTGAAAACCTGAGTAGGCATTCGGTACTATCTTATCTTGATTGAAAATCTCTGTGACGCATCGAAATTGGCGTTCTAAGTTATGAAAGTTCGAGCTGAAAAACCGGAAGATTTAGAAGCGATTCGCAGAGTCAATGTTGCGGCATTTGAACGAGAAGGTGAGGCAGATTTAGTCGATCGCCTACGAGGTGCTGCTTCTACGTTTTCATTTGTTGCGGTTGAATCAGAGCAAATTGTTGGACACATTTTCTTTAGTCCAGTTTCGATTGTGCAAAGCGGACGCTCCGCGAACGTAGGGGAATGTGCTGGTGATTTGCGCGTTCTTGGATTAGCGCCAGTGGCAGTGTCACCTGAGTATCAGCGACAAGGAATCGGATCATTGCTGATTCAGTTTGGTTTAAAAGAGTGTACTCGGTTGGGTTTCAAAGCGGTTGTCGTGCTGGGTTCTCCAGCATACTATCCACGATTCGGATTTATTCCAGCCAAGGAGAAGGGATTGAGATGTGAATACCCAGTACCAGATGAAGCATTTATGGTATTGGAGCTAGAAAGTGGCGCATTGGAGGGATGTGCTGGATTGGTAAAATATCGGTCAGAGTTTAACCAACTTGAGTAGCGATCGCCCTAGAATAATTCTGCTGGAGCAGACTGAGCCTCAGTGCTGTTGCAAAAAATGCTGTTGCAAAAAACGCTGTTGCAAAAGTTATTACAGCCGCTCAACAGCCCCCTTCGATCGCGTCGTTTAGTCACAGGAAAACAGGTTGAAGCTTGCCCGTTGATGTTCAAAATAGTTGGGTTAAATGCTTGTCAGCTCATAATTTAGTTCATTTAGCTCATAATGACGAGTAGAGTGATTTATAGACTAGCCAAGCTTGGAGACGAAGACCAAATCAGTGGTTGTATGTGGGCTGCTGCGGATCTATGGGAACTCACAGACGGAACACCAGCAAGTGTGGTCGAGTGGCTACAAATCTGTGATCCACAAGAATTAAGAGGCAGAATCTTGAGTGGTGAGAAAACGCGAGTTGCGACATGGAATGAGATCGTTGTTGGCTTTATTGCATTTAAGAGAGGAAATCATTTGTCCTTGTTGTTTGTCCGAAAAGAGTTTTCTGGGCAAGGAATCGGTAGGGAACTCTTCACTCAATGCGCTCATGATTTGGATGAAGTGACCGTTAATGCGGCTGAAGCAGCAGTAGGCTTTTATCAAAAAGTGGGGTTCATGCAAAGTGGCGATCAATTCTTCAAAAATGGGGTGTGGGGGATACCCATGAAGCGGGTAAAGCCCACAACAAAAAAAATCCTTACCTAAATACCACTACCCTTACCCCGCCCTTTTCGTGTCGCTTCAATGAATAGGTGAAAAATGTCATCCTCCGAGCCAATCAGCATTCGCCAGCTTTTCGCCAACGACTTGGCACTCATGGAGAGCTTACTGGATACCTTCGGTGAGGCTTTCAACGAAGTTGATACCTACAGCTCATCTCGCCCAAGCCATGCCTATCTCAAGCGGTTGCTAAGCAGCAATTATTTCATCGCGCTTGCAGCGTTGAAAAATGGAGCAGTAGTCGGAGGTATCGCCGCTTATGAACTCCAGAAATTCGAGCAAGAGCGTAGTGAAATTTATATTTACGATCTGGCGGTTGCAGCAGCGCATCGACGCGAAGGTATTGCCACTGCCCTAATCCAAGAATTAAAGAAGATCGCTGTGGCGCGAGCAGCCTACGTTGTTTTCGTACAGGCGGATATCGGAGATGACCCTGCGATTGCACTCTACACGAAGCTTGGAGTACGCGAAGATGTGCTTCATTTCGACATTGCTGTTGCGGTCAGCGATGATCAGTAGATCGCAAACAATGCTCACGCTAGAAATGCACCTGTCTGATCCTCCTAAATCCCCGCGCGATCGCGCCGCTACGCTAGAAAAAAGGGGACTTTGATACCAATTTAAGACCCAAACAGGGCAGATGATTTTCGAGAGCCGCGCGGAGCGCGGCTCTCGAAAATCATCTGCCGCCTCATCAATTTAAATTGATATGAGTTCTGAATCCCCCTTTTTTAAGGGGGTTGGGGAGACCGAGTGTAAGCTTTGCGATCGCCCATGCGCAAACAAACGCTCACAGATGAGTAGGCTCCCCTACGCAAGCCTCTAGTAGCTCCTCAATGGTGCCAACCCGCCGAATGGGAATTTCTCCAAGCTGACCTGAGACTTCAGCGATCGTCATGTCATCTAGAAAGCGATCGTCGTCATGCTTAAGCATCAGCGAGGGGAGGAGGATGCCGTCGCCCAAGTCCTGATCCTTCAACACTCGCACCAAGTCTTGTCCCGTGAGCAAGCCCGTCACCGTAATTTCCTGTCCCCAGTATTCGCTGTTGAGGGCGACTTTGTTAATTTGTAACCCTTGCACCTGATTAAGGCGACCGGCGATCGGCTGAAAAGCCTGCTCCACGGCATTGCCCAGCACCCAGGTGAATTTGCGCGGGGGAGAGATTTTGGCAGGCAGTTGCCGAGCCGCTTTGTGAAACTGCTTAATGAATTGCCGAATTGAGCCGACTCCATTGCCCAACTGCGGGTAGTCTTCATAGTGTGATTCTGAGGGCAAATCCTGCCGTCCGATTAGAAACCACTCATCGGCTAGCCAAGCGAACGTGCTGCCTAGCTCCTGCTGAAATTGAGCCTGAAGCTTTTGCACGAGGGCGATCGTTTCCTGGGCTTTGGCGGTTGTCACCGGAATCAGCTCGTCCTCCATAGGGCGAAAGCGCGTTAGCCCCACAGGTACCACAGCCGCCGAAATCACAGCCGGAATCTCGCCTTGGTGAAACCTTGCCAAATCTCGTAGGGTTTGCTCCAGATGCTCCCCGTCATTGATGCCAGGACAGACTACAACCTGGGCATGAATCTGCAAGTCGTGATTCTGAAACCACTGCAACTGATCGAGCAGCAACCCTGCACGCGGATTTTTGAGTAATCGAGAACGCACTTCGGGTTCGGTGGCGTGAACTGAGACATAGAGCGGAGAGAGGCGCATCTGAGCAATCCGATCCCACTCGCGCTGAGTCAGGTTAGTCAGCGTCAGATAGCTGCCGTAGAGAAAGCTGAGGCGATAGTCATCGTCTTTAAGGTAGAGGGTTTGCCGCATTCCGGGCGGCTGCTGATCGATAAAGCAGAAGGGGCAGCGGTTGTTGCACTGAATTAGGCTGTCAAACAACGCCGACTCAAACTCCAGCCCCAAGTCTTCGTCATAGTCTTTTTCAATCTCAACCTGGTGAGATTTGCCGCTGGTGTCTAAGACCTCCAATTCCAACACTTCATCGGCGCAGAAAAACTGATAGTCGATCAGGTCGCGAGGAGCTTGTCCGTTAATGGAGACTAGGCGATCGCCCACCTCAAAGCCAATTTCAGCCGCGATCGAGTCGGGCAAAATGCGGGTAATTAAAGCAGGTTGAATGGTAGAGGTGCTCATAGCAGAGAGATTGAGAAGCAGGGAGATTGAGAATTAGGGGGAGCGGACGGACAAGCTGCCCTACGAGAGCCTAAAAATTGCGCTCTAGAAATTCACTCTAGAAATTGCAGCGCCCTTTCTCCAGTTTTTCTCTCTCCATTCTATGAGACGGTAGTCCTCAAGATGTAATGATTTTTTATGGGGGAGCAAAGCCCACCCCATAAAAAATGGCGTTGCTGATTTTATAGCCGGATTAAGCAATGCCTAAAAAATCATTACATGAATACCAGTACCCTATGAGACTAGGAAAGCATTAGCCGTGAGATTGGAAACGGCATTGAGCGTAACAAGCGACTGAAACCCGCCAGTCGTGTTGCCATTAAAGTCTACCCGGACAGTGGTATTAGCGCCCACCGCCGTCAATCTCACATATCTTCTAAAGCGATCGGTTGAGCTATAGCCCGCTCTAGAGAAAACGCGGCTCAGGTCAATCAGATCGATCGCGCTACGCCGAGTCACCTGAAAGTCGGTGATGACATCCACACCCCTCTGAGAGGAACTGTAGATGAATCGATCGCGACCTTCACCTCCCGTCATCACATCAGCACCGCCACCGCCAATCAGCCGATCGTCTCCTGAGCCACCGATGAGACGATCGGCTTGAGTATTGCTTTCTAGGCGATCGTTCCCCTGACCGCCTTCTAGAGTATCGCTGCCTCCGCCACCATACAGTGCGTCGTTGCCGCGATTACCAGACACCACATCTTGCTTGCGGTTGCCCCCTAAGCGATCGCGCCCCAATCCGCCGCTGAGGGTGTCGTTTCCACCGTTTCCTCTCAAAATATCGTTATCCTGGCGACCTCGGAGCGTATCGTTACCGATATTGCCGTCGATTCGGTCTTCGTTCCGTCCGCCATCTAGCGTATCAAAGCCTCTTCCGCCCTTCAGCGTATCGTTGCCGCGTCCGCCTTCTACCAGATCTCGACCGTCGCCGCCGTCTAAATTATCGTTACCCAAGCCGCCCAGGAGCTGATCGTTGCCGCGTCCACCCAGACCGCGATCGTTTCCTTGCTGACCGTTGAGCGCATCTCTGCCGCCGTTGCCAAACATGCGATCGTTGCCGCGCCCCGCATCCAGGCGATCGTTGCAACCTCTTCCTTGGAGCAGGTCATTTCCCGCAAAGCCAATCAGCGTATCGCTGTTAAGCGTCCCCCTAATCTGGTTAGTGGTGGAATTGCCCTTAATGTTTCGTCCAGGCAGACAGCCATCGTCTAGGTCGCCAGGTGTACCTGGATCAACCACTGGCGGCGGAATAATGATGTCAGGGGGGACAAAATCACGAACGATTAGGTTGCGCACTTCGTGAATATTGGTGGCAGCGCCTGTAGAACCTGCGAACCCAATTTTAAAGGAGGAAGGTAAAGCGCCGTTGATTGGCGTGACATCCAGATTATTAATCACCACTTCGCCCTGATCGGCAAAGTCGTTATCTGAGTTCAAGTCTACCCGTACCGTCAAAATGCCCGTGGGCGAGAGGTCAATGCGGGTACGGCGTTGAGCAGCGTCGCGGGTCGTTGCCGTAGGATTATCAACTCCAATATCTAGAGTAGAGGTGCCACCCAAAAAGGCATATTGGGAGGCAGCGCTGCCCCGAACAGCGATCGAGTCGCGTACGGGAGTGGCAACGCCTGCTGGGGTTGGGCGTTGTAAACTCGTGTCTTCAATCGAAGTAGAGTAGTTACCAAACTCGTCATAGCCCACACCCAGATAGCCGCCCACGATGCCAGGAATGCCCTGCACTTGTTTCTGGGCATACCCTAGGGAGCCGCCAAAAGCTCCCGCTGTCGAAATGGGGGTGGCATTAGTGCTGCCATCTACCAGAAAGAAGCTGATGCCGTCGCCATTGCTGCCGTTAAAGGAAGTGCCGCCATAGGCATAGGAGTCGAAAGTGATGGTCAGTCCATCCGCCTGACTCAAGGGGCGATCGTAGATGGCAAAAGTCGCCTGGTCATTGGCAACGCCCGTAAGACGCAAGGCTCCGTTTCCTGGCGTGTCGATCGCTGTTCCAGCTCCGGGCAGGCCGTTCTGTGAGGGGGCGACTGTGGCTCTAGCAGTCAGAAAAGGATTGGCAGAAACGGTGCCTGTTCCAATACCAAACTGCCAAGGTCTCTCGGTGACATCAGCTTCTCGGAAGGTTTCGCTGAGCAGCACGGCCAGAACGCCGGGATAGGTTGCTAAGGTTTGGGACTGGAAGGCAAGCGGTGAGACTCTTCTAGGGTTCGCCGTGCTGCTGGTGCCGCTCGTAATATGCTCCAACTGCCAGTTGCCGCCCTGCGCTGAGCTTCCGGTCAACGTGGTTGAGGCTGCGACATTAACTCCCGTAAGCTGGCTCATGTGCTGAACAAATGCTCGTCCTGCTTCTCCGGCAGCAACCTCACAGCCGTAGAGCAAAATCTCTGCATTGGTCGCTAGCGCCTTTGCCCAATTTCTAATTTGCTGCGTATACTGCTTGAGCGTCTGAGTATTTAAGACGATCGCCCCCAGGTGAATCTCACCCGATCGTCCGTGCGAGACGATATGCAAGCTGTTGAGGTTAGTGCGTTTAGCGATAGCCTGAGTCAGTTGTTCTACGCCGTCAGCCGCGTCTAAGACAATAACTTCGGCTCCGGGCTGAATCCCCTGAATCAGACTTTCGTAATGGTCAACCGTTGAGTCAACAACGACCAAAGCGGACGATTTTAAAAAGTTCATGGAGAATGTCATTTGCTAATTTCTAAGGGGTAGTTGCGGGGGCAATCAACAGGTAGGACAAGAGATGGCGGATGAGCGATCGCTCTCTACCCAGGCTCGTGCTTTCTACCAAAACCTTGCAATGGCTCTCGCAATGGCTACTTTGCAATGGCTACATTGTTTAATAGCTGAGTATGCTCATCCATGGCAAGAGCTAAGGTAGCAAAAGTTTCTAAGGATTACATATCATGTTCGGGTCAATTTGTAGCACTCTGTTGCGTAAGACCCTTTCCCCAGAGCCTCGTTGTGTGAACCTGAGATGCACCCCGGCAAATATACTGCCGTTCAGTCAAACCCTATGTATCAATCTTGAGTAGTCCTCAAAATGTAATGATTTTTATGGGGCGAACGAAGCCTACCCCATAAAAAATCATTACATGAATATCAGCACCCACTCTTTTTCACACAGTTGACTCTTTTTCACATAGTTGTAAGCGAAAAGGCTCCCCTCGAAAATACGTCGCTAGAAGCATTTCCAAGAGTTTCTAACTCACAGTTTTCAAGAAGCTTACTAAGCAACACTCAAACTGTCAATCCAGTCAGAAGTAGACATGACCTTGCTAAAGAAAGACTGCTGGCTGACTAGAGTCGATCGATGAAGCTCTTCAGCAGTAGCACTACCTGCCTCATTCTCAAAGGCTAGCGTTCCGGTGGAATCAGAGAGAAACTCTACTGAAAACCCCAGATGAGCCGCCTGTCTGGCCGTTGTATCGCAGCACATCTGAGTCATGTATCCGGCAATCACAACAGTATCGATCGCCTGTTCTCTAAGCCAAGATTCTAACTCTGTTCCGGTAAAGCTTCCGGGCAAGGTTTTCTCAATCAGCAAATTGTGAGGCTGTTTGGCAATTTCAGGATAAAGCTCCCAGGCTGGGCTGCTTTTATTAAAAATAGGGGAGGTTGGCTCTGATTCCGTATGTTGCACGACGATAATAGGAATATCTTGATTTGAAGCCATTTGCATCGCCGATAGAATATTCTTTAAGCTGTCGGGCGGATAAGTCACTGGCAATTGACCCGTAAAATACTCATTTTGAACATCAATAACTAGCAAGGCGCGCTTCATAGATCTCTCCTGTAGGCTGATTAGCTGTTGTCTCCATTCATACCATTGATCTTAAAAAAGCTATACAAAGCTACAATGGCAAACTCATATTCCTCCGAATCTACAAGTCGTGACTCTTCTGGCTTTCACCGACTGCATGAACAGGTGCAGCGATGGATTTGGGAAAAGCAATGGACAGAGTTACGCGATATTCAGGAACAGGCGATCGCCCCTATTCTCTCTGCCAATACTGACCTGATCATTGCTGCCGCGACCGCCGGAGGTAAAACAGAGGCGGCGTTTCTGCCTATTTTCTCCAAGCTGATGAGCAGCAGAGAAACCGGAGATATTAAGCGTGGGGAGGGAATACAGGTTCTCTACATTAGTCCGCTTAAAGCGTTAATTAACGATCAGTATCGTCGGCTATCTGAGCTAGGAGAGCGTCTAGAAATTCCTGTGCATCCCTGGCATGGCGACATTAGCTCTAGCCGCAAACAGCGAGTGCTACGCAATCCAGACGGCGTGCTGCTAATCACGCCAGAGGCGTTAGAAGCTATGTTTGTTCTACGAGGGCATGAGCTAACCGCCATCTTTGCCACACTTCAGTATGTGGTGGTGGATGAACTGCACTCCTTTATCGGGATTGAGCGAGGACAGCAATTGCGATCGCTCCTTCACCGTCTAGAGCTGGCTATTCACCGCCGCATTCCTCGCATTGGACTCAGCGCTACGCTGGGCGAAATGAATCTGGCAAAAGAGTATTTGAGAGCTGGAGAAGTAGATGCTGTTACCCTAATTGAATCTTCAGAGGCAGGACAAGAAATTAAGCTGCAAATTCGCGGATACCGAAAAATTGCGCCAGTTTTTCTAGAGGATGAATCTGATCAGGAGTCTGAGGAGAGTAATTCCAGAGATGAAATTGATATCGCCAATCATCTGTTCAAGGTGCTGCGGGGGGATAAAAATCTCATTTTCATCAACCGTCGCCAGGATGTAGAGAAGTACGCTGATTTACTCAGCCGTCTCTGCGAAATTCATCATGTCCCCAATGAGTTCATGCCCCATCACGGCAGCCTGTCAAAAGAGCTGCGAGAGGCGGCAGAGGATGCGCTCAAAGAAGACAATCGCCCTGCTAATGTTGTTTGTACCTCGACCCTAGAGCTGGGTATCGATATTGGAGCCGTTACCTCGATCGCCCAAATTGGCGCACCCTATTCGGTATCTAGCACCCGGCAGAGGTTAGGGCGATCGGGACGGCGATCGGGCGATCCGGCTATTCTGCGGATCTACATTACCGAGCCAGAAATTACGCCTCACACCCATCCTGAGAAGGCGCTACATCCTGCTTTAGTGCAGGCGATCGCCATGACTCATCTGCTGCTGCAAGGCTGGTATGAGCCGCCTAGAGTCGGAAAACTACACCTCTCGACTTTGGTTCAACAGCTCCTGTCGCTGATCGCTGAGCGGGGTGGAATTCGCCCCGATCGCGCCTGGACAGAGCTTTGTGAAGCGGGCGCATTCTCTGAAGTTGATAAAACCACCTATGTTCAGGTGTTGCGCTGCTTGGGAGAACAGGATTTGATTCAGCAAACTCAGGAGGGTCTGCTGCTGCTGGGGCTAACGGGCGAACGATTGGTGAACCACTACAGCTTCTACACTGCCTTCAAAACGCCCGAAGAGTATCGCGTTACCACAGTCGGTAAAACTCTAGGAACGCTGCCGATCGACTATCCTATTCTGGAAGACAGCTACCTGATTTTTGCTGGGAGCCGATGGCAGGTTTTATCCGTCGATCGCATCCATCGTGTCATTGATGTCATTCGGGCTGCGGCAGGGCGCGTTCCCTACTTTGGCGGTGAGCCGGGATTGGTTCATGATCGCATTCGCCAAGAGATGTTCAAAATCTACACCACAGAAGATACGCCGATCTTTTTGGATGCAACAGCAAGAGATCTATTACAAGAAGCGAGGGCGAACTTCCTGATGTATGGATTAGATCATTCTCCAGTGATGGAATATGGACATCAAACTTTGCTGTTTCCCTGGGCGGGCAGTCTAGTCATGAATACGCTATTCATTCAGTTCTTGACCGATAAGCTGGAGGTTGATCAAGGAGCGATCGCCCTCACCATAAATGACATTACCCCGGCTCAACTGCTGCGATACCTCAAAAAGCTATCGAAGGCAGACTCGCCTGATCCTGCTATTCTCTCTACTGCTGTCCGCAACAAAATTATTGAAAAACACGATTTATTTTTGAGCGAAGAGCTGCTTTGTAAGAATTACGCTACAAGCTTTTTGGATGTCGAAAGAGCATGGCAGGTCATTCGTCAAATTATCAAAAGATAGTTCAAAACAGTATCTTTAAGAACTAATCTTCTATTAATTTCCGCTAATTTTCTGCAATGAGCCATTGCCCCAAATTGATGACCGATTATTATCATTATCAATTGAACAAAGTACCTTGACTTTTGGAAGTTCTAGCGCCAAGGGCTGAGAGTCTTGAGCCATTAGACTTTGATAATCAGATTGAAAAACAGGCAGCGGTGAGCCAAGCAGCTCTTGCGATCGCACTCTATTTTTCCTAACATCTTTTCCAGATGTCATAACCCATACAACCACAATAAAACAAAGCGCTAGACTCAAGCTCAAGTCTCGTTGAGCAACAGATAAAGTCAACCCGTTTGCGATTGGCTTAATGTGAGGTGGAGCTATCACTTGCCAGACAGACTGAACGAAGGTTTGTAGCTCTGCCTGTTTTGTTAGAGACAAATTCAGTTTATTAGTCGCAAGCTGCAACTCTAACTGTAGCTGATCATATTGCCGTGCTAGACCTGCCCATTGCCTGATTCTGTCACCTAATAAAGCCTTAGTTTGAACGATCGCTTCATAGCTGATTTCCAGCATCCGCACTTGATTTTCAGCAACCTTCAGCTCTATTAACATTTTGAGCTGATGTGCTTCTTGAGAGTTCTCTGGTTTGGAATCAGTGTTGAGCTGAGAAAGGCGATCGATCAAGGGTTTCTGAACAGTTCGAGATAGCTGCTCAGACAGCCGCTGATAGTGTTGCTCTAACAGCTGCTGTTTTACACGGTTTGACTCAAGATTAGATTCAGGATGACTACGTTCTAGAGTGAGCTGAATTGCAGTTTCTTGAAACTGGCTCAGCAATTCTTGATAGTCTAAACTCTGCTGACTTAACAACTGGCTTTCAAGGCGTTGATATTCAAAGATCTGGTTCTTAAATTGATTTAAAGATTCGGCGGATCTCTGCTGCAAAACTGCGTAAGCCGTTCGCGCTTCAAGCAGTTGACTTTGTAATTCCTGCTGTTGTTGAGTCAGGGCATTACTTTGCTCTGCTAATTGCCGTCCTAACTGAGCTGGATTGGCTGAGTGATGCTGCTGAAACTGCCGCAATTTTTCTTGAGTTCGTGCAACTTCTTGCTGTAGCTCTGGCACTCTTTTCTCAATAAATTGCAGTGCTGAATAGTTATTTGCTGGAGACTCTTGACTGTATTTCAGGTATGCCTGAGAAAGCCGTTCTAGAACCGCTTGAGTTCTCCGAGGATCTGTATCCTGATAACTAATTTCTAAGGTTCTAGAACCTTCAGGATGAATAATTTTCAGATTACGGCTGAGGCGATCGTAGTTAAAGTCAGGATACTGGTTTTGTAGCTCTGCAATTACTGGAGAGAGAAGCTTTGGACTCCATAGAATTCTAGCTTGAGTTGCATAATCAATGTTAGGTGTAGGCGTTTTCACCTGAGCCACTGAATTTTCACGAGAAGTATTTCCCTCTTTAGGTTCTAGAGAAAGCTGTAAGTCACCCTCATATTGAGTTGAGTAAGGCTCCACTGGAACGAGGTGAGAACCTGCAACGGCAGCGATTGCCACACTCGCCAATACTCCAGTTCTTCGGTTAAAAACATTTGAGAGTATCTGACATTTTTTAGGCTCAGGTTTTCCAAGCTCCACTTTTCTAGGTTCAACAATTCTAAGCTCAGAGGCTCTAAACTCAGAGGTTCTAGAAGCTGCTAACATCGATTGCGGTATATCATCAACTGTAGGAGAGACAATGGACTTGTTCATGATCAATCAGAGGCCAGAGCAGAACGGGTTATTGCTGAGTGAGATTATCGAGCGCGATCGCTGAAGATCCTCTTCTAAGATTGACTTAGGGAACGAGCGCGATAATAACCCTCTGGCATATTTGCGGTTTCTTTGGCAGCGTTGGCTACCACACCTAAAACAGCGGTAGAGGAAATCTTTAGCTCCTCCAAGGTTTGTGCAAGAGCCGATCGCTTGCTTTTTCCCATTCTGGCAACCAGCACCAAACCGTCTGTTTGGGAAGCAATCAGACCGCTATCTGCCAGGCCCAAGAGAGGAGGGGTGTCATAAATCACGAGATCAAACACCGTTTGAAAGTGTTCCATCATCGCTCGCATTTTCTCAGAAGTGAGAAGCTCTAGCGGGTCACCAACGGTTTGTCCAGCCGTCAGCACCATCAGATTGTCTCTGACAGCAGATGGCTGGATGGCGTTACTCAAACTGACGTTAGCAGAAAAGATGTCGCTTAACCCTTGCGTGTTGGGCAAATTCAGGAGCTGATGAACTTGAGGATGACGTAGGTCTGCATCCACCAAAAGCACCCGCTTGCCCATAGCTGCAACTGCCTGAGCCAAGTTAACGGCGATCGTCGTTTTTCCATCTCCCGGCTGTGGTGAACTGATCGCTAGGGAGCGAGCGGGCGGGTCAAAGCTAGGCAACAAACGAATATTTTTGTAGATAGAGTAAAACGACTCAATGAAGGCAGCGTTTTTAGCTTTGTCAAGCGGAACTGCACCCAAGAGCGGTAGCCCAGTCGATCGCTTAGTCTCATCTGGAGTTTGGAGAATATCCTGAGAAACTTCTACCAGGAAACCCACCCCTATTCCCAGTAGAATTCCGAGGACGGCAATCAAACCCAGCAGAGCTGCACTGTTGACTGCACCTACTTTCTCCAGGTTGCCATCCTCGTCTCGAATGAGCTGTGGAGGTGTAATTAACTCCCAAGGCACTTCCTGCTGGGCAGCGTCAATTTGTAAAGCTTCCTGGCGGCTAGAAAATTTGTTTAAGCTCTCTGTTGCTAGCTCTAGCTCCCGTTGCAGATCAGCATACTGTCGAGCTACAGCAGGAATGAGCTGAATTTCTTGATTGACTTCAGCTTCAGATTGAGTGATGGCGCGATCGCGCGCTTCGGCAACCGTAATAGAATCAGCCGCTTTGCTCACAACTCGTGCAGCCTCTATATCCATCAGACTCTGTAAATTTTGCTGCTTCTCTAGCAAAGCCTGCATGGCTGGGTTATCAGGCTGTAAACGACCTGACTCAGTGGCAATCTCGCCCGCAATTTCCTGATACTGATTGAGCAACGATTGGTAGTAAGGAGCCTCCCCTAACACAGAGGTAAGATTGTTGGACTGAAGCTGTTGTGAAAGCGTTTCAGTTCTTGCTTGAGCTTCTGCAAGATCCGTTTGACTATCAGACGACTGCTGACCTAAATTACTAGCTTGCTGACTGAGCTGTTGCGCCTCTAGTTCTGGGTCAACAATCGAATTGCGTTCCCGTAGATCTTGAATTTGACCCTGGAGCGAGTTCACCTG
Source organism: Drouetiella hepatica Uher 2000/2452 (assembly GCA_019359505.1). Lineage (GTDB taxonomy): Bacteria > Cyanobacteriota > Cyanobacteriia > Elainellales > Elainellaceae > Drouetiella > Drouetiella hepatica. Next base: position 85,773 of record JAHHHD010000010.1, on the reverse strand, counting down.
CTGTTGAAGTTGAGGGAGCTGACTGTCAATGAACTTGATCCCTTGTCGAATAGTAGATTGACGATCTTTCAAGCTGTATTGAAGGTAGGCTTGAGAGATTTTATCTAAGACATATTGAACTTTCCTAGGATCAGAATCTTGATAAGATACATCAATAATTTTAGTGCCCTGCTCCTTTAGATCGAGAGTCAGTGAAGTAATCCGAGAAAGCTCTAAGTTAAGCAGCAGCTTTTCATAGGTAATGTCTGGATAGCGGGTTTGCAATTCCTTAACAATCCCATTCATTAGCCTAGGGCTTTGCAGAATCCGAATTTGAGTACCGTAATCCAGACTAGAACGGCTCGGATCGAAGGGCGGTAGGCTGTTTTCTACACCTTGAGCCTGAGCTGAAGAGCGAGCCTGCTGCTGGTCTGCATTAACGGGTTCTACTAAAAGCTGAAACCTACCTGCATATTTAGCAGGTGTTACGCTTTTGATAGAAAAGAGCAGCCCTCCACCTGCTACTACTGTGCCAATCATCACCGCAGCGATTAACTTTGCTCTGCGGCGAAAAACCGCTCCGACCCAGCCTAAATCCCACTGCTCTTCTTGAGGAGTGGGGGTTGCAGAACTCTGAAACAACTGCATCAAACGATTTTCACTAGACTCGGAAGATGGAGATAGGGAAGGTTGCTTACTATTCATGTCATTACCTTAAAATGTTTCTAGTGAAGGTTGATGCTAATGACAGGTGTGATTCGATCATCAGTTCAATTTCCAAAAATTCGCAGAAGATTGAGGACAGGGATAAAGGTTGAGACGACACCACCAACGGGTCCTAGAAAGTTATCTAAACCATCCCTAAAGGCGGCACCCCCTGAGCGACGTACGACAATAATGTCGTTGTTTTGCAGAGCCGGATTGGTACCATCATTCACGCCTTGAGCCAGATCGATCGGCACTTCCCGCTTGGTGACAGTACCGTCTGGATTGAGGCGAATTAGGTCTACTGAGCTGCGACGGGCACGTTGGTTATCGAATCCACCTGCTGCCAGCAATGCCTGATTGAGAGGAGTATTGGGTGGAACTTGAACGGTTCCGGGCTGCTCTACCTCACCGACAATATTGACCTGAATGGTGTTGGGAGCAAAGCTGGCGGCAGCAATTTCAGCCGATTGCTCTGGAGTCAGATCAGTAGCAGTGGGAATAGAGATCGTGTCGCCAGCTTTCAAGATGGTATCTTGGCTGGCGTCTCCCTCCTGAATCAACTTTAACAAGTCAACATCAACGGTTTGCACCATACCTGAGCGAGTAGTACGCCGAATTTGAATGCGACGAATATCGGCTAAGGGCTTAATACCTCCCGCGAGCTGAATCGCCTTAGTCACGGTTGGAAATGAATCACTGTCTTGAGGACTATTGAACTGATCGGTAGTTCCTGGTACGCCAGCAGCTCCAGTTCGGGTATTGCTGTTCACAGTGTAGGAACCGGGTCGAAAGACTTCACCCACAACAGCAATATTGATAGGTTGAGGCTTTGCTGCAAAGTTAGAATCTGCGAGTTGAATGGCCTCTGCCAAACTAATCGTTGTTGCAGTTGGGATCATTATGGTGTCGCCGTCTCGCAGGGTTAGATCTTGTTGGCGATCGCCATTTTGCAAAAACCTCCATAGATCAACTGTGATGATCTGATCGGCTCTCCCGCGCTGAAGCCGACGAACTTGAATTTGCCTGACATCAGCCGATTGGGTTGTACCACCCGCAAGCTGTAGTGCCGCAATCAGGGTAGGAAATTGGCTACTGCCTTGTCCCTGCTGAGTTAGCGTTATTGGGTAAGACCCTGGGTTAGTTACTTCTCCAGCTAGATTAATTGTCAGAGGACGAGGAGCCAGTAGCGTTACGGTTGTGAAAGGACGTTTATAAAAGCGGAAATACTGTTCTGAGAGCAGGTTGCCCACTTGCGCAAGACTTAGCCCCTGGACTGAAACGCTGCCAACAAGCGGCAGGTTGAGGGTGCCATCCACTAGGACTTGATATCTACCGTTCTCTCCGCTGTACTCTGGAGCATCGAAGATATCGATTTGAACTTGGTCACCCGCTCCCAAGGTATAAGTCTCATCAATTAGTAAGCTAGGGCTGGAAGGCAAAACTGGGCTAACTTCCCGTGGTTCAACGCCATAGCCTGGAAAAGCTGTTGTAGTCAAGATTATTAGGGCAACACCCGTTACAGATAGGGGCCGTCTTAAGTAGGCTGGAATCACAGAATGTACTCCGTACAGTAGATTTTTCGCAAAAATTGGGATGTATTCTGCCATCGTTTACGACCAGGATTCAGCACTTTCAAGACAAGAAGGCAGACTATCCTGTCCAACGTTTACAGATTTAGTCATTCATAACCGGAAATATCCGGAAGCTTTACAAAATTCCTATACGATGATGGGTTTTCACTCTGCTGCTTCACCGAGGTGTTTTCTGAGAATCAATGCAGCCGTTGCGTTTTGCACTTGATTCATCTCACGCTCAATTTGCCAAAGATCCACACAGTATGGACAATCTCAGTCAAATTATTAACTTACTTGAAGAAGCTATAAAGATGACACACCAACTTCCGGGAAATTCCTGAATGTCAGAGTGAGTAGAGGAATACAGCGTTAAGTTATGTACGAATCAGCAAGGCTATGAGCTGTGAATATACTGCTGGGGCGATCGTCTCTATATAAATTTCACAAAGCTGATTCGATAAGATCGCAGAGATCTGAAGTAACTGACACTTCTGTCAAGAGCATCAGGGTTTCAATTGGGTTTTGATGTTGTCACGTTCTTCACTCTATGAAGCAAATTATCCTAAATCCAGGAATATTTCTCACGGTTGCTGCCAGTGCTGTCGTGTACTTTTTACTGGCAATCAATCTTAGCAAGAGTCGAAGAGTTAGAGCTTTTCTACATATTTCTTTTACGGCTATTACACTAATTGCCATTCCAGGCACAGACATATTTCCAATTAATCGGCTGCATCCAAAATGGCTGATTTTTCCTTCTCTGAATACGATGATTTTGCTGGCTATTTATGCCTCTGTTGCAATAATCGTAAACTCACGATTTAAGCACTTATTAGGCGAGTTCTTATCTCTATTAAGTAAGGATATATTTCTGGGCTTTTTGATGGTGTTTCTGCTGTTTTCCGGATCATGGTCTGCGGTTCCCGAAATATCTTTTAGATACAGTGTTGGCTTGGTTTTTGCCAGTGCTTTAGCTGCACACATCGGCAGAACTTATAGCTGGAAGCAATTGTCTGTATTTTTAAGATTTGGTAATGCCTTTGTTGCTTTTTTCGGTCTTCTGTTCTCAATTTTTATTCCATCAATAGGTGTAAACGAAAAAGGCTGGAAAGGATTATTGATTCATCCTAATATTCTTGCAGCATTTCTTGCCTTGACGATCGCCATCTGGTTTCTAGACGCAATTCAAAATCCTAGAGATAGAAAGCTCTCAATTCCGATCATTCTTGGACTCTTCTTCGTGTTAATTAAAACAAATTCGACAGGCGGTCTTCTAGTAACGGCTATTTTACTCTCCCTAGTTTCCGTTATGTCGTTTTTCAAGAAGTTCTTTAAGAGTGTGCCGTTTAGACCAGCTTTCGCTGGCTTTGTTGTATTCATAGTTGCAAGCTTGATCATTTCTCTACTGGCGTTTGAAAATATTGAGACAGTTTTTGCTGCTTTTGGTAAAGATTTAACCTTCACGGGTCGAGCAGATTTTTGGGCACAGATCATAGGCTATGTTCAAGAGAAGCCACTTTTGGGCTATGGTCATCGAGGATTTTGGCTAGAACCAGGAGGTCCTGCGTCTTTTGTAAGAACTAACTCTGGATTCAGACCTGTAGAGGCTCATAACGGTTTTCTGGAATTGACCTTAGATTTAGGCATCACAGGTCTGATTCTTTTCCTACTATCGTTTGGGAGAAGCACTTATTTAGCCTTTCGTTTTGCCCTGCAAAGCAGCTCACTTGATGGCTTGATACCGCTCCTCATCATGATATTTCTAATGAGTTCAAACACCGTAGAAAGTCGATTGCTTACCGTTGACTACATTTGGTTTTACTATATTTTGTCGGCCGCAAAGTTAAATACTAATTCACTTCATACCAGCTGATTCAATGTCTAATTGGTTACTGCTTAACTTACAGGTTGAACTATGTCTAAGTATTTTCAAAAAGTTTGGTTCATCTTAGGAAGTCTAAGAGCAAAACTTCCTCTTTTGCTGATATTTCTGATTGTTTCCTCGATCACAGAAACTGTTGGAATTGGATTACTAGCTCCATTCTTTGCGATCGTGCAAAATCCTAAATTAATTCAGCAGGTACCTATCTTAAAACAGATAGCGATCCTATTCAATATCACGTCTAACGAGACGTTTATTGCTCTCCTCTGTATTCTTATCATTACTGTTTTTATTGTTAAATCAGTTCTCTATTTTCTTTCAAAGTACTACATTTTAAAGTTTAGCCATTCTCATCGGGGAGTTGTTATTGAAACCCTAAATCGAGCCTATCTTTACGGTGAATATAACTATATCGCTGGAAAGAACTCGTCGGACTTAACTAAAAACATCCTGATTGAGACTCAAAATTTTTGTTACAAGGTGTTGTTAGCGCTTTTATATGGCATTTCCAACTTCCTGATTCTTATTTTTCTATTTGTTCTCATGGCTGCCACCAATTTATTTTTACTGGTGACGACTCTAGCGGCTCTACTGCCTATTTTCTTGCTAATTTACAGCATGAAGAATAGGTTGAAAACTTGGGGTAAAGTTGCATCAGAATCTCAACAAAAAATCATTCAAACGCTGAATCACGGCTTAGGGGGCTTGAAGGAAACTCGCATAATTGGCTGTGAGCCTTATTTTGAGACCAAAATGGAGGGTTTCACGCACCAACATGCTCAAGCAGAATCCTTGTCTGCCAGTTTCGAGATGTTGCCCCGAATTTTGATTGAATCGGTTTTGGTGATCTTTATTGTCTCGCTAATTGCCATCTCGCAACTGATCTTTGCCCGCAGCACAGATTCGCTCATTTCTAGCCTCAGCGTATTTGCTGTCGCTTCCATTCGCTTACTGCCTGCGGCCAGCCAAGTCATGGGAACGTTAGGGAGCATTCAAGGCACTCGGCATTCGGTAGATATTTTGTATGCAGATCTAAGAGAAGCAGAGCAACAATACGCCGCCTATAGCAACACAGCTCCAGGTATGACAGATAAGAAACTCTCTTCGGCTACCGAGGCTTCGCTCCCGATGCGCTTTATGAAAGAAGTTCAGCTTGCAGATGTAGTTTACGGCTACTCTAAAACGCTGGCTCCGGCTATTAACGGCGTGTCTCTCAAGATTCGTAAGGGAGAATCAATCGCTTTTATTGGAAAGTCAGGGGCGGGGAAGACAACGCTGGTTGACATTATCTTGGGACTTCTGACGCCTCAAAAGGGAGACATTACGGTAGATGGGGTTTCAATCTACAAGAACCTGCGCGCTTGGCAAAATATGTTGGGATACATTCCCCAATCTATCTTTTTACTAGATGACACTGTAGAACGAAACATTGCGTTTGGTGTTCCAGATCATTTGATTAATCACTCTAGACTGCAAGAGGCAATTGTCGCTGCTCAACTGGAAGAGTTAGTATTTCAACTTCCTAACGGTGTGCAAACCCAAGTGGGAGAGCGTGGAGTCAGACTATCAGGAGGACAGCGTCAGCGAATTGGCATTGCTCGTGCCCTATATCACGAGCGAGAAATTTTAGTCTTAGATGAAGCAACCTCTGCACTAGATAACGAGACAGAACAGCGGGTGAGTGAGGCTATTAGAGCACTTGCTGGAAAGAAAACGGTGATTATCATTGCCCATCGTCTCTCGACAGTAGAACATTGCGATCGCGTTTATCTGCTGGAGCAAGGACGGATTGTTAAATCAGGTAGCTATGCCGAAGTCGTAAAAGCCTAATCAAAATAGCAGATTAATCCCAATTAACATCACCCATTCATTCAATACCCACTCATTCAATACCCACTCGTTTAGCGTCCATCAATTTAGAGGGATTGTAATCATGACTAAAGTTTATATTCTTCTGCCTGTTCACAATCGCCGCGAAATCACCTTGGCTTTTATCAAGTTTTTGAAGGCGCAAACCTATTCTAACTATCAGCTTATTCTGATTGATGATGGTTCAACAGATGGCACAGCAGAAGCTGCCGTTAGGTTGCTTCCCTCTGTTATTGTGATCAGAGGTCAAGGGGATTGGTGGTGGGCTGGGGGATTGCAGCAGGGAATTAATTGGATTAAATCAAGTCTTGAAATTGATCAGGATGACATAGTCCTGATGATGAATGATGATGTTCATTTCGAGGAAGATTTTATTGAAAAAGGGGTGAGAAAATTAACTTCAAGTAATGGTCATTTGCTGAAGGCAGAAGGCTATAGTCTTCAGACCCAAAATTTGGTATCTCGAGGAGTTAGGGCAGACCTTTGGTCTCTAAAATTTAGAGAAGCAGACACAGACGAAGAAGTTAACTGCCTTGACACAAGAGGGCTATTTATGAAAGTTTCGACGCTCTTGAAAATTGGAGACTTCTATCCTAAATTTCTTCCTCACTATCTTTCTGATTATGAGTTCACAATTCGAGCCTATAAAAAGGGACTAAGACTCTTCACTGATCCTGATGTGAGGCTATGGATTAATGAGCAAACAACAGGTCCTAGTCATTTTAAGGAACTTGATTTCCTTCTTTTCTTCAGAAGATATTTTTCAAAACGATCGGTGGTCAATCCTCTTTACTACAGCAGTTTTGCAATTCTTTCCTGCCCCAAGATTGCACTACCCTTCATTTTGCTGAAAATCTGGTGGGGCGGAATTACTACAGTGATTAAAAGAGCTGTATATATTCTTTACTGGAGCATGATCAAAAAGGTTAAGCATGGGGGACAGACTTAAGAATTTAGCCTAAAAGTTTTTGATGATCTTTATCTGAGTTTTTGGTTAGTTATTCGTGAGCAGCAGTAAGTGAATTTTTAATTATGTCTTCAGCCAATCTAAAAACCCCAGTTGTATTCATAGTCTTTAAACGAGCCGATACGACTGCAAGAGTATTTGAAGCCATTCGACAGGTTAAGCCTTCTCGCCTCTTAGTGGTTGCTGATGGCCCTCGGAGCGATCGCCCTGGTGAGGCTGAACAATGTGCTGCGACCCGCGCTATTATTGACCAAGTTGACTGGGACTGTGAAGTCGTCAAGAACTACTCTGAGGTCAATTTAGGCTGTGCCAAACGTGTTTCCAGCGGATTAGATTGGGCATTTAGTCTTGTAGAAGAAGCTATTATTCTTGAAGATGATTGTGTGCCTCATCTTACATTTTTTAACTTTTGCGAAGAGCTATTAGCCCGTTATCGAGATGACAACAGAATTATGTCTATTTCTGGGCAAAACGTCCAGCTTGGGCAGAAAACAACAGATGACAGCTACTACTTCTCTCGGTATAACCACTGCTGGGGCTGGGCAAGCTGGAGACGGGCGTGGCAATACTACGACCTTGAGATGAAAAATTGGCTAGACGTTCGCGCAAAGCATATTTTAAAGGATATTTTTGAGGACGATCGCGCTGCAAAATACTGGACTAAAATCTTTCAAGATACCTATGACAAGAAACATAGAACCTGGGATTATCAATGGACGCTTTCTTGCTGGTTACAAGGCGGAGTTAGTATTATCTCAAGCGTCAATATGATCTCTAATATTGGCTTTAGCCTAGATGCTACAAATACACAGACAACTGAAGCCAATAACCCCTATGCTGCCATGCCAGCAGAACCCCTAGAAATTCCTCTAAAGCACCCCCATTACATCATTAGAAACGCACGAGCAGATGCCATCACTCAAAATCAATTTTATGACACTACGTTGCCTGTCCGCATCAGAAGAAAAATTAAAAAAATGATTAATCTCTAATTAACTTTTGATTGAAGATCGAATTGAAACCTGAATCAAAGGTTAGACCCTTTCAAATAAACCTTAAGGTATAAATGAAGATTTTACATATTTCTACATCTGATTTGGATGGCGGTGCGGCTCGTGCAGCCCATCGGCTCCATCGGGCGTTAATTAATAGCAACGTTGATTCTCAAATGCTGGTACGGGCAAAATTAAGCCGCGACAAAACAGTCATTGCCCATAAACCTCTGATTGCTCAGCTTGGCTCCAAGCTGGATGAGCAAGTCTTACGTTTTTACCCCAAATCCTCTTCCGAAAATTTTTCGGCTCAGTGGTTTCCCGATTCTATTGTTTCTCAAGTTAAGCAAATTAATCCAGACATTGTTCATCTCCACTGGACTCGCAATGGCTTTTTGCAGATTGAATCTCTCCCAAAGTTTCAGAAACCCATAGTCTGGACATTGCATGACATGTGGGAGTTTACCGGAGGATGCCACTATACCCAAGAATGCGATCGCTACACCAAAAACTGTGGAGCTTGTCCGCAGCTTGACAGCCTCAAAGCTAATGATCTTTCTCGTCAGATTTGGCAGCGTAAAGCCAAAGCTTGGCGTAATCTCAACCTAACGCTCGTCACGCCCAGTCGATGGTTAGCAAAATGCGCCAGCAGTAGCCCGCTATTTGAGCAGTATCGGGTTGAGGTGATTCCCAATAGCGTAGATACACAGATCTACAAACCTATTAGTAAGGCAATGGCTCGTGAGGCGCTAAACCTACCTCAAGATAGGCAGTTGGTTTTGTTTGGAGCCGGAAGCACAACTGCCGATCCTCGCAAGGGCTTCCAGTTTCTGCTCTTGGCACTGCAACGTCTTGATGTACAACGATGGGGCAATCAGTTGGAACTTGCCATTCTTGGAGAATCTGCATCTGGTACGGCTTTACCTTTAGCCTTTGATTCGCATTATTTGGGTCGCCTAGGGGATGATATTTCTCTGGCATTAGTCTATGCCGCTGCTGATCTATTCGTTGCTCCTTCTATGCAAGATAACTTACCCAATACCGTAGTTGAAGCGCTGGCTTGCGGTACTCCTTGTCTCGCATTTGATATTGGCGGTATGCCCGACATGATCGATCATCAGCAGAACGGATATTTAGCCCAAAAATTTAATGTTGAGGACTTAGCAAGGGGCATGGAATGGATTTTAGAAGATCAGGAGAGACATGCTCAACTCTCTAGAAAAGCTCGTCAAAAAGCCACAGAAACATTTAGTCAAGAGCAGCAGGCTAGTCGTTTTGTGGATCTCTACAAAGCATTGGTTAGTTAGAGAATAACTAAAGTATTTTAATAGGCATCGCTCCAATGCGCAAAAGTTTAGCTCCTTAAGGATTTGTAAAAATTGACCTATGAAGACTAATTGTGAGGTTGTTCAATCCTCATTGCAAGCTAGTGAAAACAAGCTCGATCGCAAAATTATGCTGTTTGATCTGAAGTTTGCAGGTCATCATGCTAACTACATTCGCCATCTTGTTCGATACTGGGGAGATAATCGGATTCCAGGGCGGCTTGACATCGTTGTGTCGCCTCATTTCATTCAACGACATCAAGACGTTGTTGTGCTTGTAGAACAGTATCCACAATCTACTATCAACTTTATTCCCATTTCCACGCAAGAATCATTAAATATTGAAGCTGATAAAACTGCTTTTGAACGAGCTGTTCGCAACCTTAGAGAGTGGCGTTTACTCTGCAAATACGCTGCTTCTCTAAATGCTGACCAGTGTATGATCATGTATCTTGATACCTGTGAGTTGCCGCTAACGCTGGGTCTTAAACCTCCTTGCCCTATTTCAGGCATATACTTTCGCCCTACGTTTCACTATTCCACTTTTTCTAGCTACCGTTTTTCGATAAAAGAGAAACTACAACAATTTCGAGAACGGCTTTTTCTACATCGCACTCTCCAAAATCCTAAGCTTCATACTCTCTTTTGCTTAGATCCACTGGTTGATCAGACTATAAAACAGATTTATCCAGAGGCTAGAGCTATACCATTAGCTGATCCAGTAGAAATTCCTGACCTTAGTTCATTACAGCCTCAAACCTTACAAGAAAAACACAAAATTCACCCTGATAGAACGGTATTTTTGCTGTTTGGGTTTATAGATGAGCGAAAAGGAATCTACCAGCTTTTAGAGGCTCTAAGGAGTTTACCTTCGGAGGTTTGCCAACAGCTTTGTATTTTAGTCGTAGGGCAGGCTAATCCCAGTGAAAAGGCTGCTATTTGCACACAGATTGACTTGCTTTGTCAAACTCAGCCAGTACAAATCATCCCTCACTTCAAGTTTGTTAGTGAGGAAGAAGTGCGCACCTACTTTCAATTAACAGATATGGTGCTAGCGCTGTATCAACGCCATGTGGGCATGAGCGGTATTCTGCTTTTAGCAGCAGCAGCGGGAAAGCCTGTAATTAGCACAAACTACGGGTTGATGGGCGAACTTGTAAAGCGCTACCAACTGGGGCTAACAGTAGATTCTACAAAAACGGAAGCGATCGCTCAGGGACTCCTTCAATGCTTGAATTCGAAAGAAATGCTTTATAACCCAGAAAAAATGAAGCAATTTGCTGAAGAAAACGATTCTAAACGCTTTGCAGAAACGGTATTTCAGAACCTCTAACTTCAGTCAGGTCTTCTAATATGACAGCCGATGGGAAAAAAAATGAGAATCTCCGAATTGCGTGGTTGATGCCTTCAGCAGAGGCAGGCGCGCATTGGCAGCCAATCTGGAGTGATTTTCTCAAAATATTTCAAAATACAGTATTCTATACCACTCGCGTATGGGCAGAATTCGATCGCGAAGCCTCTTATGCTAGTGCAGTCTTTCAAGTGGGTGATTTCAACTCTATTTTGGTTGATAAGAAGGGAACAGGTTATCAACATGGGTTCTTGAGCTTACCTTTTAATATTATTTTATATCTTGCTCAATTTAGACCCCATGCAATCATTGCTAATGCTTTTTCAATGTGGTCGTTACTGGCAATTATTCTTAAACCTCTGTTTAACTGGAAAGTCATAATTCTCTATGAAGGTAGTACGCCTAGCTCAGACTTTCGAGATTCCAAAATCCGCTCTCTCACCCGGCAATTTATCTCCAATCACTCAGACACATTTATTGCTAATACAAAATCTGCAAAAGAGTATTTAAGTCAGTTTCTTAAGGTTGAGGAAGAAAAGATTATTCTTGGACCTTATCTTCTACCTGATAGACAAGCAATGACTCAAAAACATCAGGAACTTGATTTTGATTTTTCGAGTTTGAAGCACCCTATTTTTCTATTTATTGGTCAAATAATTAATAGAAAAGGCGTATACGAACTGTTGGAAGCTTGTTCAATTCTTAAGGAGAAAGGGTGCTCTGACTATACGCTCTTGATGATCGGCGAAGGATCAGAACGCGATCGCCTCGAAGCACTAACTTGCGCCAAACATCTTACAGAACAGGTCGTTTGGTTAGGACGAAAAAACTATGATCAGTTAGGCACCTATTTTCAAAAGTCCGATGTTTTTGTCTTTCCAACTTTTGAAGATACATGGGGCATGGTGTCGTTAGAGGCAATGGTTTTTGAAAAACCTATTCTCTGCTCCAAATATGCAGGCACTTCAGAATTAATGGTTGAAGGAGTCAATGGATATCTTATTGATCCGAAGGCACCTGAGGAAATTGCTGAAAAAATGCGTCTTTTCATCACTGATAAAAACTTAATTGACGAAATGGGAAAAAAATCTAAAGAAATCATTGATGGATATACGATAGATTCTGCCATGCAGACCTTCATCAAAGCGATCGCAAGAACAACATAGATTCTTTTCTATATCTTGATCTACTCCATCTACCGCAGAAATATTATCGAAGCCACAGTTTTAATCAGATAACAGCAATCAATTCACCCATCGTTAAAACATCATGAAACTCTTGCTCTCTGCCTACGCCTGTGAACCTAACCGAGGTTCTGAAGAAGGTGTAGGCTGGAACGTCGTCATGCAGGCTGCGAAACATCACGAAGTATGGGTGCTAACTCGATCGTTTTATCGATCGGCGGTTGAAGCTGAATTAAATCGTCAACAGCTTTCTAATCTTCACTTCATCTATTTCGATCCATTCAACTGGACAGCAGACTGGCGAGATACTCAAGGAGCTGTGCAATTTCATTACTATCTCTGGCAAATTCAGGCTTATTTTATCGGGCGATCGCTTCAAAAAGAGATCAAGTTCGACGTAATTCGTCATGTAACTTACGTCAAATACTGGTCTCCAAGCTTCCTTTCGTTGCTTTCAGTTCCATTTATTTGGGGGCCTGTGGGGGGAGGAGAATCCGCACCAAAACCTTTTTGGAAAGATTTTAGCCTCTATGGTCAAACCTACGAAACTTTACGAACTTGGGCACAAAGAATAGGTGAACTTGACCCGTTTACCCGGATGACAGCCCGTCGAAGTCTACTAGCTCAGGCTACCACGGACGATACAGCAAAGCGTTTAGCTTATCTGGGTGCGCAAAATATTCACCTCTGTTCTGAATCAGGTCTATCTAAAGATGAAATAGAGCGCTTAGCTCAACAACCTCTTCCCCCTAGTGCTCCTATTCGCTTTATTAGTATGGGCAGATTGCTGCATTGGAAAGCCTATCATTTATCAATCATGGCTTTTCATACTGCCAACATACCAGACGCTGAATATTGGCTGTTAGGCAATGGCTCGGAACGGAAGCGACTCGAAGCCCTTTGTGAAAAGCTAAATATTAGTTCTCAAGTTAAATTTTTTGGCAGATTACCCCGTGAAGAAACTCTAGCTCGGTTAGCACAATGTCATGTCCTTGTTCATCCCAGTTTGCATGACTCTGGAGGGTGGACTTGTCTGGAAGGAATGGCTGCTGGAAGACCTGTAATATGTCTAAATCTAGGCGGGCCTGCTATGCAGGTCACTCATGAGACTGGTATCAAGGTTCCTGCTCACAATCCAGAGCAAACTATTCAAGATCTTGCTAATGCTATGAACCGTTTAGCCCAAGATGCAGAGCTTCGTCTTCGACTTGGACAAGCAGGTCAACAGCGGGTTAAAGATGAATTTAGCTGGGATGCCATTGGTCAAGCATTTGATGAGACTTATAAACAGATAGCTAAGTTAGCAAGTTAATCTCTCTAAGCAATTTTTGCAGTTCAAGATTTTCGATCGCACAGGGCTATACCTCAAATCTAATGACGTCGATCTACCGCAAATCTATACAGCTTCTACGGGTTCCAGGCTTATGCTCCATATGCATAAGCCAATACATAACTATTCAGAAAGACAAAGGAGAAAATAATAGTGGATTCTACGAAAAATTTTCAAGAAAAAAGCTATGAGCAACATGCTGGACATTTTCAAGAATATAGCCAAGAGGGTGAGAAGGCAGCACATGCAAAGACCTGGTTTGCCAAAGATACCGTCGATGCGTGGCGACATCAGCGAATGTACCAAACCATTGACCCAATTTTGACAACAGAGCCAAGGGCTAAGTGGCTAACTGTAGGCGATGGCAGATATGGTAATGATGCTAAATATATTTTAGATAAAGGCTGTGATGCTCTAGCATCTGATATATCAGATACTTTGCTAAAAGAAGCAAAAGAAGCTGGGTATATTTCTGAATACAAGCAGGAAAATGCTGAAGCTTTATCGTTTAATGAATCTGACTTTGACTATGCTTTTTGTAAAGAGGCTTATCATCATTTTCCCAGACCCGCACTTGCGCTTTACGAGATGCTGAGAGTGGCGAGCAAAGGAGTTGTATTAATTGAGCCAAATGATTTCTATGTGAACAGTAAAATCTCTGAAATTCTCTTCAGAAACTTAAGGATTTCAATCAAATGGCTGCTTCGGAGAAAAGAAAATAAACATGATTTTGAAGAATCTGGTAACTATGTATACAGTATTTCAAGAAGAGAAATAGAAAAAATTGCTCTAGGCTTAAATTACAGAGTGGTGGCCTTCAAAGGAATTCATGATATGTATTTTGAAGGCGTTGAGTATGAAAAGCTTTTAGATAATGGTCCTCTACAAAAAAAAGTAAGAAAAGCAATTAAATTCAAAGATTTGCTTTGTAGGCTCGGCTTCACAGATTATGGATTAATCACGGCTATTATTTTTAAACAAGAACCGTCCCAAGTGCTAATCCAGCGTTTGACTCAAGAGGGGTACGAAATTATCAATCTCCCAGATAATCCATATATTTCTGCTTGATTGGTAAATAGGCTTAATTTACTTAGGTTCATTCAAATTTCGGCGTTGCAGAATGGATGTACAAATTCATACATCCATTCTGCAACGCCTGCCTTCTTCCAAAATCTCTATCGAAATGGCAAAAGTCCTGATTTTAGGAGGTACAGGTGACGCAATTGAGCTAGCTGCCCAAGCCTCAAAAATTCCTGAAATTGAGGTGATTACGTCTTTAGCAGGGCGAACTCTCCATCCGATCGCCCCTCCAGGAGATTATCGTGTTGGCGGGTTTGGTGGGTCTGCTGGATTGGCGACCTACCTACAGGATCAATCTATTGATCTCTTGATTGATGCCACTCACCCCTTTGCAGCGCACATCTCCTGGAACGCTGAAGCCGCAGCAAGTGAAGTTGGTATTCCGTATCTAATGCTGGTACGTCCGATTTGGGAAAAGATGGAAGGCGATCGCTGGATTGAGGTCGAGAGTGTGGAAGCGGCGGCTGAGGCAATTCCCGCAGAGGCAAGGCGAGTATTCTTGACGATCGGAAGACAGCAGCTTGCGCCGTTTTCACAGTTCAACCCGCAGCTCAATATTTGGTTTTTGATGCGATCGATTGATCCGCCTGAGCCTCCCATTCCCCAGGGCAAAATACTGCTCGATCGCGGGCCTTTTCACTTGGAGCAGGAAAGAGAATTGTTGCAGGAGTATGCCATTGATGCCATCGTCAGCAAGAACAGTGGCGGTGATGCCACATATGCCAAAGTCAGGGCTGCCCGTGAGCTAGAAATCCCGATCGTCATGGTGCAGCGTCCCGCCATGCCCCCAGGAGAGCAGGTTTCAAATGTAGCGGCTGCCCTAGCATGGATTGAACAAGTGGTGGTCTCGTAAATCAAGAGGGTTTCATCACAGTCCACTGGGTGACTGTTGCCAGCGATCGCCAGCCCAAAAACTTGCCGACTGGCTCTGCTCGCTGAATGCCGATGCGGATGAATTCTCCACCCTGCTTTTCATGCCATTCAAACAGAGTTCGTTCTCCTTCTAGCGTCACGACATTGGCAACCAATCGCCCACCCGGTTTTAGAGCGTTCCAACAGGTTTCTAGCAGTCCTGGATGGGTGATGCCGCCGCCGATGAAGATGGCATCGGGAATAGGCAGGTTCTGAAGAGCATTCGGGGCGGTTCCTTCAACAATTTGCAGGTTAGGTGTGCCCAGTGCTGCTGCATTGTCGGCAATGTACTGCGTCCGGGATTTCTCGATGGCAATCGCCCGACAGCGGGGATGGCTACGCATCCATTCAATGGCGATCGAGCCGCAGCCTGCGCCCACATCCCACATTAGCTCTCCTGGCAGAGGAGCCAAGGCTGACAAGGTGACGGCACGAACTTCGCGTTTGGTGATCTGCCCGTCGTGGTGATACGCTGCATCGGGAAGTCCTGGAAGACGCGATAGTGCGCTATCGGAGATACACTCCACGGCGATCGTATTGAGGTCAGCTAGATTGCTTTCTGTCCAAGTGGCGGCAATACCCGTGATCTGTCGCTCATGCGCTCCGCCTAGGCGTTCCAATACAGTGGTACGACTGTCGCCGAAGCCTCGTTGAGTGAGAAATTCTGCGACGATCGCCGGAGTATGTTTGCCTTCACTCAAAATCAGGAGTTTTGCCTGGGGATAGAGGTAGGTCGATAGCAGCGCCAACGGACGGCTGCACAGGCTCAGGGTTTCTATTTCAGAGCGCGACCAGCCCAAGCGGGCACAGGCAAGGCTGAAGGCGGAAGGAGCGGGAATGATTGTGATTTCAGCGATCGGCACTTGCCGGGTCAATGTCACGCCAATGCCATAGCACATCGGATCGCCACTTGCCAAAACGCAGACGGGCTGACCGCGTTGCCGCACAATTTCATCCACAGAGCGGCTAATCGGAACTGCCCAAATCAGGCGATGCCGATCGTCGTCGGGCAGCATTGCCAGATGGCGATCGCCTCCCACTAGAATCTCAGCGCCATCCACGAGCGATCGAGCGATCGGGCTTAATCCAGGCAGCCCATCTTCGCCAATGCCCACGATCGATAGCCATTTCTGAGCCATACCATTATCTAAGCCCATCTCTAAGCTCATGTTTAAGAAAAACTCGCCGTCTAGCATTTTCACTACCTGACCATGCTAAGTTAGTCAAGCTTGGGGTTGGGAAAGTCCGGTGCGATTCCGGTACTGTGCCGCAACTGTAATGGGCTACTCATGAGCGAAGTCATGGGCTAAGCTCCAGTCAGAATGCCGACTCTGGTGGTGTCGTAAGGATGCCGCCACATATGCTGATTTTCTACCTATTTCCCTGCGTCGCACGGGGAAGGAGTTGATGTTGACTGAAACTGCTTGTCCTGGCTTATTTTACGCCACGCCTTCTCAAGACGGAGTCTTGTCTCGCATTCGTATTCCGGGCGGTATTCTGGCGGCGCGGCACTGCGAAGCGATCGCATCTTTAGCCAGTCGCTACGGCGCTGTTCAAATTACCAATCGGGCTAATCTACAAATTCGATCGGCTGAGGCTTTGTCGAGAGACACATTGGCGCATCTTCAGGAAGCAGGTTTAGCTGCTGCCCAAGAGACTGATCACTTGCGCAATATCATGGCTAGCCCAACGGCAGGAATTGATGCTCAAGCGCTGATCGATACTCGCCCTTGGGTCGCGCAGTGGGATCGTTATTTGAGCTTTCATCCTGAGCTGGCTGGGCTTTCAGCGAAGTTTAGCGTCTGCTTTGATGGCGGTGAAGCGGTTTCGGTGCGCGATCGCCCCAATGATATTAGCTTGGTGGCGGTGAAGCGGGATGAGGCAGTCTATTTTCGGCTGCACTTGAGCTTGGGCGATCGAGGAGAGCCGCCTCAGGATGTCGGGATTTTGCTAGAGCCAGAGGAGAGTTTATCTGCGCTGGCGACATTATCGGCTTTGTACCTGGATTACACGGTGCGGCAGGCTCCTCAACGCGATCCCGATCTCCATAGGCGCAGTCTCAAACCTCGCTTTAGAGAATTTCTGAGAAACTGGGGCATTACGGCCGTACTTCAGGCGTTGGAAAAACAAGTAGTCAATTATTCAAGCCCTTCGGCTCCACGTCCAAATCCCTTCAGAGTTGATAGATTTGGGGAGCTTGATAGCCTTCGTTCAGCTAAACATCTGGGTACCCATTCTCAACAGCAGCCGGGGCTTTTCTACAGGGGCATTGCGCTTCCTCTGGGGAGACTAGAAGCTGATCAACTCCAGGGATTGAGCGTTCTGGCAGCTCAGTACGGCGATGGCACCCTGCGACTTACGCCCTGGCAAAATCTGCTGATTCCCAATATTCCTGAATCGCAGATTGGGGCAGTGCAGGAAAGTCTGGAGGCTTTGGGATTATCTGGAGCGGCAACTCATCCTTGGGGAGCGATCGTTGCCTGTGTAGGCAGCAGGGGCTGTAAATTTTCGGCGACTGATACCCAAAGCCATGCCTTAGCGCTGGCAGAATACTTAGAGCGACGGGTAAAGCTCGATCGTTCCTTTAATGTTCACTTCAGCGGCTGTGAAAAATCTTGCGCTCAGCATCACGCGGCTGATGTGACGTTGGTGGGAGTGGCAGGTGCGATCGAAGCTTATGTCCTGTATGTTGGGAGTCGGAATTTAACATTGGGACGAGAACTCTATCGAGAATGCTCTCTTGAACAGTTGTTTCATTTAATTGAACGAATGCTGAGACTTTATCAGGATCGGCGGGTTGATGCTACGGAGACTTTTGTGGAATTTGTCGATCGATATAGCATTAATCAACTTAAGCAATTGCTGGGAGACAGCCAACAGCCTTGGGGGTCTCCCCCAAACCCCCGGCAGGGGACGGGTGCGTCCCCCACACCCCCTCCACACGAGAGGCTGGATGAGTTGGAGAGGTCGCGTTGCATCGGTGGGAGGATAGGGCGTTAATGTCTGAGCCTACGATGCCTGAGTTTACAATGCCTGAGCCTACGATGCTTGACTATATTCGGGATGGGAGCGAGATTTACCGTCGTTCTTTTTCGATCATTCGATCGGAGGTGAATTTGGCGGCGCTGCCGTCTGATTTGGAGTCTGTGGTGGTGCGGTTGATTCATGCTTGTGGCATGACGGATATTGTGGATGATTTAGCTTATTCGCCGGGTGCGGGTGCGATCGGTCGGTCGGCTCTGGCGGAGGGGGCGATGGTTTTGTGTGATGCGCAGATGGTTGCAAATGGAGTGACCCGTAAGCGGTTGCCTGCCAATAACGCGGTAATTTGTACGCTGAATGAGGCGGAGGTTCCGGCGATCGCTCAAAAAATTCAGAACACGCGATCGGCGGCGGCACTAGAGCTATGGCGAGGGCAGTTGGCAGGGGCGGTGGTGGCGATCGGCAATGCTCCAACGGCTCTGTTTCGGCTGCTGGAATTGCTGGATGAAGGGGTGCCTAAACCTGCGCTGATCCTGGGATTTCCGGTGGGATTTGTGGGTGCGGCGGAGTCTAAGGCGGCTCTGGCAGAGAATAGCCGGGGCGTCCCTTTTCTAACGATTCATGGGCGGCGGGGCGGTAGCGCCATGGCGGCAGCGGCTGTGAACGCTTTGGCAATGGAGGAAGAATAATGTTGCAGGGTCGCCTTTATGGAATTGGGGTAGGGCCGGGAGATCCGGAGCTTTTGACTCTCAAAGCGTTGCGAATCCTACAGTCTGTTCCTGTGGTTGCGTATCAATCTGCTGAGGATCGAGACAGCGTAGCGCGATCGATCGTGGCATCCTATCTACCAGGTCATCAGACTGAGGTGCGGTTTCACTTTCCGCGTGCCGATGATCCTCAGGCAGCACAGCCGTTGTATGCTCAAGCGATCGCTCCCATTGCTGAACATCTGTCTGCTGGGCGAGATGTGGCGGTGCTATGTGAGGGCGATCCGCTATTCTATGGATCGTTTATGTATTTGTTCACTCGATTGTCTGCAAAATTTCAAACTGAGGTGGTTCCAGGTGTCTCTTCTCCGATGGCCTGTGCTTCTGCTTTAGGAGTGCCTTTGAGTTACAGAAATGATATCTTTAGCGTACTTTCAGCTGCGCTGCCTACAGATGTTTTGGCAACGCAGCTGTTGAACGCGGATGCGGTCGCCATTATTAAGCTGCGACGACATTTTGAGAAGGTGCGATCGGTTCTCCAACAGCTTAGTCTGGTATCTCGCGCTCAGTATATTGAGCGGGCAACCATGAGTGACCAACAGATTGTGCCGATTGAGCAGGTTGATGCCAGTAACGTACCCTACTTCTCTATGATTTTGGTGCCGAGTAAAGCGCACTTATGACCGACTTAGCTATGACCGATCTACAGAGAAAAAAGGTTGCGATCGTCGTCTTGGGGCAAAACAGCGTATCCCTGGCACGTCAATTAATGCAGGTTCTCCCAGGGTCTCAACTCTACGGTCTGTCTACCCGTACGACTGAAGTAGATGTCAGCTTTAGTGATTTTGGCGAAACCCTGCGGGAATTATTTGCTGAAGGTAAGGCAATTATCGGCGTATGCGCTGCCGGAATTTTGATTCGGACGCTTGCCCCATTGCTGAGTGATAAACGCGCTGAGCCTCCCGTGCTGGCGATCGCAGAAGATGGCAGCGCAGTGGTTCCCCTGTTGGGCGGGCTGAACGGCGCGAACGATCTGGCTCGGCAAGTCGCTGCGGCACTGGGCATTAGCCCTGCTATCACCACCACAGGCGATCTGCGGTTCCGTGCCGCTCTTCTGTCTCCCCCTACTGGATATCGGTTAGCCAACTCTGACGATCAGACAAAGACTTTTCTCGCAGATCTGCTGGCGGGTGAGTCTGTAAAAATTGAAGGCTCTGCGCCTTGGCTCAGTCTTGACCGACTGCCTATCTCTGACGGTGCGGCACGAACAATTCAAGTGACTGAACGATCGATCCCCCCCACGCCCGATCGCCTGGTCTATCACCCGGCAACGATCGCGATCGCCCTCAGCCTTCTTGAAGCAGATCCACAAGAAATCGTTTTGTCCATACAGCAACAGTTGGCAGCAGAAGATCTAGCTCTTGCCTCGATCGCGGGCGTTTTTGCGGAAGTTGCTGAAGCCAATCATCCGGCAGTTCAAGCGATCGCCCAAGCTTTCAACGTTCCCGCTCGATTCTTTACGCCGACTCATCTCGCAGCAGCGCTTGCTCAGCATCAAAATTCGCATCAAAATTCTAAGTACAACTCTGCGGCAGCGATCGCCTTGACGGCAGTTGGTGCGGCTGGGACATTGCTGGCTTGCGATAGACATTCTGCGATCGCCGTTGCGCCTCAACCCCTTAATCCTGATGCCATCGGACAGCCCCAGGGAAAACTCACCATTATTGGCACAGGTCCTGGAGGCGAACAGTGGATGTCTCCAGAGGTCAAAGCAATTCTCGAATCGGCAACAGACCTGGTGGGCTACAGTACCTATCTGAATCTGATTGGCGATTTGGGCAAGGGCAGGCGGCATGAGTCTGATAATCGGGAAGAACTGGCACGAGCCAGAATGGCGCTCGATTTGGCGACAGAGGGGCGATCGGTCGTCATCGTTTCTTCGGGAGATCCCGGTATTTACGCGATGGCATCGGCAGTATTTGAAGTTATCGATCGCGAGGCAAATCCCAACTGGAACAGCATTGCGCTCCATGTGGCTCCCGGCATTTCGGCGATGCAGGCAGCAGCAGCAGCGATCGGCGCTCCCTTGGGGCACGACTTTTGCGCCATTTCCCTGTCGGATATTCTCAAGCCTTGGTCAATTATTGCCCAACGGATTGAGGCTGCGGCGGCGGCAGATTTTGCCATCGCCTTCTACAATCCGGTCTCCAAGCAGCGCACCTGGCAGTTGGCAGAAGCTCAGCAGATTTTGCTAAGGTGGCGATCGCCCCAAACGCCTGTCATCTTGGCGCGTAACCTTGGTCGTCCTGGTCAGAGCGTTCAAGTCATTTTCCTCGATCAACTCACCCCTGCCCATGCCGATATGCGAACGGTAATTCTCATCGGCTCTAGCCAAACCCGCATTGTCGATCGCAGTTCTGGCGGCACTTGGGTCTATACCCCCCGAAACTATGAATCTGTTGTTAAGATTCTCTAGACTCAGGAATGAGCGATCGACCCCGGCTTCGGGTTCTCTAGTAACAAGGCACATCTCCCTTGCCTGGGCGACCCTTAACCTTCTGGCAAGCAACTCCCACAAGATTTATGGCTTCGGGTTTGAAACCATCCACATTGGAACTACTGAAGCGCTTCAATCGAGCCTTCCCTCAATTCTATGAGCAATTTGTGAGCAGCGAGATTCAGCTACAGAACCTGAGGCTTGCCTATCAGCTCTACAAAAGTCGTCAAGCCGTGATTGAACTTGCCTCTGAGGGCACCAAAAGCGCGCTCCATTTTGCCTATCGCAATCAATCTTTTTTGCTCAGCGATATTTTTGGAGTCTTAGCAGCCTATGGTCTGACTATTCACAGCCTCAGCCTCTACGGGCAGATTTATCCGCCCATGCTGGTTTTTGTCAAGCTTGTCGTTTCTAGAGGCGGCAAAGCTCTAACAGACAAAACGGCTGAAAACGTTTGCCGAGCTGTACGAGAGGCGCTAGCCGGACGCTTTGAAGTCGAAGAAATGCTGGCAGTCGAGTTCAACCTAGATGCAGGCTTAGAGCAAGTAGAAACTGAATTTTATGTCGATCCTGTGTTTCACCTGCCCGCCCTGCTGATTGAAGCAGACAACCAGCCTGGATTGTTCTACAAAGTGATGTATGCCATTTGGCAGGAAGACTTGCTGGTCGTCAATGCCAATCTGCTGGTCTGGCGAGGACGAACTCGGCTGATTTTGTATTTGCTAGGCCCCAACGAAAGCTTGATTCCAGAATATCTGGGACAAAAAATTGCGGAAGGCATGAGGCAAAGACTTCTAGGTCGAAGGTTTTAGCGATCGCCCTCACAAATCTATCTAACGATCTCAAACTCGACGACAGAGGCTGGCGAGGCAAAGACTGACTGAAAGAGAATACTTAAACGCCAGCCTCTGTTCACCAGAGCGCGTAGTTAGGCACCAGAACCGGACAATGGAATTGCATAGACTTCCATGGCTTGAATCAAGCCATGTTCAAGGGTGAAACGGTGACTAACATGCTCATCGGCAAGTACGGCTCCGGTCAGATCGCGCACGACCTGATGCACCTCAACCAAGACTTGCCCAGCATCCTCTAGGTGAAAGGCGATCGGCTCAACGTGAGGGTTAATCTCGCTCCATTGCTCCGTCCAGTAAGCGCGGACTTCTTCAGACCCACGGACAAAACCGCCTTTGAACGCTTTCGGCCAAGCTACATTGGGAGTCATGAGGGCAAGAGCAGCGTCAATATCGCGCGCGTTGAAAGCCGCGTACGCTGCGCGTAGCAACTTGATTTCGGGTGCAGATTGATTTGCCATAAGAGGTAGATGAAAGGGATAGGACTGTGCTTAACACAAAACCTTAGTGAGGCAGACTAGAGAAAATTTGATCGATAATCTGCTGAGTTTTAGCATCTAGCTTTATCCAGTCAACGTCTCCGCTCTCGTCAATTAAACTCGTATCTACCTCTACCTTGAGATTGACATCCATCGCATTCAGCACTGGGCTGTAGTTACGAAAGCAAATCTGGTAGCAGAGCTGCCAAATATCTACCGTGATTTGGCGATCGCCCTGCTGCAAGCAAAGCAAATATCCAGGGTGCGAACTCGGCAACTGCGCCAAAGCTGCTTCAATGTCATCGACTTGCTCAGGCAGGGCGGTTGCAAGCTGGTCTTGAAGCTGAGTGACGATCGCTTGGGTCGCTTCTGGCACATCTTCTGCCCAGACCGCCACCTCATGATAGGTTCCCTTCCAGGCAGACTGCTCCAACCGCTTGCCGATATTGTCAACTACTCGGATGAAGATAGGCTGCATCAGCAAGTCCGCCTGCTGCCATGCCAAGGTCGTTGCAAATTTAGGCATAGGTTACGCTCAGGCTTCCTTTAATACAGCTTCCTCTAATACATATCGTCACTCTCACCGCCACCCTGTCCGCCTTCATTGTCTCGCTTAGAACCTAAAAGCTCAAGGCGATCGACTCGAATCACGGGCTTAGAGCGAGCCATCCCTGTGCCCCGATCTTGCCAATGCTCCAATTTCAGCGCACCCGTTACGCCAATTAGGCTGCCTTTACGCACATAATTAGCCGCGACTTCTGCCGTTTTACCCCAGATCTCTAGGCTAAACCAGTCTGGCTCTTCACTGTTCTTTCGGCGGCGATCGACTGCCAGCGTCAGATTGCAAACAACACTACCCGACTCAAAATACCTAACTTCTGGATCGCGTCCTGCACGACCCACCAGTGTGACCAAATTTAAGCTCATTATTTCCTCCAACGTTTTAGCTACAGCTCACCGAGATTGAAGACTTGAATATTGTAATAACAGTACAATTGTATTCACACTTTAATCTTAGCTATTCTAGCGAACTCTGGGCAAATCTTTGACGGCAGCAGACAATTATAATCTGGCAGCTTGAGTTTTACCATTTAGGCTCCCAGCATAAAAATGTCTCTCGACGTCTCTATATGAATTAACTCTATATGAACTGACATAGTGCAAAGGCTGACATAGTGTAAGTGTAAAGGCTGACATATATAATGTCTCTGTATGAAAATGATCGGAAATTTGATCATTTCGCTAAGCGTTTTGCTGATAGTCCACAGATAAACTGCAAACAGCCTATCCTTCGTCATGTCGCTACAAATTAGAGGATTTATAAACCTTCTAACAAGATTTTTAGACTAGCTATCATCAGCATCCAAAAATTCTCTTAGAGTTTAAGACCTGATAGCCTATATTATTTTGAAGCTATACAGCTTGCGCGTCCCACAGGGCAGTTGCAGGGGTTTCAGCATGACTCAAGTCAAAATTTGTCGATTGCACCTTCGTATTCTGCGAAGTTTTACACTTGCTGCTACGATGAGTTGAACTGCGTGGAGTAATTTATCTAAAGCAGTGATTGAGACAGGGCGATCGGATCGCATCAGGGCACCTGGATAATACTTAAGATGGCTAAGCAGAAACCAGGTAAAAAAAGCAGTTGAGTCGCTTTTCTGACTTCGGCTAGACTCTATGTTGAAAACGTAATAGAATTCTTGGGTGTAATTCGCCATCGTGTGGTTCGTAAATTAAAGCATTGATTTTGGGGGCTTAGAAAGCTAGTGGGTTTCCGTAATCGCTTTTCACTCTCGCGTGACATGGGTATCGATCTGGGTACTGCCAACACGCTGGTCTATGTATCCGGTAGGGGCATTGTGCTTCAAGAGCCTTCTGTGGTTGCCATGGATCAGGAAAATAAGGTGCCCCTGGCCGTTGGGGAAGATGCCAAAAAAATGCTGGGACGTACCCCCGGTAATGTGGTTGCCCTGCGACCTCTACGAGATGGCGTAATTGCTGATTTTGATACGGCTGAGCTAATGCTGAAGCATTTCATCCGACGGGTGAATGAAGGCAGAACGCTGGTTTCCCCTCGAATTGTCATCGGCATTCCCAGTGGCGTAACTGGCGTTGAGCGACGGGCGGTCATGGAAGCAGCCTCGCAAGCTGGAGCGCGGGACGTTTACTTGATCGATGAACCTGTAGCAGCAGCAATTGGCGCAGGCTTGCCTGTTGCCGAACCCACTGGAAACATGATTATCGACATCGGCGGCGGCACGACAGAAGTGGCTGTTTTGAGCTTGCAGGGCACGGTGCTGAGTGAATCGGTCAGAGTGGCAGGAGATGAGCTGAGTGAGGCAATTCTCAACTACATGAAGAAGGTGCACAACCTGGTCATTGGGGAGCGCACGGCTGAAGAAATCAAGATCATGATCGGCTCTGCCTACCCGATGGATGACGATAGTGAGCTGGTCATGGATGTTCGGGGTCTGCATCTGCTGTCAGGTTTGCCCCGCACAGTGATGGTGAAAGGTCCTGAAATTCGGGAGGCAATGGCTGAGCCTTTAACGGTAATCATTGAAGCAGTTAAGCGCACTCTAGAGAGAACTCCGCCAGAGCTGGCTGCCGATATTATCGATCGCGGCATTATGCTAGCGGGTGGTGGTGCCTTGCTCAAGGGCTTAGATACTCTGATTAGCCATGAGACGGGCATTGTCGTCCATGTGGCGGCTGATCCCCTGAGCTGTGTGGTGCTGGGAACTGGAAGGGTTTTAGAGAACTTCAAGCAGCTTGAGCGTGTCTTCAGCGGTCGTTCTCGAAACTTCTAGGCAATGCTCTTTGAATTAATCCTTTCTAAGCAGGATGTTTTTGAGTAAGGTGCTTCTGAGCAGGGTGCTTTCTGGACTAAGGATCGTAGGCGAGAAACCGTAGGCTAAATGTATACGCTGCGTCGTTGGTGGGATCGAAATGGAATTCGGCTGGGGCTAGTTGTCGCAGTGGTTATTTGTTCTTGGGCAGTTCGTCAAACTCAAGGTGCAGCGATCTTTGAGCTTTATCAGTTGTTGGCTCGTCCTTTCACTGGCTTGCCCACATCCGCCGAGCAGACGATCGATCCACGCACCCTAGAGCTAGAGCAGCGCATTGCAGAACTGCAAAGCCAAAACCAGCAGCTTCAGGAGCTAGTGGGTTATACCGCGAAACAGCCCAGCAACGGTATAGCAGCTCCCGTGATTGGTCGCAGTCCAGATCATTGGTGGCAGCAGACAATTTTAGGACGGGGTAAGAAAGATGGTATTCAGGTGGGATCGATCGCCACTAGCGGTGGCATTGTCGGTCGCATCACTGAAGTCACTGATCATAGCAGTCGAGTTTTGCTGATTAGCGATCCCACGAGTCAAGTCGGTGTAACCATTACGCGATCGCGCTACATGGGCTACGTGCGGGGACAAGGGGCCAATCGAGTGATCATGGAGTTTTTTGACAAGGTTCCTGATGTCCGACCGGGTGATGTAGTGACAACCTCCTCCATCAGCCGACGGTTTCCACCTGGACTGCCAATAGGCACCGTGGAATCTGTTAATCTCAACAAAAGTCCAGCTCCAGAGGCAGTCATTGAGCTATCGGCTCCCATCAGCCATCTAGAGTGGGTGATGGTTTATTCCACGCCTCAAGCAGCGGCTGATCCCAGCAATCTGAGTGCAGAAGATGATTTGCAAGATACCAATGCTTTATCTGAGCCGTCAGTGCCCCAGAGCGACGACTCGAATCAGCCCAGGGGTAATGGCTTTTGATCGATCTTCATGCCTTACATCCTACGACTCGACGGCTGCTAGATTGTTGTGTGACGGCTGCTTCAGTGCTGTTTTGTCTGCTCCTATTGCCCACGCGGCTTCCGGGTATGGAGTTACTGTCCTCCAATCCTAACTGGCTACTCATTTGGGTGGTGGCTTGGAGTGTCAAACGCACGCTGTTTCAAGGAGCGCTTGCGGGTCTGGCTCTGGGGCTGATTCAAGACGGCATGACTTCACCCAACCCAACTCATGCCTTTAGTCTGGCGATCGTCGGTCTTCTGACTGCCCGTATCCAAAAGCCGCGCTATGTGAAAGAAGATTTTATTTCGATCGCTCTGATTGTCTTTGGGATGGCGGTTTTGGCAGAAACAATCATTGCCATTCAGTTCAGCTTAGGCACTCTAGGAGCAGAGTCCGGAGATGGTCAGCGTACGCTATCCGAGATCTGGATCTACCATCAGCAAATCGCCCTCAGCTCTGCGATTCTCAGCAGCCTTTGGGCACCTGTGGTCTATTATCCGCTTAACCATTGGTGGGAGCGGATTCAAATATCTGAACAGACTTAAGAACTGGCGGTAACATGAGCAGTCGCCGCTAGACCGCGCTCATTCAATACGTTTGAAGGAGTCTGACATCTGGTGAATGGGCATTTGGCTGACCAGGTAGTGAGAAGCCGACAGCAGATCGGCATGGATGCGAGTAGGCTCAAACCGCTGTAGATAGGCTTGACTACGAATCCCGCAGGTGAGGGCGATCGTGGGTATTCCCATCGTCTGACCTGCCAAAATATCGGCTTCTGTATCGCCGATCATCCAGGCAGAAATAGGGGAAGTGTGAGGACAAGCTGCGATCGCATTTGCCAAAAGCTGCGTTTTTTGCTCTGCTAGGTTTGTATAGGCGGCGTTTTGATCATGCGTGCCCCAAATTTGGTTAAATAGATGCTCTATGCCATAGCTGCGGAGAATTTGGGTTGCCTGTTCTTGACAGCGAAGTGTCACCAGCACTAAACGAACGCCTTGAGCATGGAGAAGAGCCAGCGCCCACTTGACGCCTTGCTGAAGCTGATCCTGATGCAGCAGACCCGGCTGATTAACAATCTCGCTAACTTGCCGCAAAAACGCATCTATTTGATCACCCTGCAACCCCGATCGCATGGCGATTTCTCGGTCGGGCATCCGCTCCTGCTTCATGCTCCAAAACTGCTCTTTGGTCAAATAATTGAGATGAAGAGTTTTCTGAGTTCCAGCGTCTTGCCTGTAGTGCGCCTCGATGGTCGTCAGACTCGACTGGTAGGTGTGGTAATAGCGATCGGACACATCTACAATGGGACCATCAAAATCACAGAAAACCGTCAGATTCTCAAAAAATTGAGCGTCAAGCGAATAAGGATACATGTAGCGTAAGTTGTGCTCGAAGGCGGCAAGCTGTGCCATAAATCTTTTGTGTAGACTCGAAAACTCAGAGTTGTGCGAAATATTTCTTCACGTTAACAGCTGATTTCATAAGTCGTCAACAAGTTCTGAGTTTATAAGATTAGAAAATATTATGATACGAATATTGATTTCAGAGCGACTGGTGTTTCTACTTCAATGTTAACAGTTGAGTTAAAAACAGTTATCGACCTAATTTGTGTTTGCCGATCCTATCCTGTCAGCCAACTCTAAAATGCCCAGATTGAGCAATGCCGTTCAATGCTGTTCAATGCCGTTCAATAATGCTTAACCCCGCTTAGCAAATAGTCCAGTGCTGCGTAGCAAGTCTAAGAACGCGAAGACTGCTGGTGGATGCAGTACGTTTGCTATAACGGCAGCTCCGATCACTCGCTCTAACCTGACGGGAAGCGATCGCACCACCACACCGTTAGGAATGGGTAAAGCAGCTAATCTGGGTAAAATAGCTGCTCCCAAACCCTGAGCCACCATGCTGACGATCGTCGAATCTTCCTTAATTTCATAGGCAACTTTCAGCGATTGCTGCGTCTGCGCCCAGTGATTACGCACTGCTGAAGTGCATTCTGCGTAGTTGTACAAAATAAACGAGTATGCCGACAGCATTTTCCAGGTCAGCGCTTCCGGCGGCTGGTGCGGCTGAGGTAGCAGCACCACAAATTCATCACGGGCAATTTCCCAGGTTTCAAATTCCTCCGACGATCGCGGCAGCGGCACTAGCCCAATATCCACCCTGCCTTCTCGCAACGCCTGCTCAATGCCGATCGGATCATCTTCGGTCAGCGTTACCTCGATACTGGGAAACCGCTGGGAAAATTTGGCAATCATTGGCGGTAGCAAATGCGTCGCCGCACTGCGGAAAGATGCAATGCGCACCCGCCCGCCTTCTAATCCTTTAACCAAATTGATCTCGTATTCGATATTTTCACGAGATTGCAAAATGTCACGAGCATGATGTAGCACCCGCTCACCGACCAATGTAGGATGTGCCCCAAAGCGTCCCCGCGTCAGCAAAGATACGCCAAGCTCATCTTCTAGAGCCGCGATCGCCCGACTCACTGCCGCCTGAGACGTATCTAGCTTCAAAGCCGCCATCGAAAAGCTGCCCTGCTCAACGACCATCAGTAGAATCCGTAAATGGCTAATATTCATTGACACATCGATGCACTTTCTGAATAGATGCCCAACGCCGCTGGTTTTGATCTTGTAAAAATGCTGAGGTTAACTAGAGTTAACAGCAGTTAAATTATCTACACATTTGTGAGTTGAGTTTGCGACTTGCATTTGAACAAGTCTTTAGACTTCTCTCGCAATAGGAGCGATCGCCATGTTTGAACTTATTCCTTACCAAAAATTCCGAGACACGCCCAGCGTCCGTTTTTTTGACATCACCATCTCTGATTCCAACGCCCGCGATTTGGTTTTTCATGAAGGTCCCGCCGTCAGCCCCAACAATAGCCCAGAAGGCTACTGGCAGTTCTATCTTCACCCCAATCAGCAAGACAATCTGCTGGCGCTGTCGGGCGGACGGACATTCTACCTGGTCAACTTTTCCTGGGATTGTCCGTTTCATATCGTTCGGCTAGAAGCCAATGGCGACATTCTGAGACTGCCTCCCGGTACCTTTCACCGATCGGTGTCTGATCCAGAAGGCTCACTGGTGCTAAACCAGGCGGTTCGCACGGCAACAGCCACCGTGGAAAGCGAGTTTCGAGTCTACAACAGTGGCGACATTCCTCGGTTACTGCAAGCCACTTCCAAAGCTGCACAGCCGCCAAAGCTGCATCAGTTTAATTTCAGCAATGCGAGGGCGGCTTAAGTTTACTTGAAGTCCTGCCTTGCGTAAGGTATTTTCTGAAAACTTGGCACAGCGGAGTTTTCAGAAAATACCCTATGGCGACACCTTGTTCTCTTCAGCTCTTGATTCGGCATTGCTTAACCTGGGTATGAAATTAGCAACGCTCTTGATTCTTTTTAGCTCTTTGCTCTCTTCAACTCATAGATATTCCAGAAGGTGCCCTTGAGCAGAGAGGGCTTCACGCCCTGAATATCATTTCGGACTGCCACCATGGATAGAGAGTTGACCAAGTTAATGAAGGGCAGGTTTTCCTGAGCCAAAATTTGGGTTTGGGCATAGATTTCCTTGCGCTTGGTTTCATCTAAGGTCTGTGCCCCCTCTGCGTAAAGCTGAGCCATCCTAGCTTCCCAATCGGCAATGACTCTCCCTTCAATCGGCTCTTTGTCAGGCGAGGGAGATTGGTTGAACATATGCAGCCTGCCGTCTAACTGCCAGACATTTGTGCCGCCATTGGGATCAAAATCGGGATCAGAGAAACCCAGGCGGATACATTCCCAATCTAGCGATTGGCTGGTCTTATCCAAAAGGACGTTAAACGTCACAAGTTGCAGGTCGAGCTGAATACCAATTCGCTCCAGATCTCGCTGAAGCTGTGCCTCTAATTGGTTGTTGCCGCTGCCACCCGCCACAGAGAGTAGCGTAAACCGAACGCGATTGCCATCAGCGTCGAAGAGTTGTCCCTGATTGTCGTATTTGAATCCTGCATCCAAAAGCAGCTTTTTCGATTTCTCAGGGTCAAAATCGTAAACCCTGATTCGACCGCTTTCAGCAGGCAGATGGTAAGGGTTGGGAACCGAAATGCTTGAATTAAGCGGCTCTCCCAAGCCCCGATAGAGATTATTGATCATGGTGCGGCGATCGATCGCGTAGGCAACCGCCTGTCGAAACGCCAGGGTGTTAAACCAGCGAGACTTAACGGGATCAACTAGCGGCTTACCGTTGCGCTTGCCCTGATTTTGGTTAAACGTAATAAACGAGGCTCCTCCTGAAGCGCCAGAGTTAATGATGGTAAACTTCCCGCGCTTTTCCTCTTTCTTCAGCAGCGAAAAAGTTGCTGCGCCCACGCCTGCCACGTCTAAGTCGCCCGATCGAAACTGCATCAGGCTTGCCTCTCCTGAATCGACGATCGACCAAATCAGCCGCTCAATATAGGGAAGCGGGTTGCCCTGAGCATCCTTACGCCAATAGTAAGGATTCCGCTGAAAAATCACACGCTCATTGGGCGTGTAGCTTGACATTACGTAAGGCCCGCTACCCACAATTTTACTTGGGTCGGTGTTGGTGCCCCAGGTTGAGAGAAACTTAAGCTGCCCATCGCTATCCGTCTCACGGACGGTCTTTTCTAGAATATGCTTGGGCAGAATGGCAACACCGCTGTCTGTGCCCCCTGCGATCGCCCTCACCAATGGCGCAAACGGCTCTGGCGAGATGAACTCAATACGGCGATCGTCAATTTTGCGTACCTGCGGCAGCAGCCCCTTCTGTCCGATGCGCAGTGCGTCCCGATTGGAAGTCGGGACTTTCTCATTAAAAACTAAATCGTTAAACGTGAATACCACATCGTCTGCTGTCAGCGGTGCCCCATCCGACCACTTCAGCCCTTCATGCAATGTAAAGGTAATACGGAGTTTATCGGGAGAAACCTCCCAAGACTCTGCTAAACCGGGTGAGAGTTCGCCCGTAATGCCATCTTCCGTCAGAAGCCCTGAGTAAATGCGGTTGAATACGTTAGGCACCTCCTGACTCAGCAGGTAGTTAAACGTTTTGGGATCGACCCCAGCAACAACGAGCTGCGATCCTCTCGCTGAATTTACCCTAATCTGATCGGCACTACAGCCACCCAGGAAAACTGCTACCCCTAGACCGATCGCCAGCAGGGCTGCAAGCCCACGATTCCGCCCCAATTGCTGACCTAACCTCTGACCCTGTCTCCAAAATGTCCAACCGCTAGAAACCATGGAAGCTTGTCTTCACAGAACTTTCTTGGATCATAGTCTTGAATTGCCATCTTGAACCAATTGCCATCCTGAACTCTAGCCTAGAGAATCGTCGTTGGGTTTGGGGATGAACTTTTGTACGAGAGAGGCGCGGAGTGTCCCTCTTGTACAAAATTCATCCCTGATTAAACCTCAACCGATCGCTTTCCCTGACTCTACCTGATAGCCCATGGCTTTCCAAGCGGGTAGACCACCCTGCAGCTCTGAGACATTGCGGAATCCGACCTGACGCAGCTTCTCCGCTGCCGCCACTGTGTCTTCATCCGCATCGCTATAAACATAGAGATCGCGATTTAGCTCAAAGTTGACCAAAGCATGACCAACCAATCCTTCCACGGGCAAGCTTACGGCGCCCATAATGCGGCAAAAATTAAATTCTTGGCGATCGCGTATGTCCACAATCGTCAGCGCTGGCTCACCCCAATCTAGGCGAGTTTTCAAATCATAGACGCGGGATTGAGGCTTGAGCGGCTCTGGAGTGGGAATAATGCCAAAGAGAAGATTCATGCGAGTGCAGGGTGTGAGGATGAGCCTTTCCTGCAATGTAACAACTCCTTTCATGTTGTGCAAATTTTTATTGAGGAAACCTTGACGAAAGGAACCTAAACAGCATCTATTCCTTGAGCGATCGCTCAATCCGATCGCTCAATCCGATCGGATTGAGCGATCGGATCAAGGCTGGCAAGTTCTGATCATCCAAGCTCTTTGCCAAACCGCTAGAAGAGGCTAGAAGAGATCTTGAAAAAAAGTTAAGTATTTCGCAAATTCTGACCGATATCCGTAAACTCTTACAAAAGATA
Source organism: Drouetiella hepatica Uher 2000/2452 (assembly GCA_019359505.1). Taxonomy (GTDB): domain Bacteria; phylum Cyanobacteriota; class Cyanobacteriia; order Elainellales; family Elainellaceae; genus Drouetiella; species Drouetiella hepatica. The sequence continues at coordinate 53,231 of JAHHHD010000010.1, read as the reverse complement.
GTGAGCATAAATACTCAACTTGTTCAAGGCTTTTTAGGGTTGAGGGTATGGTCAAGGGTGCAGTGGGCTTTGTGAGGACGATCGCCCTCACAAAGCCTCATACTTCAAAATTTGCGCTTTCAGATTTGCGTTTCAAGGTTCGTATTGTAGGTATGCAAAGAATGACTGTTCAGGCCCTTTTGACCGAATATCAAAACGGCAGACGAGATTTTAGAGAGGTTGATCTGAGTCAAGTGGATTTATTTGAATGCAATTTGCAAGATATCGACCTACGAGGCAGTGACCTCAGCAAGGCTTATTTACCCTATGCCAATCTCAGTCGAGCAAATCTTCAAAATGCTCAACTTCAGGATGCAGAACTCAGCCATGCTCGGCTGCAAATGACTAACTTTGTCAATGCCAAACTTCAGAGAACCCGTCTTTTGCGAGCCGATTTAGCATACGCACAGTTAGAAGAGGCTGACCTTTCCACAGCCAATTTACGTAGCGCTAACCTCCGTAGCGCTAGCCTAAAGCGCTCAAATTTGGTGGGCGCAGACTTGTCTAATACTAATTTGGCAGAGGCTCAGTTCGATGGGGCTGATTTGGGTCAGTGTAATTTGTTTCGCGCCCAGTCAGCCAATCTCGATCGTGCCTTGGTCGATGAGTCCACAATTTATCCAGATGGACATCGGGAGCGCTAAAGAATGAAAACCCGTAAATTACTCACAGTAGGCTTCTCTCAACGAATGGGGGTTGTGGTACCGATACAACTTACTGATACCCATTTAAACTAGTTGTGAGGCAGATATTTTTTGAGAGCCGCGCGAAGTGCGGCTCTCAAAAAATATCTGCCCTGTTTAGAATTTAAATGCTACGGCTGTCGCCAGTTCGCTTAGGACATTTATGGTGAGGCGCGACGCCCCACCATAAATGTCCCTGTCCTAACCGCCTTGGCGGTTGCTACCTGAGGAAATTGAGATGGCTCTGAAACGCCTGATAATTGAGATGGGCATGGGGATCGATCAACATGGTCAGGATCCGACGGTTGCAGCAGCTAGAGCCGTGAGAAACGCGATCGCCCACAATGCCCTACCAGGAGTTTGGGAAGTTGCGGGTCTAGACAACCCAGATCAGATGATTGTTGAAGTGCAAATTGCGGTTCCTTACGCAGAACAAGTCCGTGAAGCCGAAGTTCTGGCGGTTCTACCCTTTGGTCAGAAGATGCTCACGGTCATAGCAGGCGGCATGATTGTGCAAGGACGGGCGATCGCTAGCCTCAACGACAAAAATGATGAGATGCTAGTGGCGATCGCCTCGGTTACTGTACTGGTTGATATTTAGTGGTCGATATTTAGTTTTAGCCAAAATTTGATTACGGCTTGGGCATCACGGAAACGCCCAGAAAGTGAGAGAGCCAAACTTCCAAGTCTCGCAGTAGGTAGCGCTGTTGCAGCTGCTCTGGATTGACCATCGGCTCTACCAAAATCGTAAACATACCTAAACGATTGCCTGCCAGCACATCTGTAAACAGGCGATCGCCCACCATGGCGACCTGTTCGACGGGCAGGTTCATTGCCGTCACCGCTTGCCGCAGCTTACGACGTGAGGGCTTACGCGCACCCAAGATGTAGGGTAGACTCAGCGACTTGGCAATACGGCTGATGCGGGTTTGGCTAAGGTTGTTGCTCACCAACCATAGATCGATCGTGGGGCTAAGTCGCTCAACCCATAGACGCAGTTCGTCTGAGGTTTCAGCCATGCTCATGGGAACCAGGGTTTCATCCACGTCTAGCACAAGCCCTTTCAAATTATGCCGTTGCAAAATTTCAGGCGTAAGATCCAGCACGGAATTTCCTAAAATTAAGTCAGGTTGAAGGAGTTTGCCCCAGGACATGGCGAAGAGTGTTTAGATAGATCGTGATCATTACAGTCGAACAAACATGGGCGATCGCTTGCTCTATATTTATTGTCCCCTGAAATCTGCTGAATCAACCAGAATTCAGAAGGATCAAGGGTGGCAATTCTGAATTCTGGCTCCTGAATTCGAGATTTTAGGTTGGCTTCTGCTTTCAAAGGCTCCGACTTCAGTTTACAGAGGTTGGAGAAGCTGGAGTTGGGGAAACCAGAGTAGGTGAAGCTGGAGACTGAGGTGTAGCAGACCTTTGCTCCGCTTCTACCCCGTCGCGAATGATGTCTTGAGCGGATTCATGCTCTGCCAAAGTTCTGCTAAAGACGTGGGTGCCATCATAGCGTGCTACGAAGTAAAGATACTCAGTATCGGCTGGATTAACAGAAACCTCTAGGCTGGCACGTCCGGGGCTGGCGATCGGCGCGGGAGGTAGCCCAGCATTCAAGTAAGTGTTGTAGGGCGAAGGCGTATTTACCTGGGTTAGCGTTAGCGGTTGCTCTTTAGTTTGCCGGATGCCAAGACCATACTCCACAGTAGGGTCAGAAGCTAAAGGAATGTCTTCCTTCAGACGCTTGGCAAAAACGCTGGCAATCTGAGGGCGCTCTTGGCTTACAGCCGCTTCTTTTTCCACAATGCTAGAGAGCGTCACCCATTCCATCAGCGAGTAGGGGGTTTGCCCCTTTGCCTGTTGATAGAGCGGGAGAGCAACTTGCTCAAATTGAGCCAGCATCTGATCAACAGTGCCTTGAGCGGTGAGCTGCCCCGCAAATAGGTAGGTATCTGGATAGAGGAAGCCCTCCAAGCTCGATAGGTTTTCGGGAAGCCAAGGAAAGCGATCGCGGGGAATAGTCTGAGTTGCCGCCACAAACTCCTCGGCAGAGAAGAAGCCCTGCTCGGCAAAATACTTTGCCATCTGCTGAATCGACCAACCCTCCGGAATCGTAAAGCTGCGTTCTACAACTCTACCCTCCCAGAGCTTTGCGGCAATGTTGGGCAAAGATTCGGAAGGAGAAATCTCGTAGGCTCCGGCTTGAAAACTGCCTGCCTGATTTTGCAGAGATTGCCATTTTGTCCATAGATTCCAGGCATCTAGCGATCGAATCAGACCCGCCGCCTTCAGGTCTTCACCAATTTGCTGTGCAGAAGTACCTTCAGCAATCTTAATCTGCACCGCCTGATTCTGACCCGCATCTTGAGCGCTAGAAGCACCAGCTTCAGAGACGGTACCGGGCTGATCCACTGGAGCGCTTGCCCAACTCCACCATGCCCAACCCTGCCAAGTGCAGATGCCCAAGACGGCAGGAAACAACAGTAGATAGAAGAACCATTTGGAGAAGCTGCCGCCTGTTCTTGTCGTTTTTTCTATTTTTGCCGTTTTTGCCGTTTTCTCTGTTTTCATAGTTGGTAGAAGGCGAGACTCTGGGGCAGGCTGTGGGCATTGGTCGTTTTGAGCGCCCAGATTACAAGTATCTAAATCACCAAACATCTGGCCCGACCCAGGGATGAAATTTTAGACTATTAAATCTCAAAATCTAGGATCTGGCGCTCAATCTAATCTTCTTCGTCATCATCCATAGAATCGGCGTGTTGCTCTAATTCGGATTGGATTGCCTTAAACTCATCTAAAGTTAGCAAGTGCTGAAACTCCTCAGCTGACAGCAGTTCTGGCTGACCGCTGCTGTTCATCCGCGCAAAAAATAGCAGGGGATCGAGAGGGGTGCAGATCACATACTCCTGATCCTCATGGAAGAAGGAGGCCAACTGCTGAAATTGTTCAAAATTAAGCTGACCCTGATCATCTTCAATATCTAATGTGATGATGTCTTCTTCGGCAACTTCAGGTAAGTCACCGCTGGCGGTCATGGTGAGAGCCGTTCTTTGAAGCGCCATATTCTCTTCAGCCAGAACGGCTTTAGCGGTCGCAAAGATTTCGTCTAGCTCACTGTCTTCAATGTCTACTAAAACTTCGTCGTCGTCTTCAGATTCGTCATCTTCTTCCCAGGCAAATATTTCAATCGGGCTATCGACTGGGAGCAGCAGGACGTATTCTGAGCCTTCTATGGGCAGGGAACGTTCTACGTAACACAGCAGCGATCGCCCCTGTTCGTCGGTCAAACTTAATGTTGGCGCATCATCTTCCATTGCTGTTTCGTCCATTCCCAAATTTTTTCTTGTCATAGCTTCAGCTCAGATTTGTTGGAGGGCTAACTTATCCTGAAAGACACTCCCCAAGTATCCCGCAATCGGTGCACAAGCGGTTAGCAGATTGGCAGAGAAGCGACTAAAGTTATGAATTTGCTCAAAGCCATTAATTGAAAGTCATCCTTTGTCAGCTTGACGTTTGGAGCGCCGTTCATCTAGCCATTGCTGCAAAATGATAGCGGCTGCCTTGCGATCGATCAACGCCTTATTTTGGGAGAGGGGGCGATTTTCAGCGTTCAAAAACTGCTCAGCCTGCACCGAAGACAGGCGCTCGTCCATATACTCAACCGGGAGTTGTAGAGACGCTTGGAGGCGATCGGCAAACTTCTGCACCTGCTTTGCCTGAAAGCCGATGGAGCCATCCATGTTATAGGGTAAACCCACGACCAAAACCTCAGCCTGCCGCTGCTGCACCCAGTCCCGAATTTGCGCCACATCCTCTAGGAACGATCGCCGTTCAATTGTGGTCAGTCCAGTCGCGATCAGACCCGTGCCATCACATCCGGCTACGCCAATCCGCTTTCTGCCCACATCTAAGCCCAGTGCCGATAGGCGATCGAAGGAATCAGCCATAGTGTCGCACTCCTATCATTGGCGATATTCAAGTTATGGTTTTTCGTTGTAGGGGCAAAACCTATGCAACACAAAATTACTACCTCTTGAACCCTACCTGAGCCTTGCATCTAGCAGCTCTAGTTAGATAGCTCGGCATTATCCGACTCAGTCAGGGAAAATCCTTTCTCAGGTTTTACCCGATCTGACTTAGCAGGTTCAGATTTGGCTAGATCCACCTTCAAGGGCGGCACAACACCCGTAGAAGGGTCTTGAGGAATTGAATCAACAAAGGAGAATCGACCGGGTACAGGCTTGCGGCTGGGCTGTAGACCCTGAAGCACCTCAGAGAGCTGCAATCCTTCTAAGGCAACAAACCGGGATTCGCGTAGCTTGTGCCAAACCGAGCGAGACATCATCAGCGTGTGCTCACTCCGAGTCGCGCCTATCTGCTCCAGAAACTCTTCGCGTTCCTGCTGATAGTCCGTTGAGGTCAGATGGATCGACTGCGGCGGCAAGTCCTTGACCAAGCGCGCCATCTGCGCCAAAAGCTCTGGATAGAGCCAGGTATAGGCAGGATGTACCGTCAGCTCGGCGTAGTGCGGACGAGAGCCATCTCGGCAAAACTGGAGATTAAAGTAGCCGATCGCTGCCTTGCGCTGAGGTTCAAACACATAGCCGCTAATTGAATCAGTCTTATTGAGCCAATGGCTGACTCGCTTTACGATCGAGCCAAACAAACCGCTCCTGAAATCAATCACATGGCGATCGAATACCTGACGAATGAGAGGCGGCATAGAAACCGTATCTAGCTGATGCAGCAAGACGGCATCTGCGTTGCTTACGGGCAAGAGATTTGGCAAGTCTGGCTCTCGCTCTGCCAAAGCCTGCAATATGTCTGAAGCGATCGCCCAAGAGGTGAGATGAGCTAGAGTCTGAAAGCCATTCTGACGGTAGAGCGCCAGCGTAGATTTGTCGTTGACGTTGACCTCAATCAGCCAGGTACGCGCTTCCCAAATCGCCTGAAAACAGTGGCGCAGGAGCTGAGAGCCAATGTCGCTAGACAGGGAAGTTATGCCGCTTAGAATCGCCGCATCAACCGTGACCTGCTTGACGTACCAGGTGCTGCGGGTTTTATTAAAGGGCGCAACCTGAATCATGCCGCAGACTTGCGAAACCTGCTCGGCAACATAGGTGCAGAAAAAGTATCTTAAGGGGTTAGGGAAAAGGCTAAGGCACTTGAGCAGCCCATACCAACGCCGGACGGTTTGCATTTGCCGCCCCAAATCAACATCTTTGTCACTGGATTCGACCGTGCTGCTGGACTCGACTGCTGTTTCGGAGGTCGCCAAACTGACGATCGCATCTAAGTCGCGATGCTGAAACGGGCGAATCGTAAGCGTTGAGGTTTGGGGAAGCGCTGAAGTCATGGGGATCAAGATTAAGTTAATCAGGTCAGCCCGTCGGACGAATTAAGACCAGTGGAGTCTGCTCGTCGGCATTGCCAGCCGGGTTAGTAATCAGAGCCTGTTCCAGAAATTTGTCAGAAAGTCCAGAGGTTGCTGCCAATATCTTAACCGCTTTCAAGTCATTCGCGTCTACGATCGCCGCCGCCAACCCCGTTTCTTGCTGAATTTGGTCAACGACCTGCTGCGGGTTTTTAGGTCCTAAGACAATGAACTGATCGTAGGGCGGCAAGGTACCCGTCACATCATCAATCAGCCGAGCCTGTTCTCCGGCAAGCTGATAGAAAACGCCGGGTCTATTGAGGAATTTTTTGGCGATCGCCCCCACGGCAAAGGCAAAAAACACGCGCCAAGCCCCCTCAGCATCCACCAAGGTTTGCAGACCACAGGCGGTAGCGAGACTAGAAGTGGGCAGAAAGTAGTAGCAAAGCCGTTTTGCCAGCCAGCCCGGATGGATATCTGAAGGATGCCGAAACCGCCCCTGCATCAACGCCACGGGCGTTTCTCCCAAGGTCACAATATCTCCCGGCTGGGCGTGGGGTAAAACATAGCGCTTGACCACCTCAACCGGATCGTCTAGCTGGCTGAGCAGGTGGGTTCGCACGGGCAAAACGTCCGCAGTGGCGGTAGGTCGCCAGCGCTGCGATTCTTCTGCGACCGGAAATTTTAGGGGTACAACAATATGCCGCATCTTGGGAAGACGACCGCCAGGGCCATAGGTCACATACTTCACCCGCACCCAAGCTGCCTGCAAAGCCGTTAAATCTTCTCCCCGGATATCTAGAACAATCTTCACCTGAGTCGGCTTTTGCTTGACGATGTAGGCAAACCAGTAGCCATCGGGTCGTGCTGCTGCATCCGGGTGACAGGCGATCGCCTTAGTCTGGACTGTAATGCCCTCTAGGCTGCCCTTGGACAGCAGCGTGGCTTCTGCCTCTAGCTGGGGAACCATAATCTCAAAGCGCTGGGTGCGATTGATTAAATCTAAGTCGCCCACCAGTCGGTAGTAGCCCGGTTCATAAACTGCCAAATCCCAGGTTCCAGCCGTAACCTCTAGCAGATTGCCTAGACGGCGGCGGAACTGCATTTCAAACAACAGCAGGCTGAGGGCAGTAAAAATAACTAGCGCTGCTAAGACAATCCCGATAACATTTGCGATCGCCACAATCTTCCGTCAACTCTGTATCGTCAGGTATTCAATAGCCAGTCTATGGGAATCAGTCCCCCTTGCCACGATCTTTGCCGCAATCTTTTAGGACGATTTTGGTGCGTCAGCTGCAATCTTCTAGTTTTTAACCCAGATTTGAGCCTTAATGTTGGATAGGAGGGGGAACAAACTGAGTCCATCTCAAGCTAAGGCTACAAAATTATGCTGATGCTGCAAGATTGGGAGAGTAGTCTAGGAAGTGAATAGTTTGCATTCGCTCAGAGCTATACAGATAAATTCTCGGCTAAGTGGTATCTTAAGCAATCTTTTGCGATCGTCCATCTAAAATGCTAGACGCTGTGTACGGCTCCAGCGGAAAATTTACTCTAATCGACGGTCAAATGGGGACGATGAACAGCGACCCACCCGAAGCCAGCCGGGGAAGTATTTTAATCGTAGATGATGCGCCAAATAATCTGGTGCTGCTTTCTCGTTTGCTAACCCAGAAAGGGTATGCGGTCAGAGCCGTAAAGACGGGGAAGCTGGCATTGGAGGCGATCGCCACCCTGCCGCCTGAGCTGATTTTAATGGACATCTGTATGCCTGAAATGGACGGCTATACCATCTGTCAAAAGCTCAAGAGCAGCGAGCAGACCCGCGATATTCCCATCATTTTTATCAGCGCTTTAGATGAGGTGCTGGACAAGATCAGAGCCTTTGCTGTGGGCGGCGTAGACTACATCACGAAGCCCTTTCAACTTGCAGAAGTATTGGCTCGTGTCGAGACTCACCTGACGTTACAGCGACTCCGCCAAGAGCTTCAGCTCCAAAATGAGCGGCTGCATCACGAGATTACGGAACGTCAGAAGGCAGAGGATAAGTACCGCAGTATTTTTGAAAACTGTCTAGAAGGGCTTTTTCAAGTCACCTCCAGCGGTCGCTACATCAGCGCTAATCCTACCCTAGCCAAAATTTACGGCTATGCCTCGGCAGAAGAGCTGATGATTTCTGTCACCAATATTTGTAGTCTTTACGTCCGTCCGGGTCGCAGAGAAGAGCTAAACGCATATCTGCGGCGCTACGCCAAAGTAGAGGATTTTGAGTCGCAGGTCTACCGCAAAGACGGCGGCATTATTTGGATTTCAGAAAATGTTCGAGCCGTGCGCGGCGAGAGCGGCGAGGTTCTCTATTACGAAGGTACCGTACAAGACACGACCGAGCGTCGCCTTACTGAAGCCGAGCTGCGTCTCCAGCGCCAAGAAGCCGAGCGGCTGCTGCTCAGCATTTTGCCACAGTCGATCGCCGAGCGCCTAAAACGCAAGCCCGAAACGATCGCTGACAGCTTTGCCGACGTGACGGTTATGTTTGCCGATTTGGTTAACTTTACCCCCTTCGCGGCTCAAGTTCCTCCCAAAGAAATGGTGGAGATACTCAACCAAATTTTTTCGGCGTTTGACCAACTTGCCGAGCAGTACGGCTTAGAAAAAATTAAAACCATTGGCGATGAGTATATGGTTGCAGGGGGCTTGCCCAATCCACAGAGCGACCATGTTGAGGCAGTAGCAGACATGGCGTTAGCCATGTTGCAGACAGTAGCAAAATTTCCGACGCGCCAAGGCAAACCCTTTCAGCTCAGAATTGGCATCAATACAGGGCCCGTTGTAGCAGGCGTGATTGGCACAAAAAAGTTTTCCTATGACCTATGGGGCGAAACCGTTAATCTCGCTAGCCGCATGGAAACCCAAGGGCAAGCAGGATACATTCAGATCGCTCCTGCCACCTTCGATCGGCTGAAAAACAAATATTGGCTTGAGCGTCGGGGAGTCATTGAAGTTCGGGGCTTTGGCGAAATCGCAACCCATTGGCTCATAGGCAAGTTATGAAGCGCAAGCCGTGATATCCAGAATTGAGGTTGTCTCTAGAATTTACAAATCTTATAATTTTGCAGTAATCTTGACAGAGACGTGGGATTTGCAATTTACCAAAATTGCGATCGGGTCAAGCGCTTAAATTCAAATATTTAAGATTTAGAGATTCAAGTTTTAAGATTAGGTCTTTAGAGTCTAGGAGTCTGTGATGGGGCGAGTGATGAACGTTGAGCGTTTTTGCCTGATTGGTCATCTGGTATCAATGGCATTTGGGCTGGCTGGCATTTTGCTAGTGGCACCCCACCCTGAGTTTTTGTCGCTGCTGCCGGCTGGACAAATGATGTTTCGTTGGAGTATGGCGGGTGGTGGCGTTGCCTACATTGTGTTAGGGACGATCGCCGTTGCCCTCTATGCTTACCGGACTCTGGGGCTACGCAACTGGCTAATGTTCATGATTCCGGCGATCGGCATCTCCCTAAGCAGCGAACTTTTGGGCACCAGCACAGGCTTTCCGTTTGGGGATTACAGCTACCTAAGCGGCTTAGGCTACAAAATCTCTGGACTCGTGCCTTTCACAATCCCGCTCTCCTGGTTTTATTTAGGTCTTTCGGCTTATCTGCTGGCTCGGACGGGTCTGAGCCGCCGTTTGCCTCAATTTGGCTGGTTAGCGCAGGCGGGAGCGATCGGTTTAGGGGCGCTGCTGCTCACCTCCTGGGACTTTGTACTTGACCCCGCAATGAGCCAAACGACGATGCCTTTTTGGTACTGGCACCATCCTGGGGCGTTTTTTGGAATGCCCTATCAGAATTTTGTGGGCTGGATGGGCACAGGCATTGTATTCATGACGGTGGCTGTGCTGCTGTGGGGCAAGCGATCGCCCGTGCTGCAAGCTGCTGACCTAAACTTGCCCATTGTGGTTTACCTGGGAAATTTCACCTTTGCAATGGTCATGAGTATGGCGGCGGGGTTCTGGATTCCCATTGTCTTGGGTCTGCTGCTAGGGGTGCTTCCGGCGGTTTTGTGCTGGAGATGGGGGCGGTTAGGTCAGATGCCTCAATTTGATAGCGCTGGCGTGGCTGAGATGGCTTCTGATGAAGTGGGCAGTTTGAACGTTGCTCCTGTTCCTAGCAAGTGATTTTTTGTGCAATTTCCTGAGCTTTACGGTACGTTGTCTGGTGTCATAGGTGCGATCGCCCTTCTGCTTTTGTTAGTGCAAGTCCCGGCAGTGGCAATTCTGCTGTCTCGATTGCTGCAAGCCCCTCGCCGCATTCCGCCGATTATTCTCCAGCCTGCAACGCCTGATTTGTTAGGGCAGGTCAGTATTGTGGTGCCAACTCTGAATGAAGTCCACCGGATTGCACCTTGTCTAGAAGGGCTGAGTCGGCAGAGTTACGAAGTGCGAGAGATGATTGTGGTAGACAGCCGATCGCAGGATGGCACAATCGATCGGGTGAAAGCTGCTCAGGTAAGCGATCCCCGACTGCGGCTAATCACGGATGATCCGCTGCCTCCGGGCTGGGTGGGTCGCCCTTGGGCGCTGCATACCGGATTCCTCCACAGCTCAGTTGGGAGCGAATGGATTTTGGGCATTGATGCAGACACCTATCCGCAGCCCGGACTGGTGGCGAGTTTGATCCAAGTGGCTGAGCAACAGGGATACGATCTGGTTTCGCTTGCTCCTCAGTTTATTCTCAAAGATTTGGGAGAATTTTGGCTCCAGCCAGCTTTGCTGATCACCTTGATCTATCGTTTTGGGGCAGCAGGAAGCGAGTCTGAAGCCGATCGCGTCATGGCAAACGGACAGTGCTTCCTGTGTCGGCGATCGCTTCTCAAAACCTTAGATGGCTACACGAGCGCCCGCAGCTCTTTTTGTGATGATGTCACCCTCGCCCGCAACGCTGCCAAACTGGGTGCAAAAGTTGGCTTTTTGGATGGATCTCGGTTGATAAGGGTGCGGATGTATGAAGGAGCCGCCGAGACTTGGCGGGAGTGGGGGCGATCGCTCGATCTTAAAGATGCGGCTTCCCCGGCGCAAACCTGGGGGGATGTGGCGTTCTTAGCAGCCGTGCAGGGGTTGCCGATGATTGCTGTCGTTGGGACGGCTGGAGCGATCGTCCTGGGCTATGGTTCGCTGACAGCCTGGAGCGCACTAGGGCTAAATCTGGGGCTGATAGCGATGCGGGTGGGATTGCTGTGGGCGATCGCGCCTTCCTATGACTTTAGTCAGGCGAGAGCATCCTGGAGCTTCTGGCTGTCGCCTTTAGCCGATCCTCTTGCCGCCTATCGCATATTCCTGTCTGCTCTCCGCACGCCGACTCAATGGCGCGGACGCATCTATGGCTCTACCAAAAGCTGAACGATCGTTCATCAGCACTCTAAAAATACTGATTCATGGCAACCGCCAAGGCGGTTAGAAGAGGGAAATTTTGGGTGGAGAGCGCAGTGCCCCACCCAAAATTTCCCAAACTGGCGACAGCTTTAGTCTGCACAGCAAGGCCGCTAAACCTTGAAAATTGTTGTTCATGGGATAAATCAGGATGTCCATCCCATGAGTAGCTCAGACTCTCTACATCTTGCTGATAATGCGCTGCACAATCTGTACGCCAGTCACAGCCTGCCAGAAAAATATTCCGGTCAAAATTGTATTCAGAGCGATGTGAGCAGAACGCGCCCATTCATTGCCTTTCTGCATATAGGGCGATAGCGATGCCGAAGTGGCAATTAATCCCGCCATGCCTAATCCTGCCAGAAGGTGTGAGCCAACAAACAGCTTGCCGTTGTTGAGGTACGTGACTCCCATACCGCCGATCGTGCCTAGTATCATCAGCGCTAGCAAGATCGAACCCATTTGATAGTGGCGTGTATTGAATTTGCCCTTGAGCAGCTCTTTTTTAGCGTCTCCTTCAGCATTGCGGGCACGTCGCCACTGAACGCCAAGATAGGCTGAGTAGAGCGTCAGCGCCAGCAGCACCCACATAAGAACGGGATGGAAAAACTGACTCCAAACTTTAACTGATTCTGGAATCTCAAAGCTCATAGTGTTCTAACCTGCTAATAATATTTCGACCTGTGTATTTCGACCTGATTATGACAGCCGCCAAAGCGGTTAGAAGAGGGGCATTTGGGGTGGGGCGTGAAGCGCCCCACCCCAAATGCCCTAAGCAAACTGGCAACCGCTTTGGTTAGGGTGGCGATCGCCAAGGATCTTCATAAAAATTAGCATACTTGCCCAGAGCGTTTGGAGGTCAACCTACAAGATTGCCCCCACAAAGCTTGTCTGATCAACTTGAATCTCTCTAGTCAGCCCAACGAGCTAGTAATCTAGCATGGTAATAATTGGCGCGTCAGGCAAATTATTACGACCCTCTAGAAACAGCAGCTCAATAATGAAGGCAAATCCAGCAATCTCACAGCCCGCCTGTTTAACAAGCTTTGCTGCTGCTGCCGCCGTTCCACCTGTCGCAATTAGGTCATCCACGATCAAAGCGCGACTGCCGGGGCGCATGGCATCTTGGTGCATCTCGACGCGATCGGTTCCATATTCCAACGCATACTCAGCCGAATAAACGGCGGCAGGTAGCTTACCCGGCTTGCGTATGGGTACAAAGCCCAGCCCCATTTTGTAGGCTAGCGGCATCCCAAAAATGAAGCCGCGCGATTCAATGCCAATAATGTAGTCGATCGCCAGCGGAGCACATTTTTCAGCCAAAGCGTCAATGGTGTAGCGCAAACCCTCTGGATTATCCAGAAGAGTCGTGATGTCCTTGAACACAATACCGGGCTTGGGAAAATCGGGAACGTCCCGAATCAGAGACTTCAAATCCATGGGTTTTACGCAGGTTGGGCGATCGTAGAAATCCTATCATTCAGCGGCTACAGTCCAGAAGCTAGAAATTAATCCGGCATTGCTTAGCCTGAGTATAATTTTTTTTGAATAAGGTCGCGGAGTGCCCCTTTCAAAAAAAACTCATACCTAAAATCAGCCACGCCATTAATTCTTGATGCCCGAAAAATTGTCGAACCAGCCGCGCCGCTGAAAGAAAAAGATGAGTCCAGCAGCGATCGCAATCATCACTATCCAACAGATGACGTAAGCGTAGGGCTGTCCTAGCTCTGGCATATTTCCTGGCTGGTCGGTATCAAAATTCATGCCGTACACCCCAGCAATAAAAGTTAGCGGAATAAAGATGGTGGAAATGATCGTCAGCACCTTCATAACTTCATTCATTTTGTTACCCACCGAGGAGACATAGATATCCATTAAGCTAGAAGCCAGCTCTCGGTAGGTTTCGATCATGTCTAGCACCTGCACAATGTGGTCATAGCAATCTCGCAGGTAGATCCGCACCTCTGGGCTAATCAGCGGGTTGCCGTCCCGAATCAGAGAATTAATGGCATCTCGCTGCGGCCAAACCGCCCGTCGCAAGTCCAACAGCTCTCGTTTCAAGGCATGAATTTTCTGTAGCGTCTGGCGATTGGGATTCCTGACGACCTCCTCTTCCAAGTCTTCAATAATTTCGCCATAGGCTTCCAGCACTGGAAAGAACCCATCAATCAGGGCATCAATTAGCGCATAGGCGAGGTAATCAACCTTTTGGCAGCGGATGACGCCGCGATTGGTGCGAATGCGATCGCGCACAGGCCCAAAACAGTCATACTCTGGCTCTTCCTGCACGGTCAGCAGATGATTTTTACCTAAAATAAAGCTGACCTGTTCGCTGGTGAAACTCCTGCCGTCTTCTTTCAGGGTCGCCATCCGCACAATGAGCAAAAGCTGATCGGGATATTCTTCCACCTTGGGGCGCTGGGGTACGTTGACTACATCTTCTAGCATCAGTGGATGCAGATCAAACACTTTGCCCAACCGCAGCAACACGTCCTCACTACCCAAGCCCTGCACATCCACCCAAGACACCGACTCTGTATCCAAATGTGGCGCACAGTCTTCAGGCTGGTCAATTTTGATGCGGATGGCATTGTCGTCGCAGTAGTCGATCAGAAAAATCACGGGGTGAGGCGCATTAGATTCGATCGCCAAGGTTCCCGGCATTGTCCCTGGCGCGTCATGAAAATAGTCTACGTAAGACTCCTCTTCATCTTCGTCAAGGGGAGGCATAGCAAATGAGTGTGAACGCATCCCGTTGTGTTGAGGCGATGAAAGCGAAGATTGATGAGTCATAGTGCAGGTTAGTCAGATTCAGAGCAAGATTCAGGGCAGACAAGGCAGACAAGTTATGCCAATCTTAAGCAATTCCCCTCGGTTCTACCATGAATCCTGATTCCTGTTCTGTGTATTCCTCTAACAGATATAGCAACCGCCAAGGCGGTTAGGCCGAGGACATTTTGGGCAGGGCGCAAAATGTCCTAAGCAAACTGGCGACAGCTATACCTGAATTTAGTGCCTAGACTGAGGATAAAGCCATCCTGCAAACAGCTTGGTCAGCCGGGGCATTATCCCGTAGGTCATGATGGCGACCATGAGAAACGTCACAACCAGCGTGCGTAGTAGCGGCGGCAACGGAGCCAGCAGTGGCAGCACCAAGGTATTTATGAGATTGATCAATACATAGATGGTTGTCCCTGTGAGCAGCACCATTTTGTAGCGAGGCGGCGGTGCTAGACCGGGCTGCTGAGGCAGGGTAAACCAAGTTTCCAGCCCAGTCAAAATTGAGGTTTGACCTGGGTTAGCGGTGAGACGATTGGCGCGATCGAGCAGTTTTTGCCGAACGGCAGAGGTTTCCCAACGCTTGAGATTGCTGATGCGATCGAATTTGAAAACAATCCGATATTCTGGATGGGCGCGATCGCCGGGGCGAAAGACATTGACTCCTAGATGCCCTTCAAACATTTTTGCTGCTTCAATCAGATCGGTCAAAACGCTCTCAAATTCCGCTTCGCAACCCGGCTTGACTCGCTGAAGAATGTCCACCGTCGCGGGAGGATCATCGCTCAAATTCTCTGGAGAACTCATGGGGGGTTCGTTCAAGTTAATTTATTCAAATCGGTTATGGCCGTCGCCAGTTTGCTCAGGACATTTAGGGTGGGGCGCTGCCCCACCCTAAATGTCCCCGTCCTAACCGCTTTGGCGGTTGCTATCAATCAATGGATATCCGGCAATTCCGACTTCCAATCGCACCACCTTTGCAGGCTCAATCCCCGTCGGCGGCGGAAACGACATGCCGCCATTGGTGACGACATAAATTCCGGTGCGATCGCCTTCGCCTTGTCCGAAGGCAAGAGCCGTACTTCCCGTCATGCCCTGTTCCGCCTGGGCAATGGTAGTGATGCTGCCATTGGGGGAGATTTTGACCACGCTGTTGTAGATATGGGTGGTGCCGTAAAGATTGCCATCCTGGTCAAAAGCGAAGTCATCCAGGTTGACGGGTTGGAGAAAAATCTCTGGTTCTCCCGGCTGACCATCCGGCTGAATCAAGATTTTAACAATCTGCATTTTTGCGGTGTTAGACGTATACAGCGCATTGCCATAGATCTTGAGTCCATTGACTGCCGGAAACTCTTGATCGAGAGAGCTACGAGCAAGGCAGTCATGTTCTAGCCAGATTTTGACGGTTTTCTCAGCCGCATTCAGTTCCCAAATCGCGCCTCGATAGGAGTCTGCAATCAGATAGCGATCGACCCCTAGAGGCGTTAGCCCATTCAGGAAAATAGCATCTGGCATACTGACCAGTACCGCTGCTTCTCCCTGCGGCGAAATGGTAAATACAGTAGGGACATTCTCAGCATTCCAGGCGCTCAGGAGCAAACTGCCGTCTGCCGCAAATGCAAGTCCTGCGGCTCTGCCTGCGATCGTTGCATAGGTAGTTACTTTCCCCTCTTTTCCTATTCTCAGCACCTTGCCGTCTAAGTGGCTGGTGATGAACAGCGTATTGTCAGGGCTGATGGCGATGCTTTCTAGAAAAGTATTGACTGGAAACTCAGCAATTTGGCGGGCGGGCGCAAGAGCAACAGGGGTTGCCGCAAAGATGGGGGGTAGCTCGGATGAGGCAGCCATTCAAATCCTTTTTTGGATACACGTCATCAAATTGATTAGCAGCAGCCTATCAGATAGCAGCAGTTGCCGTCTTGCCCAATCTTTTGAAATTTTTGCCCAATCTTTTGATTGCAGATCACTCAACCATCGTTCGATAGGCTTTTGGGGTGGTGCCTAAGTGCTGACGAAATAGCCGGGTCAGGTGGCTCTGGCTCGAAAAGCCGCATTGAATGGCAATCTCGGCAATCATCCAATCAGAGTTTTTGAGAAGCTGCTGTGCCCGTGCCAATCGCCGCTGAACAATATATTGATGGGGTGCAACTCCGATCGATTGTTTAAACACCCAGGCAAAATAGCAAGCACTCATCTCCACTAGGGCGGCAAGGTGCGCCAACGTCAGAGCTTGTTCTAAATGAGCGTCAATATAGGCTGTGATCTGCTGTAGCTTTTGCTGAGACAGTCCTCCCTGAAAGGGACGCAGGCTGGCTGGGCTAGCCGAGTATTTTTTGAGCAAATGCATAGCCAGACAATTCACGAGGGAATCAACATACAGCCGATCGCCTTCCCCATTCACTAGCTCTTCCTTGAGCGCCAAGCCGATCTGCTGAATCAGCGGATCAGGCTTGGGTAAGCAGGGCACCAAATCAACGCGATCAGGGGCGATCGCTTCGTAGGCAGCTCGGCTCAATAAATCAGGGCTGAGGCTCAGGATGAGAAATTCTGACGTTTGATCCCACTGCACCCGATGGCTCACAGTCGCTGGAACGACAATTACTTGCTCCTCAGTCACTTGTTCACGCTGAAACCGCCCATCTAGTCGCCGCTCGACCTGCAAGTTTTGAGGAACCTGCGTGTGGATGGCAATTTTATGTTCTGGATAAGAATACTCTGGCGTTTCGTAGGGCGGATAGCGGAAATACTCCAAGGTAATGCCCCGCCAACCCACCTGGGCACTAGAAAGAAGAGGCGTGCTGGGCAAGATAGCGGCAAGCGGAGAAGTTTCAGAATCTGGGGCAACGTTGGTTCGCATAGCATTCACAAAGCGACAACAGCAAGGCGACAACACCGATAATAGTCCCTCACCTCGTGTAACTCTATTAGGTGTTGCTGATCTCTGGGGTGATTTGCTGTTGGAGAAGGGGCGCGGAGCGCTCCTCTCCTCC
This sequence comes from Drouetiella hepatica Uher 2000/2452, assembly GCA_019359505.1. Lineage (GTDB taxonomy): Bacteria > Cyanobacteriota > Cyanobacteriia > Elainellales > Elainellaceae > Drouetiella > Drouetiella hepatica. Next base: position 35,951 of record JAHHHD010000010.1, on the reverse strand, counting down.
TTAAACTAGGCAATGCTACTTTTTAGTTCATCTCTGGCGTTGAAGTATAAATTTATCTCCAATTTGGCGATGCCGCTCCTGCTTCCCCCAAGATCCCTAACCGTCCTATAGTGGAGTGGCTGCATTGAAGATATTCGCCCACCGTGAAAGCAATTACCCTCCTCGGCTCCACTGGATCGATCGGCACACAGACCTTGGATATTGCGGCTCAGTATCCCGATCGCTTTCGGATTGTCGGTCTAGCGACGCGGAGCAATGTGGCATTGCTAGCGCAGCAAATTCGTCAGTTTCGTCCCCAGATAGCCGCAATTTGCGACCCGGCGCTGCTGCCCGATTTGCGGGCGGCGATCGCCGATCTTGACCCACAGCCGATGTTGCTGGCGGGTGAAGAGGGCGTGGTGGAAGTTGCAAGATACGGCGATTCTGAGGTGGTGGTAACGGGAATTGTCGGCTGTGCGGGATTATTGCCGACGATCGCTGCCATCCAAGCTGGGAAAGATATTGCCTTGGCCAACAAAGAAACCCTGATTGCCGGAGGTGCGGTGGTGCTGCCCCTGGTCAAGCAGCATGGCGTGAAATTGCTGCCCGCTGACTCCGAGCATTCCGCTATTTTTCAATGTCTTCAGGGCGTGCCAGACAAAGGACTGCGGCGGATTTTGCTGACGGCATCGGGCGGCTCCTTCCGAGACTTGCCCGTCGAGAAACTGGCAGAAGTTACAGTCGCCGATGCCCTGAAGCATCCCAACTGGTCGATGGGGCGCAAAATCACGATCGACTCGGCAACGCTGATGAACAAAGGGCTGGAGGTGATTGAGGCGCATTATCTGTTTGGGATGGATTACGACCACATTGATATCGTTATCCATCCCCAAAGCATTATCCATTCGATGATCGAGCTTGAGGACACTTCGGTACTGGCACAGCTTGGCTGGGCAGATATGCGGCTGCCGCTGCTGTACGCCCTGTCCTATCCCGATCGCCTTGCAACCAACTGGGAGCCACTCGACTTGGTAAAAGTGGGCAGCCTCACCTTCCGAGAGCCAGATCATCAAAAATATCCCTGTATGCAGCTTGCCTATGCCGCCGGACGGGCTGGAGGCTCGATGCCAGCCGTACTGAATGCCGCCAATGAGCAGGTGGTGGAGCTGTTCCTAGAGGAAAAAATTGGCTTCTTGGATATTCCCAAGCTGATCGAAAAGGTGTGCGATCGCCATCGGGCAGACCACAGCACCCAGCCAACGCTAGAAGACATTTTGGCGGCAGATCAGTGGGCAAGGCAGGAGGTTTTGAGCGCCATGGCAAGTCCTGTCGTTTTGGCTTAGCCTCTCTCCAACAAAAAATCATCCCGCTATTAAGCAATACCTCTTCAGGCTTCGATAGACGGCTTTATTAGAATCAAGTAAACTTTTATTACACCTCTTTTAATAAACCCACAAAAATTCCAATGGCAGCAAATCCTGGATTCGGAAAGCCCAAACCTCAGCCCAAAGTCTCGAAGCGATCGCAAGATCGCGCTGTCGCCTCCACGAAATACGACAAGATGAAGGCGGATGGGCTGCCGGAATATGAGGTCTATATTCGCATCCAGGACAAAAAGCAGTGGTTTCCGGTGGGCGTGATCTCGGTGCAGCGATCGAGCCAGATCAACGCCGCCATTTTTGACAGCCAAGAGCAACTGCTGCAAGGCGCATTTCGGATGTTTCCTATCCTCAAGAAAAACCAGACGCAGCTTGAGTATGGCTATCGCCTGAAGGAATTTAAGGATGAGCCGATCCAGCTAGCGGTTAAGCCTGCAACGGGCGCAAAGGGAGCTTGGCAAGGGGCGATCGATGGCATCAAAAACCGCTTTGCCGCTTTGACAAAGCGCGGCTAACGTTGTTGTGCAAGAATTTTTGTGGACTAGACTTCGCCTGCCTCACGAAGAATTTCTCAGTCACCTGTCGCAACTCCACTTATGAACCCGATCGATTCTTCTCAGCCCTCCTTGCCACCCGGTGAATTTGGCCTACCCGTGATTGGCGAAACGCTCAAGTTCTTCCGCGATGCTAAGTTTGCCCAAAAGCGTCATCAGCAGTATGGTGATGTATTCAAAACGCGGTTGCTGGGTAGCCCGACGATTTTTATGCGAGGCGTGGAAGCCAATCAGTTTGTGCTGATGAACAGCGCCTGTTTTGAGGTAACTTGGCCGCCCAGTACCCGTGCTTTGTTGGGGCCTTTATCTCTAGCGTTGCAAACGGGAGATCTCCACCAAAAGCGGCGTAAGCTTCTGGCACAGGCATTTTCACCGCGATCGCTCTCAGGATACATTGCCGCGATCGAGACCATTACCCAACAGTATGCCCAGCGTTGGCAGCAGGCTCCTCAAGGCGAACTGACCTGGTATCCTGAACTGCGGCGCTACACCTTTGACGTTGCCTGCAAGCTGCTAGTTGGGCTGGATGGAGGATCAGATACCCGCTTGGGTCATGCCTTTGAAGTCTGGTGCGAGGGTCTGTTTTCTATCCCGCTCTCACTGCCTTGGACGCGCTTTGGTCGGGCGCAAAGGGAACGCAATCGCTTGCTGCAAGATCTTGAGCACCTGATTCGTCAGCGGCAGCAACACCCCAGTTCTAGTGAGGATGCCTTGGGATTGCTGATTCAGGCTGAAGATGAAGCGGGCGATCGCCTCAGCCTGGAAGAGCTAAAAGATCAAATTTTGCTGCTGCTGTTTGCGGGGCATGAAACTCTGACTTCAGCGATCGCCTCTTTCTGTTTGCTAATGGCGCAGCATCCGGAGGTAATGGCCAAGATCCGAGCAGAACAACGGCTTTTTGCCGATCGGCCGCTGACGCTGGAAAATCTGCGGCAAATGACCTATCTAGAGCAGGTGTTGCGCGAGGTCTTGCGCCTGGTTCCGCCTGTAGGCGTCGGCTTTCGTAAGGTGATTGCCGACTGCGAATTTAACGGCTACCAGATTCCGCAGGGCTGGAACGTGCTCTACCAGATTGCTGCCACCCACAGCGCCACTCAGCTCTATCCGCAGCCTGACGCGTTTGACCCCGATCGCTTCAGTCCAGAAAATCTGCAAAACCAGACGGTCGATCGCCAGAAGTACGGCTACCTGCCCTTTGGCGGCGGCATCCGGGAATGCATCGGCAAGGAGTTTGCCCGCCTGGAAATGAAGATCTTCGCCGTTCACTTGGCGCGCGGCTACAACTGGTCGTTGCTGCCCGATCAAGACCTGACGCTGATCACGGTGCCGACACCGCATCCTAAAGATGGCTTGCGAGTACGGTTCACCTGCGATCATGGCCTCAACTGAGCCTACGCCTCATCCTGCGATTTATCTTGCGATTCTTCATCCCACAGCCGCTCTAGCTGATAGCGCCATGCGCTCAAAACCGTACTGCGATCGCCAGCGCTAGCATCTAGATCCCCCATGACTCCCTCTTCGTAGAAACGCTCTAGAGATTGCAGCGTTGCTGCCAAGCTTTGCCCCTGCATTTTCGCCGCTCGGATAATCTGCCGCACCTGCGCTTCGGCAAAACGGCTGAAGCTGTCGGAAAGTCCCTGCTGATGGAGCGTGACTAACCGGGCGATCGCCGCCTGAAAGTCCTCAGAGGTCAGGGTCGCCATGCTGTGATGGAAAACGCCCCAGAGTAAGTTTTGAAACAGGGCGTAGCGGGTTTCCTGGGTTTCATCGAAGTTAGCTTCTAAAAGTTGCGCTAGGTAGGGAGCGGCTTCTTGAGCGGGGGCAATAGTGATCAGCGATCGCAACCAGCTTTGATCTTCAGACAGCAACACCAGTAGACGCAAATTCTCGCCTTCAATTTGCCAGGATTCAGGTTCGTTTACCCTCACAGCCTCTCCAAATAAGGCAGTCAGGGTTTGAGTAATATCTTGAGGAATCATATTGATGCAAGATGAAATCTATTTATAGATTCATTGTTGCAGTTTCTGAGTTGCAGTTTCCGAGTTGCAGTTTCAGATGCGATTAATTTCTATGCCTTTAAGTTTACTGGAAGGGTAATGATAAACTCTGTGCCTTGACCTAATGCTGAGTTAATGGACAATGTGCCGCTATGCTTTTCGGTAACGATTTGATGAGCGATCGCCAGTCCCAGCCCAGTTCCTTTACCCACTGCTTTTGTCGTAAATAAATGATTAAAGGCTTGTTTCCTGACGGTTTCCGACATACCAATGCCATTGTCTCGAATTGAAATCACGACTTGTGTACCAGATTTATCTAAGTTTGTCCGTATTTCTATACGATTTAGATTGTCCTTTAGCCCGTTAGATTGGCGTTTCTGATTTGCTTCCTCTAGAGCATCGATCGCGTTTGCCAAAATATTCATAAACACCTGATTGAGCTGTCCAGGAAAACATTCAATTAAAGGCAAATCGCCGTACTCTTTAATCACTTCAATGAGGGGATGAGTATCCGTAGCTTTCAGGCGATGTTTCAAGATGAGGATGGTGCTATCGATACCGTCATGTAGGCTAAAGGGCACTTTGTAGTCCTTGTCGGCTCTAGAAAAAGTGCGTAGACTGTTGCTGATGCCGCGAATTCGATCAGCCCCTAGCTTCATGGAATCAATCAATTTGGGCAAATCTTCTCGCACATAATCCAGATCAATGGCTTCGATTTCATGGGCAATTGTTGACACCGGATCGGGATAATGTTGCTGATACAAATCCAGCAGTTTTAGTAAGTCACTAACATAGTCTTTAGCAGGTCGAATGTTCCCAATAATAAAGCCAACCGGATTATTGATTTCGTGCGCCACCCCGGCAACCAAATTGCCTAACGCCGACATTTTTTCATTCTGTACGAGCTGTAGCTGCGTTTGCTGAAGATTTTCCATTGCTCCTTCTAACTGAGCGGACTGTTCGGCGGTCTGGCTTAGCAGCTTTGCTTGTTCTAGCGCCACGCTTAGCTGAACCGCAATTTGCTTGGCAAACTGAATTTCTTCTGCCGACCAGTTCCGAGGTTCTGCACACTGATGTACACAGAGCAATCCCCACAGCTTATCCCGCCATAGAATGGGAGCTACCATGTTTGCTTTAATCAAAAACTGCTCTAAAATCTGCCGATAGCAAGGCTGAATATCAGCTTGCGCGAGATTTGACACGACATGAACTCGCCCTTTCCGGTAGTGCTCTGCGTACCGTTCTCCAAAACAATAATCGCTAACCTTCATTTGCAGCGCTGAGGGAAACCCATCCTGCACGTCTTCGGCAACGATCGCGCCTTCGTTCAAATTAGAGGCTAAATCAAATTGGTAGATGCCGACCCGATCGGCTTTCAAAATCTGGCGCACTCGCTGGGTAACAACCGCAAAGATGGTATCGACATCCAGCGATCGCCGGATATCAGAAACAGCTTCAAACAGCATCTCCTGCCCCTGAAGCGATCGTTCCAAGCTTTGAGCATAGACTTGAGACTGCTCGTAGAGTCTGGCATTTTCGATGGAAATAGCGGCTTGGGCGCAGAGGAGGTTGAGCAGCTCAATGCGATCGTGCGTAAAGGCTCCAACGGTCAAATTATTTTCCAGGTACAGCACGCCCACCAGCTTGCCTTGGTGCAGAATGGGAGTACAGAGTGCGCTCTTGGGCTGTCGCTGCAAGATATAGGGATCAGCTAAGAGCGCAGAATCCAGAGAGGTCTGCACGATTACAGCAGGCTGTAGCGTTCGTCTGACGAGGTTTACCAAACTAATCGGCACCTCTTCGCTGTTTTCAAGCAGCACGGACTGCAACATCACTGCGGGCTGTCCGACCTGAGCCACGGCTTCAACGGTGAGTTGACTGACTTGAAGACCCGTAAGCATTAGCACACACTTGTCGGCACCTGCTGTTGTCGTCAGGATTTCTAAAAGGGTGCTCAGTAATTTTTCAAGCTGAATCTCGCTAGAGAGGGTTTGGGAGGCTTTGAGAATAGCTGCAAAATCAAGAGCGATCGAGATGCTATTGCCTCCGGACAAAGAGGTCTGAGGGAATAAAGTTTCGATCGCAAAAATTGTTTCAGTGGGTGCAAACGTAGTCGCGGCTTGCTCTAAAATAGGGGCGAGGAGCTTTGGGTAGCGCTGCTCCAAATCTATCACCTTGGCTTTTGCGCCCCAGTGAGCATAACCGTAGTAGGCTTCTGTCAGGTACTCCTGCGCAATTTTCTCTTTGCCCCACTCCAGATAAAATTTAGCGGCAAGTTCATTCGCAAGAGCTGCTTCATTGAGATATTCGTGTTTTTTAGCCAGTGCAATGGCGCGATCGTATTGGTCACTTGCCCCAATTTTGTCCCCTAAAACTCGGCACTGTTCTGCGGCAATCAAAGCGCACCGCTGAGCCTGATTGCTCGGTGCATGAACTGCCCACTGACTCAGCTTTTCTTGATGGGCAGCAACCCGTTCCAGCGTGGCAACTTGCTCTAATTCGCTGACTTCTGGGTAAAGCGCTAATCGAGTTAGCGCATCGTAGAAATAGAAAATAGGAATGTGGAGGAGTCCTGCCGCTGCACCTAAATATTGTTCTGCTAAATTGGCGTGCTTGAATGCCCGCTCATGGCGTTGAAACAGGTAGGAAAGGCTCAGTTTATTGAGATAGAGCTGAAACAGCACCAACAATTGGTTGGCTTCGAGATGAAGCTGAATCATCGCATCTTCGTTATAATGTTCGCTATACAGGCGATCGGGTTCAGCCGTCATCTCCAGGAGATTGAGGACTCCCTGATAGTAAAGACTTTGAATGGCGAAACAAGCATCGTGGCGCAATTGCTGAATCACCTGGCGATGATCTTCCATTGCCTGACGCAGGGAAGAGAGTTCCTGTCCGCTGAAATAAGCCGTGTAGTCATAGCACATGAGGCTCAAGGGAACATACTCCATATCACCCGTTTCTAGTCCGCTAGAGTAGGCTTGCAGGTATCCATGCAGGGTATTTTTTGCGGATTCTCGCAAATGTCTGAGGAAAACGGTGAAGCCAAATATGGTTTTAGCCTCGACTTTTGAGGACTGAAGAACCTGCAAGAGGCTTATCCCCAGTTGTCCAAACCGATAGCCCGCGTCCAAATCCCCCGCCATGGAAACAAGCATCAGCCCATACTTGACATAGCCATAGGCAGACTCCGGAGCATTGCCATACTGCACCGACAAATTGACATGGGCGAAGATGACCAGAGGCAATAGGGCTGGAGCCACCTGATAGGTCGTAGACATGATGCTGGATAGAATCACCATTGCGGCTCTTGGCTCTGCTGCGGTCATTTGGGGTAACTCCAGCAAAGATTCGATCGCTCGCTCATCCAGCAGCGCTTGCGTCTGTTGCAATGCCTGGATGATGTCATCTTGCGTCGGGTGCTCTGGCAGAGCCACCCCCAGGTGTGCCACCACTTCTCGAGCTATCCGCAAGGCTTCTAGATGTCGGTTTTGGAGACCATAAGCCTGAATTTTGATCTCATAAATATTGACTCGATCGAGCCAGGAATGAGCATGGGTCAGCACGGATTCTGCCAACTGCTCCATGAGTTCAAAGTCAGTGCTGAGGTAGGCTGCCTCTGTTGCGCCTTCGTAGAGCGAGAGGGCAAGGGCGTACTGGTGCTGCCAGCAATCGCTCCGCAGCAGCGCAATACCTGTGTTGAAATAGCTCAACGCTGCCCCGTAGGCAGTCGCACTTCTGGCTTTTCTCCCAGCCGTCAGATTGAGCTGCACAAGTTCCTGTTGCTCTAGAGTATCAGCGATCAACGATGCGCCTTGGTTGAGATGGTTGACGATCGCAAAGAGTTTTTCCTCTCGCTCTTCTAAAGGAGTGCCCTTAAGGAGCAATCGCCCTATTTTGAGATGCGTCATCTGTTTTTGATCATCCGCAATCAGGCAATAGGCAGCTTGCTGAACGCGATCGTGCAAGAATTTGTAGGGCGCAGATTGGGGCGCAGATTGGGGCGCAGATTGAGCCGATGAGTTATCTAGAGTATCGCTAACCGTAGCGCCGCCAGCAGTAGTATCGCCAACGGCATTTTCAGCAGGTCGATTAAAAAACTTGTAGACTTCGCTTTGTGGTAAGAGCAAGCCTTCCTGCAACGCTTTCCATAGAGCTGATGCCATCTCCATTTCCGGTTGTTCTGCAACGATCGCCAAGGTTGCCAAATCAAACGAGCTGCCAATACAGGCTGCAAGCTTGAGCGCCCTCTGAGTTTCGGCTGGCAACTTCTGTAGCTGCATTGCCATAAATTCCACCACATTGTTCGTGAGGGAAAGCGATCGTACCTGCGCCATATCGCACTGCCAGTGCCCGCTGTTGTAGTCGAATTGAATGAGGCGATCGTCATACAGCGCCTTCAAAAATTGGTTGGTAAAGAACGGATTGCCCTGGGTTTTTTGATAAATCCATTCGGTCAACGGCAGGGCAAGGTCTTCTGTACAATTCAGCGTTGCCGCAACCAGTTGGTTAATATCTTCTAAACTGAGAGCCTTTAGGGTGATGGTGGTAACGGCTTTCGTCCGCTCGATCTCTGCCAATGTCAGCATTAGCGGATGGGACGGAAACACTTCGTTATCGCGGTAGGCTCCCAAAATCAGCAGATAGCCTGTTTTAGCCTCGCTGATCAACAGTTTCAGCAAATGAAGAGAAGCTGAATCTGCCCACTGCAAGTCATCAATAAATAAAACTAGCGGATGTTCTGCTGTGGTGAAGACCTGAATAAATTTCTGAAACAGTAGGTTGAACCGATTTTGTGCTGCACCGCCAGAAAGTTCGGGTACCGGGGGCTGCTTATCTATTACCTGTTCTAGTTCAGGAATCACCTCAATTATGATCTGTCCACTGTCTCCCAAAGCATCTGCAATTCTGGTCTTCCACTGCCTCAATTGAGCATCGCTCTCACTGAGGATCTGCCTTATCAAACTCCTGAGAGCCTGCACAAACGCAGAAAAAGGTATGTTGCGCTGAAACTGATCAAATTTGCCTTGAATGAAATATCCGCGCTGCCGCACGATCGGCTTATGGACTTCACTCACCACTGCGGTCTTACCAATGCCAGAGAAGCCTGCAACCAGCATCAATTCGGTGCTGCCATCGCTAGCTCGATTAAAGGCGCTCAATAGCTCAATGACTTCGGCTTCTCGACCGTAAAGCTGCTCTGGAATCAGGAAGCGATCGCAGATATCGTGCTGACCTAACATAAACCAGGCAAGGTTCCCCCTTGCTCGCCACTGGTTCAAACACCCTTCCAAATCATGTTTGATTCCTAACGCACTCTGGTAGCGATCGTCAGCGTTTTTAGCCATCAACTTTGCCACAATTTCAGACAGCAACGGTGGAATTTCAGCATTGAGGGCATGGGCTAAAGGCGGCTGCACCGCAAGATGGCAATGGATCAGCTCCATCGGGTCGTCGGTTGGAAAAGGAAGCTGACCCGTGAGCAGCTCATAGCAGGTGACTCCTAGCGAGTAAAAATCGCTGCGGTAATCGATCCCCCGGTTCATGCGTCCTGTTTGTTCAGGAGAGAGATAGGCAAGGGTGCCTTCTAGAAGGCTGGGATGCTGAATTTCCTGTGTTTCTCTAGGCAGAAGCGTAGAGATAGAAAAATCGATGAGTTTAATCTGATGAGAATCAGGATGAATTAAGACATTGGAGGGCTTGATGTCTTTATGGATTACTCGCTGCTGATGTAGCTGGTATAAACTCTCTACAAGTTGAAGAGCAATGGGAAAAAACTGGGTGAGCAACAGCGGCTTTGCCTGAGCAAATTGACGGAGCGAAATGCCGTCAAAGTCCTCCATCACTAGAGCGTAGCCGTTGCGATATGACTCCAAAGTGTGGGGTTTGATGACGGCTAAACCGTCTAAATTTTTAGTAATTCTGTACTGATGCCGGAATTGCACTAGCTCACTAAAGCTAGGATGCTCGTGCTTCAGGAGTTTAATGACAACAGGTCGTTGATCGACTGTACGAATCGCCCGATATACCACCGTGCGAGAGCCTGCATAGATTTGCTCGGTAATATGGTAGCCAGGAAGTGTGATGGCGCCACGCGTCAGGTTCATAGAATCACTCGACCTGTTATACAGTTAACTTTCCTCTATCATTGTGCCCATCCCAGAATCAGTGCTAACAGGCTTAAAAACTAGCAAAACCCAGAGTGATCAGTCTTAACAGTGCCTTGCGCTTGAGTCAATTTAGAGGTTTAGCTATGTGGCTTAGGCAATTGAAAGCTGTAGATACCCTGCTTTCAAATATCCTGCTTTCAAGTATCCAGAGTGTTTGATACAGCTTAGCCAGGTGGTACGGCTATTTACGATAAAATCTGCTACGAGGTCGCTAACGATAGATCTAATTTAGCAGAATTAATTTTTAGCAGAATTAATTCATCTACCCTGACGCTGAGCTGAGTTTTTTTAGAGGATTGCAATGCCATACCTATCACTGCCTCCGCTTGCTCAATACTCTGTGGATGTGGGCTGGAATATCATTGGAGACTCAATTCTGTTTCTGTTGCTAGGTTTAGCTCTATCCTCGATCGCATATTACGGCTATGCCATTACTGCCGCTATCCAGTTCTTGTCACGTTCCAGCAATGTTGCTCCGGACTTTCATCCACCCATCAGCATTCTCAAGCCCGTTTGTGGACTGAGCGACCAGCTTTATGAAAACCTTGCATCATTCTGCCAACAAGACTATCCAGATTATCAGCTGATTTTTGGGGTACAGGATCAGCAAGACCCCAGTATCAAAGTCGTGAGGCAGTTAATGGATAATTTTCCAGACCTCGATATGCGGCTGATTGTGAATCATCACACCATTGGCACAAATCGAAAAGTTTGCAATCTCGCAAACGCCTTAATCGCAGCCGAACATGAAGTCTTGTTACTGGCAGATAGCGATGTTCGAGTCGAACCAAACTACTTACGAGAGATAGTTCAGCCTCTGAGCGATGCTAAAGTCGGCGTGGTGACTTGTCTCTATCGCTCTCTTACTCAAGGCTGGGTGACAACCTTAGAAGCCCTCGGCACAGCGACCGATTTTCATCCAGGGGTTTTAGTCAGCACTCAGCTAGAAGGCACTCGCTTTGCAATGGGTCAAACTATCCTGATGCGTCAATCTGTACTGAGAGAGATTGGTGGGTTTGAGGCGATCGCTGATTATTTAGCAGACGATTTTCAATTGGGATATTTACCCACTCAGATAGGCTATCAGGTCGTGCTTTCCACTTACGTTGTTGAGCATGTGCTGCCAACCAGTACATTCGCAGCTTCTTGGCAGCGTCAGTTGCGCTGGATGCTGTGTATTCGTGTCTCCCGCGCTTGGGGCTATGTCGGGTTGATTTTTACCTACGGAACCGTGACGAGTTTAGTGTTCCTATTGGCTACTGGGGGATCACATCTCGGTTGGGGAGTGCTGAGCCTTGCCTGGATCAGCCGACTTGTGGTGGCTTGGCTAGTGGGGGTCAAAATCCTGAAGGATGCTGCTACAAAACGATGGTTATGGCTGGTACCCTTGCGTGATCTGCTTAGCTTTGCGCTGTGGTGCTACAGCTTTGTGGGAAACACGTTTGAGTGGTCTGATCGGCGACTCAAGACTACAAAAGAAGGTAAACTTGTGTCTCTGCCCATCCTAGATGAAAATGTTAAGTCGGTCGGCTAGCCTTTAGAATGAGCGGAGGCTTGCTGCATTTGGCGCTCTTTCAGGTAAGAGAAAAACTCTCCACCTTCGCGCAAGCGACGCACCAAAATTTGCGGATCGCTCAGCATTTCACGAACAATTGGGATGATAGCTTTAGGACGAAAATAGAACCGACGATACATCTGCTCAACGGCATCTTCAATCGCAGCATTCGACAGCCCTGGATATTGTAGAGTCGAAGTCTGAATTCCCGAATTAGCAACCAGCACATTATCTTTGAACCAGCCATTCTCCTGCGCCTGACGGTATAGCTCTGTGCCCGGATAGGGAGCGGCGATCGAAACCTGAATCGTGTGTGGACTGATCTCGCAAGCAAACCGAATCGTTTCCTCGATCGTTTCCTGAGTTTCGATCGGCAAACCAATCATGAAGGTACCATGCACTGTAATACCTAAATCCTTACAGTGTTTCATAAACTGACGAGCAGCCTCTAGCCGAATGCCCTTGCGGATATTATCTAAAATCTGCTGATTGCCCGATTCAAACCCGACTAGCAAGAGGCGTAAGCCATTGTCCCGAAGCTGTTTGAGCGTGTCATAGTCTAGGTTGGCGCGGGCGTTACAACTCCAGGTCAGCTTCAGCCGCTTCATGTGTTCGCTGATGGCGATCGCCCGCTGCTTATCAATGGTAAACGTGTCGTCGTCGAACATATATTCCCGGACGCGATCGCCAAATAAAGCCTTAGCTTGATCCATCTCTCGCCCCACGGCTTCTGGGCTTTTGGTGCGATACTGATGTCCACCAATGGTCTGCGGCCACAGACAAAAGCTACACTTTGCCGGACAGCCGCGCCCTGTGTAGAACGAAACATAGGGATGCAGCAAATAGCCAATGAAGTATTTGCTGATATCTAAATCTCGCGCATAGACAGGCAAAACGCTGGGCATCGCATCCCAATCGTGAATCAAATCGCGATCGGGCGTGTGGTGCAGTTCGCCCTGCGTATCACGGTAGCTTAATCCTCGGATTTGATTCCACGGCTGATCTTCGGCAAGCTCTTTGCAGGTGTAGTCAAATTCATGCCGACAAACAAAATCAATCACCGGATTCTCGCGGAGGGTCTGCTCCGGCAAAATTGCCACATGTGCCCCAATAAAGCCGATTTGCACGGCAGGATTTTGGGCTTTAATGGCTGCTGCACATTTGACATCATTGGCGAGAGATGGCGTACTGGTATGCAAAATCACCAGCTCATAATCTTTGGCAATCTTCAACACATCTTCAACGGTTTTCCCCTGCGGTGGGGCATCGACCAATCGGCTTTCCGGCACCAGAGCAGCAGGTTGCGCTAGCCAAGTAGGATACCAGAAAGACGTGACCTCTCGCTTTGCCTGGTATCTTGCACCTGCGCCGCCGTCAAATCCATCAAATGAGGGCGGACTCAAAAACAGCGTTCTTTTCAAAAGGATTCTCCTCTTACTCTAGATTTGCCCTGCACAAATTAGGCGGTTATTGCTCTGTGAGCGCCAAAACTTGACTCCGGCTAAGCTTCTCGCCTCCGATCGCTATTAGATTGAGCGTTGCGTGAGCCAACGTCAGCGGAATTTTGCAAAAGTCTAGTGCAGCCCCTTTGGGCAAAGCTTTTGTGTAAGCATCCGCCAGGGTTAAATTTCGTCGTGCATACAGCTGCATTTCTTTATTGCCCCAGCCATCCGGGTAGAACTCTACGCCGCGCGACAGGTCATCTCCGTGATTGCGCAGAATGTTAACCGCCTGTAGACCCCGACCAAAGCCGATCGCATCGGTTCGATTTGTCTGGGTGCCGTCATACCAAGCCCACAGATCGGACAACATCAAGCCGACCGCCCCAGCCACACTGAAGGTGTAGCGGTTTAGATCTGCCTCAGTGTGGACTGCCCAATTGTTCTCTGCCCAGTACGCCATCCGGTCTGACATGGCGGCTGTGGCATCCCAGATGCGGGGGGCAATGCTCGCAGGAGCCAATGCCGCCCATTCTCCAATCCGTAGCGAAACTTCAGGTAAAGAGTTTTGGTATCCCAAAAAAACGTTGGCAAAAGCGCTGTGGTTAATCTGCTGATCTGAGGCCTGTAGCGTGAGGCTGATGGCTTGCAGAAGCTTGATCTTTGTAGCGCTGTCCAAATCTGCGTGGTCTTCAATATCATCGATCGCCCGCATACAGAGATAGGCTGAAGCTACCGCTTCTTGCAGTTCCGATGGCAATCGACTAATGGGAATGTAGAACGTGCGGCTAGTCTCCTTCAAAGCTTCCAAGCCATCTTTCAGTAAACCCATGTTGTTACTCCTCACAAGAACTAAATTTTCACAACCGCTAAAACTTTAAGAGATACTTTAAGGGATATAAAAGCTGAGAATTCAGAAAGCCGCATCTCCTTTTGATAGGGGGTGTTTAAGAAAGGTGGAAATTAAACTTAAAATATCTGGGCTGAACCCATGCGAGGCACGAAGTCATTCAGTCTATGACAGCTGAATACGATCTACCTTTCCAGACTCCGCCATGCCCTCGCCAATGGCGTAACGCAGAATCTAGAGTCATTAGCGTGTACAGCAAAGCGATCATAGGCAGACAAAAAGTAAGGATCAATGAACATCGATAAAGTTGAATCGTTGGCAGATAGCTCCATGACATCAGTATCCAGCCCAAAAGTCCAACGATCGCCAAACTCCAATTTTGAGTCAACAGTCCGACAATCATGCTGATCATCGGCACCCCATAGATTAGAATCATTCCTAGCGCTGTTCCTAGCAGTAACCCCAGAGAATAGTTAAGCTGGGTAAAAGCTGTTCTCGCTACCATATTCCAGATTGACATTAAAGAAGGATAGGCTCTGAGGCTTTGAGTAGAATCGCCCAGCCCCAACCAGATACGCCCACCGTTAGTCTTGACCGCTTTTGCCAACGCGCAATCATCAATCAAGGCTTGCCGAATAGCCTGAATTCCGCCAATTTGAGATAACATGGTCGATCGGATCAGGATACAGCCGCCAGCAGCAGCAGCCATAGAATGAGCCGGATCATTTACCCAGCGAAACGGGTAAAGTTTTTGGAAGAAGAAAACGAAAGCCGGGATGAGCAACTGTTCCCAAAAGCTCTGACACCGAAGTTGCACCATTAGTGAAACCAGATCAAGCTTGTCTTGCTCTGCCTTAGTCACCAGGCGCGAGATATTTTGGGGATCATGCTGAATATCGGCATCAGTCAGCAAAAAGTAGTCAGGAGAAGATTGGCTCTGAGCCTGACAGATGCCTTGAGCGATCGCCCAAAGTTTCCCCGTCCAGCCGTTGGGCAATGGCTCCCCTGAAATCACCGAGAGCTGGCGATCGGGCAAGGGCTGCTGCGATTTGGGCTGCGATCGAGCCAATGCCTTAGCGATCGCGGCTGTGCCATCAGTGCTGTGATCATCCACCAAGATAATGCTCATGATTCCCGGATAATCTTGATTGAGCAGAGAAGGCAGCGTTGTCGGCAGCATATCGACCTCGTTTCGAGCGGGAATGACTACACAAACAGCAGGATATTTCTTGAGCTTATGGCTTTTCCATTGCTTTGCCTTCCCTTGAATCTCAGGAGATTCTAACTTTTGATCTGCTTGCCAAAACTGCCCTCGTCCGACCAAAAGGATGATCCAAATCAATGACGATAAGGCGGCTAATGCTAGCCCAAGTTCGCCTGTCATACAGTTCTCACATTGTCACATCAGCCGCATAATACAAATCATGATATGAAGCACAATACAATAACTTTTGCATAATGTCTCCTATTCACTGGAGAAAGCGATCGTTGAATCTTTGTCCTTGCGTTAGCGCCCCCACGATAGCTCTAGGGCGAGAAAGCTAAAGCTACATCTCGGTAAAGCAAATCGGTAAAGCAAACTATGCAAATTCAAGATCGGGAAACAACACCAGCCGTTCAAACCGCGATCGCTGCCAGCCAGGGCTACCTGCTCTCGATTCAAAACTCGGCAGGCTATTGGTGGTCAGAGCTAGAGTCGAATGTGACGATGACGGCTGAGGTGGTGCTGTTGCACAAGATTTGGGGAACTGATGCGTCTAGACCCCTCCATAAGGCTGAAATCTACTTTCGGCAGCAGCAGCGATCCCACGGCGGCTGGGAGCTGTTTTATGGCGATGGAGGCAATCTCAGCACCTCCATTGAGGCATACATGGCGCTCCGGCTCTTGGGAGTCTCTGCCAGCGACCCGGCGCTGCAACAGGCGAAGGCTTTTATTTTGGAACGGGGCGGCATCCGGCGATCGCGCATTTTCACCAAGTTTCACCTAGCGCTAATCGGCTGTTTTGACTGGCGCGGCATCCCTTCACTGCCTCCCTGGATCATGCTGTTGCCCGATCGTTTTTTCTTCAATATTTACGAGCTGTCAAGCTGGGCAAGAGGCAGCACAGTCCCCCTGCTGATTGTGTTCGATCGCCAGCCCATTTTTCCCACAACTCCGGGCTTTAATCTGGATGAACTCTACGTTGAAAATGAGGGATCGGCAAGATATGCGCTGTCTCGTAATCACGACTGGACAGATCTTTTCCTCACGTTAGATGGATTGTTTAAGTTTGCCGAACGCTTCAATCTCATTCCTTTTCGGCAACAGGGCATCAACGCCGCAGAACGCTGGATTTTGGAGCGGCAGGAAGCAACAGGCGACTGGGGTGGCATCATTCCAGCAATGCTTAACTCCTTACTGGCTCTACGCTGTCTAGAGTATGATGCCCACGATCCGATCGTTGAACGAGGATTGCAGGCGGTCGATCGCTTCGCTATTGAAACGTCTGCCACCTATCGGATTCAGCCCTGTGTCTCTCCAGTGTGGGATACGGCGCTGGTGATGCGATCGCTCGCAGCCTCTGGTCTAGCCCCCGATCATCCGGCGCTGGTGCAGGGTGGCGAATGGCTGCTGAGCAAGCAGATTCTGGACTATGGCGATTGGGCGGTGAAGAATCGTCAAGGCAAACCCGGTGCCTGGGCGTTTGAGTTTGAGAATCGCTTTTACCCCGATGTTGATGATTCGGCGGTTGTTGTGATGGCGCTAAAGCAGGTGCAACTGCCCAACGAGGCATTAAAGCAGGCGGCGATCGATCGGGCAGTTGCCTGGATTGCCACGATGCAGTGCCGGGAGGGCGGCTGGGCAGCCTTTGATCTGAATAACAACCAAGATTGGCTCAATGCTTTGCCCTATGCCGATCTTAAGGCAATGATTGATCCCAACACCGCAGATGTGACGGCGCGAGTCCTGGAAATGGCGGGCTGTCTGGGAGAAAGTCGCCGCAGAGACAATCATCTGGAATTCGAGAGGATCGATCGCGCCCTCACTTATTTGATTCAGCAACAGGAGCCAGAAGGCTGCTGGTTTGGGCGTTGGGGGGTCAACTATATCTATGGAACAAGCGGCGTGTTGGCGGCATTGGCGGCGATCGCCTCCCCCAATCAGCCCCTGAGTGCGCCTTGTCGTCAGGCTATGGAGCGCGGTGCGGAATGGTTGGTAAGCTGCCAAAATTCCGATGGCGGCTGGGGAGAAACCTGTCGGAGCTACGACAATCCAGCACTCAAAGGACAGGGCATCAGCACAGCATCCCAAACGGCATGGGCACTGATTGGCTTGATGGCAGCCAGAGAAGCAATGCAAACCTTCCCAGATCAGACTAATACAGCTCAGACCGCTACAGTAGGGGCGATTCGGCAAGGCATCCAATATCTTGTGGATACGCAGCGTCCTGATGGCACCTGGGACGAAGCCGAATTCACGGGGACAGGATTTCCCAGCCATTTTTATCTCAAGTACCATCTCTACCAGCAGCACTTCCCCCTGACGGCGCTAGGGCAATATTGGCACCTATCCGCGAGGCTGTCACCATGAGCCTGGTGACGTTTTTGCTGCAATCTTCTTGGCAGATGATGACGATCGCCGCCCTGACCGGATTCGTGAGCGGCATCAGCTCTGCCGGGTTGATTGCGCTAATCAGTTATGCCATCAGCCACCCCTTGAGTACCTCTACGCCGATGCTGCTGCTGGGGTTTTTAGGATTGGCAGCGATCGCCCTCCTCACCAGCATTGTCTCTCAGGTGGTGTTGGTTCGCCTCTCGCACCATGCCGTGTTTCACTTGCGAATGCGATTAATTCGCCAAATTCTGGCTTCAGAACTTACCGATCTAGAGCGGATTGGCAACCCGCGCCTTCTGGCAGCATTGACAGAGGATGTCCGAGCAATTACTAGCGCCGTGTTTGTCCTGCCGTTGCTGTGCATTGATCTGGCGATCGTTGTAGGTTGCCTGATCTACATTACCTGGCTTTCCTGGACGGCGCTGCTGCTGGTCTTCGCGTTAATGGGGGCGGCGGTTATGAGCTGTATTCGGCTCTTGAGGCAAGGAGAAAAGCTGCTGGCTTTGGCGCGTGAGGAGGAAGATTATTTATTTGATCACTTCCGTTCGACCACTGAAGGGATTAAAGAATTGAAGCTGCATTACCAACGGCGACAAATGTTTCTAGAAAACGCAGTTGAACCCACGGCAATCAATTTCCGGCGCTACAACATTCGAGGACTGACGATGTTTGCAGCCTCCTCTAGCTTGGGCAAGCTGCTGTTCTTTTTCGCGGTGGGGTTCGTTTTATTTGCGCTCCCTAAGCTGATCTCTATCCAACCTGAGGCAATTTCTGGGTATATCCTCGCTTTCATCTATCTGACGATGCCGATGGAGAACATCGTCAATAGCTTTCCAGTGATTAGCCAATCGAATATTGCCCTGCGAAAAATTCAGGACTTGGGGTTGTCCTTAAGCGATCGCTCTTCACTCTCAAGCCCGCCTAAAGCAGAGTCTGACTGGCATAGCCTGGAACTTCGAGACTTGGTGTATCCCTATCAGCGATCGCCTGAAGATACTCCTTTTGTTCTGGGAGCGCTCGATATCACCTTCTATCCCGGCGAAATTACCTTTATCGCCGGGGGAAACGGCAGCGGCAAATCCACCTTTGCTAAGCTGCTGACCGGGCTTTACATTCCTGAGTCGGGCGCAATTTTTTTAGACAAACAGCCGATTACGGATGAAAATCGGGAATGGTATCGTCAGCATTTTGCCGTCGTATTTGCAGATTTTTTCCTGTTCGAGCGGCTTTTAGGATTGGAGCAGGTCAATCTCGATCATTTGGCGCAGAATTATCTCAGTAAGCTCCAGATTGATCACAAAGTCAAAATTGAGCGAGGTAAGCTTTCGACGACCGCGCTTTCGCAAGGACAACGCAAGCGGCTTGCCCTGCTGACGGCATACTTAGAAGACCGCCCGATTTATCTGTTTGATGAGTGGGCCGCCGATCAAGATCCTGTGTTTAAAGAGCTTTTCTACAGACAGTTTCTGCCGAGCTTGAAGCAAAAGGGCAAGACTGTGATTGTGATCAGCCATGATGATCACTATTTTCACTTAGCCGATCGCCTCATCAAACTGGATAACGGACAGGTCGAGTTCGATCGCTAAGCATTAAGCAATCACACGAACCTAAACCTCTCCTGCCAAAAAAGAGAGTCTGATCAGAAATTCCTCTCCCGAAACGGGAGAGGAATTTCTGATCAGGGCAACTGCTTTCTTTCAAGCTGACTAATCAGTCTCTCAGCTTAAACGATTCAAGTTGGCGATCATCACCTGCTGGACGGTCAAACCCTCTTCCAGAAGCTTAGCCCGCTTGCCATCTTCAAACTGACGAAGTAAGCCTTCATCAAAAGGTTCGATCGTATGTACGATCTGCCTGCCGCGTGAAATCACGTGACCCAGGCCATCGTACGCTTCCCACTGTGCAAAATACATGTGCATTAAAGTCAACCTCAAAGCATATTGTCTGCTGCATCCGCTAGCTTCTTAGCTGCCAATGCAGATTATTGATACAAAAGCAACCCCACGAACCAGCAATTATAGCGTACGGTTCATAGAGTCGTATTAGGGAGACTACTGAGGGTAAAGAGTGGGCAAACTGAGCGGATTTTGGATTTCGCCTCCTTCAGATTGATAGGTTCAGCAAGATCTAAGAGAGGAGTTGCGATCGCCGCTTCTTTGCCCTGATCCTTTGCCTCTAACCTTTTCGGAGATTCTGTAAAGGATTCTGGAGCAATGGGGCTACGCTCTCTTGAACCTCTATCCTCTGCCTCTTGATGTAAAGCTCATGTAAGGATGGGCGATCGACACTTCATCAACGCCTCCGTAGACCCACTGATGCAGCTAATGCATGAGCTTAGCCTTTATCAATTCGTTATCTTCCTACTCTATCTTCATCGTGGAGGTGAGTTTAGTCACTGTCTCAAATAAGCCTTCAAACCAGCCCGCAAACAAGCCTTTAAAGCAAGTCAAGTTAGCTCCTTGCCTCTGGTCGAAGTTTTGGCTTTTTGTGACCTGAGACGTAGTCCCTCCGAAGTCTAGCCTTCTCTGAGATCTAGCCCCTTCTGAGATATTGAAATGCGCTTTCTTGACAAGCTGAGTATTCAATCGAAGCTGCTGCTCATACTGCTGCTGATCAGCATTGCCTCCATTTTAACTATTGGCTATATTGGCTACAGCAGCGGCAAAACGGCTTTGACCAGCAGTATTCTTAACCAACTGGTTAGCCTCCGAACTGAAAGAGCAGAGGCGATTTCTTCCTACTTTCAAGTTACTGAAAACCACGTTCTGACTCTCAGCGAATCGCCTGCCATTATTGACGCAATGAAAGGGTTTAAGGCGGCTTATCAGAAGCTCAACACGGTAAATTTGACCTCAAGACAGCAGCAGTCCGTTGAGAAATTTTACCGAGAAGACTTTATCCCTGGACTGTCGAGCAACTTGTCTGACGGCAGTACGCCTCTAGCCGAAACCTATCTACCTCAGACTCCTGCGCAAAGCTATCTTCAGTATCACTACATTGTTAGCAATCCTAATCCCTTAGACAAAAAGATTGCTCTAGTTGATGCGTTGGATGGTAGCGACTATAGCCGTGTTCATCAACGCTTTCATCCTCTAGTTGAGAGCATCGTTGAAAAGTTTGGTTACTATGATTTCTACCTCGTTGATGTAGATACAGGAAACATTGTTTACTCAGCGTTGAAAGAGGCGGATTTTGGCAGCAATCTTAATCTAGGGCCTTACGCCAGCAGCAATCTGGCAAACGCAGTGGAGACAGTTCGTAAATCAAGAGATCCCAACTTTGTTACCAGCGCAGATTTTGACTTCTATCGAGCTTCGCGCAATCGACCTAGCTCTTTTATCGCTACAACCATCTTCGATAAAACTGACTTTATTGGAGCGCTGCTGATCCAGATTCCAGACAGTCGCATCAACCAGATCATGACCTCCAGAGGCGAGTGGCAGCAAACAGGACTGGGCAAAACGGGAGAAACGTTTTTGGTTGGGCCCGACACCTCGGTTCGCTCAGTGCCACGCCTGTTCGCTGAGAACCCAGATCAGTATTACGAAGCGCTTCAAGCGAGAGGTGTTGCCAAAGACATCATTGAACAGATTAAGCGCCTAGGCACGCCAATTTTGACCCAGAAGGTGCAGACAACGGCTCCACAAAGGGCGATCGCAGGTGAAACAGGCACTATCTCCTACGTGGACTATCGCGGCGAGTCGGTTCTCTCTGCTTTTCAACCGATCAAGTTAGGAGACTTCAACTGGGGTTTGGTGGCCAAGATGGATCAGTCAGAAGCCTTTGCTCCAGTCGATCGCTTCACCCGTAGGCTGCTGGTTGCCTCTGCCATTCTGGTGCCGTTGGTGACGCTGCTCTCGATCTGGCTGTCTCGTCTGTTTGTGCGTCCTATCAAGCGCTTGATTTCCGGAACTCGCCAAATTGAGGCGGGTGAAACCGATGTAGCAGTAAATATTCGATCGCAGGATGAATTTGGTGAACTCGCCCACTCCTTTAATCAGATGGCGCATAGCCTGCATGAAAAGGATCAGACGATTCAGACAGCGCTGCATGAAAATGAAAGGCTATTGCTGAACGTTTTGCCGCCGCCGATCGTCGCCCGACTCAAGAGTGGCGAACAGCAAATCTCCGATGTTTTTCCTAACGTTGCCGTTTTATATGCCGAAATAGAAGGCTTTAATGAGCTATCTGCTCAACTGCAACCTGACCAAACCATTACCTTGCTGAATGATATCGTTACTGCTTTTGATGAAGCGGCTGAACCCTTTGGGGTTGAGAAAATGAGAAGTGTGGGTAACGTTTATATCGCAGTTTGTGGACTATCCATATCGCGAGTCGATCACATTAAGCGAACGATGGACTTTGCCTTTGAGATTCTCAAGGTGATACGACGTTTTAATCAACAGCAGAAGACTGATCTAAGCCTTGACATTGGCATTCACTCAGGATCTGTAGTGGGTGGGATTGTTGGCAAAACTCGCTTTATCTATGCCCTAACAGGAGAAACCATGAAAATTGCTCACGATATTCACTCTTCGCCTGGGCAAAATACCATTCAGGTGACTCAGCCTATCTACGACAATTTGCATGACCTGTACTCCTTTGAGCGGATTGCCAATGTAGAGGTTAAAGGTCTGGCGAGTGTGCCTGTTTGGTCTGTCAAAGGGCAGAACTTTGTGCCCGATCTTCCGGCTCAAGATGCTCCAGAACATCCTGTCCCGGCACAGGATGTTCTGGCACAGGATGTCCCGGCGATCGCTCTGTCTGGGTCATCCGCTCATGCCAAGGAGTAACCATGCCAGACTTTATTGTTAAGCCCGATTGGTTGACCTGGATTGGAGCGCTGGTCATTGCATTTCCCCTGCTCATGTTTTTGCTGGGTGAAGTGATTGCTCGACTAGAGCGCAAGAAGCGATCGCTAGTGGCTCCCATTCTCATTTTACGGAACTTGGTGCTGCCCACCCTGGCTCTATTTTTGCTGCTGCACAAAGTATTGAATCTGACGCGGGACTCTAGCCTGGTTCGCGTTGTGGAATCGGTGCTGTGGGTGTTCATTATCTATGCCGTTCTGACGCTAATCAACATTGTGCTGTTTGAGGAGGCAGGCGCTGGCAGCTGGCAAGCCCAAACTCCCAAACTATTTCTTGACTTGAGCCGATTTTTCCTAATTTTAGTGGGAATTGCGATCGTCCTTTCCAGCGTTTGGGGAGCCGATCTGGGCGGTTTGCTCACGGCTCTGGGTGTAGGATCGCTAGTGATTGGTTTGGCTTTACAGGACAGCTTAGGCAACCTTTTCTCAGGGATTGCGCTGCTGTTTGAGCGTCCGCTCACCGCCGGAGACTGGGTGCGCATCGGTGATGATGAAGGCAAGGTGATCGAAGTAACCTGGCGATCGGTGCATCTGCAAACCTGGAGTCGAGATCTGCTGGTGGTTCCCAATTCAGAGTTAGCCAAAGGCAGCTTCAAAAATCTCAGCCGCCCAACGCGTCTACATGTAGAAACCTTTGAGATTGGGTTTTCCTATGATGATCCGCCCAACCGAGTTAAGCAAATTCTGAAGCAAGCCGCCCTCGAAACCGAAGGAGTTTTGCTAGATCCTCCCCCCTGGGTTGTGACGACAGCCTATGCCGACTTCTACATCAGCTACAAAATTGGTTTATTTGCAGAGAGCTATGAAAAAGCGTTGGGGGTTCGCAACGATTTCTCGACGCGCCTTTGGTATGTTGCCAAGCGCCACGGGCTAAGTATTCCCTACCCAATTTCAACAGAATATGAAGCTCAAATTTCTCTGCCTACCGTGGAAAATCCGTCAGTGCGGATTGCCAAAACGCTGAACTCTATTCCAAGCCTGAGCGCAGTCGCTCCGACGCTGATAGACCAGCTCAATGGCAACGCCGTTACCCAAGACTATGGCAGCAATGAGATTGTGGTGGCAGAGGGCGATCGCTTGCCAGGTCTATATATTGTTCTAAAGGGACATGCGGAAATGTCGGTTTCAGGGCGATCGGGCAGGCAGCAGGTGGCTCGGCTCTCGCAGGGCGATATCTTTGGCGAGAAGGCATCGCTTTTGTCTGAGCAGGTCAGCGATGTTTCGGTCGTTGCGTTGGATGACTTAGAACTGATGATCTTAGATGCTGACACGCTGCAAATGCTGTTGACTCGCAATCCCCGCTTTGCCAGCACGCTCGGAGACATTATGGAGATGCGTCGTAAGGTTCTCCAGGTTGCTAAGGTTGCCTAGGAGAGCGCCGAAAATCTGCAAAAAAAGTTGCCTGACCCTATAAGCCCCCAAGGTCAGGCAACGTTACCTGTAAGTACGCTTTGTTACTGGAAACCCAAACAACTAAATTGCCCCCTAGTTGTTCAGCTTCCAGTCGATCGCGTTCTCCAGAAGTGAGTTCATTTTGTCTTTTGGCACCCCCACTCAGCCTAGAGACAAGTACTGAACTTTAAACACTAAACCTCTTGGGGCAAGGAGAAGAATCCGTAAATTTACTTTTGTCCTTCCTTTTTTTGGGAGTCTTTACCTCTTAAGAACTCCCCTTTTTTAAGAGAGTCAGAGCTTTTTTGAGAGAGCCAGAGCGACAGAGGGCAGAGGGTAATGTTAGGCTCGGAGTGTTGTGCGATCGGTTCTGCGATCGGCTCTCCAATTCAATTCGCTACTGCCAGACCCATGCTCATTTCTCTTAACCGCAAAAAATTTGAGGAACTTATTCCTAGAGTCGCTACAAGTGAGCAGTACAAATACACTTGGGGCAAGCTGCCCGATTTTTTGCGGCGGCTGCTGATCTCACTGGTGGGTCTTGTAGTGGCACTGCTCATGAATCTCGTCTTGGGAGAGGATTTGTGGGCGCTGACCTTCACGGTCGGTCTGGCATCGGGCTTCTATTGGCTCTGGAGTCCCGTGTATTGGGCAAGCTTGAAGAATTTTGAGTGTCGCCGCTACCCCTACAGCGGACTGTGGCGAGGTGAGGTTCTAGACGTGTTTGTCACCGAAGAACTGATCGGCAAAGAAGAAACCGTCAATAAGCTAGGCGAGTTGGTGATCGTAGAGAACCGCGAGCGGCGGCTCAACTTGGAAATCGGCGATGAAGTTGGATTTGTTACAGAAATTCAGGTGCCGCTGAAGCGCGACCACCGGATTATCCGTTCTGGCGATCGGGCGGAGATGGTGGTCATGTCCGATGTGCCCGATTTGAGCCGGATTGGCAAAGTCTCAGATATTTACCTGCCTGACTACAGCCTCTGGGTGTCCGCTTATCCCTATCTGCGCCGCGATACCTTTGTCGAGGTGAGCAAGCAAATGGGACGACGGCAGGAGGGCAGCAGACGAGAGGGCGGACGAGAGGGCGGACGAGAGGGCAGAAAGCGGCGATCGCTCAACGAACGGCGTTTCCGAGATGAATTCCGGGACGAATTCCGGGACGAGCGCTAGGCTAAACCTTGGCTCGATTAAACCTTTGATCGATCGGTCAAAATCTCATAGCCTGTCTCTGTTACTAGAACCGTATGTTCAAACTGGGCTGAGAGGGCGCGATCGACCGTCACTACCGTCCATTGGTCGCCCAAAGTCCGCGTAATTTTTGAGCCTGCGTTCAGAATCGGCTCGATCGCTAAAGTCATGCCTGCCTTCAGCTTGACGTTAGGCATCTGGCGCGTGCGGAAGTTGAACACAGAAGGCTCTTCATGCAGGTTGCGTCCTACGCCGTGCCCGGTGTAGTCTTCCACGATCTTAAAGCCGTTGGCTTCGGCGTGGTCTTGTACGGCTCCGGCGATGTCTAGCAGGAAATTTCCGGCTTTCACCTGCTCAATACCTTTGTAGAGCGTTTCTTCGGCAACACGAATTAGCTTGGCGGCTGCCGGAGTGACGGTGAGGACGGCGATCGTAATGCAGGAATCTCCGTGAAATCCTGCAAAATATGCGCCCGTATCGACCTTCAGCACATCCCCTTTGCGGATTTTCTTCTTAGCGTTAGGAATGCCATGCACCACCTCATCGTTGATACTGGCACAGATGGAAGCCGGGAACCCGTGATAGCCCTTGAAGCTGGGCGTTGCCCCCATCTCGCGGATGCGCTTTTCGGCATGGGCATCCAGGTCGGCAGTGGTCATGCCGGGTTCGACTAATTCTGAAATTTCTTTCAAGACGATAGCAACAATCTTGCTCGCCTCTCGCATGATTTCAATTTCTGCCGGAGTTTTCAGCGCAATTCCACGGCTGCGTTTATGAATCCGGGGAGGCTGGTCAGGGCGAGGCTGGTGAGGGCGAGATAATAGATCAGTCAAGATGTTCATGGGTCGGACTGGGCTTTTAAATATCCAGGATTGGATGTGGCGATGTCTAAACCATAGCGCTTTTGCTCTTATAGCTGTCGCCAGTTTACTGAGGACATTTTTGGTGGGGCGCGGAGCACCCCACCAAAAATGTCCCCGTCCTAACCGCCAAGGCGGTTAGGACGGGGATTGCTGCCACAAAAAATTGGGGATTGAATCAGGGAAATCTGTGTTCCCAATATTCAATCCCCGATCGATTTTCATCTCTTTTGCCTTTAACGCTGCGGTGCAACCTCAAACTTGTGCGCATTGCTTTTCAGCAACGAGCTAAGCTGACTCTGCATCTCATCTCCTATGACCTTGCTGATTGCCTGTCGTTCTGGGTAGAAATCTGGGCGATCGAGGCTACGGGCGATCGCTTCATTCACCTGTTGCGCAATCAGCACCTGCATTTCTTCTTTGGCGCGACCTCGTTGATATTCAGCTCCTTCTTCGGTTGTGGCGTAGAGAGGCGGCAGACGATTGAGTGCGTAGGCGGCAATGTCACCCAGATCTAAAGTACAGTCGCTAGTCGCCTCAATTTCGGCAACCCTGGCGATCGCTTCGGTCAGCACCAGTTCTTCCATGACGTTAATGAACTGTTTGCGAGGTACCGCAACCACTTCACCCGTCAGCAACGAACCCATGAGGCGATCGAGCGCCATATATTCTTCAATAGACAGTTCGGAAGCCGTGTCACAGATGCGCCCTACTTCTGCTTCCATGGCGGGGGTCAGATAGCCATCTTGTAGAGCCTGTTCAACAATTTTTTCGATACTCATAAGGTTTTTCTATGCTCCACAGCACTGTGGATCTGGCGAACGTGGATCTGGCGAATGTGGACTTGGCGAACGTGGACTTGGGCGAACGTGGACTTGGCAAAACGTAGGCATGGCAAATACGCCCGCTTCTTGTCTTAGAGTGCCCCGGATTTAGAAAAGATCACGGTGAGCTAACGCAATTAGCCGTGAGAATTTTGTCAAGTCTCAGATTTGCCCGTTCACTCAAACCCGTTCACTCAAAACTGCCGTAGCGCCAAGGCACCGGATCGATCGATTTCCCGTTCACGTATAGCCCCCAGTGCAAATGAGGCCCTGTCACGCCTCCGGTTGCTCCTACTGCGCCCAACCGTTGACCCGCCTGCACAACATCTCCTTCTTTGACATCAATGCGGCTGAGATGCAGAAAAATACTGACAACGCCCTGCCCGTGATCTACACCGATTGTGTTGCCATGCAGCTCGAAGCCGTCTGCCTCACGCCCCACTAAGGCAACCTTTCCAGCAGCCGGAGCAACAATGGGCGCACCTGTGTCAGCGCCATAATCTACGCCGCGATGGTAGTAGTCTTGGGCAAACTCACCGTTGTAGTAGCGCCGTACGCCGTAGATGGTTGTAATTTCACCTTCAGTAGGACGCTGAAACTTGCCATTCCAAAGCTTGTTGGGCGTGACCAATGCCTTAAAAGCATCAACTTTGTTGAACTCATGATCAGTGCCGTCTGAGCCGCCGCCGCTGAGCCAAATGCTCTGAGTTGGAAAATCTCGATCGCGCAACTGCAAGGCTAGGGTCTGTGGATCTCCAACGCCATTGACCTGAATATTGAGCTGTCCGGGGCGATCGAGCGGCGTAGTAGGCAGGAGCGCACGGAAACGGTTGGGGGCGATCGCAAAGGCGGGATAGGTCTTCTGGTTCATCACCACAGTGGGGCTGGCTCCAGTCTCGGCCTGAATCAACACCGTTACCGTGTCGCCTAGCTGAGGATTAGTAGGGCTAGCTTGAACCGATATCGTACCGCTGATCGCAGCGCTGTTCAGCACAGATAGCAGCGCCACCAAAGCCAGAAAGCCGCTGACCCAAAGTCGCTTTGTCCAAAACTGATGCCGTAGTGACAGCCATAACTTTGTCAAGTAATTTTCCATCGAATGATTCTTGATTAATAAGGTGTGAGGACTCTTTGCTCATAATTTATAGCAACCGCCAAGGCGGTTAGAACGGGAACATTTAGGGTGGGGCGCGAAGCGCCCCACCCTAAATGTCCTATCAGTTCATTTAGCTTAGGATCATGTACAAATTAAAACCCAATAGTTTTTTGAAAGTGTCGCGCGGAGTGCGACACTTCCAAAAAACTATTACAGCTTAATTAGCCTGTGATCCTTACGGAAAAGCGACTATACAAAATCTCGCACAATTTTCTGCAACCTGTACCCAGCAAGCCCCAAAAACTCGGTATCCTGGAAATTATAAAGACTTTAGATTTCTTATCATTAGAGTTAGAGCTAAAAATCCGTGCAAGAAGACTTTCGCCTAATTGTTGACCTGGTTGTGGTGCTGGCGGCAGCGGCTGGGGGAGGATTACTGGCAGCATTGCTGCGGCAGCCTGTGATCTTGGGATATTTGGTGGGAGGGGCGATCGTTGGGCCAGCCGGACTGGGTTTGGTCAAAGAGCTGATTCAGGTAGAGACTCTGGCTCAGTTTGGGGCAGCCTTTCTGCTGTTTGCGCTAGGGGTAGAGTTTTCTTTCTCGGAGCTGAAGAAAGTTCAAGGCATCAGTTTGGGGGGAGGAACGCTGCAAATCCTCTCGACGATTCTGATTACGACGTTAATCTCAGTCGGCGTAGGCTGGGTGACTTCGCCGACGCAGGGCGTATTTCTGGGCGCAATTTTATCGCTCTCTTCAACGGCGGTGGTGTTGAAATGCTTGATGGAGCGCAACGAAACTGAGACGGCTCACGGGCGCGTCATGCTGGGCATTCTGGTGGTGCAGGATCTAGCACTGGGGTTGATGCTAGCGGTGCTACCCGCCCTCAATCGCCCTTCTGAGGAGATTGGCGTGGCGGTGGGTATTGCCCTGCTGAAGACAAGCCTTCTGGCGGGAGGAGCGGTGGTGGTCGGTATCTGGGTGATTCCGCCATTTTTGCGGCTGCTGGCACGGACTGAGAGCCGAGAGCTTTTTTTGCTGGGCACCGTGGCGCTGTGTCTGGGGATTGCGCTGCTCACGGAATATATGGGTTTGTCGATCGAAATGGGGGCATTCATTGCCGGACTGATGATCTCGGAAGTGGAATATGCCGATCAGACTTTGACCTACGTGGAGCCAATTCGAGATATTTTTGCCAGCCTGTTTTTTGCGGCGATCGGGATGCTGATCGACCCTACGTTTATTTGGAATAACCTGGAGTTAATTTTGGGGTTAGTGGGGCTAGTGCTGCTGGGCAAATTCCTGATCGTCACGCCGCTAGTGCGCGCCTTTGGCTATCCGCTCAAGACTTCTCTGATTGTGGGCTTGGGACTGGCGCAAATCGGAGAGTTTTCCTTTGTCTTGGCGAGTAAAGGTCAGGTGTTGGGGCTGGTGTCTCGACGCATCTATTTGCTGATCTTGGGCACAACGGCCGTGACGCTGATGATTACCCCCTTTCTGATGCGTCTGGTGCCTATGCTGTTGAATTGGGCAGATACCGTGCCCTGGATGAAGTCAATTTTGGAGGGCAGTGACGCGCCGCTAGAAGTGCCTGAAGGCTTGCCCAATCAGGATCATGTAGTGGTTTGTGGCTATGGGCGCGTGGGGCAAAATATTGTCAAGATGCTGCAAGCCCACAGCCAGCCTGTGGTGGTGATTGATCAGTCAGAGCAGGCGATTCAACAGTTGCGCGATGCCAATATTCCCTATGTTTATGGCAATGGGGCGAGTCTGCATGTGCTGAAATCGGCAAATGTGGGACAGGCGAAGGGCATGGCGATCGCTCTCCCTGACCCCATGAATACCCGTCTGTCTTTGAAACGTGCTCTAGAGGTAGCTCCTGAGCTAGATGTAATCGTTCGGGCGACGCAAGACAAAGACATTGAGCTGCTCTATCAGTTGGGTGCAAAAGAGGTGGTGCAGCCTGAAATTGAGGCGAGTCTGGAGCTTTCGGCACATTTGCTTACCGGGATTGGCGTGCCCTTGCCGATTATCCAACGCGAAATTCAGCAAATTCGCAGCTCTCACTATGCCGACTTGCAGCCCGAACGCCCTGCATACCAAGTTTCTCGTGATTTGAAGGTTGCCGCACAGGACATGAACAACAAGTGGCTGACCCTGCCGGAGGAGTCACCCTTAGTGGGCATGACGATCGAAGAAACTGACCTGCGGCGTTTGACGGGCGTGAGTCTGATGGCAATTCAGCGATCGGCAGGTGAAGAAATCGACTATCCCGATGCTCAAGTGATGTTGGAAGAGAGCGATCGCCTTTTGGTCGTCGGTGAACCCGATGAGCTAATTGCCTTTGGTGAGCTAATGAAGGGCAGTACGGCGATTCCTAGCGAAAAAGCCTCCTGTCAATGGCTGCTGGTGCCGGAGACGAGTATTGTCGTAGGCAAGACTTTAGCAGAGCTACACATTCGCCGTCAGTTTGGGGTATTGATCCAGGCAATTCGGCGAGAGGGCAAGTTCATTCGCTTCCCGAACGGACAGAGCGATCTGCAAGTAGGCGATCGCCTTTTGCTCTGCGGCAGCTTCCACTCGATCGAGCAAGCTAGCTACTGGATTTCACCCACTTCGCCTGAGCCGCAGTCGTTGCTGCAAATCCCTCTGGGTGCTCTGAATGAGCCTATGGACGAATCTATGGCTGAGCCTGTGCTGGAAGCCGTCACGGGTGAAGACTAACCGCGCTCAGCCCCCTTGCAATCCAGAGTTTCAAGCCTTGGGCTTGAGGAAGACGATCGCCTGCCGCCAAACGATGGTCGGCTGGTCATAGTGGTCAAAAATACAGACGCAGTCGGGGTCTTGCCAGCGAATCTTGCCCGTCAGCAGATCGTTGGTGGTGAGTTTCAGCTCCACTTCCTGCTCTTCTCGAATCAGGGTTTGAATTTGACGGATGCTGGGCAATCCGGTTTCGAGTTCAGCCGTCATGGGGGTGATCCTGTGCTATTGCTAAGTTTTGAGTGATGTCTTGAGTATGGCATCTGTCTCTCTTTCTATAAAACCCAACAGGGCATAAAGCCCAACAAAAGATCTAAAATTCCTATTTTCGACCCTCGCAACGGAGTTATTTATGACGATCGCATTTGTGAAGTATCACGGTTTGGGCAACGACTTTATTTTGATCGACAATCGACAGTCTTCAGAGCCTTGCCTCACGCCCGAACAGGCGGTAATTTGGTGCGATCGCCATTTTGGTATTGGTGCTGATGGCGTGATCTTTGCTCTGCCCGGTCAGCCCGTACCTGGAGAACCTGACAGCGATTACACCATGCGGATCTTCAACTCCGACGGCTCGGAACCTGAAATGTGCGGCAACGGCATTCGCTGCATGGCAAGATTTGTCGCTGATCTGGAGGAAGAGGCTGGTTTGATAGCAGAGAAGGCTGAAGGACGGGCTTACCGCATTCAGACTTTGGCAGGTGTCATCGTGCCTAAGCTGGAAGCAGGGGGCAAAGTTACGGTAGACATGGGCTTACCACGACTGCTAGCAGCCGAGATTCCGACGACGCTGGCTTCGCCGGATGAGAAAGTCATTAATCAACCGCTTCAGGCAGCCGGGAAAAGCTGGGATGTCACCTGTGTCAGTATGGGCAATCCTCACTGCATTACTTTTGTAGAGGATGTAGCGACTATTCCCCTAGAGACGATCGGCACTCAGTTTGAGCATCATCCGGCTTTCCCGCAGCGGATCAACACCGAGTTTATTCAAGTGATTCGCTCTGACTATCTGAAAATGAGAGTCTGGGAACGGGGCGCTGGAATTACGCTGGCTTGCGGCACGGGAGCCTGTGCTTCACTGGTGGCAGGTGTGCTGACGGGACGGTGCGATCGCCGTGCCACGGTTGAGCTTCCGGGCGGCTGTCTCGAAATTGAGTGGTCGGGCGATCGGATTTATATGACGGGAGATGCACAACGCGTGTTTGAAGGCGTGATGAGCTTATAGGTCTTAAAAAAAGAATCCCCATCTCTCTTTACGGAGATAGGGATTCTTTTTAGTTCTGCCAACTAACTTGGTGGCGGGGAGCGGATTTGAACCACTGACCTTCGGGTTATGAGCCCGACGAGCTACCAGGCTGCTCTACCCCGCGTCGCTTTAACCAGCATAGCAAGAGAAAGATAGATATGACAACTTCAGAGCTTTCATATTTTTGTCAGGTCGCATTTTTTGGGTACTGTTTCACATGTGTTGTTGGAATAAGCACAAAATAATGGCTCTGACGAGGTTCAAATCCTCTAGCGTCAGAGCCATAGACTCTATGAATTCAAATAAACCCTGTGAATCCCAATAAACCCTGTGAATCCAATAAGGCTATCGGACTGAGCCTTCTAGGGTTGCCGTGTCAATTGGCTTCATTAGATAGAGGCGCAAAAGCTGGCTAGCTGTAGAGGCATAGAGAGGCAGCTTTTGGAAAAGCTGGAGAAACTTGGGCGTGCCAGAGGAAGCGATCGCCCCTAGCTTTTCATTGTTCTTGGTACAGCGATCGAGCCGTTCAAAGAACTCCGGATGATCGACGTTGAGAACGACTGGAAAGACTCTACCCGTCGCCTCATTGGTTTTGCGGATGACGTGAATGTCGTATTCCCGCGCATCTAGACCCAGAAGAGCGTAGAAGCCCGATCGCTGGATGTCATTCAGATACATGGTGGCAAAGACTGACAGCAAGAAGAAGCGGCACCAGAGCCTAGCCCGCCAGTCGTTGAGGTACTGAGGCTGAGCCTTCATAATGGCATCGAAGAAGTCGCCGTGGCGGTTCTCATCCTGACACCAGTTCTCGAAGAAGTTGAAAATCGGATAGACGCGATTTTCGGGATGGGCTTCTAGATGGCGGAAGATCGTAATGTAGCGCCAGTAACCAATTTTTTCTGAGAGATAGGTTGCGTAGAAGATGAATTTGGGCTTGAAGTAGGTGTAACTACGGCTCTTGGTTAAAAATCCCAAATCGAGCGACAGACCAAAGTCTGAGAGGGCTTTGTTTAAAAACCCGGCATGACGGGCTTCATCCCGTGACATAAGGGAGAAACATTCTGCCAAAACGGGGCTTCGATCCTTCAGCTTGCGCGCCAGCTCTTTGTAGAGCAAGAATCCAGAGAATTCTGCCGTGCAAGACCGCTCCAGAAATTCTACAAAGAGCTGACGGGTTTCACCGTCAATGTGATCCCAGGACTGCTGAAATACGTCTGTGCGGACAAAGTGATGGCGGTTGTAATCCACCCGAAACTCTTCCAGGATGGCTTTTAGCTCATCTTCGTTGACCGAGATGTCCATGTTTGCCATCTCTTCAAAGTCGGTGGTATAAAACCGGGGAGTGAGGATGGTCTCCTTGGCTGGAACTTTTACTCCAGGTCGAAGCTCTTGGAGGTCAGGTTTTTTTAAAGAATCTACCATGTGTGTACTTGCTCTCCCTTCGGTCTTGCGTTCAAAATCTAGCCGCCCAAGCTCCGATCTTGCCAGGTGAACTCGTACTGGAGAGATCTGAAGACTTGGAGGTGTAACAAGAGCTTAACAAAGCTGCTCGACATGCTCTACTTGCATCTTTCAGTAGTCTACCAAGCTTGTAAGGTCGGCTGGATCGCCAAAACGTTAAGAGTTGCAACAAAGAACGACTGTCCCTGAGCCGATTAGAATGCCCTTACAGCAGTTTTCAATTGCATAAACCACAGCTATTTTTTTAGAAGCCGCGCGGAGCGCGGCTTCTAAAAAAATAACCCACACTCAACTAAGCACAAAGCGCTGTAAGGTGATGCGAGCAGAGCGATCGCCCTATCGAATCTCAGAATCCTACACAATCGCTTTAGAAAACGGATGACAAAGAGTGCTAAATGTGGCAACTTACAGCAAAAGCTGCATGATTAACGCTATTAGTAGCGTCGAAAATCATGTTTAGCGTTAAAGTTACAGGTCAGCAGTTGGTTATTGCGGGAAGGTACGAAGGTGGCTTTGAAAATTCATTGGCTGCTACCCAGCTTTTTAGGGATTTGTTGCTTGGCGGCTCCGGTAGAAGCGGGACAGCTATCCTCTTGGCGGTTTGACCCTACCCAAAACCGTTTAGACTTCAACACAGATGAGGGCGTGCAGCCTCGTGCCCAGTTGGTGAGCAATCCTACAAGACTGGTCATTGATCTACCAGGGACGATCGCCCCATCCTCGCTCCAGCAGCCTATGAGCCAAGCAGGGCGAGAAATTCAGCAAATTCGGGTAGAACAGTTCGATGCTAGCACCACGAGAATTGTCGTGGAACTCTCCCCAGGCTACACGTTAGACCCGCAGCAGATTCTATTTCGCGGTGCTTCGCCGACCCAGTGGACAGTACAGATTCCTCCGCCCCAGGTCGTGCCCACGGCAGCGATCGCCCCTTCCCTCTCCAATCCACCGACAGGTTCTGCTCGTTCGACGCTTCCGGCAAACGATCGCTCTAGTCGCCCTACGTCCACCAATCTTTCGCCGAGCAACCTTGCAGCGGGGGTCACACAAATTGAGGGAGTACAGGTGACCGCAGATGGTGTATTTGTGAAAACGAGGGGGGCTAGACCTGAAGTTGAGGTGAGCCGTAGCCGACGCAATCGCCAAACCATCAAGGTGACGGTCAACAGCGCGGAGCTGTCGCCGCAGTTGGCGCGAGATGTCGCTATTAACCGCTACGGCATTAGCCATTTGGAACTTCAACCCAGCGGCTCTAAGGTACAAATGACCCTGCACGTCGCCGAAGAGAGTCCTGACTGGCTGGCTTCTGCTAGCGGTGCGGGGGGCATCGTGATGCTGCCTCAGGGAGGAATTGCGGCTGTGGCTGACCTAGCAGTCCCAGTTCCCCAAGCAGCGGCTCGTTCTGCCTCTACCAGCCCATCGGCAATTTCAGCTACGCCCCAGCGATCGCCTCAATTGCCGCCTCCAATTGCGCGCACCGCACCACGGTCGCCCGAAGCACTCCCATCATCTGAACCATCGCCTGAACTAGCTGCGCCTTTAGCAAACTCTCAAACGGCAATCATTCAGGGAATTGAGGTGAATCCCACTAGCAATCAGCTTTTGATTCGTGCCGATCGCCCCGTCACCTACAGCGGTCGATGGCAAAGCGGACTTTACCAGATCACGCTATCTCCAGCTCAGCTGGCGGCTAATGTGTCTGGATCTGATGTGGGCGGAGCAAGCAGTCCTGTCCTGCGAGCGCGACTGCGCCAACAGACCGATCAAACCGTGGTGATTTCGCTCCAGCCCGCATCAGGCATTCGGTTTGGTACCCTAAATATGGTTAGTCCGCAGCTGCTGGCGCTGGAAATGCAGCGATCGCCTGTGTCTAGCGCCCCTAACGACTCTACGGGTGTAGATAGATCATCTGTAGCTCGATCAAATGGGTCGCGATCGAATAATGCAGCTAGCCTGATTTCACCCGCTCAATCGGCTGGACTGCCTAGTCTCCAGAGCGGCAGACTGCTAATAGTTCTCGATCCAGGACATGGCGGCTCAGATCCAGGCGCAGTTGGCATTGGCGGACTGCAAGAAAAGCAAATTGTGTTGCCGATCGCCCGACAAGTCGCAGCCTATCTAGAGCAGCAGGGCATCCAGGTGATCTTGACCCGCACCGACGACAGCGATGTTGAGCTAGAGCCACGTGTCCAGATCGCCGAACAGTCCAATGCCAGCCTGTTTGTCAGCATTCATGCCAATGCCATCAGCATGGATCGCCCTGAGGTAAATGGAGTCGAGACGTACTATTTTTCTAGTGGCGAACGACTGGCTCAGGTAATTCAAGACAGCATCGTGCAAGACACAAAGATGAATGACAAAGGCGTTCGTCAGGCGCGCTTCTATGTACTGAGGCGCACTTCTATGCCAGCAGTGCTGATTGAAACAGGCTTTGTGACGGGGCGTGAAGATGCGCCGCTTCTAGCAGATGAGGGCTTTAGAAATCGCATGGCAAGGGCGATCGCTCAAGGGATTTTGCAATATGTTCAGCAAAATTCGATAGGAAGCGATCGGTGATTCATAGCTGTCGCCAGTTTGCTGAGGACATCTAGGGTGGGGCGCGAAGCGCCCAGGCGGGGCTCTTCCCAACTTTTGGTGATCTTACGGCATGATCAAGATATCCCTCGTTTAGGATTTCAGAGGACTTGGAATTCCTTCGACATTTTCTGCCAGATACCCAACAAATTCGCTTAGATGCC
>JAHHHD010000068.1 GCA_019359505.1 Drouetiella hepatica Uher 2000/2452 | reverse complement strand
TTGAACACTGGTGGAGCGTGCTAAAGAATTGGATGCGACAGCGATGGGATGAGTTTGATACCTTTCGAGATTGCGTTGATGCTGCCTTTAAAGAGTGTCCTAACGTATGTGCGTAGCGCTATACTTGCTCGGATGGATATGCAGGGCTTAGCTCAAAAACACCAGATTTGCTGCCTAAATGATTTGATTAGCGATGTGGTCGAAGAACTTGCAGTGTTGGCACTTGCAGCGAATGTGATGCTAACGGCTCAAATCCAGGTGCGTCAGACTTTGAAGGTTTTCGGTGATGAAGAACAGCTCTATCGAGTGTTGGTCAACCTGATTACGAATGCCATTCAACATACGCCTGAGAACGGCGATATTGTGGTAAGGCTAACACGGGATGATCATCATGCGCTGATTAGCGTTCAGGATACGGGTAGCGGCATTGCACCTCGTGATATTCCCCGAATTTTTGATCGTTTCTACCGGGTGGAAAGCGATCGCTCTCGTTCGACGGGCGGATCGGGTTTGGGATTAGCGATCGTCTTGGCAATTGTCCAAACGCATCACGGCAATATCCAAGTTCAAAGTGAGTTAGGTAAGGGAAGCACATTGACTGTGCGTTTGCCTTCGGTGAGAAATTAATGCCTTGGTGGACAAACTTAGGCTAGTTTCATTCTAATTTCATAATCATCTGCAAAGGTAATAGAAGTACACTTGCCCGAATGGTTCTCGATCGGAGAGCAAAGGGCAGAAACCGCATAAAAATACGTTAAATAACAAACCTATGAAACTCAAAACTCCCTTACTAGCCCTTGCGTTTACTGGCAGCCTTATCCTAGCTGCTTGTTCAAATCCTGATGCCAGATCCGCTAACAGCCCATCGACTAACGCCTCACCCGCTCAAGAGGTAGCGCAATCCATGCCGGGGATGGATCATGGCTCCATGAACATGAGCCTAGGGCCTAAGGATGAAAACTTTGACCTGCGCTTTCTGGATGGCATGACTCCTCATCACGAAGGAGCCGTTGTCATGGCGCAAGAGGCTCTGCAAAAGTCGCAGCGACCCGAAATCAAGCAATTGGCTCAAGCGATTATTGATGCTCAGCAAAAAGAAATTGCCCAGATGCAGCAGTGGCGCACGGCCTGGTATCCCAAGGTTGGGGATACGCCGATGATGTACAGCGCCGAGATGGGTCACATGATGCCAATGTCTGCCGAGATGAAATCGAGCATGATGATGAACGTGGACTTGGGAGCCGCAGATGATCAGTTTGATCTGCGTTTCCTTAACGCCATGCTCCCTCATCATGAAGGCGCACTCGTAATGGCGAAAGAGGCATTACAGAAGAGCGATCGCCCTGAAGTCAAAAAGTTGGCTCAAGATATCATCAGCAGCCAAGAGCAAGAAATTGCCCAGATGCAGCAGTGGAAAAAGGCATGGTACGGACAATAGTCGGTAGATAAGGCAGTAGATTGATTGAGTTCTTTCGATTGATTGGGAATCAGTCAATGAGCCTATGATTCTACATGGGCTGGACGATGAATAGGTGCAGCCGCGATCGCATCGGTTGTAGCAGTTTCTACATGGGCTGCCTCGACCTGAATTTCTCCTCGGAACATATTGGGGTCGAGCCGAGATACGTGTAATTTAGTGCCACGAAATCCCAAAACTGCTACTCAGCCTAGATCTCAGCGATCGCAATTAGTGAATTTATAGCAAATTCTAGCGGTTATGAAATATTCTGTAAATCCAGCACATAATCTCCAAATCCCTTCAGCCTACTGAGGAGCCTTCTGCAATAAGGGTTTGCACGATCCAGACTGTCCACTGCATGTTGGAGAATGGCTGCTTACTGGTGTCTGCTAGCGCGACTGCCGCTATCTTTTTATGAGATTTACTGTCTCAAATCCAGGATGGACTGGACTTGGACTCAAATTACAGCCTGTAGTATGCCAGGATGGCGAAATCTCATGAGACTGACCAGAAGCCTGAGAACAAATATAAGCATCCCAAACCCTATCTAAACAAAGGTTTCACTCTAATCTCATTTATCTGAGCAGTTGCCTTGCCCAGCAACTAGCCAAGATATTAGTTGCTAGAGGAGTTGATGGCTAGAATGCAGACACAGTGAGCGGTTTCGAGATCCGTGGCACTAAATTACACGTATCTCGGCTCGACCCCTACAATGTTTTCGAGTCGCTTACGAGGAGCGATCGGATCGTCTAAATCTGCCATCAGTCCAACCTGGGCATTGCTCAATACAGCAGCTAAAGGTGCGCGCAGCTCATGGGAGGCATTGGCGGTAAAGCGCTGCAACTGTTCGCAGACCTGCTCTAACTGCTGATTGCTCCGCTGCAAGCTACTTTGTTGAGCCGCTATCTCTTGCTCTAGTTGACGGAATAAATAGATCGCTAGTAAACCGCCGCATGATCCCACAATTGCCGACAGGCACAGCACCACCCAAGTGATTTGTCGATAAAACGCCTGACTCTGTTTGCGCTCTTCTAGAAGACTTTCCTCTTCTTCAGTGAACCGATCAATTTGAGCATGGGTATCATTCATTAAAGCTTTGCCCTCTTCCAGCCAGTCCACTAGTGCTGTCGGGGGTAGCTTTCCACCATTGATAGCACTTAGATCTCGCTGAAGGTTTATTTTTTGCTGCATAAAGCTGAGACTTTGGTCAATCCGCTGACGAATTTCTAGCAGGCTTGCCTCCTGCTGTGGATTGTCTTGAACAAGTTGTTCCAACTCATCCAAAGTGTCAGGAATTGTTTCTAGAGCAGCATTGTAGGCGGTGAGAAGTTCTTGTCGCTGAGTGATGGCATAGCCTTGCATAGCAGCCTCAGCATTGAGCAAGGCGGTAGTTAATTGCTTCGTTTCGATTTGTACCTGTTGCGTCTCCTGCACCTCTGTTTCATCTGAAATGATGCTGGTTTTTAGCCAGGTAAATGCTGCTAGAGCCATAAACAGACAGGCGATCGGAATTGAAATAATCAAGATTCCGCGCTGACGGACAGGCAATACCCCCAAGGACTCATAGAGCGATCGGCTAAGGTGTTTCATGGCGCGATCCTGAGAAACTAAAGGTCAGGCTAGTTGGGCGGATTGAGACAGTACCCTGTGCCGTAAACAGTTTCAATCCAGTTCTCTGCCCCCACCTGTTGCAGCCGCAGCCGCAACCGCTTGATCAGGGCAGTAACCGCATTGCTTTCAGGTTCTTCTCCCCATTCCCAAAGAGACTGCTCAATCTGGTCACGGGTGATGATTTGACGGGGATGGCGCATCAGGTACTCCATCAGTTGAAACTCGCGGCTCGACAGCTTTACCGTATTTTGCTGCCGTTCTATAGTCAAATTTGCCAGATGAAGTTGCAGATCTGCCACACCTAGAGTATCTCCTGTCCAGAGGGGCGATCGCCTTCCCAGCGCCCGGACTCGTGCTAGTAACTCAATCACATCTACAGGCTTGACTAGATAGTCGTCGGCTCCAGCATCTAGCCCTATCACTTTTTCTATCGTTGTATCTTTAGCAGTAAGCATTAGGATGGGAGCCGTTTTACCTGCCTGCCGATAGTATCCACAAAGCTCAACGCCACTGACACCTGGAAGCACCCAGTCCAGAATCAAGAGATCATAATTTTTTTCGCCGACCAGCCACTCAGCCGTTTCTCCATTGGTTACACCGTCTACAACGTGTCCCGATTTAGAAAGGGCAGTATGTAAGGGTTCTAATTGTGCCGGATCATCTTCCACTAACAAAATTCTCATAGGTTGCTTAAAGTAAGATTAGCGATATGGCTCAATCAGACTCCTGGGTGTTCACGTTTCTGTGATTCTCTGCGTCAGTTTGATTTCGTGTCACCAAAACCTTATCTACTCGATTGCCATCCATGTCAACGACTTCAAATTGAAGGTTGCCCCACGTAAAGTAATCCCCAGACGTTGGGATGCGTCCTAGGGCTGTGATGACGAATCCAGCTAGTGTGTGATAGTTGCCTACCTCGCCTCCTGCTAAGAATTCCTGGCTGCTTATCTCTGCTCTAGCTGAGAATTCCTGATTGAGCAAATTTCTCAGTTCATCGATGGAAAGCGCTCCGTCGATGAACCAGGAGCCATTCTCTCGCCGCACCACCATCGGTTCATCTAAGTCTTCGGCTGAGGGGAGTTCTCCCACGATCGCCTCTACTAGATCATTGAGCGTGACCAAACCTTCAATGCCCCCATATTCATCGGTCAACAAAGCAATATGCGTCCCAGATTCCTGAAATGTTTCGAGAACTTTGAGTGCAGGAGTATTTTCTGACACAAATAAGGGCGTTTGCAGCATCCCCTGAAGGTCAATGGCTTGTCCCGCCATATAGGCAGATAGAAAATCTCTGACTCGCACAACACCTAAACAGTTATCTAGACTGCCCTGCCCCACTGGAAAACGAGAGTAGGAACTGTCCTTAATCAACTGCTGAGTATCTTCTATTGGGGCATTAGTATCAATCCAGTCAATATCAATCCGGGGAGTCATGACAGATTTGATGGAGCGATCGCCCAAGCGAAAAACTCGACTCACCATTTCTTGTTCTGCTTCTTCAAACATGCCTGCCTGAGTTCCTTGTCGAATCAGGGCTTTAATTTCCTCTTCCGTGACAGGAGATTCTTCTGATGCTCGAATCCTCAACAGCTTTAAGAGAAAATCGGTTGAGGCACCCAACAAGTAGACCACTGGGGCTGTAATTCGAGACAGTAGCCTCATCGGTTGGGCGATCGCGCAAGCAACTTGCTCTGGGTGGTTTAATGCCACTCGCTTCGGCAGCAGTTCTCCCACAACTAAGGAAAGATAGGTAATCAGACCCACGACAATGACTAAGCTGAGGGTTTCGTGATAAGGCTGAAAGATTGGAACTAGAGCTAGCACCTCTTCTAACCGCTGAGCCACAGTGGCTCCGCCGATGGCTCCGCTCAAAATTCCAATCAGAGTAATGCCAATTTGTACAGTCGAAAGAAAATTGTTGGGGGAGTTCGCTAACTTCAAAGCAAGCCTTGCCTTGACATTACCCTGCCTTGACATTTGCTCTAAACGGACTTTTCGGGCAGAAACCACAGCGATTTCTGAGCCAGAGAAGACACCATTGGCAATGATTAACAAAAGAATCAAGGCAATGTCAAAAACTATGGCAGACATGTTAGGTGCGGGGTGAAAAATTAATTTGAGCTTTCTTTAGTTTTATATCATCCCCTGGATGGCCCGTCTGTACTGCTTATCTTCACTCATGTAGGGTTATAAAAGGACAACCCGTTTCGCTAACGCTTGGACTGAGCGCTGGACGACTACTGGAGGTATTGCAGAATGCAACGGGCGATCGTCGTTGCCATTTGGCTCCGAAACGGTGCATCTGCTAATCGAGGCTGATCTTAGCTGCCTGTCACAAAGCCTACCTCCACTGAAATCGAAGGCATTGTTGTCTCTTGCAGGACACAAAATTGCGCCTGTTTAACGTCCGTCATTCATATCCAGCGTTTGTACGCTCGTATTTTGGGTAATCTCAGCTAAGCCCTCGCCGCTAGAATAGCAGTGAGTTTCTACTCCGTTAACCTCTGGACGATCCAGCCTTATGTAAATTGGCATGAATATTAAAGAATAGGGTGGCACGCTGCTGCTCTGCCATCTGAACGCATGGCTCTAGCCTACTTCTCGATCGTCAGTACGCGTTAGAACTGCTCGAACTCCTCGCTGTTGCCACAACGCCTGCGCTGTTGCCCTGATCTGCTCTTCTATAAAGGAATGAGACTGAAGAGGCTTGTGCGGGAAAACCGCAGGCTTTTGTGAGGGGGAGGCTTCCAACGGTGCGGGGCTGAATCTTGTGACACTCTCGTGTTTCGAAAGGTGAGAGCAACAGAGAATATAAAGCAAGCCTAAACATTGAAAGGAGCCTTCTTTACCCGACCATGAGGATAGGGTTCAGCTTCGCGTTCTTTGCTCCTAGAGATTATCCTCCAACGTGAATTCCAGGGCGTAATTCAGGGTTCTTTTCGGCTTTCCGAAGTACCTCACGCGTCACAACAGCAATATCGCCTTCCCCAAATAGAATAAACCGCAGCAGGTATTGAATTGGGTTTCCTTCTACCCATCCGAAATAGGCATGAGGTAGCTTGTGCGTTTGGTCGCGAGTATATAGCAAGATAGCGGCAATTGCATTGGGGACTGAACCACTCTCGGCCCTCAGAATCCGATAACCCTCCACTGTGATGCCTTTGACCCGAACAATATCAGCAAACTCAGATGCATCAGAAATCTGAATCTCTAAAAACAAAACAGGCTCTACTGATGGGATATGGTTATCTTCTCGAACTTCCTTTTCCTTCAAGTAATATTTTTGTGCATCTCCTGCACTTAGCCGATTCGCAATGAACCGTATCGTATCCTGACCTGCTTCTGTAATAAACTGGTGAGCCGCTTCATCCATTTCAACCTGCTCTACCCGTAGCTCCGTCGATCGCCACACGCGTGAAATTAGAGAGGTAGCAACGATCGCTGTAATAAAAAAGGTGGCAATCCTAATGCCTTCAGGTCTCTCAATAATATTGACGATTGTTGTATAAACAAATACTAAGGTGATTAAACCGAAGGCGAAGGTGGCTCGTTCTGTACCTTGGCGACGAGATGATAACGTTACTGCCACTGCCGCAGAAGTCATCAGTACTAAGACTCCGGTGGCGTAGGCACCCCCCTGAGCTTCTACATTCGCCTCAAAGAGAATGGTGACGGCGATGGCAACGATCGTGTAAACCAAAACGAGCGGGCGCGTTATTCGTGTCCAGTTCGGTGCCATGCCATAGCGGGGTAGGTAGCGCGGCACGACGTTTAACAAACCTGCCATAGCAGAGGCTCCCGCAAACCACAAAATAGCGATCGTGCTTAAGTCATAGACTGTTCCAAAGCCATTGCCCAAATAACGATGAGCAATATAGGCCAAGGCACGTCCGCTGGCTTCACCTCCCGCTTTAAACTCTGCTGGTGGAATCAGTAGAGTGGTCACTAGGCTACTGCTCACCAAGAAGAAGCTCATGATACAGGCCGCGACCGTCAATAGCTTGCGGGTATGACGAATACGTCCGGTGGGATATTCATCTGTGTCGCTATCGCTTCCTTTAACCAAAGGCATCACGACAACTCCTGTTTCAAATCCTGATAAACCTAGAGCCAGTTTTGGGAAAAGCAGAACGGCTACACCTAGCATTGCCAACGGATTGCTGTGGCTGGTAAGCAGGGCACTCTGCCAGTCTGTAATGAGAGAAGGCTGACGAACGATTTCAAGCGCCCCAATGCCAATTGTGATGAGATTCAAAAGCAAGTAAATACCGACCAAGCAAACTGCTATGCCAATTGCCTCTTGAAATCCCCTTAGAAATACAGCTCCCAGTAAAGCGATGAGTATAAGCGTGATAGCGACCGCCTGACTCTCTAAAAAGTGAGGCGCTAAAGGATTCTCGATAATATGGGCTGTAGCATCCGCTGCTGAAAGAGTAATTGTAATGATGAAATCAGTGCCTACAAAACCTAGTAAGCAAAGAACAAAAAACTTACCTTGCCACCAAGGAAGGAGATGTTCTAGCATTGCGATCGACCCTTCTCCATGAGGGCTTTGAGCCGCAATCTGACGATAGATGGGTAAGGCTCCAAATAGCGTTAACAGCACTAGAATCAAGGTTGCCAATGGAGAGAGAGAACCTGCTGCTAAAGCTGCAATTCCAGGCTGGTAGCCTAACGTTGAAAAATAATCAACTCCTGTCAGGCACATCACCTGCCACCAAACATGTTTTTTATGCCCCTGCTCCTTAGAATAGGCTCCTTCTTTAGTTTGCTTATCCTCCTCAAGCAGCCAAAGCATCAGCTTACGGTAGTAACTGCTTGACTTGATGGTGCGACTCATGTCCTTTTCCTCCCTGAGCAGGCTTTATGTTGCAAGATTCAACCTTATTACTGTACTGGTTGGCTAGGAGGAAAAGGCGATCGGTTGAGTTGGAGATAGCCCTCTTCCATCACTTTCTCCACGTTAAAACAAGAATAAGTTCCTCAAACGCTTATCACTCAAATGGTTGAACCACGCGAAGCAGTCAATATCGTCACCTTCATCGACAACTACTGCGCCGTCTACCGCAATTTGTTCGTCGATGTGCGAAGTTTTGAAGCGTTCAAGTATTTGCATTTGGGTATGATTAGACTTGTTTGAAATATAAATTAGGCGAAAGTAAGATAATGAATTAGAAGGCTTATACGCTGAAACATAGAGCCAGAAGCAGCTCTGACTGCTCAATAACATTTTAGATTAGGGTTACATCACAGATGTTGAATATCCTATCTTTCAACTCTAAATTATTAGAAACTATCTGAAACCTGCTTGGCTCCGTTGTGAGTAAGGTAGAGATGAGTTAGACCTAGTAGCCTCAAAGGTAAGCGTGGAGCGCTTTGTAAATTTCCGGACAAGTCTATTAGTGAATTACCGCGCAAGTCGTTGCCTGCTATTGCCTGTGCTGTATGTTTAGCCAATGACCAAGTTCTTCATCATTGCTTGAGCGCATCGCCTTGGTCAGTTGCTGCATTGCAAAAACGACGCTTGGAACTAATTTTGCAGCAGTTAAACGGCAAAGCCATCATGCTGGTGATCGATGAAACCGGAGACCGAAAGAAGGGGAACACAACGGGGTGGCTTAGTCTAACCCCGGGTACACTTTATCCCTCACAAGCCCTTCATTCGGTCTTTTACCAGACCGGATAGAGCGATATCAGTCG
The DNA here is from genome assembly GCA_019359505.1 of Drouetiella hepatica Uher 2000/2452. Lineage (GTDB taxonomy): Bacteria > Cyanobacteriota > Cyanobacteriia > Elainellales > Elainellaceae > Drouetiella > Drouetiella hepatica. The sequence goes on along the minus strand of JAHHHD010000068.1, from coordinate 11,609 downwards.
ACCTGGCTTGGGGAGAGGATACCGGGCTAGGTAGTACCGGAAAGTCTCCATGTAAAGCTGCGTCACTGCCTGCGGCGATTCAGCCCTTTAAAGCTCAGATGGGGTCTTGAGTAGTTGCGATGGACGCAACTACTCTGATAGTTTCAGGCTACTTCAGACATTGTGAGGAACGAGAAATCAAGGGTTTTAAACCAGAACTTAATGGCGATATAGTCCAAATCTATGCCAGAGTCTTCCTGGTGGTTGGAAAAAGGCTTTGCCGCTGCACAAACGTGATCTATGGCTGTCGCCAGTTTGCTTAGGACATTTTTGGTGGGGCGCTTCGCGTCCCACCAAAAATGTCCCCGTCCTAATCGCCTTGGCAGTTGCTATGGCTGAAAACCAGATTTAGCAGGGGTTTCAGCCATAGCAATCATCAAAAGTTTGGTAAAATAAGAGGCTGAAACCCTCATACTGCAAAGCTTTCAGCCTTAGCGTTGCTTTTTGTTCCGTTGATAAATGAAGGCGGCATCCTTCTACCGTTAGTTGGCTTTTAAGTCAGCATCGTTATGATGAGCAAACTTAAATAGATTAATTAAGTTAACTGGATGATTGTCGTGCAGAATTTTAAGGTGTTCCCAGTAGAATCAGTACCATGATCATCACAATCGCCAGTTTCAAGGGGGGAGTAGGCAAGACAACAACAGCCTTACACCTGGCACAATATCTGGGCAAACGCCGTGGGAGCGGCAAGGTTGTGCTGCTAGATGGTGATCCCAATAGAAGCGCCTTAAGTTGGTATGAGCGTGGACAGCAAAAGGCAGGATTCTCTGTTTTAGATGGGGATGAAAAACCATCAGCGTTCAATCATTTAGTTATAGATACGCCTGCCCGTACTGACCCAACTGAACTCCTCCCGTTAGCGGCTGCCAGTGACTTGCTGATCATCCCTTCAGAAATTTCTATCTTTTCATTAGAGGCCACGATCGCAACGGTTGGCGTTTTACAATCACTATCTGACGATCGATACCGAATTCTTTTGACCATGCTTCCTACTCGTGGCATTAAAAGAGAGACAGGTGCCAGAGACGCATTGAGAGAGGCAAAGCTGATGGTGTTTGATACAGGAATCAAAGACAGAGCAGTCTACCAAGATGCTGCATTAGAAGGTCTGCCAGTAGGAGAACTTAAAGGCAGCGCAGCTGCCACTGCATGGAACGATTATCAGGCTTTAGGCAAAGAGATTTGGAAGGACTGGGGAACCAAATGAGCGCTAGTAAGCTAACTGGGGCATTGGCAATCGCCAAGAGCAGAGGAATGGATGCTCCTTCGTCAACATCTACATTGCCTCTAGACAGCATCACTGACCGTATAGAGGGAGATAGCCGCCCTTTGAACCCTGCTCACGTTGAGGAGCTAGCCAGTAGTATTGCGATCGTGGGATTAATTGCTCCAATTGCAGTAGACAATCAGGGAAGGCTATTAGCAGGAGGACACCGACGCGCTGCGATCCTGCTGCTAAGGGAAAAAGACCCAGACACCTACACCCAGCAATTTCCTAATGGACAAGTCCCGATTCGTCGCTATGACTTTGACAGTACGATCGACACTGATAAAGCTTTAGCGATCGAAGCGAGTGAAAATGAGAAGCGCCGAGACTATACACCAGCGGAAGTAAGAGTCATTGCAGATAGGTTGAGAGCAGCAGGGTACAGGGATGCCCCTGGAAAGCCAAAAAAAGGAGAAAAAGCTTTACGCCCTGCCTTAGAGTTGATCATCGGCAAGTCTATCAGGCAGGTAAGGCGATATCTTAACGATTTGCCTGATGCTCTGATTGAAAGTGATAAACAAAACCAGGACAAGCAAACCCGGTCAGATGTCCTAGTATTGAATCGAGCATTAATCAGCTTGCAGAAGTGGGCAACTTTGGCTGGAGCGTATGAGCATCCAGGTAAAGCTACTAAAGACTTACAAAGCCATGTGGGTAGGATGATTCAAGATATTGAAGATGCGATCGCGGAGCTAGAAAATGAGCAGAAGTCATGACTGATGCTGAGATCCAGGCACGCACCATTTTAGAAGCTCTGATAAAAACAGAATTCTCTGAATGCGCTCCTATTACCAGAGAGTTTGCCGAGCTAACGACGAAACCAGGAATCTATGCAGTGCGACACCGAGTTGACGGGCTGCTATACGTTGGCAAGGCTCAGGACATCAGGGATCGCTTCAGAGGTGGGCACAAGGCAATCACTTGGTCATGGATTACAGACTATGACCATAAGGATGTGGCGATCGCCTCTTATACCCTCGACTTTATGCAATGGCGGGCGTTATCATCAGAGCTAGAGGGGATTATCTTAAACATCAGTAAGCCTCCATTTAATGCCCGCATACCTATGAGGGACTAACCATGCAACACACCGTTGAGCAGGAAACAACAGAACATCTCAGTCCGGTTGCAGCCCGGATGATTCTGGCGGCGTTACCTGACAAAATTAAGGAAGCCTTTGAAAGACGAGCCACTGAAATTGAGTATCCCGTGGAAGCGGTAGTGGAGATGGCACTTGCTGGGTTTCTGGACAGCGAGTGTTTAAGCTTCCCTGATTGTAAACCTCGATATTAAAGCGTTGAATTGTCCCTGCTCGTGCTGGTTGAGCGAAGCCGAAATCAGCACCCCACTGTGTAAATCTTGGAACTAATCTTCTCTTTTAAGCCCCCCAGTTCAACTCTGGTTCTAACTCAAGAGCGTTAATTTGTATTGAAGTTACAGAATTCATTTGGTCTGAAAATAGAAACGATAGCTGCGAACATTCCTCGATTGTCGTCTTCTTAAAATTGGGTCAAACTCAACGGGGTAGGCTGCTGCACCGTTAAGTTTGACCCAATCTCATCCCCAGTTTCGACAATATTTGGCTTTTTATCGTCCAATCAAAGCAAGCATTGAGATCCTGCGCGTTCTTCGTGGAGTCCAGGATATTGATGCCATCCTGAATGATAAGAGTCTGAGGATTAAGCCATTCTATTCTGGAGTCGCTTAAAGACACGGGAACTTTGCCCAGATGGCCTTGTACCATCTGCGCTGTGCGGTTCTATCTACAAATTGGCTAAGCGATCGCCCTTTTCAACACTTCAGTCGGAACATTCGCCCTCACCCAATCCCGTTCCTCTAGAGTCTCGCTGAGGTCCCACATCTGCCGCACATCCGCCAACGCCGCATCCGTCAGCCAATCCCCCCGACCCATACCATTTTCAGGAAACTGCTCGGTTGGATCTCCCCCCTGATTAACATGTGCTATAAACCGGGGTGATCCAGCCTCAGACGTCCGTTCTAGCCCCTCATCAGAAGCTGCACGGAGCACCTCTCGCTTCAGCCGTCGTCGCTCCAGAATCTCCGACACCACCTGCCAATGCGACTCATCCAGTTTGTAAACCCGCAGCTTCTCACCCAAGTGCCCCGCAGCCGATCGCGACCAGCGGCAAAATCTTACCCTTAGCCCCAGCTGCAACAGCAACTGATGGACGATCTGCACATCACTCACCCGGTCACTAATTGTGAAATTCAACGCCAGCTTAATCTCGGACGCTAACGCCCTAGCCTTAGCGGCATAGCCCGCCAGATCATGCTTCGTCCACTCCCAGCCGCCCTGGAGTTGCTCAATCAACCCCTCAAAACCCAACATCTGCCGCAGCCGCCGGCGTAACTCGACAGGCGCCAAATCCCAGAGACAATAGCCCTGCTGCCACTGTGCCTGCTTTTCTATCGGCTTCACCGTCCGCTCGATCGCCATCTGAGGAAACAGCTGCGCCTCCAGATTCAAGATCTCAGCCCGCCGTCTGCCCTCCCTGTCCCAGAGCACATCCTCAACCGTTAGCCCCTCCAAACCATAAAACTCCTTTAGGTAAAACTTAGAGATCGCTAACTGCTCCGCTGGGCTGGTGCTCTCCTTATTCTCTAGCACCAGCACCTCCGCAAACGTCAAATCCGCCGCAGAGACGATCGCCTCGGCATCTAGCTCCCGGTTCTCCTGAGTGGTTTGCCGCAGCAAGAGCTTCATCACAGGATGACTCTGCTGCTCAACGAGCCTCACCTGATGCCCCTCGTATCTCAACCGTACCTGCAAAGCCTCCCGCAGGTGATACATCGAGAAATTCTGAGCCGCGCTAATGCCAGCATACAAATTCACATGAGGGTCACTCTGCCAGTCATAAGAGACGATCGCCCCTGCTATGTCCTCCCGCAAGCTGGATCGCACCAGGCTAATGGTGGTGCTGGTCAGATCTTGCAGATGGCGCTTTAGCTCTAGGGCATTAGTGGAACGAGATACCTTAGAGAAGTTAGAGCCCGCCTTAGCACACCAGATCACCCGCTCTACCGGTTCTCTGACCCGTCCCAGCGCCTGAGCCATATCGGCATCGGTCGAACTCACCCCTGTAAAGAGACCATAGACGCGACTAATCTTGCCTTGGGCTTCAATACTGACCCCGGTGGCCACCGAAGGCGAGCAGATGATCACGTCATACTCCTCTTGCTCTAACACAACATCCGGTGACTGCATGAACGATCGCTCCAGTTCGCCGCTAGAAGTCTCCGAGTTGATCAATAAGACCCGCAGATCTGGGCACTGTTTGAGCAGCAATCGAGCAATTGCCTTGCTCATGGCTTTAGAATCTGTGACGACGAAGGGCAGTTGACCTGGAGCAACCGTCCCCATGTGGTCAACGAGATCGGCAACAATAGCCGAGCGATCGGCACAATCAATCAATCGAGCTGCGTAGCCTTCTGCCTGGTAGTCATTGCGAATCAGGAAAACATCATGGTCTTCACCCCGTAACGCTTGGATGTAGTGAATCGAAGCATTATCTAAATCAGCATCCGCAATAATCACCTGCTTCGCCACGGCTATGATCTGCCGCAATCGTGCCAACAGCGCCGGACGCTTACCATCTTGGGCACAGGTGCTAGAGGTAAGCAAATGCCGCAAGACCTGCACCACCTCATCAAGCACCAGCACACAGCCCGCAAACTGTGCGGGATTGATGGCGAGCAGGGCATCGACACAGAAGCCCATGCGCAGGGTATAGCCCGCGTTGGTGATAAACTGCCCCTTCACCTTATCGAGATCGCCCCGGTACTCTAGCCTCAAGCGAGCCGAGAGATTGCGCATCAGCGCCACCCGATGCCCAGCCGCCAACACCTTCTCCTGCCCTTGAATCGTTTGAGCAATCAGCTTAGTCTTGCCCGTGCCCTTGCCGCTGGCGATCGCCAAGATGCCAGTTTGCGGTAGGTCAGTCCACTGCAACTGCGAGAGGTCTTGAGCATTGAGCCGCAGGTGAGCGGGATAGGTGAGTCGTCCCTCTAGCCGCTGCCAGATCTGCCAATGCTCGACAGAGAGGGCGGCTTGATAGAACTGTGCCCAAGCCTCTGCCCCTTGATTAACAATTAGGTCATCCACGCCTTTGCCCTGCTGCCCGTCCCAGGTGGCGATCGTCACAGCGCAGCCCTGAGCTTTGAGGAGAGCGCTAAAGCGGAAGAGAGCGACATTGACTCGATGACGGGTGGTTGCCGCTGCGTCCTGGTCAAAGGCGAGGCAGAGGGAGCGATCCGGTAGGGCAAAGCGTTCTAGGTCCGCAATCAGGGTGCGGGTGCCGTCTACCCCTTTGCGATAGCCGCCGTTCACCCCATAGAGGGCGATCGCCACATAGCCCAGCGATAGCAGAGATAGGGCTTTCTTTCCGCCCTCGGTGATGATGATCTGGATCTCAGGATGAGCCGCCAGCCAATCCCAGAAGGAACCCGTCATCGGCACTTCTACCCCATAGCGATCGGCGATGCGCTGTCTGATCGTTGGGGGGACTGGGGGGAGGAAGGTTCTAGAGCCTTTGCCTTTGGGGGCTTCGTACTTACGAGCTTTGCCTTTGATGGAGTCCATCAGCGGACGGCTAAGTTTTGCCTGCCAGCAGGAGTTGTCTTCATTCAGCAGCAATGCCGCCTGGAGAAGTTCCCGACTCCGTTGACCAAAGCGGGTGTAGTGCCAGTTGAGAGCTTCGTGGATGGGAGTTTCCACGTCCCCGGTCGCGGTGGTTTCCAGATCTTGGCAGAGGTGAACGGCTGCTTGGAATAGTTCAGGGGCGATCCCGGAACCCTGAGTGAATTCTTGCTCGATTTTGAGGCTGAAAGCTTCGAGGCTGTCAGGTGGCTCCACGGCAGGAGCGAACCGTGACGCTGAAGTTGACGGATAAAGGTATTTGCGGTGATCCATGATTCTCTCTGTTCCAGGTAGGGGCGATCGGACAGAGAGGCATGTATTGATCTAGAAGCGACAGATAGAACTGCCGATCTGGATGAGGAAAAGTGAGCATACAAAACTCTCCGTCCGAGTGAAGGGCGGGAGCAAGAGCCGTTTGTTCGATCAGCTTTAGCTATCGATCGGGGTCTGATCGATCACAAAGTTTTTTGAAAGACACAAAAAAGCTCTCGATCCCAGATGTAGAGCGGAACAGAGAGCCATGAAGCTAATGCAAAATCACAACGAGAGTATTGTCAACTCAGGCAAAGTGATCCTAATATAGACGCATGACAACCTGGGTACCTAACTTCCTGCCGGCAAAGCTTTCAGTTAGAGTCCCCGACCCTGTTCCAAACAAATTTTGAATTTCAGCCGTTAATCCTCATCTGTTTCTCAGGCAGTTGGGGATTTTGGCTTTCTAGGGTTTCTAGACCATAGAAAATACCTCACGTTTTTCAAAGGTGGAAACCTGAGCCAGCGGCAGCTTACCCCTGCAGATGTAGAGAGCAGAGAGGGTAAGCAACGGACTATGGGGCAAAATGTGGAGTGGAGTCACGACCGCTGGAGAATGCATCCTGTAACGCTACCTGTAAATTAGAGAAAAGATCAACCGTTTGTCACAGAGGCTGAGTGAATTTAGTTGTAATCGACGGATTGGCTATTGTCCAGTCGCTGCAATCTGGGGAGTGGTAAGAGTCAGGTTTTGGTACTCTTCACGCACCAGCATGTAAAGTGGTGCAACCGAGTGCGCCAGAGAACTGACGCAGCCACGACCCCTCCATTCCAGTAGGTCACTCAGCCAATAGGTAGGAATAGCGCTTTGCCCATCCTCTCGGTTTGGGTGCGCCTGGAGGCGATCGCCCCGGTTCTCATCCTGTTGTGCAGGCGGAGCTTTGTCAGATAAATCGAACTGCCATTCAGGGCTTTCACTCAGGAGCGCATCCACCAGCGCCAGGGCTCGACGATTGCCTCTAGAAGTCTGCCATAGCCAGTATTTATGGAGCACGACTAAGGGCAACGCTCTAATCCGAGTCTGTCCTCGGAATTGAGGGTCAGCGGATTCAATTTCACAAACTGGAACGGTGTAGCCGTCTTTCATCGATGATTTGAACGCCTTAGAGCGCAGGAAATCGAAAGTGTTCCTGGCCGTCAGCCCAACAGAGTTAGCTGCTTGAGAGAGGGACATCCGAAACGACCCATCCGGCAGCACAAAGCCGTTGAGCGTCAGACAACCGAGGGTAACTTTAGTGCGTTTAGCTTTGAGAGAATCAGGCATAGCTATTCCTCACTTTCCCCTCGGCTCTTTAGCCAAGCTTTGAGCGCCTCTTCCATAGCTTCAGAGATAGTCATCTCACTTGCGGTACATACGGTCTTGAATTTCAAACCTAACGGTTTTGGGACGTGCCCAGAAACTTGCATATAGTTTGGGTTCTCCTTTTTCCCTCCAGCCACAGTAGCGAGGTCCTCAATCACTTCCCCTCTAATAGTGCAGCTTAGAAATCAAAAGATCTTATGTTCACGAATTACTAAGTTCGTGAACTCGTGCTAGCATCATATCAAACATTCAGTGAAATGCGACCGAAATTTCACTGCGAAATTTCACTCTCACTTCGGAGAACAGGAGGATGCAATGTCGCACTGAGCTAGTGAAGGATTGGACTTACCAGGAACTCAAGCAAGAAATCTTGATCTGGCAAAACGTTGAGCTAGGAACCACTCAGTTCTACAAATGGTTGCCCTATGCCCTCATTGCCAAAAAACGCATCTATACCAACCGAGATCGCCGCAAGCTGTTGAAGTTCGCTCAATTGATGCAGCGATACAAACGGCTAGAGATCGCTAAAAACAAGCTGATTCAACATATCGAACAACACCCGGAGCAGTATTCCCATGACTAACAGCAGCGCTTTCAACAAAGAAGAATTGGAATTGATGGGCAAGAGCAAACCCCAAGCCACGGCTCGTCCTCCTCAGCACCCGCAATCCGCCAACAGCGATCGCACCCACTCTCAAAGCGCTGGTGAATCCGCCACGGCTCTAACCGCCTCATCCGACAAACTCCGCTCCGTCAACGAAGGCAACCTGAAAAACGTCGCCGCTCTGATTCAGCAGGTTTCAACCCAACGCGAGAGCGTTAAAAGCAAAGCCTCAGACGCGATCGCCTACCTCTACGACCCCAACATCTTTTTAGCTGAAGTCTTCGACGATGCCACGAGCAAGCTAGAGAGCAGCCTCAATACCGCCCAGGAGGTCGTGCAAATCCCTTTTGTCGAGTTCGGCTTTCAACTGCCCAGTCTCAACTTCTCCGCCTCTCATCGATCGCTGCCTGGATCATTGCAATAATCGCCACCGCCACCGCCGCCTGCCTGTACCAACAGCAGTTCAACCAGCACCGCCAGCTGAATCACCTGCTCTGGGAGATCCAAAATCACGGCAATCCCCAGCTGATTCATTACCTCACCCAACAACTGCAACCACCCCCCACCCATCCGGAGAAGTAACGCATGGACTATGGAACCACCCTGATCAAGAATCCGACTGCTGCTCATGCTCCTGCTATTGACGCTAAAGCCGCCGAGTGGGGCAACGTCGAAGCGGATATCCTGGGCTACCTCAGCGATGTCTCGAAGCTCGAAGCCTTTGCTAACGCCGCTCAAGACGCAGAGCAGATCGCCAGCTACATTGAACCCTTTCTCCAGAATGCCCGCACCTACTTCGAGTCCATGCAGCAGGTGACTGAAGGACAGGTGGAGTGGACAGAGCTGCGCAAGAAGTTCGGCTCCACCGTGGCTAAGTCGATCGCCAAGATCCGCAAGCTCAACGCCGAATTTGGCAGCGAGATGGAAACGATCGATGCTCAAGACCGCGCCAACCTGCTGAAGATTGAACAGAAGCGCAAACACGCGATCGCCGAAGTTGCGGCTGAACTGAATCATGCCTTGCAGATGGAGATCTTTCGGCACCAGAACAAGATCTCAGGTATCGAGCTCCGCAACAAAGCCAATCAGCAGCGCCAAACCCTCCAGCAATCGCTGAGAGAAAAGCGGCAAGAACTGATGCAGCGTGCCCGCTACGGCAACCGTCTCAACGCCAGCCCTACCGAACAAATCCCCGTAAGCATTCATCAGTCCAACGGCACTCAACGGAGCGGCATTAGCGCCAGCGGACAGCCAGGATTCTGGAGTCGGCTATGGCAAGGCTTAGGCAATCGTTAAATAGGAGGGCGAGGAAATGTTGAGCAGAGACACCCCGCATCTGAGTCCCTTCATAACTGAGGGACTCAGCCAACCAACCCGGCAGCAACAGCAGTCAGAACCTATCGTTCCACCCGAACGCAACCGAGGCAGAGGATTTAGACGCTCTGGTAACGCCTGTGAAGTCGCCGCCGGCGCCAGCCTCAACAGCGCTATCATCTTCCTGTTTCACCTCTTGCAAGTGCACCCCTTGGGACTGCTGGTTGCCCTGGGCTGCTCTCACTTCTACTTTGTCGCCACCGCCTTTGGAGAAGGGCACGATCGACTTATTGGCAATGCTATGACCGGAGCCAGCGCTGGCGTTGCTGGACTCTCTGCTTTATCTGAACCCATTGGGGAATGGCTAGAAGCAAAGCAATCTCAAGATGCTGCTACTCAGCAAATTCAAGAGCTTTACTCCCCGCAAACCCCAGTGATTAACGGGAGTGCAGTACTTATTTTACTGGCAATAACCAGCGTCGTTCTAATGGCGATCTCCATGCAGGGAAAAAGTAGGACAAGACGATGAGCTATCTCAGCGGCAACCATCAGGATCTAGCAGAATCCCAGCAGTCAGCATTGATGGGCAGATTTGGAACCTTACGCTTCGACCAGCGCCTACTGACGATTGCTGCCACAGCCGCATTGGGGCTAACCTGCTCTGCAATCGCTTGGACGGGAGAAAGCAGCGATCGGGTTTACTTCTGCCTGGTTCACCCTAACCAGAATCTCCAGTGCTTTGACGCTCAGAATCGCCCCTTCCGCATGACTCGTCATCACTGGGAGAACTGGAAACAGCAGGGAATGCCCTCCTACATCATCCCCAACGCCAAAGCAGGCAACGATCAAGGATTAGTACCCGCCACTAACCCCTACAAAGCCGCCTGGGCATTGAGTGCATTCCTGGGCTTTGCCACCGCAGGCTGGATGCTGCGTCACCTTCAGCATGAAGAAGCAAAACTAGCTCCCCTGGAAGCTCTAGCCCAACAGCAGCAGGAAGCGATCGCCGATATGGCAGCCAGAGCCGCCGTCGTGGAGGCTTACCGAGAGGTGGCGATCAAGCAAGCAGAGCTAGAAGCCGATGTTGAACTGGTACGACACGAGCACCTGGTGCGGCTAGGACATGCTGAACTGCTGGGTGAAACAGAAATCGAAATCGCTCGACTGGAAGCCGAAGAAATCAAGTTTGATGCCCAGACGGCTGGACTGAGCGAGGCGCAGAAACAGGAGTACATTGAATTCCTCAAGAAAGTAGAAACGCCCTACCTCAGCGGCACCCAGACCTTAGACAGCATCAACAACCCCGCCGATAAAGTCGCAGCCGCCAAGCCAGAAGCGATCGCCCCTGAAGCCGCTGAAAAGCCGCAGAAGGTTAGCGATGAGATGGAGTTTGACATTACCCGGCTTAATCCCTCAGACCCGACCAAAGGCAAAAACATTGCGATCGTCGCAGGTCAGGGCGTGGGCAAAACTACGCTGGCTCTTTACATTGCCGGGGAGATTCTCCAGTCTCCCGACATTCAGGTTTATGACCTCGATGACGACCGTAAGACCTGGGGCAACCTGCCCGTCTGGGGCACCGGCGATGATGCTTCCCAGATTGCTGGCGCGATGCAGGCTGACAAAGACCTGTTTGAGCAGCGCACCCAGCAGCGGATTGAGGGCGATCGCTCAGAGAATATGACGAGCATCTCCTCGTTATTAAACGTCTGCCGCTATTTCTACCCTTTGCCCTCCTGCTAGTCGCTGTCACCAGTTGGTGGATGTCGGGGCTAGCCATGCGTCCTGTCTATCGCTCTTACAATCAAATTCAGCAGTTTACCTCTGACGTGGCGCATGAGCTAAGAACTCCCTTGGCTGCTGCTCGAGCAACAGTTGAGTCAGTCCTTCAGATGCCAAATGTCTCCGAAGAGGAGGCTCGTCTTACTTTGCAGACCATGGAGCGGCAAAACAGCCGTCTCTCGCAAATTGTTCAGGACTTGCTGATATAGCGCTACGAGAACGAGTTAGGACATTATTGTAGAGGTAGAGAAGCGTTCAAATACGACTATGCCTGCTCCTTACAGTTACGACCTGCGCCAAAAAGCAATCGAAGCCGTTAAAGGCGGTG
>JAHHHD010000009.1 GCA_019359505.1 Drouetiella hepatica Uher 2000/2452 | reverse complement strand
GAATGAACAGAGGTTCAAAGATTTCCCATTCTGCATCAGTGAGGCTGCTGGAATACGGCATAGTTGCTAGATTAGACGGCTTCAAGCACCTTAAAGCAGAAGCCGGAAGATGTCAAATGGGTTCTATGCTGCACGTTTAAATCTGCCATTTCCTCGAAAAAGTAACGGTAGTAGGAGTAGGCTTATTGAGAGTCCAGAACTCCCTCTAAACAGAATCCATCAATCGGACCATAGTGAGAAATTAAAGCTTTATCGCCAGAAGTGGTTATCTGCACGAGCTGCTTATCCTAGTAAAGGTAGGACATTCATGCGCAATAATTTCCGTCGTCTTCACTCTTGGCTGAACAGATATGATAAAATGTGGTTAGAAGCAAATTTACCAGTCAGCGCTTCTTACAAGAGCTTTCCTAAGCGAATTGGAAAGGCAATAGTAGATTGGAGTGCTTGTGATGTCCAACTATCTAATCAAATACCAAGCATAATTGAGCGCATAAAAAGCAAACCTGGTTATCCTAAAAAGATTTCTTTATCTGAAATCACAAGAGAATTAGGTTCAAACAGTTCCCTACGTCAACGACTTAGCAAACTTCCACTAACTTCTACAGAAATCAGCAGAGGGCTTGAATCAAGGGAAGATTTCACAATTCGGAAAATACGGTGGGTGTTCGATTGCTATCGTGTACAGAATGCGATACCAGCTCGATGGCAATTTATCAAGGAGGCACGCATCCAATCATATGATTTGAAGTTAGCAAAAGTACAAAAAGTGCTTGATAAAGCTATTGAGCTTCTTAGAATTCAGAACCAAACTACAACTGCACTGACAGAAGTAGAAGAATACACAGAATGAATATAATTTTAACTTCTTGTTTTCTAGACATACACCTAGATAAACGGTTTTATAGCATTTGTGCAAGATGCATGAGCGGCTAAGTCTCTCTGGTGTTGCGTCTTCCACAGGTAGATGCTTAGGACATCAGAGAAAACTATAATCAGATTTTGCGACAACAAGAACAAATTCTTAAATGCATGTGAAAAGCTTCGATTGAGTCTACATGCAGTTATCCCGATCGCAAGAAGTAGTGGTCATCCAACAGGCAGATTTTCAGAAATGACCTTGCTAAGTAAAGTTCCTTGGTAGACTACTAGCTAATACTCTTAATGAGTGTCTCACCTAGCTGCCCGTGACACTCGGTACAATAGCTCCTTCTAAAAGGGGTTTGTCTGTAACCTGTAGCTTTACACCAAAGTCCCTCGCTCTCTGGTGCTACAATCTGCCTAAGTTCCGTATCAGAGAGCGATCGAAATACTCCAATATTTGAGAGTGTGACACTTAAGAAGCGTATTTGTTATGATTTGATTGAAGTAAAAAGATTGGGTTCACTAACCCAGAATTTTTTCACTTAAACTTTGTAAAATCGGCACCTTAGAATAGGGGTTTCAACCCTTACTACTTAAGGAGCGTTTTCCCGGTGTACACATATCCCTTAGGTATCACTCTATGTAGCTTTCAGCAGTTATGGAATCATCCATTTCATGTCTATCTAGCATTATTTAGATGGTAATTTAGTATTCACAATCTTTCCTTAACACCCCTGACTTACTGCGAATGTCCTGTGAACGATAAATTTTCAGCTAGATGATACTTACAAGATACTTTTCCTTCCATAGAGTGATACATGAGGGATACCTCCCGTTTTCTCGTTATGCGGACTCAGTCCCCACCATGAGGTGAAATGCTTCACTGTTTTCCACTTGCTTATGGTCTGTGCCAATCTTGGAGAGAATCGCTTTTCTAGGGGGATTGAGGGGGATCAGACACGAGTATTTCTAGCGTGGGCATTGGTTTGCGATCTACTGAGGTTTGATAATAGTCTCGATTTACTGCGATCGCTCTAATGTCTAATGAGGCAGCATCATTGCCATCGCTTTTTCCAGTGCTTTGGGATCTTTAAGGAGCTGCGCCGCCATTTCCTTAGCCTGCTCACCGGGATAAACATCTTCAACTTGATCAATCACAGCCTGTAGAGCCTCTTGGGCAACTACCTCTGGAGCGACCTTAGGGGGAGGAAAGTCTTGGCTGACTGCTGTATCTACGGTTCCAGGCATGACTCCAATCACTAATGTGTTTTGTGCTGCCAACTCAGCTCTGATGCCCTGCGTCATGATAAAACCTGCCGCTTTAGAAGCACAGTAAGAGGCGTTCATGGGGAAATTGATTCTGCCCAGAATGCTAAGCATATTGACGATCGCTCCACCCCCATTTGCCTTCAAGATAGGAGCAAATGCACGACACATTGATAGCGTGCCAAAATAATTGACCTCCATTTCTGCTCTGGCGCTAGAGAGATCAGCAACAGAGATAAACCCTTTGAGCAGCCCAATTCCAGCATTATTGATCAGCAGAGTTACGTCCTTGCACTCGACAGCTGCTGCTCTGACAGATTGCTCATCAGTAATATCTAGCGAAATAGGAATAATTTGCTGGGGGTCAATGGCTGCTAAGTCAGCTAGAGTGTCTGGATTGCGTGCTCCTGCATAGATTCGGGAGGCTCCCATTGCTCGTAGCGCTTCAATGTAGTGTTTGCCAATACCTCCATTAGCACCTGTGACCAACGCTACCGTATTCTTTATTTCCATTCAGAGTTACCTTTTTGCTGCTAATTTTTGCTGCTAGGTGTTTACAAGCAAGTGCTTACAAAAATATACTGATACTCACTTTTTTGGAAGTACTTACTTTTTTGTAAGCCGCCTTTAGGAGATGGGCTATGTCAGAGATTGAGCCTGAGGGTACAGTATTTGTTCAAACGACGCTGAAAATCCTGGGGGGCAAATGGAAAATTTTGATTCTCTGGCATTTGAGACATAAACCGAAACGATTTAGTGAATTAAAGCGGTTGGTGCCTGAAATTACTGAAAAAATGTTGGTGCAACAGCTTCGTGAACTAGAAAAGGATGGCATTGTTCTTCGAGTTGTCCATTCAGATAGACCTCCTAAAGTAGAATACTCTTTTACCAGCTATGGTTGGAGTCTAGTGCCTGTATTGCAGACGCTTTGTGAATGGGGAAGAGAACATTTGAAGTTTCAAACGGTGTCCGAAAAAGACTGATACTTATACCAATTTAAGACCCAAACAAGGCAGATGATTTTCGAGAGCCGCGCGGAGCGCGGCTCTCGAAAATCATCTGCTATCTCATCTTAAATTGGTGTTAGTAGATTGCAAAGTCCTCCAGCTTTTAGGGTTTTGTGGCGCGCGCCACAAAACCCTAATTTGCGATCTACTGATACTAGGTTGACGCTCAAATAATTGCCCTTCCTGTGAAAACCCCGATCGCCCCTCCTATTCATCCTGTAGGATCGTTAGCATAGGCAGAGCCTCTATAAAACCCACTCATCCTCAAAATGACATCTACCCCGATCGCCCCTCTCAGTTGGTCAGAACTAGAAGCCTTAGCGGATTATTTAGTTGATCCAGTCAATGGTGCGACTAATGCTCAATCTCGCTTGCGGCTGTTTGGTCGCACCGAAGCCGACGTGCGGGTGACGCTCTACCGCGATAATCACGCCTGGTGTCCCTACTGCCAGAAAGTTTGGCTATGGCTGGAGGAAAAGCAGATTCCCTACCGCATCGAAAAAGTGACGATGTTTTGCTACGGCGAGAAGGAGATGTGGTACAAGCGTAAGGTGCCTTCAGGAATGCTGCCTGCTATTGCGCTAGACGATCGCATCATTACTGAAAGCGACGATATTTTGATTGCCCTAGAGCAGGTTTTTGGCGTTTTAGGATTAGGCATGAAAGATCCTGCCGTACTGCCTCTCCGACAGCTAGAGCGACTGTTGTTTAGAGCCTGGTGTGGCTGGCTTTGCCGTCCCTCTAGCTCGGCTCGGCAAGAGCAGGGGAGCCGCGACCAATTCACCAGCGTGGTTGCCAAGGTCGAAGACGCCCTGAGCCGCACGGCTGGACCTTATTTCCTGGAGGAGTTTGGCACTGCTGACGTCATCTTCACGCCCTATGTCGAACGTATGAATGCCAGCCTCTACTACTACAAAGGCTACTCTCTGCGAGAGTCCAATCCTCGCTTGTCTGACTGGTTTGCAGCGATGGAAAGCCGACCCACCTACCGGGGCACCCAAAGCGACTTCCACACCCATGCACATGATTTGCCTCCTCAGATGGGCGGCTGCTGGGAAAACGGTGAGCCGCAGATGCAAATCAACAAAGCTCGCGTGGATCAAGGTCCTTGGCAGGGGCTACCCGATGTGGCATACCCAGAGCCAGAGACTTCTCGCACTGAGGCGCTTTATCGCGTCATCAGGCATCGTGCCAACATTATTCGCGTCAACCCTGCTGACGATCGATTGATTGACGAAGCCTTACGGTGTGCCCTCACTCACCTGATGACTGGGCAAGTTTGTCTGCCGCCTCCAGAATCGGATGCCGCCCTGCGATATTTGCGCGATCGCATCAATGTTCCCCGCGATATGTCAATCTATGCTGCCAAGCGGCTGAGAGAATCGCTGGAGAAGACGGCGGCGTTAGTGGGCGATCGCCAGGGTGCGCCCATTCCTGTTCAGCATCGGCGAGATCAAAACCCGGCTGACTTTGCCAAGCGTTGATACCAAGTACTACAGCAATTTGCAATTGCATGAACCATAGCTATTTTTTAGAAGCCGTGCGGAGTGCGGCTTCTAAAAAATAATCCACACGCTTAACTAAGCGCAAAGCACTGTAATATTTTGTCCAGCGTTCAGTATTGGTCTTGAAATTAATCGATTACCAATCCCTATACTATTCAGAACGCTCCTCCGGTCAAAGTTGGGTTTAGCCATAGGACTTCAATGGGCAGAAATTTTAGTGTCGCTTTAAACACAGTCTGCCAATCAAAAAAGCATAAGAATAAAACCTAATTCTAATTCTTACGCTGGGGAGTGTGAATACCAAATGAGCTTAATCACTGAGACAGAGGGTTCAACCCAGGCATCCGAAGATTATCCCCTTTCCGCAGTCCCTATGACTGCACGGAAGCCTGTATGGTCACTCGCACCTTTACTCATGGGGTTTGCGCTAGTTTCTACCACCATGATTGCCGGGGGCAAAATTGGCCCTGCCTTTAGCTTTACTGACCTTATTTGGATCGTCGTGATTGGTAACGTGATCCTGGGGGCTTACTGCGCTGCACTGGGATACATTGCCTACAAAAGCGGTCTAACGACGGTATTGATGTCGCGGTTTAGTTTTGGCAATATTGGCTCTCGTTGGGTCGATTTTATCTTGGGGTTTACCCAGATTGGTTGGTATGCGGTAACAAATGCGTTCATTGCTGATGCTTTGACGAATCTTCTGGGCTTACCCCCTAGCTTTACGTGGATAATTGTCCTGGTTGCAACCTACGGGTTTTGCGTCACGGCTTACATTGGTTACACTGCGATGGATTGGCTGAGTCGTCTGGCGGTTCCAGCTATGCTGGTGCTAATTGCCGTAAGCCTGTTTTTGGGCGTGCGCGATGCGGGTAATTTGTTCGCTCTCCAGCCTACTCAAGAACTGTCCTTTGGCTCAGCGCTGGCGATCGCCATAGGCACGTTTATCTCTGGCGGAACGCAGGCAACCAACTGGAGTCGATTTGCCGACTCTGCTAAAAATGCGGTCTGGAGCACGCTTCTAGCGTTCACGTTCATTAACGGTCTGCTGATTTTTACAGGCGCATTTTGCACGCTCGTGTACGGCACCGAAGATTTGATCCAGGCAATGGCAAAGCAAGGACTGCTGTTTTTTGGATTGATTTTGCTGATTTTGAACGTGTGGACAACGCAAGACAACACAATCTACGCCTTCTCAGTCGCGGGAACTAACTTCTTCCGCACTACTAAGCGCCATGCGTTTGTGTTGGGCGGAGCCACCTTGGCGCTGGTGTTTGCCTTAACAGGTATCTACGAGGGACTCATTAATTACCTGATTTTTCTGGGGGCAGTGATTCCTCCGGTCGGCGGTATTATCATGGCAGACTTTTGGATTAGGCATCGGGGAGAGTTTCCCTCTCTGGAGACTCGGCAACCCGCCTTCAATTGGTCAGGCGTCATTGCCTATGTTGCAGCTTCAGCGATCGCCTATTTCTCAGGTCAGGCTAATTTGGGAATCGGGCCGCTGAATGGGGTTATTGCAGCGGCTGTTCTCTACTCAGTGTTGATCAAGGTGATTCCTCAGCCCGTTCGTAGCCGAGAGATTCTGTAGTTTCCAAGGCTGGCGATCGTGTTTCGTGACATCCCTATGCCGCACCTGGCGCTATTTGCGTGCATTAAAAGCGGCATAGGGTTCTAGCTGTGGCACCTCCCAATTTGCATACCATTGAGCCAGGTAAGGACGCACCTCCTGCGCCAAAGTATAGTATTGGTCACGATTGGGAGCCGCATTGAGCTGCTCGGCAACGGCTTGCCCGATCGCCTGGAGATCAAATCCTGTGGGTTGCCCGTTGCGCAGAACCACCTTGCCGTTTACCAGCACCGTATCAACATCTGCTCCACGAGCGCGCATCAGCATCAGATGCAGCGGATTTGCTTCCGGTGAAACCCAAGGCCAGGTGATGCGATCGCAGTTCACCAGCACCAGATCCGCCTTATACCCTGGGGCAATCTTGCCGAGGGTGGGCTGTCTCAAAAGCTTGGCACCTCCCGCAGTTGCCATCCGAAAAATATCGGTAAAGGTGGGCGCAGGGTTATTGAGCTGAGGAGTACGGTGCAGCCTTGTCGCCAAGCGCATTTCAGCAAACATATCCTCATCGTCCCCCAGCGTTGTGCCATCCATCCCCAAGCCGACGGTAACGCCCGCTTGCAGCATCTGGTTTAGGGGGGCAACTCCAGCCCGTAGCCGCAGATTGGAGCTGGGATTGTGGCTGACGGATGCTCCGGTTTCCGCCAAGATTTGAATATCCGCTTCGCTGAGCCAAACCCCATGGGCGATCGAAAAGCGAGGGCTAAGTACCCCCAGATCATGCAGGTGGGCTATTACGGATTTACCGTAGCTGCGAGGACCCGCAAGCTTTTCATAAAGTGATTCGACGGCATGGGTTTGAATACCTGTATTCAGGCGTTCTGCGGTTTCGGCGATTTTTACCAGCAGATCGTCCTTTACCCACTGCGGCCCTGGAGGTCCAAACCAAACAGAAATGTGAGGATGGGACTGATAGCTGATCACCAAATCGCTGATCACCCCCAGGTAAGCCTCTGGCGACAAAGTTTGATGGATCATCGCCAGCTTTTGAACTTGCTGACGCAGAGCAGTGGGGAGGCTAGCCAGAAAGGCATCATCATCTCCCTCTCCATGCACCAAAAAACTGCTGTAGGTTGCACCTGGAGTTAGGGCAACGCGCAAACCTGCTTGCTCGTATGCCTGGAGCCGACCCTTCAGATCCACCAGACTCTCCTCAGGTGTCCCCGAAACAGTGCAGACATCTAGCACCGTTGTTACGCCGCTTTGCAACAAAGCGGCAGCACTCAACAGCGTCTTTAAGGTGGGGTCTTGCGATCGCAGCGCAATATTAGAAAATAGCCAGAGTTCCAGAAAATCATCGTCTATGCCCTGGAGCGAGTTAGGAACTCCATTGCTGTGGTGGTGGGCATTGATCAGCCCTGGCAGCACGGCAAACTGGCTGGAGCCATGGACTTCCGCATCGGGATATTTGGCTTGTAAGCTGTCCCAATTTCCTACTTCCAGAATGCTGTCCGCTTGAATGGCGATCGCGCCATCGACTAATGTGTCGTCTCCTGTGAAAATCCAGCGACCCCGAACCAGTTCAACCTTGCTCATCATGGCTGTCATAGCTGTCATGCCTGTCCTATCTCCCTGCTGTTTGTTAAAGGTGCGCACCTTTAACAAACAGCAATAGCGCAGACAAGTCAAAGTTTTTGCTCAATTGTGACTAAGATTTCGCAGATTTGGATGAACAGTGGACGCATAGAGGGAACTGGATTCATACAGTCTTGCTGCAAGCCCCGTAGAGAGGCGATCGCCCCTGCTTGAGAACTTATTGGAAAATTTATTGGAGAACTTATCGGAGACTCTGCTTGAGAAAAAGCATCCCCCGGTTTGCAGTGATCTAACAGATCCTCTAAAAGACAGCCGAAGGCTCTCACCTCCAGACGCTCGATCGCCTGACCTGAACTGCTCAGATCATAAAAAGAAGCGGCTCCGAAGTCTCCCAGTAAACTATGTCCTGCTTCGTTCACCAAGATGTTGTGAGCGTACAGATCGCTATGCATGATGCCTCTGCTATGGAGGTGCGCGGCAGCAGCAGCAATTCCCTGAGCAATCCGCAAAATCATAGGCACAGAAAAAGCTGTATCTGGGCTATAAGTGTCTCTAGTACAGCTATCAAAGTCTGGAGGCTTACCCAGGTTTCGGTAGTCAGGTGAAACGAGAGGCAATACCAGCCCTGTCGCTTCAGGGTGATTGATTACCTTTCCAAGCAACCCCACCAGATTTTCGTGCGATCCGGCAGCGATGCAGGCGCGCATTTCATCCGCAGGAAGCCCATCACTCGTGATCTCACCTTTGAATATTTTGATGGCAACTTCTTGAGGTTGCCCAGTAGCCCCCTGCTCCATAGCCCAAGTTCCCTTAGAGATCACGCCAGACGCACCTTGACCCAGCGTTTCTCCCAGCGTTAGTTCAGCCCAATCTACATGGGGGAGCGATCGCTCCTTCACAGGAATGGCATCGCAGAACGGATTTCCAGAATAAGCCAGCCAGGACAGGCGCGGTAGGGTAAATAACCAGTCGGGAAGTGCCTCAAGCCGATTTGCCGCCAGCCGAATTAGCTCTAAGCTTCGGCACAAAGCCATCTCATGTGGGAGCGATCGCAGCTTATTTCCCGCCAGCATGAGCTTCTGTAAATTTGTCAGTTTGCCGATCGATCTAGGAAGCTGCTCCAGCCTGTTGTTAGTGAGGATAAGCCAACGGACGGTTGGCGATAGGGCGTTTTCTGCGAAGGCTCTAATCTGGTTAGATTTAAAGCCGACCATGTACAGATTGGGGCACTGTGAAAGAATCTCTGGAACTTCCTCAAACGCATTGTTGTTAAAGAAAACGATTTTGAGTTTCTTTAGCTGGGCAAACTCATCGGGCAAGGACTTCAGGCAATTGTCTGACAGATCCAGGATTTCCAAAGAGTCTGCCAAATCCAAAATCTCTGATGGAAATTGAGCTAAACCGCCATAAAGATTAAGCCGCTTAACTCCCGCAAGCTGACCTGAGCGCAGTAAATCGATCGTTTCCATAGGAGTACAGCGGATTAGAGTGCCAAATCGAATACAGCCTAGCGATCGTACTCAGCAGTGGCAAGTAACCTAAACTTCATATCGCACGTTAAAACACGCCCCTAATATGACTTGCGAAATTGATAGACTCATTTTAATATAGGGTACCTAACTTAAGTTTCGGCTGCGAAATCTATGCCCACTGGCTATCTCTCTGTAAAAGAAACCTCTGAAATGCTGGGCTATTCAGAACAGTATGTTCGCAAACTACTCAGAAGTGGTGAACTGGGTGGAGATATGGTCGGCAGTAGGTGGATAATCGCATCGGAATCAGCCAGCGAGTATTGTGGCAAAGAGCATAAATTGGGTTTAGCAATTCCAGATCACACAAGAAGGTCTTTTACCAAACCTGCTCTCAAGGCTTTAAGCTTCTTTTCCGGCTGTATGGGACTCGATTTAGGGCTAGAAAGAGAGGGAATTGAAGTAATTCTTGCGTGTGAAGTGGACAAAGCAGCTCGAAGGACAATCGAAACTAATAAACCTGAGGTAGCGCTGATTGGCGATATCCGCGATTACTCAGCTAGCGAGATTAGAGAAAAAGCAGGGTTGACTCCTCAAGAAGATATCGATGTCATTGTTGGTGGTCCGCCGTGCCAAGCCTTTAGTAGTGCTGGTAAACGGCAAGGTTTTAAAGATGAACGAGGTAATGTATTCTTAACATTCATCGATTTAATTATTGAACTTAGACCTAAATTTGCTGTTATTGAGAATGTTCGAGGATTATTATCTGCTCCACTCAAACATCGACCCCATGAATTGAGAGGAAGTCAATGTCCACAGCTCTCTCCAGAGGAACAAAGAGGGGGGGCACTTCTGTACATCACTCGTAGGCTCAAAGAGTCAGGCTACAGCGTTTCCTTCAACTTATACAATGCCGCTAATTTTGGCTCACCGCAGCAACGTGAAAGAGTCATAATTACTTGTAGTCGAGATGGAGAAAAGCTTCCCTATCTCACGCCTACCCATGCGCAGAAGAACTTGTACGGACTACCGAATTGGATAACGCTCAGAGAAGCTCTTGAAGGTCTGCCAAAGGAAGGACATCACTTTGTCAAATTTCCTGAAAAACGGCTGAAATATTACAGGCTGTTAAAGCCAGGGCAACATTGGCGGAATTTACCTGTAGAACTACACGCAGAGGCGCTAGGAGCGTCTTATCATGCTAGCGGCGGGAAGACAGGCTTTTACAGAAGACTGGCATGGGATAAACCTTCTCCAACTTTGGTCACTCATCCAGCAATGCCTGCAACAGACCTAGCGCACCCAGAAGAGGACAGACCTCTTAGTATTGAGGAGTATAAGCGGATACAAGAATTCCCAGATAACTGGACTATAGAAGGGACTTTGTTGGATCAATACCGCCAGGTCGGCAATGCTGTTCCATGTTCTCTAGGAAGAGCCGTTGCTAAGATGTTAATTAGTCACTTAGACGGAAAAGTCACTACAGACTTTAATAACTTTCCTTATTCACGCTATAACAATACAGATGATCTAAGCTGGTCAAACGAAATCATTGGCTCCATAAACGACTCACCAGCAGAGCAACTCTGTCTAGCTTTGTCTTGAAGATTTGGATGAGGACTGCCAAGGATTGCCAACTTCTACAGGCAAAGCTCTAGGATTCCTCTTTAAAGTTTTCCGGACAAACTCAACAAAGCTTTCTTCAGAAAATTGATCAGTGTTATGTTTCTGATTAAAGTATGACCACTGAAAATTTCCTGTTTGTGCATCGACTCTATACCATTTTTCAATGGGCTGATTAATACGAACTCTCGATGAAGAACTGTTCTCTGAATTGCTGCGATTTTTTATCTGTAAAAGAGAACCGTCCTTGTGACAAAAATCGACATGGCGCAGCACTTCACCCCAACAACAAAACCATCCGAAATCTGCTAATTGCTCGGCTAGAAACTCTTCAAGTAGCAATCCTTGAATATTTTCGGCTGACATAGATAGCCTATGAGCGTATTTTATCTGCTCAAGATGTGTAATCGTTAAACCTGTGAGCCTAGCCTTAATAATTGTCTCTACTATGGAATCTGCAACTGTTCCAGGTGGATTAGACACCCGTTGCGAGACTCTTCGCTCAAAGCTATTTTTGTACTTCTTGAGCCATCTCTGTGCAAGGGCTATTTGTGAGGTACTTTTCATGCTTGGAGACAGACCTGGATTTCTATAGCAAGCTGAAAGAATAACCTCATGTGCTTCTGAAAATAATTCATTTATTTCAGAGAACGAGTCTTTAAAGATTTGCAAGAAGTCGCTTGTAGAACTGGATACTGCAATGATGTTATCGAAATTAATCATGTAAGTCCTATGAAGGGTAGCTCTATTCTAGAAATGCCCTAATTCGCCTGTAAATGATCACTAAGTTCTTGAGTAAGAGATCAAGTTCACGCTAACCTTCTAGAACAAGCAAACCCCGTTCACATTGTCGGTCGGGATCGCTATATTTGAGACACAGCGGTAAATAACAGGAAACAAAAAACTTTGCTACCGCTTAGGAAAATCTGACAGGATTTTAGTAGGAGCCTGCTGAGAATTTCAGCCCAGAGAACTTACGCCCAGACAACTTTACAGAACCTATGCAAGAAAGCCCCTTTACCTCAACCGATCGCCAGAGTCTCGAAGCCTTCTGGATGCCCTTTACCGCCAATCGCCAGTTTAAGTCGAAGCCGCGCGTCATGGTGTCTGCCCAGGGGATGCACTACACCAGCGAGGATGGACGGCAGATTCTTGATGGCACTGCGGGTTTGTGGTGCGTCAATGCTGGACACAGCTGCCCCGAAATTGCCGAAGCGGTGCAGAAGCAGGTGATGACCCTCGACTTTTCACCCACTTTTCAGATGGCGCATCCCGGCGCGTTTCAATTAGCCGATCGCCTCTCCAAAATGCTGCCTGGAGATCTGAACCGCGTGTTTTTTGCTAACTCTGGCTCTGAGGCAGTGGATTCGGCGCTGAAGATCGCGATCGCCTATCATCGGGTTTGCGGTCAGGGAACGCGGCAAAGGCTGATTGGACGAGAGCGCGGCTATCACGGCGTAGGATTTGGCGGCATTTCGGTGGGCGGCATTGGGCCTAACCGCAAGTTCTACGGCAGTTTGTTGGCTGGGGTCGATCATCTGCCCCATACCCACAGCCTAGAGCATAATGCCTTCAGTAAGGGACAGCCTGCCTGGGGCGCACACCTTGCCGATGAGCTAGAGCGGATCGTGGCATTGCATGATGCTTCCAATATTGCGGCGGTGATTGTGGAACCTGTGGCGGGTTCTACGGGTGTCCTGGTGCCGCCCCAGGGCTATCTTCAGCGACTGCGGCAGATCTGCGACAAATACGGCATTCTGCTGATCTTCGATGAGGTGATTTCCGGCTTTGGGCGGATGGGCACAGGCTTTGCTGCCGACTACTTTGGGGTGATTCCCGACATGATTACTGTGGCTAAGGGCATCACCAACGGCACGTTGCCCATGGGCGCAGTGTTTGTCCGGCAGGGCATATACGATGCCTTTATGGAGGGTTCGGCAGAGAATGCGATCGAGCTGTTCCACGGCTACACCTATTCAGGACATCCAGTCGCTTGCGCTGCTTCCATGGCGACTTTGGACATCTATGAGAAAGAGGGACTATTCCAGCGCGCTCAATCACTTTCTGATTATTGGGAGGAGGCTGTGCATGGGCTGCGGGGTCTGCCCCACGTCATCGATATTCGCAATATTGGGCTGGTTGCCGGGATTGAGCTAGCATCCATACTGGGCAAGCCGGGAGCGCGCGCCTTTGACTGTTTTCTTCGCTGCTATGAGCGAGGTCTGCTGATCCGCACCACAGGAGATATTATTGCCCTGTCGCCGCCTCTCATCATTGAGAAATCTCACATAGACGAACTGTTTTCTATGTTGACAGAGGTGCTGAAGGAATTGCCCTAGAAGATTATTTGTAAGGCGAATGGTGTGCATAATGAGCGCCAGATTTCTAGAATGGGCGATCGTTCCCTTACAAGCTCTACTCTGCCCACCCCCACGACCCAAAATCTTAAATGCTGGGTTAACGGCAAAGTACAGAGTTATGATGAGGCAAATTTGATCTGCACTCACTCTCCAGAATGGCTTTACAACTGCGCGTTTACGTTCCCCCCCATCCCCTGATCAAGCATTGGCTTGCCGTCGCCCGTGACAAAGATACGCCAGACGTGCTGTTTCGCAGCGCCATGACAGAGCTGGGGCGGTGGCTCACCTATGAGGCGATTCGAGACTGGCTGCCGACGATCGATACCGCAGTCAATACGCCGCTGGCTCCCTGTGCCGCGACGTTTGTCAATCCAGAAGTGCCGATCGCCGTTATTCCCATTTTGCGGGCAGGGCTGGCTCTGCTGGAAGGGGCGCAGGCGCTGCTGCCCCTGGCTTCCATCTATCACATTGGCGTAGTGCGGAACGAGGAAACCCTAGAGCCGAGCATTTACCTTAATAAGTTCCCGGCTCAGTTTGCCCCCCAAGCCCATGTGCTGATCACTGAGCCAATGCTGGCAACGGGTGGCACCATTACCACCGTCATGGAAGAGCTAACGAAACGGGGCGTTGATCCGGCAAATGTGCGGATTATTTCGGTAGTTACGGCTCCGCCTGCGCTACAAAAGCTCAACGTTGCCTACCCAGGACTGGTGATCTATGCCGCCTGTATTGACGAAGGATTAAATGAGCAAGGGTACATCGTGCCGGGGTTGGGAGATGCGGGCGATCGCACCTTTGGCACCTAGCTGCCGAGCGTTTACCGATCGCTTGGGCGTTTAACCCGCGTCAGAGCGCGTTAAAATCATCGTAAAATTGCCCTGACTGAACGCAAATGGCAGGATTTTGTTATGAGCCAGCAAAGTAACTTTTTCGGCGGGTTTTTCTTAGGAGCGATCGTGGGCGGTGTGGTAGGCGGTGTCGTGGGGGTCGTCGTTACCTCGCGGCTGTCTCAAGCTGAGAATCCAGGTGCCGAATCTTTTCCCAGAATCGATCCTCGCACCGGAAAAAAGCGTCCCCTCAAAGCCTCGACTGAGCAAGGAATTGAAGTAGCGCGTCGAGGTTTGGAAGATAAGATTGCGCAGTTGAATGATGCCATTGATGATGTCCGGCAGCAGCTAGGTACTGTCAACGGCGCAGCGAGAGATCAGGGTAAAAAGCCGATCGCCCAAGATCCTCAAAGCTGAAGTCTCAAAGCTGGAGTCTCAAAGCTGCGCCTGTCTGAACTTGTCTACTTCATGGGTCTACTTTACAGGGCTACTTTGATTCAATCACTTGAGTCAGCCGTTCGACCGCGTGCGTGAGATTTTCTTGAGAGATGACGATGGGATCGGTCGGAGCAACCTCTTCCGCTGCGTTCTGACGAACGAACCTTTTTCTGGCGGCTTCAAACGCTTGGACTACCAGAAAGATAGAGAGTGCAATCACTAAAAAATTCAAAACTGCCGCTAGAAAAGAACCATATTTGATGCCGCCTGCTGACAGCCTGGACAAATCATCCACGTTGGCAGCTTGCAAGGCTGGGGCGAGGATTGCAGGAGTTATGATGTCTGCAACAAACGATTCGACGATTTTACCGAAAGCGCCACCCACGATGACAGCTACTGCCAGGTCAACGACGTTGCCCCGCATAATAAATTTTTTGAACTCTGCTAAAATCCCGCCATTTCCTGATGCTGTCATGATGAAGTCTTGTAAGTAAAAAGATGTTTTCAGGGCTAATTTCCTGCTTTTACCTGAAAATGTCAAGCCGCTGGGTGGAGATCTCTTATTTTTGCGGGGATTTTCCTCACGATTTCCCCAAATTACCTACCTATCTTTGAGTAATCTTGCGGCTCGGTAAAACCAGTACAGCGCAATCATTTGGAGCAAGTGATAGAGGTCGTTGTGGTTAAAATACTTGAACAGCACTACACCGCTGGTTTGGAAAGCGATCGCCACCCCTGACATCAGAATTCCGGCAATAATCCAGAGCGATCGCGGGGAGTGAAAAACGGCTCTTATTTCCAGGAGCAACACCCACAGCATTGCCGACAGGTAATCGACTACCCCATAGACAAAGGCATGGTCTAGCGACGGATGCAGAATCGCCCAGCCCAGGTAAGCAAAAAATTTAATCCCTACCAGCATATTCCCCTCTCTTTGCCAGCGTCGAGACAGACTGCTTTTGAGCGTGGCAAGCAGCATGAAACAGCCTGCAAGACTGATGGCAAGCAGCATGATTCTCCACAAGAGCGCCAGGGCAGAACCCTCAAGCAGCCGCGCAAAACCATGACAGGTGCCACCCAAAGCGGCGGCTACAGCTACATTCCCAAAAGCAGCCGCCCAAAATTTTATAGCGGCCTGCTGGTGAAACGGTCCGAGTCTAAACAACAGGATGCTGAACCCAGAGGCTTCTACAGCGATCGCGTAGTCCGTCAGCATGGTGGTGGGTTCGGTGATGGGCATAGGATAAATGGGAATGAACCTCTGACGTTTGGAACAGGATCTTTAAAGCATGGCGATCGAAATTGAGCGAAAGTTTTTGGTAAAAAATGATTCCTGGCGCACTCTGGCTGCGGGTACAGTTTATCGTCAGGGCTATATTGTGTCTGATATCGATCGCACGGTTCGGATTCGTCTGGCGGGCGATCGGGGCTACATCACGATCAAGGGCGCCACATCTGGCATCTCTCGATCAGAATTTGAGTACGAAATTCCTGGCTCAGATGCCTCAGAGCTTCTAGATACTTTGTGCGATCGACCTTTGATCGAAAAAACGCGCTACAAAATTCCCTACGGCGATCTGCTGTGGGAAGTCGATGAATTTGTAGGCGAAAATCAGGGCTTGGTGGTCGCTGAGGTAGAGCTAACTCATCCAGATCAGCAAGTCACTCTACCGGACTGGATTGGGCAAGAAGTCTCGGACGATCCGCGATATCTCAACTCTAATCTGGTGAAGCTGCCTTTCTCGCAGTGGAAATAAAGGCGAAAGCAGAATCTAACTTTCGTCCCTAATTTTCGCTAACGTAACCTCCCACACCAGCCGAGGTTGGACATATTGCCGCAGGTACCGACGAGCCTCTTCCAACGATTGCAGAATGCCCGATCGCCCTTGATGCCAGTAGCGATTTTGCAAATAGTCGATTAGCCAAATCTGAGTTTCGCTGTCCAAGACTTGGGCAATTTGCCGCGCTAAATCAAGGGCAGCTCGCAGCGATGTAGGCGGCTCTCTAACGGCAGTCAGCAACTCCTCTGGAATGGTCTGAAGCTGCTGCCAATGGACGATCGCCTCTCCAGGGCTACCCTGCGCTAGTGCCAGCACGTCAGGCTGCCGCAAGATTTCGCCATGACCTGCCTGGGTCAAAACCTGAGCTAGCGTTGGGGTATCTAACCGCTGAAAAGCAATTTTTTGACAGCGAGAAACGATCGTGGGCAGCAGCGATTCAACGCTGGGAGCCAGTAAAATCAGCGTCGCGCGACCTGGCTCCTCTAAGGTTTTCAGCAGCCCGTTAGCCGCAGCATCTGCCATACTCTCAGCATTTTCGATAATGACGACCGATCGCGTTGACTCTAGCGGCGGACGGCTGAGAAACCGCCCTACATCTCGAATTTGCTCTAAACGAACTTCGGGCGACGACTTGCGCTTGATGCCTAATTCAGCCGCCTCAGCTGCAGAAACCCGCCTGCCCTGATGCAGATAGGTTGGCTCAACCCAAAGCAAATCGGGGTGGTTGCCCTGTTGGATGCGCTGGCGCAGCGACGTTTTTGCCGGATGAACCGGGTTTGGAGAAGTTAAGAGCAACTCTGCAAATCCTCTAGCCGCCAATTGCCGACCGACACCGGGCGCACCAACAAAAAGGTAGGCAGGGGCAATGTGGTTTTGGTTAATGGCGCGGGTGAGAAGTTCGATCGCTTGCGGCTGTCCGAGGAGGGAGGTGAAGGGCATGGAGAGAGGTGAGAAATGGGGCGGGGCGAATAGGGCGGGGCTTAGGAGGCAGGGATTTTGTACCACTGCTGCAAGTGTTTTTCTAAAACCCGCTGAATATCACTAAATACCTCGGTTTCACTGCGATCGCCGTTGATCTGAACAATCCGCTGAGGATGGTCTTGGGCAAGCTCGGTAAAACCCTGCTGAACGCGCTGATGAAAGCTAAGGGCGGCTTGTTCAATGCGATCGCTCATTCCCCGACTTTGGGCGCGGGCGAGTCCTACGGCGGCTTCTAGGTCGAGCCAGAGGGTGAGGTCGCTGGTCAACCCATCGGTCGCAATTTGGTTAAGCTGACCAATGAGTCCGCGATCGAGTCCGCGTCCGTAGCCCTGGTAAGCTACGGTGGAATCAGTGAAGCGATCGCACAAAATCAGCGCACCTTGGGCAAGCTGAGGCTTGAGGAATCCTGCGACATGCTGGGCGCGATCGGCGGCGTAGAGTAGTAGCTCAGTGCGATCTTGCATTGCCTCCTGGCTGGTGGGGTGCAAGAGTAATTGGCGAATTTCCTGGCAGAGTTCCGTGCCGCCCGGTTCGCGAGTCACAATCAGCCGCGAAACTTCTCCCTGGTTTTGTAGCGCTGTCAAAAGACCGCTTTCTTGAAGCCATGTTTGCGATCGGGCAATTTGGGTTGTTTTGCCACAACCCTCTACTCCTTCAAACACAATCAGCCGTCCTGGCATGGTTTCTCATCCTTAGGGCATTGGGTCTTTGAGCAGCGCCCTCGACACAGATACTCGACATAGATAAATATCTGCAATAAATATCCGTCAAAGGATACAGAAAGCAGAAGTATTTGGAGAATATCATCGTTTTGTTATACTCTGAACTAAACGCATCTGCTTTGATTTGATTCAATTTAAGCTTCAGTAGATTCAAAAGACTCAAGTTTTCGGTGAGAGTCTGCCATTGTTAACCGCCAGAGTTTTCGATTCGCCAGAGTTAAGAATTTGAGAAATAAGGTTTCAGAGGGCAAGATTCGGACGAAAGAGTATTCCCAGGTTTGCCTATGGCTCGTTATACAGGTCTATTTACAGTCTCAGTGTCCGCCGATCGGTTCTGGCAACTGCTCGTCGAGATTTTGCGTGCGTGCAGCATGAATGTCATCTATTCATCGGAAGACTATTTAGTGGCTCGTGAAATCCCAGGGCGTGTGACATACGCCAAGCTGGTGACAGTAGAAATTTTGATTGAACCAGTGCTGCACCAGGAGGCTGAAGTTCGGATGAACTTGGTCGTGAAAAACGAAGAGCTGCCGCTTCAGGTGAACAATCATTGTCAGCAAGTCTTTCATTTGCTTAATCAGGCTGTAGAAGAGAATCGGCATTGGCGAGTGGTCGAAAGTGCTGTGAGCTAGGAACTGTAGTCTTTAGACTGTGGATTTACTGAGATTGCTGCTAGAGTGATGTATTGTTACTCATACTCTGGCTGCTAGCAACATGCCATCTTCATTCCCTGAACAGCCTCTAGAACCTTTCTTGGAGGAATTGGCGGCAGCTCTGGCGGATTTGCGATCGACGGTAACAAACCTACATCAGCAAAACCAAGGTTTGATGTGTAGCTATCAGGCTGCGATCGAAGCGCGTGATCATCACCGGGTCGTCAGAGAGATTGCTCGTCGTTTGCAGCAGTTGCTAAGTTCATCGGAAATTCTGGAGCAGACTGTTGTAGCAGCGCGGGAGCTTTTGCAATCTGACCGCGTAATTTTTTATCAGCTTCAGGCTCAGCCCGATCAGGCTCAGCCCGGTCAGCCTCAGCCCGGTCAGCCTCAGCCCGGTCAGCCAAACTTGGCGGTAGGCGTTGCTGAGGCAGTCCGGCTGAGTCAGTCCTCTGTGATGCATGCCAACCTTGATCCAGCCTGGGTATGCCGATGGTTGAGTCTGTTCAGAAACGCAGTGCCTTTGGTGATTGAAAATCGGCATCAGGCAGATTTGCTGCCACCGATCGCCAAGCTCATGGCACGTCAGCAAATTCACGCTTTGATTGCTGCACCGATTTTTTTGAAAGAGAGTCTGTTTGGCTGGCTGGCCGTGCATCAATGTGATGGCGATCGTGTCTGGAAAGAGGCTGAGGTCGAGGCGCTGCAACAGTTGGCTGCTGAGGTGGCGATCGCATTTCAACAGTCAATTTTGTATCAACGGGCACAGCAGCTCAACTCAGATCTAGAAGAGCAGGTTCAGCAGCGTACCCACCAGATTCAAACGGCGCTGGTCTATGAATCAATGCTCAAACGGGTCACTGACAAAGTGCGCGATTCCTTAGACGGCAGCCAAATTTTGCAGACGGCAGTCCGAGAACTCACCTTTGTGCTGAAGCTGGGGGGCTGCAATGCGGCGCTGTATGACCTGGATCAAGGTACATCCACGGTCAGGTACGAATTTACGCGATCGATCCCCACCAGCCAAGGGCGCGTCTCGCAGATGGATGATTTCCCGGAGATCTATCAGCAGCTCAAGCAGGGACACCCTTTACAGTTCTGTTCGCTCTTGCCCAATGCCGATCGCGGTAGAGTGGCGATGCTGGCTTGCCCGATTTTTGTTGATCCGCAATCTGCGCCAGTTATGGATCAAAAAAGTGTGGATGGTAGCCTGGATCAAGGGGGTACCGACCAGGGGATATTGGGAGATCTGTGGCTGATTCACCAAGCTGACCACGTTTTCCATGAGTTTGAGATTCGTCTGGTGCAGCAGGTGGCAAACCAATGTGCGATCGCTATTCGTCAGGCTCAGCTTTACCAAACGGCACAAAATCAGGTGTGGGAGCTAGAAAAGCTGAATCGTCTCAAGGATGATTTTCTCAGCACCGTTTCTCATGAGCTGCGTACGCCCATCACCAATGTCAAAATGGCGGTGCAAATGCTGCGGATTGCCTCTACCGAAGACAAACGCCAGCGCTACCTAGATATTTTGGAAAAAGAGGCTGCCCGCGAAGCAAGTCTGATTGACGATCTGTTGGATTTGCAGCGGTTAGAGGCGACCATAGGCGCTGTGGAGCTAGAGGAAATTGACTTGCAAGCCTGGATTGTTTCTCTAGGGGAGGCTTTTCAGGCGCGGTTTGCCGATCGCCAACACCAGTTTCAAATGAGCTATTCCGATCGCCTGCCGATTGTTCTGTCTAACGAGGCAATGCTGCGGCGAGTTTTGGCGGAGCTGTTGAATAATGCCTGCAAATATACTCAACCGGGCGGCATGATTCAGTTGGATATTCGGCATCAGTTGATATTTAGCCCTGCACCTCCTGCTGCTGCTCCTAGGATCAGCTTTCGAGTCAGCAATCAGGCAAATATTTCATCTGATGAGCTGCCTAAAATTTTTGACAAGTTCTATCGCTGCCTCCGTGCTGATCCCTGGAGTCAGGGCGGTACAGGATTAGGGCTGGCGCTAGTCGAAAAGCTGGTCGAGCATTTGCAGGGCACCATTCAGGTGGAGAGTAAGGAAGGCTGGACGACTTTTGAGGTCATGATCCCGATTCAGTTGGGCTAGGAAATGGCGCACCAGTTGCCGTTTTAATTCTGTGAGATTGGCATAATAACGGTTGTAACCGTCAACTTTTATTCTTTTCATCATGCGATCGCTGCGGTTTTTCCAATTCTTTCAATATCTCAACGGGCGAACCCTGCGAAAGGCGATTGCTGCGGCGTTTAAGCAACGGTTGCCGGGGCTAGCATCAGAGATGGCGTATAACGCGATGCTGTCCCTGTTTCCGGCAACGCTAGCGGTATTGACGGCGATCGGTTTATTTCGTCCCTTAAACAGCACCTTTGAAAAGCTGGCAGGTCAGGTGAGCGAAGTTGCCCCCACAGAGGTTTTGGGCTTGCTCCAGGGGTTTGCCCAGGAGGTGAGTCAAGGACAGGATGGACGGCTGTTTTCCTTCAGCTTTCTGTTTGCACTGTGGACGGCTTCGGGGGCGCTGGGAGCAGCCATGATGGCGCTGGATCAGATTCATCAAATTCCGCCGCGCCTGTCGCGTCCCTTTTGGAAGGCGAGGCTGGTTGCACTAGCGCTAACCCTGGGGGCGATCGTGATGCTGCTTCTCTCCCTGGCGCTGATGCTGGTGGGCGATGTGCTGGTGAATAATACGGCAAGTGTGGTGGCATCCCAGAGCGGCTCGATCGCCTCGGAACTGCTGAAATTTTGGGGCTGGCTGGCGCTGCCGCTCATTCTGTTAATTATGTCGCTGGCATTTGGCTTTATCTATCGCTACGGGCCGAGCCACTGGAATCCGGGACAGCCGATTATGCCGGGTGCGGTGTTGGCGGCGGTGTTTTGGGCGATCGTTTCCAACCTGTTTCGCCTGTATGTGCGGCATTTTGGCAATTACAACCGAGTTTATGGGGCGGTCGGAGCGGTGATTGTGCTGCTGCTATGGCTATACATGAGTTCGCTGGTGCTGCTGCTGGGCGATCAGCTAAATGTGACGGTGGGTGAGGCGATGCAGGGGCAGCAGGCGAATCGGGAATTTGAGCCGGAGGAGAGTGGGGGATAGGGGTGGATGGGTGGATGAGGGGATGGGTTTTATCCGCTTCATCCGTTCAAGAATCCGTTGCTATATTTGAGTGCTGGCGATGACGACGAGCCTTGACGCGGAAAATCGGCGGAGCTATCGCAAGCTGGTGTTGTCGATCGCTGCCAGTGAGAACACGCTAAACCTGCTGATGGCCATATGTGACGATCGCAATCTGCGGCAGCAAATTATTCAGGACTATGAGGCGGAGTTGCGGGAGCGATCGGTGGTGACGGTGTTGGGAGCCGATGAGCTGATTGGGGTGCGGCTGAGGGAGGCGCGATCGGGAGCCGATGAGCTGATTGGGGTGCGGCTGAGGGAGGCGCGATCGGAAGTCGTAGAGTTTTTGTCGCAATAGTAAAGAGTTTGTGGGCAGGTTCGCCCTCCAGAGATGCCTTTGGCAGCTCCTACTGCTGAAAGTGAGGAACTGCTGGCGGAGTTACAGCAACAGATTACGGCATCGGAGCAGCAGGATTCTCAGTCGCCCTTACTAATTTCGCTCTACAACCATTTGGGAGAGGCTTATGCAAAGCAATATGACTACCCTGCTGCCTTGGAATGCTATGAGCAAGCCTATACCTGGCTCAAACCGTCAGATCCTTCTTTGGAAAAGCAGATGCTCTCTTGAATTTGGGCAATGCTTACTCCAACTTGGGGCGATACTTGCAAGCTATTGATTTCCATGAGCAAGCCCCTAGCCTTCGACGAGAGATTGGCGATCGGCAGGGAGAAGCGATTTCATTAGGAAATCTGGGCACTGCCTACCAATCCTTGGGACCCTGTCAAAGAGCGATCGAGTTTCATCAGCAGTCGTTAGAGATAGCGCGAGAAATCGGCGATCGACTGGGAGTAGCAACTTCCTATTTTAACTTGGGCAACACAATGGCAAAGCTTGACCAAAAGCCGGAAGATATCATTTCTGCCTATGAAAATGCCCGTCAGTTATTCCAGAACATGAAACTATATCGTAGTGTCGAGAGATGTGATGCTGCCCTTCGTAAATTTGACAGCAAGGAGGATGGCGATTGATCTTCACAACCCTAAAACGCCTCTGGCGAAGGTTATGGCGGAGAAGGTAGAGATTAGAGTGGGGGCGATCGGGTGTGGGGATTGGGTGCTGAGGTTCTGAGGGTGGACGGTGAAGTTCAAAGAGTGGACGGTGAAGTTCAAAGAGTGGACGGTGAAGTTCAAAGAGTGGACGGTGAAGTTCAAAGAGTGGACGGTGAAGTTCAAAGAGTGGACGGTGAAGTTCAAAGAGTGGACGGTGAGTTGTTGAGAGTGGACAGTGAGTTATTGAGAGTGGACAGTGAGTTATTGAGAGTGGACAGTGAGTTATTGAGAGTGGACAGTGAGTTATTGAGAGTGGACAGTGAGTTATTGAGAGTGGACAGTGAGTTATTGAGAGTGAACGGCGAGTCTCTGAGGCTCGGACGCGAGGGTCAAGCATTAGGAGATGGAGTCTAGAGGTTGAGAAGTCGGTGGGGTGGCATTGCTGAACTAAAGATTTGTCAGAGTTGACAGTTTTCTAGCCCCCTAAATCCCCCAACTCTAGGGGACTTTGAGTTCCGGAAGTCCCTAAAAATTAGGGGATTGGGGGGCAGCGCAGGATGTTCAGCCAGATTCCCAGACGGGTTTACCCAGCAGATCCCCTCACCCCCGCAGCCGATACCGCTGCAAAATCCGCATCACCTCACCCGATCGCGGTTGCGGAAACTCGCCAGGACTGGGCAAATTGCGGCTCCAGTCGGTGATGTTGGCAAAGCCGCGTTGTTGCAGCTCATACAGCGTTTCTAGCGCACCCGCCTCAGAGCCAATGACGAGGACATAGAGGAGTTCGCGATCGCCCTTGGCACGGGAGGAGTCAAGAGTAGAGGAGTCAAGAGTAGAGGAGTCAGAAGCCAGGAGATTAGAAGCCAGAAATTCAGAATTTTGACTCCTGAATCCTGCCTTCTGCCCTCCTAAATTCAACAAAAACCGATTGGCATAATCCGACTGAAACGAGCTAACCATCAGAGTTCTCCTGTTTTGGGTTTCGGGAAGGAAACCCAAAAACCTAGCCGCCCCGAAAGCATGAAGCATCAGAGCGGCTGAAAGGAGTGTTAAAATTCCTCTTTAGCCACCAGACTGCCGCACCGCAGTTTGGGGTCAGCTACTCATCGCTGCTCGTAACAGCTTTGAGTAGCGCCAGATTTTTGGGATTTAGCTACCGCACGGCGAGTTGCAAATAGCTATTAACGTGTGAGCATAGAGGAAAAGAGGGGCGATCGTCAAGCGGCGATACAGTAGAAATATAGCCACAAAAACAGGGAGGCTCTTATGGAAGTGAGTCAAGGCGATGATCCTCATAAACCTATTACCGAGTCAAACTGCGATCGCTCGGCCGTAGCTAATAAACCAGCCGATGAAGCGTTGCGGGCGATTGCTTACAGTATGGATGCCCTCATTCCAGGACTCTATCTCTGGTGTGGCTCGATGCACATTAGGTTGGGAGGCAGCTTGCCTGAAACCAGCTATCCAGGAACGCTTCACAGCTCAGTGGGGATCGCCCTAGTCCTGCCGGGATATCGCATCTACAGTACTTATCAGGGCAGCTATGACCCTTGAGCGATGACCCTCGATAAGCACAAAATTGATGGCATTCCTCAAATCACGGTTAAAACCCTTCCTGCCGCTGATTTTGATCAACAGCTCATTCAAGCAGGATATAGCAAGCTAGGTTCAGCTCCTGCTCAAGGCAACCGTCTCAAGGTCTGGTGGACTCACCCTACTTATACTAGAGTCGAAGCGATCTATAGTCCAGATAGGGCAATCGCCATCACCGCGTATCATGTCGGCTCTTAATTCGGCGAAAAATTTCGCCTCGATCGCTCAAATCTCCCTTCAAGACGTACTATAGCTGTGGAAAGTCCAGCCTCGGAGGACAGGATGCACAAACAATTTCTTGGCAGTTTAGCTTTGGGTAGCCTAGCCGCGATCGCCCCCCTCGTTCTCGCAGCTCCCGCACGGGCAGATGCGCTGGACTGGACCTATAGCCCCACTACTCAACAGCTAGAAATTACCGTGTCGGGCGGTACCCCGCGCTATTTCTTGGCGGCAGAACCCGCGCGGATTGTCCTGGATTTGCCCAACACCGAAGTAGACCCGATCGCCACCGAGCAAAACTACAGCACGGGCGCAATTCGGCAAATTCGTATCGCCCAGTTTCAGCCCGGACAGGCGCGCCTGGTTATGGAACTGGCACCGGGCACCGTACTTGCCCCCGGACAGGTGGAACTGCGGCGGGTGAATGGCGATCGCTGGGTGCTGCGTCCGCTTCTAGTGGGCGAAACAGCCGCGACTCGTGAAACGGCTGTGACTCGTGAAACAGCGACATTGCCTCCTGCTGCTTCTGGTTCTGTACCCAGAACGATCGCCACACCTTCCATGGTGTTTCCAGGGGCGGCTCCCTCGACTTCAGCCACACCGACTCCCGCAAGTTCTGATGCCAGCTTGCCGCCTCTGGAGCCTGGAGCTTTAGCGATTCCTGTAGAAGTTCCTCCTGCTGAATCTCCGGGCACTCCTGCTGCTGTTCCCAGTTCTCCAGCCCCCAGTTCTCCAGCCCCTAGCTCTTCTGAGGCGATCGCGCTTTCTGTTCCTCCTCCTGCTTCCCCCGCTCAGCCCATTCCGCCGATCGCCGCTTCTCCAGCGCCCCTGACGACACTGCCCGCAGACTTGCCACCCGCGACTCAACCTCGCGATCGCGCTACGTCGGCGATTCGAGTTCCCGCCATTGCTCCGACTGCTCCGACTGCTCCACCCGTGCAATCGCCCGTGCAATCGCCCTTGCCCGTTCCATCTCGCCAATCCTCTGCTCAGCCTTTGCCTCAGCCCGCTCCGTTAACCTCTGAGGCTCCTCCAGTTTCGCTCTCAGTCTTGCCGCCTGCCGCGAGTAACGTTATTGAGTTTGGTCAGCCTTTGGCAGTTGCTGCCGTAGTAATTCCTGCCGGAACTGTCTTGAATCTGCGCTATGCCGGAAGAGAGCCGATCGCCTTATCCAACGCCTCTCAGCAAGAAGTTCTGCTGCTGGTTGAAGCTGTACGCGATCGCTCAGGCAACGTCATTATCCCTGCCAATAGCGAAGTCATCGGTCGGTTTGAAACGAGCGATGCGGGTAGCCAATTTATTACCCAATCTATTAATTGGCAAGACCAAACGCTGCTGCTCAATGCCGAGTCAGAAGTATTACGAGGCAACCGCCGTTTCCTAGGACTCTTGGGACAACGCAGCCGCCTCCGTCAGATTCAGCCCAATCAACCTGTAAAAGTACGGTTGATAGAGGATTTGGTCAGGTAGGGATGGGTGGATGAGTGGATGGGTCAATGGGTGGATGAGTTGGTCGCGGCATACCCCACTCATCTACCCCTCACTCATCTACTCATCCACCCCTCTCCCCTCAAACCTAGTGATCGACTAAAACCTCAGTTTCTGCCGCCGCAGCTATCAGCCATTCTTGCATTGCCGGAAGCCCTAAAGTTGCCTCAGCATAGGCTTGAGCGATCGCATCCAAGGGCACTCCGTAGGTGACAAAGCGGGAGACGACGGGGGCAAACATGGCATCAGCGATTGTCCAATGACCAAACAAAAAGTCGCCGCCCTCGCCAAACTCCTGCCGACAGGCGAACCACAGGGTCAGAATGCGATCGATATCGGCTTGCACGTCGGGTGGTGCGCCTTTCCAGGCAAAGCGACTGCGGCAATCCATCGAAAGCCTCTGCCGCAGCGGAGAAAATCCGGCGTGCATCTCGGCGCTAACGCAGCGGGCGATCGCTCTTGCCCTCGGCTCGGCAGGCCAGAGGTGGCGATCGGGAAACAGCTCGGCAAGATATTCGCAGATGGCGCTTGACTCCCACAGCAAAATTTCGCCATGCCGCAACGCCGGAACTTTGCCCGTGGGCGAGTGCTGCAAGATTTGCGATCGCGTTTGCGGCGTGTCTAGCGGGATGCGAATCTCTTCAAACTCGGCTCCTGTCTGCTTCAGTGCTAACCAGGCTCTTAGCGACCAGGAGGAATAGTTTTTGTTGCCAATGATTAGGGTTAGGGGAGGCATAGTCATGCAGGGGTGTTTTGCAGCTCTGGTCGCTCTTCTTGAACGATCGCCCCTTCTACAGGGCAGACTTGAAAACAAATGCCGCAATCAATGCAGGTGGAAAAGTCAATCCAGTACCAGTCGGTGCCTTTGGCGTTTTTGCCGGGACCTTCGCTGATGCAGGCAACCGGACAAGCATCAACGCAATCGGCAACGCCTTCGCAGGTATTTGTGACAATTGTATGGGGCATGGTGTTCTCGCTCTCTCAAATCGGCAGGGGGGTGCAGGGTCAAATCTGCCTGTCTATAGCCTATCAGGTGTTGCTAAAGCCTTGCGGTTTCTGCCAGTTCTGCCCTGTGACGAAGGGCATCATAGTCCCGATCGTCTACTGCCACAAAGCGATCGATCGTTCCCTGGCTGAGAACGGCTTTCCCTTCTGGAGTCTGATGCATATGCAGGAAGACTTGCTGGAGGCGATCGCGCAACTCTGGCGGTACCTGAGTCGAAATCACCCAAGGCGGAATCGGGCTAGCTCCTAGGTCGTCAATAATGCGGATTTGAGCTGCTATTTCTGGATGCCGCTGTAGCTCTAGCTCCAGAACCGTACTGTCGATTGCCGAAGCATCAATCTTGCCGTCTAGAATCCATTGCAGGGAGGTTTGGTGAGCGCCCGACTCGATCGCGGCTC
Organism: Drouetiella hepatica Uher 2000/2452; assembly: GCA_019359505.1. GTDB lineage: Bacteria > Cyanobacteriota > Cyanobacteriia > Elainellales > Elainellaceae > Drouetiella > Drouetiella hepatica. The sequence goes on along the minus strand of JAHHHD010000009.1, from coordinate 150,859 downwards.
CAAAAAAGCCGTCAAATTCTCCCAATGCCGCTAAGTGGGCGCGGGTAACGTAGTAGCCAGAGTGCGATCGCGGCTCGTTATAGGCCCATGTGCAGCCCCGTAGATCAGCAAAGGTGTGATACGAGCTGTCTTGACGCACCACCACATCTGAAAAATAGATGGGTTTGCCCTGATAGCGATCGCCTTTAATCACAGGAGCCGCCAACAGCTCAATGCTAGGAATCGCCTGATCTGCTTTCCAAACATAGGGCAATCCACAAATCCAGCCCACCTGAATTTCACCGCGATCGAGTCTTTTTTCTCGCTCTTGCCAAGGAATAGCGTCGATCCATTCGATTGGCATTTGGAGCTGTTGGCTGGTGTAGGTGACGATCGCCTCGCAGATTGGCGCAAAATTCTCTGCCATGCAAGAGGTAAATTTGAGGCTTTTCATGAAGGCTTGATGTATCTTTAGATTACAGCGCCAAGCTTAATCTTTTGTTGAGCAGGTGATTACCTATTGTTAACCAATCCTCAATGGCGTTCAGCTATTCTAGCCAGGGAGGCGGGTCTGTGAATACCTGTAGCAATTTTTATGTCTAATCTGCTTGAGCTGGCTCGTGAGGGCGGGCCAGTTATGGCTCCACTGCTAGGGCTTTCGGTTGCGACAATTGCCTGTGGTCTAGAGAGAGCCTGGTTTTGGTACAAGCTCTTGAGCAAAGAAGACCAGGTGGTGCATGATGTCTTGGACGCAGCGCAGTATAGTCTTGAGGAAGCACGATCGATCGCGGAACAGTCGCAAGCTTTGCCGATTGGTCGATTTTTGACAGCTCCTCTTAAGCTGAAACGGCCCACGCCTGAAACGTTTCGCTTGGCGCTGGAAGCCTCTGCCGACAAAGAGTTTGTCAGGATGCGCAAGGGTGACAAACTGCTGGAAACTGTGGTGGCGATCGCGCCGCTGTTGGGGCTACTGGGCACAGTCATAGGTTTAATCACGACGTTTGGCAACCTGAATGTGGGGGGCGGTGGCTCTGGCGAACAGGCCAGCGCGGCGGCTGCCGGGATTGGAGAAGCGCTCATTGCTACTGCCGCCGGGATGATTGTGGCAATTTTGGCTCTGGTTGTCTTTCGAGTTTTTGTCACCTTTCAGTCACAGCAGATGGATTACTTCTCTGAAGTGGGTTCAGAACTGGAGCTAATCTATCGACAAAACTGGTATGAACCGCAGAATCTGGAAATGACCGATCGCCGTTCACCTGTGAGTAATCTTTAACTAGACTTGTAGCTGTAATCCTGATGCTTTAAGTCTGATCTTCTCAGTCTACTGTTCTATCACCCTGCTGCTCCCCATGCGATCCAATCGCCATCGTCGCTCTAATTCTCTCCCCGAAGTTAACCTGATTCCGATGATGGACGTGTTAATGACCGTCCTAACTTTCTTCATCTTGATTTCGATGACGCTTGCCCTAGAGCAGGGTGTAGAAATTCAGCTCCCTCAGCAGCAGACGGCTAACCCTCAACAGCCTACCCCGTCACCGATGATCGTTGAGCTAGATGTCCAGGGTGTTTCTCTCAATGATCAGCCCATTGCCTCTGCTCCCCTGATGCTGCAAGTCAAAGCTTATTTAGAGAAAAATCCCAAGGGCGTAGTGGTATTGAAAGCTGAACCGCAGATGCCCTATGCCGATGTGGTGAAACTGCTGACTGATCTGAAAGCAACGGGTGGCGAACGAGTTTCACTGGCGATCGAGTAGAGACTCATCTTTTTTAAGAAGCCAGAAAAGGTGAGCTGTAGGAATTTTGTAAAGGCGATCGCGTCACCATAGCTAAGTGCGCTTCAGTCTTTGAAGGGTTCTTAAAGATGAATTCGCTGTAGTCTGCCAAGTTGTCCAATCCGGTCACGTTCAACAGGATTTCGGCAGCTATCCAGAATAGAGTGTTAAAGATTTGGCTTTTACAACGAGCGTTCATCTGTCTAGCCTCCAGCCAGTTTGGGTTTGCTTTTCCCTGGTGAACTCACTTACCTATCCGAAGAGGTTCGGCAGATTATGCAGAACCAAAAAATCCCCTGGAAATCTGAGCGATCGCCAAGGGAAGATGGAGGAATTAAAGTCAAAGGCTTTACTCAAGTTGTCAGCAAGGGCGGGTAGGATTACGCAAAACTTGCCAATCTATCCAAAAGGGCAGGGCTACGCTGACCGAGCTATAAAGGCGACCTAGAGATGGCTCGAAGTTCAGCTCAATCCAATTAAGTAGGCTTAGCGCCCATTACAATATCTTCGATCGGGCGACGGGCGCTAGCTAGCGCGGCTGAGGTCGGATAGCCTAGACGAAAAGCAAATGTTGGCTTCCAGCTTGCATCTTGAGTCATCTGGGCTAAAAGTTCCGCTGTTTGGGGCGCTTTGCCGAGCTGTCGTTCTCGATCTACCATCTCTGGAAGCTGGTTAAGCGGTTGCATAGCCAATCCTTGTGTCGTTGCCCAGAGATGAATCTGTTGCCAGAGCTGTCCAGCTTGTAAGGCTTGAGGCTGATCATACAAATCCCGAACGGCAATCAAACCAAACGCAGGCGAGGTGTCTAAAGCGGTTTTGGTGCTATTTATCCACGATTGATGCTGCGTCTCAGGTGAGACAGAGGGCAACATCTTAACCAATGAGCGCATCATCCAGGACAAGCCAGAAGCATCGATATGCACACCGCTCCGCTGCTTTTGAAGGTCTTGCCAGCTTGACCGAAACCAGCGATCGCCATCATGAGACATGGTTGGATCTGCGACGATCGCTTCTGTTGCCGCTAGCGTTCCTTCAGAAAAGCGCTGGCGCTCTGGGTCTGAAACTAACAGAAATAGCTTTAACTTAGCCTGATCTTCAGCCTGATCTTGAGCTAGGGCGGCCAATGATGCTAAAGCCTCAGGCGCAACCGAACGCTGGAGGTCATAAGCCGCACGATTTGTCCGCCGATTGGGGATGGCATCATACAGCGCTGGGGTAGAGCGTTGGCCGGAGGATAGGTTGAGCGTGGCTACCCGTTGAGAGTCGAGATTAGCAGGCGGTTGGGTCAGGGTGCCTGGGTCAAGCGTGAGTTGAGCGCGATACCCTTCAGCTTGAGCCGCCAGCAGCATGTTCTCAACAGCGCACCCTAGCCCGATTCGCATTTCTCGGAGGTAGGGGTCCATTGCACCCAGGTGGCGGCGGGTATCTGCATACACATTGATCTGCTCGCCTTGCTGAGAGCTTGTGACTTGGAATATCCAGGGCTGGGTATTGTGGGGGCTAGAGGCTAAGATTGCCGATCGCACTAGGGCTAAAGCTCCTTCAGGGCGATCGGTTCGCCAGGTTTCCCAGGGTTCATAGGCGGGGCCAGTGCCCGTGCTCCATACGCCTCGGTCATAAGAGCGCCATACACCGCCTGCAACGACAACGGTCACAGCACTAGCTGCCGTGAGTTTTAGAAAGCTTCGTCTTTTCATCAAGTTCTCTCTGGGGTGAGGGTAGGAATCGCAGCAGGCATTGCGGTTAGCTGGGGCCACTCTGCTAGAGCTGTTTTGCTCATGTAAGGGCGCATAACTTGCAGCATTAAATTAATGGCTGCTTGAATGGTTTGAGGATTGATAGCCGCGTCCTCCATTTCCAGCGAGGGCAGCCAGGCATCATTGATCAGCCAAATAATTTTGATTAGGGCAGGTAAAGTGGTCGAATCCTCGAAACGCCGGAGAACGCCCGTCTCAACCAATCCTTGGCAAAAGGATTCAATTTCTGCTAGCCGCTGTCGATGAATGGTGCGATACCGCTTTTTCAATTCCGGATCGGCTTGAAAGAGAGCGATTTGCTCTCGGTAAAAAAAGCGATATTCCCATAACAGAAAAAAGACGCGACTCAATCTTTCATGCAGATGACTCAATGAGGGCTTAACATTCGGGGTCCAGCCTCCGTCCATTTCACGGATCATTTGCTCCAAGATGGCTTGAATAATTTCCTGTTTATTTCTGAAGTGATAGTAGAGATTGCCAGGACTGATCTTTAGAGACTCAGCAATGTGATTGGTTGAAACGGCAGATGTCCCCTGTTGATTAAACAGTTGAATCGCGGTTGCAATAATCCGAGATTTTGTACTCTGGGCAGTCATAAACAAAAGCTTAGAGTAATTACTCTAACATCCTAGAACAATTACTCTAAATGTCAACCCTACCTTGAACTCCCATCCAAACGCTGTCAGCCGTTGGCGAGTTATATTTATTAAGCTGGAGGGCAGCGGCACTTCGCGCAGAAAACCCTGTGGGGTGACTGTACGAGGTTTGTCGATCGCGGCTGCAAACTAACCTGAGCGTGAGCAGCCACCCCTATTTCTAACCGTTCTTTTACCTTAAGTGGGAGTTTGCTTGTGACTCAGACCAACCTGGATTTTCTGGCAACAACTGATCCGATCGTGGCAGGGCTGGTTCAGCAAGAGCTTCAGCGCCAGCGCGACCACCTGGAGCTAATTGCCAGCGAGAACTTTACCTCGGCAGCCGTGATGGCAGCCCAAGGCTCGGTGCTGACCAATAAATATGCTGAAGGCTTGCCCAAAAAGCGCTACTACGGCGGTTGCGAATTTGTCGATGAAGTCGAGCAGATTGCGATCGATCGCGCTAAGCAGCTCTTCGGCGCCGCCCATGCCAATGTGCAGCCGCACTCAGGTGCTCAGGCAAACTTTGCCGTTTTTCTCTCGCTCCTAGAACCGGGCGACACGATTATGGGCATGGACTTGTCCCATGGCGGACATTTGACCCATGGCTCTCCGGTGAATGTTTCTGGTAAGTGGTTCAAAGCCTGTCACTATGGCGTGAGTCAAGAAACCGAGCGACTTGACTATGATCAAATTCGCGATTTGGCTTTGCAGCACCGTCCTAAAATGCTGATCTGCGGCTACTCGGCTTATCCTCGTGTGATTGAATTCGATAAGTTCCGGGCGATCGCCGACGAAATCGGGGCTTACCTGCTAGCAGACATTGCCCACATCGCTGGATTGGTTGCCTCTGGGCATCACCCCAACCCAATTCCTCACTGTCACGTTGTTACCACCACCACCCACAAAACCCTGCGGGGACCTCGCGGCGGTTTAATCCTCACGGGCGATGCTGAGCTGGGCAAGAAGTTTGATAAGGCAGTCTTCCCCGGAACGCAGGGCGGCCCCCTGGAGCACGTGATTGCAGGTAAAGCCGTAGCGTTTGGAGAAGCGCTCCAGCCCAGCTTTAAGACCTACTGTGGTCATGTCATCGAGAATGCTAAGGCGATGGCGGCTCAGCTTCAGGAGCGGGGCCTGAAGACCGTTTCTGGCGGCACAGACAATCACCTGATGCTGGTGGATTTGCGATCGATCGCCCTCACTGGCAAGCAAGCCGATCAGCTGGTCAGCGGGGTCAACATCACGGCAAACAAAAACACCGTGCCCTTTGATCCTGAGTCACCCTTTGTCACCAGCGGTCTGCGTCTTGGTTCTCCCGCTATGACCACACGCGGCATGGGCATCGAGGAGTTCGTTGAGATTGCCAACATCATCAGCGATCGCCTCCTCAACCCCGAAGATGCGGCTGTCGCGCAAACCTGCCGTCAGCGCGTCGCCGATTTGTGCGATCGCTTCCCCCTCTACCCTCACCTAGTGGCATCCGTACCTGCCCTGGTGTAGCTTAGGGTCTAACTAAAAAGGGAGCTGAAACACGTTTCAGCTCCCTTCGCCAGAATTCAAGATCCAGAATTCAAGATCCAGGTTTTTATGCCGGGTAAATCCTCAGCCGCCGATTCGGTTCTTCACCAAAGCTAGAGGACTTGAGCCGATAATGCTCTACTAACTCATGCTGCATTTTGCGCACCTTTGCTGATCGCGGTAGAAGCTCCACAGGTTGACCTTTGGGCAACACAATTTGCTCTACGGCTAGACGCGCTTCCTCCAAAGCCTCGATTTCGTCTTCGTCAGCGCTGTTGTAAAACAGGCTCAGGCTAGCAGACTCATCTTCTTCATCCGTTTCCTGAAGGTGCAGCATCCGCTGGAGGGCACGAATGATCTGCGGCAAGCTATTCGACTTGACGACATGCACCGGAACTTGACGGTTTTTTGCTAACAGCCGCAGCTTAGAGTGATTTTTGATATGCGATCGCAATGCCAGTACCGCATCAGCGCTGTCGATATCTTTGGTCAGGACGATCGGCAGATTCAGCGTCCGGATCACTTCCTCTAGCTGATGCCGACTGATAGCGTAAGGATAAACATGCAGCGGCAGATCTTCCCCATTTGGCCCAGGTCTGGGCACTGCGCCCATCGGCTCCATCTGCGTGAAAGCGTCTGCCAGAGAATCATTCAAGAGCTGATCAAACTCCTGCCGTTCAGAAAGAGGCTCTGAGGGAGCAATAGAGTTGCCTAACTCAGCCCAGCTTGAGTCGCCCCGACCTAACTCACCCCGACCTAACTCACCCCGACCTGAGTCGCCCCGACCCATATCGTTGCGCTTGTAGGAAGACATCGGGGTGACTTGTCCAGACGATCGCCATCCCCCCCGGCTCGAATTTTGCGTGTAGCCATTCAAAGGAGAGGCTCCGAAAGGCTTAGAAGCGGCAATCTGAGGGGCAGCAGGCGTTTCCTGCGTCGTAATCACGTTGCCCTGTTCATCCACTGTGCGCACCTGCAATACGGGCTGTCGTCCTCGCAGCAGCGTATCCACGGTTTCTGCTACCTGCTCATGCACAACCCAGCGCTGCCGTTCCAGCATTTCGACAGCAATGTCAAAGGTGGGCGGCGCTTTGCGTTCCAGCACGCTCTTTTGACTGCCCCGACGACGCGCTTCCTCATCCCCCAGGGTGACAGACTGAATGCCCCCTACCAAATCGGAAAGGGTCGGGTTTTTGATCAAATTCTCAATCCGGTTGCCGTGAGCGGTGCCCACAAGCTGCACGCCTCTCTCGGCGATTGTCCGTGCTGCCAAAGCCTCCAGCTCTGTGCCAATCTCATCAATCACAATTACTTCAGGCATATGGTTTTCCACAGCCTCAATCATTACCTGATGCTGAAGCTCAGGACGAGACACCTGCATCCGTCTGGCCCGACCGATCGCCGGGTGAGGAATATCGCCATCTCCCGCAATTTCGTTCGAGGAGTCAATAATTACTACCCGCTTGTTTAGGTCATCGGCTAGCACGCGGGCAATTTCTCGGAGAGCGGTGGTCTTGCCCACGCCGGGACGACCTAACATCAGAATCGATTTTCCTGTCTCCACCAGATCGCGGATCATGCCGATCGTTCCAAAAATAGCGCGACCGACGCGGCAGGTTAGACCAATCACATCTCCGGTGCGGTTGCGAATAGCGCTAATTCGGTGCAGGGTGCGTTCAATTCCCGCCCGGTTGTCCCCGCTAAATATGCCGACCCGCTCAATGCAGTAGTCCAAATCGGATCGGGAAATGGGGACTTCAGAGAGATACTCGGCTGTTCCAGGGAAGCGGGCTTCGGGACGACGACCTAGGTCTAGCACAACTTCCACAAGGCGATCGCGCTGAGGATGGTGTTGTAAAGTCTCTCGAATTGCTCCAGGCAGCATTTCCAGGAGCTGATTGAGGTCGTCCGTAACTTGATTTGTAATCTGAACAGGCTCAACCTTATCGGACAGAGGATCAGAGGGGCTACTAAATGTCATGGAGGATGAATATCTGGGTGCGAGAAGCGAATCGAGAAAAGGAGCGTGAGAAAAGGCTTACTTTGGGACGGTCTGTCTGAGTTTCATGGGTGCCTTGACGGGTGAAATGAGCGAGTGCGCCAGATGTACGGCTTGCCACAACAGCTCTGGCGTGTCTTCTAGCGCTGGAGATGCCGCTGGGTTAACCGACTGCTGCATTTCTAACTGGTCTAGAACGGGAGAAAGCAGCACACGAGCATAGCTGCCAAAGGCCAGTCCAGAGATGCCCTGTTGCGGGTTAGGCTGCTGTCCTTTACGCAAGCCGATCGCCTCTAGCTTGGCAACGGTATGGCTGTTCGTTCCACCCGCTAGCTGCACATAGCCCGGTAAGTTCATGGCCAGAACCTTTTGACCCAATTTCACTGCCGATCGGGTTGCGCCATCACCAATGTCTCCGCTCATGGGTCTGCCGTCAGTTTGCCAAATGAGGTCACAGGGCAATGATGACAAGCCAGACATTATCTTATAGAGTGCCCGAAGATAGTCCTCCAAGCCCTCGCCATCTGGACAGCTTAAAGCCACCAGCTTTAGGCGCGGCAGGACGGGCACAATCGCCGTTTTCCACAGCCGTTCAAACTCGCTGAAACGACCCATCTGAGTATGAATCTCGACAGCATCAACATCCCTCAGCAGGGCAGCGACTGTGGTCAGAGGCGCAGTGTGAGATTGTGTAAAAATCTTTTGCTCAGGACAAATGGGCAGACAGCGACCGCAACCATAGCAATGGCTCTCAAGAACGCCTTGCTCAAAAACGATCGCTCGTGCCGGACAAATCGTTTCACAGGGACGAGGACAGTCTGTTGGACAGGTGGATGGGTCAAAGCTTGCCTTGCGGAAGTGCGGATCTTCGCCATCGCTGAGGCTCACCATTAGCCAAGGCTGACCGTTGCCCGAATATCCTCTCATCTGCGCTTCGGGTGCTAGAGCTTCTGCTGCTCGCAGCCCATCTTGCGCCGCTGATACCACGGCTGGATCAGCCGCAACGTCAACACAGTCCGCACCTGCCAAAGCATACGCCAGGGTGAGGCTTCTAACGGCAGGGAGGTGCTGGAAACTGGCTCCGCAGATCAGCTTGAACCAAGTGCCACCCTTCAGCGATCGTAGGGGATAGTACAAATCAATCACCCTTACATACTAAAGGGTTATGTCTGAGCTGACGAGAAAACTCGCATACATTGCAGTCTACCGTAGAGACAGAGAACTTGCATGTATTATGAATTGCCTCCTCTCAATAGTGATCCCCATTGGATTTGGCTCAATTCCTCGTCAGTTTGTCTCGGTAAGCGCCGCAGATTTCAACAGGCTCTAAGAGACGCAACTCAAGCAGCCGCTAAAAATTGCTGTAGGGGCTTCCAGCTAAAGCTACGTCCGCCACCCATTTCAACCACAACCTTAATTCGAGGTTCGATCGAGGGAAGCGTAATTAAGTACTCGATCTCTTGCTGCGACAGCACTACCCCCTCCTGCATCCAAATCACAAGCCCTTTAGATTTAGCGGGTAGATGCTCTAGCTGATAGCCTGCCACTGGCATTACATAGTAGCGATAGCCAACCGATCCCTCCCGCTCCAACGTTTTCTTGCCCAGATGGGGCGGACGCATGCCGTGAATGTTCATTAAGTAAGAAGATAGATCTCCTAATCCACGGGCTGTGATGGAAAGCATGGTGTAGCCTGATGCGCGCAACCGTCGCTGATAGCGCCCTTCATGTCCACCCTCTAAAGGCACGTAAAGCCCAACTGAGCCGGAGGATTCTACGTCTTGAATGAATTTTTTGCCAGTGGTGATCAATGCCATAGCCTATTCGTCCTCAAAATTCAATTTCAAGCGCTAGAGAATCATTATAGGGAAGGCGCGATCGCCAATCAAGCTTACTGTCCTGAATAATTACGTTATTTTTCACAGGGGACAGTTTTTGCCCATTGAGCGAAGAGTCGCAACAAAAAAATGGGTGATGCTCTGGACAATTTCTCAATATTTGTTTATGATGAATGACTGTTGCCAAAACATGGATTGAGGCAGTAAGCGTCTCAGAGGATACTGGAAAGATCTTGCAAATGTTCTCTCCAAGTCCTGGCACACTTGCACAGAGATAGGCAAATTAGTTTTTGACTTCTCTAAGCTGACTTGAAGCGTGTAAAAGTTTTGTGTTGTCCTCAACTGCGTAAAAGCAGCTTGAGACATCACATTCTGTTGGATTAACAGAGAGGGAGAATCTAGTGAGCTAGTTCTGACTGGCTCCATCTCTGTGTGATGTGTAAAGCAAGGGGAGACTCATTGTGTCTGTTGGTATTCTTGGCACAAAGCTTGGGATGACCCAAGTGTTTGACGAAACGGGAATTTCTATTCCTGTCACCGTTGTGCAGGCTGGTCCCTGCACTGTTACACAGATCAAGACTCCGGAAACGGATGGCTATTCTGCGATTCAAGTTGGCTATGGAGAAGTTAAAGCAAAGGCGCTCACTAAGCCCGAACTGGGTCATTTCCAGAAATCGGGTGCGTCACCGCTACGGCATCTACAGGAGTATCGCCTAGAGAATCCCGGTTCTTATGAATTGGGTCAGCAGCTCAAAGCGGATACGTTTGAAGTGGGTCAAGTTATCGACGTCGTTGGCACCAGCATCGGTCGTGGCTTTGCAGGCTATCAAAAGCGGCACAACTTCAAGCGAGGTCCAATGTCGCATGGTTCTAAGAACCACCGCGCTCCGGGTTCAACGGGTGCAGGGACTACGCCGGGTCGAGTTTACCCTGGTAAGCGGATGGCGGGTCGTTTGGGCAATAGCCGCGTCACTATTCGGAAGCTGACCGTGGTGCGGGTTGATGTCGAGCGGAATCTTTTGCTGATTAAGGGCGCTGTTCCGGGTAAGCCGGGTGCATTGCTCAACATCTTGCCTGCCACGATCGTGGGTCAGAAGTAGGGCGATCGCAACTCTCAGGTCATAGCTCTTAAGTCATAGCTCTTGAGTCATAGCATTGGGTTCCGAATAGTGCCCGCTGGTGTAAAAGGATAAAGATATGGTGGATTGTGTAGTAAAAGATTGGCAAGGAGCAGAGGCAGGACAAGCCTCGCTCGACCTAAGGGTTGCTAAAGAAGGAAGCGCGGCTCATATTGTGCACCGGGCACTTGTGCGGCAAATGAATAATGCCCGTCAAGGCACTGCCTGTACCAAGACTCGCGCTGAAGTCAGAGGCGGCGGTCGCAAGCCTTGGAGACAGAAGGGGACAGGTCGAGCTAGAGCTGGTTCAAACCGTTCTCCGTTGTGGCGTGGCGGTGGCGTGATCTTTGGACCTAAGCCCAGAGATTATTCTGTCAAAATGAACCGCAAGGAGCGCCGATTGGCTCTGAGAACGGCTTTACAGAGCCGTGTAGACAATCTAGTCATTGTTCAAGATTTTGCCGAGAATCTTCCTCGTCCCAAAACGAAGGAATTGGTGCAAGCAATGGGTCGTTGGGGCATTGAGGTGGAGTCTAAGATTCTGCTGATTGTCTCTCAAAGAAATGACAATGTTTACCTGTCTGCTCGCAACGTAGGCAATCTAAGACTGATTTCTGCCAATAACTTGAACATTTTTGACATCCTGGCGGCAGATCAGATTGTGGCAACGCAGTCCGCCATCGAAACGATTCAGGAGGTCTACGGCGATGACTAGAATTGATTCTCGTTCCCTTCCAGATTTAATCCGTCGCCCGCTCATTACTGAAAAGGCAACTCGGTTGTTGGAAGAAAACAAGTATTCCTTTGAGGTGGAGACTCGTGCCACGAAGCCTCAAATCAAAGCGGCGATCGAAGAATTGTTTGACGTGAAGGTCGTAAGCGTCAATACCTACAATCCACCTGCTAAAGAACGTCGTGTTGGTCGCTTTGCGGGACATCGTGCCCAATGCAAGCGGGCGATCGTTACCCTGGCATCAGGGGATTCCATTAGCCTGTTCCCTGAAGTTTAGAGTCTGTAAAGAGGTTGATCCATGGGCATTCGATACTACCGACCCTATACTCCCGGCACCCGCGAACGGGTCGTCTCTGACTTCTCCGAAATTACGCATACCGTTCCGGAAAAGTCCCTAACGAAGCGAGTTCATCGTCCAAAAGGTCGCAACAACCGAGGCGTCATTACCTGTCGCCATAGAGGCGGTGGGCACAAACGGCTTTATCGCATTGTTGATTTTCACCGCAATAAGCACAATATTCCTGCCAAGGTCTTCTCGGTTGAATACGATCCCAACCGGAATGCTCGGATTGCGCTGCTGCATTATCAAGATGGCGAAAAGCGTTACATTATTCATCCTGCCAATCTTAAGGTAGGCTCGACGGTAATTTCTGGACCTACGGCTCCCTTTGAAATTGGCAACGCGCTGCCTTTGGGCAATATGCCTTTGGGTACTGCCGTTCACAATGTGGAGCTGGTGCCTGGTAAGGGCGGACAGATTGTTCGGGCTGCTGGGACTTCGGCTCAGGTTGTGGCAAAAGAGGGTGACTACGTGACCCTGCGTCTGCCCTCGACTGAGGTACGCCTCATTCGCAAGGACTGCTACGCCACGATTGGTCAAGTTGGCAATGGCGATGTGCGGAACACGAGCCTGGGCAAGGCTGGACGCAAGCGCTGGAAAGGTCGCCGTCCCGAAGTTCGGGGAAGCGTCATGAACCCAGTGGATCACCCACATGGTGGAGGTGAAGGTCGGGCGCCGATCGGTCGTTCTGGACCTGTTACGCCTTGGGGTAAGCCTGCATTGGGCTACAAGACTCGCAAGAAGAAGAAGCTGAGTAGCTCTATGATTGTGCGCCGCCGCCGTCGGACATCGAAGCGGGGCAGAGGCGGACGTGAGTCTTAAGGCTCTCTGTTGAATACGCTGAACTTAATTTGACTAGAGGTTTATTAAGACTATGTCTCGTTCTCTCAAAAAAGGTCCTTTTGTCGCCGATCATCTGATGAGCAAAATTGAGGCGCTCAACGTTAAGGGTGAGAAGCAGCTCATTAAAACTTGGTCGAGAGCATCCACGATCTTGCCGAACATGATTGGACATACGATCGCCGTTCACAACGGTCGTCAGCATGTACCTGTTTTTGTGACAGAGCAAATGGTGGGACACAAACTCGGTGAATTTGCCCCTACTCGCACCTTTAGAGGTCATGCGAAGGGCGATAAGAAAGCCCGTCGATAAGGGTCAAAAGATACGGTTGGAAAGGCAGTGATAGGTAACGGCAATTAGCATCAGCGATCGGGCTGATAGCTGATGGCTAATCGCTTTAAGGAGATAAAGAATGGCTACTGCTACTGGAGAGGTCAAAGCAATTGCGCGGTACATCCGGATGTCGCCCCATAAGGTGCGCCGGGTATTAGACCAAATTCGAGGAAGGTCTTACCGTGAAGCTCTGATTATTTTGGAATTTATGCCCTACCGAGCTTGCGAGCCTATCCTCAAGGTTTTGCGATCGGCGGTTGCCAACGCTGAGCACAACGAGGGCTATGACCCAGCAAGCTTAGTGGTCAGCACAGCATTTGCCGATCAGGGTTCTGTGCTGAAGCGTTTTCGCCCACGGGCACAGGGTCGCGCTTACCAGATTCGGAAGCCAACCTGTCATATTACGATCGCCGTGGCTCCGGGCGAAGTCGAAGAGTAACGGTTTCTAAAAATTTCTATTTATTCTCTAACGCTTTCATCTCAGAGGACGCACCGTGGGACAGAAAATTCATCCAGTAGGCTTTCGCCTTGGCATTACGCAGGAGCATCGATCGCGCTGGTTTGCGGATTCCAGTCGCTACCCTAAGCTCTTGCAAGAGGATCATACGATCCGTGATTTCATTGAAAGAAACCCCATGAAGCTCAAGAGCCTTGAGAGTCCTGGAATTTCTCAAATTCGGATCGAGCGCAAGGCGGATCAAATCGATCTGGAAGTGCATACAGCTCGTCCAGGGGTTGTCGTCGGTCGGGGCGGACAAGGCATTGATGAACTGCGTGTTGGATTGCAAAAAGCCCTAGGTAATAGCGAGCGCCAAATTCGCATCAACGTTGTGGAAGTAGCGCGAGTGGACTCAGATGCGGGTCTGATTGCTGAATATGTAGGGCAGCAGCTAGAGCGCCGCGTTTCGTTCCGCCGAGTTGTGCGTCAGGCAATCCAACGAGCGCAGAGAGCTGGTGCGGAAGGCATCAAGATTCAGGTCAGCGGTCGTCTCAACGGCGCTGAAATCGCTCGGACTGAGTATACCCGTGAGGGTAAAGTGCCGCTACACACCCTGCGGGCGGATATCGATTTCGCCTACAAGACTGCTCAGACCATCTATGGCATCTTGGGCATCAAGGTGTGGGTCTTCAAGGGCGAAATTATCCCTGGTCAAGAGGAAATCGCAGCCCCCACAGGTGCACAGCCTCGGCGCAAACAGCAGCAGCGCAAGCGGCAGCAGTTCGAAGATCGATCGAATGAAGGTTAAAGGAAAGCGAACGGAGTATCGTCTCTGTTCCTGAATCCTGACCCCTGACTCCTTAAAACAAGGCAAGTATCATGTTAAGTCCAAGAAGAACTAAATTTCGCAAGCAGCATCGCGGACGGATGCGCGGTCTGGCAACTGCAGGAAACGAGATCAACTTTGGCGACTTTGCGCTCCAGGCTTTAGAACCTTCCTGGATTACCGCTCGTCAGATTGAGGCTAGTCGTCGAGCTATGACGCGCTACATCCGTCGGGGCGGAAAAATCTGGATTCGGATTTTCCCAGATAAGCCCATCACCATGCGTCCTGCTGAAACCCGGATGGGTTCTGGTAAGGGGAACCCAGAGTTTTGGGTGGCTGTAGTCAAGCCCGGTCGCATCATGTTTGAGGTTGCTGGGGTTTCTGAAGAAATTGCCCGTGAAGCCATGCGGCTTGCTTCTTTCAAGCTGCCGATTAAGACCAAGTTCATCACTCGTGAGTCTGGAGAGTCATAATGCCTCTACCTAAAGTGGATGAGGTTCGAGACCTCAGCGATCAGGAAATATCCGATCAAATCGTGTCAGTTAAGAAAGAGCTATTTCAGTTGCGCTTTCAGAAAGCCACTCGCCAGCTCGAAAAGCCCCATCAGTTTAAGCATTTGCGCCATCGCCTCGCTCAATTGATGACAATCGAACATGAGCGGCAGGCTAAAGCAGCTTCGGATTCATAAATTAAGCGCATGGAGTTAAGTGGCAATGGCAGTTAAAGAGCGGGTGGGTGTAGTCGTTAGCGACAAAATGGAGAAGACGATCGTTGTGGCGATCGAAAATCGTGCCCCCCACCCTAAGTACAAGAAAGTTATGGTGCGAACCAAGCGCTATAAAGTTCACGATGAAGAGAACCGATGCAAGGTGGGCGATCGCGTTCGCATTCAGGAGACTCGACCCCTCAGCCGCACCAAGCGCTGGACTGTGATTGAAGTTCTCAATGCCCCCAGTTTATAGAGTCAAAGGTTGAAATAACGAGGGAGGCTAACGATGATTCAACAGGAATCTTACCTGAATGTGGCAGACAACAGCGGCGCTCGCAAGCTCATGTGTATTCGGGTTTTGGGGGGTAACCGTCGCTACGCAGGCGTGGGCGACGTAATTATTGCGGTGGTCAAAGACGCGATCCCCAATATGGCTGTGAAAAAGTCTGATGTGGTGCGCGCGGTGATTGTCCGCACTCGCAAGGGTCTAAGACGCGAAAGCGGCATGAGCATTCGATTTGACGACAATGCTGCCGTTATTATCAATGCTGAAGGCAATCCCAGAGGCACTCGCGTGTTCGGGCCTGTTGCCCGTGAGCTACGCGACAAGAGCTTCACCAAAATTGTTTCACTGGCACCGGAGGTATTGTGATGGCTAAACCCACGAAGGTTCGTCACAAGGTACATGTTAAGAAGGGCGACACGGTTCAAGTGATCGCGGGTAGCGAGAAAGGGAAGGTTGGCGAAGTTTTACGGGTTCTTCCTGAAATCAGCAAAGTGGTGATTAAGGGGGTCAACATTAAGACAAAGCACGTCAAGCCTCAACAAGAAGGCGAGTCTGGACAAATCACTGCTCTAGAGGCGCCGATTCACAGCTCAAACGTCATGCTCTATTCCACCAAGGAAAAGGTGGCTAGCCGCATTTGCTACACCCTGAATGCGGACGGTCGTAAAGTGCGGATGCTGAAGAAGACGGGCGAAATGCTGGACTAGCATGGACACCGACTAAGGATAAAGCTCGATTCAAGACTAAAGATGTTTTTCCCTGACCAAGCCCAGGGATTTGATTAAGGATAAAACTTTATGGCACATAGCAAAATCAAGTCGCTCTACCAGGACACGGTTGCCCCAAAGTTAATTGAGCAATTCAACTACGGCAACATTTACCAGGTGCCCAAGGTTGTAAAGGTGACTATTAACCGAGGATTGGGGGAAGCGGCGCAAAACGCTAAGGCGTTAGAAGCTTCTCTGGCAGAGATTGCTCTGATCACGGGTCAAAAGCCTGTTGTGACGCGGGCTAAAAAGGCGATCGCCGGATTCAAGCTCCGGAAGGGAATGCCTGTTGGCATTATGGTAACGCTACGTTCTGACCGGATGTATGCGTTTCTCGATCGCTTAATCAACCTCTCACTTCCTCGAATTCGCGACTTTCGAGGAGTCAGCCCAAAAAGCTTTGATGGTCGAGGCAACTACACGATCGGCATCCGAGAGCAAATTATCTTTCCTGAAGTGGAATACGACAGGATTGACCAGATTCGTGGCATGGATATTTCAATCATCACTACTGCTAACACCGATGAAGAGGGTCGCGCCTTGCTTAAAGAGTTGGGAATGCCCTTCCGGGATAACTAAGGCAGTTTCATTAAGAGGAAGCTATGGCGGCTAACGATACTATTGCAGACATGTTGACGCGCATCCGGAATGCAACCTTGGCGCGGCACCAAACGACAGAAGTTCCATCCACCCGGATGACACGCAGCATTGCTAAGGTGCTACAGGAAGAAGGCTTTATCGCCGAATTCTCCGATCGAGAAGAAGGTCCTGGGCGCATATTGACTATCGCGCTTAAATACAAAGGCAAGGGTCGTCGTCCGATCATCACTGCTCTGAAGCGAGTCAGTAAGCCAGGGTTGCGGGTTTACTCTAACCGTAAAGAGTTGCCAAGAGTCTTGGGCGGCATTGGGATTGCGATTATCTCGACCTCTAGCGGCATCATGACCGATCGCGATGCTCGCAAGCAGGGACTGGGAGGGGAAGTGCTGTGCTACGTCTGGTAGTTGCTGCTAGCAATTGTTAGACAGCAAGGCGGCTGTGTTATTGACCGTGTTCTGGAGAAACTATCATGTCTCGTATTGGTAAGCGCCCAATTTCCATCCCCCAGAAAGTGACGATCGAGATTTCTGGACAAGATGTTGCCGTTAAAGGGCCGAAAGGCGAACTTGCACGCACTTTGCCCCCTGAAGTTGAGGTATTGCAGGAAGGGGAAACTATTCTGGTCAACCGTCGGAGCGATTCGCGTCCGGCTCGGCAGCGTCATGGTTTATGCCGCACGCTGGTGGCCAACATGGTTGAAGGGGTGTCTCAAGGCTTCCAAAAGCGTTTGGAGATTCAAGGCGTGGGCTATCGTGCCCAGGTGCAAGGACGAAATTTAGTGCTTAACGTTGGCTATAGCAATCCTGTACAGATTGAGCCTCCTGAGGGAATACAAGTTTCCGTAGAAGGGAATACAAACGTGATTGTGGCAGGGATTAACAAGGAATTGGTGGGCAATATGGCTGCCAAGATCCGTGCTGTTCGTCCGCCCGAACCTTACAAGGGCAAGGGGATTCGCTATTCGGGTGAAGTGGTTAGACGTAAGGCTGGTAAGGCAGGTAAGAAGTAATTATGAAGTCTACGCGTAAGGAGGCGACTCATCGTCGTCACAATCGAATTCGACGCAAAGTTACGGGGACGACCGATCGCCCTCGTTTAGCGGTTTTTCGCTCCAACCAGCATATCTATGTGCAGGTGATTGACGATACGCAGCATTGCACGATCGCTTCTGCTTCTACGCTGGAGGCAGATCTGCGCACTGAGCTAGCTTCGGGCGGAAACTGTGCGGCTTCAGTTCAAGTTGGTAAGCTGATTGCTGAACGGGCGATCGCCAAAGGCATCCAACAAGTTGTCTTCGATCGCGGCGGCAATCTTTATCACGGGCGGGTCAAAGCGTTAGCCGATGCCGCCAGAGAGGGTGGACTCACCTTCTAGGATCTCAATCACAGGTCTGGGTTGCAGACTTAAGGAAGAATAAGACAATGGCAAAAGAACGTCGTAAGAATGACCGCGCTAAAGAGAAAGAATCAGAGTGGCAGGAGCGAGTTGTTCAGATTCGCCGAGTCACCAAGGTGGTGAAGGGCGGTAAAAAACTCAGCTTCCGGGCGATCGTCGTCGTCGGCAACGAGCGGGGTCAAGTCGGTGTTGGCGTTGGCAAGGCAAGTGATGTCATTGGCGCAGTCCGTAAAGGCGTAGCTGACGGCAAAAAGCACCTGGTCAAGGTACCGCTGACAAAGGCTAACTCCATTCCGCATCCCGTTAACGGAGTTGGCGGTGGTGCCAAAGTCATGATGCGTCCAGCCGCACCGGGAACGGGTGTAATTGCTGGGGGTGCTGTCCGTACAGTGCTGGAGCTAGCAGGCGTTCGCAACATCTTGGCAAAGCAGTTGGCATCGGGTAATCCGCTCAATAATGCCCGTGCGGCAGCAAATGCTCTGTCGTCCCTACGCACCTTCTCTGAAGTAGCTGAAGAACGAGGTATTCCTCTAGAAAACTTGTACGGTTAGAGAACCTGTACATTCAATTATCCACACACCTTGATTTAGATCATTGGTAAATTAGCAATCATTGGTAAATTAGCCATGAGATTAGAAGACGCTTTACCCCAGGATGGCTCTCAAAAGCGGAAGCGGCGAGTCGGTCGCGGTATCTCTGCCGGACAGGGCGCAAGCTGTGGCTTTGGTATGAGAGGACAGAAAGCCAGATCTGGGAGTGGAACCCGCCCCGGATTTGAGGGCGGTCAGATGCCGCTTTATCGTCGGATTCCCAAACTAAAGCATTTCCCGCTGATCAACCGTCGCGAGTATACGGTGATTAATGTTAGCGCCCTAGCCGCGCTGGTGGCTGAAAGTGAGGTCAGCTTGTCCTCGCTGATGGAGGCAGGAATTGTCACTACTGATGATGGCCCCCTCAAAATCCTAGGCGATGGTGAATTGACGATTGCTCTAAAAGTTCAAGCTGCCGCTTTTACGGCTTCTGCACGTTCCAAAATTGAAGCAGCAGGTGGCTCTTGTGAGGTTCTGAGCTAAAGTTGTGAGCTGAGGTATTAAATTAGCGCACTTGTGATTAATCAGCTTAAAAACTTAAACTATTGAGTACAGCTTCAAAAACTGTCTCTCTTATGGGTTCTGTGTAACCGCCACTACGCAAAAGGTATTGCTCTATGGTTGTCAACCGAGATAAAGCCCCAACAGCGCAGGAAACATTCGTACAAATGGCCCAAGCAGCCGGACTCCGAGGTCGGCTGCTTGTCACTGTTGGGATGTTGATCTTGGTGCGCCTGGGCATCCGTATTCCCATACCGGGGATCGATCGCGTCGCATTTCAAGATGCTGTCCAGGGCGGTGCACTGGGCAGTATTGTGGGTCTGCTGGATATTTTTTCGGGCGGAGGACTGTCCGCCTTGGGAATTTTTGCGTTAGGCATTATTCCTTTCATTAACGCCTCGATCATCATGCAGTTGATGACGAAAGCTCTCCCTAGCCTGGAAGATTTGCAGAAGAATGAGGGAGAAGCAGGGCGACGCAAAATTTCTCAAATTACCCGATATGTTGCTGCTGGATGGGCAATCATTCAAAGCACGGGGCTGGCACTGTTTGTCAACGTCTATGCCGAGAACCCAGGAACGCCATTTATCGTCCAAACCGTTCTAGCATTAACCGCGGGTTCAATGTTCGTGATGTGGGTTGGCGAGCTGATTACAGAGCGTGGAATTGGCAACGGAGCTTCGCTGCTTATCTTTGTTAGCATCGTTTCGACATTGCCTCAGTCTTTAGGCAATACGTTTGAACTTGCTCAAAACGGCGATCCTAGCCTTGTGGGTAAGATTATCTTTTTAATCGTGGTCTTCTTGGCGATGATTGTGGGCATCGTTTTTGTTCAGGAAGGAACTCGTCGGATTCCAGTTATTTCAGCTCGTCGTCAGGTGGGTCGGCGCACCTACCAGGAACGGAGTAGCTATCTACCGCTGCGTCTTAATCAGGGAGGGGTAATGCCAATTATCTTTACCTATGCGGTGCTCTCTCTGCCTTTTTTCCTGGTTCAGGTTTTACCGAACAATCCCATCTTGGCGCAGGTCATTAAATACTTGAGTCCTGATAGCTTTGTTTATATCATCCTTTACTTGGCGCTGATTCTATTCTTCAGCTATTTCTATACTTCCCTTTTTGTGGACTCGGTGGAGTTATCCCAAAATCTTAAAAAGATGGGGTCAAGTATCCCTGGAATTCGCCCTGGTAAAGCGACAAGTGACTACATCCAACGAGTTTTAAATCACTTGACGTTCTTGGGCGCGATATTTCTGGGCGTTTTGGCGATCGTCCCGACGGCAATCGAGCAGCAGTTAGGGGTAACGACTTTCCAGCGAATCGGCGCAACGTCTCTTTTGATTCTCGTAGGTGTGGCGATCGACACAGCAAAGCAGATCCAGACCTACGTAATTTCTCAACGATATGAGGGCATGGTGAAGCAATAGTGACCAGATTAATCTTTTTGGGAGCGCCTGGGGCAGGTAAAGGGACTCAAGCTCAAGCCTTGGCTCAAGAGTATGGGATTCCTCACATTTCGACGGGTGATATTTTACGGGGTGCAGTCGCTAACAAGACTGAGCTGGGGCTAAAGGCCAAATCTTATATGGATGCGGGTGAGCTGGTTCCAGATCAGCTCATGCTAGATCTGGTGCGCGATCGCCTTAGCTCAGAGGATGTTAAGGCTGGCTGGATTCTGGATGGGTTTCCCCGCACGGTTGGGCAGGCGAAGTTCCTGGATATGCTGCTTGAGGAGATTCACCAGTCCTGTAGCCATGTCATTAACTTTGATGTACCTGACGAAGATTTGGTGGCTCGTCTGTTGGGACGGGGACGCGTAGATGACACGGATGCTGTTATCCGCAATCGATTAGCGGTCTATCATGAGCAAACGGCTCCCCTAATTGATTTTTATAGCGATCGCGGTCAGTTAATTTCAATTGATGGGAGTCAGAGCGTTGAGGCTATTGGCTCCACTTTGAGACAGACTCTAGGATCTTCCTCAGAGATTAAGTCGGCAAGCTAGGTCGGCAATGGCTAAGTGGCAATGGCTAACGTCGGCAACAGCGTGTAGTAACGCCTTAAAGTCTATTTTTCAGAGCATTTGCTACTCTAAAGTAAGGGCACGAGCCTGTATGGCTAGATCTCAAGAAGCCTCTGGATGTCCAACAACGCAATATTCAATCGCAGCAGGAGACTACAGCTTTGTCTAAACAAGATTTGATTGAGATGGAAGGGACGGTGATTGACTCACTCCCTAACGCCATGTTTCGGGTGGATCTAGACAATGGATTCAACGTTCTGGCTCACATCTCAGGCAAGATTCGGCGGAACTACATCAAGATATTGCCAGGCGATCGCGTCAAGGTAGAGCTAACGCCCTACGACCTGACTAAAGGTAGAATCACCTATCGCCTTCGCAACGCCAAAAAGTAGCATCTGAAATTCTTGGATGCCCTCTTTGAGTGTGAGCGATCGCGCTTTTGAGGCGTTATTGATCCAGCTGTAATTGATTAGCTTTTCTTTAGGTAGCTCTTTATATAGTCTATTGGATAGCAATATCAAGCTTTAGTGACAGCACAGTCCTCTTGTTCCAATGCTGTTCTAGCGCTTTGCTAGCTTAGCTTGCGCCTCTAAGGGGTTTCTCGCTTCAGATTGACAAATTAATTTTAGTCTGATACAATAGCCGTTTTGTAGTATCAAAATATAACTAGGGGACATGAAAGTCCGAGCATCTGTAAAGAAGATTTGTGAGAAGTGCCGTGTCATTCGTAGACGCGGTAGAGTCATGGTGATTTGCTCAAACCCTAAGCATAAACAGCGCCAAGGGTAATTGTGTACCCTAGCGGGTGTCAGGAAAGTCATTTTGGGAGTGTTTTTCAACATTCCAATTGGTGATTGTCTAGGTCTTAAGGTTGTAACGAAAGAGCAAAAAGAGAGGGTTAGAGCGTGGCAAGAATTGCTGGGGTAGACCTTCCACGAGACAAGCGTGTCGAGATTGGTCTAACTTATATTTACGGAATCGGTCTTACGAGATCGAAACAGGTTCTGGCTAAAACGGGTGTCAATCCCGATATTCGCATCAAAGATTTGAGTGATGCGGACGTTATTCTGTTGCGTGAAGCGATTGAGGGCGATTATCAGATTGAAGGTGACTTGAGACGATGGGAATCCATGAACATCAAGCGCCTGATGGATATTGGTACTTATCGTGGACGGCGGCATCGCTTAGGTCTGCCCGTCAGAGGACAGCGGACTCGAACGAACGCGCGGACTCGCCGAGGCGGTCGTCGTACAGTCGCAGGCAAGAAGAAGGCGCCAACCAAGAAATAGTGCAAAGGGCAGTTTGTTGGGTTGCGTGTGCGTCCTTTCATTCTGCCCCTCTTTGCGTCTGGCACCAAAGCGTCAGGCATCAGAAATCTGTGACTTCAGTTTTATAAGGTCTAAGCTGAACGCACAAAGCTCGGTCTTTGCGATCGATCTATTACTCAGTGAATTTGTTAATTAAAGGCAGCTAATTTTAGGGATATGGCGCGACAACCAACTAGAAAGACAGGTGCGAAGAAGCAGAAGCGGAATGTGCCCAGCGGCGTGGCTCATATCCAATCTACGTTCAACAACACGATTGTCACAATTACCGACAATAGCGGTGAGGCTATCTCTTGGGCTTCATCAGGTTCAAGCGGCTTCAAGGGCGCTAAGAAAGGCACTCCTTTTGCTGCACAAACAGCTGCAGATAACGCAGGTCGGCGGGCGGTCGATCAGGGCATGCGCCAAATTGAGGTAATGGTGAGCGGTCCTGGCTCAGGACGCGAGACGGCTATCCGAGCTTTGCAGGGTGCCGGACTGGAGATTACCTTGATCAGAGATGTGACTCCAATTCCTCACAATGGCTGCCGCCCACCCAAGCGACGACGTGTTTGAAGCTCAGCACTGAATTGTTTGAACACCGGAACCAGGTTTTCCAGGAAAGTCAGATTTCAAGCATCGGGTTTGAAAAGACGTTGCCGAGTCTTCGAGGCAGTACGTTTGCCAAGGGCTGAAATTTACGTTGATGTTCTAGGGTCAAAGATAAGGGAGGATAGGCTGTGGCACAATTTCAGGTTGAGTGCATAGAGTCAGATGTTAATGAAGATCGAAGCTCCTACAGCAAATTTATATTGGAGCCGTTAGAGCGGGGTCAGGGTATTACTGTTGGTAATGCCTTGAGACGTGTTCTCCTCTCCAACTTGGAAGGGGCAGCGGTCACGGCTGTTCGGATCGCAGGTGTTACCCATGAGTTTATGACCATCCCTGGTGTTCGAGAAGATGTCCTAGACATTCTCATGAACATGAAGGAGATCGTTCTCAAAAGTTATTCATCTCAGCCTCAGATTGGCAGGTTGCGAGTCGAGGGACCTGTAACTGTGACGGCAGGGTACTTTGAACTTCCTTCTGAGGTGGAAGTAATTAACCCTGATCAATACGTTGCCACTCTTGCGGCTGGCTCAACTTTAGAGATGGAGTTTCGGATTGAGAAAGGGGTAGGATACCGGGCGATCGATCGCTCTAAAGATGAAACTTCCTCCCTAGATTTTTTGCAGATTGACGCGATCTTTATGCCCGTTCGTAGAGTTAACTACACGATCGAAGGGGCAAGGGTTGGCGATACCGTGCAAAAAGATCGGCTGGTTATGGAGATCTGGACAAGCGGCAGTTTGACTCCTCAAGAGTCTCTGAGTCAGGCGGCAGACATTTTAGTGGATCTATTTAATCCTCTACGAGAAATAGATTTTGCTCCCATAGACGATTTAGACGAAGGGACAGATGATCCGGCAAATCAGATTCCAATTGAAGAGCTACAGCTTTCGGTGAGAGCCTACAACTGCTTGAAACGGGCGCAAATTAACTCTGTTGCTGATCTGCTGGATTACACGCAGGAAGACTTGCTGGAAATCAAGAACTTCGGTGCTAAATCTGCTGAGGAAGTCATTGAAGCCCTGCAAGACAGACTGGGAATCACCTTGCCCCACGACAAGTCTTCCCGACCAACCTAGCTGCGATCGCTCCTTCCTACGTCGTAAAAATAACTATTGTTCTGTTCTTTTAGCCTTTTGTTGTTATGCGCCACCGTTGTAATGTCCCTCAACTTAGCTTGCCCGCCGATCAGCGGAAGGCGCTCCTGAGAGCGTTGACGACTGAACTTATTCGTCACGGTCGAATTACCACGACCAAGACTCGTGCCAAAGCCGTTCGTTCGGAAGCAGAACGAATGATTACTTTGGCAAAAGATGGCTCTTTGGCTGCCCGTCGGCAGGCAATGGGCTACATCTATGACAAGCAGCTGGTTCATGTCCTGTTTGAGCAGGTGCAAGAGCGCTATGGCAATCGCCAGGGCGGCTATACCCGCATTCTCCGCACGGTCAACCGTCGGGGTGACAATGCTGAGATGGCTATTATTGAGCTGACTTGATTAAGTTAACTTAGCGAACTGCTAAGTTGAAGTGTTTATTGGCTAAAGTGTTTTGTCGAAATGTCTCTGAATCCGTCTACGCTAGCCTGTGTTTCTGAGTCCGAGGATGCTGATCCTCAGTCTTCAAGGACGTTGCAAAGAATTGCTCTGGTCATTCAGTACCTGGGCACTCATTTCCATGGCTGGCAGCGACAGTTAAACTATCGCACGGTGCAAGAGGAGATCGAACAGGCGCTTCAGGCTTTTATGGGCTACCCAGTGGCTCTGCATGGCGCAGGTCGGACAGATGCGGGAGTCCATGCTGCTGCTCAGGTGGCTCACTTTGAAGCCCCAGCCCATGTCCCGGCGCATCGCTGGAAGGATATTCTCAATTCGCGGTTGTCCAAAGATGTGTTGATTCGCGCTTCGGCAGCGGTGAGTCATGACTGGCACGCTCGGTTTTCGGCAATTTGGCGGCGCTACCGATATACGATCTATACAGAAAACTGTCCAAATCTGTTTGTGCGATCGTTTTCCTGGCACTACTACCACGCGCCTTTGAGTGAGTCGCTGATGCAGGAGGCGCTAAATCCGCTAATCGGACGGCAGCATCTAGCAGCCTTTCATCGAGCTGGCTCAAAACGCCCTCACTCCTGGGTTGATATGCAGGTGGCTGAGTGCGATCGACAGGGTTCACTTCTCCATATTGAGCTACAGGCGAGCGGCTTTTTGTATGGCATGGTGCGGCTGTTGGTGGGAATGCTGGTGCAGGTGGGGAGCGGGGAGCGATCGCCTGGACAGTTTACTGAACTGTGGCAGCAGCAGCGTCGCGATCTGGTGAGGTATGCCGCTCCGCCCCAGGGGCTTTGCTTGCTTAGAGTGGGCTATCCTGATTTTCCCTTTGCTCCGGAGATTTGGTATGATGCCCAGCCCAAGCTTGTTTTCCCCGCAGCGGGGGCTGCGATGAACGATGCCTTGACCTGCTGTATCCCCTAAGATTATCTTTACATTTGTTTAAGGAATGCGTGATGAACAAGACTTATTTACCGCCTCAAGACTCGATTGTTCGGGATTGGTATGTAGTGGATGCTGAGAATCAGCGGTTGGGGCGATTGGCTAGCGAGATCGCTATGGTTTTGCGCGGCAAAAACAAGCCGACCTATACGCCTCACATGGACACAGGCGATTTTGTGATTGTGATCAATGCTGAGAAGATCAATGTTACAGGCAAGAAGAGCAGCCAGAAGCTTTACCGCCGCCACTCAGGTCGTCCAGGCGGAATGAAGACCGAAACCTTTGCTAAGCTGCAAGACCGGATGCCAGAGCGGATTATTGAGCAAGCGGTTAAGGGAATGCTGCCCAAAAATACGTTGGGTCGTCAGCTCTTCACCAAGCTCAAGGTGTATGCCGGAACGAATCATCCGCATCAAGCGCAACTGCCCGTGGTTCTCAATGTTCAAACTATTCCTGGAGAGAAAAGCTAATGCAGGCAACAGATAAGAACGATCGCGTCGTCTATTGGGGCACCGGGCGGCGTAAGTCTGCGGTGGCTAGAGTTCGATTAGTGCCAGGTACAGGTCAGCTCGTGATCAATGGTAAGCCGGGAGATTTGTATCTTCAGTTCAACCCCACCTATCTGACGGCGGCTAAAGCCCCTCTGGAAACGCTAGGTTTGGGTGGTGAGTATGACATCCTGGTAAATGCTAGCGGTGGCGGTTTGACTGGACAAGCCGATTCTATCAAGTTAGGTGTGGCACGGGCACTTTGTCAGCTTGATCCCGATAACCGGAAGCCTTTGAAGGTAGAGGGCTATCTGTCTCGCGACCCGCGTGCTGTTGAGCGGAAGAAGTATGGCTTGCACAAAGCTCGTAAGGCTCCTCAATACTCGAAGCGCTAGACTTGATGCCTTATGCCTGGTGTTCCAGGCTTAACGTCTTGCTCAATTTGCTAAAATCGAATTCCATCAACTGTTTTTATTACCATGGCTAAACCCGAAATTCATCCCAAGTGGTATCCAGAGGCAAAAGTTTACTGTAACGGTGAGCTGGTAATGACCGTTGGCTCTACCAAGCCCGAACTGCACGTCGATATCTGGTCGGGTAATCACCCTTTCTATACCGGAACCCAGAAGATTATCGATACGGAAGGTCGTGTCGAACGCTTTATGCGGAAGTATGGCATGGTGGATGCGACCAAGCCTGCTGAAGTTGAAGCTGCCAAAGATGACGCTAAGAAGTAGCGATCGTAGTCCTCTTCGCGTTTTCGATCGCAGTTTCTGAGGCTACGCCCATGGCAGAATCTTATCTACTAGACAAACTAAAATCCGTTGAACAAACGTTTCATGAGCTGACCCGGCGATTGGCTGACCCTGATGTGGCAACCGATCCGTCGGAGTTTCAGCGTGTTGCCCGATCGCGTTCTTCGCTAGAGGAAACGGTTGATACCTTTGATACCTGGAAGAAAGCTCAGGAAGATTTAGAGGATTCTCGGCAAATTCTGAAGGACGCTGGCGGCGATTCAGAACTTCGTCAGATGGCTTCCCTGGAAATCGAGGAATTGGTTGCAAAAGTGACGGCTCTGGAAGCTCGCCTGAAGGTCTTGCTGCTGCCCCGCGACCCGAATGATGACAAAAACATCATGCTAGAAATTCGGGCGGGAACAGGCGGCGATGAGGCCAGTATTTGGGCGGGAGACTTGGTGCGAATGTACTCGCGCTATGCCGAAGGTCAGCGCTGGCGGGTAAAGCTGCTCAGCGAATCGCTGGCTGACATGGGCGGATTCAAGGAAGCCATTCTGGAGATTCAGGGCGATCAGGTCTACAGTAAGCTGAAGTTTGAGGCAGGTGTTCACCGCGTTCAGCGGGTGCCAATGACCGAAGCGGGTGGACGGATTCATACCTCGACTGCGACTGTGGCGGTGATGCCAGAAGTTGACGATGTTGAGGTGACGATCGATCCTAAGGATATTGAGTTAACGACAGCGCGATCGGGCGGTGCGGGCGGTCAAAACGTCAACAAGGTGGAAACAGCCGTTGACCTGATGCACAAGCCTACCGGAATCCGAATCTTCTGTACTGAGGAGCGATCGCAGCTGCAAAACCGGGAGCGCGCCATGCAGATTCTCCGGGCTAAGCTGTATGAAATCAAGCTGCGGGAACAGCAGGACGCAGTGACTTCTATGCGGCGATCGCAGGTGGGCACCGGATCACGTTCTGAGAAAATTCGCACCTACAACTACAAAGATAATCGCGTGACCGATCATCGTCTGGGGCAAAACTTTACCCTGAATCCGGTGCTGGAAGGCGACATCGAAGATGTCATCCAGTCCTGTATTTCGATGGATCAGCAGGAGCGCCTAGAAGAGCTTGCGACTTCTACTTCTCCGTCAGGCTCGTTTAACTAGATTCGGCGTGACTGGTTTTAGGTATGATTTTTCACAAGGGGCGGAGCGCCCCTTGTGAAAAATCATACCCAGATTCAGCAATATCCTAAATTCTGTCTAATTAGATCACCAGTACTAGACTCTAGACAAATGCGGGGCTACAATGACCGAATCCTAGAGTCTTTTTGCTTATGCCTCGGTTTCTCCACCTTGCTGATGTTCACCTAGGGTTCGATCGCTACGACAATAAACAGCGAACCCAAGACTTCTTTTTTGCGCTTCAGGACGCGATCGAGAAATATGCGATCGCCGAAAAGGTTGATTTTGTGGTGATTGCAGGCGATCTGTTTGAGCATCGCAATATTTTGCCTGCCACCCTTAACCAAGCACAGACCTGTCTGCAACTGCTGCAAGCAGCCAAAATCCCGGTGTTGGCGATCGAGGGAAATCACGATAACCGTCCCTATGGCACTAAAACTAGCTGGCTGCGCTACCTGGCGGATTGGGGCTTGCTGATGCTGCTAGAACCGGGTGACTCGGCTCAGGAGGAAAGCTTTTATTCGCCTTGGCAAGAAGGCTACGGTGGCTACGTGGATTTGCCCTGCGGGGTGCGAGTGCTAGGCTCACAGTGGTATGGGGCTTCTGCGCCCAAGGCGATCGAGCAAATTGCGGCGGCTATTGAAGCGTTACCGCCGATCGCCCATACGATCCTGCTGTTTCATCACGGGCTGGATGGGCAAATTGCTCGATATCAGGGCGCTCTGCGCTATGCCGATTTGCTGCCCCTCAAGCAGGCAGGAGTAGACTACCTGGCGTTGGGGCATATCCACAAAAGCTATACCGAGGGCGGCTGGATCTTTAATCCTGGCTCGACTGAGGCAAACAGCATTGAAGAGTCTAGCTTCGATCGCGGCGTATATTTAGTAGAAATTGATGCAACGGGGATCAAGGCAGAGCTAAAGCAAGACTACTATCAGCGATCGGTCGTGCGGCTGCGATGGACGGCTGAGGGGCATGAAAGTCTTGAAGAAGTGGAAGAGGCGGCGATCGCCCAAATCCAAACCGCCATTCAATTTCAGAAGCTGATTCCTGCTGACCAACCGATTGTCGAACTGCGAATTGAGGGAAAAGTCGGTTTCGATCGCCTAGATTTGGATACCCGAAAACTTCAGCAGCAGCTCCAGCAGATGAGCAATGCCCTGATTTTTTTGCTGAAATATGATGCCGATGCGGTTGCTTACGCTTCACCCCTATCGGAAGAAGCCAGTCGGCTGGAGATTGAGCAGGAGGTGTTTATGGATCTACTGACTGCCAACAACAGCTACAAGAAGCGCGCAACAGAGCTATCCCAGGGGCTAATTGACTTGAAAGATCGGCAGCTAGAAGGGCGATCGGAGTCCGATCTGTATGGGTTTGTTCAGGATTTGCTAATCGTAGACTGACAACCAGCTTGATCGCGCTTACCGACTTGCCACATCTTTGTCATACCAAGGCAGGACTCGATCGCAGAAAAACAGCGTCCCTGCCGCCACGCACACCGGAACCGCCAGTAAATTAACCAGTGGAATGCTGACTAGCCCCAGGCACACTAGCCCAAAGGAGCCGCTGGCGGGCATACTGCGCCAGACAATCCCTAGCTTTTGGCGGAAGCCAGGACGGCGACGTTCAACTGCGGCATCCATAAAGTCCATGCAGACGATCGTGGAAGCAAAAGCAATGCCCGTGAACGTGGCGATCGCTGTGCCCACGCCCGGAAAAAAGTTGAGCAGCAGTAATGGCACGCCAACGCTAATGCTCAGCAGCAGCTTTTTCAATTCATAGAAAATGGCGCGGGAAATGTCGCTTGCCACACCCACTTCCACCAGCGTCACTTTGCCTGTTTTCATGCGCTCTAGCTCCTCCGAGAGCTTGCCATACCAAGGTGCGCCCAGCAGTCCGCCAAATTGCAGAAAGATGAAGCCCGTCAGAAGGAGGAGGGCGATCGTCAGCACTCCGCGCAGAATCCAGATGAAGAACATTGCCGCCCAAGTGGGGAGAAATGCGATCCAGTCGGGAAGCGTGGGTTGCCAGTTGGGAAGTGAAAAGCTGGGGAGTGAAAAGGCAGGGAGTGGAAGAGCGGGAATTTTCCAGTGAGGGAGGGAAATTTTCCAGGCAGGGAGATGGGGCAGCCAGGTTGCTAGCCAGGTAGGTGCTGCAAACTTCCAGTCGGGGAGGTCGATCGCCCAATGGGGCACGCTGACTGTCCAGGTAGGCACGCTGGCAATGATATTATCGATCGCCTCCAATCCGGCAAACAGTAGCCCTGCATATAGAGTGATACCCACAACTAAGTTGATCAGAATCGGGAACAGGATGTAGCTGCGCAGTTTGGGAGTTGTCAAAAATAGTCGCAGGGCGCGGAGCGGGTAAGTTGCGCCGCTAAACAAGCTGCCAAGTCCACGATCGATACGTTGGGGCGGTTTGGGCGATAGCTCCATGAGAAGAAATGAGATAGGTTACAAGATTTTTCTATTTCGAGCGTAGCGAAGAATGAGAGGAAATTTCTCAATCTTTAATCCCACACTAATTTAGGAATCAGCATTTCTTCCTCAGCGTGACGCACTGCTTCTCCCATTCCCAAAAACCGCCCATCTTCATGCTGCACTTGGTAGAACGCAGATAAATCCGTGCCACAGCTTCGTAAAGAATTGGTCTGAATCTCTGCAAAGTCGATTCGTCGTCCCTGACTCCATCGCTTTGCCAAGGGTTCCGAGAGAACGATCGCCTCCCAATGCAAGGCAACCTGCGGCGAAATGGGTACGAACTGATTGGACTGGATCTGGACTTCTAGAGCGTCTAGCGTCAAGCTGTTCTCTAAGGTGAATCCGTTGCTGTGGGTACGAGTTAAGGCTGCCAACGTGCCGCCTGTCTCCATCAGTTCGCCCAAGTCTCGCGCGATCGCTCGGATGTAGGTTCCAGCTCCACAAGCAATCGCTAAATCGAGTTCGGGAAAGTCGCCCGATCGCCACTCTAGCGCCTCAAGGCTGTAAACCTCAACTGACCGGACTGGAGCCTCGATCGTTTCTCCGGCGCGGGCTAACTCGTAGAGCCGTCGCCCTCCGATCTGAATGGCGCTATAGCTAGGCGGAATTTGCTGAATCTGCCCCACAAATTTAGGCAAGTAGGGCTGGACTCGCGACAGGGTAAGCGTTGGCGCAGGTCTGGAGGTTAACACTTCGCCCTCCAAATCATCTGTTGCTGTTCTGATGCCAAACCGCACGGTGCCGCGATAGGCTTTGTCGTGCTGGAGGTATTGCAGGAGGCGGGTGGCTTTACCCAGAGCGATCGGCAATACGCCCGTTGCTGCCGGATCAAGGGTGCCCCCGTGCCCCACGCGCTTCATTTTCAGGAGCCGCCTGACCCTCGCCACACAATCATGGGAGGTCAGGCCAGCAGGTTTGTTCAAGTTTAAGAAACCATTCACGCTATTGAGCTATTTGCTATTGAGCTGTTTACACTGTTTACCGTAGCTTGCGAAGCTTGCCGTAGCTTGCGAAGCTTGCCGTGGATTGCAAAGCGCTTGTCACACGCCTGACACATCAGATCACTAAGATAGAAAAACTACAGCCGAAGCTTAAGATTCCTAACACTAAGTATTAAAAGTAAGGGCGGTTCTTCTTAAAACCCTCCATACTGGATTTTATTGGCAACACTCCTCCGATTTGATGACCCTATGACTTTACTGAATCGTCTGCATGTCAGCTTCAATCGTTTGCACGCCACGCCTCGATCGCGAACTTTTTTTGCCGTCACCACTACAATAGCGCTGGTTGGCATCCCGGCTGTGGCGATGAGAGCCTATGCTCAGCTACAGGCGAGTCCTAAGGCAGTCCTTGACCAAGCTTGGCAGATTGTCGATCGGGAATATGTAGACCCTAAGTTTAATCAGGTGGATTGGCAGCAAGAGCGGCAAACCCTGCTTTCGCGTTCCTATGCCTCACCCGAAGAAGCTTATACTGCACTGCGAGAAGCCCTTAAAAAGCTCGAAGATCCCTACACCCGCTTCATGAATCCTGAAGAGTTTCAGGCGCTGAATCGGGAGATGGGTGGCGAATTGACGGGCGTGGGGATGCAGCTTAAGCAAGACGAGACTACAAAAGCGCTCACGGTTGTCAAGCCGATCGAGAATTCCCCTGCTTTGCAGGCGGGTGTACTGCCGGGAGACCTGATTCTGCAAATTGATAGGCGCACCACTGAGGGGATGACGGTAGAAGCGGCGGCAGGTCTGATTCGGGGTGAACCTGATACACAGGTGCGGCTCCAGTTCCAGCGTGAGGGCAAAGAACCCTTCGAGCTGACGCTGACACGGGCACGGATTAGTATTCCAGCCGTGCGCTCATCGCTGCGGATGGAAGGTCAGCGGAAGATTGGCTATATCCGTTTAAATGAATTTAGCGCCCATGCAGCCGAGCAGATGGAGCAAGCTATCACTACGCTACAGAATCAGAACGTAGATCAGTTTGTTCTGGATCTGCGGGGCAATCCGGGAGGCAGGCTGGATCAGGGTGTGGCGATCGCCCGGATGTGGATCAACAGCGGCGATATCGTGCGGACGGTCGATCGCGATGGCTCCGCGGAGCAAATTCGGGCTAATAACAGCGCTCTGACGGATCTGCCGCTGGCGGTGCTGGTGGATGGCAACTCTGCCAGCGCCAGCGAAATTGTCGCAGGAGCCTTGAAGGATGATAACCGCGCCGTGGTGGTCGGCACCCAGACCTTCGGTAAAGCCCTGGTGCAGCAGGTAAATCAGCTTGCCGATGGATCAGGATTGAATGTGACGATCGCCCGTTACTTCACCCCATCCGGTCTGGATATTAACCACAAGGGCATCACGCCTGACATTGTAATTGAGCTGACCGAGCAGCAACAGAAAGACCTGGCAGCGAACCCAGACCAGGTAGGCACGGCTCAAGATCCTCAGTATCTTAGAGCAATCACCCATCTAGAACAGGCTGCGATCCCGCGTTCTTAGCAGGACGTGTCGATGTTTGGGAAGACACATACTTTCTAAACGTCAGATGACAACGGCCACTACAAATATCCCAAGGTTCGCAAATTTAATCAAACCGAATAATTTTTTGAAAAAGTGGGCGTAGCCCACTTTTTCAAAAAATTATTTCATGTTATGGCAACCGCCAAGGCGGCAACTACAATTTGTTCGCAATTTTAAGCAAATTAGCGACAGCAATAGAACCAATGGGGATTTAGCCTCTATTAGTCAAGTCCCTGATCAATCAGCAGCTTAATGAAATTTCGCTTGTTCCTATAGGTTTTCTGTAGATGCTGAGTATATGCCTCAAATTGCGATCGCAATCCCATTTTCAGCATAGTTTTCTTCGCCTTTTTCACAAATTCAATCGCTTGGGCGTAGGCATTGTTGTTCGTCTGCTGGATCAGTGGCTCAATCTCCTGAAGGTAGATGGAAAGAGCATCTTCAGGGTGGTCTTTCTGACGCGCATCTGCTAGTTTTAGCCACAGCTGTTTCGAGCATTTGCCTTGCTGTGCCTCTTGCCATGCGCTATCAATGTCTTCCTCCCACAGCAAGATTTCCACTAGCAACGAATGATCTCTAAATTGCCAGGATATTGAGTAGGGAGAGGTCGTCTTAGCTGCCTTTTGGTTCTGCTTAATCTGCTCTCGGATATAGGCGATCGCTCGTTCTCGCCATTCTGCCCACTTGTGTTTGCGATCGGCTTCGGTCTTTAGCTTTTGGTAATTTGCAAGACTGGTAGATGCGGTAAATTCTTTCCATACCAACGCCATGGCATCGGCAAACCTGCCGCGCCGCTGATATTCTGCTCGCAAGAAGTCTTGTAGCCGCGAGTCAATTCGATCGGGGAATGCTTTCAAGCCATTTTCTGCCCACTGAAGGGCGCGATCGGTCTGTCCGTCTTCCTGATAGAGCTGGGCAATCTGCAAATAGTTATAGGGATGGAACAGGCTGCGGCTTTTGATAGCCACGATCACCTCCAGATCGCCTCTCTGTCTAGCCAGGTTTTCCAGAATAGAGCTGAGCTTCCTGTGACCGATGTTTATCTGTCCCGGCGTTGAGGGCGGCAGCTTTTCCCAGTCGGCTTCTGCACGTTTTTGGTAACGATTGGCTCCAGCTGTACCCAAGACATCCGCGTACTCTTCTGCCGCACCGTAAAATATTTCATAGGGGTCTGCCATTTCGAGCTGATACAGGCGATCGGCGAGGGCGATCGGGTCGGGCTTCACTTTTTGGCAAGCTTGATGATGCAACTCCTGGACGTCGGACATGATTTCGCCTAGGTCGCCATCGGAATCGTCAATGGACTGCGTTGCCTCATTGAGTAGTGGCATTGCATACTCGCAAAGCTCCATGACGGCTTGGGCGTGATCCTCCAGCAATTTAGCAATGGACTCGATCACGACCTTGATGTTGCGAGTATAGGCTCTGGTTTCGCCGTAATCAATGTAGCCTTTAACAGCGATCGCCTTGCGCAGAGCCTGCTCAAAGGTTTTAATGTCTAGACCTTTAGGACGGGCTGCTGCCGCTTTTAGCGTTAATTGGTTGCGCCAAACGCCATCTCTGAGGGCGCGATCGACTATCATCTGCACGAGAGTATCCTTGCTCTGCTGGTTGAGGTACTGACGAACATCCTGAAGGTTCATTCCACCCGATTTCTGAGCAGGTCGCGCTAGCCATGCCAGCCCCACTGCCACACAGTGTTTGCACAAGCCGCCCACAGGGCAGTCGCATTGGTAAGCTAAACCGCCATCCTCTTCAATCCAGAACTCAACTTGATATTCTTCGCTACCCTGCACTTCTGCCGAAATCACTTCGCCCTCTTCCAGGAGGGACTGCACCTGTCCGTTCTTAAAATAGGCTTGTCCGCGCTGATGGGTTACAGCCCCCGCCGTTTTTTCCAGAAATCCAGAGGTGAGCAGATTAGCAAAGGGCGATCGCATGGCTGGATAGACTAAGTGAACGGTTTTAACAAAGCGTTTGAGCGTTTGCTCCCGTAACTAGCATAAAACGATAAACTAATCAAATCGCACTTCGATCGCCGCTTCCAATGGAATTTAGACCCTTTTGGGAACTCCTCGCTGACTTGGGCATCGCCCTACCTGAGCCTGACAAGCTTAAAGGAAAGATACTCGATCGGCTTGATCCCTCTCGCACTGAGGGAAAATCTGAACCCCAAAGAATGAAATCGGGGCGTGCATCAAGGCGAACCAATGCAATGCCAGTCAGTCCTCAAGAACTCATAGACTTCTTCTCAGAACTTGAGTTTGAGGAAAGGTTGGCGGGAAGAACCGAGAGAATGGAGCCGTCTCGTAACCAGAATGGCGAGTGGATTCCGCCAGATGAAACGGTGACTGTAGCCGGATACGAGATCCCTGGCATGGTGTATGTCGGTGAAGACCTGGCTGCCATTAACAATAGCCGAGCTTCGGAAACCAGCCTGATTAATCCCCAGCTGAAGGTAAAGCGCGATCGTCCTGATCACGAAGGCAAGCAAATGCCTTACTCGACTTCCTATAGCCAGATGCCACCTGCTTGTCGAGCAGCATATTTGCAGTGGCTCTCTACGGGTAGAAATGCGCCCAATACTTACATTGGCTACATTTGGCTGTTTTTCTATGGGCTAGAGCGACGGGTTTTTCATGACCTGCTGCGGGCAGATTTGAAAAATGACGCGGTACGCCAAGAGCTAGATCAAATTGTGGCGGAGGTAGAGCGGCTTAATAAAGTCTATGGCGGTAATTCTCTCAGCGGCGGCATTCGCTACAAGACGGAGACTTTCCTGGAAACCTGTCAGGTAATGCGATCGGCTGATTTGAGCAAGACGATCGACCCGATGACTGCCAAAGCTCTGCCGCTTCAGGTGGGTTTGGGGCAGCTTGTGGCGCAGGGTCAGCCAATTCCGGCAAATTGGGCGTTAGCCTGGTATATGCGATTGGCTAATCTACGGATGCCAACCGCTGCGACACGTTGCCCTGACGAGTTCCAAGCGCTATTTCAGTTGAGGTACAGCCAGCAATACGGTGACGGCATGAAGCTGAAGTCGGGAAAATCGAAGCTGACGACGGCTTACTACCCGGCTAGCCAGTCCTTCTGGAGTCGATCGGTAACGGTGCCGATCGGCAACCTGCCCGATGTCACCCGATTTGCAGCAAAGATTAAAAAAATTGGCGAAGTGGTGGAAACCTGCCGCGTTGAGCTGGAGCCGCTGAGCCGTTATCTGGGACGCAATCCCAAAGGGCGCGAAACCCACGGGGCGATCGCTCTTTTACCTGCCGAGTTGCTGGCGACCCACGGCGGCAAAGTCGTTCAAAAACTGCAAAAGTGGCTGGACAAAATCTTTCCCAAGCCTGAAAATCAGATTGCCGTTGTGTCAGGAGCAGATTTGCTGAAGCAATGGCTAGGCGCAAATCTTGACAAGCTCACCAGGGCAGAAGCTGCTGGGCTGGCAAAATTTCTGGAGCTACTGGGTTATGGCATGGAGCCTGACGTGCGCCTAGGCGGCACCCCACCTACCCTGAAAAACAGTATTGCCCTATTTCGTTTAGATAGTCCTAGCTTGCTTGCTCTCTCAAACGAGTACCTGGAAGCGACTCTGCTGGCACATTTGGCGATCTTCGTAGCCAACGGCGATGAGTCTCCTAGCGCAGCAGAGCAGCAGTGTTTGCAGAAGCACCTAGCAGATTGGGTGACGCTGGAAGCGCCAGAGCGATCGCGCCTAGATGCCCATGTTCAGGTTTTGCTCAGTGAACAGCCGACTTTGCGAGGCCTCAAGGCAAGAGTGGAGCGCACGGAACCCAAACAGCGGGGAGCGATCGCGCAATTTGCCCTGCGAGTGGCGGCTGCCGACGGACAGCTTAGCCCTAAAGAAGTGCAGCTTTTAGAAAAAGTCTATTTGCTGCTAGAGCTAGATCCACAGACGCTCTATAGCGACATTCATGGATTCAGCACCGCTGTCAAACCTGCGGTGAGCCATGATCCCGTGACTGTGCGGCAGGCGGCTGCAACGGTGGGGCACTCCATTCCACCAAAGCCCAAGAAGGGTGAGCCAGCGGCTTTTGCTTTAGATATGGCGCTGGTGCAGTCGAAGCTGGTGGAGTCTCAGGAAATTTCTGAGCTGCTGGCAGAAATCTTTGTCGATGAAGGAGAGGTTTTATCCAGTGAAGCTGCTGGAAAATCTTCTTCTGGAAAAGTCGCTTCTGGTAAAGCCGCTTCTGGCACCAAGGCACAGAAGAAGCGTAAAGCAGCTCCAGAGATTGCGGGTTTAGATGCCTCCCATTCGGCTCTGCTGATGGCGCTTGCCCAGCAGCCAGTTTGGCAACGAGAACAGCTAGAGTCGATCGCCGCCCAATATCATCTCATGCTGGATGGCGCATTGGAGGTGATTAACGAGGCGGCATTCGATCGCAGTGACGAGCCTGTAACCGAAGGGCATGATTCAATAGAGGTCAATACAGATGTGCTACGGGAGATGCTGTCATGACGAACGGTCTGAAAGCAAAAGATAGAGACACGGTAATTCAGTCGCTACAAGCTGGCGTGGTGCCTCGTCGGGGACAGCAGCTGATTCAGGTGGGGCGAGTCGAAGAAACTAAGGCAATGATCCGCGATCTCGATCGCATGGCAGAAGGCGGGTCGGCGATTCGCTTTGTGATTGGGGAATATGGATCGGGTAAGACTTTCTTTTTGTCGCTGGTGCGATCGATTGCCCTAGAGAAAAAGCTTGTGACCGCCCATGCCGACCTGACCCCCGATCGCCGTTTGCATGCCACCGCAGGACAGGCGCGATCGCTCTATGCCGAGTTAATGCAAAATTTGGCAACGCGCACTAAGCCAGAAGGCGGAGCCTTGCCCAGCATTGTCGAGCGATTTGTGACTTCAGCGGTGAGTGAAGGACGCGATCGAGAGATTGATCCAGAAATCGTCATTCGAGAGCGTCTAGCGCACCTGTCGGAGATGATGGGCGGATATGATTTTGCTGAGGTGATTGCCGCATATTGGAAGGGTCATGATACCGGAGATGAGACGCTGAAGGCGAATGCGATTCGCTGGTTGCGGGGAGAGTTTACCACTAAGACCGATGCACGACAAGCGCTAGGAGTAAGAACGATCGTTGATGATGCGAACGTATATGACCAGCTTAAGCTCATCACTCAGCTTGTGAAACTTGCTGGATACTCTGGTTTTCTCGTTTGCTTGGATGAATTGGTGAATCTCTATAAACTTGCTAACACGCAAGCTCGGAAAAGCAACTATGAACAGATCTTGCGTATCCTCAATGACTGCCTTCAGGGATCGTCGGTGGGGCTAGGCTTTATCATGGGAGGGACGCCAGATTTTCTGATGGATACCCGGCGTGGACTTTACAGCTATGCGGCATTGCAGTCTCGTTTGGCAGAAAACAGCTTTGCGGTGAACGGGCTTGTGGACTATAACAATCCGGTGCTGCGGCTAGGCAACCTGAGTCCCGAAGATCTGTTTGTGCTGCTGAGCAAAATTCGCCATGTGTTTGCCTATGGCGATCCGGCGCAGTATCTCTTGCCCGATGAAGGCATTCAGGCGTTTATGACCCACTGTGCCCAACGCATCGGTGAAGCTTATTTTCGCACGCCTCGCAACACCATTAAAGCCTTTATTGATCTGCTGTCTGTGTTGGAACAAAACAAGCAGGTTTCCTGGAAAGATCTGGTGACTCAAATCAACATTAGCCGTGAAACCAATCCAGATGTCTTGTCTGTACAAATTGCGCGATCGGAACAGACGAACGGCAGCTTAGATTCTGCTGCCACAGTCGATGAAGATGATCTCGCTTCATTCAGGCTTTGATTGGCATGGCGATCGGTTGACGGTAGCAATGCACCCCGAACTATTACATGCCAGATTATTACATGAAAGCCCAATTCCCCAGAGTTGAACGGAATACTGCCAAGAGACAATTAATGAATCTTTGAAGGGTGACAGATCCTTCAAAGATTCATTGAAAAGACACTAGAACCTACACCAGAAAATTTCTGGCGCTGAGGCTAGCAGAACGAATTCCCTCTAGCGAAGTTAGGGCTTGAAAACCACCCACTGCACTGCCATTAAAATCAACTCGGACGATCGTGCTAGCCGCACTGCTCCCTGATGCCAACCTCACATATCTCCTAAAGCGATCGCCCCCATACCCTGGTCTGCCCAAGATGCGAGTCAGATCAATCTGGTCGATTGCCGTATTGCTGCGTCGCCCCAGCTGA
Organism: Drouetiella hepatica Uher 2000/2452; assembly: GCA_019359505.1. GTDB lineage: Bacteria > Cyanobacteriota > Cyanobacteriia > Elainellales > Elainellaceae > Drouetiella > Drouetiella hepatica. Next base: position 111,827 of record JAHHHD010000009.1, on the reverse strand, counting down.
AAGTCAGTGATCACGTCTACTCCCCCTCTTTGAGTCGCTCTGTAGACAAAGCGATCGCGTCCTGTGCCGCCCGTGAGGGTGTCAGCCCCGCCACCGCCCACAATGAAATCGCCCTGTGTCCCGCCGCTGATTCGGTCATTTTGAGTTCCACCAACCAGGCGATCGCGTCCACGCCCGCCTTGCAGCACATCTGCGCCGCCGCTGCCCGTAAGAATGTCGCCGCTAATGCCGCCGATCAGAGTGTCTTGACCGCGCCCGCCATTGAGCCGATCGCGCCCGCTGTTGCCACTGAGTCTGTCGTTGTCTCTCTCACCATTCAGGAGATCGTTGCCCTGTCCGCCATTCAGGAGATCATTGCCGTTGCCGCTAAATAGGCGATCGTTGCCTAGCCCACCGTCCAATGTGTCTCGCCCATTGTTGCCCCTCAGAACATCATCACCGCGATCGCCCGTCACCCGGTCATTTCCGGCTGCGCCATTGAGAAAATCTCTCCCCAGACCGCCGCTCACCCGATCGGCTCCAATGCCGCCGTTGGCGCGATCGCCACCAGTGCCGCCCTGTAGCGTATCTGAGCCGCCCTCACCCGATAGACGATCGTTGCCGCGTCCGCCGCTGATGCGATCGTTGCAATTTCTGCCGTTCAAGACATCGTTTCCGGCAAAGCCAATCAGTGTGTCAGCGTTGGCGGTGCCATTGATGCTGTTTCCGCCACTATTTCCCTTAAGCGTTCGTCCCGGTCTGCAAATCGCTGCCGCAGCGGAGGCGTTGAGGGTAATCGTGGAATTGGTACGAGTGCCGCCATTGTCGATCGCCCCATAGGTAAATCTTGTACCCGAAAAACCAGCACCCGCCTGGAAAAAGAGCTGCTCAATTTGAGTGGGGGTTAGCACCTGTCCAACGGTGATGCGAGTACCGCCCTGGTTGGGATTGCCTAGAAACAGCCTGCCTTGAGCCGCAGGAGGCAGACTGGCAATGGTGTAGGACGTGATTGAACCATCTGGATCGCTCCCAGCTAGCCCGGTAAGATTCGTGGTTTCACCCGGATCTATGTCGGGCACTGTTGGAGTCGGCAAAGTTGGCGGGCGATTGGTGCCCGTACGGCTGAGGGTAACGGTTGCTGGAGTGCTGTCGGTTGCCCCCTGGTTGTCGGTAGCGGTGTAGGTAAAGGTTGCTCCCGAAAAGCCGGACGCGGGCTGGAAAAAAAGCTGAGTGATCTGAGCGGGTGTGAGAACCTGTCCGGCGGTGACTGCCGTACCACTGCTACTGGGATTCCCTAGGAACAGAGTGCCTTGAGTGGTGGGTGGCAGGGTGGAAAGGGTGTAGGTGGCGATCGTCCCATCTGGGTCAGTTGCCGATAGTCCGGTGAGATTGGTGGTGGTCGTGCCGATCGCCACTGTGGCATCAGCAACCACAGGCGGATCGGTGAAGGTATTGATCACCAGATTGCGGACTTCATGAATGTTGGTTGCCCCGCCCGTCGAGGAGGCAAAGCCAAACTTAAAGGTCGAGGGCAAAGCGCCATTCACTGCCGCCACGTTGAAATTGGTGATGGCTTGCTCTCCTGCGTCAGCAAAGCTGCCGTTGCCGTTCAGGTCTACTTGGACGCCCAGCACACCTGTTGGAGTCAAATCAATTTTGGCTCGGCGTACAGCCGGATCTCGTGTGGTTGCACTGGGGACATCAATCCCGGCAGCAAGAGTTCCCGTCCCTGTGAGGAAAGCATAGCCAGAGGCTTGACTGCCTCGAACCGATACAGAGTCGCGTACAGGAGTATTGACTCCGGCAGGGGTAGGGCGCTGTGTTCCATCCGGCTCAATGGAGGTTGAGAAGTTGCCAAACTCATCAAAACCTACGCCTAGATAGCCACCCGTGATGCCACTGATGCCTTGAACCTGCTTCTGGGCATAGCCTAAAGAGCCGCCAAAAGCTCCCGCAGTCGTGGGAGCCGCGGTACCGTCAATCAAAAAGAAGCTGATGCCGTCGCCATTGCTGCCGTTAAAAGCAGTGCCGTTGTAGGCGAAGAAATCAAAGGTGATGGAAACCCCGCCGTTGGCAGAGATCGGCGCATTGTAGATGACAAAAGCCGCTTGGTCGGCTGTGGTATCCGTTAGCCGCAATGTGCCGTTGTTGGGAGTATCGATCGCCACTGCTGCACCAGGGATACCATCAGCCGAGGGGGCGGCACCTGTACGAGCCGTTAGGAAAGGGTTGGCAGAGGTTGTTCCTGCCCCGGTGCCAAAAATCCAGGGCTTAGCGGTGACATCTGCCCCCGTAAAGCTCTCGTTGACTAATAATGCTAAGACGGCAGGATAGGTTTCTAAGGTCTGTGGATTGAAGGCAAGGGGCGATCGCCGTCGCCCAGTTCCAGGCTCGGTAGAAAATCCCAAATTCCAGCTACCGCCCAGTTTGGCGCTGCCGACGAGCGTGGTGGCGGCTGCGACATGGGTGCCCACAAGCTGGCTGATCTGTCTCACCAGAGATTTTCCAAGCTCATCCGCAGCGACTTCGCAGCCATAGAGCAGCACTTCTGCGCCCATCAGCGATTTTGCCCACTGCTGCATTTGCAGAGCATACTGCCCTACTGTCGCCAGATTCAGCCGAGTTGAACCGAGTTGCAGTTCGCCCGATCGCCCGTGAGAGATCAGATGCAGACTGGTAAGAGGGGGGCGATCGCTCAAAACTTGGGTAATCTGGCTGATAGCATTTTGAGCAGGATCAAGCAAAAGGACTTCGGTTTCTGCTTGCAGTCCCTCTAGAAGATGCGGGTAATGATCGATCGTCGGGTCAATAATGACCAGAGCGGAGCCTTGGCCTGGGGCAGTTGGAGCAGAAGCTGGAATGATCATGTCGTGAAGGTAGATGCAAAAAAGGGCTTAACCGTGAATCTGCAAGAGATTGTGAAAAATATAGGAGCTGAGAGGTTAGTTGTCAAAAGAAAAGCTCCCCGTTGCAGGATACATCTGATCCCAACCACGAGGAGATATTTGAATATGTTTTCTTAAGGCTCGGTGCTTTCTTACAGCGCTTGGCGCCTGGTTAAGTGTGGGTTATTTTCTAGAAACCTCGCGGAGTGCGGTTTCTAGAAAATAACTGCGGTTTATGCAGTTGAAAGTTGCTGTAAGATCCAAAGCTCTAGAGACCCAGAACTTTAGCCGTGCCGCTTTTGATGCCAGTTCCAGGCATGGGTCAAGATGCTGTTCAGATCCGCATATTGCGAGTGCCAGCCCAAAGTTTCTTGAGCCTTGGCGCTGCTCCCCACTAAAGCAGGCGGATCTCCAGGACGGCGATCGCATTCCACCACCTTGATTTCGCGTCCTGTGACCTGCTGAGCTGCATCAATCACTTCTCTGACGGAGAAGCCATTGCCGTTGCCCAAGTTAAACGCATCGCTCTTGCCGTTTTCCAGCAGGTATTTTACGCCCAGAACATGGGCATTTGCCAGATCGCTAACGTGAATGTAATCTCGAATGCAGGTGCCGTCTGGCGTGGGGTAGTCGGTGCCAAATACCGAGATGGAGTCTCGCTTGCCGAGAGCCGTCAGCAAGACGAGCGGAATCAAGTGAGTTTCTGGGCTATGATCTTCGCCTAGGCGACCTAGCGGATCAGCTCCAGAAGCATTGAAGTAGCGGAAGCAAACTGATTTCAGCCCGTAAGCCACATCAAAATCCGCCAGAATTTGCTCGACCATCAGCTTGCTGGTGCCGTAGGGATTGATGGGAGATTGAGGATGATCTTCGGCAATGGGAACCGCTTGAGGAATGCCGTAGGTGGCGCAGGTCGAGGAGAAAACTAGCTTTTTGACGTTGGCTGCCGTCATGGCTTCTAACAGCGTCAGTGTTCCCAAGACATTGTTGCGGTAGTATTTGCCGGGATCGCTCACCGACTCGCCCACGTTGATAAAAGCGGCAAAGTGCATGACAGCCGCAATGTTGTGGGTGGCAAACAGGCGATCGAGCAAGGGGCGATCGTTTGTATCGCCTACAATTAGCTCAACCTTTAGTTCCTCGTCTAATAGCTCCCGATGCCCATAGGACAAATTATCCAGCACCACGACTCCAAGCCCTGCCCGCTGTAAAGCAAGGACGGCATGGGAGCCAATGTACCCAGCTCCACCCGTGACCAAAATCGTTGGTTTTTGTGAACCGCCTGCCTGTGACACTGAATCGCTTGCCTGTGAATCGCTTGCCTGTGACACGATCGCCATCCTCACCTGCTAATAATCGCTGCTGAACTTGCGCCCCAGTCTGGAGCCGTATTTCTCCTGAGTTATAGCAGTTGTACCCCCTAAACTCCCAGATAGTGCGCCAGATTTTGATTCAACTTTGCTCAAACTTTAATAGAGTTTACGAAGTTTCATCAACAGCCTGATGAGTCCGATCGCGTGCATTGACCGTTGAAATATGATGACTGTTCCTACCGCCAGCTGCTTCGCCTTTCCTGTGCTTACCCCTTTATTCGCTGTCTCCACCGCACTGCCAAGTGCTGCTGCGACTGAGAAAGACATTGCCAGCTTTGTCCCCGATTTGATTGTCTTGCTGCTAGTAGCCACTACAGTAGCATTGCTCTCGCGCCGATTTCGGATTCCTTACGTGACGGGGCTGGTGCTTGCCGGACTGGCGATTTCGGAGCTTTTGCCCGGTCATCGGATTGGTCTGGAATCCTCGCTGATTTTGAATTTGTTTTTGCCGATTCTTTTGTTTGAAGCCGCCATCAACACAGATATCAGCCGTTTGCGCAGCACCCTCAAGCCGATCGCCATGCTCGCTATTCCAGGGGTAATTGTTGCCACAGGGGTGACGGCAGCAGGGCTAAGATTTGCCTTGAATCTAGACTGGATCTCAGCGCTGCTGCTGGGCACCATTTTGGCGATCACAGATACCGTCTCCGTGATTGCCGTATTCAAAGAAGTATCTGTGCCTCCTCGCCTCACCACGATCGTGGAAGGTGAAAGCTTGCTCAATGACGGTGTGGCGCTGGTTTTGTTCAACCTTGTCTTGCAAGTTCACAAGACAGGTTCTATCTCGCCAATTGACGGGCTACAGCAGTTTGTGATTGTGATTGTGGGGGGCAGCTTGGTAGGCTTGGCAATCGGCTATCTCAGTGCTGGGTTGATGGTGCGATCGGACGACAACCTCAGCGGCATTTTGCTGACAGTTGCCGTGGCGCTGGGTGTTTACCAGGTGGGGCACTTTATCGGAGTTTCTGGAGTCGTCGCCGTTGTGGTGGCTGGACTCTGGGTGGGCAATGTGGGGCTATCCCATCGGGTGTCTGCCTCCAACCGAGTAACGCTCTACAGCTTTTGGGACTACGCCGGATTTGGGGTCAATACATTTATCTTTCTGCTGATCGGTGTAGAGGTGGATTTGCCAACCCTGTGGCAAACCTTCCCTGCCGTGCTGGTAGCGATTTTGGCATACCAGGCTGGGCGCGTGTTGAGCGTCTACCCGCTGATGGCGCTAGTCAGCAAGTTCGATCGCCCCATTACGATGCGCTGGCAGCATGTCCTATTTTTAGGCAACATCAAAGGCTCGCTCTCTATGGCGCTGGCGCTGACTTTACCTGCCAGTCTGCTGGAGCGTGGCTATCTGATTGCGATCGTCTTCGGCAGCGTTTTAGTATCTCTAGTGCTGCAAGGGCTGAGCTTGCCTTGGATTGTGCAACGGCTGAACTTGACTGCGGTATCGCCTGTAAAGCAGCATACGGATGAGCTGAGGGCGCAGTTGATCACCGCCAAAGCCGCCCAGGATGAGCTAGACACCATGCTGAAAACAGGCATACTGCCCAAGGCGGTTTACGAAGAGATGCGATCGCTCTACCAGGTGCAAATTGCCAGAGCCGAGAAGGCGCTCCGCGATCTCTATAACCAGTGGACAGTCGATGTGACGATGGGCAAAGAGGATGGTTCGCGGCTAGATGGCGTGCGTCGTCGGCTGCTCCTAGCCGAGAAGGGTGCGTTGACGGATGCCGTACGCAAGCGAATCGTGTCCGACAGCGCTGCTGAGGTGCGACTTCAGCAGATTGATCAAAGCCTGCTGAACCTAGAGGATGACTAGACTCAAGCGATCATGACTCAAGCGATCGTGACTCAAGCGATCGTGGTTAGCCCCTCAAAGTAGTTTTTGAGCTGGCGATCGTTGTCGTGAGACAGATTGCCCTGTGGAATGTCGGTCGGCAGAAACGCCTGCACATCCATCACTTCCAGGGTGTCTTGCGCCTGAAGCTTGCCATCCACATCGGCTTCCACAACCACACAGATCGAGTGAAAGCGCGGATCGCGTGCGGGGTCAGAATAGACTCCAACCAGTCGATTGATCTTGATCAGATCTAGCCCTGTTTCTTCCGCCAGCTCTCGCTGCACAGAGGTCGGAATGTCTTCGCCCCAGTCCACCATGCCTCCTGGCAGGCTCCATTTGCCATTATCCCGCCGCTGAATAAGCACAATCCGTCCATCTGGCAAAATGGGGATAATGCTGGTGCCAGCGATCGGATGGCGAATGATCAGACCCAGAGCTGCCTGTACATAGCGTTTGACTTGAAGCATAGAAAAATTTGTAGTTAGCGAATATTCAGCTCTTTTCTTCCCTGACCTTAGCAAATCATGATGAGCGATCGCCCCTCTCCCCTATGTATAACGCTACGCGCTTAGATCCAATGAGTTATTTTTGAGAGCTGTGCACCGCGCAGCTCTCAGAAAATAACTCGTCCTAAATCCATTACGTAATGGATTTACGTAATGCTATATCAGGCTATGAAGAACTTAAGTCTGCCAAGATTGCTGTAGCATGGTGCTCTGGCTTAACTTTGAGATAGATCTTCTCAATCTTGCCGGATGGATCGATCACAAAAGTATTGCGGCTAATGCCCATGTACTCTTTACCCATAAACTTTTTCAAGCCATAGCTTTCGTAGGCGGTGGAAACTTTTCCCCCCTCGTCTGAAAGCAAGGGAAAAGGCAGATTAAATTTGGTAGAAAACTTACTGTGAGATTTGGCATCGTCGGTGCTGATGCCCAGCACCACGCAGTCATGCGCCTGGTAGCTAGGATAGGCATCGCGAAAGCCACAGGCTTCTTTGGTGCATCCCGGCGTGTTGTCTCGCGGATAAAAATAAAGGATGACCCGTTTGCCCCGAAAATCTGCAAGCTTGACGAGATTTCCCTCACCGTCTGGCAGACTAAAATCGGGGGCAGAATCGCCCGGTTGCAGCGCCATTGATTTCATCCTTTGCTAGCGACACGATCGATCTAGACGGTAGTGTTTCAAATGTGTTGTTGATTTTCTTGAAAGGGGCGCGGAGCGCCCCTTTCAAGAAAATCAACAACATGCGTAGAACATCACCATCTTAGACTTGATTTGCCAAACTGGATTCAGCGCCTTCCAATACATCCTGTGAACTCCGAAGCTCAGTCTCAAAATCAAGTTCAAAAAGCGACTCTGCGCCGATCGCTCCTGCAAACTCGCCTGTCTCTAGCGCAGAAATCCTGGCGTGAGCAGAGCGATCGCCTCTGTGTCCATCTGCAATCGTGCGATCGATTTCTGCAGGCGCGTACTGTTCTATCCTATGTCAGCATTCGTCAAGAGCCAGACCTCAGCCCACTTCTGCATCTTCCTAGACAGGATTTGCAAAAAAAAGATCTGCAAAAGAAGTGGGGTTTGCCGCGCTGCATGGGCAAGTCTCTGTCTTGGCATATCTGGTCGCCTGACCGCCCTTTGGTGGCAGGAGCTTACGGCATTCCAGAACCCGACAGCGATTGTCCTACGGTAGATCCCGAAGGAGTAGATCTGATCTTGGTTCCGGCTGTGGCTTGCGATCGCCGAGGCTATCGTCTGGGCTACGGGGGCGGCTTCTACGATCGGCTACTTAGCTCACCCGCTTGGTCAGCCAAACCAACGATTGGCATTGTATTTGAGTTTGCCAGAGTGCCTGAACTGGCGATCGATCCTTGGGATCTGCCGCTGGATGCCGTTTGCACAGAGGCGGGGCTGTATGAGGCTATTCGCGAACAATAGCTAGCGCATGAACGGAGAGGGAGGGATTCGAACCCTCGGTAGGTCCTAAAACCTACAACAGATTAGCAATCTGCCGCTTTCGACCACTCAGCCACCTCTCCAGGTGATTAAGGCTTACCTATAATAGCAAATCTCATCAAACCTGCCACCTCCTGGTGAATATTCTTTAACAAACCGCTTTGCCGCCAGAGAGCGGCTCCAGCCAAACTATTCTCTCTGATCTTTCTGAAAAATAGGGCGCAGCGAACGCCCCACCGTTACTCGCGGCAGCCGATGCTTGAAGCTGCACAAGATTTCCCAGGAGATTGTATTCAATTTTTCTGCCCAGTCGTCTGCCGTAATTTGGTGCTTGCCGTCCTGCCCCAGCAGCGTCACCACTTCACCTTCCTGCAAGTCGGGAATCGCGCTCACGTCTAGCATCAGCTGATCCATCGTGATCGCGCCAATTTGGGGCACAGGCTGACCTCGCACCAAAACCATCATTTGGTTAGAAAGATTTCGCGGAACTCCGTCGGCGTAGCCAATGCCGACCACCGCCATTAACCTATCTTGATCGGCAATATACCGATAGCCATAGCTAACGCCCGTCCCTGCCTGAATCGGCTTCACCTGCGTTACCCGCGCCTTCACTTGCATGACAGGTCTTAGATCGATCGCCTCTCGCAAATGGGGCGCAGGATACAAACCGTAGGTGGTAAGCCCAGTGCGCACTATGTCGTAGTGCAGGTTGGGATTAACCAAAGCAGCGGCAGAGTTGGCAAGATGCAGACGCGGGGGCGAAATGCCGATCGCCTTGAGTTGAGCGATCGCCGCCTCAAACCGATGATGTTGCAGCCGTAGGATGGTCAGATCTTCGCTATCGGCAGTTGCCAAGTGAGAGTAAATACTGGCAATGTGCAGATACGGCAACCGCTCTACTAATTGGACAAACTCGGCAGCTTCTTGCCAGGGTACGCCCAAGCGCGACATGCCTGTATCAATTTTGAGATGGACGGACAGCGTTTCAGTATCGTCCAGAGACTTCGAGACTAGAGACTCCGAGGCTAGCGACTCCGAGAAGATCAAAGCCTGTTTGGGAGTACAAATTGTCGGCTGAAGCTGCCACTGCGCGATCGCCCGCACCTGTTCGGCGGTGTTGGTGGCACCTAGCAGCAGAATCGGGGCGCTAATGCCTGCTTCCCGTAGCTCAATGCCTTCAGGAATGGTGGCAACACCCAGCCAGCTTGCCCCCTGCTGCAAGACAGTACGGGCGATCGCTACCGCTCCATGCCCATAGGCATCAGCTTTTACAACGGTCATCAGTGCGGTTTGGGGCAACAGCATTTGCTTGATCTGCCGCACATTGTGCGCTAGCGCCTCTAGATCAATCTCGATCCAGGCTCGTTCTCGCTGCATTGAAGACACGCTAGGGGTGACATCCCAACTCAACATCTTCAGTCCACTCCTCACTACGTCATTAATGAATTGGTATAGCAACCGCCAAGGCGGTTAGGACGGGGACATTTAGGATGGGGCGCGAAGCGCCCCATCCTAAATGTCCTAAGCAAACTGGTGACAGCTATATTGCTCAGTCAGGGGATGATTTTTTTGGAAAGAGAGTGACCTCAAAAAAATGCATACCTAAAGCTAGCAACGCCAATCGCGCCATCCGATCGCGCAGCCCCGATCCTCCCAGAGCTAGTGCCAACTATGTTACTATCTGTTAAACCTTTCTTCTATAAACGATCGATGGGTAAGGTTCTGGTTCTCAACGCCTCGTATGAACCGCTCAATATCACAAGCTGGCGACGAGCGGTCGTTTTGCTGATCAAAGGGAAAGCAGAGCAGGTAGAACACAACGGTCGCGTGATCTACTCGGAGATGCCGCTGCCTACAGTAATCCGGCTGCGTCACTATGTTCGGGTGCCCTACAAGGAAATTCCGCTCACCCGTCGAAACATCCTCCACCGAGACAGCCACTCTTGTCAATACTGCGGCTATGCGGGAGACGACCTGACCTTAGACCATGTGATCCCGCGATCGCGGGGTGGAGAAGATACTTGGGAGAACATGGTGACAGCTTGCGTCCGCTGCAACGTCAAAAAAGGCAGCCGAACGCCCAAAGAAGCGACCATGCCTTTACGGATGATTCCTCACAGACCCCATAGTGGACTTTACTTTGAGGTCAAGAAGCATATCAAGAGCGGTGTTCATCAGGAGTGGCAAAAATACGTGATTGGGATCTAGATCCCAACCACATTCTGATGCGTAGGGCTTTTGCTGAAGTCGGTGCTTAGGTTGACAGGTTGACAGGTTCACAGGTTCACAGGTTGCAGGGCGGCAATTTCTACCAGAATCCCTCCTCTGAGGGGGCGTAGGTAACAAATTTTTTGCGAAGATCAAGAGAGTCCGTGTTTTTTGGGATTAATTAGCCAGCCGCAGTTTTCACAAGGCTGGGATTAGATTAACCCGCTGTTCTAAAATTGAGAGATATGGAATCAGAATCGCTTCAAGTTGGGCATGGCTCATTATTAGTATCAGAATTTCCCGCTGCCGAGTCCGATACAAAATCGAGATCTCACCCAAGATCTAGCGCAAAGTCGGGAACAGACACAAAATTAGGGAGTGGAGAGTCGGGCGGTGGAGCAAAAGCTACTGTAGAGAGTTTAATTCACGCTTCATCACAGGTAGAATCGATCGCCCAGTCGGGTGAAGAAGCGCCGATTGCTAACCTGGAAACTCAGGCTGCTATCCAAAACGGACGGCTGACCGATCAAAAGACAGAAGCTTTGCGGCAGATCTTGATTAAACATCAGGGCGATCGCCAAGTGATTCTGCTGCAAGATTTTCCTGATCCCGATGCGCTGTCTTGTGCTTGGGCATACAAGCTGATTGCTCAGCAGTACGATATCTCCTGCGATATTTACTATGCCGGGACTTTGAGCCATCAGGAAAACATTGCCCTGGTGAAGCTAACGGGTTTACCTGCTCAGCGCTGCACTTTGCAGGCTGCCAAAGAGAAAGACTTCAGCATCTATCAAGGCTGCATTCTGGTGGATGGACAGGGCACGACCACTCAGCTTTTGTCTCAGGTGCAGCAGAGCAATCTGCCGATCGTCGCCGTGATCGACCACCATATGGCACAGGGCAACCTCAAAGCCGAGTTCATTGATTTGCGTCCCCAGGCACGGGCAACTGCCACAATCTTCTCGCAGTATTTGCAATCCGGACTGCTGAAGCTAGACAGCAGCAATGGTGAACATGTCAAATGCGCTACGGCTCTGATCCACGGCATCCGATCGGATACCAATCGGCTGATGCAAGCCCAAGAAGAAGACTTCATTGCTGCCGGATATCTCAGCCGCTTCTATGACGCGCAGTTGCTCAACTCGATTCTGCAAGCTTCCCGCTCCAAGCGCGTGATGAATGTGATTGAGCGATCGCTCCGTAACCGGGTTCTGCAAAACAACTTTTCGATCGCGGGTGTGGGCTATTTGCGCTACGACGATCGAGATGCCATTCCTCAGGCGGCGGATTTTTTGGTGACCGAGGAGAACGTCCATACCGCCGTTGTTTATGGCATTGTGCATGACGAAGACGAAGAGTTAGAAGTGGTGATTGGTTCACTGCGAACGAATAAGATTACCCTTGATCCCGATGAGTTTATCAAAGAGGCATTTGGGCAAGATGCCTACGGGCGCTACTTTGGCGGCGGGCGATCGATGGCGGGCGGCTTCGAGATTCCCATGGGCTTCTTGTCGGGCTTTAACGAAAGTGCCGACTATACCCGCATGAAGTGGGAAGTATTTGACGCGCAGATTAAGCAAAAGCTCTATCGATTAGTTAATCCAGAGAACGAAATGATTAGCACTGATTAGAGGCATGAGATTAGAGGCATGAGATTAGGGCTTCTGCCAGACGACTAGAATGACCCCACACACGATCAGCCCCAGACCCACAGCTCGTTCAATTGGGATTGCTTCCTTAAATACAAAGTAGCCAATCAGGGCTGTACAGACATAGCTGAGAGCGATCGATGGGCTAGCAATGCTCAAATTGACACGGGTGAGTAACAGAATATAGGCGATCGCTCCTAGTCCGTAGAGAAACAATCCTGCCACGACTTCCGGTGTTGTCACCATACTGACAATGTGACTGATGACATTGCTTGAGCTAACCTTACCCAGCTTTAAAGCCCCTGCTTTCAGAACAAACTGTCCACTTACACCTGCTATTAAAGATAGAAACAGCAAACCAAACTCTGCTGGGGTCAAAATGAAATCCTCTGTTTGTCTTCAGGTAGTTTACCAAAATAGACGGCAAAGCACTTACCACAGCTCTACAGCCTGCGGCATTCCCGCTTTTCTAAGGCAGCTAGTCATCAGGATCTATGCCCATTTCGCGAAGACGAGCGGCTAGGCGATCGGCACGTTGGCGTTGTTCTTCGGCATACTGACGTTGTTCTTCAGCATACTGGCGCTGCTCCTCAGTGCGTTGGCGCTCTTCCGCGACCTGCTCCTGACCTGTAGGCAACAGCTCACCTGCCAGAGTTGCCCACCTTAACCAGGTTGCGTCTGCCGCCATATATTGTCCCTGCCAGCAGACTAGATTGAGTCCTAGCTGCTGACTGACTAAACGTCGCTGTGAATCAAATGGGATGGGCTGGTAGATCCCGCGCTCTAGACTAAAGCCAGCAAAGTCTTCAGGATTAAAGGGGTCATACCAAAAGTATTCTGGAATGCGTAACTGCTGCTGATAGATCTGCTTCTTAACCGTTTTGTCTTGCTGAGCTGTGCTGGTCGAGAGCAGTTCAATCACCACATCAGGGGCTTTGCCCTCTTCCCAAACTACCCAACTTTTGCGATCGTCCCTCGAAACATCTAGCGCTACAAATACATCAGGTCCTCGGTAATCTTGATTGCGGACTTGAAGCGGACTGAAGTAGACAAACATGTTGCCACCGACAAAGCTCTGCCGCTGGTTAGCAACTAACCAGTTGTGCAAGGGAATCGTCAACAGATCCATCTGTAACTTGTGGCGGTGTGTCTCCATCGGAATGCCGTCATCGCAGAGCAAGTCATCCTGAGTCGGAACGTTATGCCACTCAGTTTCAGAATTTTCTTCAGGCTTTTTCTCTAAAGCTGGCTCTGACATAACGGTTCCCCAGATGTCGCATTTAGCAGTACGCCTATTTTAAAGGGTTCTTGAAGCTCAGCGGCTTGTGTCTTCTGCTAGCCTGCCCAACTTATCACTTCCATGGCTGTCGCCAGTTTGCTTAGGATCGTGGATTAAATAACCTGTATACCCCATCTGCTGTGGGGGCTTAGCATTGCTAAGCTCCTAACCCAAGAATTACATCTTGTTCAATCCATATCCATCCATATCCTAGCCACCTTGGCGGTTACTAATCTTTGGGATGATTTTTTGTGGGAGAGGGGCGCTTTATGACCCTCTCCCACAAAAAATCATCCCCCATTGAGCAGTGCCCTATTTCTTCTTCGATCGATTCTTTCTTCGCGCTTGTTTTTGCTGTTTACGTTTCGCTTTTTTCTGGGCCGCTTGACGGGGAGCAAAGCCGCTGGGTTTGGGGTCAAACTCTCGTGTCACCGATCTTGAATCTGCACCCCAGCTCGGTAAAAACTGCTTGCGAGGTACTTCCTCCCGTGTTTTCAAGCCAAGACGCACTTGCACCTCGCCCCAGTCGCCCATGAAAGCCTCGTCAACTTTGTCGGCATTGAACGCTTGCTCTATCACGGGAGCCGCTTCGACAGCTTTGAGATCGATAGCTAGTGCTGTCACCAAAAAGCCATTGAATTCTGGATCGCGATCGCGATAGGCTTCCAGTTCATGAGTGAGAATCGCGACGTATTGTTCTCGTTGCTCTGGATGCTGTATGCCAACTTGGGCAATGCAGCTAATAGCGGTTTCTAGGCAGTCTTGGGGCTGGGTGGAATCTGACAGGTAATTGGCTAAGGCGGGTAGGGCGGCGGCTCCAATCTGACCAAAGATCAGGGGAATCTCTTCTACGATCCATTCGTCCCAATCTAGATTGTCTCCCCACTGGCGAACTACGTCGATCAATGGCTCGATCGCCGCTTCTGCCTTGAGCTGTCCTAGGGTTCGCCAAGCGTTGATCGGAGCAGCCCAGTAGAGCTGCTCGTCTGTCTCATCTAAGTAGAGAGACCGATCGCCCATCATCTGAATCAGCTCAGGAATATGTTCTGAGGTAATTCCTAAGTTCAGGTAGCCCGACCAGTTATCGGGATTGTGATCGATTTCCTCGTAGGTTAGCAGTTGGCTGACAGGAGGGGAATAATCTGCGATCGCCATTTTGTCTCACAGCGCGGTTTACATTGCGGTTTACAGTGTTCTAGAAAGCATAAACCAAAAACATTGACTACTCTTCATGTCAGCTCCCTGTTTAAACTTGCAAACGATTGCCTCGGATGACCCTGCCTATCCGACGGCACTGAAGACCTGCGCTGTCTTCAAAAGCCCGCCTGCCCTACATGCGATCGGCAACCTTGAATTACTCTCGCAGCCTGCGATTGCCCTTTTTTGCTCTGTCGAATGCCCTGGCAATCTCATCCTCAAAACCTACGAGCTTGCCCAATCCCTGCGCGATCGCGGAATTCTTTCCATTAGCGGGTTCCATAGTCCGATCGAGCAAGATTGTCTCAAAATCCTGCTGCAAGGCACTCAGCCCATTATCCACTGCCCTGCCCGTAGCCTCCACAAAATGCGCCTCTTGCCGGAGCAAAAACGAGCCGTTGAAAGCGATCGCTTGCTCCTCATCTCGCCCTTCAATGCCAGCTATTCTCGCGCTACGGCTGACCTAGCGACAAAACGGAATGAGGTGATTGGCGCGATCGCCTACAGGATTTTGATCGTCTACGCTGCCCCTAACAGCAAAACGCTGGTCTTTGCCCAACGTCTCATTCAGGCAGGTAGATCTGTGGTTACTTTTGACAGCCCTGACACTACAAACCTTCGTGACCAAGGGGTTGCTGAATTAGATATTGATGGGTTGATGTCGTCCTTCTCACACCCTTCCCACAGTAATTTCTGAAAGGGCAAACTTTTTAATGGAAGACTATCCCTAGGTGACAATCCCGACTCAAATTCAAGCCCTAAAATCGGGAGGATTAAGGTTGTCTTAATGAGGCGCTGGAATTGTTGAAGCTCGATCGCTGGGTTCACCCTGCCCTGATGCTGCTATGGATTAGCCTTGGAACTGTGCTGCGGTTCGCGTACCTGGATGCCAAGCCGCTCTGGAATGATGAGCTGGCAACTATGGTTTTTAGCTTGGGGAACAGTCTGCGCACCATACCGCTAGATCAGCCGATCGCGCTAGATACTCTGCTGGCTCCGCTGCAACCCAATCCCATCCATGGTTTGAGTGATGTGGCTGATCGCCTGCTGACGGAAAGCACCCATCCGCCCGTCTACTTTATCTTGACCCACCTGTGGTTGAAGCTCTTTCCGGGCGACCTGGCTTCAGCTTGGGCAGCGCGATCGCTCTCGGCACTGCTGGGCGTGATGGCGATTCCGGCAATGTTTGGGCTGGGGTGGCTAGGGTTTCGATCGCGATGGGCAGGGCAGAGTGCGGCGGCACTCATGGCAGTTTCGCCCTATGGCATTTATTTGGCGCAGGAAGCCCGACACTATACGCTGGCAGTGCTGCTGATTATCGCTTCTCTCAGCTGTCTTATGGTGGCAGTGCGATCGCCTGTCAGCCTGCCGCTGTGGCTTTGTCTGGCGTGGGTCGGCATTAACGGCTTGGGCGTTGCAACCCACTACTTTTTTGTGCTAGTGCTGATGGCTGAGGCAGTTGCGCTAATTGCGCTGTGGGGATATTGGAACAAGCGGCTGTATGGTGTGGCGATCGCCACTGTTCTCAGTATCCTAATCTGGCTTCCGGTCTGGCGTAGTGTGCCTGAGAATGAGCTGACGCAGTGGATCTATGACAAAGATTTCTTGAGTAACGGCATTGCCCCGCTCGGTCGTTTGGCTGCCTGGATGCTGAGCATGGTGGCGATGCTGCCTGTAGAGGGCGTGCCTGTGGGGGTGGCGATCGCCTCTGCGGTCGCTGTAGTGGCTGCGATGCTGGGGCTATGGCCTACGCTGCTGCGAGGGCTAAAGCTGATGCCCGATCGCTCTCGCTCGGCGCTGCTCACGGTATGGCTGGCGGCGATCGCGCTGATGCTTTGCGTCACCTATGGATTTCAGGCTGATCTGACGATCGCTGCCCGCTATCAGTTCATCTATTTTCCGGGGTTGCTTGCCCTGATTGCTGGAGCCTTTGCCCGGACTCCACAGCTCAAAGCGCTGCTTTTTCTGGGACTGCTGGGGAGCCTCACCGTTGTGACCAACTACGGCTATCAGAAATCCGATCGCGCCGATCAGCTCATTCCCATTATTCGCGCTGCTTCGGCCGTGCCTGTCCTAATTGCTACCGCCCACCAAACCCATGAACAAACCCGTGAGCTAATGGGTCTGGCGGTGGAATACCGCCGCCAGTCGCCGCTGTCTGGATCTGAGCCGCCGCAGTTTTTGCTGGCGCACTTGCAGCCTGACTCTAATTCTGCCGTTGAGATGCTGCAAGATGTGGTGGCGCGATCGCCTCGCCCGTTTGATTTGTGGACAGTCAACTTTCTGCCTACCGTCCAGCCTGTTGTCCCGACCTGCCGACTAGATACGGGCGATCGTCCCCTCATGCATGGCTACGACTATCGGTTATACCACTGCTAAAAGTCTTTTTTAAGGGCGCAGTGCGCCCCCAAAAGCTAAAACGTATAGGCGACTTGTAGCGCCCATTTGATTAGGAAGGCGATCGCTCCAATCACGACAACTCCAGAAAGAATAACGGCGATCGGGCTATCGGCACCCTTAAATTTCATGATTCCTCGATTGAAATCTGGCATGACGCATGTTCTCCTATGATTGAGTTTTGAAGCTTAAGACAGATCCGGTTTAAGAGAGATCTGAGATAAAAGCTGATCTGCCGCCTCAATCTTATCCAGGCTTGACGAATATCCTTGGTACACTGGCGAACTTTTAGGGATCTTTTCAGCGAGTTTTTAGCCATGGTAGCTCCGACGAGTGAGACTTGGATCACAGGAATAGTGATACTGGCGGCAGTTGCGGGGGCGATCGCGCTGCTAGAGTTGGGGTTGCGATCGCTGGGGTTTGGCAAACCGCTAACCTATATTACCGATCCGCAGATTGGCTATTTGCTGAGTCCAAACCAAACTACCTGCCGTTTTGGCAACCCGATTGCTATCAATCAATACTCCATGCGAAGTCCAGAGATTTCGCTAACTCGACCCGAAAACACCCTGCGAATTTTGCTGATTGGAGACTCGATCGCCAATGGCGGCTGGTGGACAGACCAACGCCAAACGATCTCAGCGCTTTTGCAGCAGCAGCTTGAGCATGACATCAAGGAGCATGACATCAAAGAGTTTGAACGAGTCGAAGTGTTAAATGCCTCCGCAAACTCCTGGTCGCCACGCAACGAGCTGGCATACCTGCAACGCTTTGGCACCTTTGAGGCTCAGGTGATTGTGCAGCTCATCAACACGGACGATTTGTTTGGCATAGCGCCTTACTCGCTGGTGGTCGGGCACGATCGCAACTATCCCGATCGCCGACCGCCGTTTGCCATTGCCGAAGCCGTCAGCCGCTACTTGATTCCAACCGCCGACATTCCAGAGCTAGATGAGCTGTGGAAACAGGAGGGCGATCGCGTCGGGGAAAACTTGGCAGCGATCGAGCAGGTCAGAGCCATTGCCGTGCAGCACAACGCCCAGCTTTTGTTGGCGATCACGCCGCTTTTGCGCGAAGTGGGTGGCTCTCGTGCTTATGAACAAAAAGCCAGACAGCGATTCACCCGTTTTGTGGAACAGCAGCAGATGCCGTTTATCGACTTTTTACCGCTGTTTCAAGCTTTTGAAGATCCCCAGACGCTTTACCGCGACTCCATTCATCTGAATCAGACTGGAAATTTACAGATTGTGGAGCGACTTCGAGAAAAGATTGAGGAGATCCTTCCATGACTGCCACAGGAATTTTTCTGGGAATCGACTTTGGCACTTCTGGGGCGCGCGCGATCGCCATTACCGCCGATCGCCAAATTCAGGCAACCGCCAGCCTCAAGTTCGATCAATCCCCTGCTTCAGCCTGGGCGGCAATGTGGAAGCAAACCCTCTTTGAGCTGATTCAGCAAATCCCGATCGCCCTGCGGCAAGAGGCTAGCGCGATCGCCATCAACGGCACCTCTTCGACCGTGCTTATTTGCGATGCTCAGGGACACCCCTTGGATGCGCCAATTCTCTACAATGACGCGCGGGGGGCAGCAGTTTTGAGTCAGGTCAGGGCGATCGCCCCTGCCCAGCACACGGTGATTAGCGCCACCTCTAGCCTTGCCAAACTGTTTTGGTGGCAAGAGCAAGTTCCTAGCCCAGTTCCAGCCAGCCCAGTTCCAGCTAGCACAATGCCAGCATATTTTTTGCACCAGGCAGACTGGCTGGCTTTTTGGCTGCATGGCAAACTGGGCGTTAGCGACTATCACAATGCGCTGAAGCTGGGCTACGACGTAGAGGCGCTCTGCTATCCAGATTGGTTGGCTACTCAGAATTTGCCCTTTAGATTGCCAGAGGTGCGGGTGCCTGGAGAGGCGATCGCCCCCATTCTGCCCCAAATTGCGACACAGCTAGCGCTGCCGCCGAGCTGCCTGATCTGTGCAGGCACAACGGACAGCATTGCTGCTTTCTTGGCAAGCGGGGCGCAGTCACCCGGCACAGCCGTTACCTCTCTCGGCTCGACTCTGGTGCTAAAGCTGCTCAGCAAAACCCGCGTAGACGATGCGCGATATGGCATCTATAGCCATCGCTTGGGGGATCTGTGGCTGGTGGGAGGTGCCTCCAATACGGGAGGAGCCGTGCTGCGGCAGTTCTTTAGCGATGCTGATTTAGCCAGCTTGAGTCTGCAAATTGATCCGGCTCAAGAGAGCCAACTAGACTATTACCCGCTGCTCCAGCCCGGAGAGCGATTTCCCATCAACGATCCTCACCTGCTGCCCAGACTCGAACCTCGTCCTGCCAATCCGGCTGAGTTTTTGCAGGGTTTGCTTGCCGGAATGGCGCGCATTGAGGCGGAAGGTTATGAGCTGCTGCAAGCCTTGGGCGCTACGCCCCTTGCCCAGGTCTACACGGCAGGAGGCGGCGCACAGAACGAAGTGTGGAGAGAGATGCGATCGCGCCATCTGCAAGTTCCGGTCACAGCCTCAACTCAGGCTGAAGCGGCATACGGAACAGCTTTACTGGCTTTGCAAGGTTACAGTGCTGCCCTAGTCAAGCTGGGTTGCAGCTCGGTCTTGTGAATAGGTTTCTCCCCAGTGATGCATGGCTTGGAGAACAGGCTGGAGAGTTTCGCCAACCTCAGTCAACGAATATTCCACTTTGGGTGGTACCTGCGAATAAACCTCTCGATGGATAAGTCCATCTTCTTCCAGCTCTCTGAGTTGCTGCGTCAGCATCTTTTGGGTAATCCCTTTGAGCGATCGATGCAGCTGATTAAACCGCTGCACGCCCTGCATCAATTCGCGCAAAATCAGCACTTTCCAACGTCCACCGATGACATCTAGCGTTGTTTCTACGGGACAAGAAAGACGCTCAGCTTCAGCTTTTGGCGGCATCTGGCTTTCAGTGAGTTTCATAATGTCTTCCTACAACAATTTTCAATCGCATAAACCACAGTTATTTTTTAGAAACCGCACTCCGCGCGGCTTCTAAAAAATAACCCACACTTAACCAAGCGCAAAGCGCTGTAAAGGATGTTTGTTGACAGTATCTTTTTAGATAGTACCTTACCAAAAAGTGCATACTTCTCAGTTCGCGTATATCTATTCTAAACTCTATATATCGACGTACGAGATTAACTTTTTTTGATAGTCAGCCAGGAGGTTCATCATGATTACACTTCGCCCCGCAGATGAAAGAGGTCATGCCAATTTTGGCTGGCTCGATAGCCATCACTCTTTTTCCTTCGGCAACTACTACGACCCTAGCCACATGGGGTTTCGTGCCCTACGGGTGATTAATGAAGATCGTGTTCAGCCCAGCAAGGGATTTGGGACGCATCCTCATCGCGATATGGAAATTCTCACCTATGTTTTGTCGGGAGAACTCAGCCACAAAGACAGCATGGGTAACACTTCCACTATTCATACCCATGAACTTCAGCGCATGACAGCTGGCACGGGTGTCACCCATAGCGAATTTAATGCGTCTGCCAGTGACCCGGTTCATTTTCTACAAATCTGGATTTTGCCGGAAGCTGAAGGACTAGCCCCTAGCTATGAAGAAGCCAGTGTGGAACCTAGCGATCTGCAAGGGCAGTGGCGGCTTTTGGCGAGTCGTCAGGGCGGTGAGGAAACGCTGACCGTTCATCAGGATATGAATCTGTACGCAACTCGGTTGGCATCGGGAGAGACGCGATCGCTCACCCTACAGCCCGATCGTCATGCTTGGATTCAGGTGACTCAGGGCAAAATTAGCCTGAACGATGTGTCTATGCAGGCAGGTGATGGTGCTGCTGTCAGCCGTGAAACGCTTCTGGAAGTCCAGGCTCATGCGGATGCCGAAGTCTTGCTGTTTGATCTGGCATGATTTTATTAGAGTCAGGAGTCAGAATTCTGACTCCTGATTTTTAGATTTTTTATAACCGTTCGCAACACTCATTACAATTTCACAGCTTGATTTTTATGTAACTAAAGTTTTATATATGCCCTATCAAATGCACGTTGGGATTTGATGCTACACCATTAGTTTTTACAAATCAATAGGTGTTTTTTGTACTAACTGTACTAACAGCTTGTACTAACAGATGAGCCACAGCAAAGCTGTTTGGGCGTTTAAGCAGATTCTCGGAACTCCGTTTAGTACGGACATATCACTAAGAAGTTAGCGAATCAATTATTAAGAAAATAAGCAGCTAATTTAATCTTCTTAACTTCTGTCAATTTCAAAAAAGACGTGTTATAAGGATGGGGAATGGATAAGCGGTCAGTTCGATGGTGCTTCAAAGCTCTTTCATCGATCGACTGGAGTCTGAATCTTTGCCTGCCTGAACTCCCAGATCATTTAGAAAAATATAAGCTGGGCTGCTTCAAATAGGTAAAGTCAAAGAACTCTAAAGCTGTTGTTTTCTATCAGTTACTCACTGGTTAATTTCTACAGCTACTTGCTTTTCTAAGCCAGCAACATCTTGAATCGAATAGCTGTAAGCTCGATATTCAAGAGGTTCTGAGCTTTCGAGTTGATAGTTAAATGCAACAAGAAAGCGGCTGTTTGATGGCACTGGTTTGATAACAAACAATGCGATCGCCTACGTCAAAATTCCTGGCCAAAGCCCCTACAGGATTGCTCTAGCAGTGGAGAAATATCTCTACTTGCTGGTAGCCATCTTTAGCAGAGCCAGAAGCTTTTGGCGGAGTTCATCTAGCTGAGTTGACCGCTATATTCTGGCGGTCGGGGCGATCGCGCGGTTCCGTTTTTTGGCTTGTAAACCGAACATATTTGAGGAGTTTTTATGCAGTACCTATTAGTTGATACACGCCAAAGACCCTTGGGCACCATGAATAGCGATAAGGTCTATTCAGTCGGCGATACGTTGCACAATCACGATGCTCAGGGATATACCGTGATTGGATTGAATGGCTTTAAGCAGATGTCCCAAACACCATCTTTGACCGTTATTCCTATTAAAGCTGCGATCGCCAGCTAATCGTTTGGATTGAGTTTCTTAGTCAGGCTGCATTAGGCAATTTTTTCAATGATTTAATCCTTGAAAAAACGCTATTAGTGCAGCCTGTTTTAATGTTTAAATACTTAACGCGATGGGCAACTCTTTTTCTAATACCAATTTGAATTGGAACCACGACAGATCCGGTAAGGGCTTGGCACTGCCAAGCCCCTTCTGAGGTTCGATGTGCTCACAAATTTGTTTAAATCGGTATAAAGCTCTTGATCTACGTGGGGCAGGTATCTTGCCTGCCCCACAAAGCTTTTAAATCAAGTCGCACATCGCGTTACCTAATGCTCAAATACATTTTGGTATTGCATTAGATCGAGCGCCACTAAAGTAGGCAGACAGGCAAAGCACTGTTGCGCCAAATCCCATCGTTCTTCGCGTTTCAGCATATCAATCAGCTTTAGCCGAGCGCTGAGTAAATATCGCACGTCATTTGCCGCATAGTGAAGCTGTTCGTCAGACAAATTCGATGCGTTACCCCAATCAGAACTTTGGGCGCTCTTGTCTAGCTCTACCTGCTCTAGCTCCTGCACTAAATCTTTGAGTCCGTGCTTAGGGCTGTAGGTGCGGGCGAGCTTGCTAGCGATCTTTGTACAGAAGACAGGCTGAACCCGAATATTCAAATGGTGCTGAAGAGTTGCCAGATCAAAGCGGGCGAAATGAAAAACCTTGGGCATATTTGCCTCTAGAAGCTGCCGGAGCAGAGGTGCTTCCGATTGCCGTTGAACAATTCGCACAACGGTGACTCTGCCGCGAGGGTCGCAAAGCTGCACTAAGCAGAGGCGATCGCGCTGGGGCAGCAACCCCATCGTTTCTGTGTCTACGGCGATCGCCTCTGTCTGCAAATATTCTTCTAGAATCTCCTGGGAGAGATCGCGATCGCACACCTGAAAATCTTTCAATACTGTCTCCCCGTTCTCAAGAATTCGTCAGCGCTTGATAAAAATTTGGGTGAAATAATATTCTCCTTGAGCATTTTTAACTACGCCAATACCCGTTAAATTGTAGTCGCCTTCGATGTTTTTGAGATGTCCAGGACTCTTGAGCCAACCTTCTACCGCCTGACGGGCAGGGGTACTATACCCCATGTTATAGGCGACATTTTCGGCTGCGCTGCGATAGGAAATAGATTTGCCGATCGTCGAAACTCGATTCTCGAAACCGTCATGGCTGAGGTTGCGGCTGGTTGCCATGCTTTGGCTGTGCTGACGCGATTGCTGCGTAATGGTGGCGTTGGAGCTGAGCTGAGACAGTCCTTTTTTCTTACGATACTGGTTGACCTGCTGCAAGATAGAACTCTCTAGCGCCGTCGTTGAGTTGCCAGAATTTTGTGCCACTAGGTCTGGGTCGGCTGCTGGTGGGTTGGCTGCTGGTGGGTTGGCTGCTGGTTGTTCGGCTGCTGGTTGTTCAACTGCTGGGCTGACGATCGGCTCTTCTGCAACTCCTTCGCTGGATACCGTTTGCACGGAGCAGCTCAGCAAAAGCGCTGAAGTCGATGCTGCTAGCCAATAACCTATTTTCATAAAAGCAACTCCCTTATCTAAACTTGACGCGCTGTAGGGTTGACCTAGCGATCGATCCCCTACAGCTTAGTCAAGATTGCCCAAAGTCGTGTGTACCTCGCTCGGCATTGCCTTAACCTGGGTATGAATTTTTTGGGGAAAGGAATGCAGAGCGTCCCTTTCCCCAAAAAATTACGCGTGAAATCAGCAGCGCCTTTTGATCTCTGAAGCCCTCTTTTTAAGGAGGTTGAGGGATCAAGTATGAGCTTTGCGATCTACTGAGTCTTGAGAAACAGCCTCAAGATTCCATGCCCTCTCAAGATTCCATACCGAGCGATTTGATCACGGTCTGCACATCTTTGTCGCCTCGCCCGGAGCAGTTGATCACGATGCGAGGGCTGCCCTCAAGCTGAGGACAGAGAACTTCTAGATAGGCGATCGCATGAGCGGTTTCTAATGCCGGAATGATGCCCTCTAGGCGGGAAAGCTGCTGTAGTCCTTCTAGGGCAAGGCGATCGGTGATGCTATAGTATTCGGCGCGACCGGAATCCTTCAAGAAGCTGTGTTCTGGCCCTACGCCGGGGTAGTCTAGTCCGGCGCTAATCGAGTAGGGTTCGATCACCTGTCCGTCTTCGTCTTGCAGCAGATAGCTCATTGCGCCATGCAAAACGCCGACCCGTCCTCTTGTCAGGGTGGCGGCATGTTTGTCGGTATCTTCGCCTTCACCCGCCGCCTCAACGCCGATTAGCCGGACGCTGGGTTCGTTAATAAATTCGTGGAATAGCCCCATGGCGTTGGAGCCGCCGCCGACGCAGGCGAGCAAAATATCGGGTAAGCCGCCCCATTTTTCTTGGCACTGCGATCGCGTTTCTTGCCCAATCACCGCCTGAAAGTCTCGCACGATCATCGGGTAGGGGTGGGGGCCTGCGACGGAACCGAGAATGTAGTGGGTTGTCTCCACGTTAGTTACCCAATCTCGAATGGCTTCTGAGGTGGCATCTTTGAGGGTGCCTGTTCCGGCAGAGACGGGGCGCACCTCAGCTCCCATTAGCCGCATCCGAAACACGTTGAGCGCCTGACGCTCCATGTCATGTACGCCCATGTAGATGATGCAGTCTAGCCCAAATCTTGCGCAAACCGTTGCGGTTGCCACCCCATGCTGCCCTGCACCCGTTTCTGCAATAATTCGCTGTTTGCCCATGCGTTTTGCCAGCAAAACCTGCCCCAGAGCATTGTTGATTTTGTGCGCTCCGGTGTGGTTGAGATCTTCGCGCTTGAGATAAATCTGTGCGCCTGTGCCGTCGGGACGAGCAAAGTGCTGAGTCAAGCGCTCGGCAAAATAAAGCGGCGTAGCTCTGCCCACATAGTCTTTGAGCAAGCCTTGCAGCTCTTGTTGAAAGTCTGGATCGTTGCGATATTGGTAGAAAGCGGCTTCCAATTCGCTCAAAGCAGGCATCAGGGTTTCAGGGACATACTTGCCGCCAAATTTGCCAAAGCGACCGAGCGCATCGGGGCGTTGAGCGGCTCGATCGAATGAGGAAGTGAGGGAGATGGGGGTGAGGGTCACAGCAACGCAGATGGGATAATGGAATAGCATCCATTATAAAGACTTAGAAAGCCTAAAGACTCAAAAGCTTCCTCTCCGCAAGGCATACTTCATGATTGAAAGGCATCAATAGCGCCCCTCTTGTCACCCTATGGCTACTTCTAACCGCAACAATAGCTCCAATCGCAACTCGAATTCTAAAGCAACCGATCGCGTCGTCTATTCTGAATTTGGCAGTGCTGCCACCAATGCCGATGCATTAGAGCGATCGATTCAAGAATTGCCGCCCAATCAGCAGAATCTGCGGGTGCAGGCTTCGCGCAAGGGACGCAAAGGCAAAACCGTGACGGTGATTACGGGTTTTCAGGCAAAACCCGAAACGTTAGCAGACTTACTCAAACAGCTCAAGGCGCAGTGTGGGGCAGGTGGCGCGCTGAAAGACAATGAGATTGAAATTCAGGGCGATCATGGTCAAAAGTTGGTGCAGATCCTGGTGCAGATGGGCTACAAGGCAAAAGTCAGCGGCGGTTAGAGGATCTTTTGTGAGCGCCTGTGAATGCGATCGCTCGTTGGGTGATTACACAAGCAACAGCGGCGGCTGCAATAGCAATGTGACCTAATGCAATAACAATGTGACTCGCTGCAATAGCAATGTAAGTCGATGCAATGCCATTGCGACCCTCTGCAATAGGATTGTGACTTAATGCAATGCCAATGTAAGACGCTGCAATGCCATTGCGATCCTCTGCAATAAGATTGCGACCTGATGCAATAGCAATGTAAGGCTCGATCGTTGTGAAGTTGGAGGAGAAGGAGCGATCGCCCCCTCTCCTAATACTGACTAGCGCACCAACACCGTCATATATTTACCGCTAGCAAATGGGGACGGAATAATCGGCATGAACTTTGCCCGGTCATCCGTCAATCCCTTGACGTAGCACTCGTTGATCAAGTGATTCACCTGATCGCGCGTACCAATGATCCACACCTGCGGGCGATCGGCAGGATGTGTCAGCAGTTCATTGAACTCTGTGGTCATGATTTATTGCCTCGCTAATGAGTTGTTTTGTAGGGAAGAAAAGCTTAAGGCGTGGTTCACCAACCACTCGTTTTACATTAGCGAAGCATTCGATGATTTAAGATCAACTTCAGCCGTGCCTCTGCTTACCCAGAGAATCGGTTAGCGGTTGAGGGGGAGCTTCCTACACGCCCTCTCTTCCGCGTCCAGACCTTAAGCTTGTCCGCTGGCAGTTGCACCAGTGCGGGAAAGCATAAAATAAAAGCGCGATCAATGCAAGCGTACTGAGAGATTTTTACGGCGTTTGTCAGGATTTTTTGATGTTGGGGAGGAAGGGGCGATCGGGTGGTTTTTGTTGGAGTGATGCCCAGTAACACATAGGGAAGCATTCTGAAAATAGTTGGAAAGATTCTGCCTATCTCGCTAAATCGGCGTACTATACGGAAAGATTCTGCCTATCTACCCAAATTGGGGTGTTATACGGAAACTTTCGGTACATCTACCTTCTCTGGGATCTTAGGCAGAGCCTTTCAGCCTACCAATAGTTAGCCCTCCAAGTTATCGGTGGAGATACTGGTATAAACCTCATTTTTGGAATTGATGCTTCAGGTGATAATTGGCAAGACAGTGGTTCCACTAGCATAGATGAAATAAGTTTGATGTGGAGATACATTTCCTTCGCTCTTAGGCACTTCTTATCCACCGGTTTATCAGTTGCTGCTGTTTTTGCATCAGGACTAGCTTGTATATTGACTCGTCATGCTTTGTATGGCAGAAATTATTCTGATGTGGGAGTACCAATGTATGAAAATGCTTTTATAGCAACTATGCTTGGTATTTTAGTTTTCTTTGTGCTTTTATTTGGCTCTCTGTACATTCTTCAACGCACCCTTAGCCGCAATCTACAATGGTTGCCTTATCTTGTTGCTGTAGCTACATTTGCGGCTGCTTGTCTATATTCCGGTTCTAGTAACATTATTATTGCTGTGTTCCTTTGGTAATGAAAAGGCATTTATAGATGTAGGAACGCTAACCCTTCATTGCACCGGACTGTTGAAAGCGCTCGGTTAGGATTGAGAGGTTGCTGGCAGCCGGTGAATGTCGCCGTTATGCCGCTCAATCTTTGGTGGGGGAGTAGTCAAAAGCTCATCTATTAGTTTTCAAGGTTGGGGTAGTATGAGGCTATCAGTAAGAAGATGCAGTTAAACAAGAGCCAATTGAGTCTGAAGCATGATTGAGATTCGTTTCAGCAATAGTCCTCATGGGGGAGAAATTGAGCTTTCAGGTTTGCCTAAAGATCTGCGAAATGTTCAGCAATCAATCCTCAATCTTGTGCAGAATAAGAATCAGCAATTTTGCGCTATTGAGGCTGTAATGGTTGAACCATCCCCTTACAACGTCTGCTTAAGTTCCTTACATATCTACAAACGTGATGGTTTCATCAGGGTTTGGGTATCTGAAAATTCTTTGCAGATCGAAGGGGAGTCAGAGAAGTTAAAAATCTTTGCAACTTGGTTTGAGTTTGATGACACTGTGTCTGGCCACCATCATCACTTTGATTACTATGGAAATGAGTGGTGGGTTAGTGCTAATTCAAGCCCTTTAGTAATTTCAGCTAGAGATCCTGCACAATGTTCAGATACAAAATAACAAGCGCCATACAACGGACGAGTAATGATTGTTGGTGTAGATGCAAAGATGTAGGTTGCCGCTGATGAAGATCGTTGGTCTGCTCCATATCTTGGTGGGGGCAGTAGCCGAAAGCCCATCTGTGAACACCCAGGGCTGAATTACAGCAAGGCTATCTATGAGACAGTATTTTGAGGTTATTTCGTTCAGTCGTCATAATTGATCAGTACAATTCAAGACAATCTAACGAATCATTGCTCATAAATTCTTGAATTGTTTCAACGCCAGACCGAAAAATTGCTTCAATGCTACTTGTTGGTGCATTGCCACAGCGTAACCAAATCACTTTTGGAGGTGATCCATAAAGGCGACTCCGTTCAGCAAAGTCAGCATCTTGCGTCACAATACAAAAATCTTGAGTCTTTGCAAACTCCCAAATCTCACTGTCCTCCGATTCAGTCAAAGCATGGAACTGAACATGACTGGAGTTTGGGAAAATATCTGAAAGCCGAGTTATTAGTTTCCGGCTCAGGTTTTGATCAAACAGCAGTTTCAAATACCACCTACCACAGCGATCAGGCGGCGTTCTCTATCAGCAGCAAATTCCAAGCAGGCTCTAATATCTTCTTCTGTCAACTCTGGAAAATCATCTAAAATTTCTACATGAGACATTCCTGCTGCCAGCCAGCCAAGCACGTCATACACGGTAATCCGCATTCGCCTAATACAAGGCTTTCCACCCCGTTTTCCTGGTTCAATCGTAATAATATTTCGATAGCTCATAACAAGATTAAATCTGGCACATTTTTTCTTCAGTTTAGCCCAGTATCAAGGAGGTGTCTCATCAGTCCATGTAGCCCCAGCAGCCCAACACTGCGTTGGTGCGGACGGAACGGGGATTGTCGGTGGGAGTTCTAGATTACTTGCTGCCGCACAACTTCGACGTTATGCCGCTAGTCTTTAGCTGGGACGCAGCCGAAAGCTTATCTGCGGACGTTCAAAATTGGACAGAACCTCTTGACCAGAAGTACTTCCAGATAGTAAGAGTAGCAGCAATTTATAAGAGATAACAGTTGCTGGGGAAGAGCTGATGACATTACAGGAGCTACAAAATTAGGGTTGCCAACTGGCGATCGCTGGCGGTATGTTGTGGCAAAGCTCAATGCGCCACAGGGTCTGGGCTTGGTGCCTCACACCGAGCGATGACGCACCCTACGACAATTAAGGCTGGGGAATGGAAGATAGGCTTGTGTTTAGGAAAGATATTGGATCCGAATCGTCAAACGTTTAGAAAGGTTGGGTTTCCTTGCATCAACCTAGCCTACATGGGCGATCGCACTAGGTGTGGGTATCAGATGGTCGGAATCGTCCCCCCATCAATGACATATTCAGTCCCTGTGATGTACGAGGCGCGGTCAGACGCTAGGAAAGCAACAAGTTCCGCGACCTCTTCTGGACGACCAGTTCGTTCCATTGGAATACCCCCTAGTAAATCCATCAAACCCTGTCGAGCCACATCAAGGGCTGTTCCCGCACTTGCCGCTAATTCCTCAATTAGCCTCTTCGCTGACTCAGTCTCGATGAAACCCGGAGCAACAGCAATGACCCGTACTCCTTTGGAAGCAACTTCGTTTGAAAGTCCCTTACTGTAGTTCGTGAGTGCAGCCTTCGCGGCAGCATAGGCTAGGGTTGAATCATACAGCGGCAGAGTTCGCTGGATTGACGAAATGTGGATGATGACACCCGACTGCTGTTCCAGCATCTTGGGCAAAAACGCCCGATCTAGTCGAACAGCAGCAAATAAGTTCTGGTTAAATGCTTGCTGCCATTCATCGTCATTGAGGGCAAGCACACCTCCACTGGGGGCAGATGAGCCGCCAGCATTGTTAATGAGGATATCGATAGCGCCAACACGGTGGGATACTTCCTTTACAATTTTCTCCACACCATCCCGTGTGGAAATATCAGACTGAATAAACCATTCACTCGATTGGAGGTCGCTGGGAACGGTACGAGCCGTTGTCAACACGGTTGCGCCTACTTTTCTCAATCGCTTGGCAATCGCTTCCCCAATGCCTTTTGTTCCACCTGTCACCAACACTCTCTTGCTGGAGAATTCATTAGAATGAATAGGGTCGATTGTGAGAGCATTCATAGTTTTTAAATTGTTATCAGAAGCGGTGGTATGAGTCCTTTCTCCATTTATTGTCCACAAAGGGAAGCCAGCGTACAATCCGGAAAATTAAGTCTAAAGGGGATAAATTTATCCCTACTGAGTGAGCTGTTCCAATTAATTTTTTCTATTTCAAAGGGCTTATGTACAAAAGGAAGATTCCGATAGAGCTGGATTGCGGGCTTGATTTAGCGAGGGAAGCTTTATTCGGCAAATGGAAAATCCACCTGATCTACTTTATTTCGCAGGGCATAAAACGCCCTGGTGAACTCCAAAGGAAGATTCCAGGAGCGACACGCAGAGTTTTGAATGTGCAACTGAATCAACTCGAAGCTCACGGAATCATTTCAAAAAAAATCTACCCAGAGTTACCGCCCAAAGCTGAGTACTCGTTAACCGATTTAGGATGCACAGTACTGCCGATTGTGACAGCACTGGGGCAGTGGGGCGACGATCATCAAGAGTATTTACGTCGTGCGATCGCTGAAATGCAGGTAGGCTCAGTAGATCAAAAATTTCTAATCGAAGAGTAAAGGAAAAGGGTGGGGTTAGGTTAATCCTGAATTTCTATTACGGTTAGGTGAACCTGACATTAATAACCCACAAAATAACCCACAAAAGTCTCTCAGGGACTCTAACCGAGTAAAATAGCATCGGCGATCGA
This sequence comes from Drouetiella hepatica Uher 2000/2452, assembly GCA_019359505.1. Taxonomy (GTDB): domain Bacteria; phylum Cyanobacteriota; class Cyanobacteriia; order Elainellales; family Elainellaceae; genus Drouetiella; species Drouetiella hepatica. The sequence goes on along the minus strand of JAHHHD010000009.1, from coordinate 81,492 downwards.
CTCTACTTAACCCACTCCAACTAGGACGCACCCGTGGATTTTCAGCAGCTTGTCAACTCTCGACTGGTCAAACAGGAAGCCAATGCACTGTATAAGTCTTTGGCTCCTCTGGTGGAACTTGATCCCAAGTTTGCCGACCTAATTCTGATGGATTTGGCAAAAATTGTCCGGATCTGCGGACGCAGCGATCGCGAACTTACCGCCAACGAGCTGCTTGCCTATCTGGTCATCTATGCTCTAATCAAAAAGGATTCTGAAAAGCTGACGGTGGCGCTGAACAACTGGGAGTTTTCAGAAGAGACTCGGCTGAAATACCAAAAGCAAACACTGCAAATTCTCCTAGAAATGACAGGCGGAGAATCTCAGGACGAGAGATTGATGCTGCCTTCAGTTCTGAGCCAGTACGATCAGGAGAAACACACAAGTTACCTAAACGACGCTGTTAATGCTACCTATAGATTCGCTCAAGTGATCGTCAAAGCAGACGGCAATATTTCCATGCAGGAGATGGATGCGTTGTCTCAGATCTGGCAACTTTTGCACGACTATAGGAAGCTGAGTCGCTATCAAGAAGGATTTGCCACGCCTGCGGGCACTATCAGCCAGCCTTCTAGCGATCGATTGCCCACTGAGCCAAAACCTGCTGAAGCCCCTACTCCCCCAACCGATGTTAAAACGCCAGAGGAACTCGCGCAAATCTTGGAGAAGGCGTTGGCGGAGCTGCATGAATTGGTGGGGCTAGAAAATATTAAGGAAGAAGTAACGACGCTAGCAAACTTGCTGAAGGTGCAAAAGATTCGAGTCGATCGCGGCTTAGCCAAAACGCCTGTTTCTCTGCACTCGGTTTTTGGAGGTCCTCCCGGTACCGGAAAAACGACGGTAGCAAGGTTAACGAGCCGGATTTTTGAGGGCTTGGGCTTTTTGTCTAAAGGTCATCTGGTGGAAACCGATCGCTCTGGCATGGTAGCGGGCTACATTGGGCAGACAGCGAAAAAAGTCGATGAGCTAGTGACTTCAGCGCTGGATGGCGTACTGTTTATTGATGAAGCTTATGCCTTAGTTCCAGCAGAGGGTGGACGTGATTTTGGACAAGAGGCGATCGATATACTGCTCAAACGCATGGAAGATTATCGCGATCGCTTAGTCGTCATTGTTGCCGGATACACCGATGAAATGGGTAACTTTATTGAGTCCAATCCTGGCTTAAAGTCGCGTTTCAATCGCTACTTTTATTTTAACGACTATGAGCCAAGCGAATTGGTCGCTATTTTTGAAAGCATGGCACGCAAAAGCCACTTTAACTTGACCCTTGAAGCACAAGATAGATTGCGTCAGCTCCTAGAGACGCTCTATGCCAACCGAGATAAAAACTTCGGCAATGCCCGCCTCGTGCGCAACCTATTTGAAAAGAGTGTAGAGCGGCAAGCCAATCGCCTTGCCGTCCTGTCTGACTTTACCGACGAGCTGCTGACAACGCTAATTCCAGAGGATATTCCCATGACGTTTTCGAGCGATCGCCTGGGGGATGCAAAACGGGAAGCTCAAAGCTAGCGATCGTCTGTAGCGAAGAACCACCGAGCTTTATTTCGAATGAGGTTTAGTCTGACCACCTGCATCGATCGCTATATTCGCAAATGTATCTCCCCAAAACCTATCTCTAACTTTTGATGGACTCAATTTCACTCTTCAGGCTAGTGCTAGACTTTTCCAATTCATGCGAGGTTATTGACAGCCCGTAGTTACCTAGATATTTTCAACTTATCAAGTTTGAGAGCAAGGATCTAGAGAAAACTATGGCTCATATGAAAAATATAGGAAAGAATACATGCCTGACGAAATTTACGACAACGCTGTCCCAGAGGTTGATTCAACTGAAGTTGGAAACTCACGAACGGTTACAGCTGATGAACATAACTCATTTCTAGAAAAGGTAATGGTTCAAGCTGGGCTGGCAGATCTCTACGATGCTAGAGACATTACAGAAGTCGTCTTCCGCACGATGCGGGACATGATGACGAATGAAGCAGTTGATCATGTGGCTGAAGACCTGCACGCGCCGATCATGGAAGATAACAAAGATAAAACCCTCTACACAGCCACGCCGCTTGCAACAGAAGTAACAGATCTCTGGCAAGACACCAATCCGATCGTTCATTTTCTTAGCCGCGTTCGTCCAACATTGAATATCCGCGATACCACTTTTCTGTTTCGGGTCAAGCAGGAAGCATCCTTGCCCTCTACATCTCAACCTGAGCAGGTCGTCAAGGCAGTTTTCTCAGCAACCAAAGATGAGCTATCGTCCGATCGCATTCAGGAAATCGCAGAATTTCTTCCGGGTACCGTTCGTCAGCTTTGGCAAGAGGCTTAGACTTATAGGCTCAAAATTATTTGTCTCATAATAGATGACTAGAGTAAGAAATTGCCCGATGCCTGTTGAGCATCGGGCAATTTCTTATTAAGAGGAGGTTTGAAAAGTCCAACTATTGGTAGCGAAACGTTTCAGATCCCGCTAAATTCCCGCGCTATCGCGCCGCTGCGCTAGAAAAAAGGGGGACTTTGAATTCATTTCCCTCTTTTTAAGGGGGGCAAGGAGAATTTATAGGTGCTTAAAATCATAGCCGACCACTTTTCAAACATCCTCTAAAGCTCTGAAAGATTAGTGAATGGCGCGATCGCAGCTATATCGATCGTCAATATGTCCAAACTGAGACAAGGGATATGTGACTAAAGATGGAAGGTGCCCTTGCTACTTTATCGATAGCATACGGTTAAACGATAGGATAACTGCTGTATGGCTACAGTCACTTCTTTAACTACCCAGACGCTTATCCCTTCTAGTATTCTCGATGACAATTCCGATAACTCATCAGGTTCTAGTAGCTTGTTAGGAAATAGTTCATCAAGTATCTTGAATAGTGGTAACGCAGACGATAGATTTAGTACCCCTTTTAGTACTCTGGGAAATAGCTCTTCCAGCAGTACCTCTGGACTAATCAACGGCTCAAGCCTGAGCAATACGAGTCGGTACACCATTTACAGCGTGGATGACAACAATGGCAGCAATACTGGCTCAACATCAGTCGGCAGTTTGAATAGTGGCTTAGCCCAGCCCAACTTTAATAGTTCCAGTAACGCCAACAATGCATTCCTCACGAGTAGCTTTAATGCCTTTGGTACCAATAGTTCAAGTCAATTCAGCTCCAGCAGTTTATCCTTCTCAAATAGTAGACCGGGCGGAATAGGCTTTGGTAGCACAGGGTTTGTTGGATCAAGTCCTAGCAGGGCAAACTTTAGCAACACAGGATTCACTGGCTCTAGATCAGACGATATCTCTGGCATCAATACGCTCAATGGTTCCAATACTCAATTTAGTATCACTGGACAGGCTCCGCTCCAGATTAGGGGAAATAGCGGCAGCGATCGCCTAAACGGAAAACGGGCTAACGATGTTCTGAGGGGATTCCAGGGCAACGATACGCTCAAGGGCAATCAGGGCAACGATATCCTGATCGGGGGTGGCGGAAATGACCTTGTTCAGGGGGGCGTTGGTCAAGATCAGCTACTGGGCGGCGGCGGCAATGATCAGCTCTGTGGCAACCGCGGCAATGACAGGCTAGAGGGTGGAAACGGAGATGATGTTCTAATTGCAAGCTCAGGCAATGATATTTTGTCTGGAGGAAACAACCGAGACATTTTCGTTTTGCAAATTGGGGGAAGAGTAACGATCACAGACTTCCAAGTAGCCAGGGATCAGCTTTCGCTACCTACAAGCATTGGCGTAGCCGATCTTAGGATCAGCCAGCAGGGTCGAGATGCGATCGTCAGGCTCGATGGGAACATCCTGGCAACCCTAACTAACACTCGAAACTCTAGTCTAACTAACGACAGTTTTACGACAGGCACCGTCATCTAATCTGACAATAAGAACTGATCCAGCCAGAACATTCACTTAATTTTGTGTATAATCTGACCAAAATCTTGAGTGAAAATGGCGCGATCGCTAAAAGTTAGACAGGACTGCATTGGAACAGTTAAGTTAGCACTTAAGCAAAGAGGGTTTGTTAGCCAAAGAGCACTATCAGAAGACATAGAAACAGCCTTATCGACTGTCAGCAACTTTTTTAACGGAAAACCTGTCGATCGCGCCATTTTTGAAGAGATTTGTCTAAAGCTAGGGCTAGACTGGCAGGAAATCGCTGCTTCTGTTGCGGAAGAACCTCCTCAATTGAACGAGAGTCTTTCTTCTGAAAAGAAAGTAACTGAGTGCTACCAGGATTGGGGGGAAGCGCCTGACTGCTCCACTTTTTACGGACGTACAGAAGAACTGGCACAGTTAGAACAATGGGTAGTTCAAGATCAGTGCCGCTTGGTTTTGATGCTGGGCATGGGTGGTGCCGGAAAAACGGCTTTGTCTGTAAAGCTGGCGGAGCGGATTGGCGATCGCTTCGAGGTTTTGATTTGGCGCAGTCTGCGAAATGCACCTCCCCTCCAGATGCTGCTGAGTGACTTAATCTTGAGTCTTGCTCAGCAGCAGGCAGTACTGCCTAACCAGCTAGAAGCACAGTTCGCACAGCTCATAACGCTTCTCCGCCAGAAGCGCTGCCTGCTGGTGCTAGACAATGGGGAATCTATCCTACAGGGCAACGCTGGACAATACCGGGAAGGCTACGAAGCTTACGAAGAGCTTTTTAGCAAAATCGCGGATGGGCGGCATCAAAGCAGTGTGGTGTTGACCAGTCGAGAGCAGCCTAGAAGTCTGGCAGTTCAGATTGGCAGCACAGTGCGATCGCTTTCTCTCAACGGACTACCTTCTGCCGAGGCAAGGCAGCTTCTGGCGGCAAAAGGCTTGGTTGATACCGAACAGTCATCTCAGCAGCTCATTCAAACCTACGGCGGCAACCCCTTAGCGCTCAAGATTGCTGCCGCGACCATTTGCTCTACTTTTAGCGGCAGCATTAGCCAATTCTTGCAGCAGCAAATTGCCGCCTATGGAGGCATCTGGGATCTGCTGAGTCAACAGTTCGATCGCCTCTCTCCCCTCGAACAGCAAATTATGTATTGGTTGGCAATTGAGCGAGAATGGGTCACTTTTGCAGAGTTGTCCGCAAATTGTATCCTCCCGATCGCCCAACGGCAGATGATTGAGGCGATGGAATCCTTGCAGGGGCGATCGCTGATTGAGGTCAGCAAAGCAGGATTTACGCAGCAGCCTGTGGTCATGGAATATATGACGCAAAAGCTAATTGACTGCTGCTACCAGGAAATTATATCGCAAACGCTAAATTTATTTAGAAGTCATGCGCTGCTGAAAACGCAAGTTCAAGATTACATTCGGGAAACGCAGGTTCGCCTAATTTTACAGCCCCTAGCCCAAAGATTACTGGCTGAGCTAAACGGGAAAGAGACTGTAGAATTTTTGCTGACTCAGCTAGTGAATACATTGCGAGGAAAGCTCCTGTCTTACACAGGATATGCAGCAGGGAATGTCATTAACTTACTCAATGTCTTAGAGTCTGACTTGAGCGATCGCGATTTTTCTGAACTGGCGATCGCTCAAGCCTACCTCACTGAAACAACCCTCCATCGCACCAACTTTGCAGATGCCACCCTGCATCAGTCTACCTTTGCCGAAACTTTGGGAGGCATTGTTTCCGTTGCATTTAGCCCTAATGGACAAATGCTTGCAGCTAGCGATACCCGTGCTGAAATTCATGTCTGGAACATCCACAGCAACCAGAAACTGCTGACTTTAAGCGGTCATCATAGCTGGGTGTTTTCATTTGTTTTTAGCCCCAATGGCATCACGCTGGCAAGTGCCAGCGATGACTTTGTGGTGAAGCTGTGGGAAGTTTCTACTGGAGACTGTTTGCAAACACTACGAGGTCCTGCAAATTTGATCAATGCAGTTACTTTTAGCCCAGACGAACGCAGCATTATTAACGATGACAAAAATGCGGCGATTCAGCTATGGAATACCGAGCGCCCTGAATCCCAAGTTTCTGCTTTGCAAGGATATCCGCATCTGGCGCGATCGACTGCGTTTAGCCCGGACGGCAAAACCTTTGCTAACAGCACTCAAACCCAAACAGTTAACCTATGGAATGTCCGAACTGGAGAATCTGAAAAAGTCTTGCAGACACACAATCTCACCGTTCGCTTGGTTGCCTTTAGTGCCAACGGTCAACAGTTAGTCAGCACTAGCCTGACTGCTTCAGTGCAACTACAATCCAGCCCTACTCTGGCTCCAGAAATTCAAGTCTGGGATCTTCAGTGCAATCGATGTCTACATATCCTGACCGGACATACAAATGGCATCAGCGAAATTATCTTTAGTCCAGACGATCGCTATTTAGCCAGCAGTAGTTTTGATCAAACTGTAAAGATTTGGAATATCGATATGGGGCAATGCTGGAGAACATTGCAGGGACACAACGAAAAAATTAACGGCGTTGCTTTTAGTCCGGACGGAAAGCTGGTAGCTAGTGGTGCAGACGATCATACCGTTAAGCTATGGGATTGGAACACTGGGCAATGCCTAAAAACCTTCCAAGGATATACCGATGCCATCAAGTCTATTGCACTTAATTTAAGCGGGCAGATACTAGCTAGCGCCCACGAAGATAAAACAATCAAATTGTGGGATCTGAAAACAGGGCAAGTGCTCAAAACATTGCAAGCCCATAGTGATCTAATCTGGGCAGTTAATTTTTCTCCGGATGGTACACTGCTAGCCAGCGCCAGCGCCGATCTCACAGTCAAATTATGGAACTGGGATACTGAACAGTGCATCACTTGTTCGGGACATAAAAACTGGGTGTGGTCAGTGGATTTTCATCCGCAAGGTCAATATTTTGCGACTGGAAGCTATGATAAAACAATTAAAATATGGGATACCCGAACTGGGATTTGTGTAAAAACTTTCTCAGAACACAATAGCGCAGGATTATGCGTTCATTTCAGCCCAGATGGTAAATATCTGATTAGCAGCAGTTTCGATCAAAGAATTCGAGTGTGGAATGTAGAGACTGGGATTTGTTTGCGTGTATTGGAGGGGCATCGCGATCGCATCTGGCAAGTAGTATTTAGTGGTGATGGACAGACGCTTGCGAGCTGTGGTCACGACCAATCAATTAAGCTATGGAATATTCAAACAGGGGAATGTCTCAACACCTTAACTGGACATCAAGGAGCGGTCACGACGGTGAGCTTCAGCCCCAACTCGAAAACATTGGTCAGCGGCAGTTTTGATCACACTCTAAAGATCTGGAATTCTAATACAGGAGAATGCCTCCAAACGTTTCGAGGACATACAAGCGGCATACTTTCTGTTCTGTGGCAATCGCTTGCTGTCGAAGGCGTTCCTCGCATCATCAGTAGTAGCTTAGACGGCACCATCAAGATTTGGCATCCTGAAACCGGAGTCTGTCTGCAAACGCTGAGAGCACCCCGTCCCTACGAAGGCATGAATGTCACTCGACTCTCAGGATTGACAGAGGCACAGCAGGAGACGCTGAGGGAGTTGGGAGCAATTACTGCGACTTAAGCTTGGCTAATATGCTAGCTTAAAAACATTCCCTATTGTCAGCGGAACAACAAGATGGTCTCCCAATTGCAAACCGCAGATGTTTTCTACCCCGACAGCGACGGTCAGCCGATGGCAGATAACACGGAGCAGTTTCGGTGGATTGTCGTGATTCAGCAGAATCTAGAGTGGATCTTTACTGACAGTACCGTATTTGTTGCGGGAGACTTGCTTTGGTACCCCGTGCAGGGCAACCGAGAGATTTGCACGGCTCCAGATGTGTTAATAGCATTCGATCGACCCAAAGGAAAACGCGGCTCTTACAAGCAGTGGGAAGAGAATAATATTGCCCCTCAAGTAGTGTTTGAGATCTTATCGCCCAGCAACACCAAAGCAGAAATGAACCGTAAGCTGCTGTTCTACCATACCTACGGGGTTGAAGAATATTATCTGTACGATCCAGAAACAAATGCCCTAAGCGGCTGGCTGCGATCGGATGGTTTTCTAGATGTGATTGAGCCGATCGCCCATTGGGTCAGTCCGCGACTGGGAGTTCGATTTGATTGCGAGACATCCTTCAAACTCTATCGTCCGGATGGCAAGCCATTCCTGAGCTACAGCGAGATCGCCCAGCAGGTAGCTCACTTGGAGGAGCAGCTAGAGCAAGAGCGTCAAAGAACTGAACGACTGGCGGAATACTTGCGATCGCAGGGCATTGATCCTGATCAAGTTCCCTGAACAGAGAGCTAAGAGCATATTGTCTTTTGGGCACTTCAACATGAAGTTTGGGATTTTAGACGCAGTATTTGACTACCTCAACACGGTATTCGAGATCTCAAACACAACATTTGTGTACCTCGACACAACAATACAGAATTTGGTTAGCCCTAATCAGTGAAGAGATCCACTTGTCAAGGCTAACCACACCTCAGACTTTATTTAGATAGAAGTGAAATCCCACCGGGAGAGGGTATTCGCCTGTATTCCAACTAAAGAAGCCAAAAGTTCACCATTTACTTTAGAGGTAATCAAGGTGTCGTTGACGTTCACTGAAACTCCTTGAGCAATCGTGACTTTTTCAAACGTCAAACCACCCTTTAAGCCCAGGTAGTCTCGACCCACTGCAAAGTCAAAGATTAGGTCGCTTCCAGCATCCTCTGCAAGAACAAACTGATTGCGACCAATCCCGCCATACAGCTTATCTTGACCAATGCCCCCTTCTAGCAAGTTGTCACCTGTCCCAGCGTAGAGAGAGTCATTGCCAGCGCCGCCGAAGAGGAGATCATTGCCCTCACCGCCGAAGAGTTGATCATCACCCGCATCGCCAGAGAGGCTGTCATCTCCAAATTCTCCTAGGAGAATATCCGCACCCTCGCCGCCTTTGAGAGCGTCGTTGCCATCACCACCCTCTAAGCGATCGCTACCTGCTTGACCCAAGAGTTGATCATCGTTGTCTCCCCCTGTGATTTGGTCATCGCCTGATCCACCATCCAGATAGTCGTTGTCGGCACCACCATCCAGACTGTCATTCCCATCATTTCCGTAAATCTGGTCATTGCCTAATCCACCGATGAGCTGATCATTGCCTAGCCCACCCTCTAGGTTGTCATCTCCCGCGCCTGCATTGAGAACATCGTTGCCTTCTTGACCCGAAAGCAGGTCGCGCCCCTCACCTCCGATTAACTGATCGGTACCAGACCCGCCGTACAGGTTATCGTTACCTGTTCCACCATCGAGGGTATCATCGCCCTCTTGTCCGTAGAGGAAGTCATTGCCTTCGGCTGAAGTGAGCTGGTCATTGCCCAAACCGCCGTCCAGATAATCATTTCCAGCTTCACCAAGGAGTTGGTCATTGCCACCCTGTCCATAGAGTTGGTCATTGCCGTCGCCTCCGAGGAGTTGGTCGTTATCCGTTCCGCCCTCTAAATAGTCATTTCCTGTTTGTCCCAGGAGCCGATCGGCATCATCACCGCCAAAGAGGAAGTCTTCTCCTGCTCCGCCATCCAGGTAGTCCTGACCCTGCTGACCATAGAGCTGATCATCGCCTGCCTCCCCTTCCAGTCGATCGTCATTCAAACCGCCATCTAGGTAATCATTGCCAGTGTTTCCATAGAGGCGATCGCTGCCATCCCTGCCGTATAAAAAGTCGTCATCTGCGCCACCATCGAGGAAGTCACTTCCTGCACCCCCATCGAGAACATCAAAGCCAGCTTGACCGTAAAGGCGATCGCTGCCCTCATTTCCTGCAAGCTCATCATCCCCAATGCCGCCATCCAGATAATCATCTCCTGCATTTCCTGCAAGGGAGTCATCATCTTGCTGCCCGTAGAGGCGATCGTTGCCATCACCTCCTGCCAGCGTATCTTTACCTGCTCCGCCATCCAGGTAGTCATCGCCTGCCTGTCCGAGCAAGGTATCGGCTCCGTCACCTCCGTAGAGGAAGTCGTCTCCAGCTTCGCCTTGAAGCAGATCCTGCCCTAGCTGACCATAAAGCTGATCGTTGCCCTCTCCGCCCAAGAGTTGGTCATTGCCATCGCCACCATCGAGCAAGTCGTTGCCATCAGAGCCATTGAGAGTATCTTCGCCAACTTGTCCGTAGAGGCGATCGTTACCCTCGTTACCCGTCAGAGCGTCGTTGCCGTCTCCGCCCTCAAGCAGGTCATTGTTGGCACCGCCCTCAAGCGTGTCGTTGCCTGCACCACCGTAGAGTTGATCGTCGCCGTCTCCTCCAGCTAGCTGATCTGCCTCTGCGCCACCGTCTAGGAGATCGTCGCCTATTCCACCACTCAGATTATCGCTGCCATCCTGACCGTAAAGCTGGTCATTACCTTCTCCACCCAGTAGCTGGTCTTTTCCTATTCCACCCTCTAGGTAGTCATTGTCAGCTTCTCCGTTCAGAGTATCGTCACCCTCATCACCATAAAGCTGGTCGTTGCCGTCTCCACCGTAGAGGTTGTCATTGCCGATTTCACCTCTGAGCAGATCTACATCAGCCTGACCATAAATTTGGTCGTTGCCGTCTCCACCGTAGAGGCGATCGTTGCCATTGCCACCATCGAGCCAATCGTTGCCAGCTTCACCGTAAATTAGGTCGTTACCGCCTAAGCCACTGGTGATGTTGTTACCTTGATCGCCCGTTAGCAGATCCTCAAACTCTGAACCTTCTAGATTTTCAATTCCTTCAAGACGATCGCCTTCTGCATCTCCAAATCGTCCTGCTCCGGTTTTCAGGCTAACGGCTACACGCGCAGATGAGTTGAAGTAGGAAGCTGTATCGATGCCGTAATCGCCATCAAGAATATCGGCATCCGCGCCGCCAACCAGGAAATCATCATCTATTCCACCTTGAAGTGTGTCTCTGCCTGCTTCGCCAAAGAGGATATCGTCGCCGCTCAACCCAGCAACAACATCATTTCCGGCTCCAGCGAAGATGATGTTGGCAACCCCACTCCCTGTAATTGTGTCATTGAAGTTAGAACCTACTACGTTCTCAATGCTGATCAGCTTATCGGTATTTCTAAAGCCATCTGTGGCTGTTTCAAACGCTAAATTAACAATGACTGAGCCTGGATCAAATTGATAGCTAACTCCATCAATTCCAGCACCGCCATCAAGGCTGTCATTTCCAGCATTACCAATCAGTAAATCGTTGCCGCCTAGCCCCTCAATTTGGTTGTCGAGTCCGTTGCCAATGAGAACATCATTTTGCTGGGAGCCGACAATATTTTCTAGGTTTTTCAGGGTATCTGTAGTGCCAAACCCGTCAAGGGCAGTCCCTGCGGCGATTGAGAAACCAGATTCGGGCGCGGTAGGAACGAGGGTAGTAGTGACGATTGTAGCTCGGGAACTGCTGCCGGAGTTGTAGTAGGCTTTGGTTTCGTCAATATTAACTACGACACCACCGGGAGAGTTGTCGTAACTGACAGTATCAATGTCATTATCACCATCTAGGAAATCATTACCAGATCCACCACTCAATTGGTCATTTCCACCTAAGCCGCTCAAAGCGTTGTTACTAGTATCTCCAATGAGCGTATCAGCAAACTCAGAACCTACAACATTCTCAATTTGCTCAAGTATGTCCCCTTCAGCTTCTCCACCAAAACCGCGACCTGTTGAGAGGTTGACCGTAACGCCCTCCAAAGAGTTGAGATAAAAAGCTGTATCAATGTCAGCACCACCAATCAATGTATCAGCACCTAAACCACCAATTAGAAGGTCATCACCACCTCGCCCATCAAGGAGATTATTGTTACTATCTCCAGCAAGCAAATCACTATACTGTGACCCAATAATGTTCTCAACCTCTTGTAGTTCGTCTCCTTCCGCATCGCCACCAAAACCTAGACCGGATGCTAAATCAACAGTAACTCCTGCATTTGAGCTAATGTATAGGGCCGTATCAATGCCATCTTGACCGAAGAGATAATCAGAACCAGTACCTCCAGTTAAGCTATCGTTGCCATCTCCCCCATACAAGTAATCAATTCCAGCATCTCCGTACAGTTCATCGTCGCCATTGTTTCCACGCAATTTATCATTATCAGCCCCTCCAAACAGAGTATCTTTTACAGAGCCTCCATTAATTTCATCATCTCCATTACCGCCACTGATGAATGTTGGAACAGCAGCATTCAAGAAAATACGATCGTTCTTCTCTCCACCATCCGCACGAATTTCAGAATAAGAGTTTGGATAATTTACCGTAAATCCAAAAGCTGAAACATTAGTTGAAGAAGGGCTTTGACGAACCGAGAAGGTTTCCGCAACGTCCTGAACTTTGAATGTTGGTGTCTGTCTTAAAGTCCAACGAGGACCCATGTTGAGCCACAAGGTGTCACCTTCAAGCGAAGCTAGTTTTGGTGGGATAACTAGATCTCGATCGCTGGTATCGACTAAACCTAATCGGGTTGCCTCAGCAGCAGCAATAAAATCTTGTTTTTGCCACAAGAAAAACGAGGAAATTTCGTTAAACGGAATTGGGATTTTAGGTAGAAGCCCATTTAGCTCTTCAAGAGTATATTCCACAAAGCTCGTTACAATCCTTGTCACAGTCTCAGTAGCTTTCTTCGAGAGTCCAGTGGGATCGTATTTTGCAAGCGTCTGTGCGCCCTTGATTGCTGGTTCTGTTACATAATTTTCAACCTTTCTACTGAATTTAAGTGCTTTCCCCACACCACTGACATTAATATCAACTCCAACTCTTTTACCAGCATCCTGTACAGCCTTGAGTAAATAATTCTCTAAAGCCTCATCAATGATATCCTGAGTAGCAGTCATCGCTTGAAGAATGTCTAGAATTTGACTAACTGTCAGATCCAGATTCGTACTTATCTTAGATTCAGTCTCTAATTTTTCAAGTTCAATATCAAAGTATGGTGCGATAAATTCATCAAGATGCACTTTGCCATCTTCGGGTGTCGGATCCAGTAAGTCCAACCTCAGTGTTTGCTTAATACCAGCTTGGGCAGTGATTGCAGCAAAGGTCGCAACGCCAGGTGCTCCAATAGCTAGTCCTCCATAAAAGCTACCTGTTGCTGTTGCTTCAGGTGTAGCCGGATTGCTGATGTAAAAGCTTTGTATGAAAGCATCAAAAAGATCTCCACTTTTACCCGGCTCAAACCCTCTTGTGTCAAAGCCGAATTTTGGAGAAGCACTTAAATCTAATCCACCTCCAAAAGCTAAGTTAAGGGGGCCATAAATAGGAACTTTTATCGCGTCAAGAAGCTTATAACTGATGCTGAGTTTTGGGAAATCGTACTTAAATAAGTCAGCATTTTCTCCCATGAGCAAAGCTGCTGCTGCCGAAAGATTAGTCAAAATAGGGAACTCAATCTTTGCTTCAATCCCTTCAAGTGTTTTTGTGTTAGATATATCTTTAACGCTTGTGAATGCTTTAAGCGATTCTGCTATATCTAATTCCAAATCAGTACTCAAACCAGGATCTGGCTTTCTTGGGTTGTCAAGATTGAAACTGAAGCCATCTTTGGAAAGGATTATGGTTTCTCCACCCAGATTTTTTGTTTGCTCGACCGCCTCAGAAAAGTTTTTGACTAATTTAATAAAAGGAATACTTTTCTTTAATGACTCGACTCCAATCGATGTGCTTTCCACCTTTTCATAGATTGAGCCAGCAACGTAGAACAAGTCAATTACAGAAAGCTTGTTTGGATCGAAGAACGGGAATCCTGTAAGGTCAACCAATTTGTTATTGCCCGAAGCTTTCTGCAACTTCTCAATGAAGTCCTGAGGATCAATCGCTAGGCCATTTGGATATTCATCTGTGATGAAATCGACATTCTTTGTCAAGGCATTAACAAGAGGACGAACTTGATTTAGATTTATATTGACTTGCTCTAAAACCTCAGTAGCAAAACCATTCGATCCAAAAACAGAGCTAAGATTTACGCCAACATTTTGAAAAGAAGCTGACGACGACTGAATGCTGGCAGGATTAAAGATATCGCCTGTTTTTACAGTTAAATCTGATACGAGAGATGGCAGTAAACTCAGACCTGAAGGAGCTTTGACACTGGTAACAAGCCCAAGTTTCAGCTCCATGTCTCCTGATAGGCGACCAGTACTCTCACCTGCATCGGCTAAATCACCATCACCATTGCTGTCATTCCAATCTACAGAGAATTTCCCTTGTAATCGAGTCCCTTGATCTGTTGCATCAACGTTTAGAAAGCCTAATTTTCCGCTTATCTTTTCTGGGAGAGACACTCTGAGCGTAACCGCTAGATCTTCTGGAGCAGACGTGTCAAGAAAGAATTTATTTTGCTTGATCCCGAAACCAAGTTTGAAATCAAAAGCAACGTCTGTGGAAGCATTACCTTCAAGATTTAGCTTTAATCCTGGCAAACCCGATTCAGGTGTTAAAGAAGAATCTAGTTGAGACTGTCTCCTAAACTGTAAGCTGAACTCAGCATCCGTCTCTGAAGAGGATGTGAGCTTGACGCTAGCACCGTATGAATTTAATGCTTGATTCAGGTTACTTGCAATCTGTTGAGCGGCTAGGCTGTTGCCAGAACTCTGTAAATTTTTTATAGCCTGATCGAGTCCTTGTTGAAGATCAGCCAGGAATTGAGCATCTCTGTTTCCCTGTATTTGCTTACCAATTAAAGGAAGATTCGCTCCAAAAAGATCTTTGTTTACATCTGCTTGAACTTTGTCTAAGGTCAGCTTGAGATTTTCTAAACCTTGAACAATAGCGGTTGAGTTGATCATGCGTATTTACCTCTGTTTTGGTTGTTTTCTGGTTTTGACAGCAATTTAAAGTTGTTCGTACACTAGTCCCTTTATACAGTTGGCGAACACTCTACCTCAGCAAAAAGTCGCTCTCATTACCGAGCGTTTTGATAAGTTTGCACAGCAGCAGTTTCGCCGATTTCAGTTCTTACGGTATGGAGTTGCCAACCGTTAAAACCATCTTTTCGACTTAGTTAGCTGCAATGACTTTGAGTGCAAATCAGTTTTTTTCACATATCAGTTTTTTCATACAATTTACGATCGCCCACACAGAACATCCAATAGTACTGATCTGAACCATCACCCTTCATATCCTGATCAAACTACCCTGCTAACTGAGTTCATGTATGAGAACGACTGACTTATCTGAGCAGATATGCTGCTCCAGCTCCGCTACGCCCTAGAATATTTGAACTCTCCGATCGCCGCAGTGAGAAAAGGTAATCAAAGGTGATAGCTTTTCAGTGGAAATCCGTAAGTTTTGTGTAAAGTTTTTAGCAAAAATCTATAAATTTTGCGTGAAGTGCTTTTAGCGGCACAAGCGACCTATTGATATTTGAGGGAGCCTAGACATACAAGCCCCCATACCGACTGACCATGACCGCAGATGAAGCGATCGCCCTCTTACATCAAATCCTCGACGCTGCTGAGCAAAAGCCCCAACTGAGCGACACTCAGCTCAAGGTATTCCACCTGATTTGGCTGGGAGAGCGCTATGACGCGATCGCTGACACAATGGACTATCAACCTGACTACATCAAGCAGGTAAGCTCCAAGCTGTGGAAGTTACTCTCTAAAGCGCTGAATCAGCCAGTCTCCAGACGCAATCTGCAAACCGTCTTTCAGCAGTATGATCAAGCTTTACGATCTGCGGAACCTCAATCCTCTCCTGTTCACAATCTTCCGGTCGTCAACTACAGCGCCTTAATTGGGCGAGAGGCGGAAACCGATCGCCTGCTCAATTTCCTTTCCTTTGAGCATCCGGCTCACTGCATCAGCATTGAAGGATTGGGCGGCATGGGCAAAACGACGCTAGCACTCTCGATCGCCCATCGTTTGCTCCAGTCGGGAGAATTTAAGGCGATCGTCTTTACTTCTGCCAAACCCGATCGCCTCACCGCCGCTGGGGTGTTGCCGCGCCTACAGTCCGATCGCAGCCTACAAGATATCTTCCGGGCGATCGCCCAGATATTGCAGTGTCCAGCCCTACTGCTACAGCCGTTTGATGAGCAGCTTGCACAAATTCAAGTTCAGCTTTCACGTCAGCGCACTTTGTTGGTTATCGATAATTTGGAAACCGTTGAAGATTGGCAGTCCATCCTGGCATTTCTCTACGACTTACCGATCGCGGTAAAAGTTTTGCTGACCAGTCGGCAACAGACTCCGTTTCCTGCCGTTGCCCTAGCGCCTTTGCTAGAGTTTGAAAGCATCAACTTAATTCAGAATCAGATTTACGGTAAGGGACTTAACCTCAATGCAACGGTGATTCGGCAACTGTATCATCAGACTTGCGGTATTCCTGCCGCCATCGTTTACGCCGTCGGTCTAATCGCCAGCGGTTATCCGATCGTGTCATCTGCTGTTGCCACAGGGGATTATGCTCACTTTTATTTTGAAAGTTCGATCGTGTTGATGAGAAATAGCGCCGTTCACAACCTGTTTATGGCGTTAGCTTTGTTTCCCGGCTCTGCGGTGAGGGAGGCGATCGCCTATGTAGCTGATGTAATCGATGGGCAGACCGTCACTCAAGGCTTGGCAAAACTACAGCAGCTCTCGCTGATTAACCAGCAGGACGGGCGGTACGATATGCTGCCTCTGACGCGAGAATATGCGATTGCTGAGCTGAAGCCTGACTTTGAAGCAGGAGCTTACGATCGTCGCGTTGAATGGTATCTTACCTTTGCAGAAACCCACGGCGGTAAAGATTGGAGAGACTGGCAGAACTACAGTCCTTTGGAGCAAGAATGGAATAATCTGCAAGAGGTGATCGAGTGGTGCATTGCGAGCGATCGCTATGTAGAAGTCTGTCAATTTTGGCAGAAAGTCCGGTGCTATAGCCATGCTCAAGGCTACCGCAGCAATCGGCTCACCTGCTGGGCAACGCGTCTAGACTGGACGGATTGGTTGATTCAGGCAGCAGAACAGCGGCAAGATAGGGCGATGGCGGCAGATGTGTTATTTGACAGAGCTTGGACGCTGACTTTGATGGGGCAATCTCATCATCTGCAAGCCGCAGAATCCCTCTTTGCTAAAGCTTGGGAATATCGTAATCACACGGATGTATCCTTTCAGATTGATCTAGCGATTCACGTTGCGGTCTGGCAAATTGAGCAGCAGCAGTTTTTAGTAGCCTCTCAGTGGCTCCAGGACGCAGAGACTCTTCTGAGTGCCAGCTCTGACGCTGCGGTTTATCAGCGTCTTTGGACGCAGTGGCATTATTATCAAGGCGAGATTGCTTACAAAACACAAGGTTATCCGCAAGCTCAGGTTCATTTTCAGCAGGCATTGTGTCAGGCTGAGGCGATCGACTGGCGACGAGTTATCTTTTTGACGAAAGACTGGTTGGCGGATGTGGCGCTGAAGCAGGGTAATTTCTCTGAGGCGCGTCTGCTCATGGAGGCTGGGTTACAGGTGGCTCAGGAAAATGATGACGACTGTCGGTCTGCTTTTTGTATGCGATCGCTAGCCTGTCTCGAACAAACTCAAGGCGATCGATCTGTGGCTCACCGTTGGGCAGAAGAGGCAAGGCAGTTATTTGAACAATTGGGAATGCAGGTAGAGGCGGAGGAGACGAGCGAGTTACTGCAAAAGTTGATTTAGCATTGGGTAAAGTTGATTATTCTTAGACCCAAATTCGGTATAAGAATGGGAACATGACTCCATTAGCCTGTGACCTCCTCTGCCAGACCAAAAGATAGAGTCATACCAGCCCCTCCGGGCGCATTGACGATCGTCACGCCTGGTTCTGGATGAGCAATCCATTCAGTTCGCTGCGGAATCTTAGCGTAGATGCCATGCCAGGTTTGAGCCATTTCTAGGGAGGGCGGCTGAGCAAAAGTTTTGAAATAATCAAGGATGTATTGATTTAAGTCGGCGCGATCGAACGGATCTAAATTCAAGCCGTACTCATGCGAGTCGCCAATGGTCAGTTCGCCCAGAGCGTTTTGGGAAACCATGACATGGATGCCCCACTCGACAAAGTAGGGAGTTTCTGCCTGAACTCTGGCTTTTAGGCGTGCCAGAGATGAGCAGTGAGCAAAAGCCGTATAGTGGGTGAGCGTTAGCCCAGCGCAAAGAGATGCCCCTAATCGCCAGTTGTTTGGCTGAGGCACAGTTCGCATCATTTGCAGTTTGACTTTGGTAATGCCACTTTGTCGATAGACCTCTGGATAAAGCGTTTCAAAGTCAGTACCGCTGCACACATAGATGCGATCGCATTTCCACTCTTCCCCACCTGCGACCAACTTTGGATAGGAAATATCAGTGACAACGGCATTGAACTTGAATTCTACTCCGTAGGCTGCCGCGAGAAAATCAGGAATTTTGGCGATCGCCTCGCGGGGATCAACGATTACCTCCGTCCCGCTCCACAGTCCGCCCAGCAAGCCGTCTATGACTGCCCCAGGACTTTTCTCCGCGATCTGTTCGGGGGTGAGTAGGGCGATCGAGTATTTGTCATCTCGCCGGGTATCTACAAACTCTTGCAGAACATCCAGTTCGTCCTGTCGGTATGCCAGGTGCAAGGAGCCGCTCTGCTCGGCAGGAAACCCAGCTTTCGAGGCGACTTCTATCCAAATCTGGCGCGATCGTAAGGCTCTATCCAGCAGCTCTGTCGGCTGACCGATCGGCCAGACCATGCCAAAGTTGCGGATAGATGCCCCGACTGCTACCGGATGGCGATCGAAGACAACAACTTTCAAGCCCTTTTTTGCCGCTGCCAAAGCATGAGCTAATCCCACAATTCCAGCTCCAACTATGGCAACGTCTGTGTGATGTATTTGACTCATAGGGGTTCAAGACAACAAACCTGCTAACTTCTCTTGAAATTCTGATAATGAGTCAAACAGTCCATCATTAGGATGAGCTGCAAGCTGCTCTCTCGTATGCGTTCCATTCGTGACGCCAAAGGAGTAAAGACAATTCGCATGGATTCCAGATTCCAGATCAGAGGGGGTATCCCCAATATTCACGACTGTCTTGGAATCAACAACGCCTAGCTTATACATTGCTTTTTGAATCATGTAGGGTGCAGGGCGACCTTCGGTATTAAAGATTTCTGAGGGCGTGACGGAAACCTGAATCAGCGATGAGCCTGAACCGATGTACTCAATACTCAGTCCCTGGTTCCAGCCCAAGCGACCCAAGATAATATCTGTGACTTCTCGATAAAATCCTGTTGTCAGGGCAATTTGAATCCCCTGGGATTTTAGCCAAGCGAATAGCTCTAGACAGCCGATCGTCGGTGCAACGGGCTGAGTCTGATAATGGGTTTCTAGAATATGCTTGAACGCTGTAAAAGAAGTCTCCACATTCGCACAGTAGTCTGGATGATCTCTACCGATTTGGTCGTGCCAAAGCGTTTGAAAGACCAGCTTTTTGGGTAGACCCATCATAGCAACAACCTTTTCGGAACTTGCGCTCAAACCCGTTTGTTCAGCAGCCTCAGAAAAACACTGCTCTACCTCTCTGTCATCTTTAACGGTCGTGCCTGCCATATCGCAGACTACCAGTTGAATAGCCGCCATAAACACTCCTTGCGTCTACAGATCCTTCATCGATTTAGCCATGCCTGAGTGCGCTGTTGCAATCTTCGACTTAGGAACAGTAGATATTTAGGCACAACAATATAGCAAATACTTTATGGGGTGAGTTAACGGGAGATTAATTTTGACTGAACGTTTATCCAAGCGTAGTTAACCTTACTGTAGGTCAGCAGAATGTAGACTGAAGTGTGAGAAGCGATCGAGCTACTGCGAAAGTTAATCTAGCGTTTGATAAAGTCGGACATTCTCAGTCATGAACTCAGTCGGTATAGGAATGTAATAGAGGCATAGCGTCACATAGTCAGCCCATTCCTAATTGCCCCCTAGGAGTTTATCATGGTTGCCCTTAATCAAGTCCCATCTCAATCTTTTGAAATTTTCTTACAGAAAGCCCGTCAGCTTGATCTAGATCCGATTGCTTATCAGCTCATGCAGTCGCCAACAGACTTGTACTGGACAAAGCCACAGGTCGTAAAGGCGATCGCCCAATACTTGGCTTTTCTGTATCTCTACGATCGGTATCCTCATCTACAGTTAGCGCCATCTTTAGAAATTGATCAGATATGGCATTGTCACATTCTGGATACGCAAAAATATGCAGAAGACTGTCAGCTTTTATTTGGCTATATGATTCATCACTTTCCCTATTTAGGACTTAGGGGTGTGCAGGATCGGCGTAATCAAAGAGAGGCTTATCTCCTGACAAAAAGACTGTTTGCTAAGCACTTTAAGACCGACTCAATGGCACAAAATTCGCTGCCTGGAGATTGTGAGCCAATTCGATTGGCACAGTTGCGATCGCGACCTAGATCTACCGTAAATACAGAAGAAGTACTTGCGAATCTCCCCTGTTCGTAGCGTCGCTTTAAAGTCTAAACAAGGCAGATATTTTTGAGAGCCGCGTTTCGTGCATCTCTCAAAAAATATCTGCCTCATAGCCAGTTTAAATCGGTAGTGCAGTTGTAGATAATAGCTGTCGCCAGTTTGCTTAGGACATTTAGGGTGCTGCCCCACCCTAAATGTCCCCGCCCTAACCGCCTTGGCAGTTGCCGTAACACTTGTGTAGGTCATGAGCTGTTCAAATCAACCTGAAACTACTTGATCATTTTTGTGGCTTAAGATGCTTTAAGATTTTGAAGTGCTCGTATGTTCTAAAGCCCTATCTTATGTCGTCGATTGGTTGGCTGATGGTTTTGCTCTTCTTTCCCGCTAGCCTTGGTTTAGGAAGACAGATAATTGGTGGCACTGGACTGGCTTTTCAACTGCTGGCACTCGCATTTCTGCTGTTTTCCGTCGAGCAAACCCGGATGGCAATTGTTGACCTAGAACAGATTGCGGCGGTTCGGCAACAGGTTCAGGATAGACAAGCCCAGGACGATCGCCTGAATCATTTCTACAGAATTACGGTTAGTACGATCGTTTTAGAACTCATAGGCTTCTATACTGCTGCAATTTGGTTAGGGTGGGGTGCGGTTATAGTATTGCTGAGCCAGGTTGGGTTTAATTGCTTTTCTAATATCCGCCTCTATCCCTCAGGCGTATCTCCGATTCAACCTTGGGATACTTCTCAGCGTATTCTAGTATTAGCCGCAGACGGTGCTGCACTAATTCTAGTCAGCTTATGGATGGCAAAAATTGCACCGCTCTGGATGGCTGCGGGAATATTGGGTTTGGCGATCGCTTTTGGAATTATTAAATATATTGTTCCCTCAAAAAAACTGTTCTAACCTCCTCAATTAGTAAATAGTTGTAATGGTATTTAGGTAAGGATTTTTAGTGGCGTGGGCAAAGCCACGCCACTAAAAATCCTTACCTCTTAAGGACTACCAACAGTTTGTATCCATTCAAATTTAGTATTACCACGGAAGTCAACTAGCCCTAGTGAAGCTAACAATGGAGATTCCACAGCCAAAGTTTAGCGAAGCTTTCTAGCTGTCAAGTCCTGGTAGATCAAAAAGTAAATAGCTTATTAGGGAAGATTTAAACCTTCTCTCAATACCGTTTGCCTAACCCAAATACTAAGCCCCGATAGGTCACTTTAGCTGTACCAATCGGGGAAATTTTAGAGTGGAAACTAATGTGATCTTTTATAGAGAAGCAAAGAAAAATGTTTATAGAGGTCTAAGACACTCTCTTAAGGACAATAAAATTACACGTTTAGAAAAAAAGACGGTTGCTGCCCTACTCAGAACCTACAACCTCGAATATCTTAGCGGAATTACTAACGAAGTACTTGCCGCAGGTCGTGAAGCAAAAGCTAAGCTAAACTCTAATTTTAGAGGTGTAAATAGCTCTGGCTATTTTAGCTTTCCTACTAAAGTTTATGACATTCAAGATGTTCCTGTTGGGCAACCGATAACTATTAGTAATTCAGACTTTGGCTACGGTAAGGGTCAAAAGAATCAAGGTACCTGCGCTATTCTTGCTGCCGCTATTGATAACTTGCGCTATGTAAACAATGGCGATGGTACGTTTACTTTCAAATTTTATAACTCGACTCTGAAGCCTGATTATGTGACTATAACCTCCGATGCTGACCCTTTTGAAACCTCTGGAGATATTTTAGGTTTAGCAGAGAAAGCTTTTGCAGTGTGGACTCATGAAATAAAGACAGGTTTTAGCAACCGCGACTTAATTACTGCTTGGAAAGACGTCACAACTGGAAACACTTTGGAGATTCCACTCAAGGCGATGACAGGCCGGGAGGTGACTATCAACCAATCTACTCCTGACTATTCTTTCAAAGTTGATGAGAAAAGTATTTCTCAAGCCTTAGCTGAAGGCAAATCTGTTTTGCTGGCAAACATCTGGGCACAGCAGCCTCAGTCAGTTATATCTAATGACCATGCTTATAAGGTTGTAGCCGCTGGAGATTGGGGTATCGAGTTGGTCAATCCTTGGGGTTATAATAATGCCGCTGTCGATAAAAATAACAGCGATGGTAAGTTGAGGTTAAGCCTAGAACAGGTAGATGCCTTCTTCCTAGCTCCTTATCTAGTCATTAGCTAATAAAAGCATCTCATAATTCAGATGAGTTTACTATGGTAAATTAGCCTTTGAAAAAATTGGATTTAAGCTCAGCAAAGTTTTTTCAATCTAACTTGTACGTTCGTCGAGGTTTGCCTTCTCACTCAATGCCGCAAACTGCTGCCAGCAGAGATACAGCGATCGCGGCACATGAAAACAGCCTTTCCATTTACCACCCTTGAGATTAAGCAATACTTGACCTCGGCGATCGAGATAGCCAAACCACTCGCCATATTCTGGGTCGGCAAAGTGTGACCAGGTGTAATCATGCAGCTTTTGATACCAGTTCCAACACTCCTCTCGTCCGGTGAGGCGATAGCCCATTGATAGTGCTACCAATGATTCCAGATGCACCCACCACAGCTTTTGATCCCATTCTAATTGCTGTGGTGGATACCCTTTTGCATCCATGAAATAGTACAGACCGCCATACTCAGAATCCCAGGAAAAGTTCAGAATGCTCAGCACGATATCTACAGCTTTATGAATCATTTGAGTATCGTTGCGGCGATTAGCAATATCCATAATGAACCACATTGCTTCGATACCGTGACCGGGATTAATCAGCCGTCCTTCAAAGCAATCGAGGTGTGAACCGTCCGGGGAAACGTTTTCATACATTAAGCCATCATCCCAAAAATCGGTCATCACCTCTTTAACGGTGTCAGCCAGAATTTGCTCAAGCTGTTCGCTGGGCAGCAACCAATCCATCTCTAGCGAGAGATTCGCTAAAATCATCGGCACCGCTAGAAATTTCATGGGACGTGTGCCAGGATAAGCTTTAGTGTAGGTGCCTTTAGGATTATCCTTGCGGCGCAGCACATTGCCATAGGCCTGTAACGCCACGTCTTTTGCCCACTCTGCATCTGCCGCCAGCGCATATTTACTAAACGCCATTGCTGCAAAGCAGTCGGAGAAAATATTGTAGGGCTGTACCAGCGGATTGCCTCCGCGATCGATGGCAAAGTACCAGTTGCCTTCTGCATCTCTTCCATGATTTGCCAGGAAGTTAGCGCCATGGGTGGCAGCCTTGAGCCAGTCTTGTCTCTGTTCTAACTGAGCAGCCTGTTCTAACTGGTCAGCCCGCTCTAACTGACTGTATAGCATTGAGAACGTCCACACTTGGCGATTTTGCAGCCAGATAAACTTGTCGGTGTCGTAGACTTTACCTGTGCGATCGAGACAGGTGAAATAGCCGCCCTGCTGCCAGTCGATCGAGTGCTGCATCCAAAAAGGCAGGACATCATTGAGCAGCGCCCCTCTATAAAGTTCAGCTAAGGCTGTGAAATTCTGCGTCACGGAATCTGCACTCATAAAATCTGCACCTATAAAATAAGTCACTCCAATAAGATAAGCCGTTGTGGATCGAGACGAATATTCCAGGGGAACGGCTGATTTTTGAGAACTTGCCATTTTTCTTTGAAGACTTCCGCCTGAAGATGATAGTCGTTGGGGCTTGTGGGCGGACAGTGCAGCTTCAGAAATAGTGTTATGCGATGGGGTGTTTCACTCGTTGCAGCCAGCCAGCAGGAGAAAGCATTGTCTGGAATAGGCTCATCCAATTCTGATAAAAACACAATTTGGTGAGCGCGAATCCCAACCTGAACGAGCTGTGGTGGAATTAAATGAGTACAGGTAAGGATACAGTTCCAGTCGATCGCTTGTACCTGGTTTACGCCATTTCGATCCACTTGAATAGGCACAGCGCGAGAGAAGTTTTTGCAGCCTGTGAGTTGAGCAACGCTAACGGTCTGGGGCTGCTCGAAGATATGGTGTTTAGAATCAGCCGCGATCGCCTCACCTCGCTCCAGCACCAGCAAATTTTGGCAGACTCGGTATGCTTCCTCCAAGTTATGCGTTACAAATAGACTCACACCCGCGTACTGCTCTAGAGTGGCGATCGTGATCTGCTCCATTTGGCTCCGCAGGTGAGTATCCAACGCCGAAAAAGGTTCATCTAACAGCAGCGCCTGGGGACGGTTAATCAAGGCTCTTGCTAGGGCAACCCGCTGCTGTTGTCCCCCAGAAAGCTGACGAGGATAGCAATCGCCCCATTCCTGGAGCTGCACAGATACAAGCTGGGCTTCTACCTGCTGTTTAACCGCAGATTTCGGTGTGCTTTGGGGCAGACCAAAGGCGATATTTTGGGCAACCGTAAGGTGAGGAAATAGGGCATAGTTCTGGAAAAGAAACCCAATATGGCGATCGCAGCTAGGTAAATTAATTCCCTTTTGAGAATCATACAGCACTCGCCCGTTCAAAATAATTTGTCCGGCGCTAGGAGTTTCAATTCCGGCAATGCACCGTAAAATCATGCTTTTTCCTGCGCCCGAAGCGCCCAGTAGCCCTAGGGTTTGTCGATCTGCCGTGAAGGATACTTGGAGGGAGAAGTTGGGGAGATGCTTTTGGATATTGACCTGGAGAAATGGGGAAGTCGGGGAGTCGGGAAATCGGGAAGAGGGAAAAACCTTCTGGTCTTTTGCGCTGTTACTCTTCAGCTTCCTCACATCCTTACTCTGCTGCTGCTGCCCTATATTCACCGCAGTGATGCTAAATAGAGAAATTGAGAGAATGACCAGCGACCAAAACCAGGCTTCCTGAAATGACCCGCTCTCTACTGCAAAATAGATGGCCATGGGCACCGTTTGAGTTTGTCCAGGAATATTACCTGCCACCATTAAAGTCGCACCAAATTCTCCTAGCGATCGCGCAAAGGATAGCGTCGTACCTGCCAAAATACCGGGAAGGGCGAGAGGAAAGGTGACGCGCCAAAACACTCTGCTTTCCGAGGCTCCAAGAGTTCTGGCAGCGCGCTGTAAATTGGCATCTATTTGTTCAAATGCTCCCAACGTGGTTCTGTACATGAGCGGAAAAGCAACCACCGTGCCGCTGATCACGGCTGCATACCAGGTAAAGACGATCGCTCCATTAAATGGCGCGAGCAATTGCCCTACCCACCCATTTTTGCCACACAGCAGCAGCAGCAAAAAACCCACCACCGTTGGCGGCAAAATTAAGGGCGAAATTAAAATGCTCTCTAACAGAGATTTCCATTTGCCCTGATAGCCCTGCATCCAGTAGGCAGCCGCAATGCCCAAGAAGAACGTGATGAATGTGGCAAGACTGGCTGTTTTTAGAGAAATCCACAGCGGAGAGAGATCAAAAGGCATTGCTGCTGACTACTAGATAGGGTTTTGAACGATCAGAACGCCATAAAACGCCATAGGACAAGAAAGCGAAAGGCTCATAATCGGCAGCTAATTATACTGAGAATAATTCTTGTTTTTGATAGCTTGATATCCAAGCAAAGTGCAGTTTACCATTGCTTAAGCCATGAATCTACCCTCACGCAGCAAGTCTAAGACTGATCCCAACAAAGTGGCTCAGGTCAGGGATTGGGTTTACAACCGCCTACCCATTAGCCCTGATATTGCCGTGTCTGTAAACCAGCTGATTTGCAAAGAGCCAGGATATCCGCCGATCAAAACGGTGATTGCGGTCATGACTCGTCCACCGCAGCAGTACAAAATCTACAAGCCGATCGCCGATCTCAACTACAGCGACTTTCACAATATTCTCCGCCCGACTTGCCCAGAGCTTGATTAACTGCGGCTTTCGGTAAAGGCGATCGGTGGCTCAAACCCGATCTCGTAGGCGATCGCGACCTGATGCAGCGCCGCACTTTTATAGAGTCTCAGTCGATCGCAAACCAATGCTCACGCTAGAAACACTCATGTCTGATCCCCCAAAATTCCCCTCAAAAAGAGGAACTTGAGTTCTAAAGCCTCCTTTTTGAGGGAGCTGGGGGATCGAGTGTAACCTTTGCGATCGACTGAGTCTCCAACATCACTGCATTTACGAAACCAGGCAATTGAGAGCCTATTGCAGCTTGGGCAAATGCTGAATCAGACACCAGCCTATCAAAGGATTCTTCACAAATTCGGAGTTCTGGAATCTAATACATCTAATACAGTAGAATGCGCGTAGATTCAAGGATTCAAGAGGACAAATACCCACCATGGCGGAAGACAGCAAGCCGCTTCAGACACTCGCCGTGGATATCGGCGGTAGCGGTATCAAGGTAATGGTTTTAGACGAGCAGGGCAGTCCGCTGACCGATCGTGAGCGCGTAGACACACCGCAGCCCGCTACTCCCAATGCGGTGCTTTCAGCCGTTGTAGGATTGGCGAAAGACAAAGAGTTCGATCGCGTTTCGGTGGGCTATCCCGGCGTGGTGCGGCAGGGCATAACCGAAACTGCGGCAAACGTCAGCCCAGAATGGATCGGCTTTGATTTGGGGAGTGCCCTCACTCGCCACCTAGGTAAACCTGTGCGGGTTGTCAACGATGCCGATATGCAGGGTTTGGGTGCAGTCTCTGGACATGGCGTTGAGATGGTGATTACGCTGGGCACAGGCTTTGGGTCAGCGCTGTTTCTCAACGGCAAACTCGTTCCCAACCTGGAGATGGGGCATCACCCGTTTCGCAAAGGCGAAACCTATGAGCAGCAGCTTGGACGTGCCGCTCTAGATGAAGTCGGCAAAAAACGCTGGAATGAGCGTCTGGAGAAAGCGATCGCCACCCTCAGCTATCTTTTCAACTACGACACGCTCTACATTGGCGGCGGCAACACCAAGAAAATTGAGCTAGTGCTGCCTACGAACGTCAAAGTGGTTGCCAACGTTATGGGGCTGCTGGGCGGCATTGCACTCTGGAAAGACTGATTGGGAGAAAAGCTAAAATGGAAAATCTCCGATCGCATTGACCGGAGACTGAGTTGGTGTGAGGAGTGCGTAACTGAAACTACATTCAAGATATCGATCGCCCATGACATTCAAAGTACAGGCTTATGACGGTCTTGTGACAATTGTGTAATTGTCCCTTAGAACGCAGAGTAACGCCGTTTAAACAGCCGAGTTACTGGAGCTGAGGGAGCGATCGCTGTGCCGATCAAATTCATGGGCAGCTTTGAGCTGAGGCTGACATCGATCGTGGGTAGTTTAGCAGCAGTACGGACTCCGTGCTCCTCAAACCCTGGCTGCGGCTGGGGCTTTTTTGTAGCGATCGGCAGGATACAGGCTTATGTAATGCGCTATACGACCGAGTGCTTGGGCTTGTGCAACTGTTTTGAGAACCTGCACAGCAAAAATCCACTAAAAACCTATGTCTAAAGGCTTGAAGGAGAACGCTTTATCGATCGTTGATACCATCACCCTTGCAGTAGCAGGCACAGCTCCCTCCTATTCACTAAACGCCACCACGGCAGCGCTAG
Organism: Drouetiella hepatica Uher 2000/2452; assembly: GCA_019359505.1. Classification (GTDB taxonomy): domain Bacteria; phylum Cyanobacteriota; class Cyanobacteriia; order Elainellales; family Elainellaceae; genus Drouetiella; species Drouetiella hepatica. Next base: position 53,658 of record JAHHHD010000009.1, on the reverse strand, counting down.
TAGCGGCAGTGGGATTAGCTTCGCCAGGAGCCTTGCTCTATGCGGCGATTCCCATGTTTGGCATCTCGTTTGCGTTCATGCACCTGAACAGATGGCGCGCTGATGCTGGCACAGCTTACGCCTGGGTGGGACGATCGCTCAGCCCAGTGCTGGGGTTTCTTTGTGCCTGGACATTTTTGGTGTTGAGTACGGCGTTTATGGTGGCAGCGGCTTTGCCTGTAGGCGTAACAACGCTGGACTTGATCGCTCCTCAATATAAGGAGAATGTGCTGCTGGCAACTCTGGCAGGAGGCTTGTGGTTTGTGGGCGTAGCGACGCTGACTATCTTGGGCGTACATGTGGCGGCAAAGTTTCAGCGGCTGATGACAGCGATCGAGGTCATTGCTCTGCTGCTACTGGCGATCGGCGCATTCATTAAGTTTTCCGCCGCCCCGGTTCATCCCTTTTCTTGGGCGTGGTTTTCACCTATGGCGTTTGGCAATTTCCAAACCTTCATGGCAGGAATGCTGGTGGCGATGTTCTACTATTTCGGCTGGGATGTCTCCTCTAACGTTGCCGAAGAAACCTCAAACTCTAATTCAGCTCCCGGTAGTAGCGGCGTTTTGGGCATGGTCGGGATTTTCCTGCTGTTTTTGCTGCTGCAAGTCGCTATTCAGATGGGGCTAACTGCCGAGCAGGTAGAGCAGCACAGCGCAGATCTCTTGCCCGCTCTAGGCAACGCTATTTTTCCGCGTCCTTGGGGCAGTATTGCTATTTTGGCGGTATTGGTTAGCACGATCGGCACGATCGAAACTCAGCTCACCCAGTGCGCCCGGACGCTGTTTTCCATGGGGCGCGATCGCGTCATTCACGAGAAGTTTGAAGAAATCCATCCTCACTTTCAAACTCCCTGGCTGGCTAGTCTGGTAATTACAGTGCTAGCGCTATTTCTGATGATTTTGTCGAGCACCAGCGCCAGCATTGGTACCGTGATGCAAAGCTTGATTAGCTCGATCGGCGTCATGGTGTCGTTTTACTACGGTATGACGGGTCTAGCTTGCGCTTGGTACTACCGTAAAACCTTACGCCAAGACAGCAAGTCTCTCTGGCTACGGGGAATTTGGCCGGTCACTTCTGCCGTTTTGCTGCTGCTGGTCGGAGCTTTTCAGCTGCCGCAGTTGGGCTTAGAGGTATCGCTGATGACCGTTGGGGCGATCGCCATCGGGTTCATTCCCCTGCTTTATTTCCGAGCCAAGTACCGCAGCGCCTTTTATTCGGCTCCTGCTGAATATCACAACCCGCAAGAAGAGGGCGAACTATTGGAGATAAGTTGAACCAGAGGCAAGAAATAGCTCTGATACCAATTTAAACTGGTTATGGGGCAGATATTTTTTGAGAGCCGCACATTGCGCGGCTCTCAAAAAATATCTGCCCCATTTAAACTTTAAAGCGGTATGACACCAACTCAGCGACGCAGGTTACGACTGTCATTCATGATATGGCGCAGCGGAGTAGAAACATCTTAAGACTGCGCTAAGGGCCAAGATACCTCGACTCCGCTAACGCTTCTTCAGCATGAGCAATGCAGGGGCAATTAGTGCTGACCTGACATGGATAGAGCGATCGAAAAGTTCCATAACCCTTCCCCCAGATCTGTTGGGGTTGGGGCAATTTACATTTTTCCAGTCAATCAGGCTGAATGTCTGGCTTTGTCTCCTCCAGAGCAGCCTTAGCGCTAGCTGCACGAGCTTCATTTCCCCAAAAATCACCGTAGATGACAGTCCTTTTTTTGAGAGATGCAACCATCTGGCGGCGGACTTGTGCAGCCCAGGCATCAAAGTCAAAGCTGTTTTGATTTTGGCTTACAGAAGCCTGGGACGTTAAGCTAACTGGTTTCTGACCACTTTCAACATTCATTTTTCTAAACTATTAGGTCATTTTTCAAGGTTTTCAAACTTCGCTGAATCTACTCATTGCGCAATGTAAAATGACGCTATCAATCGGCTGACGCTTATGGCTAGGCAATGGCAAGGTCAAGACCAATACCTCTGCAAGAAGCAGCTCAACCCCACAAGTTAGATTATTTGCTATGCAAGGTACTCTATCGATTACAGACTTTAGATCTACGTATTACCTTTACGTATGACCATGCCCAAGAGTTTGGAGGACAAAACTATCAAGGGCAGGGAGTAAAGCTTTAGTCAAACTAGAGTGCAAAGGTCTAGTGACTCTATCAAACCTAATTTCTGTCAGACCTGTAAAGAGTCTATGGGTGGAGTTCACAATTCTTTTCCGTCCATATTATTCAACCCATAGCTTAGATACCATAAAAATTCAATTTGAACATTAGACAATTCTTATTCTTTAATAGTTAACAAATAACTGCGATTAAATCTGTATCGCAATAATACGTTTGGCAATTTTGTCCAACTTTGTATCAATACAATACTTTTAAAGGATTGAATTAGTCTTTTTAATCCATAGATTTTTTAATTCATAGACTGTGAGATATAGCTGATATAGCGCTACGCGCTTAGATCCAATGAGTTATTTTTGAGAGCCGCGCGGAGCGCGGCTCTCAAAAATAACTCGTCCTAACTCAATTACGTAGGGCTATACCAATTTGAATTGGAACCACGACAGATCCCGGTACGGGCTTGGCATTGCCAAGCCCCTTCTGGGGTTCAATGTGCCCACAAATTCATTTAAATCGGTATGATTTATGGCTTCACCAACAGCAGTAAATTATCCAACATTCATTATGGGTAATTACCGAGGGAATAAGACAAGCTATAAAATTCAGATAGATTTAATCTGAGTCTTTAGGTGGACGACGCGATCGCTTTTTGCCGCTGGAAGATTTTTGAGTCTGCCGATCGCGACTTGTCTCGGAACTTTCTTGAAGCTCGCCAAATTTGGGACTCCAAAAGCTCCCTTTTGCGGTGTAGAAATAGACTGCCTCGCGATGCTGCTCTGAGTTTGTGGCGCGATCGGAACATCGCAACAGGGTTTTGGGCTGTCCATCCTTTTGGTAAACATATTCTTCTAGCGGCTTGCGGCAAACAGGGCAAGGATATTCGGTGCGTTTGCCAGTAGGCAGTTGAGGTGATCTGCCGCTGGCACTATTTTGAGTGGCAGCCTTTTTAGCGATCTTCTCTCCAGTATTTTTAGAAGAGTTTCCAGAAAGTGTTCCAGCAGAGAGAGACATGAGCTGCCGCGCTTGCTCTAGCGCCGGAGCAAAATAGCCTCTGTTCCACTCATTTAGCCAGCGCTCCCAATTTATTTCGCCTTGGGCGATTTGGTCGAGCGATCGCTCCATTTCGGCAGTAAAGGTGGGATCAACCAACTTCACCAGCAGTTTCTCTAGAGCCGCGTCTAAATCTAGCCCTAGGGCGGTGGGTTGCAGCTTGCCTTTGACCACCTGCACATAGTCTCGCTGCTTCAGGGTTTTGATGGTGGGCGCGTAGGTAGAAGGTCGCCCAATTCCCCGACGCTCCATCAGCTGCACGAGCTTCGGCTCAGAATAGCGCGGTGGCGGCTGAGTTTGCTTCGGCTCAGCCTGGGCTTGTTGAAGGGTCAGCGCTTGCCCTTGACTCAAAGCCGGAATCTGTTGGTCAGTATGGAGATTTTGCCAGTAGCGGGCATAGCCCAAAAATTCAACAATTTGCCCTCTGGTTTCCCAATGCAGATCCGCCGATCGCGTCACCACTCGCGTTTTGCGTAGCCGTGCTGGGTTGCACTGTGAGGCGACAGATCGTTTCCAGATCAGCACATATAGGGCAAAATCATCGGTGCTCAGCTCTACCTTAAGTTGTGCAGAGGGACGATGCAGATCGGTCGGACGAATGGCTTCATGCGCCTCCTGAGAACCTTTGCGGCTTTTGTGGCGCGTCATCTGCTTCGGCACATTGTCTGGATCATGCGTCTCTAACCACTGCCGCACTTCCTGACAAAACTCTGGACTCAGGGCAACGCTGTCTGTACGCATATAGGTGATCAAACCCTTCTCGTAGAGCGACTGAGCCACCTGCATGGTGCGATCGGGGCTGAGATGCAGCTTTGCACCTGCTGCCTGCTGAAGGGTAGAGGTGATGAAAGGCGGCGGCGGCGACTGATGGGCAATTTTGCCCTCTACCACCGTGACGGTATGAGGATGGGTGCGGGCAACCTCTACCAATCGATCGGCTTCTGCTTGAGAGAGGACGCGATCGCTTGTGGGAACCTCTTTGGCTTCTCCGGTGTCGTCTGCGGTGTCTGGCGAAGCATCTGTACCAGACGTTGAAGCCGCGTTGAGCTTGACGCGATAAAAAGCCCGAAAGCCTTCTGCGTACTCTACCCAGACTGACCAGTAGTTTTGCGGCTGAAAGAGCTGAATTTCTCGCTCTCGCTGACACAGCAGGTGCAATGTGGCGCTTTGCACCCGCCCCATCGACTTTGCACCAATGTTTAGCTTCCAGACAATGTGCTTGCTGCCTCGGTAGCCCACGAGCTTGTCTAGACAGTCTCTCGCCCTCCCGGCGGCGATCAAATTGGCGTTGAGGGGTCGCGGTTGGGCGATCGCCGCTCTTACAGCATCGGCAGTGATTTCGTGGTAGACCACCCGCTGCGGATTTTTTAACCGCAATTCCTGCGCCAGATGCCAGCTGATCACCTCTCCTTCTCGATCTTCATCGCATCCTAAAAATACGCGATCGGCTTGTTTCACAACCTGGCGCAGTTCGGCAAGCACCTGCTTTCCTTTAGCACCTCGCGGCACATAGCGACACTGGACGCTGTTTTCTGTCAAGTCAAAGCCGAGGGCATCTTCGCCATCGTCTGCTAGCTCTCGCACATGTCCCATGCTGGCTTTGACGATCCAGCCACTGCCCAAAATTTGTTTTAGCTTAGCGATCTTGCCAGGAGACTCAATCAAGAGCAGGTGCATGATCAAAACTCCCGATCGCGGCTTTTCTTAGCACGGCTTCCCTTTTCACGGTTTCTCCTTTCATAGTACATGCGTTTTGCTCGACCTGGAGCACTCTTAAAAATAGAATCAGGAGACACAGTAAGCACAGATCCATTTAATGTTCAGCATTACAAGGGTATTTATGCTTAGATCAGGTAAGTCATTGAGCTGGAAAGTGAGTTTTAGTTTGACGTTGCTGAATGCAAGTATGATTTGCCTCTCAATTCTGAGCTTTTAGCTCTAAAAACCATGGTTGGGGAAAATGATCCGCAAAGTCTGGAAAACGATCTGGAAAACAATACCGTTGAGAGGCTCCTATGCTTGAACTGATTCAAAATCTGTTTGGGACAGGGACATTCATACCCCATGGACATTGCTATCTGTGGAACTCTGCGCTGGTATGGCTGCATGTCCTCTCAGATTTAGGGACGGCTTTGGCTTATTATTCCATTCCGCTGACTCTGTTTTATTTTGTGCAGCAGCGGCAAGATTTGCCGTTTAACTGGATATATCTGATGTTCAGCGCATTCATTACAGCCTGCGGTACGGTGCATCTTCTAGAAGTTTGGACGCTTTGGCACCCGGTCTACTGGCTTTCTGGAAGCATTAAGGCGATCACGGCTGTCGTTTCTTTGGGAACGGCTGTTGCGCTTTTTAGGCTGATTCCAAAAGCGCTGGCTCTGCCTAGCCCTGCGCAGCTAGAGCTTGCCAACCAAGAGCTGAAAAACCAGATCAGCGATCGCCATCATACAGAGCTAGAGCTGATCCGCAGCCGTGATTTGAAGGAAGCCATCTTTGATGAATCAACGGATGCCATTTTTCTAGTCGATTCTCAAACCCTGCTGACGCTCGACTGCAACCGTCGCGCCGTAGACATGTTTGAGGCTGTCAGCAAAAATGAGCTGCTCAATATCGCAGGACACACGCTGCAGCGTGAGCAGTTTAGCGCTGCAGAGCTAGAGGCAATCACTCAAGAGATGAAAGCCAAGGGCTTTTGGAGTCGAGAAATTGAATATTGCACCAAACTAGGTCGCATCTTTTGGGGTTACATTAATGCAAACGTTGTTCAGGTTGCGGGCAAAACCCTTAATTTGGTACGCGTTAGCGATATCAGCGATCGCAAGCAGTCAGAACAACAGATCCAGCAATCTCTGCGAGAAAAGGAGGTTTTGCTCAAAGAAATTCACCATCGAGTCAAAAATAATCTGCAAATTGTCTACAGTCTTCTACGATTGCAGTGCCGCCAGCTTAAAGACCCCCAGGCGGTTGAAGCGCTGCTAGAAAGCCAAAACCGAATTGAAACGATCGCCCTGATTCACGAAAAGCTCTATCGCTCTAAAAATTTGGCCAGTATTGACTTTGCCGAATATATCCCTGGGCTGGTCAGCAATCTATTCAGCACCTACGATATTAGCGAGAGGCAAATCGCCCTGGAGACAAGGGTTGAGTCCATTTCACTAGATATCGATAAAGCTATTCCCTGTGGGTTAATTATTAATGAACTGGTTTCTAACGCGCTGAAGTATGCCTTCCCGGCAGCAGCAGCAGGGCAAATCGATGTCGAAATGAAGTATGGAGACGACGCGCAAATTACGCTGATTGTTGGCGATAATGGCGTAGGGCTTTCAGCCGATCCTGGGTTTCCTCACCCCGAAACGCTAGGTTTGCAGCTCGTTGAAGATTTTGTTGCTCAGCTCAAGGGCAAGCTCCAGGTTAGCTGCAATGCAGGAACACAATTTAGCATTACGTTTCCAGGAGGTTCCTATGCCCCGTGAGCCGTTGCCTCATGAGCAAAAGCCAACCGTTCATGTGCTGGTTGTGGAAGATGAGCGCATCGTTGCCCGCGATATTACAGCCTGCCTGGAGGGCTTGGGATACTTTGTGGCAGGCACAGCTACTTCTGGGGAAGAAGCGATCGCCAAAGCCAGAGATCTTCGACCCGACATTGTGCTGATGGATATTCGCCTAGAGGGTGAAATGGACGGGGTAGAGGCAGCTCAGCAGATCTGGAACGAACTTCAAATTCCAGTCATTTACGCCACAGGCTACTCGGATAGGGCAACGGTCGATCGCGCTACAGACAGTGAGCTATTTGGCTATATTCTCAAGCCGATCAAAGAACGCGACCTCTACATTGCCATTAAAAATGCCCTGCAACGGCAGCAGCAGCAAACGACATTGATGGAGCAACAGCGCTGGGTGAGCCTGATTCTCAAGGCGATCGGAGATGGCGTCATCGTTACCGATGCTCATGGGCAAGTTAGATACCTCAACTTAGTTGCCGAGTCTTTAACGGGTTGGAAGCTGGAGGAGGCAGTCAATCAGCCGCTTTTGCAGGTCTTTCAGCTGGTGAATGAACAGACACCGCATATTCCTCTAGAAAATCCCGTTTCAGAGGTGCTGCGCACAGGTAGAACGGTCTACTTAGTCAATCCCGTTTTGCTCATTACCAAAGACGGGAGGCAGATTCCCATTGCAGACAGCGCTGCACCGCTGAAAGACGATAGTGGCAATATCACAGGCGTAGTCGTAGTCTTTCGAGATGTTACCGAACGGGAGCTTGTGCAAGAACGCGCGATCGCCCTACAACGAACGCAACTTCTGGAGTCTCAAATGTCGGAGCTTCAGCGCCTCAGCCAGCTCAAGGATGATTTTCTCAGCACGGTTTCCCATGAACTGCGATCGCCCTTAGCCAATATCAAGATGTCTATTCACATGCTGGAGATGAGCCTGGATAGGCAGAGGTTATCGCCTCAGGGAGCCGAGGGGGATTCTTCAAGCGATCGAATTACTCGCTACCTCAAGATCCTGCGCAACGAGTGTGACCAAGAGCTGAATCTGGTGAATGACCTTTTGGAGATACAGCGCTTAGAAGCCAACGCCACCCTATTTGACTGGACGCCTATCATCCTGTCAGAGTGGATTCCGCAAATCATCGAAGCCTACGAAGGTCGGGCGGAGCAGCAGCAGATACAGATTCGGGTGATTCTGTCAGAAAACCTGCCCCCTCTGATTTCAGACCGCACTATTCTCACATCTGCCTTTAGCGAACTCCTAAATAACGCCTGTAAGTATACGCCGCCTCGTGGGGTGATCACCATTAGCGCTCAGTTAGACACTCAGCTAGGCTCAGCAGGAACTCTACAATGGGTGGTGAGCAACACGGGCGTTGAGATTTTGCCCGATGAACTCCCCCACATCTTTGATAAGTTTTATCGGGCACCTAGCCTTGCAAACATTGTGTCTCGCTCAGAAGAGCACCGCCATCAGAAAGGTACAGGCTTAGGACTCGCCTTGGTTCAGAAACAAATAGTTTGCTTAGGGGGAACGATCGCCGCGCAGAGCGATTCGGGCGAAGTGCGCTTCTTAGTTGATCTTCCCTTAACGCCTGTGAGCCATTCTGGTTGGCAATAGATCAGCAACGAATCAACGCTGAGTTAGGCGCTCATCTCATCCTTAAGGAAGAAACAATGTATCTCTTTAGGTAGTCCATGCAAAGGTCAGCCAATTGATACTGTTATATGCAAGGTGAATAATTATTCATCAGTTAAAGCGGAATTAAGCATAAAGTTTTCACGGGAGACAAAGAATGAATATCTTGGCATGGATCGTATTGGGTCTGTTGGCTGGCGTAATTGCAAAAGCAATCTTCCCTGGCTATCAGAGCGGTGGATTTTTGGGAACAACAATTCTAGGTATTATTGGTGCTTTCGTAGGTGGTAGCCTCTATACCTTCCTGACAACAGGAGCACTAGCCTTAACTGCACCCGGTCTTAGCATTGGTGGCGTTTTCATCGCAGTTTTGGGCGCGATCGTTGCTCTATGGATCTACTATGCGATCGGTCGTCGTAGCGCCATCTAGTCGTTAACGGAAAGTAAGGTTGGAAAGAGTAGAATTAGCCCCCACTTCTAACTTTAAGTTTCAAAAGCCTCTGTAATTGCAGAGGCTTTTGTTTGTCGTTGCATAGGTTGCACAAGGCTATAGTTCTAACGCTTTTGCTAGTCGGTTAATTCCTACCTGAATTTGCAGTTCATCTAATTCGCTGTAACCAAAAACAAACTCACAGGATCTTTTCGCCATGAGGTCTGGATTTGTTTCTGGATTGCAGCTCGAATCTAAGCTCGAATTGCAGCTCGAATTTAAATAGCAAGGACGGGCAGACATTAACCCTATGCCATCATTGGCTGCACGCCTAATGATTTCCTCCTCATCTAGATCAATATTTATTCTCACCATAATATGAAGACCCGCTTTCTCACCTAGCACCCTGACGCGATCGCCAAAGTGGGTCTTCAAAGCCTGCACCAAAACCTGACGGCGCTGATCATAGCGCGATCGCATTTTGCGGATATGGCACTCTAAATGTCCATCTGCAATAAACTCAGTCAAAACCTGCTGTTCTAGGGTGGGAAGTTGGCGATCGCTCAACCATTTTGCTTGAGTAAAGGGCACCACTAGATGAGAAGGCACCACTAGATAGCCAATTCGTAGAGAAGGAAATAAGACTTTAGAAAAAGTGCTGATATAAATCACGGCATGGTTACGATCTAAGCCCTGTAGAGCGGGAATGGGACGATCTCCATAGCGGTATTCGCTATCATAATCATCTTCCAGAATTAGAGCATTGTTCTGCTGTGCCCATGCCAATAGCTCCAAGCGGCGTGGCAGCGACAGCGTAGACCCCGTGGGAAACTGATGGGAAGGCGTAACGTAAACCAATCGGATTTTCTTCTCGCCATTTTTATTCTTGCCATTGCATAGAAATTCCACTCTCAATCCCGACTCATCCACTGGAATCGGTCGCAGATCTGCCCCATAGCTGAGAAAAACCCGGCGGGCGCTAAGATAGCCTGGATCTTCTATGGCAATAGCATCTCCTGGATCAATTAAGAGCCGCATGACTATATCCAGGGCTTGCTGGGTGCCATTGGTGATGATAATTTGCTCTGGGTCACATTGCACGGCGCGTGCCCGTGCCACATAGCGGGCGATCGCCTCTCGTAGAGGGAAATATCCCCGAAAATCGCTGGCATAGTCCAACCAGTCTGAGCCTGCCGTGCAGTAGCGAGACAATAGCCTGCGCCATAAATCAATGGGAAAATCCTTGAGGGCGGGTCGTCCGTAGCGAAAGCTGATGACAGATTTGGGTTCTGATGAAAGGGAGGAGAGCGCCTTAGTCAGTCGGGTACCCTGCTGCGAGAGCTTTACAGGCACAGGGTCTTGCTTTGTGTTTAGCTCTACTTGGGTAGAACACAGCAAATCGTCAGGCAGTTGCGCACAGACGTAGGTGCCAGACCCAACGATCGCCTGTAGGTATCCTTCGCTCAAAAGCTGTTCATAGCTCTGAGTCACTGTTGTGCGAGAAATCCCCAGAGATTGGGCAAGCGATCGGGTGGAGGGAATCCGTTGGCTCGGCGGCAGTCTCCCGGTCAAAATAGCTTGCCGTAATGCTTCATAGAGCTGAGTATGGAGCGGCTGGGACAGGTGGCTATCCAGAGCGATCGGTAAATCCATAGGCTGGCGATTTTACGACTTACCCCTGCGTCTTAACCTCAAAGTGGACTTATCTTAAAGCACTAAATTGGCTATTGTGGGAGTCCACTTAACCAATTAAGCTAACCCTAGCAAAATTTCAGCATTCAGATATGCCAATCCAGCAAGCCGTTCAGGTCAGGGCTGCAACACTCCAAGAAGATGCGCTCATTGCTGAACATTTCTATCAAATGTGGCTTGATAATCACGTTGCCCCTGACGCAATCATCGCCCATTGGCAAGAAACTGTATTGCAGTTTACTCAGCAAGCGCGTCGGAAACTAGACTATCAGGCCTTTGTGGCGCAGTCGGGCGATCGCTTGGTGGGATCAGTCGGATGCCAGCGATTTGCCGGACTGTATCCTCAAATCTTGACCGCAAGCGAGCGCTGTGATGGATACATTTGGGGAGTTTATGTAGAACCTACTTTTCGCCGCCAAGGGATTGCCACGCAATTAACAAAATACGCGATCGCTCACCTCAAGGCGATCGGCTGTACCCATGCCGTACTCAATGCTTCTCCATTTGGCAAACCTCTCTATACCCAGTTGGGATTTGTCGAAGGGAATGTGATGCGGCTTGATTTGCGCTGATTGGCTACTGATCGACCCCCTGGTTAGCTAGTGTCAACCCTAATTTTTCTCGATCGATCTGTTTTTTAAAGTCATTTGACAGGGATAAGCACCATGAGTTCATTAGAGGCTGAAACGGAACCTAATTCTTTGCCGACTCAACGCAGTCAGATCAAACGTCTGCCGCAGCGGGGTGAGTACGATCGCCAGACCATTCACCAAATCTTGGATGAAGGCTTGGTCTGCCATGTAGGATTTGTCGTGGAAGCTCAGCCGTTTGTGATTCCGACCGCATATGGCAGAGTAGGCGATCGCCTCTATATCCACGGCTCTCCGGCAAGCCGGATGCTGCGAACCCTCAAAGAATCAGTTGAGGTCTGTGTTACGGTCACCTTGCTAGACGGACTGGTGCTGGCGCGATCGGCGTTTCATCATTCTATGAACTACCGCTCTGTGGTCATTTTTGGCGCGGCAACCCTTGTACAAGATGCCGAAGAAAAACTACAGGCACTCAAAGCGTTCACCGAGCATGTGATTCCGGGGAGCTGGTCAACCGTGCGTCTGCCCACGCATCAGGAGGTAGCCGGAACGCTGGTGCTGTCCTTGCCCTTGACAGAAGCTTCCGCCAAAATGCGAACTGGAGCGCCCGTAGATGATGAAGCTGATTATGCTTTACCCATCTGGGCAGGAGAGCTGCCGCTGCGATTAACGGCGATCGCGCCTGTGCCTGACCCTCGCTTGTCCCCCGGAATTGAGCTACCCGCCTATGTGCAAAATTACACCCGCAGCCACCCTACAGAGCTTCATTAATGAGCATCAAACCTGGCGATCCATTGGCTCATCCGGCTCCTAAAGACATTGACCTCGAAACCTTGGGACTCGCCTACGGTTTCTTGGGTGTCCTCACTTTTAGCCTCAGCCTTCCAGCAACGCGTCTGGCTGTAGCCGATCTAGACTCGACTTTTGTGGGATTAGGGCGGGCGATCGTTGCCTCTGTTCTGGCGGCATTGCTCTTGAAAATCACGCGGCAGCCTCTGCCTGCTCAGCGACATCTGCCTAATTTATTCATAGTTGTGGCCGGGGTAATTGTCGGATTTCCCGTACTTTCTGCTTGGGCAATGCAATCGTTACCCGCATCCCACGGAGCGATCGTTTTGGGTATTCTACCCTTAGCCACGGCGCTAGCAGGCGCATTTAGAGCGGGCGATCGTCCTTCAGCGGCATTTTGGCTATGCAGCAGCTTAGGGAGTGCCATTGTTGTGGGCTTCACGGTGGTGACTGGGGGCGGCGTGATTCAGATTGCCGATCTTGCTCTACTGGGAGCAGTAGCGGCAGCCGCACTTGGGTACGCTGAAGGGGGACGGCTCTCGCGGGAATTGGGAGGATGGCAGGTGATTTGCTGGGCGCTCGTTTTGTCTGCCCCAGTTTTGGCAGTGCCCGTGGCAATCGTCGTGGCTCAGCAGGGTTTGCATGCCTCTTGGTCAGCATGGCTAGGGTTCGGCTACGTCAGTTTGTTTAGCATGTTCCTAGGTTTTTTTGCCTGGTATCACGGGCTGGCGATCGGAGGAGTTGCCCGTGTCAGCCAAATGCAGCTTTTACAGCCCTTTCTGACCCTTTTTGCTTCGGCATTGTTTCTGCGAGAGCGCATTACAGTGCTAGCTGTTATGACTGCGCTGGTAGTAGTTGCGCTGGTTTTTCTGGGCAAGAGGGCTCCCATTGCGCGCGCAGGCGATCGAATCTAGAGGCCGTACTTTGCCGTACTTTATAGTTTCTTTAGCCAGTCGCTTCAGATTCGGTAATCCCCCTGAGGCAATTGGGAACTCAAGTGGTACACTACAGAAGTACATGTTGCAAAAGGTTGCAGTGCGTTGAAACACTTTCCCTCAATTGCTTTTCCCTGGATGCCTCTTTGGTATCTAGAGACAAAGCTACAGCGTAGGCGGATGACCGACCCAGCGCTGTCTTGGGTAGACCGCTGTGAAGGACCCAGTATAAGCTGATCGATCTGTAATTAAGGTTTGCGAGTGGTTCGTCCACTCTGCTAAAGATTGCTCCCTGAATACGGCTAGATATTCTATCTTTAGCATCCTGGCAAACTCGGTCGATCAGATACTTTGCAAAAAGTTTTGCTAATTCAATAGCTCACGCTAAGCGGAATCGGGCTGTCATGCAGTGCCCACTCTGAGTTGAGTATTGGGCAGATGTGATTAAAAGCGCAGATGTGCTTGAAAGTGCAGATATGCCTGGATAAGGCTGTCACAGCTGTTTTCTGGCGATCGCGATTCACACAAGCCCTCTCAATTCAACCGTTGGCAACTGTTTGCCTTCATTTAGCATTGCCCAAGCATTGCCCAGTTTGCCGATTCCCGTCCTTACTCAGTTGCTTTCATGCATTTCAATCTTTTTGGAGATTCATCATGTCTAAATTGCTCAGCCGCAAAATTGCACCCGCCCCCATGCCTGCCGAAATCAGCGTCGTTGATCTAATCGACGGATACTTTACAGCCTACAATTCGGCACGTCTGCGAGAAATCTGTCATCTGCTCACCCAAGAAGTTATGCGCGACGGCGTTACGGTCGGCATGAGCCTGTCAGGAGCCATGACTCCCGCTGGATTTGGGGTATCGGTACTGGCTCCTTTGATGCGCCACGGCTTCGTGGATTGGATCATCAGCACAGGTGCCAATCTTTATCACGATATGCACTACGGGTTGGGTCTAGACTTGTACTCTAGCAATCCCTTTGTAGATGACGTGAAGCTGCGCCAGGAAGGACGAATTCGCATCTACGACATTGTGTTTGGCTATGATGTGCTGCTGGAAACCGATGCATTCATCCGAGAGTTGCTGCGTGCCGAGCCGTTTCAGAAACGCATGGGTACGGCTGAGTTTCATCATCTGCTAGGTAAGTATGTGCATGAAGTCGAGAAACAGTTAGGAGTCAAGAACCCTTCTTTGCTGTCTACCGCCTATGAGTGTGGCGTACCCATCTACACCTCTTCTCCAGGAGATAGCTCGATCGGCATGAACGTCGCGGCTCTGGCGCTGGAAGGCTCCAAGCTGGTAATCGATCCCTCTATTGATGTTAATGAGACGGCGGCGATCGCCTATGCGGCAAGAGATGTAAACGCTGATGGCGTAGAAGGCAAGAGTGCGGCTCTGATCATTGGGGGGGGTAGCCCCAAGAATTTCCTGCTGCAAACCCAGCCGCAGATTCATGAGGTGTTGGGTCTGGAAGAGCGGGGGCACGACTATTTCATTCAAGTGACAGACGCGCGTCCTGACACAGGCGGACTCTCTGGGGCAACTCCTTCAGAAGCCGTAAGCTGGGGCAAAGTCGATCCAGAAGAGCTGCCCAGCACGATTGTCTGCTATACCGACAGCACGATCGCCCTACCGATTTTGACGGCATATGTGATTAACCAATGTCCTGCTCGTGAGCTGAAGCGGTTATACGATCGTCGAGAAGAACTGCTAGAGCGGCTGCGTTTGGATTATCTGGCGGCAAAAGCGCTACAGCCCGATCAGGCGGCTACCGTTGTCAAAATCACCGAACAGCCTATGCGAGAGCCAAAGCGAGAACCTGTTGCCACCTATCCTTGTGGTACCCCTATTCGCAATGGACATATCCGCAATGGACATATCCGCAATGGACATTAGAAAATAGCCGACTCCACTCACGCTGTAGCTTATGCGCAGCAGTGAGGACGGCGACATTTTTGAGGGTGTTCTGCGCACCCTCAAAAATGCCCTAAGCCGGATACTTACGGCTATAAATCGTCGATAAATCAATGTTCTGGGGCATGGTGCCGCCATGGCTTTGTTTTGGGGATGATAGTTTCTAGCGAAGCTGACGATCGCCGCGTAGATGTACCTAAACATCTTTTTCTCGCCGCGTTCAATAACGTTTTCAATCATTGAGTAGGCGATCGCCGCTCGAAGGTAAATGTACCCGTAAAATCAGGGAGTACAGAATTTTATAGAAACTCCTATCCATGCTAGCTGCTCTCCTCTACGGTCAAGAAGATCTGCGCTTAGAAAACTTGGCTGAGCCATCTCCTAGCGAGGGAGAAGTGGTGATTCAGGTGAGTGTGGCGACAACCTGCGGCACTGACTTGAAAGTGTGGCGGCGAGGGGGACATGCCAAGATGCTGAAGCTGCCTACCCTGTTTGGACATGAAGCTGCCGGACGGATTGTGGCGATCGGCTCAGATGTAATAGGTTGGCAGATCGGCGATCGCGTTGTTGCCAATAATTCTGCCCCTTGCATGACCTGTTTTTTTTGCCAGAAACAGGAGTATTCGCTTTGCACCGATCTCAGCTTTAATAACGGCACCTTTGCCGAATATCTCAAAGTTCCTGCACCGATCGTTCAACGCAATCTGCTGCCGATCCCTGACGATCTGCCCGACGCGATCGCTGCTATGACCGAGCCACTAGCCTGTGTGCTGCATGGAGCAGCAAGGTCAAATGTCAAACCAGGCGATCGCGTGGCGCTATTGGGGGATGGGGCAATCGGGCTGATGTTTGCTGGAGCTTTGGTGCAGCAGGGCGCAGAGGTGTTTTTGTTCGGCGGCAGCTCGGCAAGATTGCAGGTCGGCGAAGCCTTTGGGGTAGCGCGTACCTTTAACCACCATCAAGTGACAGACATCCCAACTACCGTGAAGTCTCTCACGCAGGGCTGGGGTGCAGATGTAGTTGTGGAGGCAACCGGATCACCTGCGGTCTGGGAAACGGCGATCGCGTCCGCCCGTCCTGGAGCCACCGTTAATTTGTTTGGCGGCTGCCCCAGAGATACGACGATCACCGTTAGCACCGAGCAGTTGCACTACAGCGAACTAACCCTGAAGGGGGTATTCCACAGTACGCCGCAGTATGTGCGTGAAGCGCTGAATTTACTGGCAAGTCGAGCTTTACCGTTTGAGCTGCTGATTAGCGACCATCAGCCGTTGAAACAGTTGGAGCAGGTATTTCAAGATATGAAGAGTCGCAAGGTGATCAAGGTGGCAATGGAACCTGGCATCCGATGAGGCTTGAGGCTGGTTCATGTCAAAACTTCCAGAACCACAGAGACAACATACTCTGCCTCTCTCAACGTCATGCCACCACCCATGGGCAGCCGCAAGAGGCGATCGCTCAAGTCATCTGTCACCGCCATATCACCAGAAACACGACCATACTTCTCTCCCGCAGGAGAGCTATGGAGCGGTACGTAATGGAACGCTGCCTGCACCCCTCTTGATTTGAGTTTTGCGAGGACGGCAGTGCGGGTTTTCAAATCTTTTAGCAGCAGATAATACATGTGAGCATTTTGCTGGCAGTCGCCCGGAGTGCTGGGTCGTTGGACAATCTGTTGTGCCTCCAGATTGGCAAAGGCATTGTCGTAGTATTGCCAGATGCCGTGACGACGCTGCTGAATATGATCCGCCTGCTCCAACTGTGCCCAGAGTAAAGCTGCAATTAGATCGCTGGGCAAATAGGAGGAACCCACATCAACCCAGGTATATTTATCGACTTCGCCCCGGAAAAATTTGCTCCGATTGGTTCCTTTTTCTCGAATAATTTCTGCACGTTCTAGAAGACTGGGATCATTAATTAACAGCGCACCACCTTCCCCAGAGACAATGTTTTTGGTTTGGTGGAAGCTCAAAGCCGCTAGGTGTCCAGTGCTGCCAAGGGGTCTGCCTTTATAGGTTGCCATGATTCCCTGAGCTGCGTCTTCAATCACCAAAAGGCTATGGCGATCGGCAATTGCCATCAGGGTATCCATCTCACAGCTGACACCCGCATAGTGAACCGGAGCGATCGCCTTGGTTTTAGACGTAATCGCAGCCTCTACCTTCGTTTCGTCAAGATTGAGCGTATCGGGACGAATGTCCACAAACACGGGAACCGCCCCCCGCAACACAAACGCATTTGCAGTCGAGACAAAGGTGTAAGACGGCAGAATCACCTCGTCTCCGGGCTGAATGTCCGCCAAGATTGCCGCCATCTCCAGCGCTGCTGTACAAGAGTGGGTAATCAGCGCACTCTGACAGCCAATCTGATGCTCTAGCCATTTTTGGCAGCGCTTCGTGAATTCACCATCCCCGATCAAATGACCATTAGCGATCGCTTCGCCAATACATTCCAATTCTCGATTTGTAATCAGCGCTTTGTTAAAAGGAACGCTTTGCACGGGTTCCTCCAGCGTATGAGGCTGGGCGATCGAAAGTCCAACAAATCTGCTGCTAGCTGAGTTTTCTAGAGGGAGATAGACCATTTTTGCTTGCGATCCAAAGTTACGTAGAAAGCTAGAACCTTGCATGGACATAAATTTCAGTTGAAGGGCTAGCCAGGGAATGCTCATTTCGGGGATGGACATTCGTCAATGGATATTCGTCAGCCAAGAGCTGAAAAACATCTACAAATTCCTGGCTAATTTCTCTAAGTTTGTGATTTAGGATACATATTGAATAAGAAAAACCTATATAGTTGAATAATGGGATAGCTATAAATAGTAAAAGCAGTTGACCTGTAATCTGCGACTTATATGTACTTTCCTAGGTTTATCCTTTCTCCAATCTTAGAATTTAATTTGAGGTTGTTAGGAAAAGGTTAGCTCAAGCGAGCTTGAGTCACATTTTTACAGCGGCGCAGACACGAACTCATGCGCTGACCTAGCTTCGCGTCTCAAGTGATTATTAGGCTACGGTCATGCTCCTCCGTTTAGCAATGACCCTAGGATCTCTTCGTCGAAATTTGGTAATGTGCGTTCAAGTGTAAGGTTTGTGTAAAGTCGGACAGACCTGCTCTTCAGACAATGTCTACTCATTTACACTGCTATTTGAGCGGGTCGCAGCATATTTGTGGTTTGGGCAAGCTGGGTACTCTTAGCCGAAGGTGTTCTGGGGAGAGTCTGGTCGCTCAGGTTGTCAGACGGCTTACAGCAAAAAATATCTACTACGTGAACGTTACACATGTTTTAGCAACTTTTTAAGTTGCAGTTGCTTGATCTTTGGTAGCTTATTGACCTAGCTGAGAACAATCTTAGAGGATGTTTGAAAAGTGGTCGGCTGTGATTTTAAGCACCTGTTGATCCCCCCTGCCCCCTTAAAAAGGGAGAAATGAATTCAAAGTCCCCCTTTTTTCTAGCGCAGCGGCGCGATAGCGCGGGGGTTGAGGGAGATCTGAAACGTTTCGCTACCCATAGTTGGACTTTTCAAACATCCCCTTGGGCTAATGTACTCATAAGGCTTCTCATAGACTATTGTTCTCTCAAAAGGGGACAATGAAGGCATGAGGGAACTGAGCTGCATAGGGTATCAAGCTTAGGATACTGCTAGCTTCTCCTACTGAGTTTGTAAAGGGCATTCATCTCGTAAAAATTAGGTTGAGGTACAAAATGCGTGTACTGGTCGTACAGTATTCTGGTGACTATCGTCAGGCAGCTCAACATTTTTCTGCTGGACAGCAAGAGACCTATTACGCTCAAAAGCATTCTGTTGATTCAGTTGCCAAATTGAGTGGTTATGCTGAGGAAGTTGGCGTTCTCTGTTGTATGACAGCAGAAACCTACAGCGAGGTATTGCCCAACGGCGTGCGGGCAATTGGCGCTGGATTTAGTGAAAAAATTGATATTAAGAAGGTTATTCAACTGATTGAAGAGTTTCAGCCGACGCATCTCATTGTTCGTACTCCTAGGAAAGAAATTTTTGAGTGGGCAATTCAAAAAAAAGTTAGAACGATCGCCTTGTTTGCTGAATCTGTTATGACGCGAGGCTGGCGAAATAAAATCAAAATTTATTTCTTAGTTAAACTGTTGAATAATCCGCAGATTGAGTGGGTAGGCAGCTATGGCATCACTTCGTCATTGGTGCTACAAAACCTGGGAGTAGATGCCAAAAAAATTATTCCTTGGGATTTTTTACTGGAAACGCATCCCGGATCTCTTTCCCCTAAATCTCTTAAAAAGACAGATCTATGGAACCTACTTTATGTCGGCTCAATGCTTCCTGCTAAAGGGGTAGGCGATATCCTAGACGCAGTTGCCAAACTAAAGGCTAAAAACATGGATACGCGCTTGCAAATTGTTGGCAAAGATCCAACTGGCAGGTTCCTCCAGCAAGCAGAGCAATTGGGTATTGCTAATCAGGTTGAGTTTTTAGGAATTATCCCTAATCAACAGGTAGAACCGTTGATGCGAGAGGCGGATCTTGTGATTGTGCCCAGCCGACACAGCTATCCAGAAGGGTTTCCTCTGGTGATCCATCACGCTTTGCGATCGCGGACTCCCATTATTGCATCTGACCATCCTATGTTTAGAAACAGCCTGACCCATGGCAGTAGCGCCATGATTTTCCCGGCGGGCAATTCAACCGCGCTGGCGGGCTGTGTGGAAAAATTGGTGACGGATGCAGACCTCTATTACAGTCTCTCAGTTCGCTCCTATGAAACCTGGCAAAAGCTGAGGCTACCTGTGAAGTGGGCAGATATTCTCGATCGCTGGCTGGATGATTCTCCTGAAAACAAAAAGTGGTTATCTAACTATCAAATTTCCTCTGACTGCTATCGAGAAAAGATAACAGCTTCACTGGTAGCAAATCAATTTCTACAAGCCTAGCGGGCGATCGCCCATTTACAGCGGTTTGCGCTTGATTAAGTATGGGTTATTTTTGTAGAAGCCTCGCGGAGCGCGGCTTCTACAAAAATAACTGTGGTTTATGCAATTGAAAATTGCTGTAATAATATTGTTCAATGCTTTGGGTGAATACGACTAAGGGGCAAAGCTACAAAATAGCTTTGCCCCTTAGTGTATGAAGCTCTAGACCAGAATTACCTAATAAACATCTAGCGGTTAGTCGCGGTTAAAGGCAATCAAGAGTCTAAGAATAAAGACAAACAAATTGATGTAGGTCAGGTACATCGATAGAGCTGCCGAAAGATACTGCTCATCTCGATAGGTGCGCGGCAGGATGTAGAAGTCTACCACCGAACATCCGGCAAATAGGAGTGTTCCAATTGCAGAAATCGCGATTTCCAGCGGCTGAGGGGCGTAGATGCCAAAGAACGACAGAGCAAACTGAGCCAGTAGAACGACCAGTAAAGCGATCATGCCGATTTGAACCGTTTTACCTAATGCCAGCCCATCTCGATCGGAGAGGTTAGAGCCAATTTGTCGAGCTGCCAAAAAAGTTATGCCGCAGCCCAGAGCTGCTACGCCTACTCCTTCGATCCCGACACCCTGGCTTCCTAATGCGACATAAACCAAACCGCTAAGGGTGTATCCTGAGAGCAAGCTATAGGTTGCTAGAAGCGGTAGAGCGATCGCATTATTGCCCTTTTCAGCTACGCCACGAGCCACGAAAAAGAGAATTAGCTCAAGTACCATTGCTCCAATGAAGGTAGGCATAAATAGCTCAGGTTTAGAGCTAATCAGGCGAACGCCGCCATAGGTGCCCAGAGCCGTTAGCATAAGTCCTGCACCCAAGAAGGGCAGAGCATTGCGAATCACATTAGGGCCTACCAACGACTGGGTTTTGGCTTGTCGAATAGCGGCTCGAAAATTGCTGGTGTTGCTCATGAAAACTCCTGAACTAAGTTGTGTCTAGTTAAGTTTTGGCTAACGAATATTGAGTCGATCGATTAAATCGATGAGTTTAAATCGATGAGTTGCATCAGAGGTCGTGAGGTGAAGCCCAAGACACTTTACTCAAAAGTGGGGATCCCCAGACTCCTCAACGACTATTGTAGTGCTGAGTTCTTGTACAGTCTTTCACTTGCCGTGTGGCTTAACATGGGGCTTGACCTGTAAGCCAGGACGCGATCGCCTAAGCACGGAAGCTTTATTGAAAATCTTAGGGTTCTTGCAAAACCTTTCCCTAAGTTAGAAACTAGCGATACGACTGAAAAGATACATTTCGCATAGTATGAGCCTTGTAATAGTATTAGCCTTATAACCTGTAGCCCCCAGAAAATCAGTGTTTCCCATTAGCGATGAAAATCCAACCTACACCAAGCCCTACGTAACCTACGGCTTGATTTTGATTAATATCCTTTGCTTCCTGTACGAACTCTCTCTGCCATCCGGACAACTCGACAACTTTTTTCGGATGGCAGCCGTGATTCCAGCAGAATTAACGGCCAGTTTTCAGGGTCAGGTGATTCCTCAAGGGCTACCAGAATGGACAACCTTGATCTCCTCTCAGTTTCTACATGGTGGCTGGCTGCATCTGCTAGGCAATATGCTTTACCTCTGGATTTTTGGAAACAATGTTGAGGATAAGCTGGGTCACGTCAAGTTTCTGATTTTTTATCTGCTGTGCGGCATTTTGGCGGGTTTAGCGCAGTGGTTTTTTGCCCAAGGCTCAACAGTGCCTTCGTTGGGAGCTAGTGGAGCGATCGCCGGAGTCATGGGAGCCTATATCGTCCGGTTTCCCAGAGCCAGGATTCTGACGCTAATCTCCATCTTTCCCATTCGCGTTCCAGCGCTGCTGTTTCTGGGTATCTGGTTTGTCCAGCAGGCTTTTTACAGCTACGCCAGTCTCAATGCGCCGACGAATATTGGCATGGAGAGCGGCGGCATTGCCTACTGGGCACATGCAGGCGGGTTTGCCTTTGGCGCTATCCTAGGGCCACTATTCGGGATTTTTTCTGATTCAAGCGCCAGACCCAATTCTGGAGGACTGCCGTTTTAGAAACACTCAGGGCATTGCAGTTTAGGAAGGCTGGGTCACGAGGGTGTGATGGTCACCGTGCGATCGAGTCTGGGAACTTGGTCTAGAAATTGACCGCTCAGCAGCAGAGCCGTTTTAGCATCCAGTTCACCGGTAGGTGGAACTCGAAGGCGCATCTGAAACTGCTGTAGAGCAACTTTAAGGCGGGCAGGCTGACTAGCCAAATCTTGACTAGCCAAACCTAGGGGCTGGCTTAGAAAACCCGATTGATATAGCAACTCAGCCGATTGGGCAGGCGTGAGGGTAACATCAGAGGGACGAAAGATAGGGACGTACTGATTGCGCCAATGGCGATCGAGAAACTCAGTTTTGCCAACCTGGTAAATTTTGCCAAAAGCCGGATCGCCGATGATCACAGACTGATCATCCATGCCCAAGAGAGCGATCGCATGGGGCGCTTTGCCAGTTTCGGAATAGAGCCAGGTGGCAATCACGCCCGGTCGATTAATCTGGCGCATTTGTGCCCAGGTGGTGTCCAGCTCTACGCCATCCATGCCAAACCCCTGAGCCGCTACGATGATCTGCGGCATGGAGGTACCCAAGAGGCTCGTACCTGCCAATTGTGCCGCGCTGGACTCAGTGGCATTAATTCCCCAAAGCTGCAAGACCGTAGCCAATGCCGCCGGAGCGCAGCTGCTATCTGAAGTTTGCTGAAATACACCATTGGGTCGAAGATTATCCTCCAGAGAAGCATAGATGGGAGCCAGGAAATGCGCCTCGGTTGCCGTGAAGCCACCCATCCCCAAAACACCCAGCAGCGCCACCGCTACCACCTGAAGCCGCGCCGTTTGCCAGCTGACCGTAAATGCCAAGCCACAGAATCCGAGTAAGATGACCCGAATCAGTGTCCAGGTGACGCGCATTCCAGACACCCGCCACTCTAGAGGTAATGCCTGAAGCTGGGGCACATACAGCGCCAAAACCAGCATTCCTACATAGAGTCCTAGAAACGCCAGAGAAACGGAGGTTTTGCCCTTAAATAAATTGTTGGCAGTCGAACCTTTATGCAGCATCAGGCGACCCAGCCTGCGCCCTAAAGAAAAAGCCAAAACGCCCAGCAGCACGGTAAAAATCAGTTCTATCAGCATGAATGCGATCGCCGAAGGGTCTCTTTCAATTTTCCCAGACCCATCGTGCAGGTATCAGGAAAGTTGATGTTTTTCTACGTCTGCTCATTTCTTGTATGCTGAATTGGAGTGAGAGAAACTGTAGGAATGAGAAGCCAGTTTTTACTCAACCCGACCTTAATTTTTATCCAATGAGCGAAAGCCGCCAGTTTCCGCAAGCCCCTGCTAAACTCCTCAAAAAGATTTTTCAGCAAACGCAGGGCAAGCTATCTAAACACCTTAAAGCCACCAAAATTCGGAAGCGGATTCGAGGAACGGCGATCGTTGATACGCCCCAAGGAGTTCTGCTGGTGTCTACGAATGGCGATCGCTTTAGCTTGCCGGGAGGTGGCGCAGAAAAGCAGGAGAAAGGAGAGGCGGCAGCGATTCGAGAGTTAAAGGAAGAGACAGGCTTAAAGGCAATCTCGGCTCAATATCTATTTAGTCATGTGGGCAAAATTCGCAAACGCAGCTCAGGTGGTCTAGCTAGAAATCACCACGAAGTTTTCTTAATTCAAGCTAAGGGAAAACCTCAGCCTAAAGAGGAAATTAAAGCGATTGCCTTCTGTCAGTTTTCTGAGATACCGATAGAAAATAGAGTTAATATCTCCGATTCTGCGAAACATATTATCAATAAATACTGGGCGCTCAAAGAGAGCGGTCTACTTCAAGCCTTAAATAGGAATCAACAGCTATAGGCTCTCTCTTCTTGAAGGCTTGGCATTGTTTAATCGGGGGATGATTTTTTTGAATTCATCCCTGAAACCAGCAACGCTAGGTATCCTCGATCGCCTGAGGCTCTAAATTGGGCTGATCGGTAGGCTGCTCGTCGGCATTCTCAAGCCGAAAGAGAAGGAACCCAAGGGGAAGAAGGCTATTAATGGCAATTAGACGTACCAGATGGGCAGCAGTAATAATTTCAATATCGTGATTGAGCGTGAGTGCCACCACAATCATCTCGGCGGCACCGCCCGGAGCTGCCACTAAGAGACAGGTGAGCCAGTCCCAGTCGGTGAGGGTCAGCGCCAGCAGCGCCGTGAGAAATCCTGTGGCGATCGTCAAGCTCACCGACAGCACAGCATAGCCCACCATCCGCCCCTGAATTTTGGGTTTGTTGCCCCAATACTCGCCAATGGTGATGCCCAGCAGACTTTGCCCGACGATATTGACCAATCTGGGCGGACTAAAATCAAAATCTGGCACAAAAGGCAGACTCCCCAGCAGCGGATGAAAGGCAACTCCAGCAATCAACGCCCCAAAAAACGGCGGGGAGGGCACCTTGAGCCAGGTAGCCAAGCGCGCGCCCAATCCGGCAAATAGCAGGGCGATCGCCAGTAGCTCTAGCTGAATAGGCTCCGTATTGATCCAGGGCGGGGTTGGAAGTAGGGCGATCGCGCTTTGAGCCGCAGTCGCTCTTGCCAGCAGCGGAATCAAAATCACGACTGTCGTCACTCGCATCACCTGTACGAGCGACACCAGAGCCACATTTCCGCCATAATCTGCTGCAAAACTAGACATGACGCTGACTCCACCCGGAACCGTTGCTAGCAGGGCGGTGAGCAAATTAGTTTGGCTAAGGCGGGCATAGAGATAGCCGATCGCCCCACCGCTGAGCAGCATTGAAGCCGTTAGCAGCAGAAATATCGGCAGGTGGCTGATGACATTTGTTAGGTCAGCATTGGCGATCGCAAACCCAATTGCCATGCCCACCAATGCCTGCCCTACCTTGCGCACGGTAGCATTGGGCTGTCTGTCAGCTTGAAACAGCAGCCGATAGACCTGAAGCACGACGATGCCTGCCGCTACGCCGCTAAAAATCCAGGCAGTGCCACCAATGTTGAGAATGGCTAATCCAAAGCCTAGAGGCAGCGCCAGCAACAGCTCGATCGTCAGAATTGCCAGCGGTTTTAGCATTGATTGGAATAAAAGCGCGATCGCGCCGCAAGTCGCTCATCAGCCCTGTCCTGACTGGGGAGCATGACTGGGGAGCAAGATTATATTCCCTTACGCTACCAGGAACAGGAGATATTTAAACCGCCTGTTAGAACAATCCTGAATAATCCCAATTAAATCAAAAACATGAGACGATTCCCATAGCGACTTGCTTGATTGCTTGACTCTCCGTTAAAACCATAGAGAGACTTGTCGCGATCGCGTTTGGAGGATCAAGTGTGACCATTTGGGTAAACGAACAGATCGATCCGTCAGGCATTATCCGAGCCTGTATTGCCTGCTCCGATGCTACACAGGCGCAGGAATGTCACGACTCGTTTGAGGAAAACCTCACCCCCCTGCAAAAGCAGGATGGCTGGGTCGCACAAATGCGCACGGTAGAATCTTGGGAGGAAGTTCCTGTAAACTCGCTCAAGCTTGACTAGCGGCTTGATTAACTAAACAGAATTGCTGGTTTTATGTATGAATTTTTTTTGAAAGGGGCGCGGAGCGCCCCTTTCAAAAAAATTCATACCCAGATTCAGCACTGCCAACTAAACTTGGTTGCGGGCACCCAAAAATTTGAGCTGCTGATAGAGCATTTCAATTCGGGGCAGCTCGACTCCAGCCTGTTTTGCCATGCGAAGCGGATTACCCAAAATCGCCTCTGTTTCTAGAGGGCGGCGATCGTCGTAATCAAGCTTCATGCTGGTGCGGTAAGGGGTCATTTTGGCGGTGTACTCTAGCATGGTCTGGATGAAGTGCGGCGGCACGGCACGGGTGCTACTCGGATCGATCGCCCGAACACAAGCCGCTGCCCCTAAAACTACTTCCTCCATCAGCTTTTCTGCCAGAGTGCGAGTCTGGTCATCTGCCATCATTTCATGGGTCGTTGCATTTAGCACTACCGATAGCCCGTTGAAGGGAATGTTCCACACCAGCTTTTTCCAGCGGGCAATGAATAGGTCTTCAGCACAATCGATCGGAATACCCGCCCGTTCAAAGTCGGTGGCGATCTGCTGCATGCGTTCAGTCACGCCGCAGGGGCTGTAGCTTTCGCCGTTAGTTTCTATCCCATAGTCGCCCAGCGTAATCTGCTTATAGTCCAAGTGGCGAATATGTCCTGGCGCAATCTTGTTGGAGCAGAGGAAGCACAAACCGCCCACGACGCGATCGCTGCCGACAATTTTTGCGACCTCCACCTCAATGCCCAATCCATTTTGCAGTACCAGCACCACGCCGTTGTCTTTCAGCACAGGCGGCAAAAGGTCAGGCAGAAGGTGATTTTGGGTAGTTTTAAGGGCAACGATCACCACATCGCAAGGGGGCATATCGCAGACGTTACGATAGGCATAGACCTGCGGGAGCGTAACGTTGCCGTCTGGAGATTCGAGGGTCAAGCCCTGCTGCCGCACCTGCTCGTAGTCGCTGCGTAGCAAGAAATGAACTTCTATGCCCGCCTGCTGCAAACGTGCGCCATAGAAGCCGCCAAGTGCACCCGTCCCTAAAATGGCGTAAGTGCGAGGATTTTGAAGAGATTGAAACGTGATCATGTTGCCATTTTTTCACAAAAGCCGAGGTTTGCGTCTATGAGAACCGACTTATCGATATGCTTAATGAAGTCCTCATAACAACCCGTAAGTCAGTCGGGATGCCGTAGTACAAAAGCAGCAGAATCTTCGTTAACCCACTTTACTTAAATCAATGCGATCGTGCCCTTGGATAAGGGCGAAGGAATAATGACTATGCGAATTGCCAAAGATATTACAGAGCTAATTGGACATACGCCCCTCGTGCAGCTCAACAAAATTCCCCAAGCGGAGGGCTGCGTGGCGCAAATTGTCGTGAAGCTGGAGAGCATGAATCCGTCAGCTTCCGTCAAGGATCGAATTGGGATCAGCATGATTCAGGTTGCCGAAGAGCAGGGCTTAATTCATCCTGACAAAACTATTTTGGTAGAGCCGACTTCGGGCAACACGGGCATCGCGCTAGCAATGGTTGCCGCAGCTAAGGGATATCGCCTGATCTTGACAATGCCAGAAACTATGAGCTTAGAGCGGCGATCGATGCTGCGGGGCTATGGGGCTTACCTAGAGTTAACCCCAGGCTCGGAGGGAATGCGGGGTGCGATTCAGCGTGCGGAAGAAATTGTGGCGAAAACATCTAATGCTTATATGCTGCAACAGTTCAGCAACCCTGCGAATCCTAAAATTCACCGAGAAACTACCGCCGAAGAGATCTGGGCAGATACAGATGGACAGGTGGATATTCTGATTTCAGGTATTGGCACGGGCGGCACGCTCACAGGCATCGCAGAGGTGCTAAGGGAGCGCAAGCCTGGGTTTAAGGCGATCGCCGTTGAACCTGCCAGTAGCCCTGTCCTTTCAGGGGGATTGCCCGGTTCCCACAAGATTCAGGGGATTGGCGCAGGCTTTGTGCCCAAGGTACTGCAAACCCATCTGATTGATGAAGTAGTACGAGTCAAAGATGATGATGCTATCGCCTTTAGCCGTCGGATGGCGAGAGAGGAGGGCTTGCTGTCGGGCATTTCTGCGGGAGCGGCTTTGGCAGCGGCGATCGAGGTGGGCAAACGCCCTGAGAATGCCGGAAAGCTGATCGTCATGATTCAACCTAGCTTTGGCGAACGCTATCTCAGCACGGTGCTGTTTAAGGATCTGGAGCTACCGGAGTTGAGCCTAGTGTAGTTTTTGAAAGGATCGCGGGGCGATCCTTTCAAAAACTATCCATCTGCAAGACGATCTGCAAGACGAAAAGGCTACCCTGGAAGAAAACAGGAGAAGACCATGCTGGAGCTGCACTGCCACACGACCCACTCTGACGGAACGCTAACTCCTGCTCAACTCGTGGAGGCGGCGATCGCTGCTGGGGTAAGCATCCTTGCCATTACCGACCATGACACGGTATCTGGCTGGGATGAAGCCTTTGCCAGCGCCGAGCAGCGCCCCATTGAAATAGTTCCTGGGTTGGAGCTGAGCACCGTCTGGAATGAGCGATCGATGCATATTCTGGGCTTCTATCCCGATCGCGACAAGCTTGAGCAGCCCTTGCAGGAGCGTTTAGCAGGACGGCGGCGACGGGCAAGCCTCATGGTCGAGAAGTTAGCGGCGCTAGGATATCCCATCGAGCTACAGCCTATGCGGGGCAATATGGCTCCGGGTCGCCCCCATGTGGCGGCAGCCTTGGTGAAGGCGGGTTATGTGCAGTCTTCTCAGGAAGCATTCGAGCGCTGGCTAGGAGACGATCGCCCTGCTTACGTGGAGTACGAAAAATTTTCGGCGATCGAAGGCATTCAGCTCCTGCGAGAGTGTGGAGCCGTGCCCGTGTGGGCGCACCCTTACCTGTTTCGCGGCGGCGATGTAGAAGCAGTGTTGCCAGAGCTGGTCGCAGCCGGGTTATTGGGTCTGGAAGTCTATCACCCGACCCATACGCCAACTCAGACACGCGCCCTCGAAGCCTTTTGTCAGCAATATGGATTGCTCATGACAGGAGGCAGTGACTATCACGGCACCAAGGCAGGCGAAAAAGACGATCGCCATACGAATCTCAATCAGCTTCATTTGTCCGATCGCTTCCTTGCCCCAATTCAGAAGGCTGCGTTTGATCTGAGGCTCCCCACTTCAGAACTTGTGACTTCAGAACTTGTAACTTTAGAACTCTCGCCTCCACAGCGCTAAACCGCCGCCGCGTCCACGTGCCGCAATGTAGTTCTCTGTTACTAGGAAAAAGGCAAAAAAGGGAAGTTTGGCGATGGGTTGCTCAGAAAAGTTCTGGTCTTTTCGTCCGCCCATCCTGCCGTTGTAGAGGGGGCGATCGAAGGCTGTGATCTGCATTTGGTTGAAGTCAAAAGCCAACAGATTTTTCTTGCCCACATAGCGACACAGACCTGTCAGCCGCAGTTTCAAGCCCGCCACCTGAATCTGATTGGTGATTGCTCCTGACTCTGGCTCACTTGTAGCCATGCCAGCCGCAAAGCTAATCTGAGCGGGAGAAATTCTTGGCAGATAAAAGCCGTTGCCCAGGATAATTCCGCCTCGTTTGACTTTACGCGTTCCGGTCGTAAAGCAGAGTTGCCAGGAGCCTTGAAGAGATGAAAACGGGTAGCTCAACCGCTGTTGTTTGGCGGTTTTCTCGGCTTGTAGCAGAGCCGCAACTACGGCTTTGGCAGCAGGTCGCAGGTGAGGAGGGACTTTAGCTGCTTGTGACAGGATGAGCTGGAAATCTGCGGGCAGAGAAGAGGTCATACCATTTTGAAAAGAATTTCTGACATCCATAGCAACCGCTAGGGCGGTTAGGACGAAACTGGCGACAGTCTATAATTTCTATCGATCCTCATGAGAATGGCAGAGGCGAAATTTTTCACACCTCTGCCATTGCTAAACATACCGTTTATTTTCGCGAGAGACGTGAAGCGCCTCTTACGAAAAGTAAGCTACCTTGACTAGACTGCCGCAAAGAAAGTCTTAGACTTCACGGGGTCAGGGTTCATTGTGGCATCACCGGGCTTCCAGTTTGCAGGGCAAACTTCATCGGGATGAGTCTGCACATGCTGAATGGCTTGCAGGGTGCGCAGGGTTTCTTCAACGCTGCGACCAAACGCCAAGTTGTTGATCGTGGCGTGCTGAATCACCCCATCTTTATCAATGATGAACAGACCGCGCAGGGCAACACCAGCGTCCGGATCAAGTACGTTGTAGTCGCTGCTAATGGTCTTCTTGAGGTCGGCTACCAGAGGATAGCTCAAGTCGCCTACGCCACCCTGATTGCGATCGGTCTGTATCCAGGCGAGGTGAGAAAATTCGCTATCTACCGACACACCCAACACTTCGGTGTTAAGTGCCTTGAATTCTTCGTAGCGATCGCTGAATGCCGTGATTTCGGTAGGGCAGACAAAGGTAAAATCTAGCGGGTAGAAGAACAGAACAACGTATTTGCCGCGATAGTCGGACAATTTGATTGTCTTAAATTCCTGATCGTACACAGCCGTTGCTGTGAAGTCTGGGGCAGATTGTCCAACCCGGAGACATCCTTCGGTCATGAGTTACGCTCCTTAATTTAGCTTGTCTACTTTAATCTGAAGACCTGAGAACGCTTTTGGCGAGCGACTGGAAAGATTCGCTCTGAAAAGATTTGCTCTGAGGTCTAGCGTTCATTTAAGAACTGTAACAGTTATATCATAGTCATAACGATTTTGAGTAGATGGCTCCGCCAAACTATAGCCCTACGCAACTGAGCTAGGACGAGTTATTTTTTGAGAGCCGCACGGAGCGCGGCTCTCAAAAAATAACTCATTTGGATCTAAGCGCGTAGCGCTATAGATGGCCATGTCAAACTTAGATGGCAATGCCAAACTAGAGATAGCCTGCCAAAGTTAAGCGCCCCCAAATGGAAGGCGCCTAGGTGATCTATGTCATACGATCGAGCTGAACCAGAAGATAGAAGTTAGCGATCGACCGATCCCATAATGATGTCGATGCTGCCCAAGATAGCGATTAAGTCTGCCACCTTCACGCCCTTGATAATGTGAGGCAAAATTTGCAGGTTGTTAAAATCTGCCGCCCGAATCTTAAACCGCCAAGGGAAGACGTTGTCATCGCCGATGATGTAAATGCCTAGCTCGCCCTTACCGCTCTCCAGGCGCACGTAGTGTTCGCCCTTGGGAATCTTGAACGTAGGAGCAATCTTTTTGCTAATGAACTGGTAGTCAGGACTTTTCGCCCAATCAGACTTAGGCCCCTCGGCAATCCGCTTGGCTTCCAGATTTTCAAAAGAGCCGCCCGGCAGTCCTTTAAGTGCCTGTCGCAGAATCTTCACAGATTCGCGCATTTCTCGAATCCGCACCACATATCGAGCAAAGCAGTCACCCGCCGTTTCCCACTGCACATCCCAATCAAAGTCGTCATAGCACTCGTAGTGATCAACCTTACGCAAATCCCACTGCACGCCAGAAGCCCGTAACATAGGCCCCGACAAGCCCCAGTTCACGGCTTCTTCGCGGCTGATAGTGCCAATTCCTTCAATCCGGCGACGGAAGATGGGGTTATTGGTAATCAGCTTTTCGTACTCGTCTACCTTGGGCAGAAAGTAGTCACAAAAATCTTCGCACTTATCCACCCAGCCGTAGGGCAAGTCAACCGCCACGCCGCCGACGCGCCAATAGTTGTTGTTGACCATACGATAGCCTGTTGCAGCTTCCCAAAGGTCATAAATCAGCTCACGCTCACGGAAGATGTAAAAGAAGGGAGTTTGTGCGCCCACGTCTGCCAAGAATGGACCAAGCCACAGCAGATGATTGGCGATGCGGTTCAGCTCTAACATGATGACGCGAATGTAGCTAGCGCGCTTGGGCACCGCAACATCCGCAAGTCTTTCAACCGCGTTGACCGTAATCGCCTCATTGAACATCCCGGCAGCATAGTCCCAGCGGCTGACGTAGGGAATGTACATCACAGGAGTGCGACTCTCAGCAATTTTTTCCATGCCTCGGTGCAGATAGCCAATGACTGGCTCACAATCCACCACGTCTTCGCCGTCGAGGGTGACAATCAGCCGCAACACCCCGTGCATAGAGGGATGGTGAGGTCCCATGTTGATCACCATCGGCTCGGTCTTGGTTTCGATCATTGACATAGATCAATCTCTCCGGTATCAAGTGTCTCCAATCGGCTCGGTCAGGCGGTTTTACTATAGCTTTACTATCTATAGTTTTGTTGCGTCTCTCTGATTATTATACGGATGAAAGCGCGATCGAGTCAGTCAAGCTCAAGCCAAGCTCAAGTCAAGCTAACCTAGTAGCGCCACAGAGATTATGGATGGAAAAACCGGGATTAGGGCTTGCACTTAATTGAGTCAAACACGATCGCCGCGTTGACCGTAGCATTTTGTCCCACTGCTGAAACGATCGCAATCCGATTATCCTGATCAAGCATGACCTGAGTTTGGTAGCGTACGGCCAACACTGGCGGCGTTTGGTCTGCCAGAGTTAAAGTCCCTTCATCTACTTTGACCTGAGCAATCGTTCCACAAAAAGACCGCAGCTCTGTCTGAGTTTTCGTAATCTGAAAAGTATTGGTCGTCTGATTGGAAAAAGAGAAACCTGAAAATAAAAATTCATTGCCAAAGTCTTCTTCAACATCTGTCCCAGTTTGAGCCGGAATGCGAGCGATCGCCAGCTCAACCTCCGGTAATATCACGGCACCTCCTGGCGAGGCTGTGCTCAGAAGAGCCGTACTGCTAATCACCGCCATTCGTCCACCGCCGACATTGGTGCCAAACAGCCCCTTAGAGCCATTCGGCATCTTGTAATCCACCATGCTACGGGCGATCGCCTCTGCCCGATTAGGATTAAAGGCGTTATTGAGCGCCTTGACGCTCAGACCTGCAAGACCCACGGCAACTAGGAGAACTGCACTGGCGGCGATCGCCATGCCTTCCCAGATACTGACGCGATACTGGGGAATAGACGGAAGAGAGTCTGACATAGAGAAATGAAGAGCCGAATCAGAAAGAGGAATTGAAATTTAAGCCGTTTGCAGTAGGGTTCTCTAAAAAATCCTACAAACCTATCTCCGTTATAGCTGTCGCTAGTTTGCTTAGGACATTAATGGTGGGCGCGAAGCGCTCACCATTAATGTCCCTGCCTTAATCGCCTTGGCGGTTGCTACATATCTGCTGCCATACTTGCCATACTGAGGCTATCTCTTTTTCATGACGCGCGTCAGAATTGGCTTCAGAGCTTCTGCCATTGCCTCAATGCTGTAGTCGGTAAGGCATTTTCTTCGGGCGCGCAGTCCCTGAGCTTTGGCGGTTTCTAGGTCGGCAAATAAAGCCTGTATGCCAACTGCCAAAGACTGAGGCGAATCTGGCTCTACCAAGTATCCCGTGTCGCCTAAAATCTCTGGAATGTCGCCCACACGAGTGGCAAGTATGGGCTTTGCCATCGCCATGCCATCGGTCAGCTTCAGAGGAAACTGGGCTTGGGCAGCGGGTGTGTCTCGCTGGGGAATGACGATCGCATCGGCGGCAGCAATCACATCCGGCATCAGGGTATAGGGCATCTTGGGTAGCCTGATTAGCCAACGACCCCACTGACGCTCAAGCTGCTGATCGTAGTCATCATAAGGGCTACCCCCCACAATCACCAGCCGTAAATCGGGTTGGTTAAGCCGCTCTAACGCCATCAAGACATCTTCAACACCCTTGTAGGGGCGGGGCGCACCGGGAAACATCAGCACCCGATAACCTGATAACCTATAGCGCTCTTTCAAACCTGCCGTATCATATCCGTCAGGGTTAAACAGTGAAGTATCTTTGCCGTTAGGAACATATTCTCCGCTAAATCGCTGCTTGAGAAACTGGGTATGGGTCGTTACAGCATCGGCTCTTGCCACCAGTTTTTCCATGCCTTGCAGGTAAAGCGGGTGATCTGGGTGGCGCAATTCGCCTTCCGGCTTCAGCAAATCTCTTGCCAACTGTTTAAGCGCGGGGCGATAACGCCAGGTGTCACCGCCATGCCAGCTTAGCTCCCAGTCGTCGATGTCTAGCAGCAGCGGACGACCTGTGGTGAGTTTGTGAAGCAATCCTACCCCAAAGCTGGTAGGTTTCGGCTTGTAGGCATAAATAATATCGCCATCTAGCTGTTTCAGGAGTTGCCGCGCCGATCGCAGAAATTGGGGATAGAAATGTCCAGGAAAGGTGACGATCGGCACATCTGTGGTGGGCAACACTGCCGCTACACCAAAGTTAAATCCAAAAATCTTCACCTCATAGCCGCATTGCTTTAGGGCTGCTGCCAGCAAAAATGGGCGGACTGCTCCTCCCCAGCGTCCTGCTCCTTGTTGAGACAGATCGCTAACGAGAAGTGAGATTTTGAGGGGCATCGGCTTTTGCCAAGATGCTGCTGATGAAGTAGCCAGGTCAGCTGAAGAATTTACCATTCAGTTGTGTAACGTGCTGCGATCGGTTTTGCCAAGGTGTTTTTGCCAAGGTGTTTTTAGGGTTCCCAGAGAGGCAAAAAAAAGGAGACACAAGATTCTTATGTCTCCAGATGGGTGAATCGCTTTTTAACGGACTTGCAACTCAGTGGGCTTGCAAAAAAGAAGAGAATTCTAATCAATCCTAATCAATCAGCTTAAGTCGCCCAATTTGAATGTAATCAAAAACCCGGTTGATTTGCTGGCGATCGCCATCAGTGATCCGCTGATCGGAAAGGATAGCGGAAGTCAACTGAACGTGATCTTTGCGGCTCATCTGACCCGTCGAGATAATTTGCTCGACTAAAGATTGAACTGCAATACCAGACTTATGTGGAGTTAGCCATGCCATAGGTTTAAGCCCTGTCTTTTGAAGCGGTGACGATTTGAGCTGAGGGTTGAATATGTATCGCACAAAACGTTTTGTAATACCTATTCTCTTTCCTGATACGGATGACTAGGCAAAGTTCTGATGAGAAGCTTTTAAAGGGTTAATAAAAATCTAATGCTTCGTTGCAGGGTGCAACAGCGAGAAATTGCGGATATGCGTAGAAGGCTCCTTTTAACTACCCGTTGTCCTACGGAAGACTACAATGCAGATTCTTCGGCTACCTGTTTTATTGAATAACTATATTTTTCTGCTGTATGAAGCTGACTTCAAAATTGCGTCGGTGGTTGACCCCGCAGAAGCCGATCCTGTCTTGCAGTGTTTACACGAGCTGGATGCTCAACTTGTTGCAATCTTCAACACGCACCATCATGGAGATCACGTAGGCGGCAATACCCAATTGTTGCAGGCGTTTCCTCAAGCAACTGTCTATGGTGGCGCAGAAGATCGCGGACGAATTCCGGGACAAAAGGTGTTTTTACAGGAAGGCGATCGGGTCACTTTTGGCAATCGACGAGCCGAAGTTTTGTTTGTTCCAGGACATACTAGGGCGCATATCGCCTACTATTTCCCGCCCGTTCAGTCGGGTGAAGTAGGAGAGCTATTTTGCGGCGACACGCTATTTGCTGGAGGATGCGGCAGATTGTTTGAAGGTACGCCAACTCAGATGGTGAATTCTCTTGGCAAACTTCGGGATCTGCCAGACTCAACGCGGGTCTGGTGCGCCCATGAGTATACGCTTAATAACCTAAAGTTTGCTTTGACGATAGACGAGGAAAATACCGATTTACAGAATCGATTTGAGATGGTCAAGGCAATGCGGGAGCGATTGGAATCTACTATTCCCTCGCTTTTGGGGGAAGAAAAGCAGACGAATCCGTTCCTACGATGGGATCAGCCTAGTTTGCAGGCGCGCGTCAAAAGTCAAGATGCTGTTCAGACTTTTGCAAAGCTACGCGGCATGAAGGATCAGTTTTGAAGCGATTAACGAGAGGATTCGCAGCCAATGCCATCTCGATCGCCATCAAAACGGTGCGGATCGGGAGGACGAACCGGAAAGTTGCGATCGGCAATGCTTTTACAGTCCAGATCAGGTGGCGGTGATGGGATGCATAAGCTGGGGTAGGCGCGATCGCAGTTCGACTGCGCCTGGACAATCCAGATCGGGATGAAAGCAATAGCGATGACCCAAGCCAGAAGGAGCAAAAAGAATTTCATAGGATTGAGTAATAGCTGCCAAAGCTAACGTACCCAGATTACCGCTAGCTCAGCTCTACCACAACAGGCACATGATCGCTAGGTTTCTCCCAGCTTCGAGGCGTTTTGTCGATGGTGCAGGCGATCGCTTTTTCCACCAAATTAGCGGACAAGTAGTGGTGATCAATCCGCCAGCCCATGTTTTTGACAAATGCCGCCGCGCGGTAATCCCACCAGCTAAACTGTCCTGGGTCTGGATTAAACTGGCGAAAAATGTCAATAAACCCGATCGAGAGCACCGATTTTTCCAACGCCTCCCGTTCGGCAATTGATGCCATGATGTGATTCGCCCTACCTACCGGATTGTGGATATCACGATCCTCTGGGGCAATATTGAAGTCACCACAGACCAGAACGTGGGGCGTTTCGGTCAGAAGCTCTTGCAAGTAATCTCGTAGCACCGAAAGCCAGCGCAGTTTGTATTGATACTTGTCGCTGCCCACTTCTGAGCCGTTAGGTACATAGAGATTAACAATGCGAAGGTCGCCGAGAGCGCCAGAAATCACGCGCTTTTGCTCATCTAAATCTCCAATACTCTCGCCCACAACTGGGCTAAATCCTATGCTGAGGCTTTCTAGGGGCGATCGGCTAAGGATCGCCACCCCGTTATAAGACTTTTGCCCAGAAAAGTAGAGGTGGTAGCCCAAGTCTTCTAGGGGCGATCGCGGAAAGTCTTTATCTACAACTTTAGTTTCCTGCAAGC
Source organism: Drouetiella hepatica Uher 2000/2452 (assembly GCA_019359505.1). Taxonomy (GTDB): domain Bacteria; phylum Cyanobacteriota; class Cyanobacteriia; order Elainellales; family Elainellaceae; genus Drouetiella; species Drouetiella hepatica. Next base: position 17,539 of record JAHHHD010000009.1, on the reverse strand, counting down.
ATAAGACATCTACTGGATTTTCGGTGAGCCACTGGGTGACGTGATCCAAGCGGGTACGAAGGGAGTTGACATTCCAGGTCGCAATTTTCATAGAAAGTATAAACTGCAAATAATGAGCTGCAAATAATGAGCCAGAGAGATCAGCCCAAGCTATCTCTATCTGGGGGAAGAGCTTCTGGTACAGAAACCCTAATTAGCTCAAGCTTAGGAGGAGAGGAAAGATTAATGGGTTCGGTAGGAGCCGTCATTTGCAGAAAAACATCCGCAATGCCGAAGGGTTGAAGCGATGCCTGAATGTTTTCGAGCAGCCGATCGCGCTTCAGCCCATCTTGAATTCCCACCGTCAAATGGGCTGATAGAGCTTCTTGACCTAGAGCGATCGTCCATACCCGTAGACGCTCGACAGAGACAACTCCTTCAAAACTCTGAAGATGCTGCTGAATCTGGGCTAAGTTTAAGTGAACTGGCGTTTTCTCTAGCAAAATGTGCAAGCTCTGACGAATGAGAGGCAAAGTGCCCAACCCCACCAATATCGCTACGCCCAGACTCATCGCTCCATCTGCCCAATTCCACTGAAATAGCCAAACGGCGATCGCCGCCAAGATTACTCCCACCGAGCTAACGGCATCGGCAACCATATGCAAAAATGCGCCCCGCAGATTCAAATCATGGTGGCTATGGCTGTGCAACAGCGAAGCGCTGAGGCTGTTGATCCCTAAACCCACGATCGCCGTCATCAGCATCGGCAGGCTGAGGATTTCTACAGGTGGGGATTGTAAGTAGGCGATCGCTTCCCAGGCAATCCAGACGGCAATCCCCATTAACCCGACGCCGTTCACTAAAGCCGCCAAAATTTCTATGCGCCGATAGCCAAATGTGGCTTGAGGGGTGGCAGGCAATCGCGCTACCCAGGTGGCAAATAGCGCCAGACCTAGCGCCAGCGTATCCGACAGCATATGCCCTGACTCAGCCAGCAGCGCCAAGCTATGACTCCACCAGCCAACCGCCAGCTCGACTAAGGCAAAACCGCCAATCAGACACAGCGCAATCCACAGCAGGCGGGCTTTTTCTGCGGCAGTCTGACTTGCCTCATAACTTGCCGCCTCATGACCTGTCACAGGATGTTGATTACAATCGGGCGAACAGCTTAAATGGTACATTGACGACAGCGCGAGAGGGTGAGTCAGCGGACACGAGAAGCAGTAGGAAAGAAACAGGACAAAAGCAGCAGCACGAATGGCAGTTTATCAGGTTCGCTTGGTGAATGTGGAATTGGGAATCGATCGGTCGATCGCCGTTCCAGATGATCAGTACATTATAGATATTGCTGAAGATGCAGGAATCCGTTTACCTGCCGGATGCCGACAGGGCGAATGCTCAGCTTGCATTGCCAAATTACTGGAGGGAGAAGTTGACCAAACTGAGCAAAAATTTCTGCGTCCTTTGGAAATCAGTCAGGGTTATACCATCACTTGCGTTGCCTATCCGCGATCGAACTGTACATTGCTGACTCACCAAGAGCAAACGCTGTATCAGTCTTCGCTGTATTACGTTCCCAAAGAAAAATAGCCGCCCAAAATTTAACCAAGCCCAAAATTTAACCAATGATCCGCCGATGAAGAGTAGTGAGCTTGGTACGGGTGCTATCATGTCTAGACTGCCGTTAGGTATCATAATTCTAGTGAGTATTAGTCACGAGGTGACTGGCACATATCTAGACAAACTTGGGGCTGTAGCTCAGCAGGATAGAGCGACCGCCTCCTAAGCGGTAGGTCGAGGGTTCGAATCCCGCCAGCCCCGTTTAAGCCCTGCAAAAGCAGGATAAAGTTTGAGCCAGAAGGTAGTTAAGCGAAAAAATAGGCGTTACCACAGCTCCGCTTGGCAACGCCTAAACCTTAGAGTGCTGCCTTCATGCGATAGGTCAGCACTGAAACTTTATCAACAGGGACGAAATAGATTTCGATCAAATTCCTAGACTGGAGCTGTAGCAAAATCTGAGATAGAGCAGGGTAGCTTTTGCCCGTCAAGTCAAAAAGCTCTCCCTGATTTTTATCGCCCTGCTGCAGCGCTTCCAAAATAATGTTTTCGGTAGACTTAGGATCTGGGGTGGAGTTCAAAAACGAGAACGCTTCCTCCGCTGCTTATGTCTTGCAAGAGCTTTACGCTTGCGCTTTTCAATCGGTGTTTCAAAGTGACGATGCTTCCGCATGTCAGGAAAAATCTCTGCTTTGGAAACCTCTCGCTTAAATCGACGTAATGCCGACTCAATTCCTTCGTTTTCGCCAGGAATGACTTGGGTCATTCGATCGCCTCACAAATAAAACAACCTGTGGCTAATGTCAAAAAAGTCTCTGACAGACAGAAGACCTTTGGCAAAAGCTCTAACTAAAAAGGGCAGACCTTTTGCCTACCCTCAAGATTACAAATCCGAAATCTTAGCTTCCGAATCGCTTAGAGCTGCATAAAGCCTTGGCTCTACAACTACGAGTAACCTTACCTAAGACACTAGCACAATTTCCAGCAAATGCCCTTAGTTACCCGTATGAGTTTCAAGCGCTAACTCGCCTGAGATCCGTCTGACTTCAGCTCTCCAGCGATTGCGGAGGCATTATTACTTTTTTGGCTAGACCAAGCGATCGCAGGGCTTGTATTGCCCACCAAGTCATATCAATTTCCCACCACTGCAAGCCTGCTTTTGCCACATTGGGATAGGCATGGTGATTGTTGTGCCAGCCCTCGCCGTAGGTGAGAATTGCCGCCCACCAGAGATTTCGCGCATTGTCATCAGAGGCAAAGGTGCGATATCCAGTAATATGGCTTGCAGAATTGATTAGCCAAGTGCTGTGCCATAGCAAAACCAGTCTCAAGAACATGCCATAGATCACAAACGACCAGCCGCCCACCAAAAATAGCCCTATTCCTAGAGGAACTTGCAGCAACAGAAAGTTGCGATTTAACCAGCGATAGAAAGGGTCGCGAGTCAGATCAGGCGCAAATTTCTTGTAGGATTCGTATTCAAAAAATTCGGCACGGGGATAAAACAGCCACAGCATGTGACTCCACCAAAATCCTCGACGGGCAGAGTAGGGATCTTTTTCGTTGTCTTCGGTGTGCATGTGGTGCAGCCGATGTCCGGCAACCCAGAAAATGGGGCCCCCTTGCAGCGCTAGAGCGCCCAATGTGGCGATCGCATATTCCAACAGCTTAGGCACCTGAAAACTTCGGTGAGTCAGCAGCCGATGGTATCCCAAGCAAATGCCGATACTGCCCAACAGCCAGTGGAGGAACAGCATCACGCCTAATGCCGACCAGGAGAAGAACCAGGGAGCCAGCAGAGCCAGGGCGTGGATTGTTCCAAAGAAAAAGACGTTTGTCCAGTCCAGAGGCATTTGCTGCCCTTGGGAAGCCGTTTTAATAGAATTGGGGGTCATGATTGGAGTTGTGGGTTGCGGGTTTTGAATTTTGAATTTTAGATTTTTGCAGAGGACGCTGTAAGGGACTGATTGAATTCGATAGCTGGTTCTATATAGTTTTGCTTTGGCTGTTTTGCTTTGGCTTTTGCTTTGGCTATTTGGCTATAGTGGATAAGAAGATGCAAGCGCTACTTACATTTATATCCTAGCAACCTCCCTTTGATTTTGCAAGTGTCACTTACATTTCTCCTATGTCTGACTCCCGCCATTCAACTCGGCAGCGCTTAATTGACGCAGCGCTTGAGTTATTTGCCGCTCAAGGCATCACTGAAACAACAACTCGGCAGATTGCAGAAGCGGCTGAAGTGAACGAGGTGACTTTGTTTCGTCACTTTGGCAACAAGCATGGTCTGCTGCTGGCAGTGATTAAAGAGGTAGCCGTTTTTATGAATCTAGGGCAGGCACTGGTTCAGCAAGCGGTATGTAGTAGCAGTCTTGACCAAGCACTGAGAGATTATGCGATCGCCGCTCTGCAAACCCTAGAGAAAGTACCTGAAGTGGTGCGATCGGTCATAGGTGAGGCGGGGCAATATCCCTTAGAAAATCGTCAGGCGTTGGGGCAAGGCTTGACTCAAGCCAATGGCTATGTTGCACAATATTTTGCGGCTGTGATTGACCGTGGGCAGCTTCAGGGTGAACAGACTCCCGTATCTGCCGCAAAGTTGGCAAGTTTATTAAATAGCCTGCTGTTGGGCTATGCCGTGATTGAGTTTACTAGCGAGTTTCACGAACTTTGGCGCGATCGAGATGATTTTTTGGAGCATCTGGTGAGGCTGTTTTTGCCAGGAGATATTTTGTCGGTGCCGTCAGCCGTTCAGCCTGCTCCCATCAATGATTTGCCTGCGACTCTGGTTCACACGATATTGCAACGCGCCAAAAAATCGGGATTACAGGATTACGCTCTGATTTATCTGCTGTTTGGTGCCGGACTCAGCCCTGGAGACTTGGTGCGGCTGGAGCGATCGCATCATATCAGCGATGCCCATCAGCAGATTGTACAAGTCCCCTATGACTCTTCTTCTCGTCAAGTTCCTATTAATCAATGGATTATGGGCAGGCGCTATGGCTCTTATCTCCGCAATCCTCTAACTCAGTGGCTCAAAAGCCGCAAAGATACCCAAGCCGCCCTGTTCCTCAATGCAGCCGGAACACCGCTTCTGGAAAGCGAGATAAGGCAGCGCTGGCAAGAGATAACGACAGAGCAGCGAACTCCCACTGGACATCTCCCCACGCCTGAGCAAGCTCAGCAAACTTGGTGTGTAGATATGTTGATGAGAGGTATAGAGCCAGACAGCCTGCTGATCTTGACGGGCTGGGATGCAGCTAAGCTACAGCCCTATATTCAGAGGGCAAAAGAAAAAACGGCGTTAGAACAGGCTATTCAGCTTGACCATAAGCCCTGAGCAGGGGGTAAGGGAGGGGCGATCGCTCAAACTCGATCGCTCAAACTCAATTTGTCCATCTTTTGCGCATCGTTCATAATAAAGATATCTGCATAGGCTCGTCTGGTAGACTGAAATAAATCTTCAAGCTTTTATCTAATTCCTGCGACGAGGCTAGAGGTCAAGGACAGAGTGACGCACTTGAATGGATAAATTCCAAAATCTATAGGTATCTCTTTGACTCCCATCCATCCTGCTCAGCCTAATTTCGGCACCGACACCATTCGGACTTATCTCTTAGAAATTGGTCGGATTCCTTTGCTCACCAAGGAACAGGAAGTTGTTTATGGTAAGCAAGTTCAGCAGATGATGGCTCTGTACCTCAACAAAGCAGTCTTAGCTGAGAGATTGGGTCACGAGCCAAGTCCTGAAGAGTGGGCGCAGCAAGCTGACGTTAACCTTAATGACTTAAATGCTGCTCTGGTGAAGGGGCAGCGAGCAAAGCACAAGATGATTGAGGCAAATTTGCGCCTGGTGGTTTCCGTTGCCAAAAAATATCAGCGGCGGGGCGTGGAGTTTCTCGATTTGATTCAGGAAGGAACTTTGGGCTTGGGGCGCGGCGTAGAAAAGTTTGACCCGATGCAGGGCTATAAGTTATCTACCTATGTGTACTGGTGGATTCGTCAGGCGATGTCACGGGCGATCGCTCAGCAGGGACGCACTATTCGTCTGCCTAGTCATGTCTATGAAAGATTGACCAAGATTAGGACGACGCAAAGGCAAATTTCTCATCAGTTGGGGCGAAATGCCACTCCGGCAGAAATTGCTGAGGCGCTGGAGTTAGAACCTGCCGAAGTGAGGAAGTTTTTACTGCTGGCTCGACAGCCGATTTCTCTAGATCTGCGAGTTGGGCAAAATCAGGACACGGAATTTGTGGATCTGCTGACGGACGATAAGCCTTCGCCAGAAGAGTATACAACAGGTGAGGCGCTTCGAGATGATGTGCAGCGGCTCTTGGCGGAGCTAACTCCTCGACAGCAGGAAGTTATGACCTTGCGCTTTGGCTTAAACAACAGTACGGCGCAGAGTTTGCAGGAGATTGGTGAGCATTTGGGGCTGAGTCGCGAACGGGTGCGCCAGATTGAGATGAAGGCTCTGGCTCAGTTACGTCGCCATCGAGAAAGGGTACGAGAGTATTTGGTGATTTAGTGTCTGGGGACGAGAGCAACCCCATCAAAGAGGCAATGGCACCAGTGAGACTTGAGGGAGCTGCCGCTGCAACTCTTCCACCAAGCGGTGAGCTTGGTAGTCATAGAGCAGCAGATCGATCGTCCCTGGCAAATTTTCGGTAAAGGCTCTAGCTCTGTCGAGGTCGCAGCCTGAAACACGGTGGAGGATATTGCTGCTCTCTTGTTCTGCTCCTTGGTTGAGAGGCTTCTGGGCTGCTAGTCGCCAGCGCTGCGGCGGTGAAGCTTCTTGATGCTCAATGCGACGTAGCCCGTTGATAGAGGCAAGCAGAATCAAGCGATCGCCCACCTGCAAACGGCGATCGTCGGGGGGCATCAGAGAATCAGTGGGATCACTCTCAACCTGATTGGTTTTGTGCTGACTGGCTCTCTGCTGGCTGGCTCTCTGTTGGCTGGCTCTCTGTTGGAAGATTGGCACTACGCCGTAGCCATAGGAAACCTGCGCTAAGAGCTGCCCGACTAAGGAATCTCCTTGAGCGATCGTGTATTCCGTCACCAGAATAGTTTGCTCATTCAAGCGAAATAGCCCTAAGATATTCTCGCCGAAAGCAGCTCCTGCAAATGCTTCTGCCGATAGTCCGTATGCCGCCAGCGCCTTGGCATCAGGGAGCAGATTACTCAAATTATCGCTGAAGCGCTGATCATAAGTTCGCACCACAAGCTGAACATCGCGGTTGATCTGCTGGGCTGCATCCCGTGCCATTAATGCCACTTCCAGGTTTAGCATCTGGTCTTCGGTCAACACAATTACGCTTTTGGCATTTGCCAGGTTGACTTTTGCTAATTCAGTCACCGGGTTGCCCACCAGCAGCGGAATTTGAGTTGGTGATACCGTTGGCTCCAGCGTCTCAGTGATGGCGACAACAGGCTGTCTAAATTCCTTCAGCAGAGCCGCGACGCGCTGCCCTACTCGTCCATAGCCGACCAAAACGACATGATTTTGCTTCGGCAGTCGCGGACGCTTACGCAGAAAATCAAACCGGGAGCTGAGCAGGCTATCGGTAATTAGTCCTAGCACACCCAAGACTGAGGCAAGGCTGGCGATCGTCACCACTAGGCAATAGAGCTGCACCAAAGGCGGTACTTGTAGCGCCGGATCGGAAAGTCCCCCAAAAATGTCGCCATAGCCTCCCAGCAGCAGAATCGCCGCCGTAGAAGCCGCCTTTCCCCAGCCAATCTGCGGCACCGTTGCCCAAAGCAATGTCATACTCGTCAGCCACAGCATCGTGGCAAACAGCACCCCGGCACCAATCACCTGACGCACCTGCTGAGCGTTGAGCCACTGCCAAATCTGGGTGACATTGCGACGCAGACTGCGCTGACTAGCCTCCTGAATTAGGACAAGCAGCTGCTGCCAAGGAGTCTCGATCGTCGAAATATCCGTAGGGGACGATCGCCCGGATTGCCCAACAACTTCGATGTAGGCGATCGTATCGCTGGGCTGAATTTGCGTATCCGTCTGCCACTGATAAAAGGCTCTGGAGGGAAGTTGACCCGATGCCGATTGATAGCTCAACAGCCGATAGCTTTTTTTATGCAGCGTTGAGGCATAAGCCCCCTCAAACCGATGGTCCTTGGGCTGCACCTGCTGCTCAACCACCTGAAGCCGAACGCCGCCAATATCGAAGTAGCCCAAAATTCCAGCTTGCAGACCTGCCAGGGCAAAGGAAGCAGCTGGAAGTTCTGTGGGATCAAAAGCCACAAAATCGCCGAGCTGCTGTTTGAGCAACTGGTTAAGGCTCTGCCGAGAAGAGCGGACAATCAGCCGGACATTGGGGTTCAGCCGCCGAGCCGCGATCGCCGCCTCAATATTGACGCTTTCATTGCTTGTGACCAACAGGATCGCACGACATTGCTCAATGCCAGCCTGTAACAGCACCTCATTGTTGCGGCAGTCGCCAATGACTGGCTCTTCGGTGAGCAGATTGAGAAGGTCAGTAACTTCCCACTCGTCTCGCATCTGTTTGTCGATCGCCGTAACGCGAATCTCAAACTCTCGCAAGGCAAATCGCTTGAGGTTAAGAACACAATATTGCCCCAGATCCCCCAGTCCGCAAACGATGAAGCGATCGATTTGAGGATCGGGCAAGCTGGGCGGTAAAGAATGGGCGATCGATCGCGGAGCAGCAGGCGGCAGGGCGGCAGATATGGCGGCAGATACAGCCTCAGATTGCCAGTTCACAGATTGACTCCAGACCGGGGTTGGCTCCCCCTCTCGATAGCCAAACACCCGCACAGTCTCGACAGATTCTATTTGCAAAACCTGCAAGTTTTCTTCCAAAAAGGCGATCGTCTGAAGCGGATCAACCTCAGTGGCAGAGAAGAATCGGAGGTTCAGCTGCTTACCCTGCCAATCGGCTTTCACCCCCGTTTCTGGATGGGCAAGCAGCCGATCTAAGAGGGCGGCGATCGCCTGAGGATCTCCATTTTTCGCAAGTTCAGCCAGGTTTGTGGGAGTCATGCCGTTCTGAAATGGATAAGCTGCACGAGCAGCTATGTGCGTGTATGCAAAGACAGCTATATGTAAAGACAACTATGCGAAAGATAGCTATGTGTAAAGACAGCTATGTGTAAAGACAGCTATGTGAAGGATGTGTAAAGAACGCGTGAAGCAGAGGGCATCTTGCCTGTCCCAAGGCTATGGTTGCTGACTGAGAGCATAATACTGTCTCTTGGAGTCCCCCCATGTCGGACAATGCATCGATACAGGATTCATCTCTGCGGATTTTATACGCTGCTGGCCCTGGCAATGTTATTGGAACCTATGAGTACTGGGCAAAAGGACAAGATGATCCTTCACAGGTTTCTGTCACTTACTCTAGCCAGTTCTATGATGTTTGCCGAAAATTAGGGGCAAAAGCTTACGTGATTTCGTCTTTTAGCGATCGATCGCGTTGGCAAGACGAACAGTTTATTTTAGAAAATCGCCCTAATTTTCTACAAAATACCTCTGGGATTTTATATCACCTAGGTCAAGTCATCTATGGGCTACGGCTGATTTTTTCGGCGATCGGCTTTCGGGCAAATGTGGCAGTCGTAGATACGGGTTCAACCTACTGGTTTATGCTGTCTATGCTGAGCGTGTTGGGCGTTCGGGTCATTCCCAGCCTGCACTGCACCCTATGGCGAAAGTATGAATCTCAGCGACGGGTTGAAAGTAAACTATTGCAGCTTAGCCGCAGATTTTTTGCTAAGGACTGTGCCGCAATTTTAGCCGTTTCGCAGGATATCAAGGGGCAGGTCGCGCAGATCACTCAGGGAAACTCTCGACCTGTCGTAGAATTCTTGCCAGCCTATCGATCGACTGAGTTTGCTAATGTGACAGAACCCAATTTGGAGCGATCGCCCTTCCGAGTTTTGTTTGCAGGTCGGATTGAGAGCAGCAAAGGGGTTTTTGACCTGCTGGCAATTGCTCAACGCTTTGCGGTCGAGGGACGGCAAGACATTATCTTTGAACTCTGCGGCGACGGGTCGGCTCTCAACGATTTGCGTGTGGCGGTGGCTCAAGCAGGATTACGAGACACTGTGATTTGCTACGGCTATTGTCAAAAACCTGAGATGCGGCAGCGCCTAGGTCAATCTCATGTGGTGATTGTTCCTACTCGAACCGAATTTGTGGAAGGCTTTAATCAGGTCGTTGCCGAAGGAATTTTGGCAGGTCGTCCGGTCGTCACTTCGTCCGTTTGTCCTGCGCTAGATTATGTGCAGGCGGCGGTCGTTGAAGTCCCTCCTAACGATGTCAAAGCCTACGGCGATGCCCTGTTGCAGCTCTGCGACGATCGCGACTTCTATGAGCAAAAACGCCGCAACTGCCTGAACCTCCAGGCACAGTTTTATGACCCGGCTCGGAGTTGGAGTGCGGCATTGGAATCTATTTTGATGGAGCGGCGATCGGGCAATGCCCCCTCCCTGCCGCAGCCTGCTTCTACAAAACGGTTCGTTATCGTTCAATATGCCGGAGACTATCGGCAGACGCTTCAGAACTTTCTGGCGGGTAAAGAGGAAACCTATTACGCCCAGCAATACTCCGTCGATTCTGTTGCCGATTTGGCAAAGCAGGCTGATGAGGTTGCCGTCATTTGCTGCCTGACCCCAGAATCCTATGACGAGATGCTGCCGAATGGGGTACGGGCGATCGGAGCAGGAGTTCAGGCAGGGCATCGAGCCATCAAGCCCCAAGCGATCATTAGCCTGATCGAAAAGCTGAATCCGACTCACCTAATTGTGCGAATGCCGATGGCTGAAATTTTTGCCTGGGCAATCCAGAACAAAGTGAAGACCATGGCGCTATTTGCCTCATCGATCGTTTCTACCCACTGGAAGACCCGGCTGAAGAATTATTGGCTCATCCGATCGCTCAATCATCCCCAAATTGAATGGGTGGGCAGCTACGGCATGGCTTCGGCGCAAAGGCTGAAACATCTGGGCGTGTTGCCTCGCAAGATTGTTCCCTGGGATTTTCTCCTAGAATTAACCCCCGGTGCCCTGCTGCCAAAATCCCTGCGATCGCAGCCAAACTGCTGGAAGCTGATCTATGTCGGGACGCTAATGGCAGAGAAAGGGGTAGGAGATTTGCTGAAGGCGATCGCCCACCTCAAAGCCAAGAAAATTCCGGTAGCGCTACAGATCGCTGGAGAAGATGGGACAGGAGAATTTGCTCGTCAAGCCAATTGCCTCAACATCGCGGATGCTGTCGAATTCTTGGGTGTGATTTCTACTCAAAGAGTTGAGCCACTGATGCGAGAGGCGGACTTAGTCGTAGTCCCCAGTCGCCATGTTTACCCCGAAGGATTTCCGCTGACCATTCATCACGCGCTGCGATCGCGCACGCCGATCGTGGCTTCAGATCATCCCATGTTCACGCACAATCTCCAGTCTGGCGTTAATGCTCTGCTGTTTCCTGCGGGTGATGCAATCGCTCTAGCCAGCTCTGTTGCTCAGCTTTTGGCAGATACTGCTTTGTATGAGCAAATTTCTGTGGCTTCCTATGAGACCTGGAGACAGCTGAGATTGCCTGTAAAGTGGGCAGATATGCTGGAGCGCTGGATGAGCGAAACTCCCGAAAATCATCAGTGGCTACTCAGCCATAGCCTCGACCCTGGCTGCACCGCCAATCTGAATGGCGGAACGAACTTAAAGAGCGGCTGCGATCGCCAGCCTCAAATTGCTTGACCCCTGCCCAAATTTGGGTAGCGCCTGAATTTATCAAGGCGAGATGATGTGCAGGATACCGTATCTTCCTAGACAGGTGTCGCAAAATTGGACAGGGGGTTTTATAGCGCCTGAATACACTGTGCTAAAACACCGTGCCAGCGCCTTGTATCGATACGCTGCGATTGTGAGAAACTCAATGATTAGTGAGAAACTCGATAGGTAAAGACTATATGGATGCCTCAATGCTCTGGCAACGCTATCAAGACTGGCTTTACTGTCACTCAGGACTGGGGCTATACCTGGACATTAGCCGAATGCGGTTTGATGATGCTTTTGTAGAGAGCCTGAAGCCTAAATTTGACAAAGCTTTTAAGGACATTGAGGCGCTAGAGGGAGGGGCGATCGCCAATCCTGATGAGAACCGCATGGTGGGTCACTATTGGCTGCGGGATGCCGATCTGGCTCCTACGCCAGAGCTGAAGCAGGATATTGTGGAAACGCTCGATCGCATCCGCACGTTTGCCGCCCAGGTTCACAGCGGCGAAATTCATCCCCCCAATGCCGTCAAGTTTACTGATGTTCTGTCGGTGGGCATCGGCGGCTCGGCGCTGGGGCCTGAATTTGTTGCCGATGCCCTGGCTCCGGCTCAGTCGCCCATGACCATTCATTTCTTGGATAATACCGATCCCACGGGCATGGATCGGATTTTTGCCAAACTTAAGGATCGGCTGGCTTCAACGCTGGTCGTGATCACATCCAAGTCGGGCGGCACCCCCGAAACCCGCAACGGCATGTTGGAGGTCAAGCATTTTTATGAGCAGAATGGGCTGAGCTTTGCGCAACATGCGATCGCTGTCACGGGCATCGGCAGCAGTTTCGAGAAGCTGGCGCACTCAGACGGCTGGCTCGGTACCTTCCCTATGCATGATTGGGTGGGCGGACGCACCTCCGAGCTTTCGGCAGTCGGTCTTTTGCCCGCAGCGCTTCAGGGCATTGATATTGATGCCATGCTGGCAGGCGCTAAAGAAATGGATGCTGTGACTCGCCTCCCTAATCTAAAGGGCAATCCAGCAGCGCTGATGGCGCTGGGCTGGTATTATTCGGGCAACGGCAAGGGCGAAAAAGACATGGTCGTCCTGCCCTACAAAGATAGTCTGCTGCTGTTTTCGCGCTATCTGCAACAGCTGGTGATGGAGTCTCTGGGCAAAGAGAATGACCTAGACGGCAACCCCGTCTATCAGGGCATTGCTGTCTATGGCAACAAAGGCTCAACCGACCAACATGCCTATGTGCAACAGCTGCGGGAAGGCGTACCCAATTTCTTTGTCACCTTTATTGAGGTGCTTGAAGATCGGCAGGGGGAATCGATCGAAGTGGAGCCAGGAGCAACCTCTGGCGATTTTCTATCAGGTCTGTTGCAGGGTACAAGACAGGCGCTTTACGAAAACCACCGCGACTCGATCACCATCACGATTCCAACAGTCAACCCTCGAATTGTGGGAGCCATGATCGCCCTATACGAGCGGACTGTCGGCATCTATGCCTCTCTGGTCAACATTAACGCTTACCACCAGCCCGGTGTTGAGTCGGGTAAGAAGGCGGCAGCCACTGTCCTGCAACTTCAACGCGATGTGGTGAAGGCATTGGAGGAGGTCGGTCAGCCGCTCTCTTTGGAAGATCTGGCAACAAAGGTAGGGGCACCGGATCAGATTGAGACGATCTACAGAATTGTCCGCCACCTTAATGCCAACCAGCGTAGCGTTACGGTGACGGGCGACTTAAGCCAGCCGGGAAGTTTGGCGATCGCCACCCGTTGATGTGTAGCAGGAGGCTTGGCAATGCCAAGCCCCTGCGCGATGCGGCACGAGGAAGCAAGATTGCGATCGCATTCTGTGTTGAGATCTTCCTTGTGCAATCCTGATCGCGCTGAGCAACTGCAAGATGTTGCATCAGCAGTTCAAGATTTGAGCCGATCGCGATAGCACCGCCGCTACTTCCACCGATCGCCTCCTAAGATCTGGGCAGTATGAGCAATCGCGCTATGCTTTACCGATTAACTTGTCGTATTCTGCGTGGGTTCCAATCCAAAACCACGAAATATCACCTTCTACCTCAATTCCTAGAGCGCGATAATCTAACCCTGCCCGAACTGACCAATACCTTTTACCGAGCTTCTTGAAGTGTAAAGATGGATGAGATGGCTCAGTTTTCAGAAGCTCGTAACACTGATCGGCTGTCTTTTGAACGCCTTGAGGTAGAGCGTCATAGCACTTCTAAAACCTTTGGGTTGTGTAGTGCATTAAATTTCTCGATAGCAACCCGCTTTGAAGTCAGCGATCGCTTCTTCTGCTAGAGCATCTAATTTTCCCTCTGTAATGTCTTGCTCTAGCTGTTCATCCCAACGCTGATAATCTACGTCAAAGAACCACTGTTTGAGTCGATGAAACTCATCTGACGGAAGAGTGAGAATAGCAGCTTCAATTTGCTCCAACGTTGACATAATCGTTCTTTTCTCTAATCTCAGGTCAATTATAGCTTTGTGGCTGGCGATCGCTGAAGTGCCTCTAGCGTCAAGCTAATTGGTTCAGACGATCGCGCCACCGTTACCTCAATCGATCGCCTCCCTGAATTTGGTCAGCCTATGGGGTGCGTTGCGATCGAGCAAACGCATCGTCAATGTTCGTATCGCTTCTATGCGTGAGGAATGACGTTAGAATTCTCATGAAAATAGTGCGTTTGCTAAGCCGCAACGCACCCTACGCAATCTGCACCCCAGCGGCAATCTTGAAATATCGCCCTCGCAAATAAGCTAGGCGTATAACGTTCCGCTTCACCCGCCGCAGATAGCCTCTCGAACTCAACCAACCAACTCAATACGGTCGGTGTGCAAGCGGATTGTTATGCGTTGCTCTACACTACATCAACACCAGAAGACTTTCCGTTTTGCCACTTTCAAATTGAATGATTGTGTCAAAATTATCTCTCAAAATTTGAATAATCGACGATGTTGGGCAATTGCCAATCCGAAGATAAATAAACTTAGGTGGATGCCCATAGAGTAAACTGCGCTGATGAAAGTCAGAGTCTTTGGAAACAATTACAAATTCGTTTATCTTTGCATATTCCCAGATTTCCGCATCATCCGTATTGATCAGTCCTAGCGTCTTGACATGCTCAGAGCCTGGATACAGATCGACAATCCTGTGGATAACTCGGTCGGATAGGTTCTCATCCAATAGCAGTTTCACAACAATGCCACAAATAACTTTTTCTCACGATCTGCTGCAAACGCAAGACAAGCTTTGATGTCTTCTGGAGTGAGTTCAGAAAAGTCTTCTAAGATTTCCGCTTCAGTCATGCCACCCGCCAAATATTCCAGGATGTCATACACTGTGATTCGCATTCCCCGAATACAAGGTTTGCCGCTGCGCTTTCCAGGTTCAATGGTGATGATCTGTTGGTAGTCCATAGAAATTGGCTCAGAGAGAATAGATGTTACCATTACATAGTAGATTTTCTACCACGGACAGAGGATACGGCTAGAGCCTATTTGCAATGCAACCGATACTCATGCTGCTGTAGGACTAAAACTCACTGTTAAAAATGAATCTTGCTTGATGAGGATACTTCAGCATAAAGTCTCGAATTGCCTTAATCATCCATATGTATCGTGCTTCTGTGCTCCCATCAGCTTCAAGAGTTTCAAGACAACTATTTAATCTTTCAATATCCTCGCGAGTTAGTATCAGCATATCCCCCTCTGCCCCTTGTCGAGTTGGAATATAGTTATAGCAGAGCTGAGCATAATCATCCTCACCATATTCATATTCGTAGCAAAGATATTCACCTATACCAAATTCCTCGTGGATTCTGTAAGCTTCACATGGTTGACTACCAGATAGGTACTGATAAACAGTCCTAGACTCTCCATCAACATCGCATTTGATAAATCTTGACATTATTTCTTCTTGTCAAAAACAACCTAGAACTCCTGATAACTGAAGCAGCATAACTATTGGTAGGCTGAAAGCTTCTGCCTAAGATCCCAATTTGGGTAGATAGGCAGAATAATTCAGCATAACGCCCAGATTTTACTGCTTATGCAGATTATTTCTGCATAATACACCGCTCAAGCTGAATAGCCAGAATCTTTCCGCATATTTTCAGATTCCTTACGGATGCGGGCAAATGTACTATTAAATACACAGTATATTTATTTATTTCTATGCAGTCACCTCCTAAGAAATTGCTGGATCAGGTGCGGGATACCATTCGTCTCAAGCACTATGCCTACCGCACAGAAGAAACCTATGTGCAGTGGATTCGCCGCTATATCCTGTTCCACAATAAGCGCCATCCCAAGGAGATGGGCAAGGCTGAAATTGAAGTCTTTCTCACCCATCTAGCCGTCGAGGGGCAGGTCGCGGCTTCGACCCAAAATCAAGCTCTCAGTGCCTTGCTGTTTCTCTATCGGGAAGTACTCAATCTGGAAATGTTGGGCATCGATGCCGTTCGCGCCAAACGACCTCAGTATGTGCCAACCGTGTTGACCAAACAGGAGGCGATCGCCGTGATCCAGCAGTGTGACGGCATTTACCAATTGGTCGTGAAGCTGCTTTACGGGAGCGGGCTTCGCTTGATTGAAGGTTTGCGCTTACGAGTTAAAGACATTGATTTGTTAAAGACATTGATTTTGCTCAACAGCAAATCATAGTCAGAGATGGTAAAGGGAGCAAGAGCCGTGTGACGATGCTGCCATCGATGGTCGCAGTGGAGTTGAGAGATCAGCGAGTGTAAAACGGCAGCATCAGCGGGACTTGAGCCGAGGGTTTGGAGCCGTGAATCTGCCGTATGCGATCGATCGCAAGTATCCTAATGCCAATCGTGAATGGATTTGGCAGTTTGTGTTTCCATCGAGTCAAATTGTCAAAGATCCGCGTAGTGATTTGATGTGTCGTCATCACTTGCATGAAAGCGGTGTCCAAAAAGCGGTCAAGCAGGCAGTTAGAGCCACACAAATTTCAAAGCAGGATGCCATACTTTTCGCCACAGTTTTGCCACACACTTGCTGGAAGCAGGCTACGACATTCGCACGATTCAAGAGCTTTTAGGTTACAAAGACGTGAAAACGACGATGATCTACACCTATGTCGTGAATCGTGGCGGAAAAGGGGTTCGCAGTCCGCTGGATGCGTAGGGGGTTTGACACAGCCGATCGCCCCCCAAATTCCCTATCCTCAGAACACAAACAAACTTGTGCAAAAAAGAGCTTGACGATCGCCCCTTCTTTCCTATATTGTCATCCGCTAAGGTTGCTTTCTCGTATTCCTGCGCCAGCAGCCTTAAGTCACCCAAAAACCTCTGGCGAGGTATGAAGTAGTGCCACCTACAACATACCTCTAACCTTACAGACCGTACAGGCAGTCCGTAGGGCTTAAGTTAGTGTAGCTTTCTGGTTACACTCCTTGGCGCTACTTGTTAATCGATCGTGAGTAGCCATGTTTTTGGGCTTCCTTCTCGTCTTGCTTTTGCAAGCGAGATCTCTGCAAGCGAACCCAAAACAACAAGGAGAATAGATCATGACTGGAGAATTCAATTTCTTCAACCATCCGGCGTTGCAGCCCGATGGTGAACCCAACCCAGAGCGAGAGCTAATTCGCGTGATTGTGTTCGGTTCACGGGATGCCGTGAGAGCCACGATTCACGAGTCACACGTCCGGGGATTTCGGACAATTGACACCTGGAGTCCGCTCTTGCCTACCCCTGATCCGCTCAAGGTGATGGCGATCAGCACCCACTATCGCCCGACTAACGGTTGAGGGAAGGCGATCGATTGAGTAGAAGTAGCAGAGGGGTGAACCGAATTGAGCATCAGCCCTCTGCTACTTACTCAATTCCTATAGCAAAGCTGATTTTGGGTTCTCGCCCATAGTTTTTGCTGAGGCAAAATCTAGTTTTACCTCAGCAAACGTTGATTTTGAGAACGCCGAACTTGATCTTGCGCCTTGGTGTACAAATTTTGCTCAAGCGAAATTTGATTGCATTGACACCAAATTTATGTAAGGCTGCACACAATCATAGGATGGTTCAGCGATAGGGTAAGCCGCTATCACTAAACCATCCTACATTGGGTGTCGCTTCATACTAGATTGGCGTGAGGTATAGCGCTACGCACATACGTTAGGACACTCTTTAAAGGCAGCATCAACGCAATCTCGAAAGGTATCAAACTCATCCCATCGCTGTCGCATCCAATTCTTTAGCACGCTCCACCAGTGTTCAA
>JAHHHD010000067.1 GCA_019359505.1 Drouetiella hepatica Uher 2000/2452 | reverse complement strand
AGAACTCACAACGAGTGGTATAAAGAGGAATTGCTTAGGGAAGCCAAGATTGTCCATTACCATGACTCAATGTGGCCTCCATTTTTTCCAGTATTTTTGGAATGTCTTCATGATACACATCCAGAAGTAGGTAAGTGGCTTGCGTCATTGGGTTCCATGAGTAACCAGGCACCATTACATTGGCGTCTTCTAGGTAAACTGCTTAAAACTGTGAGATCACGCGCTGAAAATACTTACAATCGAAATTGTCAGATTGTTTGAAATGATAATTCAAGCATGATCGGTGGCTTACAGGCTAGGTTAACGAAGTGCGATCGCTGATCGCGTAGGTTAGGCCGAGATACGAAACCCAACTTATACAAAATTTTGCAAAACCTAAAGATCCGGTTTTCAATATTTCATCTGTTGCACCTACGGATAGAAGATGCCAACTAACATAGTCCCTGAGGGGGTTTGTAAAGTAGTTTGTGTCAAGAGAGGAATATTACAGTGGAAACCTGCCTTCAAATTCAATAGCAAAGCGATTCAAAGCGGCTTTCCAATCTCGGATGGGCATCGTCCATTTTTTAGAGATATGGGCGATCGCCAAGTAGATGACCTTCATGGCTGATTCATCGGTGGGGAAGGAACGATGATTTCTCAAGACCTTACGCAGAGTCATGTTCATAGATTCAATGGCGTTAGTAGTGTAGATGGCTTTACGAATGTCAGGCGGGAAAGCAAAAAAGGGAATAATCCGGTTCCAGTGATTCATCCAGGATTTGCTAATGGTGGGGTATTGCTTGTCCCAACGCTCGGCAAAGTCAACTAAAGCCTGCTCTGCCTCGGTTTCAGTGGCAGCAGTGTAAATGGCTCTAAGGTCAGAGGCGACCGCTTTACGGTCTTTGTAGGAGACGTAGCTGAGGGAGTTTCGCACCATATGAACAATACAGAGCTGCACAGTCGTTTGCGGAAAGACCGTTTCAATGGCTTCTGGAAAGCCTGTCAGTCCATCGACACAGGCAATGAAGATATCTTTAACTCCCCGATTTTGCAGTTCGGTGAGCGCCGAGAGCCAGAACTTTGACGATTCATTCTGAGTCATCCATAGCCCTAGCAACTCCTTCTGGCCTGCGAGATTCACCCCTAAAGCCAGGTGAATAGCTTTGTTAATCACCCGTCCTTCATGCCGCACTTTAACCACCAGAGCATCAAAGTAAATGATGGGGTAAATCGCATCCAGGCTGCGGTTCTGCCAGAGTTTGCGTTCTTGCTCCACCGCTTCAGTCACATTGGAAATCAGGGTATGAGATACCTCTACTCCATAGAGGTCTTGCAACTGTGCCTGGATATCCCGCGTCGTCATGCCACGAGCGTACAGCGATAAAATCTTGTCGTCAAAGCCGTTGAATCGCGTCTGCCCTTTGGCAATCAACTGTGGCTCAAACGCTCCATTGCGGTCACGGGGGATACCAATCTCGGATTCACCAAACTCCTCTTTAATCATCTTTTTGCTCTGTCCATTGCGACGATTCTTGGGGCGTTCTGGCTCTGGTTCTGCCCTTTCCTCAGCTAGGTGCGTGTCCAACTCAGCACTCAAGCATCGCTCTATCAGCGCTTTAGTCAGTTGTTTGAAGATCCCACCTTCACCCATCAGATCTTCAGGATGACGATATTCTTTGAGCAGTTCGTCAATTAATTCGGGTCGAAAAGTCATGGGGTTGTGTCTCAGGTAATGAGTTCATTAGATCTTGTTTTGACCTTTGACACAAACTATTTTACATACCCAGACAGGTATCGTTTCTAATCCTATTTAGTTAATTGATTTAACTCGTTTGACAGAAGAACAAGTTTGCAAGAACAGGTACTTTTAAATCAAGGGCTCCGCAAAGACTCAGAAGACTCAGCAAATATCAGCAAACTTGCTGAAAATACTTAAGGTTGAATGACCTAGGAACAACAATGACAGCACATAAATTTGCCCTGTTCAGCGGTATTTTCTTCATTGCAATCGGCATACTTGGCTTTATTCCAGGTATTGTGACTTCTCCCACGACTCAGATCGATCCACCCTTGATTTTAGACGGTGGCTATGGCTATCTTTTTGGTCTATTTCCAGTTAATTGGCTGCATAACATTGTGCATCTCTTGGTTGGTTACTGGGGATATACAGCATCGCGTAATTATAAAAGCACCTTGTTTTACTGTCAGGGATTCACTATCCTCTACAGCCTGATTGCAGTTATGGGTATTTTACCTGTAGCAGGTACCACTTTTGGACTAATGCCAATCTTTGGCGGCAATGTTCTATTAAATTTAGTTGCTGCCGCAATCTCTGCATTCTACGGTTTCATTGCAGAACTTGAACCAGATTTGGTCGGTTTGGAAAAGTAGTGTTTTTGATATCGATCCGTTTCTTGAAAGCATCAGTTCTTGAAAACGTAGAGAAACCCGTCTACGGAAGATTCTTTTTTAAGTAACGCAACTTGTTTAAGTGACGCTGAAATCATCTTTGGCAAGGTAAGTTTCTAGAAAAGTCTGGTTTGTACCGATCTATCACTGAAATATTCAGTTCTACCGTATTAAGCTTTAGGAGTGAAATTATGAAACCAACCCAATACTTTGCGCTAACCATTGGAATTATCTATCTCATTATGGGTGTAATGGGAGGTAGCTCAACCTTCATCCAGCCTGCTGCTATTGATCTTGACAGTACGAATATGGTTGTGACTGCCTATAGCAACTTATTAGGATTGTTCCCTGTCAATTCGGCTCATAATGTTGTTCACCTACTAATAGGTATTGTGGGTATCGTGGCGTCTATTGCACTAGACAGTTCTCGACTGTATAGCGGAGCTTTGAGCATTTTCTACGGCTTGCTTGCCGTTATGGGATTAGTGCCGATCGCCAGTTCCACTTTTGGCTTAATTCCTTTATTTGGTAACGATGTTTGGCTTCACGCGGGTACTGCTGCGATCGCTGCTTACTTTGGTTTCATCGTCAAACCCGATCTATTGGAAATCTCCAAAGTACCCTCCCCATAGTTAAGTCTCTCAAAATCTTCTAACCAGAGCTATTCTTATCTCTAGTTAGAGTCTAAGACGGAAATCTGCTGCAAAATTTAGAGGTCAATCATGCAAACTACACAAAAGTCTGGCGATCAAGAGAAGTCACGTAGTCAAGAGAAAGCTCCAATTGTAGGAAAGGCTAATTCTCAACTGGCTTATTTTCTACGCTACCTTTCGTTAGCTCCTGTTTTGGCAATTCTAGCGGTGTCGATCGCCATTACAATTTGGATTCTGATTAATGCCAATATTCCCGATCGACTCTTTTATCCAGGGTAGAAACGGTTTAAATGTCCTTGCTCTAACTCAGGAGACCATAGGCGTAGAGTTTTACTCTTACGCCTATTTTTTACGGCTATTTTTCTTTGATGCAGGTTTCAATAGCGGCTCAATGCGATCGCCTTTGAGATTGTCAGTCCTGTAGGGCAAAGCGGACTTTAGTGTGGACGCAGAATAGGGAGGCGATCGGTTTGGGCACTCTAAATCTGGAAACCCAAGGAGGATTTGAGTATAGTCGATACCTGTTTAGTCCTGTGTCATATTTAGAAATTAGGGTTGGCAACTGCGTCTAGATCGGCGAAGGTGTATGAAGCGCGAGGGTGTTTTATGCAGAAGAAATACATTGTCCGATTAAGCGAAGAAGAACGATGTGAGCTACGTGAAGTGATTAAAAAACTAAAAGGCAGTAGCCAAAAGGTTAGACGTGCTCAGATCCTGGTGAAAGCAGATGTCGAAGGAGTAAACTGGACAGACGAGCGCATTGCTGAAGCATTCGGTTGTCGCACTAAAACCGTAGAAAATATTCGGCAACGATTGATTGAGAAGGGTTTTAAGGAAATCCTGAATGGGTCGCCTCGTCTGAGTCCGCCGACCCCAAAACTGCTCGATGGGGAACAGGAAGCTCGGATCATTGCCCTGCGATTGGGATCACCACCGCAAGGATACGCGAACTGGTCACTAAGGCTATTGTCACGCAAAGTTGTTGAACTGGGCATACCGATAGCATTAGTCATGAAACCATCCGACGCACACTCAAAAAATGGCATGACCAACCGCAAGATTCAGTACTGGGTGATTCCACCGACTGAAGATGGGGAGTTTGTCGCCCATATGGAAGAAGTGCTGGATATACCTTGCCCATATCGCTCTCGTTTGTGATTACGGCGGCGATAGACACAGTGCGGTTGGCAATCGATGCCAAAGCGATTCAACTCAAGCTGGCAGTTGACCCGAAGGTGGGACTAGTTTTGGGTGACGCAGCACGGTTGCAGCAAGTGGTTTGGAATCTCTTAGCCAACGCCGCCAAGTTCACGCCGTCTGGTGGACAGATCACCGTGACGCTCACGCAAGTGGAAACCTGTGCCCAACTTCAAGTAAAAGATACGGGCAAAGGGATTCACTCTACTTTTCTGCCTTATGTCTTTGAGCATTTCCGACAGGAAGATGGAGCCACCACCCGCCAATTTGGCGGCTTAGGACTGGGACTCGCGATCGTGCGGCAGATTGTGGAAATGCATGGTGGCGGCGTGCAGGCAGAAAGCCCTGGTGAGTTTCTGGGAGCCACTTTTACGGTCAGCCTTCCCCTAGCGAAAACCGGATCAAATCAAGTTCAAACGATTCGCTCAGACCCTCCCTCTGGTGACTTAAAGGGGCTGCAAATCCTCGTTGTCGATGATGAAGCCGACATGCGAGAGATCGCCGCCTTTGTCCTAGAACAGCAAGGAGCCGTAGTCATCACTGCCGCCTCGGCACAGGAAGCACTGACAGTGCTAGATCGCTTTACTCCTGATGTATTGCTCAGTGACATTGGGATGCCAGACATGGATGGCTACATGCTGATACAGCAGGTGAGGAGCCGTGCCGCATCAGACGGTGGACAAATTCCAGCTATTGCCCTCACTGCCTACGCTGGGGAGTTTAACCAACAGCAGGCAATCGCAGCAGGCTTTCAGCAGCATCTTGCCAAGCCTATAGAACCCATTGTTTTGATCGATGCGATCGCTAACCTAAGGCATCAGTCCCAGCAGCAGGAGTTCAAGCCGTAATGGTTTTGTTACCTGGATTTATAACTACGGCTATACTGCAAGAAGGGAAAAAAGCGGTGCTCTACCGAGCCATCCGAGTTGTCGATGATTTCCCCGTGATCATGGGGTATTTGAAGCGAAGCTGTCACCAGATGCAATTAGACCTAAACCAAAGCCTGAAACGACGTAAATTCGTTAACCAATAAAGACAATTTGAGAAGCATAGCAAATTTTTCAGTACAAAAGATCTGCTCTCAAACCCTTACTCTGCAGTGTTTTCAGCTTAATTGCACTTCATAACAGCTACGCTTCAATCACCCCTCTACTGCTGCAACGATTTAGATTGAGCAAAGTGAACACATGAGGGTGAACATTGCAGCCATTGCGCCTAAAGATCTCAGCCTTCTATGATGTTTCTGCTCATCGGCTCACAGATTTGCCTCCAGCTTCCTCCAGACATTTCCTCACGAGTTTGCCCTTGCTCTTGGCTAGTGGTTGTCGTCTCTCGGCTCCTATTACTTTCGAGCATTTGAACGCTGGTTCCACCATAGGCGACTTTCACCCCATTAGTTCATGCCTTGGGCATACACATAGGTCACTGCATCGGACGATCTAAACACGCTGAGGCTGAGTTACGCTTTACCTGTCGTCGCTGAGTTCAACCCTTATCCCGCTTATGCAAAGCACAGTGAAGCAGCGCCGGAATGGTACAAATTTGCCGCACACTGACGCGGAAATGTAGACCGAGCCAATGCCCTTCGACTGCGAGCGCATTGTTGACTCCGGTCTCGGGTGGCTCATCACGATGGAGAAGTGACATGGTGAAACCAGCAAAGAACACGATTTGCCTTTGGTACGATGGCGACGCCGAGGATGCGGCGCGGTTTTACGCTAAAACCTTTCCCGATTCATCCGTTGGCGCGGTGCATCGTGCACCGGGAGACTTTCCGTCCGGGAAAAAAGGGGATGTGTTGACGGTCGAGTTTACGGTGATGGGAATTCCCTGCCTCGGGCTCAATGGTGGAGCTGCGTTCAAGCACAACGAAGCATTCTCGTTTCAAGTCGCAACCGCTGACCAGTCCGAAACCGATCGTTACTGGAACGCGATCGTCGGCAATGGCGGACAAGAGAGTGCGTGCGGGTGGTGCCAGGACAAATGGGGATTGTCCTGGCAGATTACGCCGATTGCCCTGACGGAAGCAGTGACCGATGCCGATGCCAATGCCGCCAAGCGTGCGTTCGATGCAATGATGCAGATGAAAAAGATCGACATCGCTGCCATCGAGGCGGCACGCCAGGGTTGAGGCGGCATCCTCGAAGCGTGCATTCCGGTTCTGAGCCAGCGGGTGACAGCGCTGGAGTGGAAGATTCAAGAACTTACAGCGCTGGTAGCTAAATAGATTCCCCTCATGGGTACCTTTTTAGTCGCTTTTAGGAAAAAGAAGATCTAGGGAAGTAGGTAAAGAAGTCAATCCAATTTGCTTCTACTACTCTAAGGAATCGATCATGCAAGTTTCTCATCAAGCCCCTCAAACTCAAACCCCTTGCCATAGAATGCCTGTGTTACGTCGTAACGATCAGCAAACGCAGCCAGACGAAATGGTAAAGTTTTTGCAGCGCCGATTGAACGCTTATAACTTCCCTCTTAAGATTGACGGGTTCTTTGGTGCCAAAACTGAAGCAGCCGTCATTGGGCTTCAAGAGCGAGGAAATGATCATGATCCTTCAGTAGTAGTCGATGGGATTGTTGGACCTCGAACTTGGGAAAGCCTGGCAGCTTGCGTCATTATTCGGGAAGCCAATTAGTCATCCCACTTGAACTACAAATAAATGAGGGAGTTCTTTGTCGCAAGCTGGCAGAGAACTCCTTTTCAATAAGTGGCAATTTTACTAGGGGTTGAGCCGAGATACGGATACCGTTGGCGAATCGATGAGAGAAAAATCAGCAATCGCTGAATTCCAGTCATAGCAAGAATTGTAGCATTGGGCACTTTAGGTACTGAGTTAACCTAAGAGTGAGATTTCAGAGGCTTTTATTTTTCCTCTGGTCAATTCGCCAACGGTATCTGTATCTTGGCTCAACCCTTAGTAAAATTGGCTTAGGAATCGTTACTTTACAGCGTTTTTTTAAGACAGATGGCGGATTGCATTCAAAGTTTATTTGAATAAATTTGAGAGGGTGAGCAAGCATATTGCCAAGTTTACACGCTCCCAATTTAGACTAACCCTGATAATCAATGCTTAACATATTGCAATAATTCTCTGAGTGATCTAGACTGGGTGAGTTATCCTCCGAGCTTTCTCGCCAGTGTTCCTCAAGTAGGATGATCATTGCAAGAAGCATAGTCTTTCAGATCGCATCTGCCTAGCATCTACCCTTCAAATGTTCAGTCCGGCTATCGGTGACTCATATGATAGCTTCTAGGACGATACACAGAGCTTTGCAGTCTATCGGAGCTTAGTCTTTGAGCTAGTTTTAGTCTCACCCCAAATATTTCTACATTTATTCATTGAGTAATTCAATGAGTCACTCATCCTTTGATGCGTAGAGAGCTAAGTTATTTAGTCTTTACGCAGGCTTGGGCAGAAGCGCAGGTGCATTATCTAAAGCAATTTCCATTTCTGAAAAACGATTTGCCATGTGTTTCCCAAAGAATAACTTGGGTTTAGAATTATGCTGACCCCATCATTTATTCAGTCCAGTCAACATCTAATTTCGACCTGCCAAATAGAAAGCCCTGATAAGCTTGTTAACCATCTTCAGTCCTGTGGCCAAAAACAATTTACAGGTCAGCTAGAGATCAAGCTATTAGAAATTCAGAGTGCAACGTGGCATTTCTTTTTCCGGTTGGGGCGACTGGTCTGGGCAAGCAGTGAGGTTCACTCTATTCGACGCTGGT
This sequence comes from Drouetiella hepatica Uher 2000/2452, assembly GCA_019359505.1. Lineage (GTDB taxonomy): Bacteria > Cyanobacteriota > Cyanobacteriia > Elainellales > Elainellaceae > Drouetiella > Drouetiella hepatica. The sequence continues at coordinate 12,790 of JAHHHD010000067.1, read as the reverse complement.
GCCGTCAACTGACTCAGCATTGCCCAACCCTACCCGAATTTGATGTTAAAACGCCCTTGCACCACTGGAATTACGATGCTCTGGCAGAGTTAGTGCGACAACGGCAGCTCCCCCATGAGCAGATGTCCGCCATCATTCAAGGTAACGTTGTAGAAATTTTGTTTGATCTCATTCAACACTGGCATCAGCATCGACAGGCGAAAGTTCAGCTCTGTTACAAGCAGCTTGTTGGAGAAGCGATCGCCTCGGCTCCAGTACTTATCCGAGCCGAACCTGTTTGTCAACAAGTCAAACAAGCTTGGGAAACTTGGCAGCAGACCGGATTAGGCCATCTATCGCCCAACTTAGCTCCAGTCATTTGGGATACGGAAGAATTGCGGCGACAGGTCTCACTCTTGGCCTACCACAATCTCACAACTCTAGTGACAGGCGATCTCACCTTCAGAGATTTAGGCGTTAAGTTAAAGCAAAATCCGCTGTCTCTGACCCGATCGATCTTGCCCTATGTCCAGCAAGAAATAATGGGTTTTGTGACAGTAAAAGATTTGAATTATTCTGTTCGTCCTCCAATCTCCCCTTTATCTCATGCACGTTCTAGTTCTGCTTCTAAAAACAGTCCTTTAGTTGTCAATATTGACGATAGCCGATTTGACCACTTGGCAATGAATCAAATCCTCAGTCAGGCCGGATGTCGGTTTATTAACGTTCGCGATCCTGTTCAAGCTTTGCCCATTTTATTGGAGCAAAAACCCGATCTCATCTTTCTAGACTTATTGATGCCCGTGACAAATGGGTATGAAGTTTGTGCCCAAATTCGTCGTATTTCAGTTTTCAAAGACACACCTGTGATTATCGTGACTGCAAGTGATGGGATTGTCGATCGCGTACGGGCAAAGCTGGTGGGTTCTACAGGGTTTATCTCAAAACCCATTGAATCTGAGAAAGTAATGCCAATTTTGCAGCAATATTTGGCGATCGCACCGTCATCCCATTCTCAGCAGTCCAATCAAGTTTGGTCTCCCAGCTATTAGAGAGTATTTGACAAGAACCCACTGCTGCGTCGCTCCTTTTCTGGCTTGCCGCAGGCTCTAAGCTCATAATCCTGAGGGATCGCTCGATTGCGTGGACGCAGCATTGGTCAATTTTTGTTCAAGTTCCCCACAGTTGGAAGGTCGAGGGCGAGTGCAGAACTTTTGATTCTTCACTCCCTCTTAGATTTACCGCGTTCTGATGTACCTCATTCTGACCTTATGACTACTGTCCTTTTAGTTGAAGATAGCCTGACCGAAACTGAGTTACTAACCCGCTATTTAAGGCAAGCAGGTTTAACCGTCGTTAGTGTCACCAATGGTGAGGAAGCTCAGCTTAAGTTCCAGATACACAACCCTGATTTGGTTTTGCTCGATGTGATTTTACCTGGGCAAAGCGGATTTGAACTCTGCCGTAAACTCAAGACCAGTTCTAAAACCCGACATATTCCAGTCGTGATTTGCTCAACGAAGGATACCGAAGCGGACAAGCTTTGGGGTTCAATGCTGGGGGCAGATGCCTATTTACCCAAACCTGTTGATTCAAAAGAGTTAATTAATCTTGTCTTCCGGTTAACCGCAATCCACACTAGGGGGATGTAATGTCAATTTCGCTAGATAGTGCCTCAATTGCCCTGAGCTTTGACCCGCAGGCATCACCCCCTACCGCTAACCATCAGCAAATACTCCGTTTCTCTCTTGGATTGCAGGACAGCGCTTTGCTGCCGCTAGAGCAAATTACAGAGATTTTGAAGATTAATAGCGTAGAGGTCTTGCCTATTCCTGAAACGCATAGCTGCGTTTTGGGCGTTTGTAATTGGCGAGGCGAGATGCTTTGGGTGATTGATCTAGAACATCTTGTGGGCTACGCACCTTTACTGCAACAGGTGCAGTCAGAGCCACTGATTGTCATGGTGATCCATTGGAATGACCACTTGCTAGGGCTAGGAGTTCGTCAAGTGGGCGAAATTGAGCGCCATGAATTGCAAAAGCTCCAGCCTGTGATCCCAGGATTGTTTCCACCTCAGCTTCAACCTTTTGTGCTGGGGACGTTGCTCGAATGCAGCGGTGCTGTCTTAGATATCGCGGCGATCGCACAGTGCCCTTTATGGCAAAGTCAGCGATAAAGCCAGCAATAGAGCCATCTGTAAAACTAATGGTAAAGCTAGTGGCAAAACCACCCAGGCTACAGCTCACAGCATTTTTCAATCTCAACGCCTCACCCCTATTACGGTTGATCAAAAGAGCTATGCCAAGCCCTAACCCCCAAACTCCGTTGAATGCTGCAAATGATTTTTTATCTCCTCAAGAGGCACAGCAGCAGCACCCAAAAGATGATCTCAATAAAGCCAAATCCATCCTCACTTCAGTAAAAACTGTCACCGATAAAGATTATCTAACTATGCAGAAACTTAATCAAGTCAGAGCACTAGGTTCTCAAGTTCAGAACAGCTCATCGGTGAAGTTTAGCAACGGTAGCGCGATTCCAGCAGTACTCAAAGGCAGTACAAACTGGCAATGGCTCCTCAAATTTTCTCAGCAGCTACACCAGGCTGAAACCATCGAAACGCTTTTGCAGATGACGGTAACAGAAGTGCGTCAAGGGCTGCAAATCGATCGCGTTTTAATTTATCAGTTTCAGACTGAAGATCAGGGGTTGGTGCTGGCTGAATCTATGGCCAGCGGCTATACACCCAGCCTAGGCGAATCTCTGCCTGCGATCGCTTTTGGGGCTGAGCAGCGACAAAGCTATCAGCAGCAGGTTGTAGCCGTAGAAAACACGCCTGAGCAGTCGTTTAGTCCCTATCAGACTCAGCTATTGGATAAGTATCAGATTCAGACCAGCCTCAGCATCCCAATTTTATTGGGTCAGGTGTGGGGCTTGCTCGTTGTGCAGCATTGCTCTCAATCTCGGCAATGGTTGGAAAACGAAGTGACTTTGCTGTATCAGATTACGACCGAGCTGCGGCTACAGCTTCAGTCATTGCAATTTAACCATGAACGACAAGCGCTAACCCGCGTTAATGATGCCATTTATCAAACGCTAGATCATTCCCCTTTTATCCAAGAGGCTTGCCAGATTGCAATAGAAGAAGTGCAGCAGCTCTTGAATGTGGAACGAGTCGCCATCTACAAGTTTCGCCCAGACTACTTTGGCGATTTCCTTTATGAATCTACAGCAGCAGAATTTCCGCGTCTAGTAGGTAGCGCTTGGGAAGATACTTACCTTAAAGAACACAAAGGCGGCAGGTTCCAGAACAACGGCTCTTGGGTCGTAGATGATATTTATCAATCTGCATTGAGCGATTGCCATGTGGCAGCCCTGAAAAATTTTGGGATTAGATCTTGTGCGGTGGTTGCCATCAAACAGGGCGAAACGCTCTGGGGGCTGTTGAGTGCGTTTCAGCACAGCGGGTCTCGGCGCTGGAGAGAGAGTGATGTTAACCTCTTGAGCAGTATAGGTCGCCAATTAGGAGCAGCGCTGCAAGGGGTTAATCATGTCAGCCAACTTCAAGAGCAATCGACTCAGATGTCTAGAGCGGCACAAGTGAGTCATACCGTTGCTGAGATTATTCCTAAGATCTTTCAATCTCAAGACTCAGAGGGTATCTTTCGCGTTATCCCACAAGCTGTGAGATCGCTGCTCAAATGCGATCGCACCGCTATCTACCGTTTAGACGCTAATGGCAGCAGCACCCTTGTGGCAGAGTCGATATCTAAGGGGCTAGAGTCTTTGACCAGCCTTGATCTCAGCCTGCTTTATCCTAAGACAGATTTGCAGCCTATTTTAGGTAGCCCCCAGCACCGTCCGACAGCCTGGACAGTAAATAACATTTATGCCACAGGTCAAACCTCCGAAGAAATTGAACAATTAGAGGAATTTGACATCAAAGCGTATGGAATAATCCCCATCTTTCAAGAAGACGCGCTCTGGGGTTTTCTAGGGGTTTATCAAAGCCATGCCCGCTCATGGAGCGAGTTTGAAGTCACGGCTCTATCGCAAATCTGTGGTCAGTTCAGTGCAGCCATGCGGCAGGTTAGCTACCTAGAGCAAGTCCAGCAGCAGTCAAAACAGCTCGCTCAAGCGGCTGAACGCGATCGCTCCATAGCTAAAATTGTCGAACGGATTCGGCAATCGCTAGATTTACAGCAAATCTTTAAAACTACCGCGCGGGAAATTCGCAATCTTTTGAGCGTTGACCGAGTTGCCATCTACAGATTTAAACCTGAATCGAACTTTAACCGAGGGGCGATTGTTGCTGAAGATATCAAGCCTGGATATATTTCAATTCAATCGGTTGAAGTTGATGATGAATGCTTTGGCGAACGCCATGCAGCCTCCTACAAGAAAGGACGCATCTTTGCGGTTGCAGATATCCACGAGGCAGAGCTAACCAATTGCTACGTTGAGATGCTCACCCAGTTTCAAGTTCGAGGGAATCTCGTGGTTCCTCTCTTCCGAGGCGAGCATCTGTGGGGGCTGTTCTGCATCCATCAATGTAGTGGGCCACGAAACTGGCAAGAAACAGAGATTGAGTTTGCAAAACAGATTGCCCTTCAGCTCGATACGGCAATTCAGCAGGGAGAATATATCGAGCAGTTGCGACAAGCCTCAGCGCAAACGTCGAACCTGGCTCAGATGGAGAAAGCAGCAAAAGAAAAATTGCAGCAAGAAGTCATCCAGATCTTGATGGCGGTACGGCCTGCTTTAGATGGCGACCTCACGGTGCGCGCACCGATTACCGATGACGAGGTAGGGACGATCGCAGATGCCTATAATAATACGCTGAGTCACTTGCAGCAAATTGTGACAGAGATGCAGCATTCCTCTCACCGGATTGCGCTTACCTCTCAAACCAGCGAGGTGGCGATCGCCAGTTTGGCAGCTCAAGCTCAACAGCAGTTTTACGCCCTTGACCAAGCTCAAGAGCGGGTCGAAACAATGGTGCATTCTAGTGAGGCTGTGGGTTCTAGCGCCCAAATGGTAGAGATGACAGCTCAACGAACCAATCAAGTGGTTTTGGCTGGAGATGCCGCAATGGATCGCGCAGTAGAAGGCATTCTTGATGTCCGAGAGACCGTTACAGAGACAGGTAAACGACTGAAGCGGTTAAGCGAATCTTCCCAGAAAATTTCTAAAGTTGTGAATCTGATTAGCAATTTTACGACTCAAACTCAACTCCTAGCGCTGAATGCTTCGATTGAAGCAACCCGAGCCGGAGAATATGGGCGGGGATTCTCGGTCGTTGCCGATGAGGTACGATCGCTGGCGCGGCAGTCTGCCAATGCGGCCACTGAAATCGAACAGTTGGTGCAGGATATTCAGATCAGTACAGCCGAAGTTTCCACAGCTCTAGAGACAGGGATTCAGCAAGTTGCAGCTGGAACAGATCTCGTGACTAAAGCCCGAGAAAATCTCAATGAAATCGTCGATACGACGGGACAAATTAGCCAGTTGGTTGCTAACATCACGCAGGCCGCTCAAGAACAAACCCAGCAGTGTCAGTCTGTGAAGCAAACCATGTCTGAAGTCGCAGAGATTGCCAATAAAACGACTGAGGATTCAGCTTCAATTTCAGCATCGTTTAAAGAACTGCTGATTATGGCAAAGACCTTACAAACCCACAGCAGCCTATTCAAGGTTGACTAAACCCTCTTGCAACTACTCCCTAACCTCAACTATGACGCTTGATCCAACCATCCGTGAGCAAACCTACCCTTACTTTCTGCAAGAAGTTCCTGAGCTGCTCCAGGCTTTAGAACAAGGGTTGCTTGGCCTTCGAGAAACCTGCACCTTAAATCAGGTCAACACGCTGATGCGAGCAACCCATACTCTAAAGGGTGCCGCAGCCAGCGTCGGGTTAGAGACCATCACGATCATTGCTCACTCTTTAGAAGACATCTTTAAGGCGTTTTGTAGACCGGACATCTCAATCAATCCAGACATTCAGGCATTGCTATTTGAAGGATTTGAATGTTTACGTCTGCCGCTAACCGCCGAACTCACAGGAGGATCAATTAATGATGCTGAAATACTCGACAGAGCTGCCGCTGTTTTTGCCCAGTTGCAGGAAGAACTTGGAGACTGTTTTGGTCAAGAAGCCTATATTCCAACATCAGCCGAGTTAGGATTTGACGTAACTCAGTCTATTTTTGAAGTGGGCGTAACCCAGCGATTAGATCAGCTTGCTGCCCTGATTGTCGATGCCCCCCTCGAAGAGATCGCAACCACGCTGCAAACTCAGGCTGGAATTTTTCTAGGCTTAGCAGAATCGCTAAATCTACCTGGGTTTGGAGCCATTGCTCAAGCAGCGATCGCCGCCCTTGAGCAACATCCTGGTCAGGTGCGATCTCTAGCAGAGATCGCACTAGCAGACTTTGAGGCTGGCAAAGCTGCGGTACTAGCAGGCGATCGCACTCAGGGAGGTTATCCCTCTAAAGCGTTGCAGCTTCTCGCTAGCTCCCCTGACGCTATTCAGGAAACCATCCCTGAAGAGCCTGAACAACCAGAAGCCCAAGGTCTGTTTCTAGAGAGTATTTGGGGAGATACGGCTAATGCTGCTGTTAATGCCGCTGACTTGGCGCTTGATGCCGAGCTAGTGCTGTATCCAACTTCTGAGCGTCTAGGAGAAGATCGCCCAGAGGAATCTATCCCAGAGGCACTTCCAGACCACATCTTGCAATCTTCAGCACCGCAGCCCGCTGCTTCAGTCTCCAATGTTTCCAGAGAAGCGCCTTCACCGCTGCCCACGGTACGGGTTAACGTGGAGCATTTAGAGCGTTTGAGTTACTCAATGGGGGAATTGCTTACCCACCAAAACTACCAGTTCTTGCAAACGGAACAGCTTCAGGCGTCGGTTCAAAATCTCCTCACTCGTCTTCAGCAGCATCAGCAGCTTCTGAGTCAATTTCAGGATCAGTTCAATCGGCAAATGCAGCGATCGCAGCCCGCTGGAAAAGACCGCAAAACCGACAGTCAGGCAAGCAAGAAAAAACGGGGCGCTCCCCAAAAGACGCTAGGCTTTACAGTGCAGCAGCCGTATGAATCTGCTCTGACTGTTCAACCGCTTCTAGATAGCACCGTACAGCTAGCAGAAGCCGTTGATGCCATTGACCTATTTACGCATCAGGCCAACCAAACCCTAGAAACTCAGCAGCGAACCTTAAAAACAGCACGAGATGCCCTCATCGAAGCTCGGATGCTGCCTGTAGGTCAGATCTTTGGCCGATTTTCTCAAGTTTTGCACCAGTTAGGCACTCGGCATAACAAACAGGTTGCTTTGATGTTGCAGGGAAGTGAAATTTTAGTCGATAAGGTCGTTGCTGAGAAACTCTATGATCCACTCCTGCATTTAGTCCGCAATGCTTTTGATCATGGGATTGAAGCTGTTACGGCTCGGCAGCAAAGAAATAAACCAGAGCAGGGACAGATTGAGATCTGCGCCTATCACCAGGGAAGATACCTCATGATTGAAGTCCGTGATGATGGAGAAGGGCTAGATTTTGAACTGATCCGACAACGAGCCGCAGAACGTCAACTTGTCCCACCTCATCAAGTCAGGCAGCTGACTCAGGCTCAGTTAACCAACCTCTTGTTTGAACCCGGATTTTCTACTGCTGCTCAAGTCAATAACCTCTCTGGACGCGGCGTAGGTTTAGACATTGTGCGTAACCAACTGCAAGGGCTACAAGGTTCAGTTATCGTTCATTCTCGACTCCATCAAGGGACAACCTTTACATTGCAAATTCCTCTAAGGCTAGCGATCGCAAAACTGTTTGTTTGTCAGGCGGGCAACAAAACTCATGCCTTGTTTGCCGATGCGATCGAACAAATTCTCATTCCTCAAGCTGATCAAATTCAGCATCAATATGGCGTTACCGTTCTGCGCTGGGGTAAAGAAGGCAATGAACAACAGATTCCTGTTTATACCCTGTCAGATTTGCTGACTTATAGCTCAACGCTGCATCTGCCACTGCTAAAATCTTCCTTAGACTCAAAGCAGAAAGCTAGTCATGTGATTTTATTGCGCTACCAGGGCGCGCTAATCGGGTTAGAGGTAGATCAGATTGTTGGAGAGCAAGAGTTGGTCATTCGTCCGCTAGCAGCCGTGATCGGTTCACCCCACTATGTGTATGGGGCTAGTACTTTAGCGAGCGACCAGCTTACGCTTGTGATTGATCCGATTGCGCTGATCCAGCACTTGCTGGATCAGCGAGTTCTAGATCAGCAACACAGGGGGCAACAGCGGAGCCTTGCCCTTCCCCTTCAGCTATCATCCCCTTCTCAACTTCAGCTAGCAGCTAGCATTCCTCCCGCCAATGTAGGTTTTGAGGCGAATTCAAACCCAAGGATTTTAACCGTAGAAGACTCTATCACCGTTCGCCAAGGTCTACTGCTGACGCTTCAAAGAGCGGGCTATCAGGTATTTCAGGCTAAAGACGGACAAGAAGCGATCGAGAGTTTGCACGATCAGCTCAATGTCCATCTCATCATTTGCGATTTAGATATGCCGCGTGTCAATGGATTTGAGTTTCTGAGGCACTGTCAACGCATTCCCGAATTGGCCGAGATTCCGGTGATTATCTTGACCTCTCGCAGTGACGAAAAGCATCGTTTGCTAGCTGCACAGTTGGGGGCGATCGCTTACATGACAAAACCCTATTTGGAATACAAGCTGCTGCAACTCGTAGAAGAAGTGCTTGAGCGTCGGGTAGTCCTCAATAGGTCGTGATCGCAGGGGCAGGTTTATCAAGGTATTACTTGATGTTCAAGTTTTTAAGTTACGGCCCGACTGTGAATGAGCAAAAAATGTGGCGCAATTCGTAAATTGATGGCGCAATCGGTCAACGCGGCTCTAAGTGAACGTTCCAGCTTCTAACCGCTTGGGATGAGCTGTGTCTAAGCGGTAGTGGCTAGAAGTGGGCTAGAAGCTTAAGGCACTTGTGTATTCTGGCTTCGCAAAACTGCGCCACTCATTCGCAAATTGTGCCAAATCTTTTACTCATTCACACCTTTACATCGCCGCTACCTAGGACAAAGAAGCCAGAGTTGCCGGCTATCTCGAAGCACAACTGGCAGCACAGACCCAAAGAGAGCGATGTTTACCTATCGCTCCCTTTATTTTACTTCAACGAGCAATCACGAACCGCTATGCTTTCTATTCCTCTAGAGATTTGGCGGCTTTCTTAAAAGCGCGTCCTAGGGTGTGAAGCTTAGTCTTGTAGCCGCGGTCAGCATTATTTGCCGATTCGTCAACCTGCTCACCCAGATGAGTCAGCAATTCGGCAAGATCGTCTGCCTTGGCTTTGCCACTAGAGAGCGATTTAGTAAGCTTCTTGAGACTGCTGCCAATTTCCTTGAGTTCGGACTCTTTAGACTTGCTCAGCGTCTCTTGCCACTCTTCAATCATTTCGGTAGCTTGCTCTAGGTCGATCGCAGTCAGATCGCCTTCTTCAAAAGCATCTAGCAGCGCATCTAGATCTTCTGAATCATCGTCCTCAACCTCGGCAACCGCTTTAGAAGACTTAGATTCTGTAGACTCCGTATCGTCAGACTTAGTGCTGGTCTTGCCGCCTTTGCTAGCTGCTGCCTTGTGCTTATCTTCATCCATCGATGCAAAACCTTGCTTGCCCTTAATCTCTTCCTTGCTTGCCATTAGATTAACCCTGTAGTGTGTGAACAGATGTACAAGGGTTAGCTTACAAAGCTGGATGGCTAGATCACTCCCTCGCAGGGGCAAACCTGCGATCGCTCCCGTGTCCCTCCTGTGAGATAGACAAGATCAGGCTTCATGCCGATCTTTATCAAGCCTCTTTCAGATTGGATGGGGTGGGGGCTAGGCCCCCACCCCATCCAATCTGAAAATCCTAATTTGCAGGAGGTCTAGTGATTAGAGTAGTTGCGATGGACGCAACTACTCTGATGGAGTCTGTCATAACGTCGAATCTATTGCACGTAGAGCTCTTCAGTGCAACAGGAGTAATGCTTGAGGCGAATGGCACCCGCACCTGATTTAGCAACTTTTTGGAAGGTGGCTGCATAAGAAATGAGCAGATGTACCGTGTGTCTAATAGTACGTCTGCTCATTTCCGTAGGGAATCTGAAAATATGCGGAAAAATTCAGGCTATCTAGCTTGAGCAGCATATCATACGGAAATAATTTCTTTAAACAGTAAATTTGGGTTCTTATGCCGAATTGTTCTGTATATTTACCTGCTGCGGAATCTTAGACAGAAACTTTTAGTCCCTTAATAGTTTGGCGACGGAGGCGTAGCGGGATAATGGGCGATGGCAAAGAGATGTGGCTGAGTACGCGGGGTGTCCGCCGCGCCGGCGATCCCGAATGGGAGGGCTACATCCAGTTCGTCGGGCTCCCGCACCTCCGGGAGGTTCGCACCATCGACTCATGGTGCAACTCCTGCGTCGATGGTAACTACCCAGTCTCCACGCTCGACGAGTTGTGGGAATTGCTGGGGATGGACTTGCTGACGGTTCCGGTACCCGGTCGCGAATACTACCTCCTGTTCACTGACGCGTTTGGCCCCAGCGGGTCGGTCCGGCACCCGCGGCTCAAGCTGCTGGGGTATGACCTGTCCGATGAAACGTGGACCTCGTCCCTGCTGAACTGCGGTCGATAGCAAGGGGTGCTAGAGCCGATCGCCCGGCGAACCGGCGCGAACGGGTTACTCTCGCTAAAGGACGCTCAACTCGCTCAGGCCCTCCTCCCGGAAGCATGGGCGGGCGACCCGCACGGTTTCGTCACCGTCTGGGCGTTGTTCGAGGTGGCACTGGGCGAGACCGCAGACGCCGAACCAGGCGCTGCACCTGACCCATCGGGCATGTAGCTCTTTCGTGGGTTGTAGCTCACCGCGCCTCTCGGGCAAGTGAGCTGGGTCGTTAAGCCGCAGTGCGCAGCCTGGAAACGTACGGTAGGTTTTGATATGCTTGAACAGTATGAAATCACCAAAGGAAGTTGTACAGGGTTGGGTAGCGGCATATAACGCTTGTGACCCGCACGCGCTCATCGAGCTTTATCACGATGACGCCGAAAATCATCAAGTCGCTTTTGGCGCTCCGCTTCATGGGCGCGAGGATTTGTTGGAGAGCTTTATCGCGTTCTTCACTGCTTTTCCAGACAACTATACGCACCCGCTAAACATATTTGAGGATGGTGAATGGGCTATTGTCGAGTGGAAAGGAGGCGGCACGTTTTTAGGTCAACTGGGCGATAACGCGCCAAACAGCAAGAGGTTTACACTGCAAGGCTGTGGTTTCTTTCATGTCATCAACGGAAAAATCAAGTTCCTGCGTGGCTACATTGACAAACACACATGGCTCTCACAACTTGGAATACCTGTCGTGTAAGTTGTCAACTGCTGCCTAACAAGCAAGTTGCAGCGGAATGAAAATTTCTAGTGTTTCCCTCAATGTTGATTGCATCCGCTGAACTCAATTGTTATGCAGCCTCGTTTGGTGAAGTTGTCAGCAATTGAAAACGTACTCATCGTTGTTCAAAATGACGATTGTAAGGAATTGATGTATCGCTGCACGAGGTATTGTTATTGATCCCCTGAGAACTGCTCAGGGCAAATGACAGTGTTAGCTCCCTTTGTGAGTCCGTCGCTTCTACACCGTTCGCGAAGCGTGCCAAAGGCTTAGGGTGGGCCTACGCCAGGGTTCTTGACGAAGAACAGCACGAGACCGGCAAGCACAGGGTTAGAACACCACCATCTGTCCGATTTGCTGGAACTTCTGGCAGCTCAAACGCATCACTTCCCCTGATCCATAGAAATTAACTGTGATGCGTCGACCTACAGTGTTCCTCTCACAATTTTTACTCAGTTTATGGATTGTGTTAGTCGCAGCATTTCTATGGTTGCTCGTTCCCAATGCCCCCGATGTACCGAACAACGCCCCCTTTGCCGGGGTATCCATTCATACTGAACAGAATGTGCCGACTTACTTGCCCAATCGGAGCTTTCAATGTACTGAGACGGAGCAGGAATTTCAATGCCAGACTGACATTCAAGATCGGTTGTTGACTCTCAACATGACTAAAGGGCAGGGGTATCCATATGACTTAAGCAATTGTCGAGCGTCCTACGGCGGGCAAGCTGTTGGTTGTCAGGAGACGGGACAAACTTACGCGCCTGCCCTTGCAAAACTGTACAAAATTACGAATCTAAACTTGAGCCTGCAACAGATTCAGGCAGTTCGACAAACCTATTGGGGCCTCAATACTCTAATGCAGTGGGGCGAACTGCGACTGATATGGATCAGCGTAGGACTCTCCCTAACCGCAGGGATGAATGCAGTCGTTTTTGCCTGGCTTTACCCTGGGATTTGGAGCAAGGGGTTTGTTAGCTTTGCCTGTGGATTTGGAGTGTATCAGTTAGCTGAAGGATCTCTCGGCCGTGTGCCCTTTGATGTAATTACCCCCTATGGGCTAACGCCAAATGACTGGTTTTGGGTTGTTCGGGGAGTCGCGATCGCCGCTGGTATTGCCACAATGATGGTTACAGCCCTCTTGCTATGGCATCGAGTAGGTCACTTCAGCCGGGTTTTAATTAGCTTGATTGCAGGTGCCGGAATCTTTAGTCTCGCCTGGTGGTCATTCAGCTGGAATGTTGGCTATGTATGACGCGACAATTAGATAGGCGTAAATAGAAGGCAGACGACAACTATCTAGTCTAGGTATCGAGAAGCAAATTTAGAAGGCTCATCAGATCGCCCAGAGTGAGGGATGTCAATAGTACAGCGA
>JAHHHD010000066.1 GCA_019359505.1 Drouetiella hepatica Uher 2000/2452 | reverse complement strand
GATTGAACACTGGTGGAGCGTGCTAAAGAATTGGATGCGACAGCGATGGGATGAGTTTGATACCTTTCGAGATTGCGTTGATGCTGCCTTTAAAGAGTGTCCTAACGTATGTGCGTAGCGCTATAAAGTGTAACGAGTTCCTGGTTGACTGCCAGTGCTGCCTTGACTTGGGCATGACGGATGTGTTCTTTGAGAGTGCTCAAAAAGTCATCATAGTTCTCTGGAAATGAAAGGAGTTTATCTGACACGGCTTTAAGACTAGTTTTATGGCAAGTTGCTGCGGATCTCTTTAGCTTTAGTCTCTAGAGCAACTAATAGTTTTTGCAATTGCTCTAGACCCGTATCCTCTAACGAGATATCCGACACGTTACGGATTAAGGATTCAACTTTACGATTGAGCGCTACATGCTTCCTCTCTGGCTGATGCTCAGCAATGATTTTGCCAATTAAAGTGCGTGTCTCGCTAATCGTTAGTTTTTTCTCTAAAATCTGAATCACACTATCTTGGCGAATCTCTAAGGCTTTTTCTTCAGGAATTCCCAGTTTTTTGGCATTAAGCTGCTGAATCAGTCGAGCATGATTTGTACCCAATCCAGACTGGCGAATAGCCTGCTTAAGATCAATTGGAAATTTTAAAGACGGAAAGACATTAGCATCTACCGACGCTGGGTTTTGCTGGAAGCGGAGTAACAGCAAGAAGATGTCACGTTCGATATTGTCTAGTTCAAACGTATTAACACATCTGGATTGCTTATCTCTTGTCATAGTTACTAACTTAGTTAGTTGTGGCAAAAGTTTCCTCGTATTTAACCGAGCGATTGCTCTTCTGACTGCTTTAATCGTTTCCTCTGGCTCGACACCAAGCTCAAATTTAACCTGTTGAGTTAGCCCTTCTGCTAAATCCAGGTCATTCAATCCTTCTCGATGCAGACTAGTTAGTAAAGCGCATGAGTGCAGTTCTGCTTCTGAAAGCTCCCTTGGCAATATTACGGCATCCAAGGTTTCAATCTCAGGCTGTAAATACTCAGATACCGCTCGCCATCGACGTTCACCGTCAAATAAAAGGTTGCCGGGCAGCAATATGATTGGCTGTTGTTGTCCCTCTGCTTTGATAGACACCGCCATGCTGTGAATGCTATTAGGAGCAAAGGTTTGCCTAGGCTGCTTAAGGTTTGGCTGAATATCTTTATGATGAACTTTAACAACTCCGCCCACTTCTTTCAGCTGATCTCGCAAAGCTTCAATAATCTGATTGAGTTGATTCCGTTCCGCTTCGGCAAGTTCAACTGTTGTTTGATTAGCTTTCAACCGAACAATTTCAGCCTGAAGTTCATCAATGTGACCCTCAAGCTCAAACACTTGCTGCGAACCTGCTGCTCCAGCAAACATTCCAAGGACACTAGGTTTATTTGACTTTGGCATTATCTATCTCCCATCTCTGCCAGTTCTTGAATTAGAGCATCTACAATTGGCTGAAAGTCGGCCCGTGCTTCTCTACCGGGTCGAAAAATTCCGAGTGGTAACCCTCGCCCCGACGCATTCAAGATATCGGCTGACTCGCGGATTGGATTAAAGAACCGAATGCCCAATTGCTGACAAACTATCGGTAACTCTTCGACAATACTTTGATGTGCTCCCCAATTGCTTTTCCAACGCGTTGGAACAATGCCCATAATCTTAGGTGCTGGTTTGAGCCTGAGCTGCTTACAGTTGTGGTAGTACCACTCAATCATGGCAGCAGCACTTTGAGAAGCTTTGTACTCAGGCTGAATTGGAATTAAAACATGAGTGCATGCCGCCAATGCAGTTAAAGGTAAAGGTTCTAGAGTGGCAGGACAATCAATGATGACAAAGTTATGAGGTAAAGGATAATCACTCAGTCGATCTGCCAGGACATAAGGTCCACGCAGATCTTTTGAAACTAGGCGAATTGTTTCATGAAGTTCTTTACCCCCTTTACAGACCTGGATTTTGTCAATCTTACTTGCCCAGGCAGTCATTAGCGGATAATTACCCGCGAAACTTGGATCATAAACATCTGCCATTGTGCCAGGATGACTACTCTCTCTTAATCCACAAAATAAAGTGAGTGATTCATTAGGATCAATGTCCAGCAAGGCAACTGAGTAGCCTCGAACTCCTAATTCGTAAGCAAGGTTATAGGCAGTGGTTGACTTTGCAACACCACCTGCATTGGTTTCAATAGACAAGATGACCTGCGAACGTAGCTGGTTCGGCATAATAATTTTCCTAATGCTATAACGTTATCTCAGGCTTTAACTGAACTTTTAAGTCAGACCTACGGTCATGCAAAGTGGAGTTACTAGTAGGCTAAGTGAGAAGTTTCTACAAAAAAGCTTGCTTTAACCAATGATTTTTTGAATCTCAAGGATAAGAAGTAACATCTGAATGACTGCGGTTTCCAGCAGCAGCTTGAGATTCTTAGAAACATAAAGTATTTGCTTGTCCAAGTTCGTGGCTGAATCAAAAAATTATCTCTGAGATAACGTTATATCAGTTTTTTGCAACAACGTTCTCTATCAGATGGAACCCGCATCATTCCCTGCTGTGGCTTTGACTCTGTCCCTTCCGATCTGGGTACCTATCTGATTGTCCGTTATTCACAACAGTTAGGAGTGGCTTGTCAAACCGTAACGGCATACTTTCAAGCTTATGGCGACTTAAACGGGGGCACACTGACATCCAGTTTGAACCTCTACGATTCAGACCAGTTAACGCAGGTCAGCGATCCTTTTTGCTGAACCCGCCTGCCATTCACACTCCGGCTGGAATGACCCGTAATCGAGATCCACAGCTGCCCTGCTTTGATCTGGATCTCAACACCTGGGTTGCACCCTTCTTTATGGGGAGCAGTCAATACTCAGGTGGTACGCCGCAGTTGTGCCCTTTACAAACAGTGGCAGGAACCCTATAGAACCGACTTCACCTATCAGGAGTATCTCAAGTTTGATGAACCCTGGGCATGACTCAAAGCAACGGGTGTCACCACAGGGCTTGCCCTGCTGACAGGTGTTTTACAACAGCCCTCACGTCGCTCGCTCCTCCAACCTTTGTGGCCCCAACCCGGTAGCGATCCTCCTGAACAAACGATGAATGAGGACTGGTTTTCTCGCGAGCTGACAGACCCTACTATAGGTTGTCCTCCCCCTCGCCGATCGCCTTCAAATACGCCTCAGCCGCCGCCTGCTTGAATACGCCCTGAGTGTAGCGCTGAAACACGCGGTCGCTCTTAATGCCCATCAACTCCTTGCCAAACAGCGGATCGACCCCTCGCCGCGTCACCTCCGTGCCAAACGAATGGCGAAACCGATGCGGATGGATGCCCTCAATCCCCGCGATAGTTCCCAACTTTTTCACCATCTTGTGCAACCCCTGATAGCCCAGCCTCTGCCCTGCACTCTTCGGGTCTTGTGCCAAGAACATAGGACTCTCCAGCGCTGGAGCAAACCCGTCCCCCTGCTGCCCTCGCCACTCCAGATAAGCCTCCAGATAAGTTCGCGCCTCCCGACTGAGCGGCACTTGACCTACGTTCTGTCCCTTGGAGCGATGCACCGTGAGCATCTTGCCATTCCAGTGTTCCACATTTAACGCTGAAGCCTCGGATGCTCGCAAACCATGGCTAAGCACCGCAATGATGGCCCGATCGCGCATCCGAGTCTTATCATCCAGCTCTAGCACTGACCATAGATCACCCAACTCCTCCGCCTCAATGTGAGCCGCCTGCGGTTCCTCCTTCCTCTCCAAGTCGATCGCGTCGGTGGGCAAAGGTTGATTCATCGGATAGCCATTACTGCGACGTAACCAGTTATAGAACGATCGCAGCGTATTGAGAGCATGATTCACCGAAGCAGGCTTCAAGCCCTTGAGCTTCAGATCCCGGCGATATTTGCCGAGATCGCTAGGAGAGACATCCAGCCAGGATTTGTTAGACCAGGCAGCAAATCGTTTTAGCTGTCCCCGGTAGGTTCGCTGGGTATTGTCTGCTTTACCTGTCTGTCTGAGAAACTCCTCAATCTGCCAATCGCGCAAATCAGGAGGACGATCGCCTCTTCCCCCACCCTCCGGCTTTCCGCCTTCGAGCGAAACAATCACAATCGGTAAAACGGGGTCAGGTGGAGAGGAGTTCATGGGCGATCGGATTAATGCTGGGACTTTAGGTGCAGATAATTTCACTTATCTATATCAGATTATTGTAAGAATATTATGTAAGCTGGAGCGATCGACTCTCCAAATCCACTTATCATCAGATTCAAGGCAATGAAATTAGCCGCATGGGTAGACCCACAAACGAGAAGTGTTGGGCATGCAGCCTGTTAACGGTGAACGAAGCCCGTAAGCTGCATGAGACAGATCGGGGTGGCGATGGCTGCTGGAGTGATGACACTTGCCGCAGTCGGCGATTGTACTACCGCAAGGGCCGTACTCAAGGCGTCAGGCGACAACTCCAGATTGAAGAGTTAGTCGTGCCGATTGCTGAAGTTCCCTATGTGGTGCTGCATTCCTATGTGGACAAGCCTCGACAAATTAATGACGCGGTGGTGATCCACGCGCTGTGTGCAGAGCTGTGGCTGGGAAATAAGCCGACAGCGATGACGCAACCCCAACATACGTTTGGGCTACCCCCGCGAATGGTCAAGGAGTATGCGCGTCAATTGTTGGAGGCGCTTTACCAGCGCTATGGCAACGATCGCCGCAGTGGATTTGAGCGCTTTGCCCGTGAGGAACAGCACTCCGTTTCCCAATGTCCCATTCGACCTTGCTCTTACCATGCTGAGCATTTGCATCGTCATGAGGTGGAAGAGAGTCTGTGAAGGCAAAGCAGCTGGAGTTAGCGTTGTGGGATGAGCTGCAAAGGGCGCAGCAAAGCCCAGAGTTCTTGGATGTGGAGTCGATGCTGGATGCTGTAGAAGCGACGGTGGCTCATCTGCCTGAGTCTGAGCAGCTGCGGTTTGCGGGAGAGGCGTTGCTTCAAGTGGCTGAGCTTTGTGTAGCGCGATCGGCTCTATGGATGACGGAATGGGAGGAGTCCTCTCGTGATCCCATTGTCGAGCGTGGCTTCTTTGCCGAGGTGGTGCGGCAGACGATGGCGGTGGATTTGAGTGAGTTGATGGAGCCAATTTCACCCCGGAGGCAGCGGGTGAAATCAACCCAGAAACCAGAGGGGTCGATCGCGGCTCCGGTGGGTAAGGCAGCAGTGCTGGCAATGGTGGAGCAGCTAGAGGCATCGGCAGCGGATGAAGCAGAAGAGAAATCAGGAAGTGTGGGCGATCGCCCATGAGGAGAAGGTGTCTGACTGGACAGAGGCGATCGAGCGAAGGCTTCAATCTGCGCCTGATGAGAGGGTTTCGTTCACTGAACTGTGTCGTCACCTAAGCATGCCGTGGGTTGAAGTGTGGTTAGGTCTGTTGTTAGGCGGCTTTGAGTTAGGGCAGAGAGGAGAGTTTTATCAGGCTGCAATTTGGGTGAGGTGCCCTAAATTGTAGGCTGCCGTCTCAAAGAATCTGCTGAGGAAATAATTTGAAAATCTTGTGTAACCAGGGAGATAAAACCTGGAGAGTTACACAAGAAAGCCTCCCTGAATCAGCCCTGTTCTAAAGTCTCTTGATGAATGCAAAATCGACGTTTGAAGTGCTCGGATGATAGGGTTTGAGCTATTGTATAGTGCATTATTAGGACGCAGATAAAGTGTGATGTCCTAATGTTTCCTTATTCCTCGCTCAGCTTGCACAGAGGGCAACAGCTAATCTGAAAGAGGTCTATTCATTTGAAAATCGGGCATTGCTGAAAATCGCTGTAAGGCTTTTTTATTAACATTCATAACAGTTTTTTACAACTGCCTCTATGCCTCTATGCGCCACCGCCAAGATATTACTGAGCTGTTCTCAACTTTCTTGCAATTTGAAACTGACATTATTACCCGCTGGACGACAGATGCAAAGCTGCGGCGCAGTTTTCAAGGCGTGTTTGCCCAATCCCCTGATCCGTCAGAGTTGGTTTGGACAATCTACTGGCACCGCATCTGGGATCAAACAAGGTCGGAATCTGCTCACAATCTGGCAAGCCTTCACTTGTCGGCGTATTTGCAAGAGTCTTGTTACTGGGCAGCCTACCGCACTTTTAATAAATTCAGCGGCAGCCAATTTACACTGCTAGACTATTTCCAAATAGCGATCGCAGAGGTCAGCACCGTTCTGCGAGGATTCAGGAACGATCGCGGCGCTAGTCTACGCACCTATGCGGAAATGGTATTTCAGAGCATCCTACGGGATGGATTGCGGCAGCGGCAGGCAGCAGATCTCTGCACAGATTGGACTCTACTCCGCAAGATTAGCAAAAAGCGGTTAATAGAAAGTCTGCAGCATGCTGGATTATCGGCAATGGCAATGACTCAATACAAACTAGCCTGGACTTGCTTTAAGACTCTCTATGTACCAGCGTCCTCTACAGAGCGATTGCCTAAGCCAGATTTAGCACTGTGGCAGGCTGTTGCTCGTCTGTATAATGAGGAGCTAAACCCCGGTTCGCCTCCCATCACAGCTAGGGAACTCGAGCAATGGTTGAGCCGCTGTGCTGTCTGGGTTCGCTCTTATCTTTATCCATCCGTTGCTTCACTAAATGTGTCCTCTGTGGACGAAAATACTAGCGAAATTCAAGACAGGGTTGCTGCTGATATTGATACGCCCTTAGGGGCGCTTATTGATCGAGAAGAGATCATGCAGCGCCAGAGTCAGTACACGCGAATTACTCAAGTGCTGGAGGGAGCGATCGCGGAGCTAGATGCTCAAACGCAGATGATTTTGCAACTTTATTATCAAAAGCACTACACGCAGCAGCAGATTATGAAGCAACTAGCCCTAGGTCAAGCAACCGTATCGCGGCGGCTGAGTAAAGCCAGAGAATTCCTTTTGACTGCGTTAGTGCAGTGGAGTCAGGCAGAGCTGAATAATCTACCTACACCAACCCTAATAGGAAGTATGAGTACAGGTTTAGAAGAGTGGCTTTGCGCCCGATACAGCCAGACTGCTGTAAATCCAACTTAAGTTTTAAAGAGTCCATGCGCTTTTTCCCCTTTAGTGTGTACCTCAGCACCTGTAGCCACTTAGCACTTGTAGCAAGACCTAAACGATATGATTACCTTCGCCGATCCAACTGATGCATGGCTGGAAATCTCCCCCGCTCAGCAAGAGACAGTTTGGCAGCACAGCCAATGCCATGCTCCTAATCGCCGCTGGAACGCTTATCTAAATCGTCTATGTTTAGACACAGTACTTCCCTGGATTAAGGCAGAGCATGCACCAGAGGCTACAATCTGGCAGAGTCAGGAGAATTTGTCCAGCATTTGGGATGTGGTGAACGGAGCCGCGATCGTTATTGGCAATCAGCGGTTAGTACTCCTGCCCAGCGAGGCGATCGACAATGGCGAACTGGAAGTGCCACAGGAATGGATTGATATTCCTGAATGGACCGCTGATTACTATTTAGCCTTACAGATACAGTTGGATGAACAAGAGAACACGCACTGGGTCAGGATTTGGGGATATACAACGCATCAAGATCTGAAGATGCATGGTTATTACGATGCTGATGATCGAACCTATAGATTAGAAGCACAAAACCTAATCAGAGATATAGGCGCATTGTGGGTAACGCTACAGTTTTGCCCTGAAGCTCAGACTAAAGCTGCGGCTCTTCCTCTCGCCGATTTAAGCAATGTTCAGGCAGAAAATTTGATTCAGCGCCTCAGCAATGCCGTCATTCCCCGGCTGGTCCTTCCTTTTGCAATGTGGGGAGCCTTGCTGTCTCAGGATGACTGGCGACAGCAGATGTATCGGCAGCAGTCCAGTGGACTAATAATCAGTGAACTAACAAACTTGAGCCGGTGGTTCCAGCGACATGTGGCAACAGGTTGGCAGAGCCTAGAAGCCTTGTTTAACGACGATTTGCAATTGGCAATTAACCTGCGATCAGCTCCTAGAGATACAACCCTCACCCAGGGCAAGCAAATCATCCTGTCTACAGAGCCTCCGCAAACGGTCTTACTGCTGCTCAGCCTAGCTTCAGAGGCGGATGAGCGAGTTGCAATCATGGCGCAACTGCATCTCGATTCTAGTCAGGTCACGCCTGCGAATCTGACGCTAAATCTGCTGGCAGATACGGGTGAAACGCTCCAATCCGTTCAAGCTAGACCACAGGATAGCTACATTCAATTGCGACGCTTCCGCTGTCCAGTCGGAACACAGTTCAGTTTGCAGATACAGTTTGCAGAATTCAGCATTACAGAAGATTTCGTCGTATGAGCCAACTTGTTGTTCTCAAACTGGGTCAAGGGGATTGGCAACAGGGCTTTCATACTGTAACCCTTCAGCTTTGGCAGACCGCTCCGCCCCAAATTCCGACGCAATGGGCAGGCAGTTTGACTCCTAATGCCCAGTTGCCCGAGCTGTGCGATCGCTGGCGCACGCTCTACATGGCTCTCTCGAAGCGAATGACTTGGAGAAGATTGTCACGGCGATCGTCAATCGATATAGAAGATGAGGGCATTACCAACGTTTCTGTGACTGATTTTGACTTAGTGTGTCAGCAGCTTAAGCAGGAGATCGATCGCTGGCTCGACAGCAGCACCTTTAGTAAAGCTGAGCGGCGGCTCCGGACGCGTCTACTGCCCACCGAAGAAATCCGCGTCATTATAGAAACTGACGATCCCTATCTCCGTCGACTGCCGTGGCATCTCTGGAGCTTCTTTGAAGACTATCCCCAGGCAGAAGTCGCGCTGAGTGCACCAGAGTATGGCAAAGCAGTCCTGACGCACCGTACGCCTGATCGAGTACGAATTTTGGCAATTTTGGGTAACAGTGAAGGGATTGATATTCAACACGATCGTACTCTATTAGAGAACTTACCTGCTACCGAAACGGTATTTCTGGTAGAACCCCAGCGGCAAGATCTCGATCGCTGGCTTTGGGACGAGCAGGGCTGGAATATTTTATTTTTTGCCGGACACAGCACCAGTCATGCTGATGGTGAAACCGGAGAGATGATGATTAATGGCAGCGATACGGTCACCATTGCACATCTGAAAAATGCGCTCAAAGCAGCGATCGGACGGGGCTTAAGTCTAGCAATCTTTAACTCTTGCGATGGGTTAGGGCTAGCACGAGCCATGGCGGATCTCAATATCCCCCAACTCGTCGTGATGCGTGAACCTGTTCCTGATCGTGTCGCTCAAGTCTTTGTGACAGATCTCCTGACCACCTTTGCGAACGGCAAATCCTTCTATCAATCGGTGCGGCAAGCGAGAGAGAAACTGCAAGGATTGGAAGATGAGTTTCCTTGCGCCTCCTGGCTACCTGTCATCTGCCAAAATCCGGCAGAAACGCCAATTAGTTGGTCAACTCTAAAAGAGGCTCAGCCGACTACTCCCAGTTTATCGACCCATGTCAACAAGTTCCGCAGAACATCAGTCAAGATGGGTCTGATGCTAAGCTTGGCAATCACAAGTTTAGTGTTGGGAATACGGGCATTAGGTGGGCTAGAGCAGTCGGAGCTGGCACTATTTGATCGGCTTCTGCGATCGCGTCCGGGAGAAGGCACAGACCCACGAATTCTTGTAGTAGAAGTCACTCAGGATGATACGAATCAGTACGGCTATCCTCTAGAGGACAAGACGCTGGCACAGTTGATCGAAAAGCTGGAAACAGCCCGACCCAGAGCCATCGGGTTAGATATGCATCGCTATCAGTCTCGGGGGCAGGGGCGATCGCAGTTCATTCAGCAATTTACTAATCCCAATCTGTATCTGGTTTGTAGCTTTGGCTCTAACGATCGCAATTCTGCCCCGCCCCCAGAGTTTTCTGAAGCGCAGCGCACGACTCAGATGGGCTTCAGCGATCTCTTGTTAGACAGTGGCGATACCCAGACCGTAACTCGTACCGATACCGTCAGTAGCGAACAGGCGATTCATCCAGAAGATCAAGTGCGACGGCAGATACTTTCCTATGAACCTGGCTTAACAGATACACCCACTTCCTGTACTACTCCCTATAGCCTCAACTTGCAATTGGCGTATCGCTATCTGGCGGCAACAGGTATCCCGCCCGCCGTTACTCCCGACGGCAATTGGCAGTTTGGTTCGGTTGTTCTGCAAAAGCTGCCTAGTCGGTTTGGTGCTTACCAGAGACTTGACGGACGGATGAGCCAAATTTTAATTAACTACCGTACCGATCCACCGGGGCAGCGGGTAACGCTACAGCAGGTGTTGCAAGGACAGGTTAGCGCTAGCTGGATTCGCGATCGCATTATTTTGATCGGCACTTCTGCCCCAGTTGCTAGAGACAGTTTCAATACCCCCTACGGCGATATGCCAGGAATCTGGATTCATGCCCACCAAATTAGCCAGATATTGAGTGCTGTTAGCCAAAAGCGTCCCTTCATTAGCGGTCTGCCGCAGTGGCGAGATATCCAGTGGGGCGATGGGTTGTGGATCTTAGGATGGGCTGCGATCGCGGGCTGGACTACTGTGCGGCTGCGATTGCTGTGGCTCACGGCAATTGCCACAGGTGTCATGGTGCTGATGCTGTACTATCTATCGCTGTGGTTTTTAGTGCAAGGCATTTGGCTGCCGCTATTGCCATCGGTGCTGGCAGTCTTGCTCACTAGCACGGCTGTGATCATTTATTCCGCAGTAGTCAACTCATTCACTCGATCGAATCACGGAGGTTTCTGAAATGGTTTATAAAAAAATATCGCTGTTGGGAATAGCGTTGTGGTTGGGACTCAATAGCTGGACGAGCAACTGGACAAGCGGTTGGGCGGATGAGATTACGAGTGGAACGATGTCACCCCAAATGCAGATGAGTCCATTACAGATTAGTCAACTGCCGCCGCCACCTTGGACTCCGCCCCCCAACCGAACACGAGCCGGGGGTTCGTTGAGTGATGCCAAAGCCTGCACGAGTTCCACAGAAAATCTGCTGGCGATCGTACCGACCGAAAATCCAGTGGTGACAACCTTAGCGCATCCAACAGTTTTGTTTTATGTTCCCTATGGTGCTAGCGATGTGCAATCTGGCGAGTTTTCAGTTTTGGTTGGGCCGAATGAAATGACTCGGCTCTATCGTGCCCGATTCAAACTACCTAGCTCCCCTGGAATTGTCAGCGTCAAGCTTCCAGAAACTGCTGATACAGCCCTAACTCTGGGCAAATCATACCACTGGTATTTCAAGCTGTACTGTACAGGCAACACCACCTCGAAAGCTGATTTGCAGGTGGATGGTTGGATACAGCGTGTAGAGGCGACACCTGAGCGCGATCGCCAGATTCAAGCTGGAACTCCAGAAGTCTGGTATGACGCGTTGGCTAAGTTAGCCGATCACATCTCTGCAATGCCGCAGAATGCACAGCTTAGGGAACGCTGGCGTAGCTTGTTGACCATTGCTGGGGCGGCAGATGCGGTGCAAAAGCCCATTGTGGGCGAGGTGGTAACAGAGCCATAGGGCTATGCCAGTTTCCGTTACAACCAATTCCCCACCAACACATACGTTGCCCAAATATGTGGTGTTGTGTAGCCTTGTTGTATAAGGAAGATCTGGGCATTTCGCAAAGCCTGCGATCGGGTAATGTCTGTTTTTTGTAGCTCTTGGTAGAAACGAATCATTAGCTGCGTATTGGGATAATCTTGCGCTTCCCAAAGGGTAGAAACGACGCTACGTGCCCCAGCCTGCACCGCAACACCTGCCATCCCTAGTACCGCACGATTATCTCCTTTTGCAGTCGAACAGGCGCTCAGCACCAAAAGCTCTACAGCGCTTGATTCGCCTAGTCGATCGGTTTGGCGATCGGTTTGAATCAGTCGTCCTAAATCTTTTCCCGTAATTAGTTCTCGATAGGCAACAATAAAAGTCTCCTCGGGATCGGAGCTGAATATCCCATGGGTTTTCAGATGAATGGCTGAAAAATTTTCCTGACTCAAACGAGCTTCAATGTTTTTCTCAGTAAAATCTGTTTCTAAGAGCGGTGCTTTTGCCTTAGCAATCTGCTGAATTTGCTCTAGCTCAGGCGTTAAATATTCGATCTTCGGAAAAGCCAACTGGTTTAGCGTTTGCGGTTCGCTAACTCCACCCAAAAATACATTGAATTGTTTTGGGCGCGGACTAGGCTGAAACAGCTCTAAGCGGGGCGCGATTGCCGTAGCATATTTGCTAATCAAAAACTGCTCTCCGTCATAAAGTGCAGCCATGGGCACATTGCGGAGCTGCCCATCTAAAACAAATACCAAGGTTTTGAATTCATACTTTGCTAGCTCTGATTCAAACGGTGCAATCAGCCATTGATAAACCTCTTGGAGTCCTGCGATCGCCTCTGGCGTGTGATCGGCGGTACTGAGATTCTCTCGTAGCGTTTGGAGTTTCGTTTCAACGGCTGTCTGCGGCAAGTCCACAGCATGATAAATCAATGATTGTCCTGGTAACTCTAAAACAACCGCCAGCCGATTTTGCAGAATCATCGGATAGAGTTTAGCGGTTGTCGGGTCATTCGCCACGTCGGTAATCGTGACCGTTTGCGCCACGTTACAGCCCAAAAAGTTCTCTAGCTCGGCTAACTGTAATGCGTTCACCTGCTGCACGGTCTGTTGCAATATCTCCTGGCTGGGTTGAGCAGTGGCACTCAGCAACAGTTCTACTAACTGCCGATAAACGGGTTCTACGGCATCCCGAAAAGAAAATTGAATATCAGCGTTGATCAGCAATAAGTCCTTGCGGATAGATTGCAGCGACTTCACCGCTGCGGTGTAGGAGGCGATCGCCCCTGACAAGTCAGACTGCTTTTCTAGGAGTCTCCCTAGCTGCCATTCCCAGCGATAGCGAATCACGGAGTCCTGCTCAGCTTTCAACAGCGCTTGTTCTGTCAAGCTTGTTGCCTCTGTCCACTGTCCAGTTTTTTCATAAAGCTCACCCAATTGACCCAGAGCATAGGATTCGGCAGAATTGTCTTGCAGCTTGCGGGCATCTTGAATCGCAGTTACAGCCAGTTGCGCTAGGCTTGCCCAACTGGGTTGAAATGTGCGATCGCGCTCTTGCAATATAGTCAGGCTTTTAATCCCGTTGAGCTGGGCATAAATGTGGCTATGACTAGGCTGTAGCTGGGTAAACTGGGGCAGAATCGATCGCCAAAGCAGGGTGGCAGCAGCCGTTTGTCCGGCTTCTGCTTCCAGGCTCAGATGATTTAACTGAGCTTGCAATTGAATTGAGGGAGCAACGATTGCTGCCTGTTGATAGGCAACGATCGCTGCCTGGCGGTGGCTCTGAGCTTGCATCGTTTGACCAATGGCGATCGCTTTATTCCACAGGGCTGTTTCGGTATTGCCAGTCTCTAGTAGCGTTGAGCCATGCAGCGCTGCGAGGTCAGCATCTATAGCGACCTGGCTGCTCTCCTGCAGTACCGTTAGCGATTCCTTCAGCTTGCCGACCCGCCGCAGAGCAACACCCAAACTCTGCAATCCGGTGACCTTAAGCTTGGGATCAGATTGCGATCGCGCTCCCTGCTGCACCTGATTGAGCAGTGCTTCTGCCTGGACACTAAAGCCTAAGGACTGCAAGGCTTTCGCTTGATTGATTAACCCCATCAGAGTGCCAGAAAAGTCACCTGCTCGCTGATAGGCAACTGTCGATCGCCGCCAAGTCTCTAGAGCGGTTTCGGGCTGTCCCTGAAACCACTGGAGGCGGGCTTGTGTATTCAACGCTTTTGCCAAAATATCAGGTGGCGCCAGTTCATCTTGTAATAGCGCCAAACTTTGATTGATGGCGATTTCTGATTCAGACCAGCGCCCTAACTGCTGATAAGCCAGCGATAAGTTACTAAGGGTAAAGGCTTGTACCTGTGGCTGTTCGTGCAACTGACTGAGTGCCTGCTGCCATAGGGCGATCGCCTCAAAATATTGCTGAGCTTCGTAGCGATCGATACCCTGTTGCAGCAGGGATGTATTAGAGAGAGGTAGAGCGGTTTGAACCCCTACCGGGGCAGGTATAGGGGGTGCCGAAAGAGCTGGAATGCCCAAGGCAGAGAGACAGCCGAAGCAAATAAGTAACGCGAACAGCAGCAGACGCGATCCTCTCAGCTGAATTCTAGGCAGCATTTTCAGCACCAGTGTTCAATACGTTCTCTAAGTCATTACTACGGTTTAAGCGACCTAGCGGAAAACTGAGGTGAATAAAACTAAAACCTCATCCCTACATGTCAGTAGAAGAGCTTTGCCCGAACCTAATCCCTCAAATTTTAAGGAAGATTACAGACATGGGAAGACCTATACTGCCCTCCATAGTCTCAGCCCCCAACCCCAGCCCTATACCGCCCTCCATAGTCCCAGTCCCCAGCCCTAACCCCATACTACCCGTAATTGTTGCACCACCGGTAATTGTCCCAACAACTCTCTCAGGTGCTCGTGGAAAGAAACAATTTGCGATCGCTTCCCCTGTTTCTCCTAATGATCAAGCGATTAAGCTGGGTCGAATTTTAGTCAACAAAAAACTAATTTCTCCACCTCAATTAGAATCGGCTTTAATTCATCAAAACTATTGCGATCGGAAATTGGGAGAACTCTTGATGGAAAAAAATCTGATTTCTGATGAGCAGCTAGAACAAGCTCTACGAGAACAATACTGGCGCAAGAATGGCTATTGGGTGATTTGATTTAGAAAGTTAGATGATTTTCCCTATATATCTTCCTAATCCCTTAGAGCTTTACCTCCGGAGTTTTTTTGTGATGAGGGTGAAGTTAGCCTAACATTCATACTTCAGACCATAATCTTTACCATACCTTTGTAAGACCCGTATCAATAGTTACGTATGATTATCCCCAAACTATCCGAGTAATTCGCAGACTTTACCAAAATTCCATAAGCTGCTGCTAAAGATCTAGCAAGGTTGCTGAGATCTCTGGCGATCGCTCTCAGTTCTCTTCTTTGAATCAGCATGAAGGTAATTCATCCTATTTCAGCGCGCTTGCTTCAGAAAAGCCAGTACTGGCTACTGGGAACTGCTGCAGCTTTAGTGGCAATTTACATGACGTTAGTCTGGCTTTCAGGAAACATTGCTCACTTCGGGATGAGCATTCTATTTTATCTATCTGCAATGATTGTGTTTTGGGAAAAGCGCCATAGCTTGGTGTTGCAGAGCAGCGTTCTCTCTAAAGTCTTAGGAGCAGCATTAATTGGTTTTTCTTTATGGGGAGGCAGTATTTTGCTCCATGATCCACAGTTAACGAGTGATCTGCCTAACCCAGTGCTTCGCCTATTCCCATTTGTTTCTGCTCTAGCGATTAGCTTGTTGACTTCAGGGCTTCAGGGTCTTAAACGATACAGGCAGGAACTCACCCTGCTGTTTTTTCTGGGTGGTCCTAGTGTAATATTTACCTTGTTACCTGATATTTCTCCGATCACTGCTAGGTTTGCAACGTTTCTACTTTGGTATACAGGTTTTAATGTCTCGGTACAAGATGTCTATATCAACTTGCCAACAGGTGGGGTCAAAGTTTATACAGGCTGTTCTGGAATTGAGAGCATGGCTTACCTATTGGGCATAGCAGTGATTGGTCTGATCCTGTTTCCTGTTTCTCGGAGCAAGCAAATTCTGGTGCCAATTATTGCACTGTTGATCGGCTTCGGAGTGAATGGAGTTCGAGTGGCACTCATGGCAATTCTAGGAACTGCTCAAAACCAGGAATTGTTTCATTACTGGCATGAGGGAGAAGGTTCTTCAATCTTCGGTGTGGTTGCCATGTTAGTTTTTGGGCTGTGCTATTGGTTGATATGTAAACAGCAACGAATCAGTGACCAGAAGTTCTAAAGATTGTCGATCGACAGATTTTTTATGAGCCACAAACCCTGGTGCATCTATTATGGTTAAGCCATTAGATAATCAAGTACATCAATTTGAAACACCTATTAGATCTCCGAATTACAAAGTGGCGCAATTCGTTAAGCCTTTGCACTGGATTGGTTACGGACTGTTAATCCTAAGCTTAATCAGCTTAGTTGATGCGTTAGTTCCAACTGACCTTATGAATCCGGTCTGGGAATTCCAGACGATGGGAGCCATCATTGAACAATCTCCATTAATTTTAGTGGGGCTGTTCATGGTGTTTTTGGTCGATCCTGATCGCCTGATGAAATGGGACGAATTTATTCTAAAAGGATTATCATGGCTGGCTTTGGGTGTTGGCTTAATGTATCTTCTAATGATTCCCCTATGTATCGTTGATGCCGTTAGGGTTCATCGACAAGCGAACCAACAAATTTTCAGTCAGGTTAGTGAAAAACGGGAAGCCGTTCAACAGGTAAAAGATAAATTAAATCAGGCTAAAACAGTCGGAGAGCTAGAACAACTCCTCATTAGTCTTGATGGTGCTGGAGTTGCGCCAGAAATTACCCCTACTCAACCAGTAGAGCAGGTAAAGCAAAAGCTGGCTCAGGCAATCGCCCAAGGGGAACAAAATCTTAATGCTCAGGCTCAGCAAGCTCAGCAAGCTCAGTCGCTTGATCTACTGAAAAAAGCTGTGAAGTGGAATTTGGGCGCTCTCGTTTCTGGTCTGCTGTTCATTAGCATTTGGCGGGGAACGCCATGGGCACGGCAGCGTCGGCAAAATTTTTAGGTTGACAAGACTAAGGGCAACTGGCTCTAAAAAGTTTGGTGTGAGTGGTTTACAAGCAAGTTGATCTAAAAAATAGGAGAAAACCCATGAAACTAGCGATCGGTCTAATGACAAAGAACAGCCTGAAATTTTCAGCGGTAGCAACACTCGCGATCGGCGCTTGTTTTGTTTCAACAGCGGCTCAAGCCTTCAACATTGTTCCAATTCCAAATTCTTCAACTACCATAGGAGCAATATGCACTCCAAACCAATGCAATGTCAGAAGTAACACTAATCTGTTCTCCTTTCGGCGGCTCACTGTTGATACGAATCAGCGAGTCAATTTTATAACTACTTTTGAAGATATTATTGTTACTGTAGATCGTCTATCCAGGTTCGATGGTATCTTTACTACAAGTAGAAGGCAAGGAACCAACCTAGATTTAACTGCTTTTGCCTCAGTTACCTTCGGCGATACCGCTGCTTACGACCTCAACGGAGGGAGGTACAACCAATCTGGTAATACTTCGGGACGACCAAAGGCAATTCCTGAAAATCCAGTAGGTAGTCTGCTGGGTGCAGGGGCTGTAGGTGTAGTGTTGCTCTTAAAAGGTCGCAGGCGTTTTAGTCGACTGGCTCAATCCAAGATGACAGCGTCACCTGAGCAGAACAACCTGTAACTTTCCTTAATTTCACTAGCTTAAGTGAGTGATAGTCTGAAGATAGGTTGATGTTGATCTACTGGCGATAGTTGCCCAGTGAATACTTGCTTCAAGTCGGGTAGGGGTGGATTACAGTCTGCCCCTACTTGCTAAATGTCCTGTGGTAACCTGGCAGGACTTGTTTTAGGAGACTCTCATGAAGTGGTGCAGTTATTTCTGGTTTGGTGGAGTTTGTCTTTGTGGGCTGATGGTGTCTCAGCCAGTGCTGGCGCAGATCGTTCAAGATGGTTCAACTCCAACAAATTTAGAAGAGTGCAGCACTCAATGTACAAGAGTTATGGGTGGAACAATCCGAGGTCGCAACCTGTTTCACAGTTTCACAGAATTCAATGTTGGAGAAAGACAGCAGGTTAGGTTTGCCAATCCAAATGGAATTGAAAACATCCTCACACGGGTAACGGGCGATAGTCCCTCTCGTATCCGAGGCACTCTGGGTATAGAGGAGGGGGGAGCAAATTTGTTTTTACTCAATCCTAACGGTATCCTCTTCGGACGTAATGCCCGTTTAGATCTTCGAGGCTCGTTTGTCGCCACGACTGCCAATAGCTTTGTTTTCCCCAATGACGCTGAGTTTAGTGCAAGCAATTCTCAGGCTCCTCCTCTCCTTGCAGTCAATGTTCCTATGGGTCTGCAATTCGGGCAGGCTCCAGGAGAGATTCGTAGCCGAGGTGATTTGCAAGTTGCTCCGAACAGAACGCTAGCATTAGTAGGAGGTAACATCATACTGTCAGATAAAAGTCTAGCAGTAGGAGGACTTAATACAGCAGTAGGAGGACGGATTGAATTGGGGAGCGTTACCACAGCTCGGGTCGATTTAAGCACAAGTTCAGAAGGTTTTGTTCTGGGCTATAAACATGTTCAAAACTTTCAGAACATCCGGCTTTCCAACTTTACTGTCGGCTTCTCTAACTTTTCCCAAGCCATTCTAATAGACGAAGTTGGCAGCACAATTCAGATCTGGGGTAACGAAATAATACTCGATCGTTCGCGCATTATTTCCAGCACAAGGAGCGGAACAGGAGGAGAATTCAGGCTCAATGCTGCTGGTTCCGTTCGCTTGAGAGGTTCATTAATACAAAACCTTGCGCTTGACGGAGGTCGTACTGGAGATGTGGCGGTGAGAGCAGGTAGAGACCTTGCCCTCACTGAGGCTTCAGGCGTTAATTCTATTAGTGAAGAAATTGAATCTATTAGTGGAGAAAATGATTCCATCCCTGCAAGGAATGTAATAGGAGGAACGCTAACTATAAATACTGGTAACTCTATCGCTTTAAGAGAAGGCTCATTTATAAGTATAGATACTCGCAGCAGAGATGATAATGGAGACCTGATCATTAATACTCAACGTCTGCTACTCCAGAATTCTGGAATTAAGAATGGTACTTCTGATATCGGTCGAGCAGGGAATATTCGCATAAGAGCTTCAGATATCCAGTTATTTGGAGTGCAACCGACCCAAGATGAACCTGGGAGAGTTAGTCCTCCTGTCATTGTCGCTGAGGCTGCGGAAGGGAGTCAGGGTGATGCAGGTAACATAGATATTAGAACCGATCGGCTCATTGCTCAGGAGGGTGGGCAGATTTCTACTACAACCTTTGGGAGTGGTAATGCGGGAAGGCTAGCGATCCTAGCGACAGACTCCATCCGTTTGAGTGGAGCTGTAGGGGATTTTTCAGATCTTGATAATTTAATCGAGAGCGGTCTTTTTGCTTCAGCTGAGCCAGGTGCAACAGGTGATGCTGGAACGGTAGATATTACCACCCCAAATTTAACGGTTGAGAATGGGGCTGCCATATCAGTCAGAAACTTCGGTCGACAAGGGGGTACCTTGAACATTACAGCTAACTCCATCCTTCTAGATGGGGGAGAGAGACGTCAGGCAAGATTGACTGCTTTCACTGCGGCAGAGAGTGAAATTGGACAAGGGATTGGAACAATTAATATCCAAGATCCAGACTTGTTGATTATGCGAAATGGCAGCCGAATCTCTGCCGCATCAATTACAGATGCGAATCTTACTGCTGGAGCGGGAAATATCCACATTGATGCGCCCGACGGCTTCCTGATTGCAGCCCCGCAACAGGATAATGATATCTTCGCCAGTGCCTTTGCAGGTCGGGGTGGCAACATTAATATTACTGTGCGAGGCGTTCTGGGATTTGAGGGATATGAGGAACGTACTTTTGTCGAAGGCAATGGTACTAATGATATTGATGCAAGTTCTCGGTTTGGGATATCTGGTACAGTCAGCCTTTCTGCCATCAATCTCGACCCTACTCAAGGGCTCACTGAACTGCCTATCACTCCTATCGCTACTGAGCTTGTGCAAGGTTGCCAGGTTGAGGGAGGGCAAGCCGCCGCTTCATTTTTCGATACAGGTCATGGTGGCTTACCTCCCACTCCCTACGAACCCCTCAGCAGTGACGATATCCTGAGCGATGTCCGCCTCCCCTCTCAAGTAAATATTTTATCTGATGCAACTAGCTCTGTGGCATCAACGACGACAACACAAAATTCCTTAAAAAACTCCATTACAGAAGCTGAAAGCTGGAGAGTAAACGATCGCGGTCAATTGATCCTCATTGCTACAGCTTCCCCAGAACCCTTGGCAGAATTATGCCATCTCCGCTAGTTCATGGGATTTTGGAAGCTGCGGAATGATGAAATCCAAGTGCTCACCGGGAACTTGGCTTAACTCTTGGGAATAACCCTGTAACTTCAGTTCTCCCTTCTCAAGGAAGACAACCCAATCGGCTCGCAAAATTACTCTAGGTCGATGGCTAATCAAAATGGTTGTTTTACCCTGCTGTGAAATGTCAATTACATAGGCGTGTGAATTTAAAGGCACTTTCTTCTCTTATTGAGTTGCTGAGATCGGTTGAGAGATCAAAAACAGAAGAGATCGCGGCTGACTCAAAACGACAATTATCAGGCTGTTGTACTAATCCAATGAATTCTCCCGTGATTCGCTATGAGGATTTTGCCTTGCTTCAATAACAGACAACGCAAGTCACCAACCTCCGGCAAAGCCGGAGGCTTGAAGATGGAGCCGCTCAAAGCGGCTTGTCCCTACCACTCATCGCTAAGTCGCATCTGCTCTATGCGTTGATCTTCCGCTTCTTGTCGTTGGATGTATTGCCGCACCGTTGCTTCTTCCCGTCCCACCGTTGAAACATAGTAGCCACGTGCCCAGAAATGCTGCCCCACGAAGTTCTTCCGCTTGCCTCCGTAGTTGCGCGCAATCGCAATGGCACTCTTGCCCTTGAGAAATCCCACCACTTGAGATACCGAGTACTTTGGTGGAATTGAGATCAACATATGCACATGATCTGAACACAAATTCCCCTCCTCAATCCGGCACTCCTTCTGCCGCGCTAATTCATGAAACACTTCTCTCAAATACTGCCGTAGCTCTTTGTACATCGCTTTACGCCGATACTTCGGGATGAACACCACATGGTATTTGCACTCCCACTTGGTATGACTTAAACTGCCTGTGTCTTTCATGAGTCTTCTTTGCACCTACCCTTCCTTGGTCGGTGGTAAAGAGACTCTTTCCTACACTTACCTCTCTGTCAAACTGCGACTCCCGGAACCGTCAAACTTTGGGAGTCCCCCAGCAGAGCTGGGGGTTTACCCGATTAAATTAGCCCACTACTTTCGGTTCAGTGGTGGAGAAGTCAGGACAAGAAGCAGTAGCCTCCGACCCGTTACTTAGATTTTGTGCGAGAGATCGCTGATTTCTTCCGAAAGCTCTCTGCTTTCAGTTC
>JAHHHD010000065.1 GCA_019359505.1 Drouetiella hepatica Uher 2000/2452 | reverse complement strand
CACCGCCTTTAACGGCTTCGATTGCTTTTTGGCGCAGGTCGTAACTGTAAGGAGCAGGCATAGTCGTATTTGAACGCTTCTCTACCTCTACAATAATGTCCTAACTCGTTCTCGTAGCGCTATATCACCCAGGTATTGACTCTAGTTTACTCATGCTTGTGCAGCAATTCTGATGGACACCCCAGTTGTCGTTTTGCCTCTAAATATTCACCAATAATCTGCTGGTATTGCGTCTGCCCAAAAATTTTGTAATGTCCTGGATAGACGGTTGCGATCGGCAAGTTCTGCAAACGCTCATAGCTGGCAACATAGGTGGGAATATGGCTGCAATGTAATTCATCCAGCAGCTCGCCCTCATAAATAACATCGCCCGAAAACAAGTCCTTGGCAATCGGGTCATAGAGGGCGATACACCCGGTCGAATGACCCGGTAGGTGCATGACTTCAAAGGCGCGATCGCCCAGATCCAACACATCTCCTTCCTGCAGGATTTGCGTGGGTTCCGATGCTGTCAAGGTATATTCTTGGACGGTAAACTCGGCGTGGGGGAGCTGTGCAAAATGTTCCTCCAAGACCCAGCCCTGTTCAGGCTTGCACAATGCCTCATAGTTGTCCCCCTTTCGTAGTGCTTCTGCTTCTGCGGCATGAATTGCGCGATGCTCAAATTCATGCATTCCTCCAGCATGATCAAAATGAATATGAGAAGCGATCGCCAGCAAGGGCTTATCAATCAGAGAGGCAATATACTGCCGCAAACTAGAAACACCCAATCCAGTGTCAATGAGTAAATCCTGAGTTCGACCTTTGATCAACCACAGATTAGCTCGATTCCACCAATAGTAATGAGGCTCAGTAATAAGATAGAGGTTGTCACTAATGCGCTGTGTCGAAAACCAGCTTTCACAGACGGATTTGGGGTAGGTCACGCAGGCAGACTTGAGTGAGGTGAAAGGATAACAACCGCTTTAGAGTGATTTTACGATCGAGTCATCGTACAAAGAATTGATATCCATCATTTCAGGAATCAGCTTTGATTCGTAGGCAACTTTGACCGTTAATTCAAAGTTTTTCATCACATTATTGGGATTGCTAGGGTTGAAAGCGATCGTCTTGTTGCCTTCAATGTCAAACACCTTCACACCTGCAAGCTGCATTTCCATCTCTGCCGCCGAAACACCCAGCTTATCCCCCGCAATCTTAATGGCTTCAGCATCTTTACCATTCACAAGTTTCACCGCCTCAGCACAGGCTCGAATGTAAGCTTGAAGATCGGCTTTTCGCGTCTCGATCACCTTCTGTCGCGTCACGATCGTATCTGCAATCAAGTTAGTGCCTTTAGTGCTGAAGATGAGCTTACCGCCGCCCTGTGCGGCTGCCTTACTCATCCAGGGCTCATAGGAAACTGCTGCATCCACTCGTTTAGCCGCAAATGCTGTTGCCGCATCAGCAGCCGTTAAATCCTTAATCACAATATCCTTCTCCGTTAGCCCTCCTTTTTCCAGGTATGCGCGCAGCAAAACGTTTTCAAACAGCAGGTTTTCCCGCCCGACAGTTTTTCCCTTCAAATCGGCGGGGCTGTTGATATCTCGTCCAATAATGCCATCAGAACCGTCGGAATAATCCACCACATAAATCATGCGGATGGTTGGATCTTTGTGAATCATCTCGATCGCATCTCCAGAAGTCGTAGATGCAATATCTACTTTACCTGCCAGAAATCCCGTGATCAGCTCACTGGCGCTCTGGAAGAATGTTTCCTGGACATTGACACCTGCCGCCTTGAAAAGATCCTTTTTCATAGCAACATAGTGACCGGAGTATCCTGGCCACGGGCTAATGCCAGCAAGCAAGGTTTGAGCCGCCGCCGTCGAGGCGGAGGGCTGGGTACAGCCATGGAGAGCCACTCCCCCAGCCAAGCCACCGACTAACCAGAGTGCCTGACGACGCGAAATCCTTTGGGGGACGTTCATGATCTAAAACTCCTTACCATGCTCACAAGTTGACCTTAAGAAGTCATTAAACTGAGTTCTGAACGATAGAAATGTTAGGAGAGATACAATCTCCTGATTAAAACCTAGAGATAACAGGGCGATCGGAGGGTAAGTCACCGAACCTTATCTCAATTTTGCTCAAGATTTGCAAAACAACGAACTCACGCAATGTGCAGCTTGGTCTGAAAGTCTTGTAGGATGGGCATCTTGCCCGTCCAAATCTGGGCAGATATCTTGCCTGCCCCATACAGATCAAGAGCTTTAGAAAAAGAGTCGCACATCGCATGAACTATAAATTCACAGCTTAGTTTT
Source organism: Drouetiella hepatica Uher 2000/2452 (assembly GCA_019359505.1). Classification (GTDB taxonomy): domain Bacteria; phylum Cyanobacteriota; class Cyanobacteriia; order Elainellales; family Elainellaceae; genus Drouetiella; species Drouetiella hepatica. Next base: position 18,936 of record JAHHHD010000065.1, on the reverse strand, counting down.
CTTAAAACAGTTCATTTCAATTCTCAGGATAAATATCTTAGTATGGACATCTTAATGTGGGTTTTCTAGCAAGTGTAAGCTTTGCGATCGACTGAGATTACCCAACGGCTGAGTTAGAACTTTTCTTTCTCAGGCAAAACCACAGACCTGTTGCCATCAACGCTGCGGCTGTCAAGAGCTGCGGTGTGATCGATTCTCCTAGCGTGATGACGGCTAAAACTGCACCCGCGAACGGAAATATTGAGAAGAACGCGCCAGTTCTGGAGGCACCGAGCTGCCGAAGCGCCAAAATCAGACAGAAGTAGGTCAGACCAATCGAGAGAAACCCGGCGATCGCAATGACTCCTACGAGCGTTAGGTTGGGCAGGGTTTCGCCTACGGCTGAGGCAAGCATAACGTTGAGAAAGCCGCCGATGAAGGTCTTAACCATGGTCAACTGGATCACATTCTTAGCAGCAACCTTGTGGGTAAGGTTGCTAGAGGTAGCCCAGCCGATGCAGGCTCCCACGATGGCTAACGCTCCCCAGGAAAACTTGAGGGTAGAATCCCCTGCCCAGACTAAAATGACGCTGCCAGTCGTGATGATAGCCAGTCCTATGGCAGTTTGCGAATTGAAGGCTTCCCGAAAGACAAACCAGGCGATCAGTCCTGTAAATACCCCTTCTAGATTCAGCAACAGCGATGCGACAGCGGCTGTACTGTTAGCAATGCCATAAGCCTGCAAGACAGAAGCCATTAGCGAACCTGCAAAAATTGAGCTAAGGAGCCAGTACCAGTCCTGCCTATTCATCAGATTGGGAGTGGGTCGATGGCTTATGACTCGCCGGAGGAGATAGACGATCGCCATGCCCAAACCCGCCCCCAGATCGAGTAGACCCGCTAACATCCAGGGTTCGACCTGGCGCAGAAATATTTTAGATAGGGGAATGGTCAAGCTGTAAAAGAGCGGAGCTGCGATCGCAAAAGCAATGCCAGGTGACAACCGTCCCAAGGGTCTGCTAAACAGTTTTCGGAGCATTAAATTTTTTATCCTCAGCAAATTCAGCCTGAGTAGGGCTGAAAAATTTAGTGACGAACCTGATCTGCCCAAGGGGTCAGATGCTGAGAAATCCACTTTAATCCGTAGTCAATGATTAAGCCAATCAAACCAATGATGGCAATACAGAACAGAACCTTATCCGTTTGTAAAAATCGTTGGGCTTGGACAATTTTAAAGCCCAAACCACTTTGGGCTGCAACCAGTTCAGCAATGACGAGGTAGTTCCAGGCTCCAGAAATATTGACTCGCAGGGTGTCTAGGACGCTGGGAAAAGTCGCAGGAATAATCACCTTGAACAGCGCATCGCGGCGATTGGCTCCTAGAGTATAGGCAACGTTGATCATTTCATTGGGAATGAATTTAACCGCATCGGCAACCATAATTGCGTTGTACAGAACCACACCAAGCGTAATAATTAGAATCTTGGCTTCTTCACCTAAACCCACCCAAATGATGATCAGGGGCACAAATGCTGTAACGGGCATATATCGAACTGTGCCCACGAAGGGAGCAAAGAGACTATTCATGCTGCCAAATGTACCCATTGCGATTCCCATGGGCACGCCAATCAGAGCAGCCGCCAAGAAGCCTGCCAAAACTCGACCACAGCTCACTAGGACATCATTAATTAGATTATCCTGCGTAAACATTTTGTAGCCTGCTTGCAGCACTGCCGTGGGCGTTGGCAGAAATATTGCTGGAACCAGTCCCCCATAGCTGACGATCGCCCACAGCACCAGCGGTACTGCCAAAGAAGCCAGCACTACCAACAGCGCCAGCTTGCGAGGAAATCCTTGGCGAATATTCCAAAACACAGAGGGCTGGAGATAGCGATATTCGCGAGTTGCATCTGCAAGAGGTGCGTCAGAGCTAGGTTGATTGAAACTAGATTGAGCCACCGGCGGTATTCCCTCCATCAATAGATAAACAGCTTCCTGTTGCGTATTCGGCATGAGCCAAAAAATAGGCAGCTTCAGCAATTTCTGCCGCAGAGGCAAAGCGTTGAATCGGAAGCATGGCTTGCCAGTGCGCCATTTCTGTGGCAGACATTCCCGCCGTCATCGGGGTATCTACTGGCCCAGGACAAAGGGCATTCACCCGGACTCCCTGCCGCGCATGATCGAGCGCCATTGCCTTCGTTAAAAGCACGACTCCCCCTTTAGAAGCGCAATAGGCGGCAAGATTTCGTCCTCCGGTAAGCCCCGCATCTGAGGCGACATTGACGATCGATCCCCGACCGCGATCGACCATGTGCTTGAGAACGGATTGATTCACCAAGTAAGTTCCCTTAAGGTTAATATTAATAGTTTCATCCCATTGGGCTTCGGTGGTATCTAGAAGGGTGCCTTCGTGGGCAATGCCTGCGGCATGGATCAGGGTATCAATTTGTCCCCAGGCAGCAATAACAGCATCCACCATTTGATTGACTTCTGATGAGACAGCGACATCGGCTGTGACTGACATCACTTTACATCCTGCGTCAGCGATCGCCTGTCTAACCGCTTCAAGGGGCTGAGTTCGCCGAGCCGCGATCGCCACCTGATATCCTCGTTGAGCAAACAGCATTGCCGCTGCTTGACCAATTCCGGAACTTCCGCCCGTGATGAGTGCAACAGCCATAGCTTAAGAGAAATAGGGTAGAGGAATTGAAAATTAAAAGAATTTGAGGTAGCGCTGCCGTTCCCAGTCAGATACATGATTGTGATACTCGTGCCATTCCTGAGTCTTGAAATCCACATAGGTTTGATACATCAGAGAACCCATCACCTGTTCACTCAAGGGATCGGTAGAAAAGGCAGCGATCGCTTCTCCCAAATTGCGCGGCAAGAACTGAATGCCCATCTGTGCAAGCTGCTCTAGAGAGTGTTTGTACATATTTTCAGTGTGGGGTTCACCCGGATCAAGCTGTTCTTTAATCCCTTCCAGTCCAGCCGCCAAGATCATGGCTGCCCCCAGGTAGGGATTGCTAGAGATATCGGCAGCGCGGCACTCAACCCGACCGCCCCCCAAGGGAATCCGCAGCATATTCGTTCGGTTGTTGTCGCCGTAGCAAATGTAAACAGGTGCCCAAGTGAACCCCGACATACTGCCTCTGGGAACGAGCCGCTTGTAGCTGTTGACCGTCGGAGCAATGACGGCGCAGATTGCAGGAGCATGTTTGAGCACCCCTGCGATAAACTGGTATCCCAGCTTAGACAGACCACAACCTCGTGGGTCATCGGATTCCGCAAACAGATTTGCTCCGGTGTGCAGGTCAGCCAAAGACATGTTGTAATGTGCGCCGCTGCCCGTGCGATCGGCAAAAGGTTTGGGCATAAAGGTGGCGAAATAGCCGTGCCTTTTAGCAATTTCCTTCACCATCAGCCGGAAAAAAGTGAGGCGATCGGACATCTTTAAGGCATCGCAGTAGGCAAAGTCCGTTTCAAACTGTCCGTTGCCGTCCTCATGATCAAAGGAATAGACATCCCAGCCCAGACCATTCATAGCTTCGACAATTTCAGTCACCCAGGTGAAGTTGTCCAGCAGACCTTGAACGTCATAGCAAGGCTTGGCTAACGTATCGCGATCGCTCACCGGGGCGATCGTCCCCGCCTCCGTTTCTTTGAGGATAAAAAATTCTGTCTCAATGCCGAGATTAAAGGTGAAACCCATGGCGGCGGCTTCCGCCAACACCTTTTTCAAGATGCCCCGACAGCAAGCCTCAAAGGGTTTTCCTTTCAAATAGAGGTCGCTAGCAAACCAGGCAATCTGCCCATTCCAGGGCAAAATGATTGCTGAGTCGGGATCGGGACGGGCAGACACCTCCTCATCACTAACATCTTGCGGTACCCCATCTAATGCCGCGCCCGTAAACAGCTCTGATCCTGCCATCATTTGCCCCATGTGGGAAAGCGGCACCGCTTTGGCTTTGCACATCCCGTGAATGTCTACGAAGCTCGCCAAGGCATATTTCACACCCTGATCTTCTAAGGATTGTCTGAGTGCTTCTAGTTCAGGAGTTTGGAGTTCGGACATTTGAATGGTAAGAACGATTGTGGAAACTGAAGGATTGCACCCGAAGAGTATCCATAGCTGTCGCTAGTTTGCGTATGTCCCCATAGCAACCGCCTTGGCGGTTGCTATGGGGAGAGGAAGCGATCGCGCTCATGATCAGCTCTTGAAAGAGATGGGTTCCCACTTCACGTGTTGGAGAAAGTCGCCCCTGCTTGTAGCCCATGGACTGAATCCGCATTTGCACAGCCGGAAGCAGATCTAGATCTTCTTTTTGAATATTGTCAAAAAACTCAATCAGTGGCTCCAGATTTTCGGCAGAGGTTGCTGCTTCCGTGTCAGGCACCAGCCAATCCCAGCGGATGCGGGTGCGCTTGGGGCCTTGTGGGTCAATTAGGTAAATAATGGCGCAGGTAGGAGAGATAATCCAGGCAAAGTTGGGAAAAAAGCTCATGGTTGAAACACCCGCCATTTCGCGATCGTTTAACCCATGGATATACAGGTCAGGATCAAGGCTAATCGGCAAATCATCATTTCCCACAAAAGGCGTGTATTGCAGGTAGTAGTGATGTCTTGCCTCTGCTTCAACGCTCTGGTAATACTTTGCTAAAATCGGATGCACTGAAGGTTCGTGATAGCTCTCGGTATTATTTTCTACGTAGAGCTTCCAGTTTGTATCTGTCCAGTAGTCAATGCTATGGACTCGCCTCCAATCACTCAAGCGATACCGCTTGAACATCTCCGGCAGTTCTCCCAGCTGTACCTGGAGCGGCTCACAGTTGCGGTCAAGATTGACGAAGATAAAGGATTCCCAAATATCTACCTGAACTGACGTCAGGGCGTGATCGGCGACATCAAAACCCTCAGCCATTTCCATATCTGGAATACCGCGCAGGTTGCCCTCTAGGTCAAAGCTCCAGGCGTGATACAGACAGGTGAGCCGATTGCATTGACCGCTGCCGATCGCCACGGGTCCTGCCCGATGGGTACAGATATTGTAAAAGGCGCGCAGTTCTCCTTCCTTATTTCTTAAAATCACCAGAGGTTGCTCGGCAATGTCTACGGTGAAATAGGAGTTAGCACCCTCTAGCTGACTGACATGACCGACATAGTACCAGTATTTGCCAAAGATTTGCTCCTGCTCTAGCCGATAAATTTCTGGAGAATAATAGACTTCCGCAGGTAAGGCTGTAGCTTCCCGCTGGAGCGATCGCTGTCGCCACGATCGCAGGGCTTGTGAACCGTCAATGGGGTTGACCTTGACTGGGATGGAATTGATCACAGCTGCAACTTCCGTATATTCGCTCAGGGTCGATCTATCCTTGACCGAGAAGGGTCTGGGGATGAGAATGCTAGGATTTATTTAATAAATGAGTCCCCACAGTCTATGAATGTCTTAAATTTCTAGTTTGTATCTCTGAATACGAACAGGGAAAATAGTTTGGGAATGCTCTTCTCACCTTACATATCTGCAAAACACATCCACAAACTCAGTGAAAGAATGTCTCCGATTTAACATTTTCAGTTATTTGCATAAGCTTAACTAAGAAGAATATGCGTCACACGACAGGATCTTTAGAATCATGCTCGATGCCCGCCCAACTCATAGCTCGCGGGAAATGATAGCCCATACTGGTGACGAACTGAGTGGCTCAGAGCATCCTAAATTGGAGGTTCGAGAGCTGTTTAAGTCTTATCCCATTCAGGGGAAAAAGCAGCTAATGGTGTTGCAAGACATCAACTTTAAGCTTTATCCCAGAGAGTTTGTTTGCTTAGTCGGCTCATCGGGATGTGGCAAATCTACGCTTCTCAATATTGTGGCGGGGCTGGTTTCACCTTCAGCCGGTCAAGTTTTGGTGGATGGTCGAGCCGTCAAGGGACCTGGCTCTGATCGCGGCATGGTGTTTCAAGGCTATACGCTCTATCCTTGGCTGACGGTTTCTCAGAATGTTGCCTTTGGGTTACAGCTTCGCAAGATGCCAAAAGCCGAGCAGCGCGAGCGTATTGCCTATTTTCTCAATGTCGTTGGACTGACTCAGTTCGCAAATTCTTTTCCCAAGCAGCTTTCGGGGGGCATGAAGCAGCGGGTGGCGATCGCGCGTGCCATCGCCAATGAGCCTGCCGTACTGCTGATGGACGAACCCTTTGGGGCACTTGATGCTCAGACCAAGGAGCAAATGCAGCAGTTTTTGATGGAGCTGTGGGAGAAGACCCACACCACCGTACTGATGATTACCCACGACGTGGAAGAGGCGATTTTTCTGTCTCAGCGGGTTTATGTGATGAGTTCACGTCCAGGTCGGATGAAGATGGAGATATCGGTAAACTTACCTGAGCATCGCGACCTGGAAATGAAGCTGTCCTCTGAGTTCCTTGAAATCAAGCGCGAGATTGTTCATGCTTTGCGGGATGATGCCCACTAGAGCGATTCTGTCTGAATAATCAGCAGCGCTTGCCCCACAGCCACCATTTGTCCCTGAGCACAAAGCACTTCAATCACCGTGCCTGCGACAGGTGCCGTAACGGCGATTTCCATCTTCATCGACTCCAGCACGACTAGGCGATCGCCCTTTCCAACCCTTGCCCCTGCTTCAACCGCGATCTGCCAGACGCTAGCCGGAACATGAGCCGCAACCATTTGGCTATCGGGCGGCAGATCGTAGGTGGCTTCATCGGGCGGTGGAGGCGCAGCTTCGCTAACTTCAACCAAGAGATTTTCTGCCGCCCAACGTTCGCGCTCTGCTTCAAATGCAGCTTGCTGGGTCGCTTTAAATGCGGCAGCTTCGGGAGCGATCGTCTTCAAAAACTCGTTGTACTGCTGCAAGCTGAAAATTTCTTCTTCTATTTCGAGCTGAACTTTGCCGTGAATAAAATCATCTCGATACTGGAGCAACTCCGCCGCAGACACCGGATAAAATCGAATTTGGTCAAAGAAGCGCAGTAGCCAGGGCTTGCCCGCCTGAAAATCTGCGGTCTGCCGGAAGGTATTCCACATTTGCACGGTTCGTCCCACAAACTGATAGCCGCCAGGGCCTTCCATGCCGTACACGCACATATAGGCACCCCCAATGCCTACAGCGTTTTCGGGTGTCCAGGTGCGGGCAGGGTTATATTTTGTCGTCACTAAGCGATGGCGTGGGTCAACAGGGGTTGCGACAGGCGCACCTAAATAAACATCTCCCAATCCCAACACGAGGTAACTGGCGTTAAACAGAATTTCGCGGACTTGATCAATGCTCTCTAACCCATTGATGCGACGGATGAATTCAATATTGCTGGGACACCAGGGAGCTTTGGGATTTACCGATCGCATATACTTATCGATCGCCACATGGGTCGAGTCGTCATCCCACGACAGGGGCAAATGTACGATGCGCGTGGGAACTTCCAGGGTATCGATCGCAGGTAGCTCTTGTTCCGCCGCGATTAAAGTCTCCAACAACTGCTCAAGGGATAACGCCTGGTGATCGTAGTGAATTTGCAGAGAGCGGATTCCGGGCGTTAGATCTAGGATTCCGGGCAGTGGATGCGCCATTAGCCATTCCATCAGCGCATGGGCATGAAAGCGCAGATTCAGATCTAGCACCAGATCGCCATACTCAACCAGGACGTAATCATCCCCAGCGCGGCGATATTTGACAGCCGTTTGATCGGCAGCCAGGATTTCATGCAGTACGGCATCATGGTCTAGGGCTGAGGGGTTTACTGAGGGATTTAAGGCTGAGGGGTTCAAGGCTGTCAGCGACAATGCTTGTGGCGCGATCGGCTGAGGGCTGCCCACCAACATAGCGATCTGCTGATCCTGCTGACGTTCTCGCTGTAAGGCTTCAGTCAGGGAAATGCGATGAAACCGGACGGTATTTCCGGGGGTGAGCTGACCCATTTTCCAGAGATCTGCCAGGGCGATCGTTGCTGGGCAGACAAATCCGCCTAGGCTAGGGCCATCGGGACCCAGAATAATCGGCATATCGCCTGTGAAGTCGATCGTGCCTACTGCATAAGCATTGTCATGAATATTAGAGGGGTGCAGACCTGCCTCGCCGCCGTCCCGTCGCGCCCATTGGGGTTTGGGACCAATCAGGCGCACTCCCGTTCGCGCCGAGTTGTAATGAACTTCCCAGTCGGTAGAGAACAGCATCTCGATATCTTCGGGCGTAAAGAAATCGGGTGCGCCGTGGGGCCCGTACAGAACCGCAATCTCCCAGCGATCGGGATATTGGGGAATCAGTTCAGCAGGGAGAGAGGCTGGCTTAGAAATGGCACCCGCAGGATTCAGCTTCAACACATCGCCTATGCGCAGCGATCGCCCACAGTGTCCCCCAAATTTTCCCAGCGTAAAGGTCGATTTGCTCCCCAAATAATCGGGCACATCGAAGCCGTGCTGCACTGACAAATAGGTACGGGTGCCGTTGGCCTGAATCGACTTCATCCGCAAGATACTGCCCGCAGCAACCGCCACTGCCGTCCAAAAAGGTACGGGATTGTTTTCCAGTTCTGCCACCATAGGTGCACCCGTCAGGCAAATCACCGTATCTGAATTAAAGCGTAGCGTTGCACCTGTGACGGTTAGCTCTAGCCCAGCGGCGGCTTCTGGATTGCCCACCAAGCGATTGCCCAGCCGAAACGCCAGAGAATCCATCGGGCCGGAGGGCGGCACTCCCACATTCCAATAGCCTATTCGCCCCGGATAGTCCTGAATAGCACTAAAGGCTCCTGGTTCCAACACATCGATCGTGAGCGGCTGGTACTGGAAAGAATTTAGAAATTGAGTCGTTAGGGTGCCACTATTGAAAGTCGGATCATCTAAAATCTGCCGCAGATAGTCGAGATTAGTTTCGATGCCTGCCAGTTGGGAGCGATCGAGGGCTAATTTGAGCTGGGCGATCGCCTCCTCTCTAGATGCCCCATGCCCAATCAGCTTTGCCACCAGCGGATCATAGTAGGGGGTGACCTCGCTGCCTCGCTCGATCCAGGTATCGCACCGGATGTTGTCAGGAAAGCTTGCCTCTGTCAAAATGCCAGAGCTAGGCTGAAAGTTTTTCGCCGGATCTTCCGCATAAATTCGTAGTTCGATCGCGTGTCCGTGGGGCTGAAGCGAGTAGCCATTCAGAAAAGTAGAGTCTCCTGCGGCTAACCGCACCATCCACTCCACAAGGTCAATGCCATTCACCGCTTCGGTCACACCATGTTCCACCTGAAGGCGCGTGTTGACCTCTAAAAAGTAGAATTCTTGGCGATCGACATCCAGCACAAACTCTACGGTTCCTGCCGATTGGTACTGGATGGCGCGACCTAAACTCAGGGCAGCACCATAAAGCTGCTGTCGCAAATCGTCGCTAATTCCAGGCGCAGGCGTTTCTTCAATCACCTTCTGATTGCGCCGCTGCACCGAGCAGTCGCGCTCACCTAGAGCCACCACCTGTCCTTGCCCATCGCCAAAAATCTGCACTTCAATATGGCGGGCTTGCTGCACATACCGCTCTAGATAAACGCCCCCTTGGCTAAAATTGTTCTGGCTCAGCCGCTGCACGGTTTGAAATAAATCTGCCAACTGGTCTGCATTATGGCAAAGCTGCAAGCCAATGCCGCCACCCCCTGCCGTGCTTTTGAGCATGACCGGATAGCCGATCGCCGCCGCTGCCGTTTGCGCCTGCTGCACGGTATCAAGCAGCGGAGTTCCGGGCAGCAAAGGCACCTGATTCTGAGCCGCCAGCTCTCGCGCCGTATGCTTTAGCCCAAAGCTGCGCATCTGAGCGGGTGTTGGGCCGATGAAGACAATGCCTTTCGCCGCGCAAGCCTCGGCAAATTCTGCGTTTTCGCTCAAGAAGCCGTAGCCGGGATGAATCGCCTCGGCTCCAGTCTGCTGGGCGGCTGCCAAAATTCGCTCCCAGCGCAGGTAGCTGTCTGCTGCCAGAGCCGAGCCGATCGCCACCGATTCCCCTGCCATAGACACATGACGCGCGTAAGCATCGGCTTCAGAGTAAACGGCAACCGAGGCGATTCCTAGACGATCGAGCGTGCGAATGATCCGACAGGCAATTTCACCCCGATTGGCAATCAAGACTTTGGTAAACATAGGTTTGGAGAACACGAGGAAACTGTCAAAACCGCCTGAGCAACAAAATTTCTGTGAAGAGGCGATCGATCCTCCTCAATTCCCTAGACTGTATCCCAAATGATGAGCTGAATTGGCGTAGGGTTGTATCCGTTACAGGGATTATTCATTTGCGGACAGTTGGAAATCACCACCAGCGCATTCATATCTGCCCGCAGATCGATCGTGCTGCCCGGATCGGAAATGCCGTCTACGATTTCTAGGGTGCCATCAAGGCTGATCGGCACATTCATAAAAAAGTTGATATTGCTGGTCATATCTCGCTTGCCTAAACCATAGTCCTTGAGGGCGTAAAGAAAATTCTCAACGCAGGCATGCTGCCATTTTTTGTCTAGCCCAAATCGAACTGAATTGCTTTCGCAGCTACAAGCCCCACCAGAGGTATCATGCTTTCCGCAGGTGTCACTCAAAACGGTCATCAATACGTTACCGTCATTGGAGTAGAGCTTTGTTCCGGTTGTAATGAAAATATTGCCCTGTGCCCGAATCGTATCAGGAGCGCTGTAGCGTTCGCTAGGATCATCGGCGTTGTATACCAAGAAATCGACAGCCTGATTGCCGCCCAAATCCACAATTCGCAGCGTTTGCCCTTTCTTGATCACTTGCGCCCAAGGTTTGCGGGCAGGCAGCACCTGATCATAAATTGCCAGCTTCGGATCAAGCTGCGGCATAAAAGTTGAAGTCATAGAAAGGCTCCTGTTTATTCTCAAGGTTCTGAGGTGGAAGTTTCAATCAGGGGATGCTTATGCAAACAGGGCATCTGTATTTTGAAAGCCCCGAATTGCTTCAGGATTGCTTATTCTACAGCGATCGTCATCAGCAGGAAGCGGCGATTTCCAGACGATCGCCTGAATGGGCTTGGCATCGTAAACCGTACTAGGATCGAGCGGATGTGGACAGTTGGATAGAACTGCCAACACATTCATCTCTGCCCGTAAATCGATAAAGTTTCCAGGCTGAGCTGTTTGTTCTGTCCAAGCTAAGTTTCCTTCTGGATCAACCGCAATCCGAGTGAACAGGTTGAGGTTAGGCATGATGTCTTTTTTGCTCAGATTCCGCTTGGTTAACGCCAGCATGAAGTTATCGCGTGAGTTCTTAAAATCACCTTCGCCATACTTCGCATTGGTCACAACATTGCTGCATCCGCTCAGCATATCGTGTAATCCACAGGTATCTTCCGTAATAGAAAACAGTATGCGTCCCATATCGGAGTAGAGCAGCATTCCCTTCTTCAAGAACGCATTGAACTGAATTTTAGCGGTGTCAGCAGCGTTATATCGCTCGATCAGATTATCGGCATTGTAGCAGAGGAGAGCAATGCCTCTAGAGCCTTCAGGTGCGGCAATTCGCAGTGTTGTCCCACGTTGAATCATGCGAGACCAATAGGCTCCGCCAGGAATCATTTCATTCTCAACAATCAGCGCTGAATCGAGAGCCATACTTTGCGCATCAGATTCGGTAGACATGATCGACTCCTGAATTCATTCTTTAGACCTGATAGAACCTAGCAATTCAGCGTCGTTTCTGATTTTTAGGGGTGACGCAAGGGCTTTAGCAATGCTTGGCTTCAGAGACGCAGTAATGCAGAATTCATCCAGCGATCGCATCCCCACCTAATTCGATTTCAACCAGCGATCGCCAGCAAGTCAGGATTTGCAGCCTCACCTGCTAATCTAGATTTTGAAGAGGCATCCCAAAGCTCCTGCGTGTGCCTTCGCACTAACGCTAGCTATCTGCACATGGCTGTCTGCACAGACTTAGCATACACATTCTTGAATAATTGATCAACAGCATTACGAGTCAACCTAACGCCAGAGGCAAGATAGTCTGGGCGTTGAGTCTCGTTCTAGCGCGACGCTACTACATCGCTAGAGCTGCAAATCTTATAAAACTTAAGCTTCAAAGCATCTAAAGAACAGCCACAGAAACGCTTCTACGGGTTTCCATCTGTGGTGCAGTCATAGGTAACACTAGCGTCTGGATAGTTTCCAATGCTAAGCGCTGCTTTACCCCCGCCAAAGTCCTCCAGCACGTACTGAGTGCCGTCATTGCCGTTAAACGTATAGATGGAGGAATAGTTGCGACCACCATGGTGCGTACCGTCGCTTAGGGAAAGCTTCTGCCCTCTGGCATTTACAGCTTCATAGGAATAGCGGTCTCTGCCTTCTTCGCCCAGCTCGATTGCGAAATCACCGCACTCATAAGCCTGTCTCCAAGGTTGAAGTTGACTCAAGCGGATGGAAGCTTCAGGAGTTGCAGCATGAGCAGCAATAGGTAACGTAATCTCTGCACAGAGCAGACTGGCGATCGCCACTGAACCCATTAACTGTCTTTTAGTATTATTCATTGAGAAAATATCCTTTTATTCAAATCAGTGAATCCTTGTCTGATATATTCGCATATCTGATGAGAAAATATGCCTTTGAACTCTGCACTGCATTAGCAGGCTGGCGACAGCCATACATCAGACTCATCGATCTGGATTTTTGATAGAGGTACGCTGACCCCCTCCCAGAATTGGATTAAACTACGTCAATTGAAAAGTCCCTTTCCGATATTGGAAAGGGACTTTTATTGCAGTCCTTTAGAACTACCTACGTTGCCCCCACCTCATCTCTCTTTTGGAAAAGAAAGGTCAAAGGTACAGGCAAACGCATTCAGTATTGAGGATTACGCCTATTGAGTGCGATCGCCTATGCGGGCATCAACACGGTATCAATGACGTGAATCACTCCGTTGTCAGCAGCAACATCGGGAGTCACCACAGTTGAGGAATTGATCTTGACTCCGTTTGTCGTGTCAATCTTCACTTCTGAACCTTCCACCGTTTTTGCGGATTTTAGATTCATCACATCAGCTGCCATTACTTTACCAGAGACAACGTGGTAGGTAAGGATTTTCTTGAGCTGAGGAATATCCTTGAGCAATCCATCTACCGTGCCTGCTGGCAATTTAGCAAACGCTTCATCGGTGGGTGCAAATACGGTAAAAGGACCTGCGCCCTTCAGCGTCTCGACTAGACCAGCAGCTTTCACCGCAGCCACTAAGGTATTGAAAGAACCCGCCTGAACAGCAGTATCAACAATGTCAGCCATTTATGTTCAACCTTGGTCTTTAAAACCATTGTGTACATCAACTAGGATGACACACTGTTGTTAAAAATAATGTCTTAGTTAGCGTCTTATTGGCGTAATAGCTGTATAACTTGCAACAAACCCTTCAAAAGGCATAGATCATTCTCTAGAGAAGTATCTGTATGTCAACTCAAGAGTATGAAAATATTCACGGCAATGCACAATAGTGTATCTTTAGTGGTTATCAACAGTTTAAGAAAGTGACTTTTATTCCTGCCGCCTGTTTCAGGAGCTGGAAGCTAATGTGCTCCCAACTCCTGAAACAAGCCTAGCGAGAGGAAGAAATTGACCACAAAAATTGAAACCCAGGTCGTCACAACGGCGGCTGTTGCCGATTGACCGATGCCTTTGACTCCGCCTGTTGTCGTTAAACCCCAGCTACAGCCCAAAATAGCGACGATCGCCCCAAAAATAAAAGCTTTCAGCACCAGGTTAAACAGATCTGCAACCTGCAAGGTCGATCGCACTGAGCTGAGAAACTCAGAAGGTAGCAGGTGATAAAAATAGGCTGCAACAAAAACACCACCTCCAATTCCGGCGACTAGCCCTAGCAGAGTCAGGGTGGGCAGCATTAGACAGCAGGCGATGACTCTGGGCACCACCAAAAAATCGATTGGGTCAGTTTTAAGCATGTGTAGCGCATCAATTTGTTCCGTGACGCGCATACCGCCAATCTCGGCTGCAAAGGCAGATCCCACCTGCCCAGCAAGCACACAAGCCGTCAAGATGGGCGCTAGCTCCCGACAGAAGGCGATCGCAAAGGCTCCGCCCACCATGCTAACTGCGCCAAAATGGACAAGCTGCCGCGCCGTTTGCACCGTGAAAATCATGCCCGCAAAGAAGTTAGTCATCAGCACCGGATTCAGAGAATCGGCGACAGCTGCCATATGCTCTAGCACATTGCGCCGATAGATCTTGCCAGTGAACAAATGTACCAAAACTTGCCCACCCAAAAAAATTCCTAATGCCAGACGCAATATCCAGACTCGGTTCCAGGCATCAGAAACACCTTGGAAGCGGATCAGACGAACACCCTGAAAGCTTTCTCCTGGACAAATGCGATCGGTAAACCAGTTCAGAATTAAACATAGGCGCGATCGCATCATAATAATTTCTCCAGAAGAGTACCCGGCCGTTGTAAAAGCTCTGGGTTCACTTCCAGCCATTTTATGGGGGCTTGCCCTACGATTATGCTTGGTGGGCGATCGCCTTATCCTAAAAGTATCTTTTTACTCCTGTCTCTTCTCTGCTTACCCTTGCCTCTGCTGGTTGCCCTGCCAATTTACAGAACCGCTGCTGCAAGCATCTGGGTTGCGGTTGCGCGACTGCTGAAAGGTACGGCACCCTTCTCGGCTTAGCTGACGCACGAGGCTTTCGGGGAAGCGATCGCGCAGCGCCCAGGCTTTTCGGAAAAAGCGAACGCTATCCTGGCGAGTTTTAGCTTGCTCATCGCCTTGCAGTTTGTCGCCCTTCTGCCGCAGAATTTGTGCCTTCAGGTAAAACAGCTCAGGGTTATTGCTTCCCGGCGTCGTTTTAATGGCTTCCTCAACGGCGGCAAACGCTTTGTCAGGCTGATCCAAATCGCGATAGCCAATGGCAATCCCCCGCTGCGCCAGGTAAACAGGGGCAGCATTTGAGGCAAGACGCTCGATCGCCTGATCGGGATTGGCAAACGGTAGATTAACCGCCAGCATCAAGTCCATAAATCCCTTCATCAGATTTAGCTCTGGATCTTGAGGGTCAATTTTTTCTGCCTGAGAAATATTATCAAACACCTGCTGGAGCTTTGCCAAGATCGTCGGCGTTGCTGCAACGGTGCCCTGAGTTGACAGGGTGTAGGCGCCCTCTAAAAACTGACCCGCAGCGACATAGAGATGTCCTCGTAAGGCATCCGTTGATACTAGCTTCTCAGCTGTTTCGCGGGTGAGTCGGGCGTTTTCACCCATTTTTTCCCAGTCTTGGCTCACGTAAGCCAGAGCAGACTGCATGGCATGGGCAAGGGGTTCATCGGGTTCGGCAGATTGCAGCATTTGTTCTGCCTGCTGGTAGTTGCCCTGCTCAAATAGCGTCTTAAACGCAGCTTCTGTCTTAGAACCGATCGCATGGGCATTAGCAGTCCGAAAAGGATCAGCCTGAGCCGGATGAAACCAGAAACTGAGCAGGAGAGTGAGGGCGATCGCCGCACCTGTCCTAATGATGAGAGATCGGCGAAACTTCTGAAATAAGCGTGTCATAGCTGTTTTTGCTGTCCTATTTTGCTGTCCTAGAAGTCTTTGCTGAAAGTCTTGATCTAAAGTCTTTGAACTCCAATTTAGCTTTTTATGAATGGGCTGGAGCAAGGGCATTGCTGAATCAGGGATGAGTTTTTTGTGAGGGACGCATGTCCCCCTCACAAAAAACTCATCCCTCAAGCCAGAAAAGCCGTAAATCTAAAAAATTAGGCGAATAGCAGCTTTGACGCGATCGGCATTTTTCAGGTTCCAGCGATCGGGTATTCTGGCTAGGGCGGAGTTAGGCTCAGCCATCACTGAACTCCTACTGAACTCCTATCGTTCCACTAAGATGGAGACAGCGATTTACCCTCTCCAAGTTTTGGGTTGGGGCTGATTGCTAAGATGACTTCCTCGCGTCATGATTCGATTCACAATTATTCGATCGCCTGAATGCTCTATCTCAAAGACCTGGTTTACCACCCTGCCGTCACCCATACCGCCATTCTCAAATCGATCAGCTTAGAACTTGCGCCTCAGCAGCTTGGGCTAATTGTTGGGCCTAGTGGCTCTGGAAAAAGCACTCTACTCGAAGTTCTAGCAGGGCTGGCGCGGCAGACGACGGGCAAAATCCTTTGGCGAGATCAAGAGCTTGCACCTGACTCTTTACAGCAGTTGGCAGGGCTGGTGTTTCAGTTTCCTGAGCGGCACTTTTGTGGGCACACGATTTTGGAAGAGCTGCGGCTGGGTCATCCAGAGTTGAGTAAAGAGAAAATTGATAGCGCTCTGGCATCTGTGGGCTTAGGACATCTGCCGCTCAGCACGGCTCCACGATCGCTCAGCGGCGGGCAGCAACGCCGTCTGGCTCTGGCAGTGCAGTTGATCAGACAACCTTTTCTGCTGCTGCTAGATGAACCTACCGCAGGGCTGGATTGGTCGATGCGCAAGCAGGTGATTAGTCTGCTGACTGAGCTAAAAAAAGAATGGAGTCTGCTCGTGGTGTCTCATGAACCGGGCGAAATGGCGGCAATTGCCGATCGCTGTTGGACGCTCAATTACGGTAAGCTGACTCCCATTGATCCGGCTCTATTTAACCAGCCCGTTTTAGGTCAAACTGTTCCAGGGACAACTATTTCAGGGAGCAAAAGTGAAGAGTGAGTATGGAAGTGCCTGAAGTGCCTGTAGAAATGCCTGTAAAAATACAGGAGCAAGCCTCTGTAGAAATTCCTGTTCTGCCGCAGGATCTTGAAGTCTGGCAGCAAACGCTAAACTGGCAGCCTGATTCAAGCCAACAGACACGGTTTCAAAAACTGTACGAGCTGATTTTGGCAGGCAATCGTCAGCTTAATCTGACTCGCATTACTAACCCGCAGGATTTTTTGGAAAAGCATCTGTGGGACTCGCTGCGAGGGATTAAACCTTGGCTGGGGAATGGAACATGGGACATGGCAGAAGCAGTCCCTTCAGCGGAGACAAGCTTTAAAGTGATTGATATTGGCACAGGAGCGGGGTTTCCAGGTCTGCCTGTGGCGATCGCTCTGCCCCAGTGGCAAGTCACGCTCCTCGACTCTACCCGCAAGAAAATGGCGTTTGTCGATAGCCTGCTGACTGAACTAGAGATTTCCAATGCTGTAACCTTGACCGATCGCGTTGAGCAAATTGGTCATAGTTCCTATCATCGGCAAGTCTACGATCTGGCGTTAGTTCGTGCCGTTGCTAATGCTGCTGTCTGTGCCGAATACGCGCTGCCATTGCTAAAAATTGGCGGAGTTGCTGTGCTGTATCGAGGACAGTGGACGGAGGAAGAGGCGATCGTTCTGGAGAGAACGCTGGAACAGCTAGGCGGTGAATTGACTGCAACAGAAGCCTTCAAAACGCCTGTGAGCCAGAGCGATCGCCATTGCCTCTATCTCAAAAAAGTTGCCCCAACTCCCATCAGCTTGCCTCGTCCTGTAGGGGTTGCAGCTAAACTGCCGCTTTAGAAACTATTTGGGCAAGGCTGCTGGCAAAATACTGGATGACAGAAATCAGCAAATATCCTCCTTTGATCTTGAAGTAATTTTATGGACAGCCCCCTCTCCCACCCCTCTCTAGTTGCTGGTAGTGCGCGAGTAGGTAGATGTTTTGCGCCAGTGTTTTAGAAATGAAGCTGAATCACTCTGCCCACCTGAGTTTTAGCCAATCTCCTTAAATTCTTTTCCGCGCAAACTCTCAAACCCTGACTGAGTGAGCTTTGTAGGGATAAAATTAAGATGACAGTTCCCCAATCCAGCCGCCAAAAATGCTACGATCGATGGCATCCGCGCAGTCGAACCTTGAAAATTGCATACAGACAACTTTCTAAGCGCCCACCGCATCAGCCACCACAAAACCCTTTCAGGGATTGAAACAAACGGGAGAGTACCAAAAGCTGGCTGATGCACAGGCATCAGCCACCACAAAACCCTTTCAGGGATTGAAACTCTAAAGAATTCCAGTCAACAGGGGCATTCTTCAAAGCATCAGCCACCACAAAACCCTTTCAGGGATTGAAACGTTCACAAGCATTCCTGATGGAACCCTGATTGATGGCATCAGCCACCACAAAACCCTTTCAGGGATTGAAACGAAACTGAAGGGCAATATCGCCTCATCGGGGTATGGCATCAGCCACCACAAAACCCTTTCAGGGATTGAAACTAAGGACTGGGCAGCGATCGAAGATGAACACGTCAGCATCAGCCACCACAAAACCCTTTCAGGGGTTGAAACAGTTATCCCAGCGAGTAAAGTTGTAATTTTATACTGCATCAGCCACCACAAAACCCTTTCAGGGATTGAAACTTTGCTCAAGTGCTTGAAATCACTTCCTTCTACCGCATCAGCCACCACAAAACCCTTTCAGGGATTGAAACTCATTCCTAATTATCAAGGCTTTTCGCAGTTAAAGCATCAGCCACCACAAAACCCTTTCAGGGATTGAAACCAGCATCCTGGAATGCACAAGAGAAAGTGCTTTGGCATCAGCCACCACAAAACCCTTTCAGGGATTGAAACGGTCAAAGACGGCTCTCTGTGCTTCTGTCGCCTCGTCAGGCATCAGCCACCACAAAACCCTTTCAGGGATTGAAACATTCCTCCAGCTTCAAAGCCTCAACGCTGCAAAGTGCACCAACCACCACAAAACCCTTTCAGGGATTGAAACCTGTGGGTGACAGTGAGAAAGCCCGTCAGCCCTTGCACCAACCACCACAAAACCCTTTCAGGGATTGAAACAAAAGATGTAACAGACAGTAATCAAGTAACAATAGTTCAGACAGTTTTGCGAGAGCAAATTAGATCCAGGGCAAACGCATCTTAAATTTCATTGACATCTAAAAGCAGGATCGAGGTTTCTTGTGGGGGGAAGATAGTTTAGTCCCCATCCCTCAGAGAAGCGAGCCATGAAGCTAAAGCCGAAGAATAAGC
>JAHHHD010000064.1 GCA_019359505.1 Drouetiella hepatica Uher 2000/2452 | reverse complement strand
TGAAGTTGTTTCTTCAGCTCTGCTTCACTTTCGCTAATCTCAATGTTAAAGGGACGACTCATGGCATATTTCAGGGCTTAACTTTATGACTCGTATTATATGTTTCCTCACATTAAATTGGTATAAGCAAAACTTGACTTCGCTTAGGCAAATATTGGCGTTGAGTACACAAAACTTGATTTCGCTTCTTGATGTATAGATTGTGCTCAAGCGAAATCTAATTACAGATACGCCAATCTTGATATTGAGAAGGCAAAACTTGATTTTAGGCTGAAGTTTTCTAGTGTGGCTCAGGCGTGGATTGAATTGTAGATTGCCTCTAAAACTTATTTACCAGCTTTTCAGTAGCGCTCTTACTCCAAGACATTTGGGTTGAAGCGCTTAGGGCAGATTGCAAGATAAGACCACCTTTAAGACCCGGCGTTCTGCTGAGGGGAGATAGCAAATCAATGGGCGGTAGCGCCATCCAGTTCTCAGGGGCGATCGAGCCAGAAAACAGAGGTATAGATGGAACAGAGGATGGCTCAGGGATTAAGTCTGGCGTGCTGCTATCAGGAGTGATACTAGGGGCACCATCAACGTTACCGCTAGAGTTACTTCCTGAATCAACGGATGGTTGGGGAACACTAGAAGAGGTGGGTATTGCCGGATCAAGGGCAGGGGGTGCCCACTCTAAAGGTACATATTCGGGGCTAAGAAGGCTTCCGGGTGCGCTGGGTGCAGTCTTGTTTGAGATGCCGCTGTCTGGCGTACCGCTAGGCATTGTCTCCATTCTGACCGGAGAGCCATCAGCAAATAGAGCAGGAGGCTCTGCCCAAGCCAAAGCCTGAGTGCGATCGATCAGCAGACCCGGAGATTGGGAAGAAACGGGTAATGCTGCACTCAGATCGGCTGTGGAGGGCATAGCAGGAGCTACAGCAGAATTATTAGGAGGTACAGCGCTAATCTGTACTAGCGTCTTGTCGGTACTATATAAATTTGCTGTAGCCTGTTGCAGCATTTCCTGTGCAGGAGAACTTTGGTAGAGCATCGAATCTTTTAGCAGGGTCAAAGAAGACATAACGCCTTTCCAATCGCCTTGCTTTTTGGCAGCAGAGGCTTGACGCAAAGCCGTCCATTCTTTTGCCCAACGCTGCTGTAATTCTGTTGCCCGATCGTAGCGCTGGCTAGTAGATGGAATTGCCTTGAGCATCCATATTGCCATTCTCATATTTGCTCGTTTGTACTGACTGCTAGCACGCTGAAGCAATTCTTGAGTCCAATCTTCCTGAAGCTGCTGAGCTTCTCCATAGGACATACTGTTCCTAGGAATTCCAGCAACGGTATTAATCGCCTCTGCCAGCTGATCGCGAGTTGCAACCGATCGCGCTTTCGTCAACAGGCGATCGTAAAGTCCTTCTATCTCTCTGGGTAAGGGCTTAGAATCCGGCTCTAACTGAGCGGCTAGAAGGGTGAGATTAGAGATAGATGGATTTGTCCAGCTATAGAGTGCCACTGCGGAAGAAACGATCGCCCCGCTACCAACTAGCCAACGGTTCATAATAAAAACTCCCGAAATAACAGATTGATGGACTCACGTAGATAGGACTTATGCATCTGCCTTCTAAATTCCCCAGTTATTGATGTTTATTGTTTGAAAGGTGCGCAGCGCACCTTTCAAACAATAAACAAAATCCTTAAACGATGTTGAAGTTAGTCGCCGCAAAGCTAGCGATGTTAGTCAATCCTGCTGCACCCCTTTGGTTGTCTAAATTAGCCAAGACGCTAATATCGCCACCATCACCCAAATCTCTGGAATACACCAGTCGGGTCAGACCTAGCGTGGTGTTGAAGTAGGCAAATACGCCCGCATCGGCGGTCACGGCATTGTTGTTGGCGATCGCCCGCGCCGCGCCCCCAGCAGCCGCAAAGCCATCGGTCAGGACAATCACATTGCCGTTAGCCAACTGAGAAGCTGCTGCCTTTTGAAAGTTGATGGCGCCGATACCTAGATCGGCACCGTCTAGGGTGAACTGGTCTTCTGCGATCGTAAAGTCGGTGATGATATCCGGCTGGTTCAAGGCGTTAATGCCCGTCGTGCCTGCGGGAGCTGGAGTGCCATTGGCAAAAACATTGCCCCGGTAGACAAACTGATCGCGCCCGCTGCCGCCTGTCATGTTGTCATTACCAGAACCACCCACCAGAAAATCATTGCCGTTGCCGCCTGTGAGGGTGTCGTTGCCCACTCTGCCATCGATCGAGTCATCCCCACTGCCACCGCTGAGCTGGTTAGCGCCAGCATCTCCAAACAGCACATCGCTATTGCTGTCCGTGAGTCTGCCCGCAGCGCCATTCACTAGATTAAAGTTGGCGATCGAGAATTGCGCTAAGTTTGCCTGTCCTGCCGTTCCTCGCTGGTTGTCCAGATTGGCAAGGACACTAATATCGCCGCCGCCACCCAAATCTGTGGAGTAGACGAGCCGATTGAGCTGTAGGGTTGTGTTGAAGTAGACAAACACGCCTGCGTCCGCCGTGATGTTGTTGTTGTTGGCGATCGCCCGCGCCGCAGCCCCGGCAGCAGCAAAGCTATCCGTTAGGACAATCACATTACCGTCAGCAATCTGGGAAGAAAGCCCTTTCTGAAAGACCACGCTATCGATACCGAGCGCCTGGGCATCTAGCGTAAACTGATCTTCGCCGATCGTGAAGTCTCTGATAATATCGGGTGCATTCAAGACGCTGATGCCCGTGGTTCCTGCCGGAGCCGCCACGCCATTGGCAAAGACGTTGCTGTCGTAGGCAAACTGGTCGCGTCCGCTGCCGCCCGTCATGACATCTGCGCCAGCGCCACCTGCCAACAGGTCATTGCCGCCGCCGCCAATCAGCGTGTCAACTCCCAATCCGCCATCTAGGGTGTCGTTGCCGTTGCCGCCATCGAGCTGATCATCTCCAGCTTCACCAAACAGCATATCGCTACCGTTGCCGCCAGACAGGCGATCGTTGCCGTTGCCCCCCATCAGGATGTCGTTGCCAACATCGCCAGACAGGCGATCGTTACCGTTGCCCCCCAGCAGAGCATCGTCTCCGCGTCCGCCGTTAGCTGTATTATTTCTTGCATCTCCAGAAAAAACGTCGCTGCCTGCAAAACCAACAAATCTTTGGCGGCCGCTAGATCGCCTGACCTGGTTGTTCTGTAGCAAAGCCAAAAGTGCGTCCAGCCCTTTTTGTGTGGTAAGGCTCATAGTTGTCTCCTGGTGATTAGTTTAATTGCAGAGGTAAATCTGAGTACGAGTCACAAACTCAAGAAGAAATGACTCAAGCATCATCCGCTCGATCGCGCTACTTGACATGAAAAGGTGACAGCTTCGAGTTCAAATCGGGTGAATGAACCGATCGCAAAACTAGACTCAAATCTGTGCCATGTGAATGTTAGCATTCACACGGCGCGATCGATTCGAGCGATCGCTTTAAGAAATATGGATTTGAGGACAGCGATACAGATCGACTCAGTGAAATTTGACTCTGTGAAACTCAACTCAGTCAAGCCTTTGAGTTGGCTAATTGAGCAAATAGAATAGCTGAGCTAAATGAAGTCTTGGTTTGGCACTTGCGCATCTTTTTGAGCGCGGCACTCTGCCCATTATATCTAAACTTCACCCATCGTCAATGGGAAAAAGCAGTTTTTCTGATTAATTAGAATTCTAAATCGCGATCGAGTTCTAATTAATGGATAACGCGGATGTAATAGGCTATAAATAGATAGGTTAAGCCCGAACGGTTTGGGTGCCCTACTGGTTTTAGAAGGTTTTAGTGTCTGCTCAAGGGTATCTGCTGAGAGAGGTCTGCTCAAGTTATATAGCTGTCGCTAGCTTGCTCCGTCCTAACCGCCTTGGCGGTTGCTATATCCGTTGTCTATTGCTCACAAAAGCTTGCTAGTTCGCAATCTTGGAACACAGTTATGGGTATTCTGAAAATTGGCGATCGCCTATTTAGCAGCGATCAGGTGGTTTCGGCTTTGGTGCAGTATAAGCTGCTGGAAACGCTGGTGGGTCAGGTGGTGCTAGACAAAGTGGTTGAGGAAATTTCTTTGTCTGAGCAGGAGGTGTTTCACGCTTTAGTTGGGCCTACAGATGTGGCGATACCCGAAGATTTTCACGGTTTTTTGGCGCAGTGGTGTCAGCAAAAAAGCGTGACGCCCGAATACTTTAGCGCCGTGATGCTGCGGGATTTGCGCATTGAAAAATTTAAGGAGATGGGTTTTGCCAATCAGATAGAGTCAGAGTTCTTGCGCAACAAGCTGGACTTCGATCAGGTGGAATATTCGCTGATTCAAATGACTGATTTGCTGCTGGCGCAAGAGATTTATTTTCAGCTTCGAGATGATGGCGCAAGCTTTGAGAAACTGGCTCAGGCGCATTCCTTAGGCAGCGAGCGCGTTGCAGGCGGATGGGTTGGCCCAGTTGCTATGTCTACCCTACCTGCCGATGTCGCCATGCTGTTTCGCAGCGGCGCGCCCAAAGCCATCTATGGTCCCATGCCCGTCGGCGATCGCTTCTGGATTGTGCGGCTAGAGCATTTGATTAGCGCCCGACTCACTGAGGCAACCCGTAGCAGCTTGGTGAATCGTTTATATACCCGCTGGCTTCAGTCTCAGATTCAGGCCGTCACCTCTACGCCGGGGGCGATCGCCATACAGGCCGAAACTGCACAATCGGCTCCCGTGGCTTCCCTAACGTGATCCTAAACGTGATCCCAATAAATATATTTCCCTAATTGATAGTCCCTTCTCGAAGGAAGTGAAAAACTATGGCTGAGATTGATGCCCAGATTACGCTATTTCTTCGCAGTTTCTTTGATGCCTGGCCATTCAATGCCGTTCCCACTGCCATGCGCAAGCAGGTCGCTCGGAAGCTACAGCTTTGTTCCTTTCGAGCCGGACAATTTCTCTATCAGCCCACGGAGCTGCCCCTAGCCGTTCACTGCATCGTGCAGGGACAGGTGAGAATTCTGGGGGCAATGTCCTATCAAAGTCCGACTTTGGCGATCGTTGGCAAAGGCGCTGTCGTCGGCTGGGATGGCTTGCTGCGACGGGTAGCGGGCGGCTCTGCTCGTGCCGTCTTGGGAGAAGAAGAGGAAATCTTGACGGTGGCAATGCCTGCGGACGTGTTTGAATCTTTGGCACTCCAGCACTTGATGCCGACTTTGATGGAGCGGGTTAGCCTTGCGGAATTATTTGATACGCTGTCCTGCTTTTTGTCGTCGATGCCGTCTCGGTTCTCAGGCGTCAACCTCAAAGATGTGGTGCAGTATATCGAGCAAGAGCAGCTTGCCATCGTGCAGTCCTGGTATCCCAATCAGCCCGATCGATTTTTTGCCCCTTCTTCTGCTGACCAAGTTTGGTTGGTGAGCGGTGGTGCGCCCATCAATATGGCGATCGGCACACCTGTCAATAGCCCCCATCAGCTCCAACAAATCCAGCCTTCTCTTTTTCCGGTTCGCTTACTCGGCATTGAGCGCAGCTTTTTGGCTTCGGCACTCTTGAGCGGCGCGATTCCAACCGACGAGATCGATGAGTCACGGCTGCTTCCAGGCTCAGATTCAGGCTCAAATTCAGGCTCAAATTCAGGCTCAAATTCGGGCTCAAATTCAGGCTCAAGCCAGCCTCCAATTGTCGTCCATACCGACACGCGACCGGATGCACGACCTAATAGCCCTAAAGACTCCCATACTTCTGCATTGACTCCCACCACGGCGCTCAGCGGTGCATTGAGTAGCGCTATGAAGGTCGCGGACGCAAAGCATAGCGCAATGAGTCGTGTCCCCACTAAAGAGCTGCCGCGGACGCAAAGTTATCCGATTCGTCGATCGCCCTCTCCTGACCGGGTAGAAGATGCGATCGCCTGTTTTGGCATGGTCTGTGAGTTTTTACAGGTGCCCTACCGCCCAGATAGCTTACGTAAATTGCTGAAGCAGCGATCGATCGAGCAGTTTGAACCGCTGGATCTGTGCGTGCGGGTGGGTCAAGCTGTCGGGCTAAATGCTCAGATTGTTCACTTTACGCCCACTATCGGCGGATTAAATCGGCTCAAGCTTCCGGCGATCGTCCGCTGCCAGGATATTTTGACGGTCGTTTATGAGGTGACGGCAAAAGGGGCGGTGATCGGGTCGCCTCGCACGGGGCTATTGCAGCTATCGCCTGACCAGATTGCCTCACGCTTGATCCCCGATAGCCCTGCCTCGCTGAGTAGCCCGACTGCCACCTGTGAGGCAGTCATCCTGGAGCGTCTGCCCCGCACCCCCACAAAACGATTTGGATTTAGCTGGTTTATCCCGACGCTGACGGCACAGGGCGGTATTTTATCTCAGGTCTTGATTGCCTCTGTGTTTATTCAGGTCTTGGGTCTGGCAAATCCACTTCTAGTACAGCAGGTGATTGATAAGGTGATTATCAACGCCAATATCGGGGTGGTGCCGATGTTTGGAATGCTGCTGATCTTATTTGCGTTTTTAGAAGGAGTGCTGACCATTCTGCGCATGTATTTATTTGCCAGCACGACAACTCGGCTAGATCTCCGTTTAAGTATCGAGATCATTCGCCATTTACTGCATCTTCCTCTTAGTTTTTTTGATAAGCGCCCGGTTGGAGAATTGTCCTCACGTCTCTCTGAGCTAGAGAACGTACGTCAGTTTTTAACGGGGACAGCACTAACGGGCGTTTTAGATGTTTTATTTTCCATTATGTATATTGGCGTGATGCTTTTGTACAGCCAGACTTTGACCATCTGCGTTCTCTTAACCGTTCCTATTATCGTTCTCTCAACCTTGGCGGTTGCCGCTATTCAAAAAAGGCTGATTCGGGTCAAAGCCGATCATGGGGCTAAGGTGCAGTCTTATCTAGTGGAAGTTCTCAGCGGTATGTTCACCGTCAAGGCTCAGAACATGGAGTCTTTGGTGGAGGCGACTTGGCGCGATCGCTATGTCAACTATCTCGGCAGCGGTTTTACCACAGCAACCGTCAGCACAATCTTTGCCTCGTTCAATCAATTCCTCAATACCACCAGCAGCTTTTTGGTGCTGTGGGTCGGCGCAAGTTTGGTTCTAGAAGGAAAGCTGTCTTTAGGTGGGCTAATTGCCTTTCGGATTCTTGCGGGATATGTGACTGGCCCGATGATTCGGCTGGCGGGGCTATGGCAACGCTTCCAGGAAGCCTCACTTTCAATGGAGCTATTGGCAGATATTGCCGACGCAACGGCTGAGGAATTGCCGGAGGGTGCCGATGTGCAAATGCCGCAGATTCAGGGGCGCGTCCAGTATAGCGAGGTTACCTTTGGGTTTGCTCCCGGACAGCAGCAGCTTTCTAACGTCAGCCTCGATATTGCGCCAGGATCGTTTGTTGGGGTCGTGGGTCAAAGCGGGTCTGGGAAAAGTACGCTGATGAAGCTGCTGCCTCGGCTGTATGTGCCCAACTCTGGCAGTATCTCGATCGACGGATTTGATGTCAATAAGGTAAAGCTGGATTCCCTGCGGCAGCAAATCGGCTATGTGCCCCAAGACGCAGTGCTGTTTGAAGGCACGATTCGAGACAACATTGCCCTGTTTGGCGACTTGACCGACGATGCGGTGATTGAGGCAGCTCGAATTGCCGATGCCCATGATTTCATCATGCAGCTTCCCCAAGGCTACAGCACAAAGGTAGGTGAACGGGGCGGCACCCTTTCTGGAGGACAGCGCCAAAGAATTGCGATCGCCCGTACCGTCGCCACCGATCCGCGATTGCTGGTCTTCGATGAGGCGACTAGCGCCCTAGACTACGAAACAGAACGCCGCGTTTTTGATAATCTAATGCGTCAATTTAGCGATCGCACGGTATTCTTCATTACGCATCGCCTCAATACTCTGACCAGTGCAGATTGGATTCTCTTTATGGAGTCTGGCATCTTAGTAGAGCAGGGTACCCACCAAGATCTAATGATGCGTCGTCAGCTTTACTACTGTTTGTATGCACAGCAGTCTCGCCTGTAGAATTCTTGCGGAATTGTTTACGCCGCGCATCTATTTTATCGCTTACCTCACTCAATCTATTTTGGAGAAATTATGCGTCTGAAGCAACTCTTGAGCTGGCAAACGGCGATCGAAAAAGTAGAGCAAGATATGGATATGGGCGGACTGAATCTGCCACAGCCTGCTGCCTGGACAAAACGCCTGATTTTTGTGATTTTGCTGGGTCTCACCGCTGCCGGAACTTGGTCTGTGGTGGCACGGGTCGATGTGGTGGTTGCTGCTCAGGGCAAGCTAGAGCCATTGTCGCAGTCTCAGGCGGTTCAGTCTAAAATTGGCGGCGTGGTGAGGGTGGTGGCGGTGCGCGAGGGTCAGCGCGTCAAGCAGGGACAGCTCTTGCTGCAACTCGATAAGGCAGAACTTCAAAATCAGCTCCAGACGTTACTTGTGCAGCGAGAGCAGTTTCTCACCGAAATGGCGGTTTTGCGGCAGGCAACCCAGGGTGTTTCTGCTAGCGCCTTGATCCAAAGTGGAGCCAATATTTCACCAGAGTTGATCAATCGAGTGGAAACGCGATCGCTCTTAGTCGCGCAAATTTCGGGCGATCCTAGCAATCTCAGTCCAGAGCAATTTCAGCGATACAATCTGTTTCAGCAGCAGGTGCAGGATCGGCTTGCCATCAATGATCTTCAGGGTTCAAGTTTGCAGGCTCAGGTCGCTTCTACTGAATCGCAATTGTCCCAGACTGAGTTTCAGCGTGATGTAGAGCAAAAATTGGTGAGTCAATTGCAGCCCCTGCTAGAGCAAGGCGCTATTTCTCGCACAGAGTTTTTGCAGCGTGTGGTTGGGGTGAATGCGCTGCAAAGTCAAGCTAACCAGGGCGATCTGCAAAGAAGTCAGCTTCAGCTTAACCAGATTCAGACACAGGTACAAACTAGACAGCAGATTAGTGCAGACTATCAGAATTTACAGAGCCAGCTGGCGGCGCTAGATGCTGAATTTGATGCCACGATCAAAAATAATCAGCGGCAGTTGGTTCAGGTTTCTTCTCAGCTCAATCAGATTCAGCTCAACTTGAAGGATCAGGATATTCATGCACCCGCAGATGGCGTTGTGTTTAACTTGGGGCCTAAGCTGCCCGGTATGGTTGCCCAACCTGGACAGGTCTTGCTTCAGGTGGTGCCTAGCGAGAATTTGACGGCGCGTGTCCAGGTCGCCAATATCGATATCGCCAACATTCGCCAGGGGATGCCTGTTGATGTGCGGATTGATGCCTATCCCTTCACAGAATTTGGAGCGGTCAAGGGCACCGTTTCTCAAATTGGTAACGAGGCAGTGAAAAATGAGCAAACGGCAGGGCAAGCGGTCTTTCCTGTGGAGGTGCAGATTGATCAGCAGTTTCTAGCAAGCCGAGCAAAACCGCTGACCCTCACGCCCGGTATGACCTTGGTTGCCAACATCAAGGTGCGATCGCGTGCCCCCATTAGCTACGTTGCCGATGAGCTGATTCGAGCCTTTGATGGAATGCAGTCGATTCGTTGAAGCTTCAGCAAAGCTGACTGGGCGGGGGGCAAATCGCGCTCATCACCTCACCTGTCCGAGGATGGTGAAAACCCAGATGATAGGCATGAAGGTAGTAGCCGCAATCTCCCGGAACCGCAACTTTTTCGGCTTCCGGCTGATAGGGCAAGCCGCCAACTCCGTACAGCGGATCGCCCAGGAGCGGATAGCCTGCCGCCGCTAGATGAATCCGAATTTGGTGGGGTCGTCCGGTGAGAATGGTGACTTCCAAAAGGGTGGTGTCGCCGTTTCGCCTTAAAACTCGGCACTCGCTCTGGGCAAATTGTCCGTCAGGCGTTGCAGCATAAATGTAGCCCAGAACCGGATGGGGAACCTTGCCGATCGCATCCGTCACGATCAGCCGATCGGGAAAGCCTCTGCCTACCAGCGCCCGGTAGGTTTTCTGGATCTGACGATCGCGCATTTGCTGGCTCAGATGAGACTTGGCAAGGGGCGATCGCGCCATCAGCATCAGTCCAGACGTGCCGCGACCCAAGCGATGAATCGGTACAGGCGTGCCGGGATACTGGTCTGCGAGATACTGGTCTGCGGGATATTGGTCTGCGGGATACTGCCGCTGTAGCTGTCGCAGCAGGGTATGTTCCAGAAAACCGCCTCCTGGCAGCACGGGCAGTCCGGAAGGCTTAGCCACGATCAGCAAATCTAGGTCTTCGTAAAGCACCTCGAAGGAGAGGGGCACCTCTGGCTCTTCCCAGGGCGGACGCTGATAGGTCAGCCGCTGTCCGGGACGCAGAATTGTATTAGGTGCGGCAGGACGGTCATCGAGCAAAACCTGTCCTGCCGAAATTCTGTCCTGCCACTCTTCGGGACTAGAGTGAGGGTATCGCTGGCTATAGTACGCCAGAAGGGTTAGCCCTGCACCAGAGCGATCGACCTGTTCTCGATAAGTCCAGCCCTGATTGAGCAATGTCTCTCCTTCAAATTATTTAGCAGTTGCTTTACGTCTGCGTCTTGCTGTAGAGCCTAAGCCTCCTAGCACTAGGCAGCGTACTAAGCGCCGCAGGTTCGGAGTCATTAGGACTTGCCCTGATGGTTTCTGGATTCTCAGGCTTAAAACACTACAAAGGAGAACTACTGATTCTCGCTATTTTAGCGCTCCTTGCAAAAAAATCCTTACCCAGATTAAACAATGCCTACGATCGGAAAAGAGCCTTTACTGGGGACAGTAGTCAGGACAATTGAGCGCTTGTTCAGTCAGAACTATAGAAGGATGTACCGCACAACGAAGATGCTGATTTCTACTGAAGAATCGACAAGTTTGACAGGGAAGTTCAAAGGGATCAGCCACTCTTATTTTGCCCTCTTTCTCTTCATTCCTACAAAATGCAGAAGCGGTAAGAACCACAACCCCAAAAATAGATGTGAAGCAAAGGCAAGCCAGTAATATTGCCGTGAGAGGTGCTGCGTCAACAGGCGATCGTGCGTAATTTTCTGCTGTTCTAACCCGCTCAGCATCTATTAGAACAGACTGCTCTAAACGATCTTCAGATGAAGGAAACTGATTAGATATTAGAATGCGCAATCCAGACTCTTGCTGATTAGTATCTTCAATCTCAATCAAGATGGAATTTTTCACTTTAGAAAAACTGAAATCTACTTGGGGCAGGGATTCTCAAGAAATGTTTGTGGGAAATTTTGAGCATTGTCCTGCGTCATCTCATGGATTCACAGTTTCTAATAATCTAATAGACTCTCAAGAATGGCAAGGTATAGATAGGTATAAACAAAGGCTAAACACAATATATAAAAATTAGGGAGCGTTTATAAACGTTTAGTTCAAAACTATACCGCATTGATATATCAAGATCTATATTCCCTATCGCTTGTGAAGTTGGATAATAGAAACATGATTTCCAAAAGGACGGAAACGGTTAATTATGTTCAAGCATCGAAATTTTAACGAGTCAAATTTGGTTGAAGTTACAATCACCTTCAGTAGCTATTTTTGTGGTATCGCCTTAAGTGACATCGCAATTCCTGAGTTCTGCGTTGTATTGGGCTTAGTGCGAGGAGGTGAGGTTATTTTAGCCAGTGCTCAACCTAGAGTTCATTGCGGAGATCATGTTTTGGCAATCGCGCTTAATCCGACTCTGATCCCAGCCCTCAAAGTGGCTTTAAGGAAGACTCATCTTGTTCGATACACGCTACAAGACTGCCAAATCTAGGTGGCTTCAAATGCCAATTTATCCCACTTCATCTTGCAGCATTACAGGGTACAGAATTACAAGCTACGGGGTTACAAGTTAGAAATATGCCTTTAGAATCAGAACCCAGTCGAAGTAGTAAAGCTGAGATCTATTTTCTTTCGAGTCGTGAGCCTGATCCTCAGATGATTGATGACTTAGATGGCACAATCACAGCTCACTTTAAAGGCGGAGTTAAAGATATTCATCGCCAAGGCGCTCAAATTGCTTTCACTGAGACTGTGTTCAGTGGTGAAAATACCATCAAAGCTTGTCATCTTATTCCAACTGAATCGATCGTGGTCATTAATGCGCCTATCTTGCTGCAAAAAGCTTGGTTAGATGCGGGAGTGCACACTTTATTGATTCCTCAAATTAAGCAAAAAATTGGTAAATGGCGCGGCATTGAGTACAAATATTGCGGGCTGCTGCGAGTCCATAAGGTTGAAGTTGTGACCTCCCAGTGGGCTGCACCTCATAATAGCGAACAGGAGACTAAGCAGACGATCGCTCAGTCAGATCCAACCACGAAAGATGTCGTTACAGGGCAGACGCTGAGTCTCCTTAATTTTTTTGGGCTGCCCTCAGCTCAGCAAGTCGGTTCTCATTCATCTAATTCCATATCTAATTCCATAGAGTTGAAAGCAACGTGAAGACTAAAGAGACAATTTTTGTTATCCCGACCTATCGTCTTAGAGATGTCGCAGAAACGATCGAAAAGTATGATGACAACTTTTGGGCAAATGGACATGCTCCAAAGATCATGGTTTTTGATGATTCAAGCCTTGCCAATCATGAGAAGTATTACCCGCTTCTAGAACAAACCAAGACGGTCAACGACGTGTTCTATGTGGGACCGCGCGAGAAAGAGCAATTTATTACCCTTCTAAATGAAAGATTACGCGATCGCAAGCTTGAATCGCTCGTTAGGAACCTGTTTCGTCCTAGCTATGGTGGCAACCGCAACTTCACTTTGATGTATACGCTTGGACATTTAATGGTGAGTTCAGATGATGATATGCGACCCGATGCCTTGATTGAAACGAGTCCAGAATCTTTATCATCGGACGAAGTCTGCCGAGGTAGGCTGTTCAAGTCTTGTGAGAGTGGTTTTGTCCATCGGTCTTTTGACTTGTTGACCGCCTTTGAGGATGTTCTGGGTCAACAGGTCAGTCAAGTCCCCGATAACTTTGAAATTGGGGAACTTGTTGTGGATACAACGATGGATTTAGAAACCAACACAACACAGGGCTATTTTCGAGAGAACTCTCTCTTGCTACAGCAGGGAGAAATTTCAGAGAATGCTGTCGTGAAAATGGCTCAAACCTTTCGGACAGGAACTAATGACATTGACACGCTAGACTTTGTTCACATGTACCTCAATAACGAGAGTCAACTGAGTCCAGATGAACTGAACGAGGTGTATGTCCTTGTCAATTTTCGACCCGTAGTGACTAACAAAAACTGGCGGATGGACTGTGGCGTAGCTGGCTATGACAATCAGCTTGGCTTACCACCCTTCTTTCCCACAAGGCTAAGGTTTGAGGACTACATCTATAGGCTTTGGATTCAGCAAGAGGGTATTGCGGCAGCGCATGTTGACGCTGTGCAAAATCATGTTAGAAACAACTACATGCGGAATCCGTTAGTGAGCGAGATTTTCAACGAGGAAATCTCTAACTTACTTAAGCGAAAGATTAAGGATAGTATCTACTGTTTAGATGATCTGGGAATTCAGTTTGGCTACATGGGTGAAGTCACTTTACAAGATTCGGAAGAAATTCTGCAAAAGATTTCTGCTATCCATCAGCAGGTTGTGAAAGCAGCAAATGCTACACAGGATGAAGACCGCAAGCAATCTCTTCAGCTATTTGCTGAAAATATATCGAGAGTGTTTTATGGATTTGAACCAGATTTTTTCCAGCAGAATGTTTCCAGGATTGTGGATGACGTAGTTAGCCAGTTTCATGCTGCTTTGGAAATATGGCCAACGCTTGTTGAAATCTGCTATTTTCAGAAAGACAGAAAAGACTTGCCTCAAGTTAGGGTTGAAAATAAGAAACTAAAGTCTCGGAACGGTAGGAAGTCTGCCTGATTGTCTTTATAGTTCAGCCACAGTTACCTAGATTGGTTCAGGTTGAGGTGCCATGGGTGCCATCAAATTCAGCAAATCATCAACTGCAAAAGACTCCTAAAACGCCGATTATCGTCGGCTTCGAGTTTTAGCAGTCTAAAGCTAAGTGCTATTTCTGGGTGCATTCTCTATTTTTTAGAGATCTGATTGAGTTTGCCTCGTCCGATGATGATAAATTAAGCGCCATAGATTAAAAGAGTCCGAAGCGATCGGAAACCAGTGGCTTCTTCTGGTTCAATCTATTAGTGGATAGGTACCCTAATTTAAGGAATTAATTCTATGGTGGCGATCGCATCCATTCATGGCAGAGAAATTCTCGACTCTCGCGGCAACCCCACGGTAGAAGTGGACGTTGCGCTGGAAGACGGTAGCAAAGGCAGAGCCGCAGTGCCTTCGGGAGCCTCAACGGGGAGCCGGGAAGCGCTGGAGCTACGGGACGGAGAAAAGCGCTATGGAGGCAAGGGAGTTTTGAAGGCCGTTGCCCATGTGAATGAAACCCTGGCTCAGGCGCTCAAAGGAGCCGATGCAGCAGATCAGGCGGCGATCGATGGCAAGATGCTGGAGCTAGACGGCACAGAGTATAAGTCCAACCTGGGGGCAAACTCGATCTTGGGCGTGTCAATGGCGGTGGCGCGGGCTGCGGCTGAATCGGCGGGCTTACCGCTCTACAAATATCTAGGAGGCGAAAGCGCCATTCTGCTACCCGCCCCTTGCTTCAATGTTCTGAATGGCGGTGCCCATGCTGACAGCAGCGTGGACTTCCAGGAATTTATGATGGTGCCGATCGGGGCTGCTACCTTTCGGTTGGCTCTAGAGATGGGCGCAGAGACTTACCATGCGCTCAAGTCCATCCTGAAAAAGAACGGTTACAGCACAGGAATTGGTGATGAGGGTGGCTTTGCGCCTGACCTCAAATCTAACGTAGAAGCCGTGGAGCTGATTTTGCAGGCGGTGGAGAAAGTCGGCTTGAAGCCGGGTGAAGATGTGGCGATCGCCCTTGATCCAGCAACTACCGAGCTATACCAAGATGGCAAGTATGTGTTCTCCAAATCGGACGGCAGCAGTAAGACCGCCGCAGAAATGGTGGAGATGTGGGCAAGCTGGGTGGATCAGTACCCGATTATTTCGATCGAGGATGGGCTGTCGGAGCAGGATTGGGACGGCTGGAAGCTGCTAACGCAGAAATTGGGTGGAAAGATTCAGCTCGTGGGGGACGATGCTTTTGTCACCAATCCTAAGATTATTAAAGAGGCGATCGCGGCTGGGGTGGGCAACAGTACGCTGATCAAGGTCAACCAGATTGGCTCCATTACCGAAACGCTGGCAGCCATCAGCATCTCGCGAGACAACGGCTACACCTATATGATCAGCCATCGCTCTGGGGAAACCCCGGATGACTTTATTGCTGATCTGGCAGTTGCCACCGCAGCCGGACAGATCAAGACAGGTGCGCCCTGCCGAGGTGAGCGCCTGTCGAAGTACAACCAGCTCTTGCGGATTGAGGAAGAGTTGGGCAGCAAGGCGCAGTATGCAGGTGGATCGAAGTTTAAGAAGTCTTAACGGCTGAATCTTTTGGAGTTTAGACGACGCTGCTCACTTAAAGGATGAGCGTCAAAATCCGCCCTCGCCCAGATCCCTTTCCCGTTTTGGGAAGGGGATTTGGGTGGGGGCTGCTCATTTCTCTGTAATCATCGCCAATTTGCTCAGGACATTTAGGGCGGGGCGCGAAGCGCCCCACCCTAAATGCCCCCGTCTTAACCGCCTTGGCGGTTGCTATGTCTATAAGGTTTGCGTGAAATTACAGGGCTATATCTTAATTAACTAAGCGGCTTCTGTAGTGGGATAGGCACAACACCGGGCTTGATTCCAGTTCACATTTCAGCAGACGCTCATCGCATTTCTTGCTGACGCATGGGCATTGCGTCGATCGTGCTGAAAATATCGCTCAGGTCAACTGGCTGAGAAAATCGCTGCTTTTCAGTCCCATCTTTGCCCACTAAAATTACGGCAAAGTCTTGCGGAGCAACGCCAAACTGATCCCTCAAGCGATCGGCAGAGGCAGCCGACATGGGCTGTCCATTCACTTGACTGGCTCCGGTTGCCAACACTTCTACGAGTTTAAGGTCGCGTTCTTGCATACCCTCGCTGCGAGATTGCCATGCCTGCTGCTGTTTCTGGTAGAGCGGAGATTGCTCAGATGGGGCAAAAATGAGCAAGATTCGATGCTGCCACTGCTCGTCACTCAGGTTGAAAGTCACGTCTGGCTGAGTAGAAGTTGCCACACTGTTAATTACAGATGCGGCAAGTGGTACTGAGGTATTCAAGAAATCATTGCTCATAGGAATAGTTTGAGGATTGGAACAGGCTGAAGAAAGAAGTAAAACACTGCCGATCGCGACTAATCTCTGCATAGCTCAAACTTGCGGTAGCCTTTTTACTGTAGTGCGATCGCCGTCCACTCCGACTCATTCTAAAGTGGAAATTCGTCAGTCATCACCAGTGCCCGCAAGCGTCGCATAACATTCAGACAGGAGGATTGAGATTGATGGCAACCTATTTAATCACAGGCGCAAATCGTGGGATTGGTTATGAGTTCTGCCGTCAGCTTCAGGCGCGTGGAGAAACCGTCATTGCAGTTTGTCGGACAGCGGATGATGCTTTGAAAGCGTTGGGCGTGCAGGTTGAGGAGGGCATTGATATTACCTCTGATGCTTCTGTTGAAGATTTAGCAGAGTGCCTGGGAGAGACGGGGATCGATGTTCTGATCAACAATGCCGGAATCCTCAAGCAGGTGACATTGGAACACCTCGACTTTGACAGCATTCGAGAACAATTTGAGGTGAATGCCTTGGGCGCATTGAGAGTGACCCATACGCTGCTGCCTCGCTTCAGAGTTGGTGCAAAGGTCGTGTTGATGACCAGCCGCATGGGATCGATCGCCGATAATACTTCTGGCAGCTCTTACGGCTACCGGATGTCGAAGGTGGCATTGTCCATGGCAGGAAAGTCCCTGGCTCATGATCTCAAACCGCGTGGCGTGAGTGTCGCCATTCTGCATCCTGGTTTGGTGCAGACTCGCATGACAAACTTCACGAGGGGCGGCATCACACCAGAAACCTCAGTCAAAGGATTGCTAGCTCGAATCGATGAATTAACTTTGGACAACACAGGCACCTTTTGGCACAGCAATGGCGAAGTGTTGCCCTGGTAGAAGCAACTTCAACGACCGCTTTGACTGGAGCGGCGATCGATAGCACTAAAGTGTTAAATAACAATTTCACCCAAGAAAACAATGGATAACTACACGCCTGTTAGCTGCGACTTTCACGATGAGTTAGAAGCGATCGCCACGCTGCGCCAGACTTGCCGGATTGTCTATCAGACTGAAGCCAATGCTACTGCCGAGATTGAAGGACGGATTGTGGATGTGTATGCTTCTAATCACGCTGATTATGTGAAATTAGAAGATGGCACCGTTATCCGATTGGATCGCGTTGTTTCGTTGAATGATAAACGGGTTTCCTCCAGCACAGATGGCAAGTGAATCAAGTTCAGGCATAGGATGATTGCACCTAGTGCCGAGTAGCTGCAAAGGCTATTCTGCTCACGCATTCACAACTTTAGAAGTTCAAAACTGAGCGATCGCATTTCTCATACCAATTTGAATTGGAACCACGACAGATCCCGGTACGGGCTTGGCAATGCCAAGCCCCTTCTGAGGTTCGATGTGCCCACAAATTCGTTTAAATCGATATCACTATGATGGCTAGAATACATTACTCTTTAATAGAACTAATGTACTATAACTGGGTTGCTTCATTCTGGAGATGAGTATGCAAAATGCAATCAATTGGTTTGAAATCCCGGCGACTGACTTCGATCGCGCCGTCAGTTTTTACAGCGCTCTGCTGGGGGTGGAGATTGAAAAAGGGGAATTCATGGGAGAGCCGCAGGCGTTCTTTCCCGCTAGTGAGACAGGCGCGGGTGGAGCCATTGTCCAGAGCCAAAGACTTACACCTTCTACTTCGGGTACCTTAATCTATCTGAATCTAGGAGATGTTCCTCACCTAGAGCAAGCATTAGAGCGGGTCGAGTCTCAGGGGGGCAAAGTCTTGATGCCGAAAACGGATATCGGCGATCCTGGGTTCATTGGTATTGTGCTCGATACCGAGGGCAACCAAGTGGGCTTACATGCACTGAGAGCCACTGTGTAGATCTAAGAACCGCTGTCGGGATCAACTGACGATCGCTCCCGACAGCAGACACCAGCCAAGTTCAACTCAGAAGCTCATACAAGCCGCCCCGCTCCAATGCTTTTTGATAGGCTGGACGGCTGTGAATGCGATCGAGAAACGCCATCAGTTTGGGTCGGCTGGCATCTAAACCTGCCCGCATCGCAGCGGCTTCCAGCGGGAAGCTCATCTGAATATCTGCTGCGGTAAACTCATCGCCCACGAACCAGAGGGCTTTTCCAAGCTCTGCCTCTAGATAATCTAAATGCTGAGTAATCTGAGGGGCAATGAATGAGCTTTTGACGCTGCCGGATATGGCGCGGGCAATGGGGCGCACGAAAAATAGCATGGGTTCCTGCTCAAGGCGATCGAACACCAGCTTCAACAGCAGTGGGGGCATGGCAGACCCTTCTGCATAATGTAGCCAGTAGGTATAGCGCAGCCGCTCTGGCGTTCCGGGTGGAGGTGCAAGGTGTCCTTGCCCATAGCGATCGACCAGATATTCCACAATGGCACCCGACTCTGCCAAAACCAGATCGCCATCTGTAATCACGGGTGACTTGCCGAGCGGATGAACCTGACGGAGCGATGCAGGAGCCAGCATGGTTTTTGGGTCATGCTCATAGCACTTCACCTCGTACTCTAAGCCGAGTTCTTCCAGCAGCCAAAGCACGCGCTGAGAGCGGGAGTTGTTCAAGTGGTGGACGATGATCATCAGATTGGGTTCTCCAACAGAGGAAGGATACGGGTACTCCGTTGCGGTAAATAAGTCATTGCCCTAATTGATTCAGCAGGAACGTTTGGAGGAACATGACTGTGGCATAGAACTGGAAGTCTACGTTCTTCTTTTTGGAAAATCCATGCCCCTCATCTTTTGCCACCAGATACCAAACCGGAACCTGGTTCTGCCGCACAGTGGTGACAATTTGCTCAGCTTCATTGAGCGGCACTCTTGGATCATTGGCTCCATGAATCACAAAGAGTGGCTTTTGGATCTGGGCAGCATTGTTGAGCGGAGAAATCCTCAGCAGAAACGATCGCATCTCTGGATCGCGCTCATCACCATACTCCACTCGCCGTAAATCGCGCCGATAGCTTTCGGTCTTCTCTAGAAACGTAACAAAGTTGGAGATTCCGACAATATCAATGGAGGCTCGAATCCGATCGCTGTAATGGGTGGCTACCGCCAGTGACATGTAGCCTCCGTAGCTGCCGCCTGTGACTAAAATGCGATCGCTATCTAATTCAGGACAAGTTGCTATCCAATCCAGCAATGCACCAATATCTTTAACGGAATCCTCTCGCAGATAGCCATTGTCAAGTTTCAAAAACGTCTTGCCATAGCCCGAAGAGCCACGAACGTTGGGAAACAGCAAGGCTACCCCTAGTTCATTTAAATAGAAGTTGCTGCGTCCCAAGAAGGAAGGGCGAGACTGTCCTTCGGGTCCACCATGAATATTGATCACAACCGGGCGCTTGCCGCTGAATCGAGCGGGAGGCAGATAGAGAAAGCCCGAAATCACGCGCTCGTCAAAGCTTTGCCACTGCACTAGCTCTGGCTCAGAAAAAGTGTCGGTGTTAAGTCCTCCTGTTTCACTTTCTGTCCACCTCTCTACCATGCCCGTCATGACATTGAGCGCATAAACGTCAGCACTGGAGCGAGCCGATATTAGGGTAAATCCCAGGTCTTGATTGTTCTTGTGCCAGTTGAGTCCGTAAACTTGACCCACGGGTAAGGCAGGCAAAGGCAGCTCTTGCCTCGTTGCAGTATCCAATAGATGTAGAATGCTGGCTCCGTCTTCGTTGGCGGTAAATGCCAAGATGCGACCATCGTGGGAAAGCCGCAGTTGTTCAATATCCCAGGGAATATCCTGGGTTAGATAGGTGTACTCTTGGGTGCTCAGATTGAAGTAAGCCAGACGCAGGAACTCGGAGTCCCGATCGCATACCACGTACAGCCCCTGACCTGATTTGTCGAACACAGCCGCCTGGTAGGACACTGTCTCCTCTGTTCTGGGCGTTAACAGGGTTTTATCTCCCGATCGAACATCCACGATCCAAAGGTAGGATTCAGTGATGGAGATATATTCACTCACCACAATTTGCTGATCGGTGGTTGCCCAGTCTAGCGGGAACCAGCCACCTCCCTCGACTGTGCAGAGAAGGCGATCGCTGTCCGGATGCAACGGATTAATGAGATACAGATCCGTATCTTTGCCAGTGCGGCGGGTGGAGGTGTAGACCATCTGTGTGCCAGCATTTGCCCAGATGCCGCGACTATTTTTTGAATGACCATCCGTGAGCAGCGTCATTTGCCCCGTTGTCAGATCGTAGCGATAGTTCTGGCTAAACTCATTGCCGCCAATATC
The DNA here is from genome assembly GCA_019359505.1 of Drouetiella hepatica Uher 2000/2452. Classification (GTDB taxonomy): domain Bacteria; phylum Cyanobacteriota; class Cyanobacteriia; order Elainellales; family Elainellaceae; genus Drouetiella; species Drouetiella hepatica. The sequence continues at coordinate 893 of JAHHHD010000064.1, read as the reverse complement.
TTTGGCAAAGACAAAATAATCGCCGTGAGTCGGCTGATAGGTGGCTCCAGAGACGCGTTCTGAAAAGAAGGTGAGCTGTTTTCGGCTGCCCAGCGGAAACTTGACCTGATGCACCTGAGCGGTGTCTCCAAAGCGAGTGAAGATCAGCATTTGGCGATCGATCGGATGCCAGCTTGCCAAACTGGCAGAGCGAAACTCGGTGTAGCGATCGACGGTCGCGGCAAGCGTGGCAGAAATGGGCGGAATGCCGTCTGACACCAAGTTTTCGTTGGGTTTAATCTCAATGTTTTGTAGGATATGCGCTGCTCCTCAGCCTGGAAGGACGATTAGTTTTCGCCATTTATGAAATACCAATGCCCAAGCTTATAGTACAGAAAAGCCATGAGATGAACAATTCAGGCTCTGTAGCTGTTTGAGAAAGGTATCCAGAGAAAAAGGCTTGAGAAGTTCACTGCTATTGATTTTCATCTCCAGAGAGCTAAAGTGACCCTGGCGCAGACTTTGCAGCATTCTGCCCTGGATTATCTCTCTGAAGCCGTTACGAAGCAATCCTACAAGCGGGTGAGATTGAATGACTCGCTGTACATAACTCGCTGTACACAAGACTTGTACAGTGACTAATTAAATGTCGTCGAGACAAATTAGTGTCGTCGAGTTATTCCCTTCTATGATAAGGCTTTCAAGCATTTGAAAGGTTAATTACGCTCTATAAGGACTCTCTGACCAGTGACAAGTTAAGTGTCGCTTTCCAGAAAAATGACAAATTAGATGGGCTCTTCCCAACTTTTGGTGATCTTACGGCATGATCAAGATATCCCTCGTTTAGGATTTCAGAGGACTTGGAATTCCTTCGACATTTTCTGCCAGATACCCAACAAATTCGCTTAGATGCC
>JAHHHD010000008.1 GCA_019359505.1 Drouetiella hepatica Uher 2000/2452 | reverse complement strand
ACCGCCTTTAACGGCTTCGATTGCTTTTTGGCGCAGGTCGTAACTGTAAGGAGCAGGCATAGTCGTATTTGAACGCTTCTCTACCTCTACAATAATGTCCTAACTCGTTCTCGTAGCGCTATACCAAGCAGAGTAAACTATGGAGTATACTCCACAGTCAAGGGGCTTCTGGAAGATTTGGGTTACTGTTATGTTGATTGGTGAACTGTCCAAGAAAACAGGATTGTCGAAGGACACGATTCGTTTTTACGAAAAGATAGGACTTATTGTTGCCAGCGATCGACGAGCAGGAACAAGACTATACCGGGAGTACAGCCAAGAAACGGTAGAACGCCTTCTGATGATCGCTCAAGGCAAAGGATTGGGGTTTAGGCTCAGCGAAATCAAACAGCTGCTTGATGAGTGGGGAGACGGTACCCTGTCTAAACGCAATCAAGTTGCGATCATGGAGCGCAAGATTGAAGAAATTGTTGAGAAAACACAGCAGCTTAATGCAATCAAAACCTACCTTGCCACCAAGCTCAGCAAACTGAACGAAGAAATTTTGGCGGAATCTTGACCGCAGCCCTACAGTTTCAGCTACAGGGTTGTGGGTTATTTAGCAACTGTCTTGGCTGTTAGGACAAAGGACAGCAGCTACATTGTCAACTGTTTAACATGCTCCAGCATCTGCACCCCATGCACCAGCGAGGCACCGCCCCGAATTGCAGTTGCCACATGAATAGCCTCCGTCATTTCCTCCAGGTCAGATCCCTGCTTCAAGCATTCTGTACTGTAGGCATCAATGCAGTAAGGACATTGCACCGTATGGGAAACCGCCAGGGCAATCAGGGCTTTTTCGCGCACAGAGAGTGCTCCTTCGGCAAACACAGCTCCATAGTAGGCAAAAAACTTTTCGGCTAGCTCAGGATTACCCTGGCTGACCTGAGCAAACTGAGCCAAATGTTCCGGCTTGTAATACTGATCCATGCGATCGCCTCCCAAAAGTACGCTGCCACTCCCTCTAGAATAAAAGAAGAAACTGTTAAGAAGTGTACGGGATTTTCATGGCAGATCAATTGGTTCGGGCGACAGCCGCCGAGGGGGGCATTCGCATCGTTGGAGTCATTACCACTCGCCTCACCGAAGAGGCCAGACAGCGACACCAGCTTTCCTACGTGGCAACGGCGGCTTTAGGCAGAACGATGTCAGCAGGGCTGTTGCTGGTTTCTAGCATGAAGCGAGCTGAATCGCGGGTCAACCTCCGTGTGCGGGGCAATGGGCCTCTAGAAGGGATTCTCGTGGATGCCGGATTAGACGGCACGGTGCGCGGCTATGTCGGCAATCCCAAAGTAGAGCTGCCTCCTAACGAGAAGGGCAAACTTGACGTGGGTGGTGCCGTGGGCAGTCAGGGATTCTTGTACGTGGTGCGGGACGTTGGCTATGGCTACCCCTATTCCAGCACCGTAGAGCTGGTTTCTGGGGAAATTGGTGACGATATCACCCATTACCTGGTGAGTTCTGAGCAAACGCCTTCAGCGCTGATTGTGGGCGTGTTTGTGGGGGCAACAGGCGTGTCGGCGGCAGGAGGATTACTGGTGCAGGTACTGCCCAAAGCCGCCAGAGATGAGGCGCTTGTGGAAAAGCTGGAATCTCGCATCGCAGCGCTGTCGGGCTTCACGCCGCTGCTGCAAGCCGGAAAGTCTTTGCCGCAAATCTTTGAGGATTTGGTGGGAGATATGGGTCTGGAGATCTTTCCAGAAACTCAGATGGTACGGTTTCACTGCGGCTGCTCGTTCGATCGCGTCCTCGGCGCCCTCAAAATTTTGGGCAAAGACGAACTAATCGATATCATTGATAAAGAGGGGGAGGCTGAAGCCATCTGCGAGTTTTGCGGTCAGATCTACAAAGCCAACCAATCTGAACTAGAGACTTTAATTCAAGAGCTGCAATTAGAACATGCAGAACGTTAGCGCGATCGGAGTTTATGGCTCTGAAAACGCTAGGCTAATATGAGAGTGCTACAGGATTGCCAACCCTCAGATTAATTGTCTATGACTGCTTCTTCCGACCTGGAAATTTCTGCTGAGGCTGCTTTAGCCACTGATATGGCCGTCGAGGCGATCGGCGATCGCTATGGTGATCCCGACGACGATCTGCCCGATGAGGCAGAAATGTCGCTATTCGACCATCTTGAAGAGCTGCGGCTGCGAATTTTCTATGGGCTGGCGGCAGTCGTGGTGGGCGTGGTGATCTGCTTTATCTTTGTCAATCCGATCGTTGAGCTTTTGGAAGTCCCTGCAAAAGGTGCGAAGTTCCTTCAGCTGGCGCCGGGTGAGTATTTCTTTGTGTCGATTAAGGTGGCGGCATACAGCGGCATCTTGGTGGCGAGTCCGTTCATCCTGTATCAAATTGTGCAGTTTGTAGTGCCCGGTCTGACTCGCCGCGAACGTCGTCTGCTGGCTCCGATCGTCTTTGGCTCGACGATTTTGTTTGTTGCAGGGCTGGCGTTTGCCTACGTTGCCCTGATTCCGGCGGCGCTCAACTTCTTTGTCAACTATGGCGAAGGCGTGGTCGAGCAGCTTTGGTCGATCGAGCGATATTTTGAGTTTGTGCTGCTGCTGTTGTTTAGCACGGGGCTAGCCTTTCAGATTCCGGTGATTCAGCTCTTATTGGGAATGCTAAATATTGTTAACTCAAAGCAGATGCTAGCGGGCTGGCGCTATGTCATCTTGGGTGCTGCCGTCTTGGGTGCAGTTCTCACGCCTTCGACCGATCCGGTCACACAGAGCCTTCTGGCAGGGGCGGTTTTGGGACTCTATTTCGGCGGTATTGGGATGGTGGTTTTGACAGGAAAATAGAGTTCATCTCCTCGGTATGTTCTTAAAAATGCAGGGCTACAAACCCTGCATTTTTAGTTTTCTAGGAGCCATTCTGAGGCGCGATCGCCCAAATCTAGTGGGATGCTGACGGCTTTTCCCAAGCGAGGGCGCTCTTTCGTTGCCGCAATAAAACTTTCAACCTGTGCCAAGCTGTCCCAGGCGTTGAGGTAATTGGCGATCGTCTCCAGATGCTCCGCATACTCGGCTTCGCTCATGGGAAATGAGGCTTGCTCCAAATATTTCCACATCACTTGCAGAAACACTTTGTCATGACCTTTACGAATTTGCAGGTCATAGGAACGACCCCATTTAGTGAGTAAGAGCTGGTGTAAATCTTCGCCCGTCATAGATTTCTTGCGATGTCTTCTAGAATCTATCGCGTTTTTTACTTACTTTGTTTTAAGCTTGATGGCATCAATTAAGTTTGAAACATTAGATTGCCTGCAAACTATTCAAGATTTCTGCATAAGAAATTTGCGAATGTAGGTAGGATGGGAAAGGATTAAAAACAAAGAGATGACTTTGCAACTGGAAGTTTTGGGCTAAGGGTTTAATGGAAATCTGGGAAAAATTAAGCCGACAGCGCGTTAAGCATATTGTCAGCAGCTACTGTCTCGGCGGTGATGAGGTCAATCGATTTGATCTCTACTTGGATGAATTACTGCAACTTTATCCTCGCCCTTTGATCGAGCTGGCATTAATCGAAACTTTAATTGATTACTGGCTGACGGTGCCGCTGGTGAGAGGGGTAGAGTTTTTGGTGCAAGCCCATGATCGGCTCAAGGCTTGGGAAAGTCAGCCGATCGTCAGCACCATTACGCCCGAACAGTTTAAGCAAATTGCTGGGCTTGATCCCGCGCCTGTCTTTGGCTCGGCAGAGCTTCCTGCCTGTTCGATCGTCCGTCCGCTCTAGTACTCCAATATTGCATCGCTGATTAATATTGCATCGCTGACTTGCGGTGCTGAACTGCCGTCACGCCCACCGCTTCCAACACTTTGCCGTTGTCTACAGTGGCGTAGATCAGCCAATGATCGCCGCATTCCATCCGAGACTGCACCGTGCATTCCAGATAGCTCAGCGCCTCATCTAAAATTAAGCAGCCGTTATTTGCTGGGTGGGTGTCGATCGCCCCTAACCGATCATCTTCATTCGCCACAGATTTGAGGAAAAAGCGTCGCAGATTTCTGCCCTCTTTCAGAACATTTAGGACAAACTGACTGCCAATCGTCGGTAGCGTTGCTTCGCCTTGACTCATAGGCACGGCGATCGTCAGTCCCGGCGGATTAAAGGTGGCTTGCGACACCCAGGAGGTCAACATTTCCTGATGCTTGCTGAAACGGTGGGTGGTGATGACGCAAAGAGAGCCTGTAATTCGACCGACGGCTTGCTCTGTGCGATCGGCTTGCACCTCTACACCCGTCTGACGGGGTGCCCGAATTTTTTTAGTTTTCTTCAGGGTTTGAACAAACTCCGCGCCTGCCAGTTCGCACTCCCGCAGGGTTTCGTCTGTCGGCTTAAATTTGACGCGAATCGGCTCAAATCCCATGCGATAGCCCGCATCTTGCAGCTTTGTATGTACTAGATCGATCGCCTCTCCACTCCAGCCATAGGAGCCAAATACTCCTGCTAGCTTGGTTCTGGCGGCGCTAGAGAGAGCGATGCCTAATGCCGTCTGGATTTGCGTCGGCGCATGACCTGCTAAGGTGGGCGTGCCGAAAATAAAGCCGTCACATTCCTGTAAAATCTGAGTGATTTCTGCCGGACTTGCCAATTCACAGTTAATCGTCTGCACGGCTGCGCCCGACTGAATTAAGCCTTGAGCGATCGCGTTCCCCAAAATTGCCGTGTTGCCATAGGCCGAGGCGTACAGCACCGCTATGTTGAGATCCTGCACCTGCTGGCGTTCGCACCAATAGCGGTAGTCAAACGTGAAGCGGCTGACGCTGTAGCGCACCATCGGGCCGTGGTTAGGGGCATAGATTTTGGCGATCGCCGAGAAGGGAGCCAGCTTGTCCAAAGCCGTCTCGACCTGACGAAACTGGCTGGCGTGAAGGCAGTCGAAGTAGTAGCGCCGATCTTCGTCCAGCAGCTTCCACTTTTCATCGAATACTGGCTCATCGCAGAGATGAGAGCCGAACAGCTTATCGGTGTAGAGAATACGAGTTGCCGGATCGTAGGTGCAAAGCCCGTCGGGGTAGCGCGGTGTGGGTGTGGGAATGAACTGCAAAACGTGACCCTGCCCCAGATCGATTGTGTCTTCGGCATTGGCAACAATGACGCGCAGATTCCAGTGAGGGAATGCCGATCGCAGAGCCACCTCAGCAGCACGGGTGCAAACAAAGGTAATTTGCGGCGCGGCTTCTTGACCTAGCAATGCCTTCAGGGTGTTAATCCGATTGGAGTTGATGTGCCCCAAAATCACGTAATTAATCCGCTGGAGATAGGTGTGATGGTAAAGCTCTTCCAGAAAAATTTCCGTAAAAGATTCTCCGGGCGGATCGATCAGGACAGTCTTATCGGCTTGGATTAAATAGGAATTTGCCGTTGTGCCTTTCTGACGAGCATATTCAATCTCAAATCGCAGCCGATCCCAAGTGCGCGATCGCAACACGGTGGTGTTTGCACCAATCTCAGCCACTTGCACATCACGCGGTTTAGTCTCTGTCATGCCAGTGAGGGGTATATCAGGATAAAAGTACAGGTATGTCGGTTTAACAGTGTTTATGTCGTAACGGTATTCTCGACCTCATCCCGAATTTTGTAGCTCTTCTTGCAGCATTTCATCATAAATTTGGGGCAAGGCGCTACTCATATCATTGGTTTCAATCCCGTAGCCCAAGCTTGTCCAGGTGGGCGAAAGCAGATATAGCACCTCAGCTATCTGTCCGTCTTGCAACATCTGGGACAGATCAACTCCTCCCCAGGCGCTGGGGTCAGCTAGCCAGCGATAGACCACCTGATCTTGATCCTCTGGCTCAAAGCTGTAAGATGATCCCCAAAACAAGAGTGAACCATTTTGAGTGTGGTACTCTCTCGCTTTGTCCAACCAGGTTGAGGTCAACATTTGGTAGCGTCCTGCGGCTGTCGTGCAGTTGCCTGTGTTAGGACCTACTACGATCGTTACACACAGATCTGGATGTTGGCTCAAGTCGCTAACATGCTCACCGCCATAGAGCAACGAGTACGGACGAGCGCCATTCGACTCACTTGCAGAAATAGTGCGCATCAGTGCCCGCAAATAGGGATCGCCGCCCCTCATTACCAGAGGCGCAGGAGTAAAGTTCCATTCGGGTTCAAAGGGCGATCGCCACAATCCATGAAAGCCCTTGAGCTGAACAACGAGCGTCAAGATAGCTACACCACAGATCAGTGACCACCAAGCGCTAGATGAATCACTAGCGGGCTTTTGATCCGCAGAAGGGGAGGAGTGATTATTTTCAGACGACACAGCGTACCTGGCACGATTTTTTAGCTGGCTATAGCTTTCTTAATCTACTCGATTCATCCCGTTTCGGAACATCTTCAGCAGGTTTGTAGTAAACCTCTTGCAGATTATGATGTTTAGATTGGATTGGGTGGGGGCGTAGCTCCCGCCCAATCCAATCTGCAGCAGGTTTAGCGTTTCTCTGGTTCAGCCGATCGCCATCACTTTCACGCAACGTTAGCAAACAGAGCCTCCAAGGATTGCACGGGCGCATCGGGCTTAGCAATAATTTCAACGATTTTGTTTTTGGCTTCGGACTGAAACAGAGCCTCTACGCAAACCTGAGCCACTTTACTGCGGGGAATGCTGCCGTCAAATAGCGTGTCAGCACCCGATAGAACGATCGCATCGGCATTGTCTTCATTTTTTAAGCCACCCGGACGGACAATCGTATAGTCTATGCCGCTGCGCTGAAGGTACTCTTCTGCCTGCTTTTTCCAAACGAGAATGAGCCAGAACAGATTAAGGGGATGAAAGAGCTGAGAGGTGCAGAGCGAAGAAACCATGACAATCTGCTGAATGCCTTTCTCGCGGGCGGCATTGACCAGGTTTTTAGTGCCCTCAAAGTCAACTTTGTAAGGCCCCGTTGGATCAAAGCTGGGGGCAGCCCCCGTTGCTGAAATGAGAACGGTGGAATCGGCGATCGCTTCCTCCAACCCAGAGGGCTTTAAGACATCGCCAATTACTAGCTCTACGCCGTTGGGTAGAATTTGCCGCGCTTTTTCTAAGTCTCTGACCATAGCACGCACTGGAATCTCGCGCCGAACTAACTCTTGCACAATCCGCCGTCCAGTTTGCCCTGTGGCTCCCGCAACAAATACCTTCATAACTTCACCCTCTGCGAAACCCAATAAAATTTCAGCCAGTCATCAGGTTGGATTAGGTTGAATCAGAGTCGGATAGGGAGAGTTATTGCCAGGAACTTGAGCAAAAACTCTGCGTCTCCGTAAACTCGATATCTCCGTAAATCCAGTGTGCTCATAGTCTCACATCAGGGAATATTCATGCGTCTTTCCGTAGATCAGTCATGGTTATAAAAATAAATTCAGGGATATGCTGTGTTGGTGAAGAGACAGGTAGGGGGCTGACCCCTCACCTAATAGACTGCTAAGCTAGATCGCGTAACAGATTATTAAGCTCTAGCCCATCTTACCCCAGCGCTTGTGGGGCAGGGCAGACAACAGTACAGCAACGATTGCAGGAAAGCGTTTTATGCAGGCAAATTCGGCTGAATATTACTCCAGTGATGCTCAAACAACGCACAGCTTGATTCTGGGTGCTACCTCAGAGCATGTTGAGGGTAGTCTGGAGAAGGCGCAAAGCGGTGAAGTATCTTGCTTCCACGGTGCTTTTGAGAGCTGCATGGAAATGTATGCGGATGCTGCAGCCGTCGCTCGATATTTAGACGCTCATCGGGAGTGGTTTCCTCGCTGCGCCCATCCTATGAAGGCTGAGTTGATTGGAGACAATGGCTATGCTTTAACGATCGGCAAATTTGGCTCTTTTGGTTACGAGGTGGAACCGAAAGTGGGTTTGAACCTGCTGCCTCAAGATCAAGGCATTTACCGAATTCAAACCATTGCAGTGCCGGGGTATGAGCCACCAGGCTACGATGTCGATTTCCGGGCAGCATTGCAGCTTGTAGAAATTGCGTCAGATGCTTCCCAAAATGCAGGCACTCCTGAGCGCATCACGCGGATTGAGTGGGAGCTGGATTTGAACGTAATGATTCAATTTCCCCGCTTTATCCATGCCCTGCCTCAGCCGCTGATCCAAACTACGGGCGATCGCCTCCTCAACCAAATTGTGCGACAGGTTTCACGCTGTCTAACCCATAAAGTTCAGGAAGACTTTCACAGCTCCCTGGAAGTCACATTCCCCAAAAAGCGACGAAATCTCTGGAATCGCAATCAGGCTGGCTAAGAGTGGCGCTATCTCAATAAAAAGCTGAGCGTTTTCTGACGAGAACGCTCAGCTTTTTTAGGTCTTTCAAGGTACAGCCTGACCGCTGTGAATGCGGCTACAAAAGCCTGTTAGGGTAACGCTACACTACGAAGCTGCTGGCAGTTAAGCTGGTGGAACTGACACCAAGCACCGTTACCAGGTTGAGAAAGCCTCCTGCTCTGTCTCCGTTGCCATCAATGCTGACGATCGCGTTAGAACCCGATTGCACGAGCTTGATATACGTTCTAAAAGGGCTATTGCTGCCATAGCCGGACTTCGAGAAGAGGCTCTTGACGACAATTTTGTCTTGCCCGACCTGGAAGTCTGCGATCGTATCGATCGCATCTGTGGTGGCATTGTAGACAAATTGATCGCGACCTTTTCCACCCTTTAAAGTGTCATTGCCCCGTGCCCCTGAGAGGATGTCGTCGCCGTTACCGCCGTTCAGTTGGTCACTACCCAAGCCACCTTGAAGCGTGTCGTTGCCATTGCCACCTAGCAGAACATCATTGCTGCTATTGCCGTTAAGCAGGTCTTGGTCTCTGCCGCCGTAGAGTGTGTCGTTGCTTAGCCCGCCCTTAATGGTGTTGTTGCCTGTGCTGCCATAGATACTATCGTTGCCCCGTCCGCCGCCAATGGTATCGCTGCCTCTGCCGCCATACAGACTGTCGCTACCTAAACCGCCGGAGAGATTATCGTTTCCTTTATCGCCTAGAAGCCGATCATTGCTCTGTTGCCCTTTAATCGTATCGTTGGCATCTCCGCCCGAAACCCAGTCGCTGCCTAGCCCTGCATCAATACGATCGCCACAGCCTCGACCCTTAATGCGATCGTCTCCTGCAAAACCAATGATCCGGTTTGCCCGGTTGCCACCGATCAAGTTCTCGCTGGGGGCATGACCTGGCATCGTGCGTCCTGTGACACAACCGTCAACGGGAGCAGGATCGTTGCGAATGCCTCTCAGCGTCACAGTTGCCGGGGTAAGGTCACTGGCTCCTGCGTTATCAGTTGCGGTGTAGGTAAAGGTATCAAGGCTAAAGGCATCTGTTGCCCGGAAAAAGAGCTGGTTGACTTGAGCAGGAGTTAACTGCTGCCCTGCCCGGACGAGAGTTCCCCCTGCTGTTGGATTACCCAGGAAGAGCGTGCCGCTGGCAGCCTTGGGTAGAGTGAGGAGGGTGTAAGAGGCGATCGTCCCATCTGGATCGGTTGCAATTACCCCAGTCACTTGTTTGGGCGTGTTGGCTTCTATCTGCTCAACGCTGGCGTCTTGAGCTACAGGAAGTTGATTAACTGCCCCCGGACGCGCTAGAGAAACGATCGCTGGGATAAGGTCAGTGCCACCACGATTGTCAGTAGCGGTGTAGGTAAAGCTGCCGCTGGTAAAGGTGGAAGTTGCCTGGAAGAAAAGCTGAGTAATTTGTCCGGGCTGGAGGATCTGTCCAGCGGTGACTGCCGTGCCGCCTGTGGCTGGATTACCCAGAAAGAGCGTACCGCTGGCAGCAGTAGGCAACGTTGAAAGGGTGTAGGAGACGATCGTGCCATCTGTATCCACTGCCGACAAGCCCGTCAGATTTACCGTCGCGCCTCGCTCAACTTGCACCGAGGCATCGATGGCATTGGGCAGAAGATTGGAATCAATGACCAAATTACGAATTTCGTGAATATTGGTTTGATTTCCTGTACCGCTGGCAAAGCCGAACTTAAAGGAGGTTGGCAATGCGCCATTGACCGCAGCGACGTTGAAATTGGTGATGGCCTGTTCGCCCGCATCCACAAAGTCACCATCTCCGTTACCGTCAACCTGCACGGTTAATACTCCAGCAGCAGTCAAGTCAATTTGTGCCGTGCGTTTAGAATTCTCGCGTGTGGCTCCTGCGCCCGGATTGTCAATGCTAAAAGGCAGTGTGCCTGTTCCGGTCAAATATTGATAGCCGTTGGCTTGGCTGCCCCTAACGGAAACGGAGTCTGGGGTTTGTCCAGGGCCACCAATGCGTCCTTCAGAGGGATTGGAGAAGTTGCCAAATTCATCAAGAGCAATACCCAGGTAGCCCCCAGCGATCCCTGGAACTGCGATCGGCGTTGATCTATTGGCATAGCCAATGGAACCTCCGAATGCGCCACCTGCTGTGGGATTAGCGGCACCGTCAATTAGGAAAAAGGTGATGCCATCTGCACCTGTGCCGCCATAGGAGAAGAAATCGAACGTGATTTGCAGACCGCCCGTTGCGGAGATAGGCGAGTTGTAGACGACAAAAGCTGCTTGGTCAGTTCTGGTGGTGGTCAGCCTTAAGGTACCGTTGCCTACCGGGTCTGGCGTACTGCCAGGAGGATTGCCCTGAAGCCCGTTGGCTGAGGCGGCTTGGGTGGGTCTAGCGGTCAGGTAAGGCTGGTCTTGCCCTGTAGCGGAGGCATCCACGCCAAACAGCCAGGGTGTTTCTGTGACATCTGCTAGGGAAAAAGTTTCGTTGATCGTGATGGCCAGCACGCCGCTATAGGCAGCGATCGCCTCTGCCTCAAAAACCAAAGGACTGCTGATCTGACCTGTCGTAAACTCTAGCTGCCAATCGCCACCCAGAGCAGAATGTCCCGTTAGGTTTGCCGATGCGGCAATGTTGGCTTGGGTGAGCTGACTGAGCTGCCGGACGAAGCTTTGACCGATCGCTCCTGCCCCAACTTGGCACCCATACAGCAAAATATCGGCACCCTCCACCAATGCAGCTGCCCAATTCTGAATCTCTATGGCGTAACGTTCAAAAGTTTGCCAGTTCAGTAGGCTAGAACCGAGACGCAGTTGTCCAGCCGCTCCATGGGAGAGAATGTGTAGACTTTTAATGCCGCTGTACTGAGATAGGATGGCGCTAATTTGGGCAACGCCTTCTTGGCCAGGGTTGAGGACAGCGACTTGAGTCTGAGGGCTAGCACCGTCAACGAGAATCTGATAGTCACTGACTGTCGGATCAACGACCAGGAGGGTAGTGCAAGAAAAGGTGGATGTCATAGCAGAATGGCTTTGGGTGATTTATAAGGAACTGCGAGAAAATAATGAGCGGCTCAAAAGGTTCTTGTAGAGTCTCAGTAGAAATAATGGATATAGAATCCAATGTTCTTATGGATACATTTTTTGCTTACGTAAATATACCCTACTCAGTTAAATTAAACACAAGTAGATGCCCGAAGAGCGTAAAACTCAGGCGGTTTGTCCAAAATTTACCTAAATAGGACTTCAGCTTCGCTGAGAGTTTACGTTTTCTCCAGATTTTCACGGAGATAGGTAGTGAGTCAGTATGCCAAACTCAGGAGCTAAGCCTAGCCAAAGATCATGCTTTTTGAGCATGCAGGGCTTTGTATAGCAACCGCTAAAGTGGTTGGGATGGGGACATTTAGGGTGGGGCGCTTCGTGCCCTACCCTAAATGTCCTAAGCAAACTGGCGACAGCTATAAAATCTGAAAAAAAGCTTAGTTCAGTGGTTTACGTGGCGAAAGAGCTTTGTTTAACGGATTTTAGAGATTTAGCTCTGGATCGCTGCGAATATTGAGCGATCGCTCCTAACTGCTTATCCTAAAACAGCTTAGAAAATTCCTGCCCTTTAACGTCAAAACGGTATATCTTTTAGCTATGAAATTGGCGCTAAAAAGTATATGTTTTATAGACCTAATGCTAGAACTCAGTAAATTTACGTATGCTTCTTGACCAGAGTGGCTCAGCAAGAAGGCAATTTAGATAAAGTAATTGGCTGTGTTCAGCGTCCCGGCGCTGGCATCGCCCGACCTCAAGCCGATGCCGTTGACGTTGATTACAGAATCACGAGAAGTTGAGAAACCTCGGCTGCTGTCATTGATGGATAGGTAGGTTTGCCCGCGCCAGTTGAAGAAGACAGCTTCGTTGCCCTGAAGCGATTGGGAACTCGAAGAGGTTTGGTTCTTATCGGCATATGCTGATCTGACTGCTGCGGTGAGGTTGCCGCCGCCGACTCTCCCTGCGTTAAATAACCTACTGGGGCGATCGCCTCGGCGATTATTGCCGCCGCTGAAACTAAGCTGGAACCTGTCGCCTTGAGAAAACCTGAAGCCCTTCACGAGATCGGGTGCATCCACCAGAGAATTGGACAAAGCTGCCGCCTGATTCGTTCCAGCATAGACAAAGCGATCGGCTCCAAAACCGCCATTCAGAGTATCCGCGTCTATGCCGCCCTCCAGCGTATCGTTGCCAGATCCCCCCAGTAAGTTATCGATGCCTTCGCCACCTATGAGGCGATCGTTGCCGCCATCGCCGATTAGCCTGTCTTGACAATCTAAGCCTGTCAGAACATCGTTGCCATCCAATCCTCGCAGCGTATCGCTGTCATCTGTACCTTGCAGGTTGTCGGCTCTGCGCGTACCGCTCAAATTAATTCCGGGGAGGCAGGCATTGACCGTTACCAGGTTTGTCCAGCGATCGCTGGCGTTGCCCGTCAAAGCATTCCCGGCAGCATCTCGGATGCCGCTTTCACCTGCCACGAGAGTCAGAGAATAGTCGCCCCTTTGGTTGGTCAACTTGCGGAGATTACCCAACGTCCAGTTAATGCCATCTGTGGAGGTCAGGCTTGCCTTTGCCAGAGAAATGTTGACATCGCCGCGAATCAGGCGCAGATCTGAGAGATTGAAGCCGCTGACTGCCTCGCTAAACCTTAGCGTCGCGCTATCTATCTTGTCTCGACGCGGGTCAGGAGCTACATCCACAATGTCTACGGAGGGCGCAGTGCGATCGAGACTGTAAACCTCGCCCGAAAAGTTTCCGTTGCCCGCACCTGTGCCGCCCAGCGCTACGCCCAGAGTGTTGAGAATCGAGTCATTGTCTGCCAGGCTGAGTCCAATGGAGCCATTGCCGCTGCCTGCACTCACCGCCACAGTGTAAAAACTGCCGTTGACGCGGGTAATGGACGCAATCCGCGCACCCGAAACGCCTTGAGCCGTTAGGGCAAAGTCGTTGGTGTCTACCTGAATCACATTTTCATTGAAGATGACAGCAAAGTTGACGGTGGCGGCATTGCTGGGGTTCGTGTCCAATCGGCTGATGGAGCTGACGCGTGGCGGCACTTTGTTGACGGTGTAGGTTTGCCCTACAAAATTGCCGTTGCCCGATCCTGCGCCGCCCAAGACTGTACTGACTCCATTGGCGATCGAGTCATTGTCCACCAGACTCAGCCCCAAGGAACCGCTGCCGCTGCCTGTAGCGACCGCAACGGTGTAGGTTTTGCCGCTGCCCGTCACGCCTGTAATGCCAGCTCCCGTAATGCCTGATGCCGTGAGGGCAAAGTCGGCGGCATCTACCCCGGTCACATCCTGGTTGAAGGTGACAGCGTAATTCACGGTGCCAGATGCCGTTGGGCTAGGATTTACCAAAGCGATCGCCGACACCACTGGGCTGCTCTTGATCAACGTGTAGGCTTGCCCAGTGAAGTTGCCATTTCCCGAACCTGCGCCCCCTAATGTCACCCCCAAACTATTGGCGATCGTGTCATTGTCTGCCAGATTTAGCCCTAAGCTGCCGTCGCCTGTGCCTGTATTGACAGTGACCGTGTAAACGCTGGTGTTTGAAGCATCTACTGCCTGTACAGAAGCAATATTGGCTCCTGTCACGCCTACCGTTGCTAAAGTAAAGTCAGTTGCATCGACTCCGGTAACGCTCTGGCTAAAGGTAACAGTGTATTGTGCCGTACTCGCCTTCGTGGGATTGGGATTTGCCAGAACGATTGAGGAGACAGAAGGCGGCGTTTTATTGATGGTGTAAGCCTGTCCGGCAAAGTCGCCGTTAGCTGCGCCAGCACCACCCAGCACCACGCCTAGGGTATTGGCGATCGAGTCGTTATCCACCAAGTTCAGCGCCAGATCGCCGTTGCCTGTGCCGGAATTGACGACAACATCAAACGTCTTAGAATTGACGGGCGTAACGGAGGTAACACTGGCTCCGGTAATGGTTCCTCCCGGTGGGGTGGCAGAAACCGCCAAGGCAAAATCAGCAACATCAACTCCTGTGATGTCCTGATCAAAGATCACGGTGTAGGTGAGCGTTGCTGCTGCCGTAGGATTACTGCCTTTACGGGCAATGGAAAAGACTTTGGGCGGCGTTTTGTCGATCGTATAAGACTGTCCTCCTAGAGCGCCATTGCCGACCCCTGTAGAGCCTAAAGGCGCCCCTGCCCCATTTTTGATCGTGTCGTCATCTACTAGATTCAGCCTCAGGGTGCCTTGACCCGTGCCCGTATTGACTGTGACGGTGTAAGTACTGGCGCTGACGGGCACGACTGAGACAATTCCCGCTCCTGCAATGCTTCCGGTGGACTGAAGCGTGAAGTCGGCGGCATCTACCCCCGTTACATCTTGATCAAAGATCGCCGTGTAGCTAACGTTGGTGGCAGCTGTGAGTTCGGGCTGAGCGCGATTCAGTGCGGTAACAGTGGGCGGAATCACCACCGTTACTGCGCCAAATAAGTTGGCATTGTCTGTGTCGATCGCCAAAGCGCTAGTTGCAGTGTTGCCGTTAAAGGCGGGCGTACGTTCGGAAATAACCGTTGCGCCTGTGTTGACGAAAATTGCGCCGCCTTTGCCCTGCCCCAGCAAGCCATTTGTCGCTCCAGTGCCACCTAATCCAGCAACAGCAGAGTTGCTATTAAAGCTGGTGGTGCTGATGCGTAAAGTTCCAGCACTAACGTAGACCGCGCCACCCTGCCCACTGCCACCGCTGCCGCCGCTCCCACTGAGGCTATTGCCGCCCTGACCGCCGATCGCCTGATTGCTCTGAAAACTGGTGTTGACGAGCGAGACACTACCACCATTGATTAGCAGACCCCCGCCTCTACCAAAGCCGCCATCGCCCCCCGCCTGATCGGTGCCAGGAACTCCGGGCGTGCCAAATGCCCTGCCGTTGGCGATCGTGAGATTGGAGAAGACCACCGTGCCGCTGCTGACGGTAAACGGACGATAGGTATTGCTGCCGCTGACTGTGTAGCTATTGCCAACAAAGGTAATGTTGGTGGTGATATCAGGCAGATCCGCCGTCAAGTTAATGTTGCCCGTGAGATTAATCACGTCGTCTTCGGGCGTAGTCTGGGAGGCGCTAATGGCATCCTTGAGCTGAGTGTAGGTGCTGACGTTAAAGGTATTTAATACGCCAGCGTAGGCTTCTAGCGTTTCGAGCTGGAAGGCGATCGCCGACTTCACCCTGCCCGTCGCGAACTCCAGATCCCAGTTGCCGCCCTGTCTGGCGCTGCCTGTCAAGCTTTCAGATGCTGCAACTTCTGCTCCGGTGAGGTGGCTAATCTGCCGCACAAAGGCTTTACCGTCCGCTGTAGAGGCTACATTGCAGCCATAGAGCAGAATGTCAGCATCTTCAGTCAGAGAGTCTCGCCACTGCTGAATTTGCGCTGCATACTGCCCCAGATTGCTCGAATTGAGCTGCGTTGATCCCAGACGCAAGCTGCCTTCACTGCCGTGACAGACGATATGCAGACTGGTAGATTGGCGATGGGTGATGCTGCGATTGCTCTCTAGCCCATCGCTAATTTGCTGAATGCCGTCGTAACTGGGGTCAAGAACAACAACTTTAGCGGTCGGATTAGCACCCTGAATGAGGCTCTGATAGTCATCGACCGTAGCGTCAACAAAAATCAGGATAGAGGCAGTCGCAGCAGTCATGGTCAACGCTCTTACAAGTAGGGGAATTTGGGAATATTTAGGCTTGCTGTGGGCTGATTGAATAATGGTTGCCCAGGCACTATTTAAGTCACCATTTAAGTGAAGACCGGGCTAAGTTAAGGTCAGATTGCCAAGATCAGGCTTTGCAGAATTTGACTTAGCTCTAGGAGAATATGGTTTTCTCACAGCGAATGATAACGCTACTAATAGCGGTATGAACGCATTTTTTTGACGAAAGCTCCACCTTTAGCGTAGCTCTGAGTCATTGATCCAAAGCGTAATTCATCAGATGCTTATGAAGGGAATATACCCAGTTGGCAGTAGAAATCCTTCACACAAATTTCAAGAACTGTTGAGAAGAGTGGATCATTGGGCACTCTTAGGGCATAACGAAGCCGAATATCTTGTTTGGCCAAATGTTGTTTGGCTGAGTGTTGCTGTTTGGTTGAGTGTTGCTGTTTGGCTGAGTGTTGCTGTTTGGCTAAGCCGATCCTGCTGAACTCTTTCCGCTGTTCTGAATCACGATGGGTCGATTCATGACTATCTCCTACTCGAATACTCAAGCTGATGCCCAGAATTGCGACTCGGTGCTGCCTGCTTGCAAGATATCTTCTGAGGGTAAGTCCCAGCGACGATTTCAAAGTGAGACTCACTCCCCAGAGCTTTCGCTAGAGTCAACTCTGGCAGAATTGCCACTGCATCACTGCCAAGTTTCAGACGAGACTCTTGGTAAAGCGTTAGCCCAAGTGTTTGAGCGCTATCCTGCACTGCCCGGAGCTATTTTGCTGGAAGGCGATCGCTTTTTGGGCATGATTTCTCGGCAGCGATTGCTGGAGTTTTTGATTCGTCCTCAGGGAATGGCGTTTTTGCAGCAGCCGCTGTCGGTTCTGTATAGCTATGCGCGTAGCTGTAGCTTGATATTGCCCGCTACAACATCGATTATGGTTGCCGCACAGATGGCATTGCGGCGATCGCCCCAAGAGCGCAATGAGCCGATTATCGTTCAGAGCCACGAGCTTCAGAACCATGAGCTTCAGAACCATGAGCCTCAGACCTATCAGTTGCTGGATGTCCATGAACTCAACATTGCCTACTGGCAAATTCGGGGTCTAGAAACACAGGTTCGCTATGAGCGCGCCCAAGTGCAGATGATCCAGACTGAAAAAATGGCGAGTTTGGGACGCTTGGTGGATGGCGTTGCTCACGAGATTCTTGATCCGGTCGGCTTCATCTGGGGCAACTTAGTGCATGTCTCTCACTACACAAGCCAGATCTTGACGCTTTTAGAAGCCTATGAGCAGCACTTGCCAGAGGTTCCGGCGGCGATCGCTCAGATCCAGGAAGACATTGAGCTAAGCTATCTGCGGCAGGATTTGCCCCAAACTCTGATCAGTATGAGAACCGGAGCCGATCGCCTTAAAAAACTCTCGGCTAGCCTCCAAAACTTTTGTCACATTGATGAGGTTTACCCCAAACCTACTAATCTACATGAATGCCTTGACAGCATCTTGCTGCTGCTTAAAAGTCGTCTGAGTAGCGAGATTGAAATTGTTCGTCACTATGGTCATCTTCCCCCGATCGCCTGCTACGCCGGACAGCTGAATCAGGTGTTCATTAACATTCTCACGAATGCTGTAGATGCTTTGCTCAATCGATCGGTCAGACAGGGCATTGCCGCAGAGTTGGGTCAGCAGCCTGCATCAAGGCTTTCTAAAGCCCGAATTGTCATTACGACTCAAGTTCTTGCCCATTCTGACGGCAAAAATACAGCCCGTGAGCGCTGGGTGTCGATTCGAATCGCTGACAATGGCTCAGGAGTCTCGCCTGACAAAAGAGAGCAGATTTTAGCGTCTTTTTCCACAGAGCAGCGAGCGGCTAAGGAAACCAGTTTAGGGGTAAGCTATCAAATCGTCACTGCAAAGCATGGCGGCAAACTCAACTTTCGCTCTTTAAGTCCAGAATTAAGTCCAGAAACTTTAGGCGCAGAAACTTTGGGCGCAGAAACTTCAAGTCCAGGAACCCTATCTCAAGGCTCAGCTGGCGATTCAGATGTTGACTTTACAGAGATGCAGAGCGGGACTGAGTTTGAAATTTTATTGCCTCTGGTGTAGTCGGCTAGCTTCGAGTGGCGTTTACTGAAGGCGATCGCCTGCTGCCTGCGATGCGGCTTCCTGACCTGAATACATGGCTTGCAGCACATAGGCAGGGTCTACCCAATTGCCGTCATACTTTAAGCCCCAGTGCAGGTGTGGCCCTGTCGTCCGCCCGGTCATGCCCACGCGCCCAATTCTTGCCCCCGCAACCACTTGTTGACCTTCGTAGATCTGGAGACCGCCTTCGCGATCGAGCATGAAGCGTCCCCGGCTATCTGTTTCGACATGTCCTTCCATATGGCAATAGATATGCGTCCAATTGCCCGATTCCACCACAACCGAAGTCCCACAATTGCTCTCATCCGAGACTTCCACCACTTTGCCGCCCCACCAGTTGCGCACATAGCTGCCCTCTGGAGCCGCCATGTCTAGCCCGTAGTGAAACTCTTGGCTGTAGCCGCCGCTAGGGGATTGTCGGTACCCAAAGGGTGAGGTGTATGCCTGAAAGCTCTCGACGGGAAAAGAAGCACCGTTCCAAGCATTGACTGAAGCAGCAACTTGGTTGGGCGAAATTTGGGAAAGAGGCTGCTGCGGATCGTCCACTTTACCCGCACTCAATGCCGAGGTTTTAGCGTCAGGAGCATCAACGCTAAAACTAATGGCTGGGTCGATCGCCTCTCCCTTAGATGGAACAGAGGATGGAATCTGGGGCGATCGAGTCGAGTGCGCTGAGGACAGGTCAACGGCTCTGACTCCTTGCTGAGTTGCTTCTAGGACGACCAATCCACATAACGCCATGCCAACTAGCAGCGCTAAGCTTTTCCCTAAATCTTTGATCTGTCGATTCATCATGGGTAACGGGGACTTGGATTCAATTTCTTTGTGGGATTGTAGATTTGGCTGTTCAATCGCTCCCTCGATCGTTTGATGCAAAGCTTATAGTGATGCAAAGCTTATAGTGAAGCCATGCCCTGTAAAACGTCAGCGGTGATATTTGGACACTTGCTGTTCAGGTCACAAATTGCTGTTCAGGTCACTAAATGCTGTTCAGGTCACCGAGTGCGGGTTCTAAGGAGCTTGAATTAACCGTTCAAGTGGGTCACTTTAAGTCAACTATTTAGAGTAATGCAGTCATTGGGCAACTGTACTACAGAGTTTGTTAAGTTTGTTTAACTCAGCTTCAATCATTCTGCATCAGAAATGGCGTTATGGATATATTGCAACTCGTAGCATGAGCCTACCGGAATCTAGCAAACTAAAATTCACTCCTGATCTGACAATTTGCCGCATTTTAAACGGGATGTGGCAGGTGTCGGGAGGTCATGGAGCGATCGATCCGCCTAAGGCGATTACCAGCATGTTTGCTTACTTTGACGCAGGGTACACCACCTGGGATTTAGCCGATCACTATGGCCCAGCAGAAAACTTTATCGGTGAGTTTCGACGGCAGCTAGAGGCAGCCCAGGGTGAGGCGGCACTCTCGCAAATTCAGGCGTTTACCAAATGGGTGCCTCGATCGGGACGAATGACGCGTCAAATTGTAGAACACAATGTTGGCATTTCTCTCCGGCGGATGAATGTGAAATGTCTGGACTTAATGCAGTTTCACTGGTGGGATTATCAAGACACGAACTATCTGGATGCGCTGAAACATTTGGCAGATCTCCAGAATCTAGGCAAGATTAAACATCTGGCTTTGACCAATTTTGATACAAAACATTTGGAGATCATTCTAGATAATAATATCCAGATTGTTTCTAATCAGGTGCAGTATTCGTTAGTCGATCGCCGTCCCCAGGTCCAAATGGTGCAGCTGTGTCAGGAACATGGCATTCAGCTCCTCACCTATGGCAGCTTGTGTGGAGGACTATTCTCAGAGCACTATCTGGGACAGTTAGAGCCTGGACGCTGGGATTTGGCTACGGTTTCGCTCAGAAAGTACAAGCAAATGGTGGATGCTTGGGGAGGCTGGAAGCTGTTTCAGCAGCTCCTAGAGGTGCTGGATACGATCGCCCGAAAGCATGGTGTTTCGATCGCTAACGTCGCGGTTCGGTCTGTGCTGGATCAGCCGATGGTAGCGGGGGCGATCGTGGGTGCAAGGCTAGGTCTTTCAGAGCATCTTCAGGATAATGCCAGGGTGTTTGATCTGAAGCTGGATCAGGACGACTACCTGCAAATTGAATCGGTAGTGAGCCGATCGCGCGATCTATATCAGCTCATAGGAGACTGTGGAGAGGAATACCGACGATAGATGAAACGGAGAGTATTCTCAAGAACAGCATCCGTAAAACTTCTTAATTCACACTTACCTAACAACCGATCGCAGCTTCTTCAACAAATCTAATAGGTAGATGCCTTGCGAATGCCATATAACGAAGATGTGCAAGAAGTTGACTTTCAAACTATCAGTGGTGTGCAAAATAGGTGCATGAGTTAGGTGCGTGAGTGTAGAACTTACCTAATTTCTAAGCGTTTGATTCCTGTCGTATGCCCCCGTGAATCCTCATGACAATTGCTCCCTCCAATGGCATGTTGGCAACTCTGACTCAGGCAAACCGTAGGGGAGATCTGACGAACCGAGTTCGCGACTTGCCCGTGCCGCAGTTTGTCGATTTGTTAGATCAGATTACCCGCGAGTTTGAGCAATTCCTCCGGGCGATCGACATGATCAACAATGAAGCGCTGGAGACCATGCTGGAGCAGATTTTGGAGGCGTTCACGCTCAAAATTGGGCAAATTCTCCAAGCCGATCGCACCACCATTTATTTGGTAGATGAAGAAAAGGGGCAGCTTTGGGCAAAGGTCGCTCAAGACGAAAAGGGGCGATCGCTAGAAATTCATTTGCCCTTGACGGTCGGTATTGCTGGACAGGTTGCGGCTACGGGGCAATGTCTCAACATTACCGATGCCTATAGCCATCCTCTGTTTAATCGAGATGTCGATCAGCGCACAGGCTACCGGACACGAAACATTCTCTGTATGCCGATCTTCAGCACCAAAAATCATGTGGTTGCGGTCGTGCAGTTGCTTAACAAACAGGGCAGCGCACCTTTTGACGAAGGCGATGAGCAGCGATTTCGTGAATTTGCTGCCTCTATGGGCATCATTCTAGAAAGCTGCAACTCTTTCTATATGGCGGCTCGTAATCAGCGAGGGGTCACGGCTTTACTCAAGGCGACTGCTTCTCTGGGGCAAAGTCTGGATCTCGAAAAAACGTTGCATTCCGTTATGCACGAAGCCCAGCAGCTCATGGGAGCCGACCGCAGCACATTATTTCTCGTGGACGAAGATCGCCGTGAGCTGTGGTCAAAAGTGACGACGGCAGATGATCAATCCATTATGGAAATTCGGTTGCCGATCGATCGGGGTATCGTGGGCTATGTGGCTTCTACCAGGCAAAGCCTCAACATTACCGATGCCTACCAAGACCCCCGCTGGGACCCTAGTGTCGATCGGCTGACGGGTTACAGGACGCGCACGATTCTCTGTATCCCGGTTTACAACTCTGAAGGGACGCTAATTGGCGTGACTCAGCTCATCAACAAAAAGCAAGGCAGCTTTACCACCTCTGATGAGGAATTCATGCGCGCCTTTAACATTCAGGCGGGTATTGCCCTAGAAAACGCTCAGCTCTTTGAACATGTCTTGCTAGAGAAGCAGTACCAAAAAGATATTCTGCAAAGCCTTTCGGATGCGGTCATCTCGACCGATATGCAGGGCAGGATTGTCACCATCAACGATGCCGCTCTCAATCTGCTGGGCTGTGATTTGCCCGATCGCGCCAATTGCCATCAGATCAACACCTGTGCCGAAGATCTGAAGGGCTGTCTGGTGTGGAAAATCTTGCCGATCGACCAGCTGCAAACCTATCTAGAAGCCAGCCTCAGTACGGGCAAAAAGAACTACATTCCTGAACAAACGCTCACCATGGGCTTATGTGATTCAAAAGCCTGTACTCCGATGCGCAACATTGAGCGCAGCATTAATCTCACCGTCAACCCGTTGACCAATCCTGAAGGCAGCGTCCGGGGCGGCTTAATCGTGCTAGAAGACATTAGCCAGGAAAAGCGCATGAAGACAACCCTATATCGCTACATGAATCCCGGCGTTGCCGAGCGGGTCATGGCGTTAGGTGATGAGGCGCTGATGGAGGGCGAGCGGAAGGAAGTCACCATTCTGTTCTCGGATATTCGCGGTTACACCTCGCTAACTGAAGAAATGGAAGCTTCAGAGGTCGTGTCGTTGCTGAATCACTATTTCGGCACCATGGTAGAGGCGGTGTTTAACCATGAAGGCACTTTGGATAAATTCATGGGCGATGCCCTGATGGCGGTATTTGGTACACCCCTGCCATTAGAAAATCATGCCTGGATGGCAGTTCAGTCGGCGTTAGATATGCGACAACGCCTTGCCCACTTTAATCAAGAGCGTCAGCTTGCCGCTCTGCCTTCCATCCGGATTGGCGTTGGCTTAAGCTCTGGAGCCGTGGTGTCCGGCAACATTGGCTCTCAAAAGCGAATGGACTACACCGTCATCGGCAATGGCGTAGACATTAGCTCTCGACTAGAAGGAGCAACCAAAGAGTATGGCTGTGACATTATTCTCAGTGAGTTTACCTATGAGCTGTGCCAAGACAAAATTTGGGTACGTGAACTCGATCGCATCCGAGTCAAAGGCAAAAATAAGCCTGTGCGCATTTATGAGCTGATTGGCGATCGCGCCATCCCCCTACCGTCTGCCACTCAAGATTTTCTCGATCTCTACCAAGCTGGACGCGATGCCTACACTGCCAGAGACTTCCAGCGCGCTATCCGTCACTTCGAGCAGGCGCAAAGAATTCGAGCAGGCGACAAGGCGGTCGCTATGCAGATCGATCGAGCTAAGCAATACGCTCAACAGTCGCCATCGGAATCCTGGGATGGGGTATACACCATGCTGACTAAATGAGATTTTGACGAGGTGTATTCTAAAAATCGTCCAGATGTCATACTGACTCCCAAGGTTAGTAAAAGAGAGGTAATTACCTATGGGAAAAGGGAGGCTAGAGGCATTCAGCGATGGTGTGATTGCCATTATTATCACTATTATGGTGTTAGAGATGAAGGTGCCCCATGGCGCTGATTGGGCTGCATTACGTCCTTTAACTCCAGTATTTCTAAGCTACGTCCTTAGCTTTGTCTATCTAGGCATCTACTGGAATAACCACCACCATTTGTTACAGGCAGTCCAGCACGTCAATGGGCCTATCCTTTGGGCAAACCTACACCTATTGTTTTGGCTGTCTCTGTTCCCTTTTGCCACAGGTTGGATGGGCGAAAACCATTTTGCCGCCCTGCCCGTGGCTCTATATGGCGTGATTCTATTTCTAGCTGCGCTCGCCTATTTCATCCTTACCCGTGTCTTAGTGGCTCACCATGGGCAAGATTCGGCTTTAGCAACAGCGATCGGTCGAGACTCAAAAGGCAAAATATCGATGGTTGTCTATGCCGTCGCTATTCCCTTGGCTTTTGTAAACTCAGGACTTGCCTGTGCGCTGTATATTCTCGTGGCCGCTATCTGGCTCATTCCTGACCGCCGAATCGAAAAAACACTGATTTCATGAAGGGCTTGAGGGAACGCGCGATCGTCCTTAGCTTTGCCCTGCTTCATTCTTCGATAGGCAATCGGCTGCAAAAAAAGCCCAATGTTTCTAAGAGGCATCGGGCTTTTCTAACTAGCTACAGCTATGGTTTTCTAAGCGCTAGCGAACGACCAAAGTGTATTGTCCATTCCCCGTGTTATCGAAGGTGTTGGCGATCACTCGGTAGGTTCCCGTCGCGGGAAGCGTCAGGGTTAGAGATGAATTGGTATTGCTGGTAGAAACATCGTCATTTTGTCCCAACAGCTGCTCGTTGCTATCTAGCACCATCAGATAAGTATCGAAGTCTGAGCTTTCGAGCGAAACGGTGATGGTTTGCCCTGCGTTACCCTGAAAGGTGTGTTCGCGGTAAAAGCTGCCATCTGATTCCAATACAGGTGCGCCAGGCCCTAGGTTTCCCTGCTGTTGCAGCAAAGCCCTGCCCTCTTGCGCGCTGCCCTGTCGAGGACTGTTGGGCTGAGGGCTGTTGGGCTGAGGACTGTTGGGCTGTGGCTGAGTGTTGGGTCGGGTGCTAGGCGATTGAGAACCTGAGTTAGCAGCTATGCGTAAACTGTAGCTTCCCGTTTGTCCTGAGCCGTAGGAGTTTGCCAGAATGGTATAGGTTCCGTCAGCAGGTAGAGCCACCTCTAGCTTAGAGTTTGAACCACCGCCGCTATCATCATCTTGAGCAATATCCGTGCCGTCAGATGAGAGCAATATTAGATAAGAGTCAAGGTCACTACTAGACATCTCCACCACGATGCTCTGTCCAGCTCTACCTTCAAAGGTATAGGCGTTGTAGTAGCTATTGTCTGACGAGAGCGTTCCACTGGCGCGATCGAGTTTCCCCTGTATCGAACTATTCAAGGTGATTTTTTCCGCTCTTTGCCCACCGCCCAACATTGGCGACTGCTGAGCCACTCTGGAGGCGCGTCCTTCACGAACCGCCACTAGAAAAGGCTGAACGCGATCGATAGAGATAGCAAAGCCAATACCAATATTGCCGGATCGCTCTCCGGGTGAGAAGATGGCGCTATTCACGCCCACGATGTCTCCTTGGCTATTTAAGAGCGGCCCCCCAGAGTTGCCAGGATTGATGGCAGCATCGGTTTGAAGCAATCCACGATCGCGGTCAATCCGGCTGACGATTCCAGTGGTGAAAGTGCCCTGAAACTGTCCAAATGGGTTGCCAATAGCAAAAGCACGTTGCCCGACTTGAGCAGCATTTGGAGAGGCTAGCCGCAATGTCGGCAAGTTATTTTGTCCGCGAATTTTGATAGCTGCCAAATCTAGCCCTGCGTCACCAAACGCAACCACATCCGCATCAAAAGAGCGCCCGTCTGCCAGCGTCACTTTCACTGTTTCAGATCCAGCGACTACGTGCGCATTGGTCAGTACCAAGCCATCTGGGGAGATAATACTACCGCTGCCTGTCCCTTTCCCCGCATCGATTGAGACAACGGCAGGGCTTGCAGCTTTGTAGACACGAACATTCACATCATCTTCAGCTTCTTCTTGTGCTGAAACTCGGTGCGTGTTCTGCCCAAACTGGTTCAAGCTCAATAGTTCAACAGATGAAACTGCGTTCAGGAAATTAAGACCCACTGCGGTTCCGACAACAGCGAATCCTGACGTTGCGAGACGGAAAAACTTGCTCTTCATGCTTGGCTTTTAAGTGAGTGGGCGAGTTAGAGGAGTGGGCAAACGAGTAACTATTGAGATAAAGCAGATGTTGGGGCTTAAAGAAGAATTCAAAAGATGATTAGATCATTTGAAGATGTCAATAAAGACCGTGGATAAAAGTTGGCAAAAAATAGAAAACAGTCCGTGGCTTTTTGCTAAGGCTTTACATTTTTCACCCTGCTTCTTTATCTATCCGGGATAAACATAGACTGATGTATTTTGGGATACTAAAGCTTCTGAGTACTCAAGGCTGGGAAGGAACCTGACGTGAGGATAGACTCCTATGAAGTTAGATTCCTACCTATTGGCTGCGGATTGAAGATACAGGTCAATGCCCTGCTTTATTGCTATCTTTTTTCCAAGTAACGATCAGCGCTATAACCCTGTTCAGAGGGTCTTAACCTAATTAGGTATCTTCAACATTCATGTAGAGTACCCATCTAATGACTTCAAATCTCAGCTTAACGCTGAAAAACTTAAATAATAGAAGATTAGACGCACGGAATAATGGCTCTGTGAGATTTACGATCGCCCAGCAATTTCGGTTTCAGACACTTTACAGACTTGCTAAAGAAATTATAAAAAATGAAGACTGTCCGCACAGTCTTCATAAGTATTAACTTGCGGTTGGCTGTTTAACTATGCCGACCGATTAAATCAGCAGGCACTTGAGCCAAGGATAATTTTTTGTGTGAGAGGGGCGCGCTCTGCCCCCTTGTACAAAATATTCATCCTGGAGACAGCAACGCCAATCAGCGAAAGAGTAGACAGATCAAATCAGAACAACAGAAACGCGATCGCAGTAAAAAATACAATTAGACGTTCATACCGGATCTTCACCAGGATAATCAATCGGCTGATAGTCTACGTAATTAGGATCGTCGTTTCTATTGCGGGAAGAGCCTTGAGGTGGACGCTGACGAGGTGAGCGGGAGACTCGATCCTCTCTTACTCCGGGACGAGAAGCGCTGCGGCTATCTCCCCAACCTGAAGAGCGATCGTCTTGATAATCGTCGTCCCAAACGCTGCGATTCTCAGAGCGATCGGGTGCTGCCGGACGTGAAGCACGGGGGCGGCGCGGGCGATCGGCACCGTTTAATCCAGGGCGATCGGTGTTGCGGCTACTAGAAGGACGACGACGAAATTCGCCATCAGAGGTGCTGTACCCATCCACATCGTCGGAGCGACCGTCTCTGGAGCCACGGATTCGTCTGGTCACCGTGCGGTTGTTGTCTATCGGCGTGAGGTCATCTAACTCGGCTCTGTAGACGCGGCTAACGGGGCGATCGTCGTCAACAATGGGGGTGCTGCGTTTGGCTTGTTCGGTAGCAATGCCTCTCAGTCGAATGGCTTCAACTGCAAACCAGGCAGCGGCTCCTGCCAGCATAAACTGCCCAAATTGCAAAACAATATCCTGCCGCCAGCTATTGAAAAATAGAATTCCGCCACAGCCTACGGCAATGACCGCCAGGGCAATGTCTTGATCTCTCGCGAGTGCAGGTCGAAACGTTCGCAAAAAATAGAGCGCGACACCTCCCAAAGCAAGCGCAATGCCAACTAGGCTGCCTACGCCGAATCCAATATTTACCATTTCATCCTCTCTATTGGTCTATCCCGTGATCTGTCCCGCTAATTCTGTCTCTATGTTAGCGATTCTAAGCCCGCAATCTACCGAATGCCCTACAAAGGCTGAAGATTCTACTCTAAGTTAGGCTCTGGATTAGAAAGCCTTTGGTTAAAAGCTCACTAGATTAAAGGCTCACACTGCAACTTCATAAAAAACTTCGGCAATTCAGACATCCGCCGTTTTTTAAAACCGACATCTATCTCCTTGCCGAAGGCTCGGATTCAAAATTTCTGAAGAGCATTTAATCTCTGAAGAGCATTTGTTCAGGTGCGGAAGGTGAGCAACTGCGTAAACGAGCCATAGATGAGACGGTCTCATCCTAGCTTTGCTTAGTCAAATCGCCATCCGAAAAATCTAGGAGCGTTGAATTTTATCTTTTTGGCTGATGAAAACTAGCGCTACTGTGATGGGAATCACAATTACGACTACGCCTGCCAAGATGCTGTAAAGGAAATTCGCTAAAGAGGGTGTCATGGGGTTTTATCCTTAAAAAGGAGCTGGAGACAACTTTTTGTTACTGATAATCTTATCAAAAAACGAGCTAATGCCCCTGATTCTCAGACCTGGGAATGCAGACGTTTCTCTGGATTGAGCGGCACCTGAAAACGCTAAGATATGAATGAATTGTTTACAAAATTGTTGTAAAAATTAATTTGCTGAAGCCACAATCCCATGACTTCAGCACAAAATCTAAAATCTTGAAGCATTTCCTTAACTCTTTATGACTGCCGCCGCGATCGCCAACCTAATCCTCTCCCTCCTGCTGGGATTAATGGTTTTGCTCTTTATCTTCCGCATCATCTTGACTTGGTATCCCCAAATTGACCTAACTCGGATGCCTTACAAATTGGTGGCTGCACCGACTGAACCCTTGCTTAGCCCTATTAGAAAGCTAGTGCCTCCAGTAGGCGGCGTAGATGTAACGCCAATTATTTGGGTCGGGATTTTTAGCTTGATTAGAGAAATTCTTCTGGGTCAACAAGGTCTGCTGACGATGATGAACTTTTAGGCAAGCCCGTAGACTCAAGTAGATCGCAAATCAGGGTTTTGTGGCGCGCTCAGCGCGCCACAAAACCCTAAAGGCTAGGAGGACTTTGCGATTTACTGAGGCTACAAAGCTGAGAACCGAGCGATCGCTCGATCAACCACGCCCCGAAATCTGCCCTTTTTAATAACGGGCTGCGTTACGGACTGAGCTGAAGGCTTGGCTTCATTCAAATATCGATAATGCTCCCAGATATCCCAATAGGGGCATCCGGGCTGAATTTTGATGCCCGCCCAGTGAAGATAGTGCAAAGGTTGAGCGACTTTGGTATCGAGGAGGCGATCGCCCTCTCGCACAAAGTGGGAGCTACCCGCCCAGTTGCCGGGAGCTTTCTGAGTCTGACGGGCGATATTGTGGCGCTTGGCAAGACGCTTCAGCACCATGTAATTAATGATGGGCTGGTCAGAGGTTTTTTGAGAGAAGTCAAAATATTCTGGGTGAGCGGCACATTCGGCAAATGTGGCATACAGATCGGCTTCAGTGATTGACCCTTTTTTAGAACCCCAAAAGCCGCCATTAAAAATTTCCTGACACTCAGCTTTTGTAAACACCTGGTCTTCTAAAACTTTGGGTGTGAAGACGTTGGCAATGCCGCCTGCGTACTGGTAGTCATTGCAGATAAAGTCAGCTTCGGCTAACGGGTTAAGGCGATCGCTAATTTTCTCAAACACGACAATATCAGTGTCGATGTAGAGAAATTCATCAAACTCGCCAAACCAGCAGGCTTGCTTACGAAATTGATTGGGACGGGCAAAAAAACGATCGCCAAAGATTTCATGAAGCCGTTGGGAAAGACGATCGATAAACGCTAAATCCTTATGAACCTGCACACTAAATCTTTTAGCTAGGACATCGGCTACAAGCTGATAGTTTTCATCATAAGGAATGAGTACGATGGGTGTCTCAGGGTCATAGTGTCGAATACTGTTGAGGAGAGCGATCGCATGATCAAGAACGCGATCGTTTGCCGTAATGTAAATGCCTCGTTTCATAGCTTGCAATCTTTATAGAAGTGAGTAAGTAGAAGTGAGTAAATAGAAGGAAGTAAGCGAACATTATCGAGTTAGCTTTAGCTTTTTCAGAATACGTTCTGGCATTCTGGCAGGGGCATCATAAGACATAGATTGACCTGTGAACATAGGTCGGTTTTCAGGTTCAGATAAATAGCGATAGTGGAGGAAGAGATCGCGATAGGGGAAGTCAATATTTTCGCCTTGACAAACACGATTGAAGAGGCTGGATGATAACCCGATGTAATGTAGATAGGTGAGTTGATTACCGCGATCGTACAGGAGGTTATCCTGAACTTTGAATCCTGGAGATGTGACACAGCATCCGGTTCTTTGCTCTGGCGGCAGTTCTAAGCCAAAGTTATAGGTAGATAAATTAGACTTCATCACCATATAATTTAATATTGTTTGGTCAGGAGCCATGGGATAGAGAATTTCTGCATCTCCTGTCTCAAGTTGTAATATCAACTCATTCTGCTGCTCTGCACTGAAAATCCCCTGCCGCGAGGCGTAAAGTCCGGAGCAGAAAATATTAGTAAGCTGTGCATCTGAAAAAACTTGAGCTAAGTGAGATGTTCGGGTATAGACATGACTCAAATCTTTGAATTGAAAGTCGTAAACCACCCAATCTTGTTGATCTAACTGATTAAAGATGAAATCTACAGAATTGAGTAGAATTGTGTCGGCATCCAGATAAAGGAAGCGATCGAACGGAGCATCAAATGCACAAAATCGCCGATGAGTTCCGACTCGATAATAGAAATTTAGATCGTTATTCTTCCAATACCGTCGAGCGGTAGGATGTGTATCCCAAACCTTTCTAGAAAAGCGATCCCAATGTTGAATTGAAGCTAAATTGGAGTAGAGTTGAACGTTAGGGCGCTTGGCAATTTCTGCGGCAATTTTGCTCGTATTGTCGTCATAGGGATAGACGCAGACAGGTATATCTTTCATGAAGACCTCAATACTATTGAGCAGGGCAACAAGCTGGTGATAAACCTGATCGTTTGCTAGAGTACAGATGCCATTCATAGTCTGGTTTTAGTTAGGAAAAGGGCGCCGATATTCCTGTAATGATTTTTATTGGGCGGGCTATTAGGAAAAAGACTCAACGAATTCGGCAAGCCAGTTTAAAAGATTGAGCTTATGCAAAATAATTTGACGAGCTTCAGCGATCGCCTCCTTTCTCTCATGCCAAGCTTCTGGCGTAGCGATAACTTCTTGAATATAGGCAATGCCCTTCTCGTCTAGGCTAGGCAATCGAAGGAAACTCTCAGGCGGCAAAAGTTGGTCTGCTGCGGAGCCACCGTAATAGATGGGTAAACACCAGGCTAATAGAGAATCCCACAATTTTTCGCTGACGTACCAGGCATTATCGGCATAGTTTTCGATCGCCAAATTGTAGTAGTAAGGAGCCATACTATGCCATTTATTTTTTATTTCTCCCTGGCTTTGAATATTTTGAGGGAGGTTACGACCATAAATATCGAGGCTGAGATGAGTTTGCTGAAGCTGTTGCAAAAACGTGAGACGCTGACGATGATTTGCCGTGCGGCTAATGCCTGAAGTAATCCAGCTACAGGAGCTAACTTTTTCTGGAATAGGCATCTGGTTGAGTTCACGAAATGAGTTGGCGTGGTACCAGATAGCAGGCATATAAGCAGGTGTGGGTGCTGAATCATCAGGACCTGCAATATAGCCGCAGTAGTCCTTTGCTATTGCGTAATTTAGATCATTTTGGTGTTGAACTTCTGTCAGCGGCGGCTCTCGCATCAAATAAATAATGTTCTCTTTGGGAACGCCCCGAAGTTCAGCTTGTGTCAGGGAATATTTAGTTGATTGCGATCTTTGAAAACGCGATCGCCAGGAGCTTTTCGGCGCTATCTGTTGATGAAAATCATACTGATACAGCAGTAAATAATCTGGCTGTGGAGCATTTTTAAGCATTTGAATATTTTCCCAAATGCCAAAGGCATGGGGAGTCTGCTGCCATAGCCAATCGCTTTGCGTCAGACCCTGATACGAGGTGATCATGCCGATTGTTGCTTTGCCCATGAAACCTCTGAGCGCTGTGTGCGCATTACTTGCGACCGTCTGTTGGCGGTGAGCTTGAGTCTAGAGTGCCCGAAAATTGGGAGAAGCACACGGTGTCGAGTTATTTCAACCGAAATGGTGAAAATCAGGCTGTTGAATCAGAATCAGGCTAATAACTTAGGCTTTCCATAGCATTGCTGAGTGGGCATTTCGTGGAGCGAAAAGTTAGACTGTCCAGAAGGACTCCACCAGGATTCGTTACAAAAAGCACCAATTCGCCCAGGTTTCTCAATTAGTATGAAGCTCTAATTCTCACCATTTACTGATACCTATGGCGTCCGCCGATCTGTGTAGTTTACCTAGGGTTGACAGAACACATGTTGAAAAATCAACTAGTCAAAGGGTTAATCGTTGCTTCGGGAACGCTTTTGATTACTGTCATTCTCAACTGGTTCAATTACACGGTTTTTCTAGGGTTATTTGCAGGGTTTCTAGGTTGGTGTGCCTGGGAGCAAACCGAAACAGCCCATCAATTGATTCAGAAGACGCAGCTTGAAAGCCAGCTTCAGGGGCAAATGCGAACTGAAGCCGCTCTGCTTCAGAATGAGCTAAAGGAGGTCAAGGTTCGATCGCAGGTCTTCTCGGAGCAGTTGAAGGTTGAGATTGACAGTAAGACCGAAGCTGAGGCAAGACTTTATGAGCTAGTGGGGCAGCTTCAAACCCATCAGGTTGCCCATAAAGACTATCAAGCAAAAATTAGCAAACTAGAGCGAGAACTGGCTAAAAAGCAGGGATTGCAGCAAGAGCTTGCCAATCGAGATGAATACATTGGTCTAATGCAGGATGCGATCGATGAAGAGCAAAACAAGCGCCAAGTATCTGAAAGTTTGGTAGAAAAATACTCCAATCAGGTTCAGGCTTTGGGCGCTGAAAACATTGCCTTAAAGGAGAGTCTAAGTCAAGCCAACCGTAAGCTAGGGGCTATCAAAGTAGACCACGCGCAGCCTGACAGTGAGCTTGAGAAAACAAGCGGTAGCTATGGATTAAAGATTGAATATCTGGGAGATCTGGAAGATTTGCCCGATCGCGAATACAAAAAGGTAATGGGCAAGATTTTTGCATTGCAGACGGAGCCAAGACCGCGCGATTGTGATTATCTAAGAAAGTTTATTTCTCGGCACGGCAAAATTTACCGCATCCGCACGGGTGACTATCGCATCTGTTACGTGATTGAAGAATCGCCTGTCAAACAAATTCGGGTGCTGATGGTGGACAACCGCAATGAGCGGATATACGACGATCGTCTGGGTAGTCGGCTGAGCTAAAGGCTTAAGCGCTGAGCCGAAAGCTTAAAGACGCTAACGATTCAAGCGTCGCTGTTCTCCTTTGTAGCGAATGTACTCAGAAGTCAAAGCCAGAAGTGCAGAAGCCAGAATAAGCACAACGCTGAGGGCATTAATGTCGGGCGAGATGCCAGTTTTGACGCGGCTATAAATCAGCATGGGTAGGGTGTTGACTCCGTTACCCGCCGTAAACCCAGAAATTAGCAGATCGTCCATGCTCAGGATGAAAGCCAGCAGGCACCCTGAGAGAATTGCCGGGATCAGCTCTGGTAGAAGAACTTTGATGAAAGCCTGCAAAGGCGTTGCTCCCAAATCCAACGCCGCCTCCTCTAAATGCGGATCGAGACTGGTGAGGCGGGTAGAAACAATGACCGCAATATAGGCTAAACAGAAAACAACGTGAGCCAGGATGACTGTGCCAAGGCTGAGGGAGGGCAGCGGCAAGCTCAACAGACCCATTTTTGCCAAGAATGCGTTGAGGGATTGAACGATGGGAGTTAAAACCCCAAAGAGCGAACTGAAGAAAACCAGAGTAGCAACAGCGATCGCAATATCTGGAATAATGAGCGGCAAATAGCTGACGCCCTTATAGAGTCCTTTGCCTGGGAACCGAAATTTTGCCAGCCCTACCGCCATCATGGTTCCTAAAACGGCGGATATCCCTACGGCAGAGAAGGCTACTGTCAGGCTGTCTTTCAGGGCTTCAAAAATGCGAACATCGCTGAACAACCTCTGATACCACCGGAAGCTAAAGCCCTCCCACGCAGTGCTGAAACGAGAAGAATTGAGGCTGTAAATCGCCATAATCAAAATAGGCAGATACATAAACCCAAACATCAGCAGGGTAAACATTGACTGCCAGGAAATCTTCAAGCGGGGCTTAGGAATCGTGGAATTCATGGTCAATTTAGCTCGTTAGTCATAGGCTTGTTAATCAAGTTAGGGCGCTATCGCGATCGCCATATTTCAGCAGCAGCGCAATGGCAATACTGACGCCAGTAATCATTAAGATACTGAAGCTAGAACCCAGACCCCAGTTCCGGGTGGCACCGAGAAATTGGTTATAAATCAGCCGAGAAACCGTCATGCTAGAGGCTCCGCCCAGCAGTTCAGGCACCACAAACTCCCCCAGACTGGTAATGAACACCAGCAAGCCCCCTGCCGCAATTCCAGGCAGAGTTTGGGGCACCGTGACTTTCCAAAAGGTTTGCTGCGGGGTCGCCCCTAAATCCGATGCGGCTTCTAGCAGACGCTTATCCAGCTTTTCTAGCGAAGCGTAAAGAATCAGAACCATGTAGGGTAAAAAGCTATAGGCCATGCCGATGTAGACTGCTGGAGTTTGATTGAGCCACTCCTGATTGGGCAAATGCAGGGCACTCAGCAGGCTATTTAAGCTGCCGCTGGGTCTGAGAATTGTGATCCAGGCGTAGGCGCGCAGTAGAGAAGAAGTCCATAGGGGCAATACAAAAGCCACTAGAAGCAGATTGCGCCAGCGTGGGGGTGCCATAACTGCAATCCAGTAGGCCACAGGAAACCCCAGCAGCATACAGGTGACGGTACAGCCTACCGCAAACAGCACAGAGCGCCAGATCACCTGGAAATAGATAGGTCGAAAGATCTCTAGGTAGTTGCCAATGCCATAGCCACCAGTGGGCTGCCCTAACCGAAAGCCTGGAATGAAGCTGAGTTCTAGAATCAGCAGCGTTGGCGCTACAAGCAGCAGCAGCAACCACACGCCAGAGGGAACCAGCAGGACGATCGGTTCAATCAGCCGGGTCAGCTTATGCCATCCTCGCGGTGCGGTGGGCAACGGTTCGGCAAGGGTTGGGGAAGATGGCGTTGAGGTGGACATGGGCAAATCTTTGATGCAGAGAATTTCTGGGTGGCTGAGATATGGAGGTGATTGAGAGGTAAAGGTAGTTGAGATACGGAGGCGATTAACTGCTAGTTAAGCGCGTCCAATACTGGTCGTAGACCTCTGTAATTCTTGCCGGAACCGGAGCCACGCCTTCACACTTCGAGAGCATGGCTTCTGTGGGAAAAAGGCGATCGTCTTTCTGAGTTTCTGGGGATAGCAAGTCAAAAGCCGCTTGGTTGGCAGTGGCGGTTCCCAAACGCTCAACCAATCCGGCAGCAACATCCGGTTGCAGCAGATAGTTCATCCAGGCATAGGCGGCATCCGGGTTAGGAGCCGATTTGGGGATAACCATCGTGTCTGTCCAGACTGAGCTACCCGTTTTAGGGACAATGTATTTCAGGTTGGGCTTTTCTTTGATCAGAGCGATCGCATCCTGCGAATACACCATAGATATGGTAATGTCGCCGCTTGCCAGCTGATCTTCCCATCCAGTAGTCAAAAAAGAGGCGATCGTCGGCTTAATCTGCACCAGCTTGCTATAGGCTTTCTTAATTTGGTCTGGATTGGTGGTGTTGTAGGAGTAGCCGAGAGTGCGCAGCGTTGCGCCCATGACCTCCCGAACATCTTCAATCAGCGTGACTTGCCGCGTCAACGATTTGCGGTTGTCCCAAATATAGCTCCAGCCATCGATTTCTTTGCCGACCTTTTGCGGGTCATAGATCAGCCCAGTTGTACCCCAAACGGCCGGAATGCTGTGGGCGTTGCCGCGATCGTAGACAGGATTTTGCCATTTGGGTTTCAGTGTATCCAAACCCTGAAGACGGGAATGATCGAGCGGAGTTAGCATCCCAGATTCTCTCATCTCAATCACCGTGTAGTCTGATGGATAAATGATGCTGTAGGCGCTACCCCCGCCCGCCTGCATCTTTGCCATCATAATTTCGTTAGAGGCAAACGGGTCAGCGACTACCTGAATCCCCGTTTTTTCCTGAAAACCCTTAATTAATTCATCGTCGGTGTAGTTTGCCCAAGTGTAGATGTAGAGTTTCCCAGACGCGCTGGTCGCACTATCCGTTGGGCTACCAGTAGGGCTAGAGCCAGTATTGGCGTTAGACAGGTTTCGCGCACAGTTGGAAAGAGCTAACCCTGAAGCGATCGCCGCCGAAGTTTTCAAAAATCGCCGTCTTGTGGGAGAAAATCGGGGTAGTGGTAGATGAGCAGATTTCCGGTCAAATCTGTTTTGCTGATTGCTCGACATATGTTACTCCTGTGGGGCGAGAGCCAGACAATCTTCGGCAGCCCAGTAGACATAGACTGAGGTGCCCAAATCCATCAAACTAGAGCGGTTGGGTTGCAGCACCGTGATGCGATCGCCCGTCTCTAAATCAACCTGATAGCTGATATGAGTACCCAGATACATTACATGCTTGAGCTTGCCCTCATAGCAGTTTATCGAGTCAGCCGGAGCGCTAAGCCCACAGTGAACCTTTTCGGGGCGAATGCTAATAAATGCTTCTGAAGCATCAGAATTTGGGGACTCAGCCTCTGAAGCATTCGAGCCATTCCAGTGGGTCTTTGGCTTTGCTAGAATACGCAAGCCGCTGTCTGTGACAATCTGTAGGGTTTCGGCGTGGATGGATTCGATCCGCCCTTTCAGTAAGTTGGTGTCGCCAATAAAA
Source organism: Drouetiella hepatica Uher 2000/2452 (assembly GCA_019359505.1). Classification (GTDB taxonomy): domain Bacteria; phylum Cyanobacteriota; class Cyanobacteriia; order Elainellales; family Elainellaceae; genus Drouetiella; species Drouetiella hepatica. The sequence continues at coordinate 151,689 of JAHHHD010000008.1, read as the reverse complement.
TCGGCTACGAATGCGGTCTGAGGATGCTCATAGATTTCGCTAGGCGTACCAATTTGCTCAATCTTGCCATTGTTCATAACGGCGATGCGATCGGACAAGCTCAAAGCCTCCTCTTGATCATGCGTCACCATCACAAAAGTCAGCCCTAACTCGCGATGCAGGTGAGATAGCTCGGTCTGCATTTCTTTGCGGAGCTTCAAATCTAGCGCCCCCAGCGGCTCATCTAGGAGCAGCACTGTCGGGTGATTCACCAAAGCTCTCGCTAGCGCCACCCGCTGCTGCTGTCCGCCCGAAAGCTGTGCCGGAAACCGACGGGCAAAATCGCTCATCTTCACCAGCCGCAGCGCATCGCCAACCCGTTCTCGGAGTTCTGCATTGCCGCAGCTTTTCAGCCGCAGACTGAACGCTACATTGTCCCAGACCGTCAAATGCCCAAACAGCGCATAGCTCTGAAATACCGTGTTGACCGGGCGTTTGTAGGGCGGTACCCCCACCATTGACTTACCGCGAATCATGACTTCGCCACCCGATGGATCTTCAAATCCAGCAATCATCCGTAGCGTCGTAGTTTTGCCGCAGCCTGACGGCCCCAAGATACTGAAAAACTCCCCCTGGTGAATGTCCAGGTCAATCCCCCGAACGGCAGTTTCACCGTTATAGACTTTAAAAACCTTGCGGAGTTCTACATCCAGCCGGGTATCTGTTTTAGAGACGCTCTGATCTCGTGTGGCGGTCTGTGACATAGTTGGCAAATTTCCCTACGTTTCTACAAGCAAGCCTAAGAGATAACCATTACAGAGAGGGCAATGAAAACAGGTTAGTTGTGGTCAATCTTAAATTACTCCAACCTTAAATATCCCAAATATTCGGGTCTAAACGCACATTTAGCTGATTTAGTTTGAGGCGATCGCCCCTTTTTACGCTCTTTTTCATCCCCAAACTATGGGCAAGAAGGCTAAATAGGTTTGAGAAGAGTAAACTGATGAAGAATCTCGCGATCGTCAACTGGGCTTTGCTATGGCTCTCACCCAAAATTCTCCCCTCTCCCATTCTCCGCGCTCGCAACAGTCTAACCGTACCGTCGGGCGACAATATCAGTCTCTCATTGTCATGCTGGTGATTACGGTAGCGCTGTTGGGGGGGATCGGCAGCCGTTTAGCCTATCTTCAGCTTGTGCAGGGCGATCGCAATCGGCAGTTGGCAGAAAATAATCGCATTCGGCTCATCCCACGTCAGCCAGAGCGGGGCAAAATTCTCGATCGCAAGGGCAAAATTTTGGCGGGTAGCCGGATTTCCTACGCCGTGTTTCTCTGGCCGATCGCCAACTCCGAAAAAGAGTGGACAACAATTTTGCCTCGCCTTGCCGATGTGCTGAATATTCCCCTCAAAGACGTAGAAGATCGTCTGGATCAGGCAGGCTATAGTTCGCCTGAGCTGCTCCGCATCGCCAGAGGGCTGAGTCCGGCACAGGTAACCGCGCTAGCAGAATTTAGCCAGGAGCTAAAGGGCGTTCAGGTCGAAGCCGAGGCTGTGCGCAACTATCCCTATGGCGACTTGGCAGCGCATGTCTTGGGCTACACGGGCGAAATGAATGACGAAGAGCTGAAGGCTCGACAAAAGCAGGGCTATCGGCTGGGAGATGTAATTGGTCAGATGGGAGTGGAATCTGCCTTTGAAAGTCAGTTACGAGGCGAGTGGGGCGGACAGCAGGTCGAGATCGATCGCTCTCAGCGGGTAATTCGGGTGCTGGGTGAAAAGACAGCCCGTGCTGGGAATGACGTGCAGCTCACCTTAGATTTGGATGTGCAGCGGGCAGCAGAACGGGCGTTGGGTAACCGGAAAGGGGCGATCGTTGCCATCGATCCTCGCAATGGTGCGGTGTTAGCTATGGTGAGCCGTCCGGCATTTGATCCCAACCTATTCTCGACTTACATCACCGATGCCCAATGGCAGCGGCTGCAAAGCCAGGAGTTTCCCTTCGTCAATCGCGCTCTCCAGGGCTATCCTCCTGCTAGCACCTTCAAAATCGTCACGACTACGGCAGGGATAGAATCAGGCAGGTTTTCTCCAGACACGGTGCTCAGCACTTTTCCCTACCTGGAGGTTGGGGGCATTCAATTTTGGGACTGGAATCGAGAGGGATTTGGCCCCTTAGACTTTCCAGGCGCCATGGCCTGGAGTAGCGACACTTTCTTTTATCAAATTGCGCTAGGCATGGGTGAACAGCCTCTGATCCAGTGGACGCGCAAATATGGATTTGGTCAAAAGACGGGTATTGAATTGGCGGGTGAAGAAACCTCTGGACTGGTGCCCGACGAGAGTTGGAAACAGAAAGAGTTAAAGGAACCTTGGTACGCGGGAGATACAGTCAATATGTCTATTGGGCAGGGCTATCTCCAAACGTCGCCTTTGCAGGTTGCCGTGATGTTTTCAGTGCCAGCAAACGGTGGCTATCGCGTCAAGCCTCATCTGCTGCTGGATAACCAAGATGCGCGCAACTGGCGGGAATCGCTGAATCTACAGCCTGTAACAATGTCTATTTTGCAAGAAGGTCTGCGGGACGTCGTTGCGGGTGGCACAGGTCAGGCAGTCAATGTTTCCAACTTGCCTTCTATCTCTGGCAAGAGCGGCACGGCAGAAGATCCGCCGCGTGAGTCTCACGTCTGGTTTGGAGCTTATGGCCCTTCCGAGAAACCTGAAATTGTGGTTGTGGCGTTTGGCGAAAATTCGGGGGGAGGCGGTGGCGCAGTCGCAGCTCCTATGGTGCGACAGGTCTTAGAGGCATATTTTAATGGCACTCAGCCTAAAGGCGTAGCACAGCCGGAGAACGTGAACAGCGACTAAGCCTCTCCTAGCAGGGATGCCTTAACCTTGCGATTCCTAATCGGTATTGCTTAATCGGGCTATGAAATTTATTTTGGGAGATGCGCGGAGCGCATCTCCCAAAATAAATTTCATAGCCCGATTAAGCAACGTCTCCTAATCTTGTGTTTCCTGGGTTTGCGTTTGGATCACGGCACTCCAGTCATCATTTTGCACCGCAGCCTCTAGATTTTGCTGTCGCACGTCAATGGCTTCAGGATGCGCTTCTGGTCTACTTAAAGTGTCGTCTGCCATAGCTTTACGCAGTTTCAGCTTCTTTTCTTCGTAGGCGTTGCGCTCTGCCTCAGACATGGCTGCTTTTGCCACTTCGCCACCGTTAGCCCAGCGATCGCCTTCCGCTCCGTTGCCCGGAGGCAGGGTGTCTAGCTGGGCAATCCAGGCGTCTCTCAGGGCTTCCATTTCGGTGCGTTTAGGAAACTTAAACGCCTCGACTCGAACAAATGCACAAGTCTCGCCATTTTGCGCCAAATGCCCGTTGAGGGACAGCAGCACGTTACGGGAATAGCCAATGTACTGCGTTTGCTGCTGGCTGTCTAAAACCGCATAAACTCCCGCAACTTTTGCATTCGTAGCGCGATCGCACCACGAATGCAAAGACTCGATCGCGCTGCCGTTGCCAGTGTCGATCGCGCCTGCCTGCTCTGCTGCTCCATGCTCGTCTTCGGAGCTGTAGAGAAAATCGTGTAAACCGCGATGCTCAGCAGGCACATTCTGATGCTCGACCTGCGGGAGGTCAGCTTGCTGCTCAGGGCGCGGCGCGATCGCTCTATCTTTGTCGGTTGCCATGCGATACCCTTGCTATTCCAAACTCAAATCTGACCTTCTCAGTCTAGCGCTGACCGAGATACTCTCCTGCCATTGACATCGCATCGGCAATATCCACATCACCATCGCCGTCAGCATCCAAAAATGAGTTGAGAACAGGGTTGCCGCCGGGAGCCTGCCCTATCTGTCCTGCTTGCGGCTGACTGGCTCCTGCTTGCGGCTGACTGGCTCCTGACTTGAGCAAATTCAGCACGACTGGAATCAGCATTGGCAGCATTCCCAAAATGGCATCGGCGCTAATCCCGGTGCGCTGAGAGATTGCCTGAGCGACCTGCTGCTGCTGAGTGGGATTGAATATCGCACCTAGGGCAGCCGTGCTGGGGCTGGTGCCGCCAAATTGATTGACGATCGCCTCTGCCTGTCCGCGTCCGCCTGTAGCCGTCTGCTGCTGTAATGCCGATCGCACATAGCCGCCCAGCATCGACAGGACATCGTTTGATGCAGCGGGCTGAATTCCCTGAGCGCTGGCGGTCTGCTGCACCGTATTCAAAATGGCGCTGAGCTGGTCAGGATTTGCCTGCTGGTTGGGATTGTCGATCGCTCCCAGAATTTGGTCAAAAAGCCCCATAATTTTCTGCCCTACTGAAACTTCAACGCCTGAAAAAACTTTAAATCCGCAGATTAGGCTTGGCAGAGACTCCGCCAAGCCTAATCAAGTGTGTTCTGAACCCGGTTCTGAACCCGGTTCTATGAACCCAGTGTCATGAACCCAGTGCTAACCGATCGTCACGCCGCTGGTATCAACTCCAGCCGCACCTTCAACACTAGATGCCACAGACACCGCTTTGTCTAGAATTGCCTGACTAGGCACTTTACCCTTCAGAACGACTTGACCGCTCAGTTGAGCGACCCAAAGCGTCTCAATATCATCTAGTTGAGCATCGTCATCAAAAGCGACTACGACGCGCTTAGCCAAACCGCTTTCATCAAATTCGCCATTCAAACCCACTTTTGCAGGAGGAATGCTCTCTCCAGTCGGAGTAGTTGCATTAGCAACAACTGGAGGGGTCGCGGGCTTCTTGAGTCCGGGGAAAATTCTGCTTAACCAACCCATATGTATCTCTCCAAAAATTTCAAATTGAGGCTTGCACCCATTGCAGGGGTTGACAACAGATTATGAGGCGATCGGCTTAATTTCTCAAGAAGGACAGGTTAAATTAAGATTCTGACGATCGCGCCTTTCAGAGTCATCTTCGCATTAAGAGCTAAGTTTGACGCTGAGTCATCCCTCTCAGGGCAGTAAAGCCGATCGACTACCTTAGATATTACATTCTTTGAAGTTTTCTCACCGTTTGCAGAAGTGTGTAAAACCACTGCTGTACACTGAGTTTCGAGTGGAGAACGTTATGACTCGGTCAAATCTGGGGATTGAGCGATCGCGCGATGACCTCATGGAGACCGTTAACATCACGACTCTTAACATCACTAGTTTGGAGCCGCTATATCAATGTCTCATTCAGTCAAAATCTACGACACCTGTATCGGATGCACCCAGTGTGTTCGAGCTTGTCCTACTGACGTTTTGGAGATGGTTCCCTGGGATGGCTGCAAGGCAGGTACGATCGCATCTTCACCTCGCACAGAAGACTGTGTTGGGTGCAAGCGCTGCGAAACTGCTTGTCCCACAGACTTCCTGAGCATCCGGGTTTATCTGGGCGCAGAAACCACTCGCAGTATGGGTCTAGCTTACTAGATACTATAAAACGCCTTTGCCTTTACATATTCTGCGTGTCTCTGTACGTGCGTTTTTCAATGCGTGCGTTTTTGGATGCGCCTTGATTTATCATCTACAGAGGGGTTCATCACCCTCTTTTTTTTGGGACTTCTTTTTTATATTCTCCCTTTTGTCATTGCTCTGCGTTTTATCCCTCTTTTGTCAATCCAGGATTTTTGAACAGATCTACGCCATTTCAGCCCACGAGAAATCAAGCTTTGACCCCAGTTTGACAAAAGAGGGTTATAGAGTAGCCACCTTGCTAAGGACATTTTGGTGGCGCGCGGAGCGCGCCACTAAAATGTCCTTACCCTAACCGCGCTGTCTACAGCTATACAGCAATTTTCAATTGTATAAACTCTGAAAAAAGAATCTACACCTAGCCGAGCGCAAAGCGCTGTAAGTTGATCTATGGCACTCGATTTTTGGACACGCACGAGCGGCACCTGGATCAATATTGCAACTATTTTGATAGGCACTGGGCTGGGGTTGATGTTGCGCGGACGGCTGCCCCTACGAATGCAAAAGGTCATCACTCAAGGTGTAGGGCTAATTGTGCTCTATGTCGGCATTAGTATGGCGGCAGAGCTAAGCCAGGTGACTGCAGGACAGGTGGCAGGGGTGATCGTGGGGCTGGTGGCGATCGTCATTGGGGGTTTGTTGGGCGAATACTGTGAAATTGAGGAACGGCTGACTGTATTGGGCGATTGGCTCAAGCACCGTTTTAAGGGCAAGGGCAGCTTTACGGAAGGGTTTGTTGCTGCCAGCCTCCTGTTCTGCATAGGGCCTATGGCGCTGCTGGGTAGCCTTAATAACGGGCTAACCGGAGACAACACCATTCTCACTCTCAAAGCCTCAATGGATGGACTGGCGGCGATCGCTCTCACCAGCAGCTATGGCATTGGTTCTGGCTTCTCGGTGCTGCCGATTTTGGTTTACCAGGGCGGTATGTCTTTGGCGGCAGGTTTTCTGGCTCAAGCCTTGCCTGATCCAGCTCATGCGCCCCAGGTTGTGCTGCTCACGGGAGTGGGAGGTCTGATGATTATGGGACTGGGTTTTAATCTGCTTCAGATGGGACAAATTCGAGTAGCGTCTTTTTTACCTGCGCTGCTGCTAACGCCGATTTTTTATGGAATTGCGGATTGGATGAGCAGATAGGATAGTATATTTGTACTTATAAGCTTCGCGCCAGAGGTCACATTCTATGAAATTTGCTTACACCATCCTTTATGTGAGTGATGTTGTTCGATCGGTTGCTTTCTACGAAAAGGCATTTGGCGTGACGCAACGGTTTATTGATGAAACCAAACAGTACGCTGAGATAGAGACTGGCGCAACGGCGTTGGCTTTTGCCAGCAATGATTTGGCAAAGTCCAACTTTCCTGAAGGATTCCAGGAAAATAGTTTGGCGGCTTCCCCCGCCGGGATTGAAATCGGTTTTGTGACAGAAGATGTGCCAGCTGCTTTTTTGCGGGCGGTCGAAGCTGGGGCGATCGCCCTTGCCCAGCCCAAAGTTAAACCTTGGGGGCAGACCGTTGCCTATGTGCGAGATTTGGATGGCATTCTCGTTGAGCTTTGTAGCCCCATCTAGTTCCAGTCGCTTCGAGGTGCTCAATCAGAAGCAGACGATTTTGCTTTTAGCTCTTTGCGTTTCAGCGCAATACCGCGTTGCGCCAGCACAGACAGCAGATGTTCCATGCTGACCTTGGGAGACTCGATCGCCGCTGCGTAAAGAATGGTATCTTGCGCGATCGCGCCAATCTCGCCGCCCGTGAGGGAAAGCTGTTGGGCTAAAGTCTGCCAGTCAATGTCTGTGGCGATCGGTACCTGGGGCGGAAAGGCGCGTTTCCAGAGCTGGAGGCGATCGCGTTCAGAGGGCAAGGGAAATGACAAAGTTTGGTCAATGTGCGATCGCCAATCTGCTGGAATAACGCAAGAAAGTGGCACACTCAGCAAAGTTAATGCAGGCTGATGATGGCGTTGGTTAAAGAACTGATGCAGTGCGGCTGAGTCTAATTTGCTCGATCGCCCTAGCCAGAGCTGAGCCGCATCTAGCAGGAGTACGATCGGGGCTTGGGTAGAAATATCCTGTAGAAGCTGAGGATAGTTCTCTGAGGGGACTTGCGCCAGGTTGACCTGAAATAGCGGCGTTTGCAGGGAGTGGGCAATGGCTTGAGCCGCGATCGTTTTGCCTGTCCCGGCAGATCCTGACAGCAGCAGCACAATGCCTGTAGACTGGGGTTGAAAGTGCCATAGTTTCTCAACCTGGGTATAGCCCTGCAAACGTTGCACCGAATATTGCAAAGTGTTCAATAGAGGCGTAGGCAAAATTAGATCTTGCCATTCTACGACTGCTACCGTTTGCTTCAGATAGCTGGAGGGAGCCGTAGGGATAGAGCGCCGCTGATTTAATAGCCCTTCTAACGCTTCCAGAGTAGGCTGCTCTGAGACTAAGTAATTCAGCAGCGTTTCTTCTAGCTTTAGCGAAGAGTTCAGCAGCGTCTCCTCTGGAGTGGGCAAAAGTTGCAGAAGCTGATAGCGGTTGAGGGGTGAATCCTCCAGCAGCCGATTGCGAGCCGATCGCCATTCCACATCGTTGCGACAAAAGAGCCTCAGTACCAGATCAAGGCTAGGTAAATCGGTCTTGACTGCCGTTTCCTCTGTTCTCAAAAATCGATACAGCTTGGCATAGCGACGGTTTAACTCTGGAGCCAGACTCATCAAGACTAGGTTTTTCTCGAAAGACGTTAGCTGAAGCCGATCGCTCAACGCTGGTAACGCTAGTACCACTCCCTTTTGCCGACTTGCTCGAATGCGCTGCTCAAGCTGCTGTTGCTGGCTAGGTTTGGCAGCCGCCTGACTAGGCTGACGGTACTCATCGTATGCCGCATTGCCCTCTAACGACACTACGCCCTTCCACCAATGGCTAGTGGCGCGATCGGCTTTAGATTGGGCAATGCGATCGACATCTTTGGTTTCTTTTTTCTGTCGCGCTATGGCCAGCATGAGTATCCGGTCGATTCGCTGAAGTTCTGCCTTCAGGTAAGCCCAATTGTCAATGAAGCTATCCGCCGAATCTAATGGCATACGAATCTACATGCAAATTTAGTGGTATGGCAAATTTAGCGATATGGCTTTTGCTGGCGATCTTTGCCCTGTCGTTACTCTATTGTGGCTTGATTATTGACGTTTGAGGACAATTGCAGAATATCAAAAGCGATCGCCACAAGCTCTACTCAAATCCCTGCTCAAATCTCTGCTCTAGGATCGCAAATTAATTAACCTGCAATAGTTTTTTGGGTAGTCCTTAATTAAATATCCCAATAGTTTTTTGGAAGTGCTGAACGGAGCGCAGCACTTCCAAAAAACTATTGGGTTTTATTTCGTACGCGATCCTCAATAACTTTTATCCCTATTCTGATGACAATATGAAAAGCTAAATGCACCTAAAGTTGAGCATTTGTTCTACCGCAAGATGCAGGGTTTATTTGGCTCAGTTCCCTAATCTGAATACATGGGAGCCAAGACAATACTTCTTGGCTCAAATTGCGAATCTGCCAGGAGAACTCGACCATGTTTTTTCACAAAAAAGAACTCATTCACTCAGTCAAAGTCGATGCAGCAAATCCTAAATTTGCTCAGCTATTGCTAGAGCAGTTTGGGGGCGCAACGGGCGAGCTGACGGCTGCTTTGCAGTACTGGGTGCAGTCATTTCATGTCGAGAATGCGGGTATCCGTGACATGCTTCAAGACATTGCGATCGAAGAATTTGGTCACCTGGAAATGGTAGGCAAACTGATAGAATCCCACACCAAAAACGTCGATCAAACGGACGCTTTCAAGAGCAGTCTGTTTGCTGTGCGCGGTATGGGTCCTCACTTTCTAGACAGTCAAGGCTCTGCTTGGACGGCACAATACATCAATGAAGGCGGTGATGTGGTGCGCGACCTACGCGCTAATATTGCAGCAGAAGCAGGGGCACGTCAAACCTACGAGGCATTGATCAAACTAGCACCAGATGAGGGAACCAAGAGCACATTGGTGCACCTGCTGTCGAGAGAAATCTCACACACCAAGATGTTTATGAAAGCACTTGGCTCATTGGGTAAGCTAGACGAGCCGTTCTTTGGCAATGTCAAGCCTGATGAGACTGTAGATATTTACTACAACTTGTCCCAAGGTGAAGGCGATCAGCGCGGAGATTGGAATGCTGAGCCAGATTTCAAATACATTGAAAATCCAGCTGCAAAAGGCTAGATAGGGCTGAAGCCACAGGTTGTTTTCTTGAGAGATCAGCCTGTGGCTGTCTGAATGTTTAGCGACAGCGCGATCGCTGCTTCTGAATTTTTTGTTGAAGCGTGGATGGAACGCCCAGTATTGCGCTCTGGTATAGGCGATCGAACTCTTGTTGGAAATGGGCTGCCACGGTTCGATTATCGATTACCAATAGGTTTTCATCATTACTGCGATTAGCTGCTTCACTCCAGTTTTGAGAGCCTGTGATAACGATGTGCTCGTCAATGATACCGATTTTATGATGTAAAAGATCGCCTTCTGGAAGCGCTGGAATACCTGCCGTTGAGATCGGCTTGCGCCATGGACGATTGTCGGCTTCGTAGCGGCAGCGATCGCTTAAAAGGGCTACTCCCATCACATCTAGCCCCTCACTGTACTCTCGGTAAGCAAACTGTGGCTCGATCAGAACTTTGATCTCTACACCTCGCTTGGTTTCTAAAACATTGCTAATGGTTTGGTCAGAGAACACAAAGAGCGCCAAATCGATCGTGCGAACGGCATGATTTAGGATTCTAGCAATTAACCCGTTAACGCTTTTCTGCCAAGGTAAGCGCGAAGAGGTCGGAGAAAACTGCACGGTGATGGTGGAGCCTTGAGCGAGTGAAATTAGCTTGGGCGATCGATAGGGTTTATCCAGCCCAAATTTGCTGTCAGGCTTGCCGCCCACTCCGTCTCCCCACATCAGCTCAAACTCTGCCGCAAAGTGCTTTGCCAAAGCGAAGCTGCTAATTTTTAGCAAATGATTGGCGTTACCTTGGCTAGCAGGAGATAAAAAGTCGCCATGCACATCCGATAGCGTGAGATTAGCTGAGCCAATAATCACTATCTGTTGATCAATCACCAAAAACTTGTGGTGCATCAGGCTGCTTCCCTTCGAGCCATCTGCCGTGTCGTCAATTACAGGAATTCCGGCATTTTTGAAAATTACCAGGGTGTCGCCTGCAGCAATTTCGGCAGTCTCTAGGCTGCCATTCTGATTTTGGTCTGCAAGTTGAACAAACTCCTGATATTTTCGGCGATCGCGGGGTTCCATCGCGGCTACTTCTTGAGGCGTGATGCTGCTCATGGGTCGGCTGTAGATATTCTCCACAATCACACGAACCTGGACACCTGCCTTTTGCCGCTCGGCTAATGCTTGTGCCACATGGGGCAGATTGAGTTCATGCACTGCCACCTGAATGGAAGAGCGGGCGGTAGCGATCGCCTTAACGACTACTGCCTCTAGATCATCCCCTAGCCGCTGCTGGTGGCGATAGGGTTCAGTGTAGGAAGCAGACTGAGCGTGATTAAAGTAAGCCTGAATGAGGGCATCTTGGGGCAAAGGTGCCGATAGTGCTGGAGAGGCAGGTGCAGGGGCTAAAGACTGCTTCCAGAGAGTAAACCCAAAAAACAGCAGCAGCCCTAGCAGCAGCAAGATCGTAAATCGAACCCAATTGACGGAGAGTAGACGCACAAGACGGTTGGGAGATGCAAAGAACTGATTTCAGTTATGCCCAACACGGCAGAGCAATTAACGGTCATTGCTCTACGATTCTTGATTGTGTTTTCAGCTTACGCAAAGATACTGAGGTTTTTGGATAATCTTCCAGAAGTTTATCAAGCTTTTACATAACGATAAGCAAGACTTGATGATTTCAGTTGTTATACTGAGCAAAATGACATTGTCGATAGGCACTGAGTCTTCTTTACACCTGTTTATACCTGTAATTGCTCATGCCTCAGCGCAATTGCAGGATTGGTAGCTGCCCAGGGTTCTGAAGCTTAAGGTTTTGAAGCAGAGACTTTTGGACTCAAGCTTCTGCTAGGTTCAGCTCAATTTTTACCGACCTATCCCCTCAATGTCGCCTTCAATCTGAACTGTCGGAGTTATGCCGGGAGCATTGCATGCGAGATAAAAGCGATCGATATCAGGTTCAAACGGTTCCTACACGGGCGGCTGCCAAGCGGTTGGGATCTTATTTGGTAGATGCGGGTCTGCTGACAGCCGATCAAATTAATGTCATTCTTAACGATCAGCAGGCGACTGGGATGCGCTTTGGAGAGATCGTGTCGGCGCGGGGTTGGGTGAAGGAGCAGACAATCGAATGGATTGTGCAAAAAGTCGTGGAGCCAGAGCGGCATCAGCCTGTTGCATCGGCAGCAGCACAAACTTCGGCAGCAGCACAGACCTCGGTCAAATCTTCCTCGCAGGTAGCTGCGTCAACGGCTCAAGCTTTCCGTCCTAAAAGTCTTCAGGTGCTAAAGGCAGATGTGGAAAGTATCGTAGCAACCTCTGGGGAGGCTGAACACCCGCAAAGCGAGGCAGAAACCGTCTTCAATCCCGGACTGAATGCCAAAAAATCTACAGTTCGCCGCGATTCGCCCATCTCTAAGCCACTGCCGCCCGTAAAGTCGTCTGATGGAGATGTGAGTTGGGTGGGCTAACTGGGTCAGGGAACTGGCGCGAATAGCCACAGCCACAGGGGCAGCATCACCAGCAGCAGCACGGAGCCGATCGCCAAGGTCGTTACCGTTAGGTCGCGATCGAGATCGTAGGCTTCGGCAATCACCAGCGTGGCGAAGGCGGGCGGCATTGCCATTTGCAGCACAATGACCAGCAGGGGCATCCCCGTCACGCCAAACAGTGGCAAAAGTAAGCCCAGTACCAGCGGCACGATCAGCATTTTGATACAGAGGCTCACGGTGGCTTGCTGTACGTTACGCCAGGAGCGAATCTGGCTCAGCCGCATCCCAATCAGAATCAGGGAGAGGGCAATTACGCCCCAGGCACAGGTTTGTAATCCGTTTTCGATCGCCTCTGGAAAATGAATCAGCCGTAGCCCTAGCCCTAGGCAAAAGCTCCAGAGCGCCGGGTTTTGCACGAGCGCCTTGAAGAGCGCAGCTTGGCTGTTGGAACCTTTGCCGAAGTATGCCGCCATCATCACGCCCAAACCATAGGCTCCTAGGGTACTGCCTAAGGTGTCATATAGGACAGCCCAGCCAAAATATTGAGTTCCTGCCAGCGCCAGGGTGACGGGAAAACCTAGATAGCCTGTGTTGCCTACCATTGCCGCCAGCAAGAAACTGCCCTGCGTTGGCTTGAGCTGCAAATTCGATCGCCTTATCCAGATCCAGGCGAGTCCTGCCCCCAGTGCCAGAGCCACCCAGCAAATCAGCGGTGCAACCAGCACGGATGCCGATAAATCTGCCTGTCGCATGAACACGGCAATGCTGAGGGGCGCACCCACCCAGAACAAAAACTTTCCTAGGTAAGATGGTATTTTTGGCGGCAGTTTGTAGCCCAAGAGTAAGCCTAGCCCTACCCCGCTCACCAGAGTTGCGTAGAGTTTCAGCAGGTTTTCTAATCCAGCCATGAGAACCTAAAGAAAGGACGCTGAGAAACCCATCCTTCTCGGATAAGACCGACCCCCCAATCGCCCTTAGAAAGGGAGTCTTTGAGTAGTTTTGTTCTCTTGAAAGGGGAACTTTGAGCGGTTTTGTTCTCCCTTTTTAAGCTATGGTGCGCCCGCAATCCTGATTTACCTTCGAGGTCTAGCCCCCCAAATCCCCCAATTCTGGGGGACTTTGAATTCACTGAAGCCCCCCAGAATTGAGGGGTTGGGGGCGAATGCAGGATGTTCAGCTAGTCATACAAGAGTCATAGGAGATATGTATACACCGTAGCTTTTAAGGAGGGTAGGGGGATCATCAAAGTTGAATCCCTTAGCCGAGAAGTATGGGGTGAGAAACAACCATATTATGGGCAATTCGCAAGTTCTGTGTAGTAACCCTCAAATTTCGGACAAGGAGCTAAGAGTAGTATTTCTGTCCTATAGAGGGAAAATCATGGCAACTCACCGGCGTCAATACAGCGCCGAGTTTAAGGCGAAACTTGTTTTGGAGGTCATAAACGGCGAAAAGACGCCGATCGAAATGTTTCGCAGCCATAAGCTCATGGGCGAAGCGCAAGCGCGACGGAAGCTTGTTCGAGTTTTATACTACCCAGCCAGCCGCCAGACGAGAGCGTTATGGCAACAGCCATAAACGCTGCTTGACTTCCTCAAAGGTTTTCACGTTATGGCGCTACGCGCTTAGGACTCGTTCGCAAATAAGTTGCCGGTTTTAGGTTGCCATCATCACGAGATACAACCGCATACAGAATCACAATCCGGTAAGTTAATTCCGAACGGATCCTTAGATCCAATGAGTTATTTTTTGAGAGCCGCGCGGAGCGCGGCTCTCAAAAAATAACTCGTCCTAACTCAATTACGTAGGGCTATAATTCTCCTAATGCGATCGCCGTCGCAAGACTTCCACCAGCTTAATAAACTCTGGCGGTAAAGGGGCAACCGCCTCTAGCCATTCACCGCTCACCGGATGCTGAAGCCGCAGCTTTTGGGCGTGTAACGCCTGACCCGTGAGCTTCACCCCTACCGATCGTCCTGCGCCATACACCGGATCGCCCACTACCGGATAGCCAATATGAGCGCTGTGAACCCGAATCTGGTGCGTTCGTCCTGTCTCCAGCATGAAGCGCATCACCGTGTAGTTGCCCAGACGCTCCTCAATTTGCCAATGGGTCACAGCCCGTCTGCCACCCTTCTCTTCAGACACGATCGCCATCTTTTTGCGATCGATCGGGTGCCGTCCAATCGGCGCATCTACCGTGCCACTGAGCTGAGGTGGCGCACCAAACACCACTGCTAAATAGTCTCGACGGGCGGTTTTGGCCTTGAACTGAGCCTGTAGATGCTGATGCGCCAAGTCGGTTTTGGCAACGGCGATCGCTCCACTCGTGTCTTTGTCCAAACGATGCACAATGCCAGGGCGCTGCACGCCACCAATGCCTGCTAAGTCGCCGCAGTGGGCTAGCAGCGCATTCACCAACGTGCCGCCCTCATGGCCGGGAGCGGGATGCACCACCAGACCTATGGGCTTGTTGAGGATAATCAAATGCTCGTCTTCATAGAGAATTTCTAGAGACATTGCTTCAGGCCGCAAATCTAGCGGCTCAGCATCGGGCACCGTCACAGAAATGCGATCGCCTTCCTGTACCGTCACTTTCTTGGAAAGGCAAACCTGCCCGTTAACCTGAATTTGCCCCTGCTCAATGAGCTTCTGGATGCGTGATCGAGACAAGTCGGGCACCTGTTCTGCTAAGTAGCGATCGAGCCGTGTCCTTAGATCGATCAGTAAAGGTTCAGCCTCTAACTGTCCAGTTTTCAAGCCAGCTTTTAGGTTAACTTCCAAGTCAATGCTGTTGCTCACCGATCGCCAACCCTCTGAAGTCTTATCGTGTCTGTTTCCTGATCGAGTTTAATTTTTCTACGATCGTTTCCTATATTTCATGATATCTTTACATCTTGAGCATTCATCGCTGTATTGGCATACAAGAGTTGAGTGGTAGAATGCAGGGATCAGTCCTTTCAAGACGAGAATGCATGAAATCAGCAGAGTCTGTCCCACCGGAGGTTGTGCAGCAGGTCGCTGAGTATTTCAGTGTACTGGGTGAACCTATGAGGCTTCGCATTCTTAACCTGTTGCGAGACGGCGAGAAATGCGTTCAGGATCTGGTTGAGGCAACAGCAACCAGTCAGGCGAACGTCTCCAAACATCTCAAGGTGATGCTGCAAGCGGGCATCCTTTGCCGACGGAGCGAAGGGACTTCAGCTTATTACAGCGTCGATGATGGGCTGAGCTTTGAGCTTTGCAACCTGGTGTGCGATCGGATTGCCACCCGCATTGAAGAGCAGGCCAAGCACTTTCGAGCCTTCAGCATTGCTGGAAAGGATTAGTCAGAACAGACTAAAGCTGAAAATTCTGCTCAAAGCTTTCGCGGGTCATGGGTTGGTCAATCATTAAACCCTCACCACCTAGAATCTCTAGCGGCTTGCCCTCTACAGAAATCCAAACTTTTGCTGTGGGGTCAAGGGTCGTTGCCGTGTAAATCACTTGCCCTAACCTGCCTGTCATTGAAGTGCTGCCGCCACCCGATGTGAATTCGGGAGAGAGGTCGACATGCACCCCATCCGTTTTGACTTCTAGCTTGCGGAGGCTAGTCTGCTCAGGGATAGCAGAGGCTAGAGCGGGATCGTTAGGCTTTTTCAACACCTGCTCAAAGGCAGCTTTTAACAAATCATTGGGCGGCTGAGCGTTGAGATCAATGGATGTCGCGGCTACCTTGATCTGATCACTGCTGGTCTTGAGCCAGTAGACTTGAACCGTTTTCTTCGCGATCGCCTCAGGACTAGCAGCGGGTGAGCCAGAGTTTTGCGATACGGGATTTTGCGATACAGAAGCCTGAGGATTTGCAGTCTGAGGGTTCGCAAAGGTCGAGGACTTCGTTGTAGAGGAGCTAAGGGGCACTGAAGAATTCTGCCATGTCCACCAAGCAACGGCTCCCCCTGCGGTGAGGGCGACAGTTGAAAGTCCTATCAGTAGCCCTAAAGGAATGAAGCGAGAGGGCTTAGGTGATGGCTTGGGCGTAGGTGAAGACGAATGGTCTTGCATAAGAGACCTCATTAAGAAACCGCTGAAAGAAGAGAGAAAACTTCCTGACTCCTCTTTGAGAGAAGCCAGGATAGTGATGGACACATGAATGGAACTAACTACACAATCTGTTTGCTCCATTCCAGAAACAAATTTTCGGAAACCAAGAAACTTTGGTTAATCTGAATAAATCCCGCCAGGATCAAGGCATTGTCCTGCGTTTGCAGGCTTAAAACCCGTGCAGTGATGCCAGAAGCCTGTAGGCGTTGCAGATCAAAGTATTGACTGATACCTCCGGTTAGCAGAGCAATGAGCTGAGGGGGTAATGCCTGGTCATTGAGCTGAACGGTGGGATTAACCAACTGCATCTGTCGCCCTGACAGAATTTGAATACCCGTTTCAATTATGATTCTATCTTGATGTCGGGTTTGTTGTCCTTGCAGAGTTACCTGAATTCGGAAACGGCTATCTGGCAAAAACTCAATTTGGGGGTTGACTAGGTCAAATTTTTCTGAAGAATTGCCTGAACTGCTGAGAAAGTTGAGATTCAAGTCGCGAAACCGTTTGGCGATCGCCTCCGATTGCAGCGCCTTATTCACATCTTCCTCGTTCAGCACCAGCTTTACACCTGCCTGAAGGGGGGCATCTAGCCGCGGCTTTTGGGTTTGCAGACTGGCAAGATTTACGGCGATCGGGTCGGTTTCCACTTCTAGAGCGGCAATTCGCACCCCGGTAATCGGATAAACTCCCCGTCCAGCAATGCGAATGCGATCGGCTCTGCCCTGCGCCAGTCGGTAGCTAGGAGCGTTGTCAATTCGCACATCAAGCTGCTCAACAGAATCTACCTGATCGCGGATAGCATCTTCGGCAAGGCGATCGGCAACCCCGCCCACAGGGGACAGAATGCCGATGAGGCTGGACAGAAAAATCGCTAGGAATTCCATCACGGCTAGGACTCCTGAAATTTTGTCATCATCCAGGCGACAAGCTGGCTGTCATCCCTCTGGCGGCTGAGGGCGATCGCTTCCTGCATCACCTCCAAAAGCCCTACGAGCACTTGGGACTCGTGAATTCGACGACTGCCGTTATCGGCAATGGCAAACGCGATAATCTGAGCATTTTCGACGTCAACGACCCAATACTCTGCCACATTTAGCTCTTCGTAAAGCAGGCGCTTTTTACCCAAGTCGTCGTTGAGTGAAGAATCTGCAACCTCAATCACTAAGTCAGGCGGCGCAGCTTGATCGAGATCTACGATCGCACTGCCTTGGGGAGCCAGGGAGACGCGATCGCCCACAAAGTATGATCCATCGGGCTGGGCCTCTCGAATGCCTGATTTGCGATAGCTGCAATTGATCAGGGCTTTGAGCGGAATTCCCTTAAGAGCGCAGAATAGGGTAATCGCCACATGGATAACGCTATTGTTGACTGCATGATCGGCTCCCACACCCATTGCTTCCATCCACATTTGACCATTGAAATAATAGCCTTTGGCTTTGCAATGGGTAGGATCTTCGGTAAATCGCAGGTACTCCTCCCAGGTGGCATTGACCCAGGTATCGGTTAGCGGCTTAGGCTGAAGTTGAATCATAGGGCTTGAGGTTAAGAGGCTAGAACTTCAGCAATCCATTGCTTCAGTGTGGGCACCACAGACTCGATCGCCATTTCCTGCGACTCCCGATCGGCGCGTTTCACGACCTCGACTTTGCCCTGCTGGAGCGATCGCCCTGTGACAATCCGAAAGGGAATGCCCACTAGCTCCGCATCTTTGAACTTAACTCCGGCTCGTTCGCTGCGATCGTCCAAGAGGGTTTCGATCCCGGCTTGGTTCAGCTCAGCATAGAGTTTTTCGGCGGCTTCCACCTGGTCAGCTTTGCTGATGTCGGGGATGACGACGATCGCCTGATAGGGGGCGATTGCCACCGGAAAGATGATGCCGTCTTTGTCGTAGGATTGCTCGACTGCCGCCTGCGCCAGCCGCGATACGCCGATGCCGTAGCAGCCCATGACCAAAGGCAACTCTTCGCCCTGTTCGTTGGTGAAGGTGGCATTCATGGCTTCGGAATACTTGGTGCCGAGCTGGAAAATATGCCCAATTTCTATGCCGCGCGCGGTTTTTAGGGTTTGGCTGGGGTCGTGAAGGGCGCGATCGCCTGCCGTTGCTTTCCGCAGGTCAACGACGGGGGGCAGCTCGAACTCTTTGCCCCAGTTGGCTCCCACGACGTGATAGCCTGACCCATCGGAGCCTGTGACAAAGTTCTGCAAGTTCGTAACCGTCGGATCGGCAAGCCGCAAGAACTTAGGCGCAAGGCTCTTGCTCGACTGGATGTAGGTATCTGCTAGACCGGGAGAAATGTAGCCCAGGGGCAAAGGCTGGGTCGCCCATTTTTGCTGGGCTTCCGCATCGGGAACCGTCAGTGATAAAAGCGCTTTGCCGCCGTACTGTCCGGCTTGCCGCATCAGCTCATTTTGCAGCTTTACCTCGTTGACATCCTGATCGCCTCGGATGTTGACTAGCACCAGCACCGTTGTGCCATTGTCGTAGACCGCTTGATACAGCACGTTCTTAACAATTTGCGTGGCAGAACACTTGAGAAAATCGCAGAGGGTGGCGATCGTCGCGGTGCCCGGTGTCTCTAGCTTTTCATACTGCGTAAAGGTCGAAGGCTCGGCATCTAGCGGCAGCGAAGTTGCCTTCTCGACGTTAGCCGCGTACTTGCCGTCTTCGGTGTACAGCACCTCATCTTCACCCGCTGCCGCCAGCACCATAAACTCCTGGGAGCCAGAACCCCCGATCGCTCCAGAGTCAGCATCCACGGCTCTAAACGCTAAGCCACAGCGTTTCAGAATGCGCGTATAGGCATCATGCATTTCCTGATAGGTCTGCTTCAGGCTGGTTTCATCGGTATGGAAGGAGTAGGCATCCTTCATGATGAACTCACGCCCACGCATCAGCCCAAACCGGGGACGAATTTCGTCTCGGAACTTGGTCTGAATCTGGTAGAGATTTTGCGGTAGCTGTCTGTAGGAGCGGATCATGTCGCGGGCGATCGCCGTAATCACCTCTTCATGGGTCGGCCCCAGCCCCACCTCACGGTTTTGGCGATCGGTCAGGGCAAACATAATGCCCTCTGCCTTGGTGTAGGTGTCCCAGCGACCAGACTCTTTCCAGAGTTCTGAGGGCTGGAGCTGGGTGAGCAGACATTCCTGTGCGCCTGTAGCATTCATCTCTTCCCGCACAATCTGAGAAATCTTTTGCAGCACCCGCCACATCAACGGCAGATAGGCATAGAGTCCGCTGCCCACCCGACGGATGTATCCGGCTCGCAGCAGCAGCTTGTGGCTAGGAATTTCTGCCTCTGCTGGATCTTCGCGCAAGGTGACAAACAGCATTTGAGACAGCCGCATAGTTCCGGTTCCCTTTGTAGAATCAGGCTGAGCAAAGTTCAAACTCAGACAGGAGGTTCAATATCTCAGTTTAATCAGTTTTGGGCACTACAGACCTGCCTGTTTCAAGCTTTGCCGCTGCTCATCAAGTACAGCAACGCCATCCGCACGGCAACGCCGCTCGTCACCTGCTGCGAGATCAGGCTGAACTTTGGGTCGTCCATTAACTCAGAGCTGATCTCCACGCCGCGATTGACTGGTCCCGGATGCAGCACTTTGACATCGGGCTGGCAGTGCTGAAGGCGATCGCCCGTAATGCCATAGCGCCAGTGATATTCCCGCAAGCTCGGCAGCAAATGGCTGGTCATCCGCTCTTTCTGAATTCTCAGCGCCATGACGAAATCGGCGTTTTCCAGGGCAGGCTCTAAGCTCCAGTGCACAAACAGCTTGCGGGGCAGCTCGTCACTTCCTTTGACAAAATCCGCAAACGCCTTGGGCAAGAGGGTAGGCGGCCCCACCAGATGCACCTCGGCTCCGCTGGCGGTGAGGCTCCAGATATTAGAACGCGCCACGCGAGAATGGAGAATATCCCCGACGATCGCAATTTTTTTGCCTTGCAGCAATGACAGCCTCGGCTTCTCTGGGTCGAATAGAGTACAGATTGTAAACAGATCCAGCAAGGCTTGCGAAGGATGCTCATGCTGTCCGTCTCCGGCATTGAACACGCCGACGCGGGTTTGCAGCCGATCCATTTCGTTGGCGATCGCTAGTGGCACTCCGGCTTCTCGATGGCGGATTACCATGATGTCGGTGCCCATTGCCAGGTAGGTTTTTGCCGTATCTAGAATCGTCTCACCCTTGGTTATGGAGGAGGTGCCGGGGGCGAAGTTGAGCGTATCGGCAGAGAGCCGTTTGGCTGCCAGCTCAAAGCTGCTGCGAGTGCGGGTGGAGGATTCAAAAAATAGATTGGCAATGACTTGCCCTTGTAGCGCAGGCACTTTTTTAGTGCGGCGAGACAGCACCTCTTGAAAGCTTGCCGCCGTTTGCAGAACCGCATCGTATTCAAAAGGCTGAAAGTCTGCAAGGGAAATAATATGATGGCGATTCCAGGATGTAGCAGCCATGGGGAAAGCTCGTATTCAGGTGATGCCTGATTTTAAACTAATCTCAAACCGCCTAAGGCTTCCGGCTAAATAAACCAAACAGCCCATTTCCCGTGGATTTAACGGGCGTAGAGCTATTGGTGACGCGATCGGGTTTATCTAGCACCAGTTTAAGCCGAGTCACATAATCCAGCGCCAGTGGATCTTTAGGGTTAAATTTTAGCGCCTGCCGGAAATGAACTTTCGCCATGCCCATGAGGTTTTGCATCAAGTAGGCTTTGGCGATTAGAGAATGATATTCTGCCTTGTCTGGCTCTAGCCGAATGGCATCCCGTAGCTCAGCGATCGCCTGGGGCCAGTTCGCGTTTTTGGCATAGATAATGGCTCGCTGGTAGTGCCGACGACCGTAAGTGCTGACTATCTGCGCTGTTTCGACAGGTGGAATCGGCTTCACCTGACTTGCCGCAACAATGCCCGATCGCTTCTCCCGAATCATCGGTTCACCCATTTTTAGGTAAAGGTAAACCAAATTCAGCTCGCTGAGCTGTTGGGTAATTGACTCAAACTGACCTAGAGGCTGAAACTGAGATGTGGCTAAAGCATCTACTGCCTGCTCATAAAACACCTCAAGCTCTTGGGGAGGTTTCTGGAGCAGTTGACGAGCTGGCACAGACTGAGCCAACAGCGGCTCATCGCGATTAAACCGCCGCACCCGAAAGCGCAGAGTTGCTAAAGTATCAGCGCGTTCCTTCTCCTGCTTCAGCCGCTGGTAGGCTGGGTTCACGACTCGCGTCAACAGCTGGGTTGCCAGTTCTGTGGTTGCGGCATCTGCGCCTACAAAACCATCAGGGTGCAGCAGCTTGGCGACAGCACGATATCGCTTTAAGACACGGCGATCGTCAGCAGCAACGGCTAAGCCCAAAATGGCGTAGGGATCAGAAAACTGGTTTGGCCAATCCGCAGAAAAGGAAGTCTGTGACATTAAATGTCGCTCTCACGTTCAACAGCAGTATGCAGACGATGTATGTTAACAACGTATCAAAACAATGTATTGGCTGAATATCGACTCCGTATATTTAGCCGTATATTTAGCCAGTGCTTGGTCAGAACTTAGGGAATCACTAGGTTGAGTTAAAATAGGCGCAGCCTTCTCAGTTAAGAGCTTTAGTAGAGTCAGCGTTAGTAGATCACAACACTTCCCTACTTTCTATGTACGTTTCTCGACTACTCCGTAGATTCATTTTTTAGTAGCAGAAAGCACAGCAAGAGCCAGTCAGTTTCCTGGCGATCGCTGAGATAATTTAGACTAACCCAATAGAGCGATAAACCCCAATAGATTCACCAGATTCACCGCTTCGGTGCTAAGTTCCAAGCGGCCCAATAGAAACTGCTGAGCAATCTTTAGACAGTTGCCTCTGGCTCTCCAGACTCTAACTCTGTAAAAGCTGACCATTCAACCTATGTAATCTTGAGCCTTGACCCTGAAGGCTTTATCGTACTTTCTAGTACGTCGGTAGATTTAGATTGACTGAATGTAGATTAGTTAGATGCAAATTAATCATAGCCTAACTTAAGATTTTGCTCGATATGGCAACCGCCAAGACTGTTAGGACGGAGACATTTAGGGTGGGGCGCTTCGCGCCCCACCCTAAATGTCCTAAGCAAACTGACGACAGCTATATCATGAGGGAAGGTCATTCTTTATTAGACTGCATGTTAAGCAAGCCGAAAGACCGAAGAATCGCTGTCCTCCTAGCTTTGGTGGGAACAATATCGCCCGTTTCAGGATTCCATAAGTTTTATATGGGGCAACCTAAGTGGGGCATCTTGTATTTGTTATTGTCTGCAACGCAAGTTCCTAGGATTGCCAGCGCGATCGAGGCAATTTACTATCTGTTTCAGGATGATGCCTTTGCTCACTCGCCATCTGGTGCTCAGGAAACGGCACCCATCCAGACGATCGCTGTTGCAGATGCGCTGCGGCAGTTGGAGCAGCTCCGGCAGGAAGGGCTGGTTTCAGAATATGAGTTTGAGCAAAAACGGCGACAGTTGCTTGATCGCATGGGTTAAGGCATGAAAGGGTAAGAGATAAAAGGTTAAGGCATGAAGGGAAGTGTGCGATCGCAAATTTTGAATGACCCTTACTATCGGCTGCAATCGTTGGCTGAGGTGCGTTTGGCAGCTGAGTTGGGCGTACTCATAGATGTGAATAGAGCCTGCGTAGATGATTGGCTAAGGTTGCCCGGACTGTCGATTCATCAGGCGCGATCGCTGGCGGCTCTCAGCCAGTCGGGGGTGCAGTTTCATGCGATCGAGGATATTGCTGCCGCGCTGAGTTTGCCTGTTGCGAGGCTGCTGCCCCTGTCGCCCGTCCTCCAGTTTTGCTACTACGACTCGGAAAGCCCTGTTGAAGCACAGCCCATTAGTCCTAATCTCGCCTCAGCAGAGCTATTAATCCAGATTCCGGCAATAGATCTATTTTTGGCACGGGCGATCGTCCAAAATCGTCAGGCCTATGGAGCCTATCGCAGCCTTGCCGATCTCCAACGGCGGCTGGCGCTGCCCGGTCAGCTAACGGCTGATTTAATGCACTATTTGAGGTTTTAAGAGATGGGCTGAGATTCGGAGGGGTAGGGTGATTCAGGTTGATCGGGTGCAAATTTCACCCGTCCGATTCGATCGATTGGAAAGAATCGAAACACGGCGCGGCCAATCACGTTCTCTTGAGGCAAAAATCCCCACACGTGGGAGTCATTGCTGTTGTTGCGGTTGTCGCCCATGACGAAGAGCTGGTTGGGCGGCACCTGCACTGGCTCCATTTCGTAGTCGGGTGGCTCAGCTGTGTAGGGTTCGGTGAGGGGCTGGCTATTGAGATAGACCTCGCCCTGCTTTACCTGCACAATATCGCCCGGAGTACCAATTACTCGTTTGATAAAGGCTTTATCGGGCGCATAGCCATAGATCTGGAGCTGTTGCGGCGGCTCAAAGACCACGATATCTCCCAAAGTAGGCGGATGAAAGCGATAGCTGATTTTTTCGATGACCAGGCGATCGCCAATCAGTAAAGTCGGCACCATCGAATCGGAAGGAATGAAGCGCGGTTCGGCAATGAACAGGCGAATGATAACGGCAAGGGCGAGGGCGATCGCCACAATTTGCAGGTTTTCCTTCTGAGATTTCTGGAGACGAAAGCTCGGCTTGTCTAGATCGGGTTTGCTGGCATTGGGTTTACTGGAATTTGGTTTGCTGAGATCTGGTTTACCTAGATCCAGGTAAGCGGAGCTAGTATCAGAAGATTCGCCTTGGGGCTTCAAGATTTGCTTTTCGGGATTGCCAGCGTTTTGCTGTTCAGAACTCATAGAGAAGCCTGGGCGAAAGAGTAAAGTAGAGAGGCAAGTGAATTCACTCGACATGGAGCAATGATGATGACATCAGCAACCTGGTACGTCGTTAAGCAACCTGACGGTCACTGTGAAGTTATGCAAGATGAGATTATACCAAACGCAGGAATGTCCGATGATGCCAGCGCACCGGACGGTAATGCTGAAGGGCAGCCGAGAGCCGATCGCTGGGGCCCTTTCGAGTCTCAGGCAGAGGCGATCGCTCGTCGGGTTGGGCTAATTCGCGCTGGGAAATGTCAACCGCTCTAGCCGAATATTGAGGTAGTCCTATGGAGCATACCTTTCTCCTGTCAGATCCCAAATTAGACTGTTTACGTGCAGTTCTCGGTCGTCATGCTCTACATATGTTCACGCCGACCATACATGTTTCTGAGCATTCTACTCGTGCTCGTGATTTCTCAATTGCACTCAGTTCAGGTTTTTGCGTAGTAGAGAGCGATTGGGGCGACACTAAGAAAGAAGCCATCGACTACCACGTTATGCATGTGTCGCTTGCAGATCATCCTAAAAATGTGCCGATGATTGAAGAGCTGCTTGGAAAAGACGGAAAGGGTCAGCTCGTCTATCGTAGAGGTATGCCTTCTTGCAGTTCTGTACATGTCGGTGGGGCATATGCAACTTCCACTCACCTTGCCGAGGTTGTAAAGATTGAAGTCTTGGAATATCAGAAAAGAGGCATTGAAGATCACGTTCGCTATGACCACAGTATTCTCGTGACTTTTGATAATGCTCGACAGTTTATATTCTCACCACCGCAATCTATGTCTATTCTCGGAGGATTAGAGTTCACAGGTGACGCAGCGACGATTGAAGCGTTGATACCAAAGTTAACAATTCGATGCACTTTAGAGTAGTTCACACGAGAACTCAAGTTTTTCGATATGTAACAGTTTTGGTATACAGAGTGTAACTCTCTCGTTAGAGTGACCAAGACAAGATTGTATCCGTGGTAGCATTTTCATCTGAATGAAACTGGCGTTTAACATCCTCTTCAAGTCGCCAGCTTAAAGATAATATGCTCGATTTAAATACAAATAATGTTTTGCTTCAGGCAGCGATCGCCAATAAAGCTGAGGCGATTCGACAGGTCGGGGCATTGCTGGTGAAAAACGGCAATATGCGATCGCGATATGTCGATAGCATGATGGCTCGTGAAAAAGTCGCCAATACCTATTTAGGTAACGGTATTGCGATTCCTCACGGATTGCCCAAAGACCGAGACTTGATTGTGCAGACTGGAATTGCCGTGGTGCAGATTCCTGAAGGCGTGGAATGGAACACCGGAGAAGTGGTTCATCTGGTAGTGGGTATTGCCGCCAAATCCGATGAGCACCTGGAAGTCTTGGCTAATCTCACCCACATTTTGGATGATGAAGCCACGATCGCTTTTCTCTCTAAAACCACCAATCCCCAAGACATTATCCAGCGCCTAACGCAGGGAGCCGCTAGCTCTGGTGAAGAAAACAAGTTTGGTGAAGACAGCAAGCAGGAAAAAACGGGGCTAGATTTCACCCAAGGTGTAGAGGTGAAGATCGCAGGTAAAGCAGGGCTACATGCCCGTCCGGCAACGGTGCTAGCCAGTCTGGCGAAGCAATTTGAGTCAGAGATTCAAGTGCGCTACGGCAACCAGACAGCCAATGCCAAAAGCCTGCTGTCCCTGCTAAAGCTGGGGGTAGAAGGGGGCCGATCGGTTCTCTTAATGGCTCAGGGTGCTGATGCGGATGCGGCACTAGAGGCTTTGCAAAAGGCGATTGTAGCGGGGCTGGACGATGAGCCTGAAGAGAAGATATCCATTCCTTCGGAGCATTCCCTTCGCTTCGATTCTCCCGCCATTTTTGGAATTTCGGCATCTCCCGGACTGGCGATCGGCACTCTGTTTCAGCTCAAGCGCGGCAAGATCTCCTTCGATGCGACGGCAAAAGATCCGGTGGCAGAAGAGCTGAAGCTGCATCAGGCGATCGAGATGGCAAAAGCACAGCTCCAAGAGCTTTATAACGATGTGAAGGAGCGATCGAGCGCTGGGAAAGCCGCCATCTTTCTAGCGCATCAAGAATTTCTAGATGATCCGGATTTAATGGCAGCCACGATCGCCGATCT
This sequence comes from Drouetiella hepatica Uher 2000/2452, assembly GCA_019359505.1. Lineage (GTDB taxonomy): Bacteria > Cyanobacteriota > Cyanobacteriia > Elainellales > Elainellaceae > Drouetiella > Drouetiella hepatica. The sequence continues at coordinate 125,515 of JAHHHD010000008.1, read as the reverse complement.
CCAGCCCAATCGCAGCGCGGCTTGGGCATGGCAACAGGCTTTTGAGCAGCGGGCGCACTCGTTAGAAAAGCTCTCCGATGCCTTGATCGCGGGACGAGCAACCGATCTGCGGGATGTAGGGCGACGGGTGCTGCGGCTGTTGGCAGACAAGGTGGAGGATGAGCCGAGCTTGCCCGATCGCCCCGCTATTTTGATTGCTGAAGATCTGACTCCTTCTGATACAGCAGGACTCAATCCTAGTCTTACCCTTGGCTTCTGTACTGCCTATGGCGGCCCCACTTCCCATAGCGCCATCATCGCCCGATCGCTAGGCATTCCGGCGATCGTGGGGGCTGGAGAGACAGTGCTAAACCTGGCAGACGGCATTCCCTGCATTCTGGATGGGGAAAGCGGTGCGCTATATCCGCAGCCCGACCAGGCGGATTTGGATAAGGCAGCGATCGCTCAGCAAAATTTGCAGGAAATCCGGGCTGCCGAACAGCTCTCTTGCTATCAGCCTGCTTTAATGACGGATGGACACCGGGTGGAGGTGGTGGCAAATATCGGTGCGCCAGCAGAAGCAGAACAGGCGGTAAATGCCGGAGCCGAGGGCGTGGGGCTGCTCCGCACAGAGTTTTTGTTCCTTAACCGAGTCGAGCCGCCGTCAGAAGAAGAGCAGTTTGCGGCATACCGACAGATGACGCGCGCCCTCAACGGGCTGCCGCTGATTATTCGCACGCTTGATATCGGCGGTGACAAGGCAGTGCCCTACCTCAACCTACCAGCCGAAGAAAATCCCTTTCTAGGCGTGCGGGGCATTCGTCTTTGTCTACAGCGTCCCGACCTCTTTAGACCGCAGCTGCGAGCCATCTTTCGCGCCTCCCAATTGGGGACGATCGCGATCATGTTTCCCATGATTTCTACTCTAGAAGACCTGTGGACGGCTCGCCAAATTGCTGAAGAAGTGCGGCTGGAAATAGGCGCTGAACCTGTCCAGATTGGCATGATGGTTGAGGTGCCTTCTGCGGTCGTGATGGCGAACGAGTTTGCCAAGGAAGTCGATTTCTTTTCGATCGGCACCAATGATCTGACCCAGTATGTCTTAGCAATGGATCGGGGACATCCTACTCTGGCCAAACAGGCTGATGGCTTACATCCGGCTGTGCTGCGGATGATTCATCAGACGGTACAAGCTGCCGATACCGCAGGGAAGTGGGTCGGAGTCTGTGGCGGCATTGCCGGAGATCCAAAGGGAGCCGCAATTTTGGCGGGGCTAGGAGTCAAAGAACTCAGCGTCAGCATTCCTAGCGTTGCGGCAGTTAAAGCTAAGCTGCGGACGCTCTCTTGGTCGCAAACGCAGGAATTGGCCACCCGCGCCTTGAAGTGTCGCACGGCTCAGGAAGTTCGCGCCCTGTGATTTTTGACCTGCAACGAGCCTGTAACGAGCCTGTAACTTTTGAGCCAGTAGTCGATTGCCGCGATCGGTTCGGCGATCGTCCAGCCTGCCATACCTACCCTGAAGCCTTGCCACAACCGCCATGAAGCCCAGCATTGCTACCATTACCCTAAACCCAGCCGTTGATCAAACGGTTTCTATTCCTAACTTTCGAGCCGGAGAGGTGAACCGAGTCGAGTGGGAACAGTCTGATCCGGGCGGCAAGGGCGTTAATGTCGCCTCGTTTTTGGCGGACTTTGGCTGTTCTGTTTCAGTCTCTGGTTTTTTGGGAAAAGACAACGCCGAGCTATTTCAAACCTTTTTTGCGCAACAAGGCATCCAAAATCGGTTTGTCCCTGTGGCTGGTAAAACTCGCGTCAACATCAAAATTACCGATACTCTGCTCAACCAAGTTACGGATATTAATTTTCCGGGTCAGCCGCCGATCGCTGCCGATCTGGCAACCCTGCACCGGGTAATTGATGATTTGGCGATCGCCCACGACTGGTTTGTCCTTGCTGGGAGCCTTCCCCACGGGCTGTCCCCTGCCATCTATGGCGAGTTAGTCGCTCGGCTCAAAGCTCAGGGCAAAACCGTGGTTTTGGATGCCAGCGGCGAGAGTTTTCGTCAGGCAATTCCCTTTGCGCCCTATGCTATCAAGCCCAACGTGGAAGAATTGCAGGAGTTGTGCGGTCAGCGTTTAGAGACTGAGGCAGCGATCGTCCAAACGGCTCAAGACCTTCTGAGCAAAGGGATTGAATGCGTCGTGGTTTCTATGGGTGCCCAGGGAGCTATTTTTGCCGAAGCCAATGCGATCGTCGTTGCTCGCCCTCCCAAAATTGAGGTGGTTAGCACGGTGGGAGCGGGAGATGCCATGGTGTCTGGCTTGATCATGGGTAAATTGCGAGGATTTTCTCTCTCTGACTGTGCGCGACTTGCAACTGCTTTTTCCATGGGCGCACTCAGCCAGGTGGGACCTAGACTGCCCCCTCAAGAGGCGATCGAGTCCTTGATGCAGGAGGTGAGGGTGGAAACGCTGTAGAAAATTTTGGTAGAAAAGGTTTGGTTCTAGTTTGACAACTTTACGAAAGGCTTTTAGTTAACAATTAGATATTATGAAATCCATTCAAAAAATTGTGGCGGTGACAGCTTGCCCTACAGGCATTGCCCATACCTTCATGGCAGCTGAAGCGCTTAAAAAAACGGCTGAGATGATGGGCTATGACATCCAGGTGGAAACACAAGGTGCCAATGGTGTGAACTCGCCACTGACTGATGCAGCGATCGCTGCTGCCGATATTGTGATTACAGCTGCAGATATCCATGTGGATGCTTCGCGATTCATCAACAAACCCATTTATGCAACCTCTACGAGTCGCGCAATTCGAGAAACTCGGACGGTGATTGAAGAGGCGGTTCAACAGGGGCAGCAGAGGGGTAGGGATACTTATGTTACATCCAACGTGAAATCCTATGCAGTGGAAGGAGACAGAGGGGCGATTCCCGCAACCGTTCCCTCCGTTGTTGCCACGCCCCCAGCGGTCGAGCGCGCTCGGCTCGTGGGCATTACGGCCTGTCCTACAGGTATTGCCCATACCTTCATGGCGGCCGAAGCCCTGCGCAAGGCTGCCGTCGAAATGGGGCATGATATTCGGGTGGAAACTCAGGGTTCTGTCGGTGCAAAAAATTCGCTCACTCCTGAAGAAATTGCCCAAGCAGATGCTGTGGTGATTGCGGCAGATACTCACGTCGATCTCTCTCGCTTTGCCGGAAAAAGAGTCTATGAGACTTCCACCAAGCAGGCGTTAAAATCCGGACGATCGGTGATTGAAGCGGCTCTGGCTCTCCCTGCTGAAGCTTCTAGTCTGTCTGGCACTACAGAGGGTGACTATTTACAGTCAGTTCAACGGGCTAAGGCTGAGCAGTCGGCTAGGCGATCGGGTCCCTACAAGCATTTGCTGACTGGGGTTTCCTACATGCTGCCCGTGATCGTGGCAGGAGGCTTAATTATTGCTCTGTCTTTTGTCTTTGGCTTAAAACCAGAGCCGGGAAGCCTTGGCGATGCGCTGCTACAAATTGGGGGTAAGTCGGCCTTCGCGCTAATTGTGCCCGTCCTGTCGGGATTTATTGCGTTTTCCATTGCCGATCGCCCCGGCTTGGCTCCTGGTCTGATTGGCGGGATGCTGGCGGCAAACCTAGGCATGGGATTTTTGGGCGGCATTCTCTCAGGCTACCTTGCCGGATATATTGCCTTGTTTGTGCGAGAAAAACTGAATCTGCCTGCCAACTTTGAGGGGCTGAAACCGGTGCTAATTATTCCTCTACTCTCAACTCTGGCGGTAGGACTGCTGCTGTTTTATGTCTTCGGCACGCCCATCAAAGCCGTGATGGATGGTCTGACGGCTTTCTTGCAGAACATGGGGCAAACTAATGCGGTGCTGCTGGGCTTGGTGCTGGGGGGAATGATGGCGATCGATATGGGAGGCCCGGTGAACAAGGCGGCATACACCTTTGCAGTGGGGCTGCTGGCTAGCAACGTGGATCAGCCGATGGCGGCAGTGATGGCAGCCGGAATGACTCCGCCGCTGGGATTGGCATTGGCGACCCTAATTGCAAAGCGACAGTTTAACCAAGATGAGCTTCAGGCAGGTCGAGTGGCAGCGGTGCTGGGCATTTCCTTCATCACAGAAGGTGTAATTCCCTTTGCGGCAAAAGATCCGGTGAGAGTTCTCCCGGCCTGTATCTTGGGTTCTGCTATCACAGGTGGACTGTCGATGCTGTTTGGCTGTAGTCTCCGGGCACCCCATGGTGGCATCTTTGTGCTGGCGATTCCCAATGCTGTGAGCCAAGGCGGTTTGTATGTGGTAGCGATCGCGGTTGGTACGCTGGTAACGGCTGTGGCAGTCACTCAATTTAAGCGTTGGCAGCCCAAGTCTCAGGTTAGTTCACAGGTTTAATTTCTCTCGGAAACAAACAGAAAGAGGGATGCAGCGTTGCATCCCTCTTTCTGTTTTTAGAACCTTAACTTTTAGAGTCTTAATTGAGGTAGTCCAGATTTAAAACTTCGGTACGTTGAAGTCTCTTGCGGATCATAGAAGGTAGAGCGATCGGCCAGAAAACCGTTGCGACTGTCAAAACTATCCAGGAAGCGACGTGATCCTTAGGAGTGGTCGCGTCTTTCAGGAAAGCGTTGAGTAAGATGCCGAAGACTACCGTTGCGCCTGCAAAATAGAGTGTCATAACTGCTTTCCTTATTTCAGTTGGTTTCCTGATGTTTCTATGAAACCATCTGTTTTAGGAGAATACTATTGCTGGAAACACGGAATTGGAGGGGATACGCTCCGGTCTTTGAGGCAGTAACTCCGTGTTCCTATCAGGGAAGCTCCACCCATAGCATTACGTCATTGAGTCAGGACGAGTTATTTTTTGAGAGCTGTGCTCCGCGCAGCTCTCAAAAAATAACTCATTGGAGCTATGCGCATAGCGCCATACGATTAATTCGTCCTGTTGGCAAAGGCTACCGGGTGAAAGAAGAAAAAGCCCTTGTGGGTGCTCCGAATCAATGACGCAACCTTCCCCCAATCCGCAGACTTCATTTATTGAACAAATTAAAAAGCTGGTTCAGGACACTCTGCTGAGTTGGGGGTTGCCCGGAGCAGGGGTGGGCTTGACCGTGCATTTTGGCTTGCAGGGAAACTGGGGTGGGGCGATCGTCTCCCTGCTCGGCACCGCTATTCTCACCTTTCTGCTCAAGTTTTTCACCAAGCTTGATCCGCGTCTGGATGCTTTGGCAGAGTGGAGTGTCAGCCAGGTTGAGCAGTTTGCTCTATTGCTGTGGTGGAGCGTCACCGGACAATTTCAGGGCAAGTATTACCAGACGCTAATCTATCGACTGCGAGATTTCCGCGTTCAGGGATTAAAAACTAAAGGCTCTTTTTCCCTGGACTTGCAGAAGGTGTTTGTGCCATTGCGGGTGGCTCCTGAGAGTGCCGATCGCGTCCCTTCTGACCTCATCCAGACGCTCATTCAGGCTAGAGAAAATAACAAGCTGGGCATCTGGGATTTTTTGGCGGTCTTGCCACAGCAACCTAGCTTTCGACGCATGGTGATCTTGGGGCCTCCGGGTTCGGGCAAAAGCACGCTGCTAGAACATTTGGCGCTCAGCTATGCCCAAAATTCTCGCCAGCCTACACATCAGCGAGTCCCTCGACTGATCCCGATACTGCTGTATTTGCGGGACGTGCAGGAGGCGATCGCTACCGATTCACCGCCAACGCTGGCAGCCTTAATGGATCAACAGGAAAGCCTCCAAGAGCTGAGGCGATCGCCCCACTGGTTTGAGACGCGACTGAAGCAGGGCAGGTGTCTGGTGATGCTGGACGGACTAGACGAGGTTGCCGATCCGCACAGACGGCAGCAGGTGAGCCAGTGGTGCGATCGCCAGATTCAGCGCTACCCGACTACGCCGTTTATTCTCACGTCGCGTCCCTTTGGCTATCGATCGGCTCCACTGATGCAGGTCGGTATGTTGCTGGAGATCCTGCCGTTTGATTTGAAGCAAATGCAGCAGTTTATCCAAAACTGGTATTTGCAAAATGAGATCATGCGGGGGTTGGGCAGAGATGATCGGGGAGTGCGCCATCACGCCGAGCAGCAGTCGCGTGATCTGATTAAGCGGATTCAGTACAGTCCGGCGATCGCAGCTATGGCGCTGAACCCGCTGCTGCTCACCATGATTGCGACCGTTCACTGCTATCGGGGAGCGCTGCCTGGACGCAGAGTAGAGCTATATGCCGAAATTTGTGATGTGTTACTGGGACGGCGACAAGAGGCTAAGGGGTTGCCCGACAAACTTACTGCTCTTCAGAAGCGATCGGTGCTGCAAGTCTTGGCGCTGAATCGAATGCGGAAAGAGTCGAGTGACTTTACCTTGCTGCAAGGAAGTTTACTGATTCAAAAAAAGCTGGTGGCGGTGGCGGGAGACCGCGTTTCACCAGAGGAGTTTCTGAGGCAGGTCGAAAATATCAGCGGTCTGCTGTTGGAAAAAGAGTCAGGCAAATATGCCTTTGCCCACAAAAGCTTTCAGGAGTATCTGGCTTCAGCTCAGATAAAGGAAAGCCAACAAGAACTGCTGCTGGCTCGACATATTGACAATCCCTGGTGGGAGGAAACGACTCGCCTTTATGCTGCCCAAAGCGATGCTAGTTATCTGATCTGGACAGCGCTGCAAAAGGGCACAGTGGAGACTCTAACTCTGGCTTATGACTGCCTAGAGGAGAGCCTGAGCGTTGAGGATGGCAAAGTCCGTAAAGAGCTGGAAGAGAGACTAGAGCAAGGGTTGGAGGCGATCGATCCAGCCATTTTTAAACTAGCCGCAGAGGTAAAGCTCCAGCGCCGCCTCCATAAGTTGCTCCGCATTGACGATCGCACCGAAATTGACATGGGCTATGTGAGCTGTGCGGAGTATCAGCTTTTTGTAGACGAAAAGCGGCTCTCTGGTGAGAACTATCAGCCGCAGTATTGGACAGGCGATCGCTTCCCGCCCGGAACGGCAAATCAGGCGATCGTTGGTGTCCGAGCCAGCGATGCCAAGGCGTTTTGTGAGTGGCTAACTCAACATAGCAGCACTTTGGGCGAGACTTATCTAGAGGGCGAAGCTGCCGTCTTTATGGGAGAATTTCGCTTTCGATTGCCTACTCTTGATGAGGTTCAGCAGCATTCTGGCGCAGTCTCAATTAGCTGCTGGTGCTGGGATGGCGATCGCGTTGTGACTCACGGTATTAAATCGCGTGACCTATGGTACGACCAGAAACGTGACCCACAGCGCACAGATAAAATTCCTGCTTGGGATGGTATTCGGATCGTTCGCTACATCTGTTAAAGAATTTATTGTTTATTGAAAGCTGCTACCCTTATACCCATTTAAACTGGTTGTAAGGCAGATATTTTTTGCGAGTCACGCGGAGTGTGACTCACAAAAAATATCTGCCCCGTTTAGATTTTAAAGCGGTATCAGCGAACATTAGTTTTGCTTATATCTCTTGAAAAATCTGTTGATGGCAGCTGGATTCCCTTTGGGCGATCGTTGATGTACGATAAAGACTAATTTCAATGATTAAAGTTAAATACATAGATGAAAGTCTATTCTTTTTGATAGCTGAGTCTATTTCTCAAAGCACAGTTTTATCTGCACTTTTAGAGACACAAGGATGTCATCAATGCTCCAGTTTTTGGTTCAAACTGCATGGTTCATCCCCTGCTATCCGCTGGTGGGCATGGTGCTGTCGATCGCCTGGTTTCCGGCAATCACGCGGCGCACAGGCCCCCGTCCCGCAGGCTATATCAATGCCATTACTACTTTTTTGGCGCTGCTGCATGGGGTGTTGGCGTTGTTTCTTGCACTGCATCAGCCGCCACAGTACCTTTCGGTATCCTGGCTTCAGGTGGCTGGGCTAGATTTGAGTATTCCGGTAGAAATTTCGGCGCTGACGATCGGCGCAACGGTTCTAGTCAACGGGCTGAATTTTTTGGCGCAAATTTATGCGATCGGCTATCTAGAAATGGATTGGGCCTGGGCGCGGTTCTTTGCTATGTTGGCGCTATTTGAAGCGGGGATGTGTGCCCTTGTCCTGTCCAATTCGCTGTTTATTAGCTATATGATCCTGGAAATCCTGACGCTGGGAACCTATATGCTGATTGGCATGTGGTTTAACCAGTCCTTAGTGGTGACAGGTGCGCGTGATGCTTTTCTCACCAAGCGGGTGGGCGACTTGTTTCTGCTAATGGGGGTGCTGGCGATCTATCCGCTGACGGGCACCTGGGATTATAACCAGATGGCAATTTGGGCAGAAACGGCAAATATTGATCCCAAGCTTGCGGCGTTGGTGGGGCTGGGTTTGCTGGCAGGACCGATGGGCAAGTGCGCTCAGTTTCCGCTGCATCTGTGGCTAGATGAAGCGATGGAAGGTCCTTTGCCCAGCACGATTCTGCGGAATTCAGTAGTGGTGGCGACGGGGGCCTGGGTGCTGGTGAAGCTGGAGCCTGTGCTGTCGCTGTCGCCTGCGGTGATGAACACAACGATCGCCATTGGAGCCGTTACGGCGGTCGGCGGCACGCTAATCGCCATCGCCCAAATTGATGTGAAACGATCGCTCTCCTATCTGGTGAGTGCCTACATGGGTGTGGTGTTCATTGCAGTGGGCAGCCACCAAACCGAGGCAGCGCTGCTGCTGGTCTTGACCCACGGGATTGCGATGGCGGCGCTGGTGGCTAGCACCGGATCGATCGTGCTGAATACAGTCACCCAAGATTTGACGCAGTTAGGCGGGCTGTGGTCACGGCGACCGATCACCGGGCTGTCGTTTATTGCGGGAGCGATCGGATTAATCGCGCTACCGCCCTTTGGCACCTTTTGGGCAATGCTAAAGCTAGCGAATGAGCTGTGGGAAACGCACCCTTGGCTGGTGGGATTGCTGCTGGTGATCAATAGCTTGGCGGCTTTTAGCTTGACCCGCACCTTCGGACGGATGTTTGCAGGGAAACCTCACGCGATGGCGGTACGATCGCCTGAAAACATTTGGTCAGTAACCTTGCCGATGACGATCCTTGCCGGATTCTCGCTGCATGTGCCGATGATTTTGCAGAGCCTCAATTTGCTACCTGCTTGGGCAACCCTCAACAAAGATCTGGCTTTGCTGCTCACTTGGTCAAGTATTTTCGGTCTGAGTCTGGGTGGTTTAGTTTACGTTGGCAGCTATGTCGCTAAGCCTGTGCAGCTTCCCTGGAAGCCACTGCAAAACCTCCTGGCTTATGACTTCTATACGCCTACCCTCTATCGCTCTAGTGTGGTTGGCAGTGTGGATATTGTGTCTCGACTAACGGACTGGATCGATCGCTATATTGTGGATGGCTTAGTCAACTTCGTGGGTGTCTCTTCGCTGTTTGGAGGGGAGGCGTTGAAGTACGGCAATTCTGGTCAGAGTCAATCCTATGTGCTGACGATCGTTTTTGGGTTATTTATTGCTGCATTCCTCGTAAGCTGGTCATTTTTATCTCAGCTGCAAATTGCTCAAGTTGTTTCTCTGGTTGCAGGTAGCTAATCCTTCATTCCCTTACCTCTATGCTGAGTTCTCTCATTTGGCTTCCGATTTTGGGTGCGGCGATCGTCGCTCTTTTACCCGCTTCTCATTCCCAACAGCAGATTCGCGCAGGTGCTGTCTGGCTATCGGGTGGCGTTCTGCTGTGGACAATTTGGCTACTGACTCAGTTTGATATTGCCTATTCGGCGCTTCAGTTTCGGGAGTATTTGCCCTGGCTCGAAACCTTGGGATTGAACTACGAGCTGGGGGCAGATGGCTTATCGATCGTCATGCTGGCGCTCAATAGCTTTCTCACTTGGATTGCGCTGCTGTGTAGTGGTAGCACCGATCGCCCGCGCTTATTTTATTCGCTGATTCTGTTCATTAGCGGTGGCGTTGCTGGAGCTTTTCTAGCCCAAAATCTGCTGCTCTTTTTCTTCTTTTATGAGCTAGTTCTGGTTCCTTTCTATCTGCTAATTTCCATCTGGGGCAGCGATAAGAGAAGCTATGCGGCAACCAAGTTTTTGATTTATACGGCGACTTCTGGCATTTTGATTCTTGCCGGATTCTTAGGTTTGGTTTGGCTGACGAAGGCGGCTGATTTTTCTTATCAGTCGGTGTTAGGGCAAACGCTGCCGATGGGCTTGCAGCTTGTCCTGCTGGGTTTGCTGATCATAGGATTTGGCATCAAGATTCCCCTGGTGCCCTTTCATACCTGGCTACCTGATACCTATGTGGCGGCTTCTACGCCCGTCGTAATTTTGCTAGGCGGTGTACTGGCGAAGTTGGGAACCTATGGCATTATGCGGTTTGGGCTGGGTCTGTTTCCGCAAGCCTGGACGATCGCCTCTCCCTATTTAGCCACCTGGGCAGCCATCAGCATTTTGTATGGAGCAATGGCGGCGATCGCTCAAAAGGACATCAAGCGCATGGTTGCCTATAGCTCGATCGGGCATATGGGCTATGTGTTGCTGGGGGTGGCGGCTCTCACGCCATTGGCATTAGTGGGCGCAGTGTCGCAGATGGTGGCGCATGGATTAATTCTGGCGCTGCTGTTTCATCTGGTGGGGGTGATTGAAGTTAAAGTGGGCAGTCGGGAACTGGATGTTTTGAACGGCTTGCTGAACCCGATTCGCGGCTTGCCTTCAGTAGCTTCAATGCTGATTTTAGGAGCTATGGCAAGCGCCGGAATTCCGGGATTGGCGGGTTTCATTGCCGAATTCCTGGTGTTTCAGGGCAGCTATGCCGTGTTTCCTTGGCAGACGCTATTGGCGGTTATCGGTACGGGACTCACAGCCGTTTATTTTGTGATTCTGCTGAATCGTACTTGTTTTGGCAAGTTGGACAATGCGATCGCCTATTTTCCTAAAGTTTACTGGTCTGACAAAGTACCTGCGCTAATTTTGGGAGCGCTGATTCTGTTCTTGGGAATTCAACCTGTGTGGTTAGTGCGGTGGACAGAATCAACGACAACGGCTTTGGTTGCTACAGTACCCGATCGGGCGATCGTAGTTCAGGCGGACGATGCGAGCACAAGTTCCCTGTAAGTCTTCTTTCTATCGAAAATGATTGCCCGAATGCTGCCCCTACACCTTAATATCTCACCCTACATTGACTATCCCTATGACCACTACCCTCGAAAACCCGACGATCGCTAAGTTACCGCCTTCCACCCATGAATTTTCCGACGTTATCCGTCGCTTGGAGGCAGGTGGGGCGATGCTGCCGGATACGCCGGAGAACTTGATGCAGATCATTGGGTTGTACAAAGCCTATGCTGTGCCGATGGATTTCTACTGGCGCGATCTGCTGTACATTGCCGAGCGCGTGTTCCTGAATCCGCTGCCGTTTTTTAAGTATTTCATCTCGCAGGATTATCTCGATCGCCCCAATCACTATGCCGGAGAGACTGCCGATCTGCGGATCTGGCGAGGCAGAGCCTCAGCGCACCCGGAGCTATTGGAATTTATGGCGAAAGGGGAAACTAATTCAAAGCTGCCCCGACTGTTTCATCATCTCTGGCACGATCGCATTAACATGGAGTTTGCTGAAGAATGTATGCGATCGATGCTCTGGCATGGGCGCGATATGGGCATGGGACAGTTTGATGCTTACCTAGACAGCGAGGAGTATCGTCAAAACGCCGATCGCGCCATCAAAGCCTACTTCAAGGGTAATCTGGCAATGCTGGGGCTATATAAAATGTTTCCTGAAATGTTCCTAGAGCAGGTACGGCAAATGTCCTACTACTCAAATTTAGGTCTGTTTTGGGAGGTAATGGCTCCGGTATTTTTTGAGATGTCGGATCTCTACGATGAGGGTAAGATTGCTAGCGTCCCCGATGCGATGAATTTCTTGGTGAACGGTATCTTTGCGATCGCCGGACGACCGATTTATCATCATCTTTACGTTGGCGACGAATGTTACGAGATTATCCCCAAGTCGAAGGGTTTTATGTGGCTTTACGAGGCAGCGCTACCCTATGTAGAAGCCGTGTTTTATCGCACTTCTCCATTCCGGGGCACTAAGTCTTACAATGCTCAAGCCGGACAGGTGCCCACCCAGCAAAAAGACTTTCACTATGGCGTGCTGTATGCTGACAAGTTTCCCGTTGGCTCTGCCGGAATTCCACCAACGCTGCTGGCGCAGGATATGCTGCATTTTTTGCCGCCCTACCTGGTGGAATATTACCAGCAGCACTGCCGGGGTGAAGATGACATGCTGGTGCAGTTGGCGGTTAGCTTTCAGCGATCGATGTATTGCGTTACCTCTGCGGTGATTCAGGCGCTGCGAACTGCCTTACTGTATCCCTTGGACGACCCTAACCCAGAACATTTGCTGGCAAACCGCAAGTTTTTTGAGGCACAGCTCGATCGATTTAAGCGATCGGAGTCACGGATTCGGGAGATTCAGTCTCAGGAGTATCGCTAAATCAAGTTTGCATTCTCGCGATCGCTATTGGCTCAAGCAAAACTAATGTTTGAGTTGCCAAAATCAATATTTGCTTAAGCGAAACCAGCATTTGCTTCAGTGAAATTAATATTTGGGTTCCCAAAATCAAGGTTTGGGTTCTCGCGATCGCTGTTGGCTGGGGCGAAATCAAGGTTTGCTTAGACAGACAGTGATCGCGAGAACAGGGCAATAGATAGGCAACGAAGGAAGCGGATGAACAATTGAGCACCTGTTTCATCCGTTGCCTATGGGTTATCTAGTTGGTTGGGCGATAGTGGGTGCTATGAAGTGCCCCCCTGCCTTCGGACAGATTGTTCGCATTACCTTGCAGCATCAACTGCTGATGATTTTTCCTAGAAGTAGACCCACTCTACTTCTGCCTCAATTGCTTGCCGATAAAATCGAGTGACCTACATCCCCAGTTCCGCTTGATTCAGTCATTGGATGCAACTATACAAATGGCATCAATAACTTTTCACTGTCCAGTCATTCAAGATTTAGAGCAAAATTATTAAGTTACGCAAATTAATTCCGAGACTTGGCGTAATTCCTCTGGATTTGGATGATAGATGAGATAAATGAATCAGTGCTACAGCAAGTTCTTGAAGGAGCCTACCATGCCGCCAAAAACCTCATGTAAGCCACGTGGGAAACATCCTACCAACGCCGATCCTACCTATACAAGACCTTCCTACACAACGGATGGCTCTAAAGTCTATATGGCGGCTCGGTTCGCTCCCGATAATGATCCCACGCCTGAGCCTAGTTTTCTTGCAGATGCGAATTATTGGAATTTCTCGCTATTAGAAGCAGGGGGTTTCACAGGTGTAACCGTCAAAAGATTAAACTCTGGCAATCGAGGCTTAGAGGTGACGCTGTCTACTAGCGCTAGATCCACTCGCAAGGACATCGAACTAGATGCGTTTGTAAATGAGCCGCTTTTTCGCACCTCAATCGTCTTTGAGAATGGGTCGATCGCCAAAATTGCCTACAGTGGAGAACCAAATCTTACAGGAAGAAATAAACATGATTTCCTCTACGGTGGTGATGGCGCTGAAGTCATTGACGGACGAAGAAGCTCAGACTATATGAAGGGGGGCGGCGGTAATGATGTCTACATCGTTAACAACGCCAGTGACTTTGTAGATGATTCTCCTGAGACTGGAACGGAAACTGTTAAGGCTTCCGTAGATTGGTCTTTAAGTAAAAAAACTCAGAATGTAACTTACTACTCTTATGCCTCACAAGACCCAACGGGTATTGATAATCTTGTTTTGACAGGTGGCAGCAACATCAAGGGGACAGGAAACTACCTTAATAATGAGATTACTGGCAATGATGGTAATAATTTATTGGTAGGATTCGTGGATCTGCCGCGTTATTCTGATGGAACTGTCTTTGGCATTACTGATGCTGGCATCCTACAGCGTGCTGAGGATAGGTATAGACACCAGGTTGATAAACTAACGGGTCGAGGTGGTAAAGACACATTTGCGTTAGGGGACACTTCTCAAATTTTTTACACCTTGAGCGGCAATGGAGATTATGCAGTCATCAAAGACTTTTCAGCAGGTACCGATAAGATTCAGATTAAAGGGGCTGCAATCAATTATAGATTGCAGGTAAGTGGCGGCAATACTCAAATCTTTGCGAAAACTGGCAACGAGCTGATTGCAATCGTAGAAGGCAAAACGAACATTGGAGCGATTACCAACAGTTTCATTGTGGCAACCTGAGCTTTAATCTACGGGCAATCGCCAATCGATCGCTCTATTTAAAGGCTTGCAAGATTGAGAGCTTAATTTGACTACTCTATTATGATACAGCCTGCTTGTGTGATTTCCAGAGGGGCAATTGGTTTATTAATTTGGATGCTCTGGGGAAGCAATTTAGCCCTATCTCAAGTCGTTGGAGATACTACGCTTCCGCGTCCGTCTCAGGTTGGAAATCAAGGTAACGCTCTGGTAATCACGGACGGCACTGAAGCCGGTACAAATCTATTCCACAGCTTTCGAGAATTTTCGGTGCCCAATGGCAGAACGGCATCGTTCCGGGGCGTTGATCCAGCAATTACCCATATCTTCTCTCGCGTGACCGGATCGCGTATTTCTAGAATTGATGGCACGATTGAAGTCTTGAGATCAGATGGCTCCCTCAGCGCTGCCAATCTTTTCCTGCTCAACCCCAACGGCATTGTGTTTGGACGCAATGCTTCACTCAACGTTGGCGGATCGTTTTTAGCAACTACCGCTAACCGGATCAACTTTGCTGACGGCACACCGTTTAGTGCTGTTACACCACAATTGGCGCTGCTAACGATCAGTCTTCCAGTGGGTCTTCAGTTTGGCAGAAATCCAGGAAATATCGTTAATCGATCGACCCAAGTTATTCGAGACACGCAGGGCAATCCTGCTCTATTTGATGGCGAATCGTATCCTGGCGGATTGCAAGTCCGTCCCGATCGCACTGTGGCTTTGGTGGGCGGAAACGTCGATCTGCTGGGCGGATACCTATTTACAGCTAGCGGACGAATTGAACTAGGCAGTGTCATCAGTCCGGGTCAGGTGAGCCTGTCTACAATAGACGAGGGATGGCGTTTAGGATACGAAGGGATACAAAAGTTCGGTAGAATTCGCTTGTCCCAGGGAGGAAGCGTGGATACTAGCGGATCGATTGCAGTTGATGCTGGCGTAGGAGGTGGTGGCGCAATTCAAATTCAGGCAGGACAAGTCAGTCTTACAGATGGCTCACAGATACTTTCAGTGACGGAAGGAACCGCATCTGGACAAAGGCTTTCTATTCACGCGATCGATTCTATTACTTTATCAGGCATCGTTAGCGGAATTAATAGTGGTTTTTCGACGACGACAGTAGGTTCTGGCAATGCTGGAGACGTGCTTGTTTCTACGCGATCGCTCATCATCCAAGACGGAGCTTCAGTCAACTCCATTACGAATGCAAACGGCAAGAGTGGCAGTCTGAATATCCGAGCCTCAGATGCCGTCATTCTAGACAGCGCCCAGCCTAACTTTGGCACAGGTTTAGTGACTCAGACTGGCTCTGATGCGTCAGGAAATGTGGGAGATATCCGCATCAGAACCGGACGTTTGATGATTCGTAATGCGAGTTTAGGCTCTCTGACGCTAAGTTCAGGGCGCGGCGGCGATGTGTCTATCCAGGCTCAATCTATAGATATTTTAGGTAACGGTCTTTTATATTCCCAAACGCAGGGCAATGGAGTCGCAGGTCGCGCCGGAAATATCACCCTTCAAACTCAGCAGCTTCGTAGCCAGGAAGGCGGGGCAATTTCCTCAACAACTTTTGGATCTGGGCGGGCGGGCGACATCACCGTCAAAGCAACGGATATCGCTATGGCAGGAATTTTGCTTTTATCGAACGGTCAGCCTCAGCTTAGCCCTGAAGGATTGACCTTTCCTGGAGGCATATTTTCTGGCCCTGATGTGAGGGCGATCGGCAATGGCGGACAGATTTTGGTCGAAACTCAGCGATTACGCCTCAGCGGGGGTGCCGTTTTGCAAACTAACACCTACGGCAGCGGAGCAGCAGGTAACTTGACTGTACGTGCTAGAGAGGCGATCGAGATTAGTGGCACTGCCCCAAATGCTCTTTCTCCGACAGGTCTACTGGCTGTTTCTGGAGGGCTGCCCGGTCAAAATTTTCGAGCGGTGCGTCAGGCGACTGGAGCAGGAGGCAATTTGAACATTACAACTCGGCAATTCACAGTTCGAGAGGGGGCAGTGGTGGCGGTAAGCAGTATAAATCCGCAGGCTACTGGCGCAGGACGTTTGCAGATACGGGCACAGAACATTCTGCTAGACAGAGGATTAGTAGATGCTCAAACCGAATCAGGATCGGGAGCAAACATTGACATCCGCCAAGCAGAGGTCTTACTCCTGCGACGCAATAGCGCTATTACGACATCGGCAGGAACTGAAAGCGGAGGCGGGACAGGGGGCAATATTGATATCCAAAGTAACTTTATTTTGGCAAATCCTGATGAGAATAGCGATATCACGGCAAATGCGATCCGGGAAAATGCGGGGAACATAACGCTAAACGAAAAAGCACTCATCGGAATTGCGCCACAGGAGCAGCAGACGATTGAAAGTGATATCACTGCCAGCTCAGAGTTTGGCAACAGCGGCGTTATTAGTTTCAATACGCCCAGGATCGACCCGACACGGGGCTTAGTGGCACTAGCGAGCGATCCTGTTGATGCCTCTCAATTGATCGATCGCCAGTGTACCGCAGGAAACGAACCCGCTCAACGCCTTGCCAGCGAATTTGTGATGTCGGGTCGTGGAGGTCTGCCTCCCAGCCCAACAGATTTGGGCACAACTCAGGCAGTGCTGACAGATTGGGCAACCTTGGATGCGAAACCAGTCCCGCCAGCAAATAGACTTCCTCCGCCTGTTGCCTTTAGGGAAGGCGTTTCTGAGGCTGATCGTTCTAGCCATGCAGGGACGATCGCCGAAGCCCAGGGCTGGGTCATTGATAAAAGTGGGGTGGTTATCTTGACAACTCAGGCTACGGGTCGCTCCTATCCCTCTGAGTTAGCACCTGCTTGTGCCGCTCAACTCTCTCAAACTCATCATCCTTGAATCTGAAGTGCCCACCATAGATGTCTTAAACAAACTGACGACAGCTATTAAAGATTGATTTCAAAGTGAGTGAATTTTGGAATCTGCACCGGGAATATTGTAACTAGAGTCAAACCGTTTCTCCTGTCGCTTCACGGATCAATCTATGCTCTTCAAGATTAAAAGACTTGCGGTTTACTTGTTTCTGACCTTCTCTGCCGTTCTGCTCATTCATGCCTGTGGCAGCAGCGCTCCAGCCGGATTTGAAGTGAAGATGCTCGTGGGTAGCGCCCTACAGGATTTTTGTACCCAATCTGCCGATCGCTTTAACCAGCAGCAGCCGAAGCTTCAAAGCGGCGAGGCATACTACGTTTCCTGTGAGGCTTTGGGCAGCGGCGATGGGGTGGCAAAAATGGTGTCCTTGGCGCAGCAGTTCAAAGCGGGCACTTTACCTGCCGATGCTCCTGAGTTTCCAACGCTGCTCTCGGTGGATGGTGAAATCTATCAGAGTTTATTGATCGATCGCATCAACCAAGTGTTTCCAGGACAGAAATACATCCCTGAAATCACCGATTCACCGCTGCTTGCCAATAGCCCGATGGTGTTCATGGCTCCGGCAGACTTGGCTCCCGGATTGCGGCAAACGAATGATTTGTTTAAGGCTCTGGTGACGGCAAAAACACATCGAGATATTGATGCTGCCAGTCAGCCTTTGCCCGTTCACTATGTCCAGACTGCACCCACCAAATCTAACTCTGGGCTGCAAACGCTAGTGGCGCAATATGCCTCGGTTTCGGGTAAGCGACCTGAACAAATGACGGACGCAGATGTCAAGCGCTACACGGCAGATGTGAAAGCCATTCAGGAAAAGATTACGCGATACGGCGTTTCTACCCACTCTCTAGCCACAGCAATGGTGCAGAACGGCAGCTTTTGGGCTTCGATCGCCTCTGTCTATGAGTCTTCAGTGATTGCGGCGAATGCGGGGCAAACGCCAGGGCAAGCCAAGTATGAAGCAATTTATCCCAAAGCGACCTTTTCATCTAACATGCGATCGATCTTGCCCACCGCTCCCTGGGTCAGCGCTCAGGAAAAAGCAGCAGCAGAGCAGGTCGTCACCTATCTGCAATCTGCCGAAGCGCAGCAGATTGCTGCCAGCCTCGGATTACGACCTGGTACTCCTGGCGTGGCGCTGGGGGCAAAGTTTAGCCCAGAGTTTGGCGTGAATCCCCAGGCAAAATACGACTCCTACCGTCCGCCCCAGCCCGAAGTGGTGGAGGCCATGCTGACCGCCTGGGAACAAAACGCTAAAAAGCCCTCCTTGGTGGCGATCGTAGTCGATTCATCCGGTTCGATGGCGGGCGACAAAATGCCAGCCGTACAGTCCACGCTGCAAAATTATATTAAAGCTCTGACTCCCAACGATCGCATTGCCCTGATCGATTTTGATACTGCTATCCGTCCTCCCATTCTGGTGGATGGCTCTCCTGCTGGACAGGCTAAAGGGCTAGAGTTCATTAGTGGTTTAGCGGTAGAGGGCGGTACTGCGCTTTACGATGCCTCGCTCTACGGTCGCAACTGGCTCCAGCAAAATCTTCGTCCTAATGCCATCAACGCGGTACTTGTGCTAACGGACGGTCAAGATACGGACTCCAGTATTGGCCTTGACCAGCTGGCGACCGATTTAGCCAAGAGCGGCATTGAGAGCGACCAGCGTATTTCCTTTTTCACGGTCGGCTATGGCAACGAGGGCGAATTTGATGCCAGCGCTCTAGAAAAAATTGCCCAAACGACAGGCGGCTACTACTCTAAGGGAGATCCTGAGACGATTTCACGGGTCATGCAAAACCTACAACTGGAGTTTTAGGATTGTGAAATTTGCTAACCCTCTTTACTATCCTCTGCCGATGCTGATAGGTGCGATCGCCCTAGTATTCAGCATCCGGGTTGCCAAATTGCCAAGCTGGGTGGCACTGCCTGCTGCGGGGGCGATCGCCTTTACAGGAGCCGCCTTCCGCAAAGGGCAGGAGCCGGAAATGCTGAATCTAGAGAATCCGGAATTAGAACGGGAACTCCTCTCAGTGCAGCAGCAGGCGAGGCTGTTAGCCGAAAAGGCGATCGCACTTCGCGCCGAGGCGGCAAGGCTAATTACCGATTCCCTGCAAATGGATCTGCTGGCATCGGTGCAATTGGCTTGCGATCGGTCAACGGAGCTACCCCAAAAGATAAATGCACTTGCCCAACGAATGCAGGGTAGCGATTCGCTGCTGTCGGTAGATGATTTACGCAAACAGTTGAGCGGAGTGCAAAATCGCCTACAAACAACCCGCTCAGGTTTAGTGAGAGAGCAGCTTGAATATCTGGCGGAAAGCTTGGAGCAAAATATACAGCTTGTCCAAACTGGAGAGGATGCTCGGCAGGCACAGGTTGCCAACCTGTCTACGCTGGTTGTGGATTCGGCAGGCGTGTTGCAAGCCCTGCAAAATAAACTGCGATCGGCAAACCTGGCAGATGCGCAGCAAAGTCTAGAACTGCGATCGCTCAGCGACGAGCTGAGCCTCTTTCAAGAAAACGTCGATTTGCTGATGAGCCAATCATCCCCATGAAAAGAACTCAATCTCGCCTGACCCGTCGAGCCTTTCTCTCTAGCCTTATCTTCCTGACAGGACTCGGTCTTGCCTACGCACCGATACCGGGCTTGAGTCAGACAATCGCGATCGTGAGCGGCACAGAGCTTCAGGAACCGCTGCAGGCTCTAGAAGCTAAATTTGAGCAAGCCCATCCTGATATCCAGATCGAGCTAAAGTTTCAAGGCTCTCAGGATATTGTCAACAACTACATTGACGACAAAAACGAGTTCACTCCAGCAGTACTAATCCCAGCAAATGGCGAAAGCCTGACGGAGCTAGAGGAGCGCTGGCTTGCCCAAAACAGTGAACCTCCCTTTTATGGGGCACCCCAGCCGATCGTCAAATCCATTCTGGTGGGCATTGCCTGGAGCGATCGCGGCAAAGTTCTATTTCCCAACGGACGTTTTGACTGGCAACAGCTAGAATCTGCTCTACAGAAAGGCAACTGGAGCGCGATCGGCGGTGACAAAAGCTGGGGCAGCATTGATTTGGTTTTGACCGATCCGACGCGATCGAATAGCGGTCAGTTGGCGATGGGGCTATGGGCAGGATCTAGGGGGGCAGGATCTAGCACTCTCAATTCCAGTGTGCTGAGTAGTCCAGCGATCGCCTCTCTATTTAAATTAGCAAAGCAGTCGGTTTACAATCCGCCGCGATCGACCGACACCTTGCTGCAAGAATTCATCACGCGCGGTCCCAACGATGCTGATGTGGCAGTCGTTTACGAAAGCATTGCCCTACATCGCTGGAAGCAGTCCACTACGACGCAAGGAAAGCCCTACCAGATTTACTACATTGACCCGACGATCGAGACAGTTTCAACAGCAGCGATCGCCAAACGTAATGTCAGTCAAGGTGCTGCTAACGCCGCTCAGCAGTTTCTAGAATTTCTGAAGCAGCCCGAACAGCAGGCTGTGTTTGTGCAATATGGCTTTCGTCCGGTGAATCCCTCAGTGGACTTGCGATCAATCCCCAACAGCCCTTGGAATCAAAATATTCCCGGTGCCGAAGTCAACCCGCCCGGAGTTCAGCCAACGCCCGATCGCAATACCCTAGACGAAATCATTCGCCTGTGGCAGCGAGGATAGCTCAGCATACCACTCAGAAGCTTTGCAGCCGCTAAAAAATGGGCGTTGCTGATTTCGTGTATAGATTTTTTGAAAGGGGTGAGAATCGCCCCTTTCAAAAAATTAAGTCGTGGCTTAAGCCTTCAAATAATAGTCAAAAAATGCGATCGATCGTTCCCAGGCAAGCTGGGCAGCATTGGCATCGTAGCGCGCTTCACTGGTGTCATTGTGGAACGCATGATTCACTTTGCCATACATGCAGAGGGTGTAATCTTTTCCTCCAGCTCGCAGCGCCGCCTCGTATCCAGGGATTCCTTGATTGATTCGTTCATCAAGTCCGGCATAGTGAAGCAACAGCGGCGACTGAATCTTTGGCACATCCTCAACTGGGGGAACCAAGCCGTAGAAAGCGATCGCTGCCCCCAAGTCCGGCGCATTGACTGCCAACTGATTAGTCATCGCCCCCCCCCAGCAAAAGCCTACACAGCCGACTTTACTGGCACCGCGACTTTGCAAAAATGCCAGGGTTGCCATGAGATTTCCCAAGGTTTGCTGAGCATCTAGAGCGCCAATTAGCTCACGCGCCCTATCTTCATCTTTGGGAGTGCCACCTGCGATCGAGAGAAAATCTGCTCCCAGAGCCTCATAACCCTCCAATGCGACGCGACGCACGACATCTTGAATATGGGCAGTCAAGCCTCGATTCTCGTGGATCACGATCACTTTGGGCAAGTCCCCTGAAGCATTTTTGGGTCGAGCTAGATACCCCATCATTTCTCCACCCGCACCAGGATAGGTGATGGTTTCGGTGCTGAGCTGAGGATCATCTTCTGCCACCATGACCGCTTTGGCGTAGTTACTTTCCAGAATGGGCAGAAGGGCTGTAGCTGCCGCCGTGCCTCCCGCCAGCAGAACCAATTTTTTAAAGAAGTCGCGCCGAGCCAAAGCAGTATGGGTGTATTCGTCAAATAGATCAATAATTTCTTGGTTCACCTGATTTGCTCGCTTCATTGGGTGATAATTCCTGTAATGACAATTCCTATATGGCTGAAGTAACCCAGCCTGAACTTAAGGACATATAGTCTGAGAACATCTGGAAAGAGAGCCTTGTCTCTTTAAGCATTCTGTAACATCTTATATTTTTGTAACGCCACAATGCCGTCCGACACATTACAAATCTGTAATCTAAACGATCGCCCCTCTGTTATCAGAACTGCCTTTAATAGCTAGCAGTCGTATGTTCCCCTTGTGGCTCGGTAAATACGGCACCTGAGCGTTGCTGATTTCAGAGAGAGATTTTTATGAGAGAGGAACGCGGGGTGCCACGCTCACAAACAATATCGCTTCAAAAAAATATCTCTCGATGAAGCCATGACTCTGAGGCTACAACTTCAGGAAGAGATAAGTTTACAAAACTCAATGTATGCTCAGATCTATGACTTTCAATGCTTGTAACACTGCGTGACTCATGCTGCCAACCTCAACCCATAGATCCTCTAACAGATTGACTGATCGATCGCAGCTGGCGGCAATACTGAGCCGCTTTTGGCTAACCGGACTGTTTCTTTTACCTACGGGCTGTGCCTTGATGCCGCCTGGAGATGCCCAAACGGCTGACCAGTCACCTCGATCGCAGCAGCCTCAATCTGTTGCCGTGGATGTAGCGATCGCCCGTGAGGCGCAGCTAGAGCAAGACCAAGCCTATACGGGTACAACTCTGCCCTATCGCCTAGTGTCTGTGCGATCGCAGGTGGAAGGGCAGGTTTTGGACGTGGCGGTAGATGTGGGTAATCCAGTACAGCAAGGACAGGTTGTGGCGCAGCTAGACGATAGTCTGCTGGCAGCAGCAGTCGTGGAAGCTGATGCAGAAGTGGCGGCGCGTGAGGCGGATGTCGCCAGTCTGCAAGCCGAAGTGGCGGATGCTCAAACCCAGGTCAGACAAGCAGAGCTAGAGCTTCAGCAGGCGCGATCGGACGCAGACAGGCTGGAGCAGCTTTTTAGAGAAGGCGCGATCGCCGAGCAGGAATTTGAGCTGGGACGCACAGGAGCCGCAACGGCAGAACAGGCAGTGCGATCGGCGCAGCAACAGGTACGTAACCGTCAGAGAGCCGTGGATGCGTCTCAGCGTCGGATTTCTTCTCAAGAGGCGTTGGTGGCTCAAGCCCAGCAGCGACAGGGTTACACAGTATTACGCGCCCCGGTAGAGGGTGCAGTTTTAGAGCGGGTCATGGAGCCGGGAGACTTAGCTCAGGCGGGTAGCGAAATTTTGCGGTTGGGAGATCTCAGCCAAATTAAGGTGGAAGTGCAAATTTCAGAGCTAGAGTTGGCTGACATTCGGTTAGGTCAGCCTGTGCAGGTTAAATTGGATGCCTTTGCCGCTCGCACTTTCCAAGGTCGCGTTTCTCAAATTTCTCCTGCTGCCGATCCGACTGCTCGGTTGGTGCCCATTGAAGTGACGATTCCTAATTCAGAAGGGCAGATCGGCACTGGGCTGCTGGCGCGAGTTAGCTTTACTCCCCAGACGGCGCGGCAAGTCGTAATCCCTGAAGCTGCGGTGCAGGTTGCTTCTAGAGGCTCAGCGCCATCGGGTTCGCAGGCATCCCGATCGCAGGCATCCCGATCGCAATCAGGCTCAGCGCCGTCGGGATCAGCCACTCAGCGCTCTGAAGCCAAGACTGCGACGCTTTTTGTGGTTAAAGGAGAGGGCGATCGCGCCACGGTAGAAGCTCGAACGGTGCGTCTGGGCGATCGGGTGGATGATCAGGTGGAAATTTTGTCAGGACTGAAGCCGGGTGAACAATTCGTGGTTCGCAGCAGCGGAGAGCTGAAGAGCGGTAATTCGGTACGCCTTAGCCTGATTTCTGAAACTCCCTCAGCAAGCCTCTAAACGAATTTTTAAGCGAATTTCCAAGCAAACTTCCGAGCCAAGAGCCTTCACTATGCAGACTCCCCAAACCTCCGGCTTCAGCATTAGCAGTCTTGCTATTCGCCAGCACATTGGCACCCTCATGATCACGCTGGCAGTGATGGTGATTGGTATCTTTTTTATTTTCAATCTCCAGGTTGATTTACTGCCTTCTATTACCTATCCCCGGATCGGTGTACGCCTTGATATTCCGGGTATCTCGCCAGATGTAGCGATCGATGAGGTGACAAGACCCCTCGAAGAGGCGCTTTCTGCGACGGAAGGTGTTGTGCAGGTTTACTCCCAAACCCGTGAAGGTCAAGTCAGCATTGATTTGTACTTTGAGGCTGGGGGTGACATTGACCAAGCGCTCAATGATGCTACGGCAGCCTTCAACCGGGCACAGGCGAATTTGCCGGATGTGGTAGAAGCCCCGCGCCTTTTCAAAGTAGATCCGTCTCAGCTGCCTGTGTATGAGTTAGCGATCGCATCTGCTTCCCTCGAAGCTGTAGATTTGCGGGTGTTCGCGGATGAAGAGCTAGCCCGTGAGCTTGGAGTAGTCTCAGGAGTTGCTTCTGTAGATGTTTCGGGCGGTGTTTCCGAAGAGGTTCGAGTTACGGTTGATCTGAATCGGCTGCAATCTCTTGGAGTCGGGCTGAACGAAATACTGACTGAGCTTGAGGAAACGAATCAGGATGTTTCGGGAGGGCGAATTCTGGGTGAGCGTTCAGAACCTCTCACGAGAGCTATAGGACGGTTCCAAGATGCCGATGAGATTCGCAACCTTTCCTTTAGAGTCGCTGTTCCGGCTGGAGAGACTGAGTCTAGTGCGCGTCGAGTGTATCTGCGCGACTTTGCAGAGGTTGAAGATGGAACAGAGAACCAGCGGATTTTTGTCTCGCTCAACAAGCAGCCTGCCGTTAAGGTCAGCATTCAGAAGCAGCCTGATGCCAACACGATCCAAGTAGTTGAGGGCGTAAAGCGCCGCATTGCAGAGCTACGACAAGCTGGAATTATTCCAGAAGGGACGGAACTGATTCCGACTCTGGATGAGTCCATATTTATTCAAGAATCGCTGAATAGCGTTACCGATGCAGCGCTCTCTGGAGCTGCTCTTGCTGCTTTGGCCGTGCTGGTGTTTCTCGGATCGCTACGGCAAACCCTCATTATCAGCTTGACGATTCCTCTCTGTACTTTGGCAGCTGCGATCGCCATGAGGCTCTGCGGCTTCTCGCTCAACGTTTTCAGCTTGGCTGGACTGGCTATCAGCGTTGGACAGGCGGTAGATACTTCAGTTGTAGTGCTAGAAAACATCAACAAGCGATCGGCTGCTCAGCTTAGCTCTAGCGCTCTTGAACAGAATGGGCAGCAAAATGGGCAGCAAAATGGGCAGAAGAATGGGCAGCAAAATGGGCGATCGCGTCAAACCGCAATTGATTTAGTGGAAGAGAGTAGCCGAGAGGTGGAATCTTCGCTTGTAGCGGCAACCGCAGGCAACATTGTGTCGGTGCTGCCGTTCGTTCTAATTGGGGGGTTTATTGCTCTACTGTTCAATGAGCTGATTCTGACGATTTGCTTCGCAGTTTTGGCATCGCTGCTAGTTGCGGTTACCGTAGTCCCGATGCTCTCATCTCGGCTGATTACCATCCGCTGGTCGAGTCGGATCAATCAGTTATGGCTGCTGCGAGAATTTAATCAGCGACTTGAAGGCGCAACCCGCCGATATGCCAAAGTATTGGGGTTAGCAGTTCATCATCGACTGGTGGTTTTAGCGATCGCTTTTGCAGTCTTGGGCGGCAGCAGCTTGCTGATGATCGGTCAAATTCCACAAGAGGTTCTGCCGCGTATTAACACAGGGCAAGCGCGGCTCAATGCTCAGTTTCCACCCGGAACGCCGCTAGAGGTGAGCCAGAAGATCATGACTGCCGTAGATGACATTTTCTTGGCTCAGCCGGAAACGCAAGATGTCTTCTCTACAGTGGGCGGTTCTCTATTTGCCAGCAGCACCAGCGAAAACCCGCTCCGGGCTTCTAGCACCATTACCCTGAAGCCAGGGGCAGATGTTGAGCAGTATGTTTCTAAAGTTTCACGGGAGTTCAATCAGCTCAATCTTGTTGATGTTCGATTGCGGATGAGTCCGGGTGAAGTGCGAGGATTAATTCTCAATAATTCCCCAGTGCGATCGGATGTGGACGTGATCTTGCAAGGAGAAGATGCCGAAGTTTTGGAACAGGCAGGACAGCAGGTGCTGCAAGCTCTGGAGGAGGCAGAGCTATCAAGCTTCCGACCCGATGCAGATAGCCGTCAGCCTGAGCTACAGATTCGACTCGATCGCGAACGGGCAGCCGATCTGAATCTGAATATTCAAGATGTGGGTGATGTGTTAACGACGGCGATCGAAGGGTCTGTTCCCACGCAGCTCCAGCGCGGCAATCGCCTAGTAGACGTGCGCGTACAGCTCAATCAGGATGAAATTCGCCAATCTTCTCAGCTAGAGGCTTTGCCTCTCTTTACCGCAGACCGACAGCTTGTGCGGCTGGGCAATGTGGCACAGATTCAGGCTGGGCAAGCTCCTGGGCAAATTCAGCGGATTAACCAACGCCAAGTTTTTCTAATCGCGGGAACTCTGAATGAAGGAGCAAGTCTGGGAGCAGCTTTGGAGGAGGTCGATCGCGTCATGCAGGGCATTGATCTGCCACAGGGTGTTAGCCGTCTGCCTAGTGCTGCTGCTCAAAGCAACCAGGATATTCAGGCAGCACTGCCATTGCTGGGCGGACTAGCGGCTTTTCTGGTGTTTGTAGTGATGGCGGTGCAATACAACTCTCTAGTTGATCCGCTGGTGATCATGTTTACCTTGCCTTTAGCTTTGGCAGGCGGTATTTGGGGGCTGTTCTTCACTCAAACGGCGATTGGTGCCACGGTAATTGTAGGTGCGGTGCTGCTGGTGGGTATTGTCGTCAACAATGCCATCATCATGGTGGAAACGGCGAACCAGATTAGAGAGGAAGAGGGAGTCGATCGCCGAATAGCTATTCTCAGAGCAGCTCCCGAACGCCTTCGTCCTATTTTGATGACAACTACAACAACTGTTCTGGGACTGTTTCCTTTAGCGTTGGGGCTAGGGCAAGGAGGAGAGTTCTTGCAGCCTTTGGGCATCGTGGTGTTCTCAGGGTTGACGCTAGCAACCCTGCTGACCCTGTTTGTCATTCCTTGTTTTTATTTACTGCTGCATGATTTGTTTAGCCGGGGATCAGATCCTGCACCTGCTATGGAAACGCTACCTTTGAAAGAAAACCCCAAAATCACCTCTCATCGTAAATCTTGATGCGATTGCATTTAGCTGTTGAAAGATAAAAGATGGTAGCCAGCATTCACCTGTGTTCTACTATTGGTAGCTACAATCTTGGTGCGATGAATCAAGGGTTTCACAGTAGACTTCAAATAGCCGTTTTTTCGAGAGTAGGAGGCTGATAAATCACTTCATTCTTTAAGGGATTCCCCTGCTCAAAATCAGTGATGTTAGACAGGGTCGTGGTGGCAATGGTTTCTAGGGCATTTCGGGTGAAAAATGCCTGGTGTGCTGTAACGACTACATTAGAAAACGATAAGAGCAATTGGAACGTGTCGTCCTGGATGATGGTATTGGACAGGTCTTGGAAGAAAAGCTCATTCTCCTGTTCATACACATCAATGCCCAAGTAACCAATTTTGCCGGACTTAATCCCCTGAATCACAGCAAGTGTGTCAATCAAGCCACCGCGACTGGTGTTAATTAACATAACTCCCGATTTCATCTGGGCGATCGTCTCGGTACCAATCAGATGATGCGTCTCAGGGAGCAGCGGACAGTGGAGGGAAATGATGTCAGATTGAGCCAAAAGTTCTGCTAGGGGAACATATCGGGCATTGCCGATCGCTTCAAATTGAGCATTGGGATAGGCATCATAGCCCAACAGTGAACAACCAAAGCCCTGCATAATTTGGGCGAACACAAGACCAATTTTTCCGGTGCCCACCACGCCAACCGTACAGCCATGCAGGTCAAATCCCAGCAATCCTTCTAGGGAAAAGTTGTCCTCCCGCACCCGGTTATAGGCCTTGTGGAGTTTGCGGTTCAGAGTCAGAACCAATGCAACTGCATGTTCGGCAACTGCGTAGGGAGAGTAAGCCGGAACTCGCACTACCTTGATACCCAGCTCTGCTGCTCGCTTCAGATCGACTGTGTTGAACCCAGCCGAACGCAGTGCCAGCAGCCGAGTTCCACGGGAGGCAAGAACGTCCAGC
Organism: Drouetiella hepatica Uher 2000/2452; assembly: GCA_019359505.1. GTDB lineage: Bacteria > Cyanobacteriota > Cyanobacteriia > Elainellales > Elainellaceae > Drouetiella > Drouetiella hepatica. Next base: position 97,584 of record JAHHHD010000008.1, on the reverse strand, counting down.
GTTGTCGCATCGGCAATGTCGTTGACAAACATACATACGGCTGGAAAATCTTCTGCCAACAGAGCCGAATGTCCGTTGAGTTGGGTGTCAAAGAACGTCAGCGCATGATGATGGTTAGCGTCTGCAGCTTCAAATGATTGGCGATCGTAGGATTTACTACTAAAAAAGGCAACCTTCATGATGCAAGCTCCCAAGGGGCAGGATGTTACTGAGCAGAAATCAGCAGGCTAGAGGGCTTAGCGCAACATCAAGTTTTACCTAACTTGGTCAGAACAACAAAGGGCATCCATTGTTGGTATGCCCTTCGCAATTAGGTAATGAAGCTAGTTAGTAAGGCCACTTCCAATCCACCACATCAGGGCGATCGATACCATACTCATAGGCGTAGTTAGTGCAAGAAATCTGCTCGTCTTTGAGCATTTCTTTAACATGAGCACCCGCTACCCTAAGATGAGGAACTCGGTCAATCACATCGATCGCAATACTAAAGCGGTCAATTTGGTTTTGGATCGCCAGGTCTAACGGGGTGTTGATGTTGCCCGCCTCCTTGTAACCCCGCACATGGATGTTTGCATGATTGGTACGACGGTAGGTGAGACGATGAATCAACCAGGGATAGCCGTGGAAGTTGAAAATGACGGGCTTATCGGGAGTAAAGAGACTGTCAAAATCGCGATCGCTTAATCCATGAGGATGCTCTGATTCAGGCTGCAACTTGAACAGGTCGATCACGTTAATAAAACGAATCTTCAAATCCGGGAAATTCTCCCGCAGCAGCCACGTGGCTGCCAATGACTCCTGTGTAGGGATATCACCCGCAGTTACCAGCACAACATCCGGCTCTCCTCCTTGGTCATTGCTTGCCCAATGCCAGATATCAATGCCTTTCGTGCAGTTCTTAATCGCATCATTCATGCTGTGATACTGCAAGTGCAACTGCTTATCACACACGATGACATTGATGTAATTCTTGCTGCGTAAGCAGTGGTCTGCCACCGATAGCAACGTGTTAACATCAGGCGGCATATAAATGCGAACCACATCTGGACTCTTATTCAGCACAATATCAATGAAGCCTGGATCTTGGTGGGTAAAACCATTATGATCCTGCCGCCAAACGGTCGAGGTAATCAGCAGGTTAAGAGAGGCAACCTCTTCTCGCCAGTGAATGTGATTGCAGATGGACAACCACTTCGCGTGCTGGTTGAACATGGAATCGATCACGTGAGCAAACGACTCATAGGTAGAGAAGAAACCATGCCGTCCGCTCAGCAAGTAACCTTCTAGCCAGCCTTCCAGCGTATGCTCACTTAACATCTCCATGACCCGACCATCGGGAGACAGTTCGCCACCGTCTGCATCTTCAGGCAAGTAATCTGCGATCCAGAACTTCTTGCTGACCTCGTAAACCGCGCCCAGTTTATTAGAAGTGTTTTCGTCAGGACCAAAAACTCGAAAATTCGTCATGTTGTTTTTCATGACATCCCGTAGAAACACGCCCAGAGGCTTGGTGTTCTCAGCCTCCGTTAAACCGGGCTTGTCCACCTGCACACCATACTGCCGGAAATCGGGCATATTTAGCTCATGCAGCAACAAACCCCCGTTTCCGTAGGGCGTGGAACCCAGTCGCTTATCGCCGATCGGCGCCATTTCTTTAATCTCAGGCAGCAAAGCGCCGTTGGCGTCAAACAGCTCTTCTGGCTTGTAGCTTCGCATCCAAGCTTCTAACTGACGCACATGCTCAGGATTGCTGTGCATTCCACCCATCGGCACCTGGTGAGAGCGCCAAAACCCTTCGACTTTATGACCATCTACTTCTGTGGGACCTGTCCAACCCTTGGGGGTTCGCATGACAATCATCGGCCAAATAGGGCGAGTGGCAACCCCGCTGCTGCGAGCTTCCTGTTGAATGCTGTGAATCATAGAAACACAGTGATCTAGGGTAGCTGCCATTGCCTGGTGCATTGACTCAGGATCAGAGCCTTCAACAAAGTAAGGTTCATAACCGTAGCCTTCAAACAATGCTTTTAGCTCTCGATGGCTGATACGCGACAGAATTGTGGGGTTATTGATCTTGTAGCCGTTCAGGTGCAACACAGGCAGGACTGCACCATCTCGGATGGGGTTGATAAACTTGTTGGAGTGCCAGGAGGTAGCGAGAGGACCCGTCTCAGACTCGCCGTCGCCCGGCATAGACACCACAATCAAATTAGGGTTATCAAAGGCAGCGCCGTAGGCATGAGAAAGGCTATAGCCCAGTTCGCCCCCTTCATGAATGGAACCTGGAGTTTCGGGGGTGCAATGGCTGCCAACACCGCCTGGGAATGAGAATTGCTTGAAGAACTGCCTCATGCCAGCTTCGTTCTCGCAGCATTCAGAATAAAACCGCGAATAGGTTCCTTCAAGGTAGCAAGGACCCAGGAAACCGGGCGCACCATGCCCTGCACCGACCATGAACAGCATATCTTGATCAAACTTCTTAATCACTCGGTTTAGGTGAGTGTAAAGAAAGCTGATGCCTGGACTGGAACCCCAATGCCCCAGCAATCGTAGCTTAATCTGTTCAGACTTGAGGGGTTCTCTCAGCAAGGGGTTTTCCCGCAGGTAGATCATCCCAACTGCCAAATAGTTTGCAGCTCGCCAAAACGCATGCATCTTGCCAAGCTCGTCCGCACTCAGGGGTGCTCCTTCAACGGTGGAACGTGCGGTACCAAACGCACTAATCGAAGTCTCTATATTTGCTTTTGGGGGCGTTGCTACCATAGTCGCGATACTCTCTATAAAATTACAGTTTTCACTCTAAAGATTGCATGGAATGGTCGAACCAGAATGCTGCCCTTCCAACGATCAACACATCTCAATCACTAAAACCACACCCCTTCGTCTTATCGCGATCGAAACACCACAGAAGGAAGTAACAATTACCTTCCTGTGGAAAATGAGCTTACCTAATTGATGCCTATACCAGTAACAATGATGATTTTCATAGAAGTCAAGATATGCCCTACAGAAGTACTATCACTCAACGGTTTTGCTAGGCATCAACGTAAGAGATGAAAATAACAACCTTGTATAAAGCCCATAGACTCAAGCTGACCGAAACATCTAAATAGATAGACAAACCTAAATGAATTCATAGCGCTATTCAGATACAGTCAGCCTTTCAGAGCGAACTATTTTTGCTTTAATCAGGTCGTTCTAACTATTGATCAGAATTAAGTGCGTTTAATAGCTGGAGTTTTATTTTTAGCTTAGCGGGAGATGAAATAATAGGTTTAAACCAACGACATCTATGTAAAGGTATACATTAAGATATCAGTTTTGGCTAGGGTAGCTCCCTATAAAGTGTCCCAGCGCACCTGGATTAAACCCGGTTTAAGTAAAAATAATCTAGAGGTAAAGTGCTGTGAAGCAACGTGTTTTAAGCACCTTAGAGTCAAGCTATGACAAAAATAATGAAAAGCTGCTGTTCCATGTCTTAGATAGTTCTAGCTGAGTCAAACTGAACTTTCGCCTGATGAGATAGCTCCATCAAAAACAGGTGACTATGTATGAGGATGTAATATGTATGACGGCATAACAAGGTTGAACTACTTATAAAGGTGTCACTTCTCAAAATAAAGGTTTAAGTAGCTCGTCGTCTTATTGATTAAAGTAACTGTCGATACATCCTACTAATAACTTTTGTCAAATATAGCAATTCTAAATCACTTGCGAGAAGGAGCCATAGGTGAATAGCTTTGGAAAATCAAAGACCTGACGATGAGTGGCAAACTCAAACATAAACTTAACTGCATCAAATGATTTGCACAAATGGGAGGAATCTCGAATCAGTCGCTTGGCTTGAAATCTACCGTTACTGAAGCGGTTCAGTTAACCAAGCCAGTCTAGCTAACCAAGCTAAAACTTCCTCTTGATACTCAAATCGATGGTGGATGCAGTGAAAAGGATCAAAAACATGCCAATAAATTCTGCTGGTTCTGGGGTCAATAATTTGCTCTATTTGCAGTTCTTGAGATTCAACCAGCAAGGTTTTCAAATATTGCAATAGCCCTCCAAAGATCTTCTGCTCAAGCCTATGAGGTGGGCTAATCTTCCAGCAATTTTCTAAGAAACTGTTAATTACAACTCTGTCTAGTGAAGAATGCATCTTGACCTCTGAAGACTAGAAGCACAGATCTAAAGGTATTTTCTTCCTCGCTTTGAATTAACTCTGCGATCGAGGTTTAGATTCTGATATCAGTCTCTCGTCAATCACCGTTCCAGGCTTCCTGCCACCAAACGATTGAGATATCCCCCCAAAGCATTACCCGACTGGTAAGAATGGAGTCATTTTCTTCTGCCAATCCATCAGAATATCAGTGCGCCTAACTAAAGGAGTATTTACAGCCAATTTGTTTTGACTTTAACTTAGAGTCGTGGATTAAATAACTTGTACAACCGCTCTGCCGTATGGGCTTAGCTAAGCCCATACCTTAACCAGCGCAATTTAAGTAGATTAGCGGCTATTATGAGGCGGTTTTGATTTGAGGCAGTTTTGACAGAACTTGCTGGTGGAAGAAGATGTTGCATAGAGGCAAGTTCAACAGTTCTCCTGAGTTAGCGACCTATTCACTCTGTCAATCATTAAATGCTGAATACTCAACAGAGCAGTTGTTTTCAGGTGCCAACTGGATTGCTAAAAGTTCCTGGTTTAACCGAAATCTACTCACAAGGTGGCGATGGAGAATCGATAAGGTTGACCCTGCATTGTCAGGATGAGCGAGGGCGGTCGATTGCATTGCCCAAAGTTTTGAGTAGCATCACTGAACCGATGAGCGGCTACTTTTTGGTGGGTCGTCAGGCGATCGCAGGTATTTCCCTAGCTCCTGGCTACAAAATTCTGCTAGAAGTGCTGGGTCGTGGCAATATCGGTGGCTGGACATTCAAAGATCTTGCGCAGCAGCAAGGCTCTCAGAGACGGACTCTCAAGTGCTTGCCAAAGTTCAACCCCATGGGTTTGATGGGACTAATTCTACAGGTCTTGCTTTTGAATCTGCTGTTCAACGCCTTGCATCTCAATCCGTATCTTGCTAACTTTTTAGCAATTGCTGCTGTCGCCATTTGGAACCTTTGGATTAATCTAAAGCTCAACTGGCAAGTCACTTAAGTTACCTCGCTTAAGTAAGATGCTTAGGCAGGTTATGGGGAGCAGGTTGTGGGACATTCTTCTAAATAGTTTGATTTCTTCAGAGTTTTGCAGGTGCAAGTTTCGCAAGGTACAAGTTTCGCAGGGTGCATTGTGTCAGAGGCTTCTTAACTATCTTTAATCAGGGGTTACGATCGCTTTAATCCTTTAGAATTCTTTGCAGTTTCCTTGGAAAAATCATGGTGAGAGCGATTAAAAGTCAGGGCTTTCTGTTTGCATTTGCACTGTCTGCTGCCTTGGTTTTGTGCGTTATTTTTACGATCGGTGGAGTGACGAGCTTTTCGGACATTATCACGGGCGAAGAAGCCAGTTTTAACGATGCATCGTTCAACGGTGTCAGCTCTGTTAGATTTGTATCAACGTTAGCCTATCTTTGTACTTGTTTTGCCTATATTGCTTGGTTGTTGCAAAAACGAGAAGTTTCTAATGATCTGAAGTTTACTCAATTACTTAGACCTGCAACTCCCTTCTTAGTTCTAGCATTTATCGCATATCCACTCAGCAATGATATCTATCTCTACCTTCAGTATGGTCTGATGGGGTTGCGGGGTATAAATCCTTACATCATCCCTTCTAGTAAAGTCTCTACTGTACTTGATCCACTGCTATACTGGCTGCAAACTTCGACCTACGGCCCGATCTCCGAAGTGTTTTTTATGGTATCGGCTCTATTCGTTCAATTGAGTCCGATCATCGGAGTTTATGTATTCAAGATTTTTTGTGTCCTGGCTTACGTTTTAAACGCTTACTTGATCTGGCGGTTCCTCAAACCGTCTCCCCATCGAAGTAAGCTGACGATGATATATCTGCTAAATCCTTTTCTGCTGATGGCTCATATTGCAGATGCTCATGTTGACGTATTCCTGTGTTCTTCAATTATTTTGCTCATTATTTGTCTTTACAACCGTCTTTACGTGGCTTCAGTTTTAGCGGTTACGGCAGGATTTTTGACTAAAACCCTGCCTATTATTTGGTTCCCGCTGGTTGCAGGTTTCTTGGTTCGGCGACGGCGATGGCGCGAATTGGCGATCGCCACGGCAATCTGTTTAGCCATTGTTCTGGTGCTAAGCTACACCGTTTTTCCAACGCTGGCAGCTTGGAAAAGCTTGCTTAATCCGGGTGTCTCTGGATTAACAGCTCGATCGATCCACCATTTGGTTAACCTGATTATTTCATTCACCACAGGTTCAGAACTGTACCAAAATCAAGCCATCATGCAGCAAATGGCTCGGATCACCTTTTTGGGTTTTGCAGGCTTTTATGCCTGGAAATTATTTCAACCCTGGCTCAAGTCAAGATACTCTGAGGCTCATCTAATCGTTGACTTGGGATGGGTAACGCTTGTATTGCTCCTGGGAGCTACGCCTTGGCTGATGCCTTGGTATCCTTCCGTTCTTCTACCCTTTGCGCTATTGGCTATCAATGCGTCTATTTTCTCTCTGACCAGCTTTGTCTTCTGTTTAACGACTGGCGCAGTCATGGGTGCAGGTAGTGGCGACACCTTGCTGAGCTTTGCGGGTAGTTTGATTACGTGGGTGCCTGCTCTCTCTGTCCTTGTCTTTCGTCAGCAAATTGTGCTGGCGCTTGAAAATACTTTTACCACTTTAAGCAGTGATGAATTGCTTCAGCCTTCTCATTCGAGACAGATTCCGCCCTCTTCTCGATCGAAGTAAAATGTTGTGCTGTGCGGCGGCTTTAAGTTCTTAAGGGGTGTATTATGCTTCAAACATTCTTCAACGCGTTGACGACAAAAACCGCTCAACTCATGGAGCCGTTTAGCTCTCGCTCTAATTCGCAGCAAGCTGCATCGATCGCTCCTGCCGATCCCTGCAATCTAAGAATTTTGATTGTTGCTGAACATGCCTCAATGCGGTTTGGCGGCGAAGCCACCTTACCCTTGCACTATTTTAGAATTTTGCGTCAGCGAGGCATTGAGGCTTGGCTGGTGGTGCATGAACGAACGCGTGATGAATTAATGGATAGCTTTGCTGAAGACAGCGATCGCATCTATTTCACCCCAGATACAGCTGTTCACCGCGCCCTGTACTCTACAAGTCAATATCTGCCGAGAGCCATCTTTGCAATGACCTGCGGGTTTGCTATGCAGCTTTTGACTCAGATCTATCAGCGTCGTTTGAGTCGAGAAATCGTCAAAAGTCAGCGAATTGACCTCATTCATCAGCCCATCTGTGTCTCTCCTCGCACTCCTTCACTGATTTATGGCATGGGAGTTCCTGTGGTCATGGGACCTATGAATGGCGGCATGACCTATCCGCCCGGATTTCAACATATGCAAAGCCGAGCCGTCAGACTGAGCGTTTACCTGGGTCGCCTCTTATCCAATGTTCTCAACGCTTTGATCCCAGGTAAAAGGCTGGCAGATATTTTGCTGGTTGCCAACCAACGAACGCGAAATGCGCTGCCTACAGGTATTCAAGGTCAGGTGATTGAGTTGGTAGAAAATGGGGTAGATATCTCGCTCTGGAAGCCTAAGCTGTTTAATCCATCGATGTTGAAATCGCCCACACCCGAAAGTGCCGTGACGAGATTTGTGTTTATGGGGCGGTTGGTAGATTGGAAGGGCGTTGATTTATTGCTAAGGGCGCTTAAAAAAGTGCTAGAACAAACGCCTGCCAAATTGGAAATTATCGGAGAGGGCCCCGATCGCGCAGCGCTTGAGCAGTTAGCCCAAGAGTTAGGAATGATGGGTCACACGACTCAGGACAACCTCAAGGATTCTGAAGGCGATCGCACCTCCGATCGCGCGGCAGTGCAGTTTATAGGCTGGCTGTCGCAAGCTGAATGCGCCCAGCGACTCCAACATGCCGATGTCTTAGTGCTGCCCAGTCTGTTTGAATGTGGTGGAGCGGTAGTGCTGGAAGCCATGACGGTCGGTTTGCCTGTGATTGCCACCAGTTGGGGAGGGCCAATTGACTATGTTAACGAGCAGTCTGGTGTGCTAATTGCCCCCACTTCTCAAGCCGATTTCATTGAAGATTTGGCAGATGCGATGATCAAACTGGCAAAGTCTCCAATTCTGCGTAAACAAATGGGGCAGGCAGGACGGCAGCAGGTGCTTGAGCGCTTTGATTGGGAAAAAAAGATTGACGATATTCTGCAAGTTTATGCCGAAGTAACGCGTTCTTTTTCTCCTGCGAATACGCTGTGCGATCGCTAAGCAGACTGGCGGTAGCCATAAGCAATGCTGGTGATATTCCAGCGCTAGAAATAGAAATGCCGCCCAATTGGGCGGCATTTCTATTTCTAAAGCGGTTTTTACGGTAGATTATGACTACTTCACGCCTAGCAGCTCTACATCAAAAATCAGGGTAGCATTGGGAGGAATCACTCCACCTGCTCCCCGCGCACCATAGCCCAACTCTGACGGGATAACCAGCTTGCGCTGACCGCCAACCTTCATTGTGCTCAGCCCTTCATCCCAGCCTTTGATCACCTGACCTTGACCAATGCGAAACTCAAAGGGGCGATTGCGATCGCGAGAGCTATCAAACTTGGTGCCATCTTCCAACGTGCCCGTATAGTGAACAGTCACGGTTTGCCCTGACGTGGGAGTAGCGCCAGTTCCTTCTACGATTTCGACGTATTTCAAGCCAGAAGGAGTGGTTACGGTAGCTAGATCATCTTGTGTCATGAGGTCGGCTGCATTGGGTGTAGAGGAACTGGAAGCTTGAGCGATTACCTGGACTGCACTAGGCACACTAGCGATCATTGTTGAACTTAGCTCAGTGGTCGGCAGAGAAGAAGCGATCGCTTCACTGCCCCGATTCGTGAACTGAGCCACTACTAAAACCACTAGGCAACCCATCATCACGGCAAAGCTGATGAGAATTTCCCGCACAATCAATCCTCCTGTCTCTTCAAGTCCAATCCTCAGTGTAAAAGAGAATGGAGGACTAAAGGTTAAAAAAGGTCAAAGTTTCCATCTCTAGATCCAGAAGATGCAGATTTTAGGAAGCTGCTTCTAGCGCCACAGCTTATTTTCTAGATCGCGCACCTGACGTTCTAGGCGATCGAGCCGACCTCTCAGCTCGTCCATTTCGTTTTGGCGCGGCACGCCTAGGTCTTGCAGCATATTGCGGAACTGTCGCTGCATCTGCTCTTCGACGTTGCCCTGATCAGCCTTCAGCTTTTGCATCAGGTCATTGGCAAACTTGGTGGCTTGCTCTGGATCAAGGGTGCCGTCCTTTACCCACTGATCGCTTACCTCTCGGAGTTTGTCAGCAACTAACGAAGTGGTGCCAATGCCAAGCAGAAAAAGCTGTTGCAGAATGTTGTTGCTATCCATAGTTCAGTATTTTTGTGGTTTTTTACCGTCCGAGGAGGTTTGTCAGTCTAAGGCAGCGACCTTGACCCTCAAAACTGCTGTAATTCAAGTTGTCTGTGATTTTAAGCTAGAAGCAAGGCTTACTTCTAATATGCAATTCTATTCTGGCAAATCTAATTTACTTGCGATCGCTCTTTGAAGTGCGGCTATCCACACTCAAATTTTTGCTCACTGGCGCAGGGCTACGGCGTATCTCAGCAAAGCAAAAATTAGCGCAATGGTTTAACCTGTAAACTCTGTAAGGAAAAAGGTTCGAAGAAAGAGTAAGGAGCAGAATGTGGTAATCGAATGGCTGAAGGTTCGCGTCGAGCCAGACAAACGAGAGCAATACATCCAAAAAGATGCAGAAATCTGGACAAAGGCGCTATCAAAGTATCCTGGTTTCTTGGGCAAAGAGGTATGGATTAGCCCAGAAGATCTGTCAGAGGTGATCATGGTCATCCACTGGGAAAGCTTTGAGAAATGGTATGCGATTCCAGCCGCAGACCTGGAGAAAACTGAAAAGGAGTTTTCTCAGATAATGGGAAGCACCTATGAAATAGTACAGTCTGCTGGATATCAGGTTCGGAATATCACACGATAAGCCAACCCCTTTTTTGATAGGGACGCTTAACGCCCCTATCAAAAAACTTTATGCCCCTTCCCTCAATTTATCCAACACCGATCGATCTTCTAGCGTCGAAGTGTCTCCGGTAATCTCTTCGCCAGCCGCCAGCGATCGCAGCAGCCTACGCATGATTTTGCCCGATCGCGTCTTGGGCAGGGCTTCGCTGAAGCGAATCTCACCAGGACGCGCCAGAGCGCCAATTTCCTGCACCACATGCTTTTTCAGTTCAGCGCTGAGTTCAGGGCTAGGAGCAAAGCTGGGATCTAAAGTGACAAACGCCACGACTTCTTCGCCCTTCACTTCATCGGGCTTGCCAACCACTGCCGCCTCAGCAACGGCTGGGTGAGACACCAGCGCTGACTCAATTTCCATCGTGCCCAGTCGGTGCCCAGCCACGCTGATCACGTCATCGACCCGACCCATCACCCAGAAATAGCCGTCGGCATCTTTACGCGCCCCATCTCCCGCAAAGTAGGTGTAATGTCCGTCTTGGGGGGGAATATGCTCCCAGTAGGTGCGACGAAAGCGATCGGGGTCGCCATACACCGTGCGCATCATGCCCGGCCAAGGATGCTGAATCGCCAGATAGCCTCCCTCATGATCAGGGACGGGATTGCCCTCCAGATCAACAATTTCCGCCAGAATGCCAGGGAAGGGACGGGTAGCAGAACCGGGCTTGGTGGCGATCGCCCCCGGCAAGGGCGTAATCATGACCCCACCCGTTTCGGTTTGCCACCAGGTATCGACGATCGGGCAACGTTCGCCACCAATAACCCGGTGATACCACATCCAGGCTTCAGGGTTGATCGGTTCGCCGACGGTGCCTAATAGCCTCAGCGAGGACAGATTTCTGGCGTTGGGTTCGTGGTCACCCATGCGCATGAAAGCTCGAATTGCTGTGGGAGCCGTGTAAAAAATATTTACCCCATACTTCTCGATCACGTCCCAGAAGCAGCCAGGATTTGAGGCACGGGGTGCGCCCTCGTACATCAGCGTCGTCGCCCCGTTGGACAAGGGTCCATAGACAATGTAGCTATGCCCGGTGATCCAGCCGACATCGGCAGTACACCAGTAGACATCGGTATCCTTCAGGTCAAAAATCCATTTTGTCGTGACGTGGCTATACAGGTTGTAGCCAGCGGTCGTATGTACGACTCCCTTGGGCTTACCCGTGCTGCCAGAGGTGTAGAGAATGAACAGCATATCCTCGCTGTCCATGGGTTCTGCCGGACAGTCGGCTGAAACGCCCTGACGGATGTCATGCCACCAGTGATCGCGTCCCGGTTCCATCGCAATTGGCTGAGCTGTGCGCTGTACCACCAGCACATTTTTGACCGTGGGCGCATCTGCCAGGGCTTTGTCCACCTGCTCCTTTAGCGGCACGATCGCATCTTTCCGCCAGCCGCCATCTGCGGTAATCACCAGTTTTGCCTTGCCATCCTTCAGCCGATCGCGCAGAGCTTCAGCGCTAAAGCCACCAAACACGACGGTGTGGGGCGCACCAATTCGGGCACAAGCCAACATGGCGATCGCCGCTTCGGGAATCATGGGCATATAGATACCCACCACGTCGCCCTTCTGAACACCCAATTGCTTCAGGACATTGGCAAACTGACACACCTCTCGATGGAGCTGCGCGTAGGTAAAGGTGCGAGAATCGCCCGGTTCGCCTTCCCAAATCAGCGCGGCTTTATTGCGTCTCCAGGTGGTGAGATGGCGATCGAGGCAGTTGTAGGAAATATTGATTTTGCCGTTGACAAACCACTGCGCAAAGGGCGGCTGCCAATCCAGTACAGTGTCCCATTTTTGAAACCAGTGCAGCTCTGTTTCGGCAAGGTCTGCCCAGAATTTTTGGGGATCGGCTTTTGCTTTGGCGTAGAGCTGCTCATACTCGGCAAGGCTTTTAATCTCTGCCTGCTGCGAGAACTCGGCGGGCGGCTCAAAGAGGCGGCTCTCTTGAAGGGTGGAATCGATTGTTACTTCTGCCATAGCGTGTGTGCTTTAGAGGGAAGGGTTGGACTGATGGTCTAAAGGATCGCAAGTTGCTTCTTTCAAAACCATACTTTTTGGGTTGCTGTATTGAACCACAAGTTAGGGTTTCTTCAAAAATCAATTGTGTGACTAACAGCCCGGATGCCTTTTCCAAATCCCTTGCTAAAGCCGTTTAGGGTTTGAGAACAGGGTGTCCCCTAAACCCTAGGCAACCTAAAAATCGCGATCGACACTGCTAGAAAAGACGGGTTCAACTCGCAGCGCCAAAATTCGGGAGGGGCGAACTACCATGTATTCGCCCTGGATGTTCTTAATCGGCACGTTGATGAAATCGTTGGAGGCAGACTTGGGCACTAGCTCACTGCTGTACCACTTCTGAAAGTCCTGGATAGTGGGAAAACGGACTTCTTCACGATGTCCACCTTCCATCATGATATGTACCGAAAATTCGTTAGGAGTTCTAGGCATAGGAAATATGGGGGGTCTAAACGCCGGGATCGCCACCTTAAGAGTAGCCCCAAATGGGTCTGCTCTCAGCAAGGCTTACGAGGTCAAGAGTTCCCTAATTCAGCTCAAGAATGAACAATCCATTGCTGTGAGTAGAGTTTCATTGTGACGTGAGTTCAATGAACTAGAAAATAGCAGCAGGTAAGGCAGGCAAGCTTTTGGGCTGCAAGTCCAAAGACGGCAACTTGGGCAAGTAAATATAGGCTACTAATCCTGCCGCCAGATTCAATCATAGTCTCAGCTTTTTTTCACCCTTTTTGCCAAATTGAGGGTTAAAAGAATTTTCTCTATAGAGGCTGAAATCTAGCAAGTAGTTCCTCGCGAGACAGTTGCATCAGCAATGGTGTGAATTCTTCAGCTGGTAATTCCAGTAAAGCTGAAATTGTTGAAGAGAGCTGATCATCAAGATCGCCAAAACGCACCTTGAGGATATTCTCAATGACCAGACGTTGCCCAGCCTGAATAGCTCTTCTCTCAACACCAGTGATGTAAGGCATTCGCCGTTCCTCCTCATAGCGAGTAAGTTCCTGCCAGAATTTCTCATCGATCGCATCAGGAAGCGCCATTAGCCAGTCAATGAATCGAAATAGATTTTGGATGTCTAAGCGCTGATACCCTTTTTCATAGAGGCGCTTGACCAAGAATAGCTTCCAGTCCTTGCGCTCTTCTCCATTATCCCGCGTCGCCTGGGTTTTGAGATGCGCCATGACCACTGTGGCAAAGGGATTTTGGCTCTCCTCCAGGAATTGCCATTGGTCAGCATAGTCTAACAACTTCACGATCGGAAACTGGAATTGCACCCGACATCCGAAAATCTCGTAGCCAAAATCGCGAGGGCGCCAAGTCAATCGCTCATCGCCCAGCACAGCGAGGCTGGCAACTTGGCGGTTGTAGCGATCGTAAATCCGGTAGTTGTAGACATACATTCGCTCTGCAAACCCAGATTCCTCCTGGCTCTGAACCTCGACATGCACCAACACCCAAGCCTCTTCTCCATCGTGCCGCCAAACTTTAACCAGCTTATCTACCAAGCGCTTCCCTAGTTCTGCCTCCCGGACAACCTGTTGAAATTCTTTGTCCAGAAATTCATAGGGTTTACTCCAGTCGATCTGAACCAGAATATCTGGGAAGAAGAAGGCGAAGAAGTCTTGAAGGTATGTTTCTAAAATTAGCTTCCAGGGATTGTCGTAATCGGATGGAGCTTCGGTCATGAATTCGGCAGATAGACATTAGCTTGACAGGGTACAGTGTAGCCTCAGTTAGGCTCTGTTTCCTGCGTCATCAATAGCTCGACCCAAAAGAGTTATTTCCTGGGGCGATCGCCAAAATTTGACCCTACCCAATGACAAACTCTGCGCTGATGTAATTCTTTAAATCAGCACGATCGCATTTTCAGCCCAAATAGTCTCACACTCCTATCAACCCTAAAAGCGCTACAGCCTACACTAGGACTCTTAATAAACCAAAGCTCGAAATCGTTCATGAGTCCGAATACCGTCAAAATCTGGGTTGCGTTTTGCTTCGCTTCGGCTACGACGAGGGGCAATATCGATCGCTTTTTGCAGATAATCAATCGCCTGTTCAATCTCATTTTGTAAGGCATGGCAGCAGGCTTTGGCGTAATAGCTACTCTCATCCTTGGGATCTTGCTGAATCGTTTGTTCACAGTCAGCAAGGGCTTCAGTGTAACGCTCTGCCCTTGCCAAAATGATTCCTCGATTTGCTTTGAACACTGCTTCTTCAGGTTCTAAACTAATTGCTTCATCGATAGCCGAGAGGGCTTTCTCAAAATCTTTGACAAAACTCAAGGTTAATGCTTTAGAATTTAGAGCGTTAGCATTTTGGGGGACAATTTCAAGGGCTTGATTGAAAGCAGCAAGGGCTTCTTCATATCGTTTTACATTACGTAATACATCTCCTTTGTTCTTCCAAGCATCAACATCATTCGGGTCAAGTTCGATCGCTTTTTGACAGCTTTCAATCGCTTCCTCATATCGCTCTAGGCTGTCAAGCGCAGCCCCTTTATTTGCCCAAGCATTAACCGATTTTGGGTCAAGTTCGATCGCTTTTTGGCAGCTTTCAATCGCTTCCTCATATCGCTCTAAATTGCTAAGTGCAGCCCCTTTATTTGCCCAAGCATTAACATCTTTCGGGTCAAGTTCGATCGCTTTTTGATAGCTTTCAATCGCTTCCTCATGTCGCTCTAAATTGCCAAGTGCGACTCCTTTATTTACCCAAGCATTAACCGATTTTGGGTCAAGTTCGATCGCTTTTTGATAGCTTTCAATCGCTTCCTCATATCGTTCCAAATTGCCAAGTGCGACTCCTTTATTTACCCAAGCATTAACCGATTTTGGGTCAAGTTCGATCGCTTTTTGATAGCTTTCAATCGCTTCCTTATATCGCTCCAAATTTTTAAGTGCGACTCCCTTATTTACCCAAGCATTAACCGATTTTGGGTCAAGTTCGATCGCTTTTTGATAGCTTTCAATCGCTTCCTCATATCGTTCCAAATTGCCAAGTGCGACTCCTTTATTTCCCCAAGCCTGAACCGATTTTGGGTCAAGTTCGATCGCTTTTTGGCAGCTTTCAATCGCTTCCTCATATCGCTCTAAATTGTTAAGTGTAGCCCCTTTACTTGACCAAGCCTGAACCAATTTTGGGTCAAGTTCGATCGCTTTTTGATAGCTTTCAATCGCTTCCTTATATCGCTCCAAATTTTTAAGTGCAAAGCCTTGACCAAAAAAAGATACTGCATTACCTTGAGCTAATTCAAATGCTTTCTCATAGCAATCCAGCGAATCTTGGTAACGTTCTGCACCAATCAAAAGTCTGCCAAGATTTGAAAAAAGACCATGAATCAATTTTGGACGGCAGTGAATCATGAGTTGTTCGGTCTGGGTTTTCGCTTGCAAGAGCAAATTACTTCTATCTCTAGATCTATGGCAACGTAAAGACTGATACATCAACCCTACAGACTTGCTTAAGCCATCCGGCAAGCTGTCCACCTGCTCTAACAAAATTCGCAAGGAATCTTCGAGCTTTTTGAGATGCTTTTCAATCACTTCCGTTGAAAGATTTCCATCACTTTCAAACTTATGCTCATAGCTTCCTGGAAGCTTATCTAGAAAAAACCAACCTAAGCCAAGGGCTATTCCTGAATCCTTAAAAAACGCACCTGTCGATTTGGGAAGCAGATTTTGGTTCTCTTCACTCATTTCTGCGCTGACAAAAGCGAAGGGAGTCATGAATATATCTGGCTCTCGGAGATAAACTGCGGCAAAGACCTGCTCAACATATCGTTGCAGTCCTTCTCTTCCCTTGCCAAAAAGACTGTAGTAGAGAAACTCAGCTATCAGCCCTCGCCATTCCTCATCCTTATACGGATCGGGTAAAGGACTCTGCGGATCAACCACTTCATCTGCCTGTCCCTTAAAGTAGTCGGCTAGTAGACTATTAGTTTTCCGAAACTGAGTTTGGTCATCCTGAAAATAGGATTGCCGAAAGACATCCCGCGCCACATCATCCAAGCGGTAATATCCTTTAGCAAACTCAACGAAATCTGAACCCTTGAGCCATTCAAAATAGCTTTCTGCGTCGTCACCAGCATTCTGCAGGCCTAATCCATCGCTGTTCAGCAAATGTCGAATGATAGCCA
This sequence comes from Drouetiella hepatica Uher 2000/2452, assembly GCA_019359505.1. Taxonomy (GTDB): domain Bacteria; phylum Cyanobacteriota; class Cyanobacteriia; order Elainellales; family Elainellaceae; genus Drouetiella; species Drouetiella hepatica. The sequence goes on along the minus strand of JAHHHD010000008.1, from coordinate 81,287 downwards.
GATCAAACCATCGGCAGCAAGCCACCACCTGTAAAATCTTCCGCTCCTGAGAACTTCGTCCCTGCAAAAGTAGTTCAGCGATCGCCTGATTTCCTTTAGAAAAATCAGGGTCTTCGCCTTGCTCTCGTTGCTTCCGCACCCAATCCAGATAATAGGGCAATCCCTGTGTTGCTTTGAAAATGTTGGCGCGTGTTCGACCCTTCTCAATGCCAATTTTTTGGAGATAGACCTCTGTATCTTGCTTACTAAACTTCGTCAGCGGCGTCTCATAAAGCAACTTCCGATCCTGATTGAGCTTGCGCCACCCCTCATCGGTTTGCAGCGATCGTCGCCCCACAACCACAAGCTTCACAGGCGCAGACTCTAAAGGAGTATCTTCTACCAAATACTGCCACAGCCATTGATTCAGGTAAGGCTGAGCTTTTTCATAGGTATCCAATACCAGCACGAGCGATCGTCCTCGGCTCTGGGCAATTTGCATCAGACTCTCAGCAAAAGCTTGCGTTAGCCTAGAAACTGGCTCCAACATCAGCGCTTGTAGCTCAGGCTCATTTTTGGTTGCAGGATGATTCCGCACTCGCTGCTGTATCCAGTCTTTCAAGCCCTCTGCATCTTCCCCCGCCGCTGAAATCGAAAACCCGCCTGCAACCTCAAAGGATTTTGGCTTACTTGGAGTAGAGATCAAACTCGTTGAGCCTAACCAGATCAATTGTTCAAACCAGCTTGTAATTTTCCTGGATTCTTCGCTGCTGATTGTTTCACCGTCTACTGATTTATGGCTCAACTCAAACAGAGCCGCCCCAAACTGCTGCTCCCGCTGAGTAAATGCATCAGCGGCTTCCAACCCCCCAAGCCCCATTGCTTGCTGATGCAACCTCCGCATCAGCTTCAGCGGCATCTCAATATCAGCAGTTTTAGCAAAACAGACATCCAGAAAATCAACTTCGCCAGCATGGGCTTCCTGCAATCGCCCCAGTAGCGTTGTTTTGCCAACTCCGCCAATTCCATAAATATTGAACAGTAAGGGTTGTCCCTGTGTCGGCTTCAGCGCAACCGCAAAGCGTTCTAAGAGCCTTTTGGCTTGATCTCGTTCGATGTAATGATCGGTTGGCACTCGCGATCGCATTCGAGACGGCTGATTTATCCCAGCCTGAGCCACCTGCTTAGACTCTTTCTTTGCCAATTGCGCTCTCTTCAGCCTTTCCTGTAAGCTTTCAACTTCTTGGCGCTTTGCATTTAAGTCTATGGTTAGGTGTGAGGGCGTTGTGAGGCTGGTGTAGCCTGCCGCCTTTTTTTCTAAGTCCATAAGTACTGCTTGGGCAATGACCAGTGTCTGTTGCAGACCAACGCAATCATCCATCAGATTCCCCATTTCTCAAGCGCGATTCCAATTCTGCAACCTGTTGGCGCTTTTCTTCCAGATCAATCTGTAGATGGGCAGGCATTTGTAACCGACCATAGCCAGCAGCTTGTTCTTCTAGGATAGCTAACGATCGCCGTGCCATCGCTAACGCTGGGGTCACTACTTCCTGATTCGTCATTACCTTGGGCGATTTTAGGCTTTGCCCTAGATTAGGTAGTCCCTTGCCGCCACGCAACAATGCGATCGGAAAATCCTCCGTTGCCGTATCAAAAAATGGAGTTTGTTCTGCTTGGCGGAGAGTACGAGCACTCTCCGCTACGGTTTTGCCCAGATGGGTCATGATATTGGACAGTGTCACTTGGCGATCGCCTGGTTGATTTGCTGCGCCCTTCAATGCTTCGATCAGGTGATAGGTGTAAAGGCTGAGCGTGCCGTCTGGACGCACCCATGAACTTTGATCTCCTCGCGACGAGGTAAAAACTGCGCGCCCTCCTCCCTGCTTCAGTGCATCCACCACGCCTTTAGGTAATGCAGTGGGCATAAAGTCAGCAGGCAAATCATCCTTGGCGCTTGCCATTCCCTCCGCATGGCAACTATCAATAATCACCCATAGACGTTTGGCATTTATCTCACGCAACTTTTGGGTTAGGGTTTCAGCAGCGAGAGCGGTTTCGGGAATAGACTGGCGATCAAAATCATGCTGGAGCAGGTAATAGGCATGGCTGGCGAGATCAACCATGCCGTGCCCAGAGTAATAAAGTACAACGGTGGCATCTTGATCTGTAGTAACTTTCTGCTTTAACCAATCTAAGCCGTTTAAGATAGCGCTACGAGTTGCCCCTTGATCTTGCAATAACTGGACATGGTCAAGATTGTTGGGATAAGCACAAAGATTGGGATCGGTAAGAACAGCTTTGAGCGCTTGGGCATCTTTGGTCGTCACGGGCAGTGACCAACGAGAGTTCGCCGTTGTACCTACACCAATCAGCAGAGCGTAGCCATGAGTAAATAAATCTGACATGTTCACGGAACTCCAGCATGATGATAATTGCAACAGCTCAAACAATCGAACCCAGGATAACCTGTCAGCCTTCCACTGTAAGCCAAACTTGATCATAAATAAGTCTTGCAAGAACTGCTCGGCTCGCTTATGAGCTAGCGAAAGCAGACCCGTTTACCCCGCTGTCACTCGATCGCAATCAAAACTTTGTTGTCTTAACGTGAGCAGGGTTTCATGGGCAGAGCCTGCTACCTAGCTTAGTCTGGAGGGTACTCTGAAGAAGCCGTCTCTTCCACGCTATACCGTGTTTCTTCTGACCGCGTTTCTCCCGACGGTTCTGACCCTATCCGCTGCTCAGAAATCAACCGCTCAGGAGCTTTTCCTCCAGATGGAGCGAGTGCTGCTGGCAATGAGTCTAGCAATATCTATTATTCTGGCTGCGGCTCTGGTGGTTTCGCTGTACGATCGCCGTATTCAAGCAGGGCGTTCTCGATTGGAAATGCTGCGCCGGAGCGAACAGCAGTTTCGATCGCTGGTGCAAAATAGCTCGGATATTATCATGGTGGTCACAGAGATAGGCTTGATTAGCTACGTCAGTCCTTCTCTGCATCGGCGGCTAGGTCATGCACCTGAAACCTGGCTAGGCTCTAATCTTTTCGATCGGGTGCATCCCCAAGATCTCTCTCAGAGTCAAGCGCTGTTGCAGAACGCGGCGCGATCGCCCAGAACAAATATCACGACAGAATTTCAGGTGCAAGACGGGCAGGGGGCATGGCGTATTTTAGAAGTCGTTTGCCTCTCATCTGATGAGCTTGCATTTGAACCGCAAGCGTTAAGTCTTGTTCTCACCTGCACTGACATTACTCTGCGCAAACAGCAAGAAGAGCAGCTGCGGTTGCTGCAATCGGCGATGATTCAGGCTAAAGATCCGATCATTATTACCGAAGCTGCATCGCTGGAATTGCCGGGGCCTCGGATTATCTACGTTAACGAAGCCTTCACTCAGGTTACGGGCTACAGCCCTGAAGAGGCGATCGGCAAAACACCTCGGATCTTACAGGGTAAAAAAACCGATCGCGCGATCCTCGACAAAATCCGAACGGCGCTGGAGGCATGGCAGCCAATTGTGATAGAGCTGATCAACTATCACAAAGATGGCTCAGAATTTTGGGCAGAGTTGAGCATTGCACCCGTTGCCGATGAGACGGGTTGGTTTACCCATTGGGTTGCCATCCAGCGCAATATTACCGATCGCAAGCAGGCAGAAGCTGAAATTCGCAATGCGCTGGAGCAAGAGCGAGAGTTGCGAGAGCTAAAGTCTCGATTTATCTCAATGGCATCCCATGAGTTTCGTACGCCGTTGGCAACCATCATGGCATCCAGCGATCTGCTGAAATCCTTTGGGCACAAGCTTAGCGAAGAAAAGAAGATAGAGCGCCTGAATAAAATCCAGAAAGAGGTCAACAGCATGACTCAGCTTTTGGAGGATGTTTTACTAATCGGCAAAGCTGAGTCTGGGTATGTAGAGTTCAATCCAACGCTGCTAGATGTGCCAACGCTCTGTCGGGATATTTTGGACGAAGTTGAGCTGACGAGCGATCGCCATTTTTTCACATTTGAAGTCACTAGCCGTGAAATTACTGAGATTTCTCCAGCGTTAGTGGATGAAAAGCTTTTACGCCACATTCTAACCAATCTGCTCTCTAATGCAGTTAAGTATTCTCCGCATGGTGGCAAGGTAAGTTTGCTACTACAGTATGACCTAGCCTCCATTACCTTTCAAATTCAAGATCAAGGGATTGGCATTCCGCTAGCTGACCAAGGGCATTTATTTGAGCCGTTTCATCGCGGTAGCAATGCGGGCAGTATTGCAGGGACAGGCTTAGGTTTAGCCATTATTAAATTTGCAGCAAATTTGCATGGTGGCAGTATTCAATTCGTCAGCACGGTTGGGGTAGGCAGCACTTTCACAGTTTCCATTCCCAGAGCTGCACCAGATTTATTATCTGAACCTTCATCGGATCAACCGCCTGGTCAATTACTAGCTCAGCCATCAGAGGGGAAATGACCACTATTCTCATCATTGAAGATACGGCTTCTTTGCAGGAAGAAATCCTGCAAATGCTGGATTTAATGAACTTCCGGGGGCTTGCCGCAGACAATGGCGTGGCGGGAGTGCAGCTTGCCCAGCAGCATCTTCCAGATATCATTCTCTGCGACATCATGATGCCCGAAATGGATGGCTACGATGTCTTGCAAACCCTGCGGCGCAATCCTGAAACGGCTCGAATTCCGTTTATCTTCCTCACCGCTAGAGCCGATCGCGCTGATATTCGGCGGGGCATGAACCTGGGAGCTGATGATTACCTAACCAAGCCTTTCACCAGCAGTGATTTGGGTGAGGCGATCACGGCTCGGCTTTGCAAACAGGCGGCTATCACTGCGCCCTACGTTTTAGAAATGAAGCGGGCGGCAGAGCAGTTGGGACAAATGGCGTTTCGAGATAGCCTGACCGGATTGCCCAATCGAATTCAGTTTCAGCATCGGCTTCAGGAGGCGCTGATTCAGGCAAATCGAAATCAGCAGGCGATCGCGGTTTTGTGCGTGAGTTTAGAGCGGTTTCGAGCCTTCAATGTGCGATTTGGTCAATCTGCGGGGGATGCTCTTTTGCAATCTGTTGCCGAGCGGCTGAAAACCTGCGTAACTGCCGAAGACACGATCGCCCGCCTCAGCGGCGATGAGTTTTGCATTTTGTTGACCCACCGTAGCCCGGAAGCAATCGAGCGATCGGCTGAAGAAATTCTTAAGGCGCTGTCCGCACCCTATCTGATTCAGGAACATTCTTTGCATACGCAGATCAGCATGGGAGGCAGCATTTATCCAAATGACGAGAGTGGGGATAAGCTGCTCAATCATGCTGCGATCGCGATGAATTGGGGCAGAGAGCAAGGCAACCCCCACTGTCAATTTTATAGCGATGAAATCGCTGAGACTACTGCCACTCGCAGCTTGCTAGAAGCGGGACTTCGACGAGCGTTAGACAAGGCAGAGCTACAGGTTCACTACCAGCCTCAGGTGAATTTGATCACCGGGCGAATCATTGGCGCGGAGGCTTTTCTCCGCTGGAATAGCGCTGAGCTAGGCTCGATTTCGCCTTTTAATTTCATCGCGGTAGCTGAAGAAACGGGACTAATTGTGCCGATCGGCGAGTGGATGATTCAAATTGCCTGTCTACAGGCCAAAACCTGGCAAACGAAACATTTGCTGCCTCTCAGGATGTCGGTGAATCTTTCGGCATACCAATTTAAGCAGCCCGGACTGGTGCGATCGATCGCCCAAATTTTGAAGGATACTGAGCTAGATGCAGAGTTGTTGGCGATCGAAATTTCCGAAACGACCGTCATGGCAGATGTGGAAGCCAGCTTGTCTACTCTACAGCAGATCAAAGAGTTGGGCGTTCACATCAGTATTGATGACTTCGGCACAGGCTATTCATCGCTTAACTACTTGACGCGCCTGCCGATGGATACGCTCAAGATAGATCAGGCTTTTGTCAAAGATATTACGACAGATCAGTATGGTGCGGCGATCGCCTCCGCAATTACGGCTTTGGCGCAAAGCCTTAATCTTCGCGTAGTTGCAGAAGGGGTTGAAACTCCAGAACAACTTGCCTTCCTACGCCGACAAGGCTGCAATGCTTTGCAGGGATTCCTGTTTAGTCCCGCTATTTCTGCCGACGAGTTTGAGAAGCTGTTGACAGAAGATAAACGTCTGTTACTTTAGCGCCTATTGCTTCAGCGCCTATTCCTGCGTGTCGGTGACACGCCAGCTCAGCTTCAGGTTGAGCCAAAAATTCCAGACAGTAACAATTGCGATCGCAATTAAGTTTGCGGCATAGCGATTGATATGAAAGGTGTTGAATAAGAAATTGAGCAGCAGTACGTTGAGAATCAATCCGGCAAGACAGATCAAGTTAAATTTCAAGAATCGCCGGAGACGTTTGCGGTTGCCGCGCTGACGGCGAGAAATATCCCCAAAAGTCCAGCGATCGTTCCATAAAAAGTTGTTAAGGATCGCCACTTCAGAAGCCATGATTTTGCTCCGGGTCAATCCCCACGCCAGAGTAGAGGGATCGCTGAGCAGGTACAGCATAACCATGTCCACAAATACGCCGCTCAAGCCCACTAGACCAAAGCGGATAAATCGCCGGAAGGGCAGTTGCTCTGGGTGAGCCGCAGATTTCGTCGCGCTGAATCTCAGCCTGACCAAGTGCAGCAGATACTCTACATATTGCTTCCAGGTGACTTTACTTTCGCCCTCTTGACGCTCCTGAAACACATACCCAACTTCGGCAACTTGCTCAATGTTGCCGCGACCCAAAACCTCCAGCAGAATTTTGTAGCCTAGCGGATGGAGCGTGCATCCGGCGATCGCCTCTCGTCGCACCAAAAAATAGCCGCTCATGGGATCAGAAACGCGACCTACTACGTTCGGCAGTACAATCAGTCCCAGCATCTGCGCCCCTCGCGACAAGAATCGCCGCGTCGGACTCCAATCGCTGACTCCGCCCCCGTCGCTGTTGCGGCTGGCAACGGCAAGGTCGGCTCCCTTTTCGATCGCTCCCAACAAATTCAGCAGCACTTCCGGCGGGTGCTGTAAGTCGCCATCTATCACGCCCAAAACTTCGCCCTGAGCTGCCTGCCATCCCCGAATGACGGCGGTAGATAGACCACGCTCCTGCTGACGGCGCATCACCTGAAGAGCAGGGTAGTCTTTCATCAATGCCTGCGCTTTTTCCCAGGTGCAATCGGGGCTGTCGTCATCCACCACAATCAGCTCATAGTCATCTGCCAGTACTGGATCGAGCAATTGAGAGAGGCGATCGATAATCAGGGCAATATTTTTTCCCTCGTTATAGGTAGGGATGATCAGAGAAAATCGGACGGGTCTTTGAGTGGGTGGAGCGGGAGTGTGGCGAACGTCACTTGTTTGAGCTTGCGTCTGATCTAGAGCTTGCGTCTGGTCTAGAACTTGCGTCTGATCTAGCTGATCTGTTTGAAGATCAGGAATTTGCAGCGCTCCTGACGGAGTCATTAGCAAAGCGCGAACGGAACGAGTCGTCATTTTAGGCTAACTCCCTTGCTGTGATCTGTGCGATCGCACCTAAAACTGTGCCCGCTTAAGTTCCAAGACTAAAATTAAACTCAATATTTGTCCATACTCCGCTGAAGCTATTTGTGGTACCCCTTTAGACTGATTGCGGCAACTCTACGGTGACTGTATGACCCAATTCAGCCGATCGCCGCGCTGCATCAGCAACTTTCAGAGCATGAAGGCTTGATTCTAAAGTGACATAGAGGGGCGTACCCTCCGTCAGATAATCCAGTATCCTGCCTGTGTCTTGGGCAAAAAGTCCCTGGCGGCTACCCATTTCGAGTTCATGGGTTTGATCGGCAAGCACTAGCTTCCCCTTCTGCCCTTCTACCAAGACTGCGCCTGTCTCGCCTTGAATATGGAGCGATCGCTCATTCTGCCAGATGGCTTCACCTTTGCCATAGGTCAGGTCCGCGATCAGTCCGCTCTTAAACTGCAACTGTGCTGAGCAAAGGCAGGAGGTGTAGAAATTTGGAGTGCTGATAGCTAGAGGTTCGCCGTCTGGAGATTCGCTGTCTAGAGATTCGCTGTCTAGAGATTCGCTATCTGGAAACCGATACCAAAAACGGGCTTGACAACTCACCTGACTGACTTGCCCAAAGAGATGAGTCAGGCGATGAATTCGAGAGACTGCACCCACCAGCGGAAAGCCAAACAGATCGGGGTAATAAGTCCATTTTTTTGGGGCGGGTCGCTGAGTGGCGAGGCTGGCATAGCGCACATAGAAGGGAGAGCCGATCGCCCCCAATGCCTCCCGAATTGCCAGATGAATGCCGCTGAGCAGCTCAATATGTTCGACATGCAGAAGCAGGTTTTGGGCGGCAGCAAGCTGAATCATGGATTCAGCCTCAGCGATATCTAGCGCCAGCGGATATTCCACTACCACATGTTTTCCAGCTTGCAGTGCTGCGCGGACGATCGTCCCATGATCCCGATTGACGTTGGCAATGACAACTAAATCTATATCCGATCGCGCGATTAGATCTTGCCAGGACGCTAGCGCTTCAGCCTCATGGGGTTGACTTAGAGCCTGAGCTTTTTCGAGATTACGCCCTGCAACGGCAATGAGGCGCGATCGTCCATCAGCTTGCAGGGCATCGGCTCTTGCTTTGGCTGCGTAGCCTGTTCCCACTATACCGACTGCTATAAGACCCATACCTTCTTGGATTTTAGATTTTAGATTTTAGATTTTGGATTGTGAAACTCTGTTATCCCTGTTCAAAGCTGCTTGGCGCTGCTTTAAGAACGGTAAACTGAAGATATTAAGTAGTGTAAATGATCATGGCAAATACCATTAGAATTGGCGCTAATGATGCGATCGCTCCTTTGGGCATTGGCACTTGGGCTTGGGGTGACAGTCTCTTTTGGAGCTATGGCAAAGATTATGCGGCTGCTGATCTGCAAGAGGCTTTCAATGCCTCTCTAGAGGCTGGAGTCAGCTTTTTTGATACTGCCGAAATTTATGGGCTAGGCGAGTCTGAGCGGCTTTTGGGTCGGTTCATGCAGCAGCAGGCTGCACCTGTGCAAATTGCCGCGCCTGTACAAATTGCCACGAAATATTTTCCGTTGCCTTGGCGGTTCAGTACCACTGCTGTTGCGGATGCTTTGACGGCAAGCTTGAAGCGGCTGCAAGTGCCGTCAGTGGCGCTGTACCAGGTTCATTGGCCGTTCGATTTTTTCATGGGACAGAAGGCGCTGATGAATGCTCTTGCTGATGAGGTGCAGCAGGGCAGAATTAAGGCGATTGGGGTAAGCAATTACTCTGCCGAGCAAATGCGTCAGGCGCATCAATTCCTTGCCGAACGGGGAGTCCCTTTAGCGGTGAATCAGATGCAGTATTCCCTGCTAGCTCGTCAAATTGAGCAGAATGGCGTGATGACGGCGGCTCGTGAGCTGGGTGTGGTGATTTTGGCTTACAGTCCTCTGGCACAAGGGTTGCTGACGGGCAAATATACGCCGGAGAACTACACACAGCCGACAGGCGCACGTCGGCTTGATCCCAAGTTTAGCCAGAGCGGTCTGCAAAAGCTGGCTCCTGTGATTGAAGTGTTGAAAGCTGTGGGGGCAACGTACGATCGCACTCCTGCTCAGGTTGCGCTCAATTGGTTAATTGCTCAAGGCAATGTGATTCCAATTCCGGGCGCAAAAACGGCAAGTCAGGTTCGGCAAAATGCAGGCGCGTTGGGCTGGTCTATGACGGAGGTAGAGCGAACTCAAATTGATTTAGCGACTCGCTCTTGGCTGTAGAGCCAGCAGTTATAGATTTCATACTAGGAAGTTCGCGCCCGCAGGGCGCGAACTTCCCCCCACAAAGCCCGAAGAAAGCTCGCCTGTGGCGAGCTTTCTTCGGGCTTTGTGGCAAAACAAGAATTGCTGCTGTAGGGCAATCTCAAACGGCATGAGTTAGCGGCATGAGTTAGAATGGCTCTTTCCATAAATTTCCCGTTGACAATCATTGACAATTTTCTCTCGCGTCCATGCCAGATGCTAGAGGAATTGATTATATTGGGAAGACTTAACCCTAGAAGATACATATTCTAGATATGTTCTAGCGGATATGTTCTAGCGATTATTTGATCCAGTTCCAGGAGGCTACCTTGTCCTTTTCCACCGACGATTTTGCCAAAGCCCTTGAGCAACATGACTACCAATTTCAAAAAGGTCAGGTAGTCCGGGGGAAAGTGGCAAGCTACGACTCTGATGGTGCCTACATCGACGTTGGCGGCAAGGCTGCGGCTTTTTTGCCGCTTGAGGAGGCTTCGCTAAAGCGCGTTACGAATTTAGAAGAATTCTTGCCTACCGATGAAGAGCGAGAATTCATGATCATCCGTGAGCAGGATGCAGATGGTCAGGTGACGCTATCTCTTCGTCAACTAGAAATTCGTCAAGCCTGGGAACGTTTGGCAGATATGCAGGAAAGCAACCAAACGATTCAGGCAAGGGTCAGCGGCTTAAACAAGGGCGGCGTGACGGCAGATGTTCAGGGCATTCGGGGGTTTATTCCGCGATCGCATCTGGTTGAGCGCAATGATCTGGAGTCGCTGATCGGCAAAGCGCTGACGGTGAGCTTGATTGAGGTTGATCCGACTCGCCGGAGATTGGTGCTATCGCATCGGATGGCTTCTCAGGCGGCTAGCTTGAGCCAGCTGGCGATCGGTCAACTGATTGAGGGCAAAGTTGTCAGCCTCAAGCCGTTTGGAGTCTTTGTAGACTTTGAGGGCACAACGGGTCTGCTGCACATTAACCAGGTCAGCAAGAACTATGTAGCTTCTCTGAATGCAGTCTTTGATATGGGTCAGCCAATTAAGGCACTGATCATTGACTTAGACGAAGCCAAACGCCGTGTTTCGCTTTCAACTAAAGTTCTGGAGAGCTATCCCGGCGAGATGCTGGAAAAAATGTCAGATGTGATGGCGGAAGCCGATGTTCGTGCTGAGAAAGCTCGAAAGAATATAGAGCAGCGGGGCGTTGAATAGATTTCACGGCTAGCTGAATCTAGCTGCATCTCTGTAGGTTTCGATCGCGTGATTTAGCTCAAGCGTATCTTCCTGCGCTACGTAAGTTTGTTGCTGTCCTATATGCTGATAGGCGAGCCTAGAGGGGGGCAGCAGGGGAATGCGATCGGCGAGATTGACCATGCGGTAGGTGCGGGGCAGCAGTGCATCATAGAACGTGGCAAAGGCGCGATCGCCCAATCGGGGAGCGCCAAAGCTATAAACCTGGATCTTTTCTCGCAACTGGGGAAGGTTTAGGGCAATTTCGGCGGCGGCTAAGTGGGCGATCGCGCCTCCCAAGCTGTAGCCCGTTACGTAGCAGGGTAGAACCGGATCAATGTGTTGGGTGACTGCCTGGATTTGAGGTTTCAACGCAGCGTATAGCTGCTTGACGCGGCTGTGAACCTGTCCTTGTTCTGGCTGATGGGGATCAAAATCAGTTGGGCGAGCAGAAGCGTATTGCAGCCATTCGGCATCAGATGGGCTGATCTGTAGGGCAATGATGTTGTGGTGGGGCGACCGCAACGCTAGTCCAAAGTTTTGCAGCTTTCCATAGATGGCGGCCTGGTCTGAAAGCTTGAGGGCCACGCCGTGAAATTGAGGTTCATAAAAATGAGGAACCTGCGCTTGAAACGAGGCAATTTGGGTGTGGCGATCGAAGAGTTCAGGATTTATTCCGGAGGGCTGAACAGAATTTTGATGATCCGTAAGAATAAATTTGGGGGGTAGAGAAACGACTTGTGAGGCTGCCAACAGACAGCATTGCATCAGCAGGTTAGAAGTTTTGGGGTTAGGAAAGCCTACCTCATGCGATCGAGAATGTGGATGGCGCTCAGCAACATCTCCTTTTGCCCAACTCGATTGAGTGGCAGCCAAAGCTCCGACTGCCAAACTTGCCTTCAGGAGTCGCCGACGGTTTAACTTCATGCTGGTATTCTGGAGCTTGCATTCATTTCAATCTCTTTGGTCATCCTAACGAGATCGATCGCCTCTAGCCAGTGAGTAGAACACAGTAAACATAAAGATTTCATGAAAATGGATTATCAGTTTCGAGGTTTAAGTCAGCCAACTCTGTGTTTTTTGAGCGATCGCCTTCGTTCTCCAGAAAATCCACTCTGTGATTTCAATTCATGACTTTTGAAGAAAATAGGTTAATTCAGCTCTGAATAGTTTTAGGTGTAAGTTCTATCTAACTTTGCTATAAAATTCGTCCTAAACCTTCGCTTTTTTGGACGCTTGATGAGTATCAGTAGATCGCAAACCAATGCTCACGCTAGAAATACTCGTGTCTGCTCCCCCTAAATCCCCGCGCTATCGCGCCGCTGCGCTAGAAAAAAGGGGGACTTTGAGGTTTGAAGCCCCCTTTTTAAGGGGGTTGGGGGGATCAAGTGTAAGCTTCGCAATCTACTGAGTATTACTAATTCTCTATCTCAGAAGCATTTTAGATTCTGTAAAAGTTTTGGCATCGCTTACTCAAAATCAACTGGACATTCAAGGTTTTCAAACTTATTTTTCGCGCTGAAAGCTTCAGGCATGGTTAGATCAAGATAGAGATCAGAACACTGGAGATCATCATGCCAAGTACAGCCTACATTTTTTTGGCGGGAGCCAGCCGAGGCGTGGGGCGAGAAATTGCGCATTGCCTGATTGCCCAGTCGTTGAACGTCAAGGCGCTAGTGCGATCGACTGCGGTTCAGGCTGAGCTAGAGGCAATGGGAATTAAAGTTGCCTTGGGTGACGCGCTAGACACAGAGGCAGTAGAACAGGCGATGTTAGCCGATCCGATCTCTGCGGTTATCAGCACGATCGGCGGTTTGAGAGCTGACGGACAGCGAGTCGATTTTTTGGGCAATAAAGCCTTGATCGATGCAGCCGTTCAGGCAAAGGCGCAGAAGTTTGTGCTGGTGTCTTCAATTGGCAGCGGTAACACGGCGGCAGCACTCCAGCCCCAGGTACTAGAAGCCTTGCATGATGCTCTGGTTGCTAAGGAGCAAGCTGAACAGCACCTGATTGCCAGCGGCTTGACCTATACGATCGTTCGTCCAGGCGGGCTAAAATCTGAACCTGCGACCGGAAATGCGGTGCTGACCTCTGACCCGACGATCGCGGGTTCTATTAACCGGGCAGATGTTGCTACGCTGGTCTGTCAATGTCTGCTCTCTGACAAAGCCAATAACCAAACGCTGTCAGCAGTCGATCGCCAGATGGTGTACGTCCAAAAAGAGTTTGAGATTTTAGACTTGAGTTCGTGATCTAGCTCAAAGGGCGATCGCATCTTGAATCCACTCCCTTCATCTCTAAATCTGAAAGCCCTACGTCGAGATCTGCTGAGCTGGTATAGGGCATCAGGGCGAACCCTACCCTGGCGGCAAACCCAAGATCCCTACGCCATCTGGGTGTCTGAAATTATGCTTCAGCAGACTCAGGTGAAGACAGTGATGCCCTACTATGAGCGATGGCTGCAAGCGTTTCCAACGATCGCCGATCTTGCTGCCGCCGATCAGCAGCAGGTGCTCAAGGTCTGGCAAGGGCTGGGATACTATGCCCGTGCCCGGAATTTGCATCGAGCGGCACAGGCGATCGTGCAAGAATTTAAAGGAGAGTTCCCGGTCAACCTATCGGATGTTCTGTCTCTGCCAGGAATTGGGCGCACCACGGCGGGAGGCATCCTGAGTGCGGCGTTCAATCAACCCTTGCCGATTTTAGATGGCAACGTCAAGCGGGTTTTGGCACGGCTAACGGCTCTAACCCTGCCCCCTAGCAAGGCGCTCAATGCACTCTGGCAGCTTTCGACAGAGTTACTAGACTCCCAGAATCCCCATGATTTCAACCAGGCGCTGATGGATCTAGGGGCAACGGTCTGTACGCCCAAAAATCCGAGTTGCCCTATTTGCCCGTGGCAATCTCACTGTCAAGCCTTTCATCTAAACCAACAAACCCAAATCCCTATGAGTGAAAACCGATCGCCCCTGGCTCACAAGCAAATTGGCGTTGCTGTGATCTGGAATCAGGAGAGACAAATTCTGATCGATCGCCGTCGTCAGGAAGGTCTATTGGGCGGCCTGTGGGAGTTTCCGGGAGGTAAAATTGAACCCGGTGAAACGGTAGAGGACTGCATCAAGCGAGAAATTCGAGAGGAGCTAGGCATCGAAATTGCGGTGGGCGATCGCCTGATGACCCTCGATCATGCCTACACGCATTTTCGGGTGACGCTCAACGTTCACCACTGCCAGTATCTCAGCGGCGAACCCCAGGCGATCGAATGTGACGAAGTGCGCTGGGTAACATTGGCAGAATTGGATCAGTTTCCCTTTCCTGCCGCCAATGTTCAGATCATTGAGGCGCTAAAAACCGGGCAGCCCTAAAGGTGTAACTGTCGCCAGTTTGCTGAGGACATTCAGGGTGGGGCGCTTTGCGCCCCACCCTGAATGTCCCCGTCCTAACCGACCTTAGCGCCTTTAACATGGGTGGCTAATCCAACGGCTTGTAGGAGACGGATAGTCAGCCAAGTTACGTCTATTTCCCACCACTGGTAGCCATAGCGCGCCGAAGACTGAGCGGCGTGGTGATTGTTGTGCCAGCCTTCGCCATAGGTCAGCAAAGACACCCACCAGCAATTGGTTGAGCGATCGCCCGTTTCATGGGAGCGATAGCCAAACTTATGGCAAACGCTGTTGACAAAACAGGTGCAGTGAAAGCCTAGGAACAAACGGACAAACACGCCCCAAACCAGAAAGGGCATGCCGCCAATCAGGTACAAAATCACGGCCAGCACCCCTTGCAGCGGGATGTACTGGTTGTGGCAGAACTGGTAGAAGCGATCGTTCGCAATGTCTTTAGTCAAGCGGGGCAGCTCGCCTTTGGTGGGCACAGTATGCATCAGCCAGCTAATGTGGCTCCACCACAAACCCTCATTGGAGTTATGGGGATCAGCCGCTTTGTCGGTATAAAGATGATGCGCCCGATGGTATCCTACCCAGCCCAGTACACCGCCCTGTCCTGATAAGGTGCCACATAGTATCAAGAAATACTCCAGCCATTTGGGCACTTTGAAGCTGCGATGGCTTGCCAGTCGGTGGAATCCTAGAGAAATACCTAGCCCAATTGTCAGCCAGTGCAGAAACAGAGCCACGCCAACCGCCGCCCAGCTAAAATTGCCAGGGAAGAAGGCAAGTAGAGCAGCCAGGTGCAACACAACCGTGAAAAAGATCACGTGCCACCGGGGGCGAGGCGTATCAAGCGTCAAAGATGGATTAGACATTGAGTCAGCTAAGGTATTGAGTAAGTTTGAAATAGGGGATGCGAGTAGGATTAACCTGCGTAACGATGATACGCCGTTATTTAGGCAACATCAAAGAGGCAACATCAAAGAATATAACCCCTCGATCGCCTTCCCGTAATCCTTTGACGCAGGTTTTTCAGCTTGAGATTCCACTTTGAGATCCTAGCCTGAGGTTTTAGCAATTCCAGCTCTAGCTGCCCGGCAGATCGCGCAGATGCTCAGGAAAGTGCGATCGATCGCCCAACCTGTGCAGCAGCGGCCCATGTGTCCCAAATTCGATCACGCTGATGGAGGCAACGGGTACGCCAAGGCGATCGCGGTAGCGCCCCACATCGATGCCCAGCAGACCACAGAGCATGATCCGGATAGTGGCTTTGTGAGAAACCACCAAGACGTTACCCGTGGGATACTTCTGCTCAATTTCATCTAACACAAGATGGCTGCGTCGGGCAATATCTACAGCCCGTTCGCCTCCGGTGGGGGCATTCCAGCCTGGATCAGCCATATAGCGAATGTAGTCATCGTGATAGTCACGGCTGGCTTCTTCAGGAGTTATGCCTTCCCACTTGCCATAGGAAATTTCCCTTAGCCCATCTCGGATCTGCATCTCCGCGCCGATCGCCTGACAAATTGGCATGGCAGTATCCAACGCGCGTCGTTTAGGGCTGCAATAAACGGTAGCCCAGGGAAAAGAGCGATAGGCTTCTGCAAAGGCGGCTGCCATTTCTTTACCAACCGCCGTCAGCTCAATATCCAGATCGCCACAATAGCCGCCCGATCGACTAGCAGCCGTTTCGCCGTGCCGTAAGAAGTAGATATGTAGGCTCATGGGGCTTTATTTTGCAAGAGCTTGTTTTTCAGGGCTTATTTTTCAGGGGTCTGCTTCGGAGAATCGTAATGCATTCTGTAGACTTCGTTGTCTAAACCCAGTTCGGTAATGGTGGAGCGGGTATGAAGGACGCGATCGGCGATCGATAAAGCGTCACTCACGACTGCAAACAGAGAAATCTCTGTATCTATTCGACGCAAAGTAGCCATTAGCTCCTGTGTCTTTTGCTCGTCTTGATGGGCATGAAGCTGGCTAGCCGTATGGCTTCGCTCAATTTCATAATGAGAGCAAGCATCTTTAAAGTACTCATGCAGTTGCCCGATTAAGGAAGCAACAGACTGGTGATCCGTCAAAAAACTGGGATCTTTACGTTCTTTTTGAGTCATGGGGGCGGCTAAGGTCGCGATTTCTCTACAATACTTTTAATCTTAAGGGGAAGCGCAAGCCCCCCCTTAAAATTGACAGGTCAGGCTGTCGGTACGAGCGCCTTCGCCAGATGTAGAACCGATCCCAGACCCGCACTCATCTCTTCTGGCGTAATTTTGCCATCCTTGTTGCTGTCTAGCGCATCAAATACGGCATCTGTGCCCATCCATTCTTCGCGGGTAATGAAGCCATCGCCATCTAAATCGTAGAGGTGAAACATGTCTTCGGTTGCATGGCTTTCCTGCTTCTCGCCCTCTAGCTTAGAAAGGCGATCGGTCAGCAGAGATTCGAGCGCCTCTAGAGCTTTGGTAAACCCTGCGATGCCTTCAGCCAGCTTGTCAGATGCCATCCGGTCTGCGGCATGCATCTTGTCAAAGGTTTCCTTGTCTATCGAGATTTTTTCAAGATCTGTGGCGGCAGCTTGGCTAGGATCGAGCTTGCGGGGCAAGTCGGCTTCGGTAGACTGCAATTCGGCAAGGAGAGCTGGAGAAATCGTTAGCAGATCGCAACCCGCCAACTCTGTGATCTCGCCAAGGCTGCGGAAGCTAGCTCCCATGACTTCAGTGTCGTAACCAAATTTCTTGTAATAGTTGTAGATCGTGGTGACAGACTGAACGCCCGGATCTTCTTGAGGAGTATAGGTGCGTCCAGTATCTTTCTTGTACCAGTCTAAAATGCGACCGACGAAGGGCGAAATCAGGGTGGCTCCAGCCTCGGCGCAGGCGATCGCTTGGTGAAGTCCAAACAGCAACGTCAGGTTGCAGTGAATGCCCTCTTTTTCGAGCACTTCGGCAGCTTTGATGCCTTCCCAAGTAGAGGCAATCTTGATGAGAATGCGATCGCGGGAAATTCCAGCCTTTTCATATTCCGAGATGAGGTAGCGACCTTTCTCAATGGTTGCCTCGGTGTCATAGGAGAGACGGGCATCGACTTCAGTTGAAACGCGCTTGGGCACAATTTCTAGAATTTTTTTGCCGAAGGAGACTGCTAGGCGATCGAATGCCAGCTTTGCCACATCTTGGTCAGATGCATTGTCTCCTGCATCAAGCCGAGCCTGCTTCAGCGTTTCGTCAACAATTTCCTGATATTCGGGCATTTGGGCGGCTGCGGTAATCAACGAAGGATTCGTCGTTGCATCGCGGGGCGTAAATTTCTTGATTGCCTGAATATCGCCTGTGTCGGCAACCACAACCGTCATTTCCCGCAGTTGTTCCAGCAAATTTTTAGCCATGCTTTTTATCCTTACAACAGTAGTTGTGTATCTGGGTCATGCTTCTAGACCTTTTATTTCTTGAAACATCCCTCTAATGCCTTTAGAAGTCAAGAAAACAGCAGAAGTCGAGAAAAATAGCTTGGGTACTCAATGTCGGACTTGGAAGTGATTTTGAAGATTTTAAGCCTTGCTACTTAACTTATATCGATAAAGTATCGATAAAGCTTGCTTGAAAGCATCAATCCAATGACCTACTACTCGATTTAGACCTGATCTACCCTAAGCGATCGCCAGAGACAGCCATCGCTAGAGATAGAAGTCGCCAGAGATAAAGTTAATTGCAGTCAAGTACAGCCTAGAACCTAGTTTGCCCTCCGCTGCAATCATATCGCTGCGGTTCTAGGGAGCAGAGGATTCTTCCAATTATTTACGGATATGAGCAATTTGCATGTTCGTTAGCCAACCAAAAAGCTAGTCTTTTGCGATCGCCCAATTCAATATGGCAGCAATTGAGTGAATATAGAGGCAGCGAGTCCTACAGACCAGACCTAAAGGAAAACCTAGAGGTGCGAAATTTTTGGCTGTCAATCTGTAGATCGGTTCTAGGCTGTTAATTTTTCCGAACGACTTTGAAAAAATTGATAGCAGAATTTGGATTAGCTTCTTTCACCGAATTGCTCTGCAATGGACTCCGAATGACGCGGCTTCCCTTTTATCCCCCCAAGATCAACCCCTTCCTGGTGTGGATGCTCCAGCAAGCTTCTCCCTGGATTGCGCGCTGGATCGATCGCCTCGAACTTGTGGTCAGCGCAGAACCCGAAGTGCCGATCGCGACCCTGCAACAGCAGCCTTGCCTCTTGCTGTGCAACCACTCGACTTTTCAGGACGAGGTGGTGCTGTTTTTGCTCTCGGCACGGGTAGGACAGCCTTTCTATTACTTGGCGGCTCATGAGCGATTTCAGGGCATCCGAGGCTGGTTTTATCAGCGGATTGGGGCGTACTCGGTGCGGCGGGGGCTTGCCGATCGCGAGAGCGTGCGGCAAACGCTGTCTCTAGTGACTCGTCCGGGCTGCAAGCTGGTGGTTTTTCCAGAAGGCGGCTGCTCATTCCAAAACGATACGGTGATGCCATTTCGCTCAGGAGCCGTGCAGATTGCGCTTCAGGCGTTAGCAAGGCTGGACAAGCGTTCTGGTTCACCTGGCTCATCTGGTTCATCTGGTTCACCTAGCTCGCCCGATTTGCCTGACCTGTACGCCGTGCCCATTAGCCTCAAATACCGCTACACAGGCAAAATGTCGGTGGTGATTCAAAAAACCCTGAACCGCTTGGAAAAAGCGATCGCACTGCCGCCAGCAGGGGATGTTTATCAGCGGCTGAGAACGATTGCTGAGCATGTGCTGGTGAACTGTGAGCAGGAATATGGTCTACCCTCACCGCTTGATCTCAATTGGAATCAGCGCATTACCCGACTCAAGGCGCAGGTTTTGCAGCAGTGCGAGGCTCAGCTTAAGCTGACGTTTATCAAGGGAGAACCCGATCGTGAGCGGGTTTACCGCATCCGTCATGCCCTAGAGAACCGATCGAGTACCCTCATGCCTGACGGCACCGATGGCTGGGATGTGATGCTGCAAGCCACGGCGCGGGTGCTCAATTTTGATGCCATCTATGACGGCTATGTTTCCGAGAAGCCAACGCCTGAGAGATTTTTGGATACGTTGATTCGCCTAGAGCGTGAGGTTTTCAAAATTGATCAGCCGCACCCCAAAGGCTATCGGCAGGCCTACTTGCGCATCGGCAAACCCATTAACCTCAAGGATCATGTGGCAGACTATCGGCGCGATCGCTCAGCAACCGTTAACCAGGTAATCCAGCAGCTTCACGGCACGGTGCAACGGAATCTAGACGTGCTTTCGGAAGCTACGGCAAGAGGTATTTCATGGTGATAGTGAGCGATCGGCTTTCCGGCGTAAAGTCAAAGGCGGCTTTATGGAAGGGAGGCGCACCTAGCCAGATTTTGGGATCGCTCGAAAAGCCGATGCCTTCTTTAGGAATGCCCAGAGAATTGACGTTGAGAATGCCATCCTGATTTTCGTCATGATGCACCGTAGCGGCATAGCGCCCAAACGGCAGATCGGGGAAGGTCAAAATTAATGGACTGGCTGAAACCTCAAAGCAGCCCGATCGCACGGCTTGGGCAGCAACATTGGGAAACCCTTCTGGGCTGTCAAATAACCCCAGGTTGACGACACCCCTGAGATTGCGAAGCCCAACTAGCTCCAGGGTAAGGGTTCCGACTCTAACTGATCCAAGAATTGACGCAGGTTCAGACATTGCCTCAAAAAATCAAGTAAAAAACAAATAAAAAGCAGCAGGCTCAGAAAATTAGGGGGAGGGTAGAAGCAATGAGCGACTTCTACCCCCGGTGTTCATACCTTAGCGGCAGCCTGACTCGCTGAAGCAACTGCATAATTGCCGTCCGCGTCTACGTTGACTTGCTCTAAAACGCCTTCGCCTGTAATCAGCCTTGCTCCACGGTTACGGGTGAAGTAGTTCCAGCCCCACTGGAGCATCACAATCAGCTTGTTGTCGAACTCAATCAAGTAGTAGATGTGGGCAAAAGTCCACAGAAACCAAGCTGGCGCTCCTGAAAACTTAGCGCCTCCCATGTTGGCAACCGCCTTGTTTTGTCCAATGATTGCCATACTGCCCATATCGTTATAGCGGAAGGGAGGCAGGTCGTTCCCCAGAAGGCGTTCGCGCACCAGACGCGCAACGTACTGCCCTTCCTGAATGGCTACAGGAGCTACACCAGGCAAGGGCTTGCCGTCTTGGTGGGTGTAAACAGACAAGTCGCCAATCACAAAAATATTGGGCTGATTCGGGAGGGTGAGATCGGGTTCTACCATGACGCGCCCAACGCGATCGAGGGTTGCCCCCGCCCGCTGCTCTAGCACCTTGCCGACCACCGAAGCCTTGACCCCAGCCGCCCAGAGAATGGTTTGAGCCGGAATTTCTTCCACCTGATCGCCCTGCTTTGCCGTGACGACATTGTTTTCGATGTTTGTTACCAGCGTTTTGGTGCAGATGGTCACGCCCATTTCCCCTAGTGACTGAGCGGCTTTCTCAGACAGCTCAGGGGGGTAAGGCGGCAGAATACGATCGAGACCTTCGAGCAGCAAAATCTTGGCGGCGCCTGTGTCAATGTTGCGGAAGTCTTGCTTCAGGGTTTTGTAGGCGAGTTCGGCGATCGCTCCAGCCAATTCCACGCCTGTCGGACCGCCGCCCACCACAATGAAGGTCAGCCAAGCTTTACGCTTCTCAGGGTCAGTTTCCTTTTCCGCGGCTTCAAACGCCATGAAGATCCGTCGCCGCATCTCCAGAGCATCCTCTACCGTCTTCAATCCAGGAGCGGTAGGCTTCCAATGGTCGTTGCCAAAGTAGTGATGGCTGACCCCTGTGGCAATGATTAACGTGTCGTAGGGCACTTCGCCATTCTGCAACATCACTTTCTGCTGAGTTGCGTCAATATCGGTCACTTCATCCATCAGCACCTTGGTGTTTTTGTTGCCGCTGAGGATGCCGCGCAGCGGCGAAGAAATATCTGCTGGAGAGAGGGTTCCCGTTGCCACCTGGTAGAGCAAAGGCTGAAACAAATGGAAGTTTCGCTTATCGATCAGCGTTACCTCAACCGGGGCGCGACCCAGCTCTTTTGCCGCATACAGCCCACCAAAGCCGCCTCCCACAATTACGACTCGGTGCTTCTCAGCAACTTCTACCATTCCTAGCAACTCCTTCATGTGATGCGGTTTCTGAGTTCTCAAAACTCAGCTTTCTTCTAAACTTTTCCCAAACCTTCTCAGCTTTTCTCAAAACAGAGGCTTTCCGACTTTATACAAAGTTTCGTAAAGTTGCTGCTGATACAAAGCTTAGCTCAGGTAATCCAGTTACTAGGTAACTATGACTACGGGTAGATAAATTTTTACTCAAACTTTTGAATTGCTTCAACAAGTCGATCGATTTCCGATTCCAAAGTCAGGTAATGTACACAGGCTCTCACACAGTCTGGATCTTGAATGGTGCGCAAAAAGATGGACTGTTGCTCTAGCTCCAGCACCAGACGGCTATGAATCCCAGCCCCAGGGCGATCGACTTTAAAGGACACCAAACCTGCTTCAGGGGGAGCCGATCGCAGACAGGTAACGTGGGGCAGATCGGATAACTTTTGCCAGAGAGCGAGGCTAAGCGCCAAAATCCGCTCAAAGCGTTCGGCAGCCGATCCCCACTGATTTTGAAGCGCGATCGCCTCTCGCAAACCGCTAAATAGGGCGTAATCAGAAGTGGCCACCTCAAAGCGCCTGCTGTCAGGCATCCAGCCGATCGGGTAGCCCGAAGCATTTTTCTTGACGCCGCGCCAGCCGATAAACGTGGGGCTGAGGCTAGACAGCGCCTCTGGGTGGATATACAGCCCGCCTATACCCGCTGGTCCACACCACCACTTATGTCCTGTAAAAGCGTAAAAATCTGCGCGTAGCTTGCTCAAGTTGAGCGGCATTACCCCAACCGACTGCGCTGCATCAACCAGAAGCCGCACTGGAATTTTGGGCGTGGGGTAATTGTGGCAGGCACGAGCAATTTCGGCGATCGGCAAAACCTGCCCTGTATTCCAGAGAATATGGCTGACGACCACAAGGCGAGTCGTAGGGCGCAAATTTTGCGTGATGACTGTCACCGGATCGCCTTCGTTCAACGTTGCCATCAAAGGGCAAAACGTCACCTCCGCCCCAAACCGCCGCTGAATTTCTAGCGCCGCCGCAATAATTCCTGGATGTTCGCAGTCCGACAGCAGCAGATGATCGCCCGTCTGCCAGTCAATTCCCCACATGGCAATGTTGCAGCCGACCGAGACATCTTCCGTCAGGGCGATCGTTCCGGGAGCCGCGCCTAGCTCAGTGGCGATCGTTTCTCGCATTTGCTCCATTTCTTCTGTCACCCAGTCGTTGATGGCGCTTGAGAAGGGACCTATCTGCTGGATATGCTCGTGGGCGCTGAGGATGGCAGCGATCGCGCTCTGGGGCATAGCTCCCTGCCCGCCGTAGTTAAAGTAGGCTTTGTTGGCAAGCGCCGGAAATTGCTGGCGATGCTGCTCTAACGGGCTGGGTTCTGAAGAACTGGATTCCAGAGAGCTTTCTAGAGAACTGGATTCCAGAGGGTTAGGTGAAGAGGTCATGGGTGCGCTAGGTCTTGACAGAATGAGGGCGATACTGCTGGCAGGGCACTAGAAAAATGTGCTGGGCAGTGCCGCAAATCGAATTGTATCAGGGTAGATTCACAACCTACGATAAAAAACTTCACAAGAAGTGTTTGACAAAATTCAATTACTAGGTAAATATGGAGATCGCGCTGAAAACGCGTTCGCTACGAGGGATCGTAGTTCAATTGGTTAGAGCACCGCCCTGTCACGGCGGAAGTTGCGGGTTCGAGCCCCGTCGATCCCGTTCTATTTACTCAATCTTGAAATCGGTTTTGATTGCCTGAACTATCGCTTCAGGTGGTTGACCAATCTCTATCTGGAGTGCATTGTCGGGTTCTTCCAAAGTATCGAACTGGCTTTTAAGCAGGTTTGCTTTCATGTAGTGCCCTTGGCGCTGGTTGAGTCGCTGCTGAATTAGCTCAGATGAGCCTTTGAGGTAAACCCACTTGATCTGATCAGTTAGCTGGAGCTGATTAGATGGCTGAAGCCACTGGCGATACTCAGACTTGAGGGCAGAACAGGCAAGTACGACATTGATTCCCTGACTCAGCCATTGCTCGATCGCCCCTTGCAATAACTGAAGCCAGGGCAGGCGATCGGCATCGCTTAACGGCACTCCCCGACTCATTTTCTCGATATTGGCTGCCGGATGAAAATCATCGGCATCGCTAAATTGCCACTGCAATGTCTCTGCCAGCATTTTGCCGATCGTGGTCTTGCCAGAGCCGGAAACCCCCATGATTAGGATTACCATTGTTCCCTTGGTAGTGTTTCAAAAAATCAACAATATAGCAACCGCTAAGGCGGTTGGGACAGGGAAATTTTTGGTGGGGCGCGAAGCGCCCCACCAAAAATTTCCTAAGCAAACTAGCGACAGCTATAGGTCTAGAACATCATCCCTTCCCTTTAGAAAAATCCTGTAATTTCGCCCTCACTTCGAGCCGCATGATTCAGAGTTGTTCCTGTGGCGATCGGCAGCAGCAGACGGCTGAACAGCCGACCATCTTCTAGCTTGTGAAAGCTAAATTCGCCACCAATTCGAACCATGATGGATTTGCAGATTGCTAGGTGTAAACCGGGCGGATGTTCTAGGGTTGAGGGAACGAGTAAATCGCTCGATCGCCCCATTTCTAGCTCTTCCAGCAGCCTTGGCTCGACAATGCCGTTATCGGTAATGGATAGCTCTAGCCACTGAGCATCAACCTGGCGGCACCAAATATCTAGCCGCCCTGCCGCGACAGAACGCTGACAGGCAGCCGTCAAAACCTCTAGCAGGACAAACTCAATTTTGGGAACATCGCCGCCAATGGTAACGCTGGCATCATTGTGAACCTGCGACCAGATCTGTCGCTGTTTGATCAAGGAGTCTAGCCGTTCGAGCGATCGCCTCAGTAAGCTGGCTAGCGGAATTGTCTCGTAATCTCCTTGAAACTGCCACTGCTCATGCTTTAGCACAGGAGTCAGCGCCGTTAGCGTTCCACCCAAATGCCGCAAAATTTGCTGGTAGCGCATACTGGATGCACCTTCTTTTTGGTGGCTGAGTTCGTTCAGCCGCCGCACGCCTGTTCCCAAGATACGGTAGGTTTCCTCTAGGCGGCGCTGCTTGTACCAGTTGAGCTGCTCTAGCTTTTCCCGCTGCTCGAACAGGGTTTCGGCAATGAGTAGATAGCGGCGACCCCAGCCTAACTGACTGGTGAGCGTGCCAAAGGCAATCATTTGCTGCTCTGACCACTGGCGATCGGCAACGTCACCCACCAAAATAATTCCGGTCGGCTCATGCTCTGGAGCCGTGCGCAAGGTCAACACAAGAACTTGACCGATCTCAGCGCCGCAAAGCCATTGGCGCGTCTCAGGCGAGATGTCATTGATGCCCACGGTCAGCAGCCCGTCGGTTTGTAGTGCCCATTGCACCAGCACATCTGTGTAGATAGGCACAGGCACCTGAATTGCCACCTCAAACTGACGCTTTGAGACAACGGGTGCCGTCAGCTGAGCGGTGGTGCGTCCCGGTAGCCAGGTGATCAGAACTGCCAGAGGAGATTGTAGGAGCTGGGCAATTTGCTGCGTGGCGGCTTGCTCTAGGCGATCGAGCTGATGTGTTTGCTGCATCGTGGTTAGCCCCCATTGCACCGCCTGATAGTTTTTTTGTAGCCGATCGGTCTGACGCTGAAGCTGAAATTGGTGCAACAGCAGCCCAATCTGCTGGCTAACGACCCGTAACAAATCCCGCTCGGCTCGGCTCCAGCTTCGGGCGGTTTCATGCCCCAGCACCACCAAGCCCTCGATCGACTTGCCCATAGAAGTGCTGCACACCAGCAGCGATCGCACCTCTGATTCTAGAAACACCTGCCGCCATGCCATCAGCTTCAGGTCTGCCTCCAGGTTTTCCACGGCAACAGCTTCTGTGCTACGTTCCAGCATCTGCCAGTCTACGGGATTCAAATCTTCTAGCGATTGGGCGATCGGACGGCGCTGTTTCGGCTGCTGCTGGTAGCAAATTTCAAATGTTTTAAGGTCTTTGTCGTAGAGTAAAACCAAAAACCGTTCGGTGCTGAGGCGCTGACACACCTGATCGGCACATTTTTGCAGGGTGATTTTCCAGTCATCCTCGGTGTAGAGGGCGCGCGTGATCTCTGCCGTCAGCACCTGATCGAGCTTAACCTGCTGAACAGTGACCTCCATTTCTTCGAGGGGAGCCACCAGGGAAACCATCTGCGCTACCCCCCGAACAAAGTTTTTCTCTTCTTCTGACCAGAGCCGCGCCTCATTGCCCTCAACAGTAAGAAAGCCGCGTAGCTCTCCCTGGTATAGCACCGGAGCCGCGATGAGCGATCGCGCCTGGAGATACTGCATAATGCGTCCGCTGAGGTCGGCTTTCACTGTGCTTTGGGCTTCGCCAATAGAAATTACCTGGTCAGCCGTTAGCGCCTGATAGAAACCGTTAATCTCCTGAACCGGAATTTTTAGGTCATTCCCTTCTAAAGCGCGGCTGCCTTGACGCTTCCAGAAGTAGCGCTGCTGAGGCTCATACCAGTAGATGTTGGTGCGATTGGGCTGGACAAAACGGTGCGTCTCATCAATAACGGCATCTAGGCGTTTTTTGAGATTGGGGAGCGATCGCAGTTTTGCTAACAGGCTTAAGAGCGGCTGATCAGGGCGCTTGACCTGCTGTCGATGCTGTTCACCTGCGAGTTGGTAAAGCCCGTCCGCTAATGATCCGAGCAGCATCGACAGTCTAGCTTTTTCGTCGGCATGGGGAGAGGTTCCCCAGAGAGGAGAACCCAGCAGCACTAGACCAAAACAGTCACTTTTATGGCGAATGGGGAAGACGATCGTGCCCTGAATGCTGTACTTTTGGGCAGCTTTACGCCATTCTCCGGCTCTGGACTCCTCACGCAGGTCGGGAACGCCAATGGGTCGGAGCTGAATCACCACCTGCTCCAGCAAATCGCCCGGACTGAGGCTGAAGCGCTGCTTAAGAAAAGTGTCATCTCCTGCTGGAGCGTGCCCACCCTTGCCGATTAGGCGGTGTTCAGGGCGATCGTATAGTGCTATCCAAACCAGAGCGTAGTTAAACTCAGCCTGAAGATAGCCCAACGCCATTTTGATCAAGCCATCAACCGTTTCCTCTTCCCGAAGGGCTTGAAGAACGCGTCCTAAAGCCACTAATTGTCTTTCATGTCCCGACGGTTCTTTTTGCAAACCCATGCCAATCTGACTCCTGCCGCCTGAATGCTCCTCTGATTAGACAAACTGGCGGGAATTTACGGTGCTCTCGCTTGTAATGCTCTTGATGGTACCCTGTAGCGCTCCGGTATGAAGGCTGAGACAAATCGCCATGAGGTATGATTTTGCAGGACTTTTACAGATTCTGCTGCCTCTAGACTCTAACAGAGCTGATTTTCTTTAGAATTCCCTTAGTCCTGCCCTTCCTATCTGTGCCTTCCATAGCAACCGCCAAAGCGGTTAGGACAGAGACATGATTCTCTTGCGCTTTAAAAACCCCTGCCCTGATTTACGTTAATCTGTGAAGTAGCCTAGACTTCAAGCCTTATTTTGAATATTGACAAGCTGGATATTTATAAGTCAATCCTACGTCCGCTCCTGTTCTCTGGGCTTAAAGTTGACCCAGAGCAGGCACACCAGCAAACGCTGCGCCTCCTGAACTGGCTGGCTGAGCAACGTGGAATATCCGGACAGCTATCTCAGCAGCTTCAGCGATCCTGTCAGTTTCAGCATCCGGGGCTAGAGCAGCAGCTTTGGGGTTTGCCCTTTGCCAATCCGATCGGTCTGGCGGCGGGGTTTGACAAAGATGGAGTCGCGGCTAGTCTCTGGTCTGATTTCGGCTTTGGCTTTGCCGAGCTAGGTACCGTCACCCTCCATGCTCAGCCAGGAAATCCTCAGCCGCGTCTGTTTCGCTTGCCAATCGATCAGGCGGCTCTGAATCGCATGGGATTTAATAACCAGGGAGCGGCAGCGTTAGCGAAAAGATTGGAGAAGATGACTGAACGGTCGATCGATCGCGCCTCCATTCCCATCGGCATCAACCTGGGAAAATCCAAAATTACGCCTCTCGAAACCGCCGCAGAGGACTACTCAGGCAGCTTTCGGCTCTTGCGAGATTGGGGCGACTACTTTGTGGTGAACGTGTCTTCACCCAATACGCCGGGGTTGCGATCGCTGCAAGCCGCCGATCAGCTTGAGCCTATCTTGGCAGCCCTCCAGCAGGAAAACCATCTCGCTAAGCCCATGCTGATTAAAATTGCGCCCGATCTGGAATGGGAGGAAATTGCTGACGTGATCAAGCTCGCTCAGGCTTACGAGCTTGCCGGAATCATTGCCACCAACACCACGATTCGCCGCGATCACTTAGAGACAAAGACGATCGCAGGTAAACCCATTAGCGAAGAGGCAGGCGGCATCAGCGGCGCTCCGGTGAGGCAGCGATCGACTGAAGTGATTCGCTTTATTTACCGAGAAACTCAGGGCAAACTGCCGATTATTGGCGTGGGCGGCATTTTTACGGCAGCCGATGCCTGGGAAAAGATTACGGCTGGAGCTAGTCTGTTGCAAGTTTACACGGGCTGGATTTATGAAGGACCTTGGATGGTGCGTCGTATCCTGGAGGGATTGGTGCAAAAGCTGGAGTCTAGCAAATTGTCCAATATTTCTGAAGCAATCGGACTAGAAACTCACACTTCCCAACCTCTAACGTAAGCTTTTTTGAAAAGCGCACAAAGCGCCTCTGCAAAAAAGTAACCCACTTGAAAAACACCCCCACGACCCGTCTCCCATGAAAGTAGAATTCCGCGAGTGCGATTTTTTTGATCTCTGGATCTGGCTAGAATTCAGCAACACGCCCTCGACCGCCGAACAGCAGTATGTTGAGGAAGTCTTCAACTCCTGGTTTCTGCTAGGTAAACTGGGCGGCTTCAATGCCGAAAATATGCAGGTGCAAGACACAGGCTTAGACATCAGCTACTTAGAGTACAACCAGGATGCCGCCGAAGATAGCTTTGTGGCGCTAATGCACAATATGAGTGAGTTTGAGTACGAAGGCAACTGGGGACGCTGCTGGTTTGATCTGGGCACTGCCGACGCGATCGCCGCCGATATTTTGATCAATGCCCTCGACCAGCTCAGCAAAGACTATGTGACGATCGAGCGGATTATTTTTGGTGGCGAAAATCAAGACTGGAAAATCCCTGGAAACAAGCGATCGAGCTTTGCCGAAAACGATCAAGACAATCAGAATAACTAGAGTTCTGCGAATTCACTTCCATGAATCAAACTGCTTCTCAGGGCGTTTATTCGCCCCCTGCACATATTCGCGTGGTTGCGCTGGGGCTAATCAAACACAAAACTCGAATTTTTGTATTTGAAGCCCATAATCCTGAAACGCAAGAAGTTTTCTATCGTGCCTTGGGAGGAGGGGTAGAGTTTGGTGAAACCAGTGAAGCAGCTCTCCGTCGAGAGTTTCTGGAAGAAATAAATGCTGAGCTGATTCACGTTGAATATATTGGATGCCTGGAAAATTTGTTTACCTACAACGGCAAGCCGGGACATGAGTTAGTCCAGCTTTACCGATGCGACTTTGCAGACGATCGCTTCTATCAGTCTGACTCGTTTCAAGCTTGTGAAGTGGGCAACAAATTCACGGCGCTTTGGGTAGAGTGCGATCGCTTGAGGTCGGGCGAACTCCGTCTAGTTCCCCCCGCATTTTTGCAATTCCTTGAAGATACGTAACGCTACGCGCCTAGATCCAATGAGTTATTTGAGAGCCGCGCTCTGCGCGGCTCTCAAATAACTCGTCCTAACTCAATTACGTAATTTTAGGCATAACGCTACGAATACCCATGTTCTGCTAAGAATGTCTCGGTAACATCTGCTCGATCGCCCCTACTTCCGCCCGCCACCAGAATTTCCTCTAGTCCTGAAACTGAGAGCTGATGAGCATCAGAACCAAGCCGCAAAAACTTCTCCACATACTTGCCTAGCACATCGCCCTCTAGGTTCACCCGACCACCAGGCTGTAAGTAGCGTAAGTTTGTCTCGGCATAGGTGAGTGGAATCACAGCCACCTTAAACCAGGAGCCAATCGGATCACAATCTGCGATC
This sequence comes from Drouetiella hepatica Uher 2000/2452, assembly GCA_019359505.1. GTDB lineage: Bacteria > Cyanobacteriota > Cyanobacteriia > Elainellales > Elainellaceae > Drouetiella > Drouetiella hepatica. The sequence goes on along the minus strand of JAHHHD010000008.1, from coordinate 51,657 downwards.
GTCAAACTCACCCCATTAATTGCAATACTGCCCTTAGACACAATGTAGCGAGCCACCCGCGCATCCGGCACCCTAAAACTCATCTCCCAGGCATTCTCTGTTTGCACAGAGGACTCCAGATAGCCCACACCATCAATGTGCCCCGTCACAAAATGCCCGCCCAGCTTGCTACCCACCTGTAGCGAAGGTTCCAGGTTGACAGGCACATCCTGAGAATCCTGTCCTAAAGTCGTGCGGCTGAGGGTTTCAGGCGACACATCGGCAGTAAAACCCATGGGCAGCAGCCCCGTCACCGTTAGGCAAATGCCATCCACCGCCACACTGTCTCCGAGTTCCAACGTGCCCAGATGAGCGATCGCGTCACAAGAAACCTGAAGCAGATTCTCTCCCTGTGCCCGAACCGTTCCCACAGCCTGAATCAGACCTGTAAACATCAGCCCTATCTCCTCCCTAAACGCCCGAACCCCCGACCCATGCGAAGCGCTCCCTCCCACTCCCCCATTATCGCGCAAGGGATAGCGCAAGGAATAATGAGCGGTTACAGGGCTTAGGGTTTTTCACCATCCCCTGTTCGAGCCAGAAATCCCCCCAGTTGGGTAATCCAGCGCACTGCTTGACGCAGGGTTGGCGGTTTTTTAGAGCGATTTTTTGGTTCAAACTTGCGCCCATGGGTCAGCCACATATCGCCAGCGATACTGGTTAAATTGGCATGAGAAAACTTTTTGTATGAGAGGGGCGCTCTGTACCCCTCTCATACAAAAATCATCCCCCGATCGAGCAATACCACAACGTCTTAGAAGACCACAGTCCAGCCTTCTAGCTTGGACTGCTGCGCCGTGTAGGCAACCCCATCGACCTTGAGTCCTTCCTGGTTGAGTAAAGTAATTAAGCCACCCTTGTTGCCTAACTGCACCGTAGGCGGCAAAGCAATCAGCACCGTGGCTCCAGGCGCGATCGCCCCTGTCAGCTTATGCTTGTTCTTAAGCCGATCGGCGATCGCCCAGTCAGTTAGATCGATCGCGTCAGGCGAGGTATTGAGCAGGGTTACGGTTTCTTGCTCAGGCGCAGGACCTGTAGAATTGACTAGCGCCGCAATGATCCGCACAATCCCTTGAGGTTCGTCTGGAATTGGCGTTTCGGGCGTAGGTTCTTCATTCACGACGGGCGGTTTGCCCGGTTCGTTGGTCGGAATAGCATGACCTGTGCGATCGTCTGTATGCCAAGTCTGGGACTGAAATTTCAGAAAAACAGCAATCCAGCGACTCTCAGCCGGAAAGTGGATTAACATCGCCCCATCTTGCCAAACGCCATCATCATCCACGTACCTAGCATTATTTCCCTGATTCATGTGAATGTCATGAATCCCATTACCCGGCAAGAAGCCAAAGTATTTGTCTTTCTTTTGCTCTTCTGGGCCCCATCTTGCGCCAAAGGCATAAATCAGAGCCGTTTCATCCGACAGCGCCCGCTGAACATATCGATTGATCTTCTCGTTCAAATCATTTTCTGGCCCAGGTATAGAACCCGCTAGCGGCACCATTTTAGTGCGATCGAAGAGGTTTCCCCGAATATAATCTAATGACAATCCGCCTGGTTTGCGCTCTGGCAGAGGCTTAAAGCCCAGAGGCAATTGCTCTAGCTGATTCAAAGTTGGGTAGGTAAAATTTTCATCCACGAAGTAGAGAACGTCAGGGGGAATTTCGCTCGATTTGACGTTGATCGCAATTCGGTAGTCTGTCGTGTCATCCACAATGCGAATCTGATAATGGTCATTTGCACCTGCGGCAAACTTGACGGCGATCGGGCGACCCTTCAGAACACCATAGTTTAGGGACATCAGGTTTCCTCTACTTTATTTATTAAGGAGCTTATGGCGAAAGGCTCATGGGTTTCAGTCTTGGAGAAGTTGGCGGCTTAACCAAAAGTTAATCAATTCAGCCCTGGACACGCCAATCTTGGCTAATTTGGGCAGTTTTGACCAGTGCCCTCACGGGTGCCTTTTGAAGAATGACTCTAACGGTGAGAAGCTAGCGATCGCCCTAACTCATCTTCCAGAAAGCCAGTTATTTTACGAACAGTTAAGATAAGATCATGACGGCTTCTTTACACGGAATTCTTTCTAGAAGCAAGGAAGACTCTATTAAGAAGTGAATTAACCCTAGTAAGGCTTCTCCTACATTTCTCTACCGGAACTTTTTTATGACTCTGCCTATTCGCAATGTTGCCATCATTGCTCACGTTGACCACGGCAAAACTACGCTCGTTGATGCACTGCTGCGACAGTCCGGCACATTCCGAGAGGGCGAAGAGGTTCCGGATTGCGTCATGGACTCCAACACGCTGGAGCGGGAGCGGGGCATTACGATTCTGTCCAAAAATACTGCCGTTCACTATGGCGAAACGCTGATCAATATCATTGATACTCCTGGACACGCAGACTTCGGCGGCGAAGTGGAGCGGGTTCTGGGCATGGTTGACGGCTGTATTCTGATTGTCGATGCCAACGAAGGCCCGATGCCTCAGACGCGCTTTGTGCTGAAAAAGGCGCTGGAAAAGGGATTGCGCCCCATCGTCGTCGTCAACAAAATCGATCGCCCTCAAGCTGATCCCCATGGATCGGTCGATAAGGTGCTGGATCTCTTCCTAGAGCTGGGCGCAGATGATGCCCAGTGCGATTTCTTCTACCTGTTTGCTTCAGGGCTGGCGGGCTATGCCAAGAATGCTTTGGAAGAAGAATCAACAGACATGAAGCCTATGTTTGAGGCGATTCTCAACCATGTGCCACCTCCAGTCGGCGATCCTGAAAAGCCGCTCCAGCTTCAGGTAACGACGTTGGACTACTCAGATTACATGGGTCGAATCATCATCGGCAAGATTCACAACGGCGTGATCCAGATGGGTCAGCAGGCGGCGCTGGTGAAAGAAGACGGCTCGATCGTCAAAGCAAAAATCACTAAGCTGCTGGGTTTCGACGGCTTGAAGCGGGTGGAAATGGCATCCTCTTCGGCAGGTAACATTGTAGCGATCACAGGCTTTGCCGATGCCAACATTGGTGAGACAATCACTGACCCCACCAATCCCCAGGCATTGCCGCTGATTAAGGTGGATGAGCCAACTTTGCAGATGACTTTTTCTGTAAACGACTCGCCGTTCTGCGGTCAGGAAGGCACGTTCGTGACTTCTCGACAGGTGCGCGATCGCCTCATGCGAGAGCTGGAAACCAACGTGGCGCTGCGCGTTGAAGACACTGACTCACCCGATAAGCTAGCGGTTGCGGGTCGGGGTGAATTGCACCTGGGCATCTTGATCGAAACGATGCGACGCGAAGGCTATGAGTTTCAGGTGTCTAAGCCTGAAGTGATCTACCGCGAAGTCGGCGGACGACCCTGCGAACCGTTTGAACAGCTCGTTCTAGATGTGCCTGAAGATGCGGTGGGTGGCTGTATTGAGCGGCTAGGTCAGCGCAAGGGCGAAATGCAAGATATGCACGTTGGCGGCAATGGTCGGACTCAGCTAGAGTTTTTGATTCCGGCACGCGGCTTGATTGGCTTCCGGGGTGAGTTTATGCGTCTGACGCGCGGCGACGGCATCATGAACCACAGCTTCCTGGATTATCGTCCGATCATTAGCGAATTTGAGACTCGCCGAAACGGGGTGCTGATTTCTTTTGAGGAGGGCGTTTCAACCTTCTACGCCATGAAGAACGCTGAAGACCGAGGCGCTTTCTTTATCTCGCCCGGTACCAAAGTCTACAAAGGCATGATCATTGGCGAACACAACCGCCAGCAGGATTTGGAGCTAAACGTCTGTAAAGCCAAGCAGCTCACCAACCATCGCGCATCTGGCGGTGAAGAGCTAGTGCAGCTTCAAACCCCGATCGACATGAATCTGGAGCGAGCTTTGGAATACATCGGCAACGACGAACTTCTGGAGGTCACACCCAAGTCGATTCGCCTGCGCAAGGTCTCGAAGAAGCTGGTTAAGCGCTAGACTAATCCGTTGAATCTATGAGCAGAGGGTTAGAGCATTGTCTCTAGCCCTTTTTTGTCGTCCCATTTTTTATCGTTCCAAACTACTCGATCGCCCCATAGCGCAACAGCACGCTCACCACCTCTCCCGGCTCCCCCAAATCCTGAGCGGCAACGGGTTTAGACCAAAAGCTAACTTCTGCATAGCCCTGAATATGCAGGATTTGAATCGTGCGTTTGACGGCTCTGGGCGAACCCACAAGCAAATGCTTGATCCGCTCTCTGCTGGACTGGACTTCGGGAGCGCGATCGTCTGACGACACAAATTCTTCTGCCATAGTTCACCTGTTGAAATAGTTCTCCTGCCCTCTATTGGTCAATAGCGGGGCGCTTGTTTTTATAATCGCACATTTTAGCAATTTGATAGATATCAAATTGCTAAAATGTCAATTCAATAATCTTCAACCTGTGACATGGCAAAATTGCACAAGTCTTTTGTGGCAATCTGTGATGTCGGAATCCAAATCAGTGCAGTTTAGGGCACAAGTGCGCCCAGATATTGATTTTTTGGTACGTGCAATCATTCCGCTCAAGAATTCGGGAAAGGATTGGTCGGTGAGTGATGTTGCCAATGAAGCGCTGATTGAGTGGTTGCAAAAAGCAGAGAATCGTCAACTGATCGAATCTCACAATCTCCTAGATGCCTTAGAGCGCCGAGGGCTAACCACAAACATCTACAGTGAATCTTAAAAGGTTTAAGTTGAGCAGTAGACACCAAACCGTTCTGCGGAAGCCTTTGGTACTGCTTTACTCTGGTTTAGAATAAACGTAATTTTATTCCTCTGCACTTTATGAATCATCCTATTGAGTTTCAGCTATCCGTCCAGGATGAACAGGCAACGGATGAGGATCTTCAACTTATATTGCGGACGTTAGCAGCGGAGCTAGAAAGCCAGTCTGCGGAGGTTATGCCTGTTGCCCCTTCTGCGGCTACAGAGCCAGAGATGGTAGAAAAAGGGGAACCTAGCAGCAGTATTTTGGATGTAAAAATTAACCTAGATACCCTAAAAACCTTTGGTACGTGGTTGTATGGTCGCTTGGTAGGAACAACTACGAAAGTAAAGTTTAAGCACGAAGGGACAGAGTTTGAGTTTGAAGGACGCAATGACAGCGATCGCGCCTCTGCTCAGCAAGATTTCGAGGATTTTGTCGCAAAGCTTGAGGCAGTAAAGCAGGCAAAGCATGAGTAAGCGAGTAGCGTTGCTAGTTGGAGTGAGTGAATATGGCGAGGGATTTGAGCCACTGCCAGGGAGCCTGCGAGATATGCAGGCAATGCAGACAGTGCTACAAAATCCAGATTGTGGTGCGTTTGAAGTACAGCCTCTAGAGAACTGCGATCGCACTCTTTTAGAAGCTCAGATCGAACAATTTTTTCGCGGCAGAGATCCAGAAGACCTACTACTGCTTTATTTTTCAGGGCATGGTGACTTGGGCAGCGGCGGTATGTTACATCAGCAGTTGCATTTTTGCACCCACAACACCTACAAACAGCAGGGGCGGCTAGTAGAGTCGAGTGCGTTGTCCGCAGGATTTCTAAAACGCCAAATGGATATGACTCGATCGCAGCAGGTAGTAGTGATCTTAGACTGTTGCTACAGCGGGGCGATCGCCGATTGGATCAAAAAGGGAGAGGGAGACATTGACTTTGATGAACTGAAAGCCAAAGGACGGGTTATTCTAGCTTCCTCTAGTGCAGCTCAAGTGGCATTACAAGCAAGGGACGGGTTATCGCTCTATACTCGCTACTTGGTTGAGGGCATGGAGGGAGCTGCGTATCCAGGACAGGGCGAGTGGATCGTCGCTAGAGATTTGCACGGGTATGCCGATCGCCGCCTTGAAATTGAAAGTAAGGGAGGCTATCCGCCCAAAATTATTGCCGAAGATACAGGCTTCGACTTGCCAATTGTGCGAGCGCCTAAACCAGAGCCTAAATTAGAGTACCGCAAGGCTGTCGATCGGATTTTTCAAGAACTTGATCAGGAGCTAGGTCTAGAGTTTAGTGGGGCAATTGAAGAAGAGCTGGATCGAGGTCGTTTGGATACTCGTTGGAGACGCTTGGGAATTTCTTCAGAAGATGCGAAAACGATTGAAGAGCAGGTTCAACAACCCTATCTAGTGCGAGCAGAACAGCGACGTAACTATGCCGATTATTTTGAGAAAGCGACTAAAAATGGCTTTTTGCCAGAAGAAAGTGCCCGCCGCAAATTAAAAGACATCCGCGAAAATCTTCTGCTTGGAGAAGACGATGCCGATCGCATTGAACAGCAATTAACTCAGCAACTGAACCTAAAATCCGCCTCAACTATTCTGGCTCCCGAAACTGCTTTAGTAATTCCTCCCTCTACTTCATCTGCACAAACCCCGTTACGTTACGCTCAGTTGGAAAAACATCTAGAAAACCAAGAGTGGAAAGAGGCAGATAAAGAAACCTATCGGCTGATGATTACTACTGTTGGTAAGAAGAAAGGACAATATTTTAATCGTGCCGATCTTGACACTTTTCCTTTCGAAGATTTGCGAACCCTAGATCAACTCTGGGTGAAGTACAGTAAGACACCGGATTATCCCGATGGCAAATGGGGCTTCAGTATTCAAAAGCAAATTTGGCAAGAATGCGGGTACCCAACAGATGATAACGATAATGATTGGAGAAGGTTTGGCACTCGCGTCGGGTGGCGCAAAGGCAACAATTGGGTGAGCTATGACAATCTCTCATTCGATCTAGAAAAGTCACTGATCGGAGAGTTGCCAGTTTGGCGATTTCGGTTGTGGGGTAGTTTCGTTCGCTTGGGCAGCTTCTCTTCTCTCATACAGAGGCTTGCAGGTTGTAGCACGAATCCTTCTCTCATACGAAAACTTGCAGATTCAGTCAATTCCGATCGACCCACTCCATAACCGCCTGAGCGATCGCCTCATTGCCATCTTTTGCCAGAGGCTCTGAAGTTTGGGGCGGCTGCATCGGTTCCTCTAGAAAGCTCCAGTCGCTTTTGAAAAATTCCTCTGGGGTGAGAATGCGATGCTGAGCGTGATTCTGGATACCCTTGAGCAGTACCGCAGCTTCGGCAAAATCATCTCGCGTAATAGAAATAATCGGCACTCCCACCCGACAAGCCTCAGCAAAGGTGCTGTAACCCGGTTTAGACATAACTCGACTACACAGCGGCATAAAGTCTACCGGGCGATACTGACGATCGCTAATTCTCACCAGGTTTGGCACATCTGGAATTTGGCGATCGAACGTGATGAACTGCCAGTCTGGAAAGCGCTGGAGATTGTGAACCGGAACCTGATCGACTCCTAAACCGCCAAAAGTCAGCAGCATCGTTTTCTCAATGGGCGCGGTCAAGTGAAACGTTTCTCGCAGATCTGCCAGCGCAAAGCTGGGGTCGCCGCCCGTCAATCCGATATCGGTGATGTGAGGAAAAGCGCTCATCTCCTCGTGAAAGGGCATCCGCAGCAGGCGATCGCACTGGGCAAACTGTGCGCCAATCCAGTCCGCCATCTCTACAAATTCGCCGCCCCAAGGACGATAGATAAAATCCCAGCCGAAGTTACTCATCATCCAGCCGGGAACGCCTGCCGCCCGTGCGATCGGAGCTGCCAGCGGCGGAATATCGGCAAGCACAAGGCTGACGCGATTCTGCCGGATAAAGTTCACCTCTCCGGCAATCATGGACTTATGGCGATCGCGGATTTGCTTCAGCTTTTCCAGGGTTGCCGCTTTGTCCATCGTCAAGCTGTCACCCTGCACCACGCCAATATCGAGGGCGATCGGACGGTGGATGAAGTCGCCTTTGATGTAGGCTTCCAGGAGCGATCGTGGGGCTGTCGTTACCAAAATCACGAGCGCTTCCGGGCACTGTCTTTGAATCTCCGCCACCACGGAGCAGGTGCGAGTCGTATGACCATATCCGTGATTGGTAATGGCAACGTAAAGGATAGGTTGGGGCATGGAAGATAGGTTTTCTAAGCAGTATGGGTGTCGCCAGTTAGGACATTTAGGGTGGGGCGCGCTGCGCCCCCACCCTAAATGTCCCCGTCCTAACCGCCTTGGCGGTTGCTACATAAAAAACAGGCAGCAAAGAAATTATCGCCTCCTTTTCCGCCCGCCTGTAAAGTTTTACAGACGGATGAAGTATTCACGAAGCATTGTCGCTACCATCTCTACATACTTCTACTTCTTTTTGGCTATGCGATCGTTTCGTACCCCGGCTCCCCCATCGGAAGTGGAAACCCGAACGCGGATTCTTAAAGCCGCTCAAAAATTGTTTGCGCGTCGAGGCTATGACGGCACCACCACCAAGGATTTAGCTCAAGAGTCTGGAGTTGCCGAAGGGACTCTGTTTCGCCATTTTGAAAACAAAAAAGCAATTTTAGTAGAGGTAGCGACGCAGGGCTGGGTCGAAATTCTTACCGATTTGCTGACCGAACTCAGCGAGATGGGGAGCTATAAAGCGATCGCTCAAGTCATGCGCCGCCGGATGCTGAACCTGCACCAAAATGCCGACCTGCTGCGGGTTTGCTTTATGGAAGCGCAGTTTCACGCAGATTTGCAGGCTCAAATTCAAACCGAAGTCATCGTTAAAATGACGGACGTAGCTGAGGCTTTCTTTCAAACGGCAATGGATCAAGGCATCTATCGCCGAACCAATCCCCGCATCGTGGCACAGGTGTTTTTGGGTATGTTTGCCGTTTCAGGGTTTAGCCGCGACACTATTATGCCCGAAGCTTCTTCCCCCCAGGCCATGCTAGAAATGGCGGAAGGTATTGCCGATATTTTCCTCAACGGCGTTTTAGCAAAGTAGCTATTAACCCGGCAATTAAAGATTTTTTGTTGTGAGGCGAAAATATGGCAACCTTTCCAGCCGATTTCCTATGGGGAGCCGCGACCGCCTCCTATCAAGTTGAGGGAGCCTATCAACAGGATGGAAAAGGACTCTCCATTTGGGATGTCTATTCCCATTTACCGGGCACAACCTACCAGGGAACCAACGGAGATATTGCTGCCGATCATTACAACCGATATGTAGAAGATGTGCGGTTAATGGCAGAGCTGGGACTGCGCTCTTACCGATTTTCGATCGCCTGGACAAGGATTTTTCCTGACGGCAGTGGAGAGGTTAACCCTGAAGGCATTGCATTCTACAGCCGCTTAATTGACGAGTTGCTGAAATACGAGATTGTTCCGTTCGCTACGCTTTATCACTGGGACTTGCCTCAAGCTTTACAAGATATTGGCGGTTGGGAGAATCGAGCCGTTGCGGATGCCTTTGCCACCTATGCCAGAACTTGTTTTGAGCAGTTTGGCGATCGCGTCAAATACTGGATTACCTTCAATGAAGTGATCAATTTCATCATGCTCGGCTATCGAGAGGGAATCCATCCACCCGGAGTCAAAGATGAACGCAGAGCCGTTGAAGTCACCCATATTGTCAATGTGGCCCATGCCAAAGCGGTGGCTGAGTATCGGCAGTTAGTGCATGAGGGGAAAATTCTGGAGGGCAAGATTGGCGTTGCTCATGTGCTGTTACCCGGATTTGCCATTAGCGATCGACCAGAAGACATCCAGGCTTGCGAATACTATGAAGCCATGGATCACCATTGGTTTTACGATCCTGTTCTCTTGGGCGAATATCCTCAGTTGATGTGGGAGTATTACCAAAACAAATGGGGCGCTCCCACGGTTCTAGAGAGCGATCGAACACTTTTGCGACAAACAAAAATTGACTTTATTGGAGTCAACTACTACCAGAGTACATTTTTGGCGCACAATTCAATAGATGGAGTAGGTGCTGCTCCGTTGAACACGACAGGTAACAAGGGTAGCCAAAAAGAGAGCGGCATTCCTGGATTGTTCAAGCGAGTTGTAAATCCCGATATTGAATACACTGATTGGGACTGGGCAATCTATCCGGAAGGGCTACTTGAAGGCATGAGACGGATTCAGGAAAGATACGGCAATATCCCAATTGTGATCACTGAAAATGGCATAGGGGCGAAAGATCCGATCGCTGAAAACGGAGAGATTTTAGATTTTCCTAGGATTGAGTACCTGAAGCAGCATATTCTTGCTTGCAAGCAAGCGATCGAGAATAGCATCCCTTTATTTGGCTACTTTGCTTGGTCGTATATTGATCTGTTGAGCTGGTTGAATGGCTATCAAAAACAGTACGGGTTTGTCTATATTGACCGAGAAAAAGAGTTAGAAAGACGGAAAAAACAAAGTTATTTTTGGTACCAAAGAGTTATTCAAACTAACGGAGCAGAACTCTAAGGATCACGATAAGCGGGAAGCTCCACAAAAAATAGATCACTCCCTATTGACAAGTCGATCGCAAAGCCGATAGATTACAGCTTATGAAGGGGAGTAGCTGCTAGCCGATCGCTGTCCGTTATGGGCAACCTCACTAGCTCGCCTTAAGTCAACATGCTGGTGATGAACCTGGCTGGGGCGACAGAGCTTTTAAGATTTCTGTAAGCGAGACCTTCACTGAGTCCACGTATTTTGTGGGCTTGGTGAAGCGTGTGTTTTCCCTCCTCTCATCAAGCCCACTCAAGATCCCTACATCTTTTGAGAGGCTTGATGATGTTGACGGCATTCACCGCATCGCTTTTGCTGACCACCATTTCTGAAGTTGGCGACAAGACTTTTTTCATCGCCGCCATTCTTGCCATGCGCCATTCGCGGAGGGTCGTTTTTGCTGGGGCTAGCGCCGCCCTGGCTGTAATGACCGTTCTCTCAGTGGCAATGGGGCAAGTCGCATCGCTTTTGCCCAAACACTATGTTGCTTGGGCAGAGATTCTTCTGTTTCTGGGGTTTGGGCTGAAATTGCTCTACGAGGCTAGCCAAATTTCGCCCAAGGTAACGGCTACCGAAGGCTGTCAGGAGGCAGAAGCCGCGATCGCTCAACAGGAAGCCAAGTTCAATCGGCACACCCAATGGGCGGTTCTGGCACAAGCCTTTGGCATGACGTTTGTGGCGGAGTGGGGCGATCGCACCCAGTTCACTACCATTGCCCTGGCGGCGGCGAATAATCCGGTGGGGGTAACGCTCGGCGCTATTTTGGGTCACATATTGTGTGCAGCGATCGCGGTGCAGTGCGGTCGCTATGTTTGTGGCAAGCTGTCCGAACGGACGCTTTTGGGAATTGGCGGAGCGCTATTTATTTTGTTTGCAGGGGTTGGCTTAGTGGAGCTGTTGCATTAGTTGTTAAGGCTCATTTTTTGGGCATTGGTTAATCTGGGTAGGAATTTTTTGAAAAGTGAGCCTGGAGTGTATCAGGGGAATACTGGCTTAACGGCTAGAAGGTTTCACAATTCCCCCATCCCTCATGCAAAAACTAATTAACGGTAAAAGATTTCGTGGCAAGGTAAACAGCGGTAGAGTCAACAGCTTTGCCGATCGGCTGCGCTATAAGTTTGATAACTTCATGTCCAAAGGCACGATCGCCCTTGTCGGTGGACTTGCCTTGGTGTGTTTTGCATTCATTCTTGTGATGGCATTTCTGGTCAACCTGGTGGGAATTGCGCCTGAAGGCAGCGATCGCCTCAGTGTCCCAGAAGCAATCTGGGGGGTGCTGATGCGCACCCTCGACTCTGGCACAGTCGGGGGCGATACGGGCTGGTTTTTCCGCCTAACGATGCTGTTTGTCACGTTTGGCGGCATCTTCGTCGTCAGTACCTTAATTGGTCTGCTGAGCAGCGGCATTGATGCCAAGCTGGAAGACTTGCGGAAGGGACGATCGCGGGTGATTGAAACCGATCACATTGTCATTCTGGGCTGGTCGCTTCAGATTTTCACACTCATTTCTGAGCTGGCGCTGGCGAATTCTAATCGATCGGATACCTGCATTGTTATCCTCAGTGAAGAAGATAAAGTGCAGGCAGAGACTGCCCTTCAAGATACGCTGGGTAAGCTGCCTCGCATTCGGTTGGTGTACCGTACGGGTAGCCCCAGCAATATGGCGGATCTAGGCATCGTCAGTATTCAGACAGCTCGCTCCATCATTGTCTTGAATCCTGCCAACGAACATTCTGATGCTCAAGTGGTGAAAACGCTGCTGGCCATTACCAACATTCCGCGATCGCTGCCTCAGCCCTATCACATCGTGGCTCAAGTCCAGACTTCCAAAACCCTAGATGTGATCAAACTCATTGGGCATCACGAAGTAGAGTCACTGATGACGAACGATTTGATTTCGCGCATTGTGGTGCAAACTTGTCGGCAGTCAGGTTTGTCGATCGTCTATATGGATCTGCTCAATTTCAGTGGGGATGAAATTTACTTCAAAGCAGAGCCTATGCTCCAGGGCAAGACTTACGGCGATGCGCTCCTGTCCTACAACAACTCCACAGTCATCGGCATGAGACGCTCAGATGGGACAATTCAGCTTAACCCACCCAGCATCACAAGGCTACAGGTTGATGAACAGCTCATCTTTATCAGTGAGGACGACGATACCATCCATCTCTCTAGCTACTCTGAATCTTGGATTGATCATCAGGTCATTCAGCAAGCAGAGCGAAAACCTGCCGAGGCAGAGCATACGTTAATTCTGGGTTGGAACAATCGCGTCTCTCACATTATTCAGCAGCTCGATCAATACGTTGCACCTGGCTCTACGGTAACTGTTGTTGCCGGGTTCCCAGCAGCAGAGGTGGATTTATCGGCTGAAGCGTTACAGCAACAAATGGCGCAATATCAGCAGGGTGAACCCACCGATCGCCAGGTCTTAGAAAATCTGCATCTGAGCAAATACGATCACATTATTGTTTTGTGTAGTCCTGATTTAGAACCGGAACAGTCAGATGCCCAAACCCTGATGACCTTGCTGCATCTCCGGGATATTGCCAATCGGGATGATCATGACTATCAGATCGTCACTGAAATGTTGGATGTACGGAACCAAACGCTGGCTCAGGTGGCTCGTCCTGATGATTTTGTGATCAGTGAGCAAATCATTAGTTTGATGATGGCTCAGGTGTCAGAACAGAAAAACATCAATGCGCTATTGACGGACTTGTTCAACCCAGAAGGCTCAGAAATCTATCTCAAGCCCGTTCAGGATTATGTGAAGAGCGATCGCCCTGTCAACTTTTACACGGTTGTAGAGGCGGCTAGGCGGCGGGGAGAATCTGCGATCGGCTATCGGCGCAAAGCAGATGCCAATAACATGGGAAGATCTTACGGAGTTGTGCTTAATCCCCAAAAAGATCAGCTCATCGAGTTTAAGCCTCAAGATATCATCATTCTCTTAGCTGACTCTTAGCTGGCTTTTATCAACTTGGCAATAATTGAGAGTGCATTGTTGGAAGATTTTTGTTGTGAGGCGAGTGAAGTTCGCCTCACAACAAAAAATCTTTAATTGCCGGATTAATAGCTAAACATCTGAGCTGGTTTTTGGCTAATTTTTTGGCGAAAAAGCAGAATTAAGCTCCATTAATTATTTGCCGTTTAATTAATAATCGGCAGACTGCAGGTTCCTTATTTTTATGATGAAAACCATTCTCAGAATAAGAACTACTCACCTCTTTCTGATAGGATGACAAGTCTGGTTAATTCTGGAACAAATGCTGTATGAGGTTGGGGTTTAGAGCCGATGAGGAAGGCGTTGCTGGTTTTATGGATAGTTTTTTTTGAAGGGGGCGCTCTGTATCCCTTTCAAAAAAATCACCTCCAGATTCAGCCCTGCCATGAGGAACATCCATTAGCTCTGCATCTTCTAGATTTGAATCTTCAAATCCTTTGCAATCTATGATTTCTGTCGAAGACAGCAAGGAGAAACCACAACCGTGAAATATCTCTGGCGATCGCCGAGTGGGCTGTTGCCCCCCAAACTGCTATCCCTCCTTTTGGGAGCAGGAATTCTGCTGTTTTCATCTCCCGCAGAGGCAGGTCAGCTGCAATCATGGCAGTTCAACAGCCGCGAAAACCGCCTGACTTTTACCACCGATGAGGGCGTGTTGCCCAGCGTTCAGCTTGTCCCTGACCCCATGCGGCTGGTGATCGATCTGCCGGGAACGAGGCTGGGGCGATCGCGCATCAACCAGTCCGCAGACGAGGGCATCCGCGAGATTCGGCTGGCGCAGTTTAATGCCAATACAACCCGAATCGTAATTGAGCTAAGTCCTGGATACACGATCGATCCAACTCAGGTAAAAGTGCAGGGTGCGAACGATACAAATTGGACGGTGCAGCTCCCCACGCCTCAGCAGAATGAAGCAGAGCAAAACCTTGATCGCGCGATTTCAGGTGGGGCTTCTTCAAGTACAGTTTCAAGCACGACCTCAAGCACGACCTCAAGCACAGTTCTAGAGGGCGTGCGCGTGACACAAGACGGCTTCTTTTTCCGTACCAGCGGACAAAAACCTAACCTGGTGCAGGAATACAGCGACGATCGCCGCCAATTGACCCTAGAGCTAAAGGATACAACTCTTTCCTCTCGTCTGACCCAGCGAGACATCACGGTCGATCGCTATCGGGTCACCCGCATTCAGCTTGTGCCAGTCGAGGGGGCAGATCCGCCCGTTGTTCGGATTGTTCTAGACACGGCAGAAGATGGCCCTGAATGGCAGGCGACTGTAGCCAGCTTAGGAGGGGTGGTTCTCGTGCCTATGGGCGGTCTTGCGGCAGCCGATCCAGACGATCGCACTTCTCGATCTCTCACGACCGAGTCCACAACAAGCCAGTCTGGAAACCAGCCTGTGGCTAATCGCAATCAGCCCTCATCCAATTCTGGAACGGCGATCGATTTGTCCAGTCCCGACTTCCTCAACACGCCGATCGAACTGCCTGATGTGTCTAATCAGCGGGTGCGGATTGCGATTGATCCAGGTCATGGCGGTCGCGATCCCGGCGCGGTTGGCATCAACGGTTTACAGGAGAAAATCGTCGTTCTGGACATTGCTCAAAAAGTGGCGCAGCTGCTAGAACAGCAGGGCGCACAGGTGATCTTGACCCGGAATAACGATACTGAAATTGGGCTGGAACCGCGCGTCCAGGATGCCAACCAGGGCAACGCCAACGTGTTTGTCAGTATCCATGCCAATGCGATCGATATGGATCATCCTGGTACCAATGGAGCCGAAACCTACTACTATTCCTCAGATGAGGCTTTCCAGTTGGCGCAAACGATTCAAACCAGCGTGGCTCAAGGTACTGGGATGCGCAATATCGGCGTGAAGCAAGCCCGGTTTTATGTCCTGCGCAACACCTATATGCCTGCCGCCCTAGTAGAGGTGGGGTTTGTCACCGGGCAAGTAGATGCACCTCGCCTTGCCGATCCGACCTTCCGCGATCGCATGGCGCAGGCAATTGCCCGTGGCATCCTACAATACGTGCAGCAACGTCTCTAGCGGGTATTCCCATGCATCTCTCTGCCGACCAGCGTCAATCTATTCAGCGGCTGATCCGGGATTGCGGACGGCAAGCGCAACAGATGGCAGCAGAAAAGTTTCAAGTCTACGAAAAAGGGCGCGATGATTATGTCACCGATGTCGATCGCGCTCTGGATGCAAGATTAACCGCCGGGTTTTCTCAGCTTTTTCCTCAAGACGGCATTATTACTGAAGAAAATTCTCAGTCTTGGCAGGTCTTAGGGCAAATTGGCTCAGGGCAGATTGGCTCAGGGCAGATTAGCTTAGAACAAAGCAAAGAGCAAGCCGATCGCCGCCTCTGGCTCATTGACCCGATCGATGGCACGGATGACTTTATCCAGGGCAAACCCCACTACTCAGTGATGGTAGGATTACTAGAGGCAGGTCAGCCGATCGCCGGATGGGTCTATGCCCCTGAGTTTGACCAGCTCTACTTTGGCGGCAGCGACTGGGGGCTATTTCAGCAATTGGGCGATGCCGAGTCCATACCGTTGATTCCTCAGTCTCCTCAGCCGCCTTCCGACCACTTTTGCCCGATTCTCATGGGCTACAAAGACCAACGCCGCTATGGACAAGCCATCACTCAGTTTATTCCAGGTGTCCAATTTGACTGTATCGGTAGCTTTGGGCTAAAGGTGATGCGGGTGATTTGCGGTCAGGCAGGGCTATATGTTTATCTCAATGGTCGGGTCAAGCTGTGGGACACGGTCGGGCCTCTAGCGCTGGCAGAAGCCGCAGGTCTAGTTTGCTGCGATCTAGAGGGCAATCCGCTGAAATTCACTGCTGATGCCGTTGATCCGCAAACTTTGGCACATGACCAAACGATCGTCATTGGCTGGGCAGATTATGTGGAAGCCCTGCGATCGCCACTACAGCAGGCAATTGCTCAATCTAAATTGGGCTGAGGCTAAATTGGGCTGAGGCTAAATTGGGCTAAGAATACTATTCCCCGTAGCAAATTAGCTAACCTGAATTGACAGTGAGCTATGATTGCGATGAGCCAGTCGCCTTCCCCAACTGCTAACCAAACTTGACTCATTATCGTTATTATTTAACCGCATTATTATTAAGCTACATCCTATTCGCCTTACAGTCGGAGTAGCCTGACTCCATGGATCGGTACAACCCCCGCGAACCGCGAGACAATTCACTTATTCGCTCAGCCCCTTTCTTCAACGAGCTTCCGGAAGAAATTATTGAAAAAGCGATCGCCCATGTTGTAGTTCGCAACCATCCTCAAAATCAGGTGATTTTGCTGGAGAATGACTGGGGTAGCTCAGTCTATTTCATCCTGGAAGGGTGGGTCAAAATCCGCACCTACAATTTAGACGGCAAAGAAATCACGCTGAATGTGCTGGGGAAAGGAGAACTTTTCGGCGAAATGGCTCCCCTCGACGAGGTGCCTCGCTCTACCGATGTGCTGACCCTGGTGCCGACTGTCATCGGCAATATGCCCTCCAATGACTTTGTTCAGCTTTTGAACACCGAACCCACGGCAGGTATTCGGCTGGCGCAGCTTATGGCGCGTCGCTTACGTCAGGTCAATCGGCGGCTGCGCTTACGGGAATCCGACAGCGTTTCACGCGTTGCCGATATCCTGCTGTTTCTCGCCGAAGGACAGGGAAAACCTGGCGATCAGGGCATCGAGATTCCTAACTTGCCCCATCGTGAACTCAGCAGCCTCAGCGGATTGGCGCGGGAAACGGTGACTCGTGTCCTGAGCAAGCTAGAGAAGAAAGGATTGATTCAGCGCGATCGCGATATTCTGTGCATTCCTGACGTGGATGCTCTGGAGCGGATGTTGGTCTAACCCAAAGCGTGATTTTCCCTGGGTTTTCTCTTGGGGTTTCTCCTGGGTCAAACCTGCCAGAGAGGATTCATTGCTATCCTGAAGGCAGTTATCCTCACGCTTCCGTCTCCAACCATGACCCAACAACCTACCCGTATTTGCATTCTGGGTGGAGGCTTCGGGGGGCTTTACACTGCCCTGCGCCTCAGCCAGCTCCCTTGGACAAAGCTGGAGAAACCTGACATTGTTTTGGTGGATCAGCGCGATCGCTTTCTCTTTTCTCCTCTCCTCTACGAGCTGCTCACGGGCGAACTGGAAACCTGGGAAATTGCGCCGCCCTACACCGAACTGCTTGCCAACACAGGCATCCAGTTTTGTCAGGCTGAAGTCGCCAGCGTGGATGTTGAGGTGAAGCAGGTGCATATCAAAGATGCCGAAACGGTGCTGCCCTATGACTATTTGGTGGTGGCAATGGGAGGCGAAACGCCGATCGATTTGGTGCCCGGTGCCGCCGAGTTTGCCATTCCCTTTCGGACAATCGCCGATGCCTACCGACTGGAGGAGAAACTGCGGTCACTGGAGCCAGCCGACAAAGTTCGGATTGCCATCATCGGCGGTGGCTATAGCGGCGTAGAGCTTGCCTGTAAGTTAGCAGAGCGATTGGGCGATCGCGGTCGCGTTCGATTAGTCGAAGCAGCAGACCAGATTCTCAGAACTTCGCCAGAGTTTAATCGCAAGGCGGCTAGCGAGGCGCTGGAAAAGCTGGGAGTATTTGTCGATCTAGAAACAAAGGTAGAGTCGATCACGGCTGAAGCGATCGCCCTGGAATATCGAGAGCAAGTTGATACTATTCCTGTTGATGTGGTGCTGTGGACGGTGGGGACAAAAGTGGCTCCTGTGGTACAGGCATTGCCGCTCAAGCACAACTCGCGCCATCAGCTTGTGCTAACTCCGACCCTGCAAACCGATCGCCCTGAAATCTTTGCCCTAGGCGACTCGGCAGAATGTATTGATGCTGAAGGGCAGAAAGTGCCCGGAACGGCTCAGGCAGCTTTTCAGCAGGCCGACTATGTGGGTTGGAATCTCTGGGCATTAATTACAGACAAGCCGCTGCTGCCGTTTCGCTATCAGGCGTTCGGTGAAATGATGACCCTAGGCAAAGATAATGCCACCCTGTCGGGATTGGGCGTGAAGCTAGATGGCCCCTTTGCCCACATTGCCCGCCGCCTAATGTACCTTTACCGAATGCCCACGTTGGATCATCAAATTAAGGTAGGGCTGAATTGGATCATGCAGCCTGTGCGCGACCTGCTGGCTTCCCAGTCTCCTCGCCCCTGAGATGGATTGTTTATAGTGACGAAATGGTAGCCGATCGGCGGCTAGTCGCGATCGTAATGTCTACATTACCTGCTGCTCTTGCTATTGAGCCTACCAGGGCTTGATCTTATTTCGATCAAGCCACTGAATCTACGCCTTTTAATTTTCAGGGGGAATTAAAGATGAAATACCGACGATTAGGACGCTCTGGATTACAGGTGAGTGAACTGTCCATTGGTTCTTGGGTGACGTATGGTAATCAGGTAGATGGGGATGCAGCGATCGAAACCCTATCGGCGGCAAGAGATGCAGGCGTGAACTTTTTTGACAACGCAGAAGTGTATGCCGGGGGGAAGTCTGAGATCTTGATGGGAGAGGCTTTAAAACACCTCGGCTGGGAGAGAGAATCTTATATTATTTCCACCAAATTCTATTGGGGCATTGCCGACGGTCCTAACCGCAAAAATACGCTCAACCGCAAGTATCTGCACCATGCTATTCAAGGCTCGCTTCAGCGCTTGCAGCTTGATTACGTAGATTTGGTGTTTTGCCATCGTCCTGATCCCCATACGCCGATCGAGGAAACGGTGTGGGCAATGCATGACATGATCCAGCAGGGTAAAGCCCTGTATTGGGGCACGTCTGAATGGTCGGCAGCAGAGATTGTTAGCGCTTGGCAGATTGCCGATCGCCATCATCTGCATAAGCCAGTGATGGAGCAGCCTCAGTACAACCTGTTTCATCGTCAGCGCGTGGAGCAGGAGTATACTCGACTCTACGAAGATTTGGGCTTGGGCTTGACCACCTGGAGTCCGCTGGCTTCGGGTGTCCTGACCGGTAAATATGCCAACGGTGTGCCTGCCGGAAGCCGCTCCACCTTAGCAGGCTATGAATGGCTGCAAGAAACCGTGACCAATTCGGACTGGATTGCCGCTACCGAGCGCCTACGACCCATTAGCCAGGAGTTAGGCTGTACGCTCTCCCAATTGGCGATCGCTTGGTGTGCCAGCAACCCCCATGTCAGCACCGTAATTACAGGAGCTAGCCGCACTGCTCAGGTGACGGAGAACATGAAGGCGATCGATCTCATTCCTCGGCTTGACCCAGATTTACTGCAACAGATTGATAAGGCAATTGGCACCGTTGGGGTGACGGCACCTGAGTAACCTGCACCTAGGCGATCGATGAGTGGCGATCGATGAGCGATCTCTTCGATTGTGAGGCTATCAACCTAGATAACCTGCTTTTCACGGAACTTGATTAAATCATCTGGTTTAACAACGCCATGCTCAGTGATGATGCCCGTGATCAGCGCTGCGGGGGTGACATCAAACGAGGGATTGTAGAACTCTGCGCCAACGGGACAAATCCGGGTATTGCCAACTTGATACAGCTCGATCGGATCACGTTCTTCGATCGGGATCAGGCTACCGTCCTTTAGCTCAAAGTCGATCGTAGTCAGCGGAGCCGCCACGTAAAAGGGAACATTGTGCGCCTTGGAAATTATCGCCAGGGCGTAGGTGCCGATTTTATTTGCCGCATCGCCGTTTGCCGCAATCCGATCAGCTCCCACCACTACTGCGTCAATCATGCCTTGCTTCATGCAGTGAGCAGACATATTGTCAGAAATCAGCGTCACCGGGATGCCTTCCTGCACGCATTCCCAAGCCGTCAGTCTTGCCCCCTGCAAACGTGGACGCGTTTCATCGGCATACAGTCGCTCCAGCCGACCTTCTCGCCATGCCGATCGCACTACGCCCAGAGCCGTGCCATAGCCCGCCGTCGCCAAAGCCCCCGCATTGCAGTGGGTCAGCAGCCGCAATTGCCCAGGGTTCTGAGGCATGACGCTCAGCCCGTGATCGCCGATCGCCTGACAGGTTTCGATGTCGTCTGCGTTGATGGTCTGAGCTGCCTTCAGTAAAGTCTGTTTCAGGTAATCGACGGGGCCGACGGTTTGCCGCGCCACCTTTAACATGCGCTCGATCGCCCAAAACAAGTTCACGGCAGTCGGGCGGGTGGCGCGTAGCTTCTGGGCAACTGCCTCTAGCTGGGTCAAAAACTGCTCTCGATCGCCTGTCTCAATTTCTCTTGCCCCCAGATACATGCCGTATGCCGCAGCAACACCGATCGCGGGAGCGCCTCGCACAATCATGGTTTTGATGGCGATCGCCATGTCATCGCTACGGCTAATTTCTACTACCTCAAAGCTGGTAGGCAAATGATTTTGGTCAATCAGTCGCACATGATCGTCGTACCAAATAACGGGAAAAACCTGGTTTGTGATAGACATACTGACTGACGTTCAAGAACAATATCTAGAGGAAATACGGTTTACAAAAGCTTGAACCGAACTCCAGTTATGTTCAACTATATCCGGCAACCGGGGGCATGTCACATATTCACCAACGAATTTCGCCAACGAATTTCGCCTTAAAAATTCACCCGTGAGAAGGCTACCGAAAGGTTATGCTGCTGAAGGGTAGTGTTTCAAATGTGTTGTTGATTTTTTGAAAGGGGCGCGGAGCGCCCCTTTCAAAAAAATCAACAACATGTCTAGAACATCACCTGCTGAAGGATATTATTTAGTGTGGGCTTATGAGGCAAGCGCTTAGGTTACTGGGAATGACGTTGGGATTGATGGTTGTCGCCGCTAGAGGAGCGATCGCCCAGTCTCTTCAACCCCCTATTCCCCCATCTCCCACTCCCCCTGCAACTGCTGCCGAACAGCTTAATCTCGACCCGGCAACTATTGAAAACAGCCCTGTCTTACAACGCTGGCTGCAAGAAGTTCCAGATGTGCAGTCAGACATTCGCCATGATCCGGCTTTTCGGACGCGAGTGCGATTAGGCTACACCCATTTTCCCTCTAGCGGCGACTCTGGCGTGAATGTCGGCATCGAAGATGTATTCGTGGGGCGATCGGGCATTACGGCTAGCGCCGACTACCAAATTGTTCGCGATCGGCAAACCTATGGTGCTGAAGCCCGCTACTATGTTTTGCCATTGGGCAGCTATGTAAATGTGGCTCCTACGGTCGGATATCGTCATGTGGAGAGCGATCGCGATTCTGTAGATGGCGTGAGTTTAGGTGCGCGTCTCATGCTCTCTCCCTCTCGCACGGGCGCAGCCGATGCTTCTCTTAGCCAGAGCTTTGTCGCTCCTGGCACTGCCGATGAAGTTGGCATCACCACCCTTTCTTTTGGCTATGCGCTAACCCATCGCCTGCGACTTTCTACCGACTTGCAACAGCAAAACGCCCCTCGTAGCAAAGATCGCCGCGTGGGTGTGTCGCTAGAGTGGATGCTTTAAGCCAGACCTGCGTTCAGCAACGCCCGAATTTTTATCCACAAATGACTGAAATGAATGACAGTCGATTAGCTCCACCCTTGACCCGAATAGAGCAAATCCAGCGATTTGCCGTCACTGCTGAGCAGATGCGCCAAATTGAAGCGCGAATCTTTGCGGCAGGAATGCCTGTAGCGGCTCTGATGGAAAAAGTCGGCAAACTTTTAGTGCAGCGTCTACTAAAACAAAATCTCTTAAAGGAAGGCGATCGCGTTGGCATCCTAGTCGGATCAGGACACAACGGCGGCGATGCTCTCGTGATGGCGCGTGAACTGTATTTGAGCGGTTATGAGGTGCTGCGCTATCAGCCCTTGACGAACTTGAAAGACCTGACTGCCGCCCATTCTCGCTATGCCGACAGCCTGGGAATTGCCAAGTTTGACTCCGTTGAACCGCTGAAAACCTGCAATTTGATGATCGATGGACTGTTTGGCTTTGGATTGACGCGATCGCTAGAAGGCGCTTTTGCCCTGGCAGTACAGGAGATCAACCGATGGCAAAAGCAAACGGTTAGCATCGATCTGCCTTCGGGTTTGCACACCGACACTGGAGCCGCTTTAGGCACAGCCATTCGAGCCACCCACACTTTTTGCCTGGGGCTATGGAAACTAGCTTTTCTCCAGGATCAGGCTTTGGAGTATACGGGCAAAGCGGAGCTGATTGATTTTGGCATCCCGTTAGCCAATATCCATGCGATTCTGGGTGCAGATCCGCTGATGCAGCGAATGACAGCTGCCAGCGCGATCGCCGCTCTGCCGCTGCCTCGACCTGCCTCAACCCACAAATATCAGCAGGGGCATTTGCTGTTGGTATGCGGATCGCGGCGCTACATGGGAGCCGCACTTCTCGCTGGGTCAGCAGCTCGATCGAGCGGTGTGGGAATGCTGTCGATCGCCGTTCCCCAATCCTGCCAGTCTTTGCTGGTCAGTCATTTGCCCGATGCCTTGGCGATTGGCTGTCCTGAAACCGAGAGTGGCGCGATCGCCCATCTGCCCGATGCAGTAGATCTGGAAAAATACGATGCGATCGCCTGTGGGTCAGGGCTGACGATCGAGGCAAAAACCTTGGTGCAGCAGGTTCTAAACAGCGCCTGTCCGCTAATTTTGGATGCTGATGGCTTAAATATTCTCGCCAGTGCTATGGAATCTTTGCACTCGCGATCGGCTCCTACCGTACTGACGCCCCACGCGGGAGAGTTTAAGCGGCTGTTTCCCCATTTGGTGGAGCTGTCATCGGCATTGACGGACGATCGCCTTCAAACGGTTCAAAAAGCGGCTCAGCAAAGCGGAGCAATCGTTTTGCTAAAGGGGGCAAGAACGGCGATCGCGACTCCTCAAGGCTCTGTATGGCTTAATCCAGACAGCACATCGGCTCTGGCACGGGGCGGCAGTGGCGATGTGCTAACGGGTCTGATGGGCGGACTGTTGGCACAGATTGTGCGAAATAGCGCTTTGCAGGAGGGTGTTTGGAGCGATCGGGCGATCGTCTCAGCCATACAAAGCGCGACCTGGTGGCATTCTCAGGCAGGGATATTGGCAGCCCAAACTCGCACAGAGTTAGGCGTTGACGCAACCACCCTTAGCCAGTTTCTGATTCCAGCCCTTCAAAAAATGATGCAGGTTCAGAATTTAACCCAAAATTTAACCCAAACACTCAAGGCAGATTAGCGGCTTCGGCTTCGGCTAGCTTTTGGGCAATCGCTGCTTCTTGCGATCGCACTTTAACTTCGTAAGTCAGGTCGTTAGCGAATTCTTGGCAAGTCCTAAAGGAAGGCTGCGCCAGCTTCTGAACGATACGATTCCAGGTTGTAATTTCGTACATCGAATTTACAGCTAGAACGCTTACCATTGGAGCCACAATTGCCGTCAAGATTAGATTGCTGCTAAACCAAGCCCCCATTGCGCCTCTCCCAACTGACTGGCTATCAGGAGATTTTTCCCAAGTTCGCCCCAAGACTATCAATAGCTCTCAGAGAACCTGAATTTCAAATTGCTAATTACTCCTGATTGCTAAATATTATCAGAAATTGATTGTGGGAGACGACTAAGAATCGTGGATTTGTTAACGTGAAATTCTGCGTAGGATGCCGTTAGCGATGCGTTGCGGCTAGTGCTGAATGCATCCTACAAAATTCGGTGTGGTTGAATTCTTATTTCTAAACCGGGCTAACTGAGCGGGTTTAGTTAGAAGATGGGCGGTGGCAAAATGCCATTTTGAACTTTTAAATCGAATACAAAATCGTTGGCCAACTTTGCCGATGCCGTCAGCGAAGACTTTGCTTTTTGCGGAGCTTCATGCTCGACAGAAGAGATATCGGCAAATGAGGTGAGGGCAAGTAAGCCGTTCAAAGGGGTCAAGGCGATCGCTGCGATCAGAACACTTCTCAGCCAGGGTTTCATGGTTTGTGTGGAGCGTAGACTGCATTTGTACTTAAGGACTCATGCGATCGCCCATCAGTTCCAGACATCCCCCAAGGCTGTGACACCCTTCAGTGCGGCAGATAGGACGGTATGTTTATCCTCAATTTAACGTTCTGAACTGGCAAAATTAATGTGTCGCTTCATAGATTGGTTGAGCGATGCAAGACCCAACAAATTGCTAAGGAACATGGATTTAAGAAGATCAGTAGATCGCAAATTAAGGTTTTGTGGCGCGCGGAGCGCGCCACAAAACCCTAAAAGCTGGATTTCAAAGGCGCGGAGCGCCTTTGAAATCCAGCTTTTAGGGAAAATATTAAGACTTTGCGATCTACTGAAGATGCGATTCTTGAGGTAGGGGCTTAGCATTGCTAAGCCCCCACTAAGCCCCTACAGCAGATCGGGTATACAGGTTACTTAATCCACGATCCTAAGTCCAGCCTTAAGGCTTAGCAAGCATGATGAAGCCCACGCTAATTCCTTGACGCTACGCCCAGCTTGCCAAACAGAAGACTCGGCACGTAGGAACTGCCGCCTACCCATTCCGGCTGATCGCCCAAGTCTACAAGCTGCTGAAATGCCTCAAAGATGCTGCCCGCAACCATCGTGTTTTTGAGCCGCCCAACGATTTTGCCCTTCTCGACTTTGTAGCCCAGGTCAAGATTGACCGAAAACTCACCCGCCAACTGGTTCGACTGTCCTGCTCCCAAGACCTGATCGACAATAACCCCCTCCTCCATATTGGCAATCAGATCGGCTGTAGAGGTGCTGCCGGGAGAAATGCACAGATTGACGGTGCTGGGAGCTGGACGAGACAGCCCACCCCGAAAGCCGTTGCCCGTGGAGGCTTGCCCTGCCCGTGCCGCCCAGCGGCGATCCCAATAGAAGCCCGTTATCTTGCCGCGATCGATATAGGTTTTGCGGCTCGTGGGCGTGCCCTCATCATCAAAGGTGCAGGCACTAATGCCCTGGCTGGGGTCTTCAAACAGGCTAAAGCGATCGTCAAATAGGGTTTCGCCCAGCTTGTCCGCCAGCAGCGAAGTTTTTTGCAGCACCGCCTGACCCGAAAGCGCCGTGCTGAACAAGCTCCGAAAAGTTCTGGCAACCGCTTGGGGTGTAAACAGCACCGGGTAAGAACCGCTGCTAATGGCGGCATTTTGCTCTGCCCAGCGATACTTTTGCAGCAAATCTTGCAGGATGCGATCGAAGTCTGGGGTGCGATCGCGTCCCACATCATAGCTATAGGGCTGAAGAAAATCCTCGCCTCGGACTAGATTGCCGGAAAGACTGGCGCTGACGGTGCGGCTCGATCGCTCAGCATACACGTTCTGATTTGTGGCGATTTTTTCAATCCCCGACCGCACTCGGAATCCAGCTTCCACCAGCACATCGGCATTGTACCCATGCACCTGCTGAATCAGCTCCTCGCCGATCGCCACAAGTTCTGGCGTCGTGGGCGGTGTGTAATCAGATCCGTTGCCGTTATCAGAGCTATGAAAATCAGCAGCAAACTCAAATTCCGCAGGGCTACCAATCTCTGCCGTCTGTACGGCTGCGTCTACCAAATCTTCCAGTCGCGTCAGGTCAGTAGAGCTAGCAAATCCCAAACGACCGTTGCAGATTACCCGTAGCGCCACGCCCTGAAGCGCCTTTGTTTGCAGAGACTTCAGCCGATTGTTTTCAAAGTCAATCGGCGTGTCCTGGCTAGAGACATAGTAAACCTCTGCTGCATCGGTGCGAGGTGCGGCAAGCGCCAGAATGGTTTCGAGGAGAGTGTCGGACATGGTGTGAGGAGAAATAGGCTGCTCTCAATCTAACTGAAGATGCCAAACCCGAACAGGGCAGCAAGCACCAGGGCGATCGCCCCCAGCGCCACCCAAACAAAGCCGTTATCTTGAGTGTTGACTTTGCTTAAGTCTACAGGCTCAGCTTCTGGCTGGGGACGGGGGCGGGTAGGCGTACGGGGGGATGTGCCACCTGCACGACCTTTGCTGCTATCCGTTGAGCCTTCTAGCGCCGTCAGGTCAGGAATTTGGGTCAGCCATTCTGGACGGGTTTCCAGCTTAGGGGCTTTGAGGATGTAGAGCACATTGCGGCTCTGCTGGCGCGTCTTTAGGTCAGGATGCTTGCCCAATGCTTCACAAAGGGCGATCGCTTCCTGGTCTTGCCCTGAAGCCTGGTACGCCGTCACTAGCCACATCTGGATTTCTCCCCCCAGAGCCGTGGCGCGGCTAACCAGCTTTGTCGCCTCTTGCAGGCGTTCTACCGACTGGCGGTATAGTCCTCGCTCAAAGGCGGCTTTTCCAGCTTCATACTGGCTTTTGGCAAGATCTATATTTTCGGGGTTTGCGTTTTCGGAGTTCGGTTTATCGGAAGTCACGGGTTAGAACGTGTTGGCGAAAAATGTCGCGGGAAAATGTCGCGGGAACAATGTCGCAGAAAAGCGTTTACGAACGATATTCGGAGGCAACAATCATGGAACCAATCCCTGCGTCGGTGAAAGTTTCCAGCAGCAGCGCATGGGGAATGCGTCCGTCAATGATGTGAGCCGCCTTTACGCCCTGAGCCAGCGATCGCACACAGCAGTTGACCTTGGGAATCATGCCGCCACTCACCACGCCTGTTTCAATCAGCTGACGCGCCTCCTGGATATCGACTTTGGCAATCAGGGTGTTTGGATCTTTATAGTCTCGCAAAATTCCTGCCGTATCGGTCATCAGAACCATCTTTTCGGCTTCTAGTGCGGCAGCAAGTTCACCCGCTACGGTATCGGCATTGATATTGTAAGCCTGTCCAGTTTCATCGGCAGCCACACTGGACACCACCGGAATGTAGCCGCTGGCGATGAGCGATCGCAGCACCGTCACATCAATACTGCTGACTTCCCCGACAAAGCCAATGCCTTCATCGCCTTGAGGGCGGGCTTGAATCATGTTGCCATCTTTGCCACACAGACCGACCGCCTTACCACCCGCCTGATTAATCAAAGACACAATTTCTTTGTTAACCCGACCTACTAACACCATTTCGACCACATCCATCGTGGCGGCATCCGTCACCCGCAGCCCGTTCTTGAACTGCGGCTCAATGCCCAATTTAGCCAGCCAGGAATTAATTTCTGGCCCACCGCCATGCACCACGATCGGTCGTAGCCCCACACAAGACAGAAACACAATGTCGCGCATTACGGTTTCTTTGAGGTTGCTGTCTTTCATCGCCGCGCCGCCGTACTTCACGACGATCGTTCGTCCGGCAAATTGCTGGATGTAGGGCAGGGCTTCACTCAGCACCCGGACTCTGGTAGCTTCGGCTTTGCGGATGTATTCGCTATCGGTAGTGAACATGGTTGCTTGGGGCTTAATTGCTTGCTGCTTAGAAGGAGGCGATCGAATTTCGAGCTGAAATTTCAATCTAGTGAAGTGTAGCAGCCTCAGTAATCAAAGAGTGTTTCTAGCTACCTTTTTTCTAAACTCATGAAGCAAGATCCTGCTGTTTTCAAGACCGCGCCATTCTCCTTAAAGATGGGGTAGTGGTCTTGAGGTAAGGACTACCAAAAATGAAAGCTGCACAGGAAGATTTAACCCGATCGCTCCCCGCTAGTTTTCAAGATCTTGGGCACCTCTGCCAAAATGCGAAGTGCAATATCCTCTGGGGTTTCGCCAGGGCAAAGAGACACTTGCAGATCGGCTTGGGCATAGAGAGGGCGGCGTTCTTCTAGCAGAGCACAGAGTTTCTGGTGTGGGTCGGCACCTTGGAGGAGGGGACGTGAGGTGTCTCCCTGAAGCCGATCGCAGATGTCTTCTACAGAAATATCTAGCCAGACAATTAGCCCATGCTTGAGATAGCTCCAGTTTTGGCGATCGAGGACTATGCCGCCGCCTGTGGCGATCGCCAGCTTGCGATATGCCGACAGCTCTGCTAGCACCTGAGTTTCTAGGTGCCGAAAACTTGCCTCGCCGGAGGTTGCAAAAATCTGGGCGATCGATTGCTGAGCCGCCCGCTCAATCACGGCATCGGTGTCAAAAAAGCGATAGCTCAGCTTTTCCGCCAGGGCTTTGCCGACTGTGGTTTTGCCTGATCCCATCAGACCAATCAGGTAAAAGTTGAGGCCTTGAGGAAGCGAATTCATGAAGCTCGTTCTTGGGGTTATGGGTTTGCAGGGTGGGCGCACCCTGCAAAACGCTTATTGTTTGGATAGATGGCTAGATCAACTTCACGGCACGTAGCCCAAAAAACAGCACCATTGCTACGCCAAACGCCCCGCCAATCATTGCAAAATAGGCTAGTACAGCCATTTTTATGTCTCCCTTCACTGCATACTAAGACTATTCAATCATCTTCTGGCTCGTTCACGGAACTATTGCCGCTTGGGTTGGGTCTGGTAAAAGACATCTTCCGCCATCCCTTGAACCCGCAAGCCTCTGCTGTTCGATCGCTTTGAAAACTTGGAGCCAAATTCCTTTGGCGCTGCGATCGGCACTTCGATCGCGGCATGAGCAGTTTCACTGGGTTTGACCCACGAATTTTGAATTTTTGTCAAAATTTTGGTAAAGTTTGATGCTATCTCGGTTAGCTAGATGAGATGAGACAGAACTGAGTAGAGCATTCGGTTCAGGTAAAACATCCTGTGATCAGGACAAATTCACCTTTTTGCCGTTAGGCACAAGATATGGACAGCATTCAGAGCAACCTTCCGGCAGATGCGTTGCGGCTAGCAGATAGAAAAGATTATTAGATGCCAATGGTCAGATACCCGTGTCGTTACTAGGAGCATTTATGAACTCACTCATTCGGTTTGGTACCACGATCGGTTTAGTTGGCAGCGTTTTAGCTAGCTCCTTTTTCATGGATTCTCCTCGCGCCCTGGCGCTGCCTCAGGAGCAGGTGATGCAGAGTCTACAAACGGTGCCCGTATTTGCGTTGATGAATAGCGAGGGCGGTATTCTGCTAGCAACTCCTAGCCAAGGCACCGACAGAACGCCTGTTGCCGGGATTTTTATGGACGGACAGGCGGCACAAAATTTCTTGAATGGGTTGAAAGAAAGCAATCCTCAAGTGGCGCAGGGAGCGCAGGTCGTGCCCATTTCTCTTGCGAAGGTCTATCAACTTTCGCTGGAGAAAAAAGACGAGGTACAGTTTGTCTACATTCCTGTAGAGCAGGAAGTAGAGGCTGCTAAGGCGGTTTTACAGCAGTCGGGTCAGCAGAATGCTCAAGAGTTTCAGGGTGTCCCGCTGTTCGCAGCGCGTTCCTCTGAGCCAGATGGGGCATATCTGACAATTCAGCAGGGCGATCGCCAAATCGTGCCCATGTATTTTGGTCGCCAGGAGTTGCAGGCGGTGATCGATCGCTTGAAAGAGGTGCAGCCTGACCTAGCAGCAAAAATGAAGATTCAGGTGATTAATCTTGAGGGCTTCATTGAAACGCTGCAAACTAGCACCAATCAAGACCTGACGCAGATTCAGCTTGATCCCACCGATGCCAGCATTCAGTTTACGCGGTCTTTCCAGCAGGCAAACCCCAATTTTGGTCAGGCGGCTGAAGGTCAGCAAGCTCCCCAGGGTGCAGCGCCATCCCCCCGTCCCCAGCAAACTCCGCAGGCTCAGCCGCGTCCCTAGTCATGCAGCTTAGATTTAAATAATGAGGTAGAGAAGCTGTGACTCACGGCTTCTTTTTTGTGGGGATGTTGACGGAGGTTGATGGAATTGACACCCCTTTAAACGGGTTGTAAGGCAGATATTTTTTGAGAGCTGCGCTTCGCACAGCTCTCAAAAAATATGGCCGTAGCCACTTTGTTTAAACTTTTTCTTTGAAGACAGGAGTTAAGTTTCTGATTAGTTTAACTTACGGCAAGGGGCGATCGTACTGTTTTACAGCATCAAGAAATACCAAAAATAGAAGCGGTCTAACGTGTGAGTTCAGCGGCAGCTAGCAGCTTTGACATCTCAATCAACTATGTTTATTCCGCCGCTGCAACGATTTGTTGTACCGCGTCGCCACAGCTGTCTATCTGCAACCTTTCATGCAGAATTGGCTATCAACTCGCGATCGGCAGTTGTAAACAATTTGCAGCAGTCAAATTATTCCTGGCTTGCAGATTCTTTTGCCGGAGGTAAGCGCACTGTAAATGTCGTTCCTTCACCTAAAGTGGAGCGGCAATCAATCTCACCCTGATGGTACTTAGTGACAATTTGATGGCTAGTTGACAATCCCATACCAGTACCAGTTCCTACGGATTTAGTTGTAAAAAAAGGTTCAAAAATCTTTGCCTTGATTTCATCTGTCATCCCAATGCCATTGTCCTGTACTGAGATTAAAACGGCTCCAGATTCCTCCTGACTGGTAGTGATGCCAATAATTCCTTCATAGATGGGGTCGCTCTCGCTGTTTTGTCGGGCTTCAATAGCCTGAATCCCATTCACCAACAGGTTCATAAAGACTTGATTGAGTAAGCCGATGTAACATTCAAATTTAGAGACATTTCCATAATTCCGAATCACCTTGATTTCTGGATTTCCCGATCGACCATTTAACTGGTTTTGCAGAATCATCAGGGTGCTATCAATATTCTCATGTAGATCGACCTCCTTCAAGTTGGCTTCACCTAAACGAGAAAACGTGCGCAGGGATTTAACAATTCCTCGAATCCGAGAGGCTCCTGTATTTATGGATTGAATGATTTTAGGTAAATCTTCAATGATTAAGGGTAAATCTAAATCTGACAGTAATTTACTCAATTCGGCGGTAGACTCAGGATAGGTATGTTGATAACAATAAATGATGTTTAATAAATCGTTTGTATATTCTGCTAATGGTTCTAGATTGCCGTAGATAAAGCTAACGGGATTGTTGATTTCATGGGCAATACCAGCCACTAGCTGTCCCAAACTTGACATCTTTTCAGCTTGAATTAGCTGCACTTGCGCCTCTTGCAATTTTTGATAGGCAGCTTGTAGTTCTTGGGTTTGGCGTTGAGTGCAATTTAAGAGTGTCTCCAGTTGTGCTTGGGCGGCAACCCGTTCTGTGATATCCATGATCACACCGAACAGTTGCAAGACTTGTTCCCCTTTCTGTTCTAATTCAATGCGGCAGTTGAGGTGGCGAACTGTCCCGTCAGGGTTGAGCAGGCGATGATCAAAGTTTTGGGGAGTGCCTTTTTGGGCATCATTGACTCGTTCTAAAACAAGGGCACGATCCTCAGGATGAATGTACTCAATGTATTCTTCAAAACTGGCTTCCCCTTGCTCAAAAGGGCGTTCAACAATCCGAAAGATTTCTTCTGACCGAGTGAGTCTTTGAGTAGTTAGGTCATAAAACCAGTGACCCAGTTGGGCAATTTCCTGGGCTTGTTTGAGTTGCTTACTGAGTTCGGTGAGGGCAAGCTCGGCTTGTTTACGCTCGCTGATATCTTGTACCATCGAAAAACTGCCAACCGAATTGCCTTTTGCATCCCGTAAGGGGGTGTTAATCCATTCACAGGTAATCAGGGTACCATCACTGCGAATATTCTGATTGAGGCTATAGTAGGCACCCTGCTGAGTGTTTAGGGCAGCCATGACCTCAGCGACATGGGATCGGTCGGATTCTGGCACAATTTGAGCGGCAGGGTGATTCAATATTTCCGCTGCCGGATAGCCAAAGATTTTCTCTGCTGCTGGGTTCCAGTTAACCACCTGAAATGCAGTATTCCATTCGATGATGCCGATCGGCGTTTCCTGGATTAAGAAGGTCAATCTTTCTTGGAATGCTTTTAAGGCAACTTCAGTAGCTTTGCGATCGCTAATATCACTAAAGGTGCCAACAAAGCGAATCGGATTACCCGCTTGATCTCGTTGTACGACACGCCCCTTGGCACCAATCCACTTATAGATCCCGTCTTTGCCAAGGATGCGATGTTCATGTTCATAAACAGGGGTTTGTTCTTGTAAATGTTGCGCCAGAGCCGCATTGGCAGCCTCTAAATCTTCAGGATGAACACGACTAGACCACTCAGTGATATGGTTCTGAGGTTTATGGTCTTCATCGCCAAGTAAGCGCTTCCACTGTGCATCAAGAAGCAGCTCATGAGTCTGAATGTTCCAATCCCATAGACCAATGCTTGAGGAGTCAAGAGCCAGCTGTAGCTGGAGTTGGGTCTTGTTTAACTCTTGAGTGTTGAGGTCTAATGATTGTCTAAGCGCCTGTGCCAGAGTATCTACCTCTTGATACAGGCGAGCATTTTCGAGGGAGATGGCGAATTGGGTACACAGGAAGTTCAGAATTGCAGTACGTTCATTGGTAAAGATGCCACGGGTTAGACGATTCTGCAAATATACAATACCGATACAGCGACCCTGATTCAGAATTGGCAAAAACAATACGCTTTTGGGCCGTTGGATTTGCAAATATTCATCGAATATTGGTAAATCGGTTTCTAGATTGTCAATAACAACCACTTCCTGGGTGTTTTTGACATACTGAATCAGCTTGACAGGCAGAGTGGTATTGTGCTCTAAGGTTTCTGCACAGAGGTGAGTTTTTTCTGGGGTCGCGATCGCCCGCACCTGCCAGGTACCCGTATCATCGGGAAGAACAAGAGCACAGCGATCGCCCCCAGAATTTTGCAAAATAATTTGGGTAAGCTGATGCAGTAGATCATCCAATTTGAGCGTGCCAGAAAGAACCTGGGAGGCTTGCAAAATACTGGCAAAGTCAAGGGCTTGGTTGATGCTACTATGACTCGAATCGGAGCGAGACTCAGAATGGAGGGATGGCACCGGAGCCGAAATCGTCATGAAGGTTTTTAACACATCAGCGGGTGTCACTGAGGGTTGTAGGACAGGGCCTAATAAGTTAGGATAGCGGGTTTCTAAATCCAGAATTTTGGCGGTTGCACCCCAATGAGAATAGCAATAATAGGCTTCTTGCATATAGCCCGCTGCTACTTTTTCTTTGCCCCATCCCAGGTAGAATTTGGCGGCAAGTTCGTTGGCGAGAGCCTCCTCCTGGATATAACCGCTGGCTTTTGCTCCTGTAATTGAGCAATCGTAGAGTGAGATCGCTTCAGCATATTGATTCAAGATTCGGCATTGTTCTGCTTGGATTAAATTACATTTATGCAGGAAGGTAATAGGGGCATGGATGGCCCATTGCTTTAGCTTTTCTAAATGGCTTGTAATGACCTCTGCATTCTGAGGTGGATTTGCCAGTAAAGTCAAAGCACAATAAAAATGAAAAACACCCAATTTAACCGTGCCTGCTATTGCACCCATTAATGCTTCACTTATTTGAGCAACTTCTAGTGCGGCTTCAGGCTCAGCAAAGTGGTACATCAAGATTAATTTGTGGACATAAACAGTGGCAATTGAGTATTGATCGCCTGCAGCTTGATGTTGCTTGAGCCGTTCTGCTTCTTGATAAATATCGCCTGCAAGCAGATGGGGGTTGATACTTTGTCCTACCCAATTGAGAATGGATTGATACCCAATCTGATGAAAGTTTAATGCAGTAGATTGTTTGAGGCTAGAAATTGCTTGATTGTAAGTCTGCATTTTTTGCAGTACTTCATCCAGATGAACACCTGCAAAGAAGGCAAGCTGACAGTGGTTAAATGCACAGTAAGCTGCAAATTCAAAATCTCCCGATTCTAAGCCTGCCTGATAGCCTACTAATAGAGGCTCTAAGCCTGTTTCTAAATGATCACGCCAAATCCGAACAAAGGTATAGACCAAATTCAGAATTTTCGCCGTGAATCTGGATTTTTCTGAGGGATCTGAAAACTGTCCCATCAAACTTAATGCAATATCTGCTGCATAGTTTCCAGCAGCAATTTGGCCGCCAAAGGCACAAAGAATCAAGCCATAGGTTGAAAATGCATAGGACGTTTCTACTGCGAAACCAAATTGCAATGATAGTTCTATTTGCTTCAGAACAACCAAAGGATACAAGGCGGGTGCCCCGATATAGGCTGCCGATGCCATGCTGCTGAGAATATTCATGGCAGCTAGCTTCTCAGGATACTTCATGGGTGGTAGCTGGGTAACATCTCCGAGCGCTTCTAATTGCTGTTGGATGTCAGCCAAGGCTGGTTGCAGTTGCTCTGTAGTTGGCTGTGTTGGCAATTCTACATTCAAGATCCTTAATACCCTGCAAGCGACCTGAATCGCTTCTGCCAGGAGATTTTGCGCTACTAAAGATTGGATCTGAATATCGATCGCTTGAACTTGATCTAGAGTGCGATCGGTATGGCTGAGGATCGTCCGTATCCGTTGGTCAACACAGTTAAATTTACCAACTAGACAAGCTGCATTAGCGGCCTCTACGTAAAGATCTAATGTGCGTTTGGGAGCTTGCAGCCACGCATTAGCCGGAAGCAGCTGGAGCGCAGCTTCACAGTATTGTTCTGCTGCTGCATAGGCTGACGAATGGCGGGCTTTCTTCGCTGCCTGAAGGTTAAGAGAGATGAGCTGATCCTGTTGTTCTAAAGTCGTGTGTGCAATCCCTAAATTGCACTGATTAACAATCTCAAATAGCTTTTCGTCGCGTTGCAAGGGTGAAACGTGACTTAAAAGTGCTTGCCCAATCTTGAGGTGGACAATTTGCGGCTGCTCTTCAGAAATTAAGAAATAAGCCGCTTGCTGCACGCGATCGTGCAAAAATCGATAGCTCGGATTAGGACTTGTCGCTGTCTCCGTTTGTTCTCCCTGAAAGAACTTGTAAATCTGACTGGTGGGTAGGATCAACCCTTCTTGCAAAGCTTTCCATAAAGCAGTTGCTACCTCGGTTGCTGCTTGTTCTGAAACGATCGCCAAGGTTGCCAAATCAAACTGGTTGCCAATACAAGCGGCAAGTTTCAAGATCTGCTGAGTGGCATCGGGCAATTTTTGCAATTGCAGTGCCATGAACTCGACGACATCATCGGTGAGCGATCGCGCCTTCACCTCCGCAATATCGCATTCCCAATAGCGGCAATCCCGATTAAAGGTAATCAACTCCTCTTCATGCAAGGCTTTGAGAAACTGTGTGGTAAAAAAGGGATTACCTTTGGTTTTGCCGACAATGAGTTCCGTCAAGGGTTGTGCCAGTTGCCTAGAGCAATTTAAGGCATCGGCAACCAGATGATTAGTATCGTCAAAGGCTAAGGGCACCAGCGTCATTCTATGGACAATCACCTGAGCCTTCTGCAATTCGTCAACGGTGATCATCAATGGATGCGATGGGGACACTTCATTGTCGCGATAAGCACCTAGCATGAGTAGATAACCGTTGTCATTCACCAGGAGCTTGATCATCTGAAGCGATGAAGAATCCACCCATTGCAAGTCATCCAAAAACATGGCTAAGGGATGGTCTGGCGTGGTAAAGACTTGAATGAACTTTTGAAACAGCAGATTAAATCGATTCTGAGCCGCGATGCCAGACAGTTCAGGTGCAAGCGGCTGTTTGCCAATCACTTGCTCCAACTCTGGGATGACTTCAATCAGAACCTGCCCATTCTCGCCCACCGCAGATAAAATCTGGGCTTTCCATTGTGTCAATTGGTCGTCTGATTCTGAGAGCAACTGCCCCATCAAATCGCGCAAAGCTTGCACAAAGGCAGACAGGGGAATGTTGCGATTAAACTGGTCAAATTTGCCTTTGATGAAGTAGCCCCGTTGCCGCACGATCGGTTTATGGACTTCATTCACTACCGCTGTTTTGCCAATGCCGGAAAACCCAGCTATCAGCATCAGTTCGGATTTTGGATTTTGGATTTTGGATTTTGGATCGCCAGCTATGCGATCGAAGGCTTCGAGTAGGGTCTTAACTTCTGATTCGCGACCATAGAGCTTTTCGGGGATGAGAAAGCGATCGCTCAAATCTCGCTGTCCCAACGCAAATTCTGAGATATCACCACAGGTTTTCCACTGAGTCAAACACTGTTGCAAATCATGTTTCAGACCCAGGGCACTTTGATACCGATCCTCGGCATTTTTCGCCATCAGCTTGCTGACGATCGCAGCAACCATCCCAGGCAGCTCAGAATTCACCTGATCCACGGGTAAAGGTAGCTTGGCAATATGGCAATGCATTAACTCCAACGGATCTGCCGACTCAAACGGCAGTTTTCCCGTCAACAATTGATAGAGCGTGACACCCAAGGCATAGAAATCAGCCCGATAGTCAATTCCTCGGTTCATCCGTCCGGTTTGCTCTGGAGCCAGATAAGCCAGAGTCCCTTCTAGAATGCTTGTGCTTTGGATTTCCTGAGTTTCCTTGGGCAATAAAGAAGCAATACTAAAGTCGATCAGTTTGACTTGTTTCGACTCTGGATGAATTAAAATATTGGCAGGTTTGATATCTTTATGCACCACCCGATGCTGGTGCAGATCATGCAAGATATCAGACAGTTGGAAAGCGATCGCCAACACATCCGCCAGATCTAACGGCTGCTGCTGAATGTATTCGCCTAAAGACACTCCGCCGCAATCTTCCATCACCAGTGCATGGCCATTCCCCAACAATTCCAGACTCAAGGGATGGATAATCCCTGGGATAGAGAGATGTTTGGTGATGACATACTGATTGCGAAACTGCACCAATTCGCTAAAACTCGGATAGTCTTGCCGCAGCACCTTAATCACTACAGGCTGCTGAGTCGCCGTTTGTACCGCTCGATAGACCGCTGTACGATTTCCCAGATAAAGCTGCTCTGCAAGTGTGTAACCCGAAATTTCAGGGAATGAGTAAGGGGAGGGGCTTGCTGAAAGCGTCATAGTTTTGGATGGGAGAGCTGACCCGCGTCTAATAGACTTTATGCCGTCACCAGTAAACAGGCTACAGCCATACCTAATAAGGTTCCCAAAAAATTGGGTGACTTTACCACAAATTCTGCCAGACGCACAAACCACCGGAGTAGTACAACGGCTAAAGTGAGCGGCGGCGAGTAAACTCAGAACGTAGCGCGAAGAATCTGTACCGTCCGCTCCACTGTGTTGTGTACGCCCAGCATGGGCGTACACTAATGGGGTGAAAGTCCCCTGGAGGAGAACCAGCGTCCAAATGCTCGAAACTCTTGGAGCCGAGAGACGTATCACTCCCAGCTTAACCCTCGTATATCACTCTAGACGAGGAAAAACAAGTTATGCTGTACAAATTATCTATAAGAGCACTATTTAAGTATGTTCGTTATAGCAGCTTGAAAGCTTATCCTACATAGCTTTCAGCAGTTATAGAGTCATCCATTTCACATCTATTTATCATCATTTAGATGGTAAATTAGTATTCACAATCTTTCCCTAACACCCCTGACTTACTGCGAATGGTCTGTGAACGATAAATTGTCAACTAGATGATACTTGTTAGACATGAAATGGACGATATTAGGATTCTTGAAAGCCGCTTAGTGCAAGGCTTTTAGAGACTAATGAGTTATGTTAATCAGTTAAGATAATACAGGAATTACACAGTACATAAGGTAATTTTCCTTCCGCAGAGTGATATATGAGGGATATGCAAAAGATAATAATTTGATGATTGTCTCGAAAGATGCTGATTGCACGATCTAAGCTTAGTATTTGGAAATCAACCGAAAGTTATTGGAATTCGCCTTGGCAACTGCTCGACATCACAAGTTGAAAATTTGTGATGTCGAGATTTTAACGTGATTAAATTATTCTACGAAGACGAGAATTTATCGCTGCTTGCTTTATCATGATGCACCGATGTCTTTGGATCTCTTCCCAGGATTTTTAGAAATGGAAAGACCATAATTGCGATCGCTGCATAAAGCACCCATGCACACCGACCGCCAAAGGTTGATTAGTTAGGATGCGGAGGTTATTTGCGGCGGGTGATGAGTAACGTATACAGCTCACTTCTTGACTAGGACGCAGCCGAGAACCTGCCTACTTTGGCAGATCGCATAAGCTGCGTTCCCGTCTGGCAAAAGGAATGTAGGGGGAAACTGAGGTAGCCATTGGCACTAAATATTCAGCCGTTGATAGACGCGATCGAGGTTCTTCAGATGCGCCTTCGGGTCAAAGCAAGCCTCTACTTCTTCAGGCGAAAGGTGCGCCGTGACGCGCGGATCTTGGGCAATTAGCGTATGAAAATCGCCATCTTCCTTGTTCCAAGCAGTGTGGGCGTTAGATTGGGCGATCGCATAAGCCTCTTCTCGGCTTAGCCCTTTGTCTACCAATGCCAACAACACCCGCTGACTAAAGACCACGCCGCCATAGAGGTTCATATTGCGCCGCATATTTTCGGGATAGACCAGCAGCGTCTTGATTAAATCTGTGGCTTCTACCAGCATGAAGTGAGTGAGAATGCAGCAGTCGGGAAACATCACCCGCTCCACCGAGCTGTGGGAAATATCGCGCTCATGCCAGAGGGCAATGTTTTCTAGAGCCGCGATCGCGTGTCCTCGCACAAGCCGCGCCATCCCGGTCAGCCGCTCCGATCGAATGGGGTTACGCTTGTGGGGCATTGCCGAAGAACCCTTCTGACCTTTCGAGAAATATTCTTCGACTTCGAGAACGTCCGTGCGCTGCAAATTGCGAATCTCGACAGCAAATCGCTCGATCGAGGCTGTCATCAGCGCCAATGCCTGGACAAACTCAGCATGGCGATCGCGGGAGATCACCTGAGTTGATGCCGGGTCAGGCTCTAGCCCTAAGTTCTGACAGGTCAATGCCTCAATCTGCGGGTCAACATTGGCGTAGGTGCCGACCGCACCGGAAACTTTGCCCACGGCAATTCTTTTTTGAAGTTCGCAGAGGCGATCGCGATGGCGCAACATTTCCGCCAGCCAGCCCGCCAGCTTAAAGCCAAAGGTAATGGGTTCGGCGTGGATGCCATGCGATCGCCCAATCATTACAGTGTCACGGTGCTGCTGCGCCTGATAGCGAATCGCCTGAATCAGCCGCTCTACATGGGTCATAATCACATCTAGACTAGCGACGAGCTGTAGCGCCAGAGCCGTGTCTAGCACATCAGAGCTAGTCATGCCCAGGTGAATGTAGCGTCCTGCTTCGCCCACATATTCATTGACGTTGGTGAGGAAGGCGATCATGTCATGCTTGACTTCCTTCTCAATTTCTAGCACCCGCGCCGCGTCAAAATTTGCCTTCGCCTTGATCGTCTCCACTGCCTCAGCGGGAATGTAGCCCAGCTCTGCCTGTGCCTCACACACCGCAATTTCTACTTGCAGCCAGGTTTTCAGCTTATAGTTTTCCGTCCACAAATCGCCCATTTCGGGCAGGGTGTAGCGTTCGATCAAGGTTCACGCCCAAATACAACCGACAATTGTACAACTTTGAAGGGTTGAAGGAGCGATCGCTAATCTTAAGCAGGGCGATCGTCCTTCGTTTCGCCTGATGCTTCTTGGCGATCGCGCAAAGCTTATTCTGTCAGAGCTTGATAAATATCTTCTGGCAAAGTAACAGTGACTCGCAGGCGTGGAGACATAGTGAGGCATCTACATTTGATCGTCTTCGGAAGCTTCGCCTTCAATAATGTCAATAATATCGCCCAAATAAAGCCTAACAAAATCCTTAGCCGCAGCCTCATCGATTTTTTGGAGCGCTTCAATGATTTGAAGAAGTGACTCAGCCGTTGGATCTTGCGTGTTGTTGAACCAGTAATGAACGGTCGATCGCCCAGCGCCCATAGTTACCGCTAGCCGATTTTGGCTAATACCATAGGTTTCAAGCACCTGTCTTAAAGCTTTTCCGGCTCTTCCCATGCCTCATATAGTGTCAGAGGCTTCTGACTAAGTAAATGTTCAAGGTGATGAACGCTTGAGGTATGATTAAGCTGTTCAAGGTGATGAACATTGATTTCAAAAATAGCTGAAAGCCAGCACTCCCAAGTTTCTCAGGCTCCGGGGTGCTGGCTCAGGCTCCATATTCTGCTGGAGACAAATTTATTATGACCTATCGCGTTCGCGAAGCGTCCCGATATAGGGATTGCCTCCATCACTGGGCGGTAATTCGGCTGCTGCCCAAAATGCAGCGCATTGTCGTTGCCCGTTTCCACAGCCGCTCTGATGCTGATGGATATGCCACAACTTTGAAGCGACTGACTCCTGATGCGCTATTCATAGTGGTATTCGATCCGGTGGGTGATGAGGAGCCAGAATGACTGATGAAAAGCCAGATGCTAAGCCAAATGAAAAGCTCAGAGCGCCTCGAAACCGGACATTGACGTTATCCACAGAAGAAATACAGCGCTACACTCAGCGGCTCTTGAAGCTAGAAGGCGCGATCGCCCCCCCTGATCTGCAAAATAAAACCATCAGCCAAGATTTGTTTAAAATTCTTGACTGGCTGCCTACCCAATTTGTCGATTTGCTGTTCATTGATCCGCCCTATAACCTAACCAAATCTTTTGGCACAGAGCGTTTTCGGGAGCGATCGCTAGCAGCGTACCAAACCTGGCTAGAATCCTGGTTGCCGAAGTTGCTGAGAATTCTCAAGCCTACGGCTTCGGTCTATATCTGCGGCGACTGGCGATCGTCTGCGGCAATTCAGCTTGTGGCGGAGCAATACCTGACGATTCGCAACTGCATCACCTGGGAGCGGGAGAAGGGCAGAGGCGCTAAGGCAAACTGGAAAAATTGCTCTGAGCAAATCTGGTTTTGTACGGTTTCAGAGCAGTACACCTTTAATCTAGAGGCGGTGAAGCTGAGGCGAAAAGTGATCGCGCCTTACACGGATGCTACGGGCAGTCCTAAAGATTGGGAGAAGACTGAGAACGGCAACTATCGCCTCACCCATCCTTCTAATCTTTGGACTGACCTTTCAATTCCTTTCTGGTCGATGCCCGAAAACACCGATCATCCGACACAAAAGCCTGAGAAGCTCTTAGCCAAAATTATCCTTGCTAGCTCCAATCTGAATGACTGGGTTTTTGATCCATTTTTGGGATCAGGAACGACCTCCGTGGTGGCGAAGAAAACGGGACGAAATTATGTTGGAGTCGAACTTGACCCGCTGTATGGCTGTATGGCAGAAAAGAGATTGGCGATCGCTGATCAGAATAAAACAATTCAAGGCTATGCCGAAGGCGTCTTCTGGGAGCGCAATTCGATTAAAGACTAACAGCGAATGTTGCTGATTGTGGGGATAAATTTTTTGAGAGAGGGGCACCCCTCTCTCAAAAAATTTATCCCCCGATTAAGCAGTGCCTAACAGCGAATGACATATCGATCGCGTCCACTGGTTTTGGCTTGATACAGCGCTGCATCGGCTTCTGCCAGTAGGCTCACAGGCGACCAATCGGGACTCTGTAGATGCTGTTTGCTAATGGCAACCCAGGCAATGCCACAGCTTAATGTCACGTAGGGCTGAGCAAGCGAGTTGATGTGAACCATGTTGAGCGATCGGACTTTGCTCAGGACTCGCTCTGCAACCTGCGCTGCTAGGGTGAGATCGGTGTAAGGCAGGATGATTGCAAATTCTTCTCCGCCGTAGCGGCAGACCAGATCAGATTTGCGGACTGCTTGCCGTAGAGCCGTAGCAACTTGTTGGAGGCAGTCGTCTCCAGCCTGATGCCCGTAGGTATCGTTATAGGTTTTGAAGCAGTCAATATCGCACAAGATGACGGATAAATCTCCGACAGTATGCGATCGCTCTGCGAGAAATTGATCAAAGTAGCGGCGGTTGGCAACCTGAGTCAGGCTGTCGATGTAGGCAAGATGCTGAAGTTTTTGATTATGCAAACCAATACTGACCAATGCTGAGAAGGTTAAACCCAACAGGGGGGCAGCTATTGGAATCCACAGACTTCCTAGAAACAGCAGATAGCTGATGAACACCAGTCCGCCCCCAACTCCCAGGGTTAACAGAATGGTTTTGCCGTAAAACAGCCATTGAGTGAATCCGTTGGTTTGCAGCCCATATCGGCTCACTTGCCACCCGATGAATGACCAAAGTAGAATCCAGGTCTGCTCTACCCAATCTGGCATAACCTGGATAAAAGGTTGACCGTCAAGCGCGGCTCTAAGAATTTGACTGATTAAGTTTGCGTGGATAAAAACGCCCGGCATCCGATTAAGTTTGTTGATGCGGCTGGTCGTGTAGGGAGTCCAAAAAAAATCATGGGTACTTTCGGTGGTAGAGCCAATTAAGACGATGCGATCGCGCAAAAGGTTGGGCGGAATTTCTCCCTTCAGTACGGTCGTCATAGAG
Source organism: Drouetiella hepatica Uher 2000/2452 (assembly GCA_019359505.1). GTDB lineage: Bacteria > Cyanobacteriota > Cyanobacteriia > Elainellales > Elainellaceae > Drouetiella > Drouetiella hepatica. Next base: position 9,238 of record JAHHHD010000008.1, on the reverse strand, counting down.
AGGGTGCGAAACTGTGAGGGCAGGTTTTGCCAGTTCATTAAAATTTGATAGCCACTGTCATCTGCGTTTACGTAGGCTCCATCGTTACCGCTGAATGCAGAAAAGTGAGCACGACCTAGCTTGAGCTGAGATGTACCCTCTATGGGTTCCAACTGTATCCCTTCGCTTTCTAAATACTTAAGCGCTATGACAGCACTCAAGCTGAGGTAGACTTGCCCCGTTTGATCATCCCTAGCAGAAATTAATCCTCGACGCACTGTGCCGTCAGCATCTTCAATGAGGTCAGCGATGCCTGTTTGGTTTAGTTGTGCTAAAGCTTTGGGCGGAGGAACTTGCTGTCCCCCAAATCGCTTTTCAATTCCAATTAAATTTGGGTTTGATTTGAATACAGATTCTAGGCGATCCTGCCCAGAGCCAACGGATAAGTCTCGGTAGAGATCTAGACCTACAAATCTAGGACGCTGTGCCTCAATTTTGAGGAGCGCCTCTGCTAAGACTTCGTCTGGAATCGGCCAATGACCAATCTGGGTATTGTCCTGATCATCGACTGTGATCACAACAATGCGATCGTCTAGAGGCGGAAACGATCGCCAGCGAAAAAACTGGTCAACGACTGCCCATTCTGACCCTTGCAGAAAGCCTAACCCATTAAGTCCGATGATTAGCAGTGCCACGGTGGGTGCGATCGCCAGACTTTGCCACTCCTGCCGCAAGGTTTGCTTGAGCGATCGTCGCCGCCTCTGCCAGCTGTTTTGACCCATACTCAATTGACAACCCGATTCTCTGCTCTTAGAGTACCCATTGTTGAGGAACAGTTCTCTGAGCCTAGATTCACAGCTAAATAGTAGTATTTAGAGTAATATTTACAGCGCTTTGCGCTGGGTTAAGGGTGGGTTATTTTTTAGAAGCCGCGCTCTGCAAGGCTTCTAAAAAATAATGGCTTATGCAATTGAAAATTGCTGTAAGTCATTATTTTTCGAGAACTGCCCACAACTGAATTCAGGAATTGAGAAGTGCTGATTTATGGAGCTTTGAGCAAAAGCGCCGAAGGGACAGAGTTGAGTTCGGCTGAGTTTAGAAGGTTCTGCCAGATTGTGGTGAGTTCGACATCGTTAGGCTGTTGCTGCCGCAAATCGGCTAGAGTAGACAGCGCATCATACCAAATTCCAGAGCTGCCATAGAGAGCGGCATTCTCTAGAGAGGGTTCAGCATCAGCAATTATTGTGGAAGGCTGTCTACGTTGAATCCAGCTCGTGATGAAGGGGCTGTCGGGTCTTAATTTTCCAGAGGTAAGCAGGGCAATTCCCCACTGGTAAGATTTACCAACTTGTAGGGCAGGTGCATTATCAGGCAGATCAACGCGCAGGATACCGCCTGAGGCGATCGGCAGATCAGCAATGGAAAGGGTAGTTTGATAAGTCACCTGTCCGGCTTCATCCCGCAAGCTAAAAAAAGCTTTCTGTGCAGCAGTCGGGGGGATATAGACAAAAAATGTTGGGTAGGCTTTGAGCGTCAGACCAGAGGCGGAATGGGGGGTCAGCGCTATCAGTTGAGGTTCGGTATCGCCACGGGAGGCGCCGCCCCTGGTTTGCTGGGGTGCGCCCCCACGGGGAGGATTGAATGTTACCGTTGATCCGGCATAGGCAGGCAGCATAGAAAACAGCAGCCCTCCAAGCCAGAAGCTAGTTAAAATAGATACTGATAAAGATGACTGCTTCAGCTTGTCCATATACGGTAGATAACGCTTCAGGAGACTACTAGAATAGCCTTAAAGGAAAGTTCAAGTCTTGAGCTAATTAGCGTATATTTTGCATCTTGTTAATTTATTTTATACCTAAATCTAAGAGAGTACACGCATATAAATTCTGCACTTTAGTATGGATTAGAGCCAGTTTCCCACCAGAATGAAGGGTGCCCAATAGTATGGGTGCGCATATTGAGAATTTTTGAGCAATGCGAGCTGGGCTTGGCGAAGCGCTTGAGATTTGTTGAGTCCTGGCTGAGTCAGCGCTTGGTAGAACTGCACCATGAGTTTAGCGGTGGATTCATCGTTGACTGACCAGAGGGTGGCTAGAGTGCTGCGTGCGCCCGATCGCACCGCTAAACCTGCCAGCCCTAAAGTCGCCCGCTGATCGCCTTCTGCCGTTTGGCAAGCGCTGAGAACCAGTAGTTCAATGGGCGCTGCGTTGGATTCAGCACGCGATCGCAGCAGTTCTCGAAGTTCTTCAATCGTGAGGCGATCGTCCCAGGTCAGCAGAAAAGTGTCGCTAGATTCAGAGCTAAATTGACCATGGGTTGCCAGATGCACTAACGGAAAGGCGGTTTCCTGCGCCTGGTGTTGCAGATTTCTGTAGGTAAACTTTTGGTTGAGCAGAACGTTTGCTGTCAGCTCGGAAGCAATTTGGTCAGATTCTTGGGCGACACCGGGCAGAGCTACAAACCCCTGACGAGCTTCTGTAATGCCGCCGATTAGCACTTCAAGCCGCTGTTTTGAGGTGAGCGATCGTGGCTCCAGTAACTGCAATCCCGGCGTGATGGCGATGCTGTATTGCTCTACTAGATACTGCTTTCCATCAAACAAGGCTGCTAACGGCAAGTTGCGCAAACTGCCATCTAAGACAAAAACCAGCGTTTTAATGTCACTCTGTTTTAGAGCAGTTTCTGCTGGACGAATTAGCCATTCATACATTTGCTGAGAGAGGCGCAGACGCTCGGAATCCGCGAAGAGAGGGTTTAGGGATTCCAGCATATTCTCGGAAACTGTCTCGACCTGCTGCCGGGAGATGGGGCTGCTGTAGGCAGTGAGCGGCTGCTCTGGCAAAGATAGGATCACCGTTAGACGCTCGACCAGAACGATCGGATAGAGCACAGCTGCTGTGGGATCAACCTGATCAATTTGGCTGGGATGGGCATCTAGGCAAGCCGATCGAAAGAAGTTGTTGAGTTCTGCGAGTTGCAGTGCCTCAATAACTTCGCGTGCCTGCTTAAGATCGGCTTGGCTCAGGCGATCGCCCTCCACGAGTAGATTAATTAATTCTCTGTAGATGGGTTCTATTTTGTCTTGAAAGGAGAACTGAACATTCTGATTATTTGTAACCAGATCGCTACGAAGGGATTTGAGAAGGTGCATGGCATCTGTGTAGGCGGCTATGGCGCTGGAGCGATCGCCCTGCTGTTTTTGTAGCCGCCCTAGCTGCCATTGCCAGCGATAGGTGATTTCAGGGGCATTGAGGGATTGCGCAATTAGCAGAGCCTGCTGGGTAAGCTGCTGAGCTTCTTGCCATTGATGAGTTTGTTCGTATAAGGCGGCTAGTTCTCCTAAGACATAGGATTCGGCTCTGGAATCGCGGAGGGTGCGCGCCTGTTGGAGAGCCGTTGTAAGATGGCGGGCAACTGGCAAGAGATGATTATGCTGAGGCTGACTGCGCTGCGGAGCGTTGCTAGCCAAAAATTTGCCCCAGCTTATGGCAAAATTCACCTGGATATAGATACCCTTGCGGCTGGGCGTCAGGAGATCTAGCTGGGGCTGAATTTGCTCGATTAGCTCTTGCGCTGCGGACTGACGCTTGAGATCGAGCAACAAGCTGAGCTGGTTGACTTGAGCTTCTAGACGGGCGATCGCTCCTGGAGCAATTTCAGCGGCTTGTTGGTAGGACTGTAGGGCGGCTTCGGGTTGATTGAGCACCCGTCGCGTGTTGCCCAGATTAATCTGCACGGCACTGATTTCGGCAGGAAGATGGAGCTGCTGGGCAATGGCTAGACTCTGCTGTAGGACATTTTGTGCGGCTGATAAGTTGCCCATCTCTTGCCAGAGGGAACCTAGGCTACGGAGCGTTGCTGCTGCTAGCGCTGAAGGCTGAGCCTGAAGCTGCTGATTTACCTGCTCTAGCAAGGCTTGTGCCTTTTGAAATAGTCCTAGAGCTTGCAGAGCCTGAGCCTGGTTGAGCTGGCTGCCCCAGGTGCCGAAGCGATCGCCCAATTCAGTGTAGGTGCGTTCTGCTCTTTGCCAGATTTCAAGTGCTGTCTCGGTCTGACCTCGCGCAAACTGAAGGCTACCCTGAGTATTGAGGGCTTGAGCCAGAATGAGTTTTGCTTCTGGGAGTTTTGCTTCTGGACTTAAATTAGATTGCAGCAGCGTCAGGCTGCTATCGATCGCTTGACTCGCCGCATCCCATTTGCCTAGAGCCTGCTGTGCCAAAGATAGGTAGTTGAGGCTGATCGCATGATTGAGGCGATCGTTTTGTGAGTTTATGATCTGTGAGCTGATAACCGCCTGCTGCCACAGCTCAGCTGCTTCAGCAAACTGTCCAGATTCGTAGCGCTGCTTGCCTTGATGCAGGAGAAAAGCGGTATCTGTGGCAGATTGGCTCAGGGCAGGAGGGTTTGCTGAAGCTTTTCGCCAAGGCTGAATTGGGCGATCGGTGGCTATGCTCGGTAGGGCGATCGCCATAACTAAGACGCTGAAGATAGTCAGCCAAAGTTGTCGGTAACGAGGCGATCGTATCCTTGTGGTTTTTCTCTGGAGCAAGGCTCGGTTGCAGAATGCTATCCAGTTAGGTTTCCGAAGTCTCATAGCGCTGGTTCTTGGGTGGCATTGCCGCTGTTTTACAGTTCCCCAGCCTACAGTTCCCCAGCTTAGTCTTCTTCCCAACAAACGAATACATCTGCTAAAGAGCACAGTCACTAAAAAAGCTTTGGTAGACATTCATGTCTACCAAAGCTTCGCAAAATTGGGAGATGAGATTAACGAGGGTATTTCTCAGAGTTTTATGAGTAGGGAAGTAGAAAACTACAGGCTGGAAAGCAAGCTCAGAAGACCATGACCAGTAACAACCTCTAACGCCAGCATGGATACAAAACCGATCATTGCCAAGCGTCCGTTTAACATTTCGGCATATTCGGTGAATCCAACGCGAGACTCAGCGTCTATATACACCTGAGGTTCAACCGCGTAGATATTTTGTCTGCCTTGTTCTTCAGTTACAACGCCACTTCTCATGATTTTTTTCTCGCTCTGATTGGATTGCTTTCAGCTCTTATGTAAATAAATGTAACGTAATGTTTAAGAATTGTAAACAGCTTTAAGGAAATCTGATTTCATCTCGCTCTCTAGCCAGAAGCGCCAAGAATACTTGTGGTTTAATCTAAGTGGCAAACATTTCCCCTCCTTACTAGCCTCATGAGTGACTGGTATCAGCTTGAAGCATCTCAGGTCGTGCAGCAACTTGGCACAGATAGCGTTGGCGGACTGAGTACAGATGAGGCTAACCAGCGATTGTCGCAGCAGGGAGCAAATGAACTGACGGCACAGCCTCCTAAAAGCCCTTGGCTGATGCTGTGGGAGCAATTGATTGCCACAACGGTGGTGGTACTGATTGTGGCGGCTGTGGTGTCGGCGCTGCTGGGTGATTTGCAGGATGCCGTTGCGATTATGGCGATCGTCGTCTTCAACGCTATTTTGGGCTTCACGCAGGAGTATCAGGCGGGTCAGGAGTTTGCGGCGCTAAAAAAGATGGCAATGCCCAAGGCACGAGTTTGTCGATCGCATGAGTGGCAATCGCTTGAGGCTCGCGATCTAGTGGTGGGAGATTTGATTCAAATTGAGGATGGCGATCAGATTCCGGCAGATGGTCGATTGCTAGAAAGCATCAATCTCCGCACTCAAGAGTCTGCTTTCACGGGCGAGGCGGTGGCGATCGAAAAAAGTGCGGAAATTCTGTCGGGCGAGGAGCTACCCCTGGGCGATCGCTACAACATGGTGTTTATGGGCACTATTGCTACCTATGGGCGTGGCAAAGCGATTATTACTGAGACGGGCATGGGCACGGAGTTGGGCAAGATTGCGGATTCGATGCAGTCTGTTGAACAACAGCAAACTCCTTTGCAGAAGCGCTTGGATCAGTTGGGTAAGCGGCTGGCGTTGGCGGCGATCGCTTTGGTGGCCATCATTTTTGCGTTTGGGCTGCTGCGAGGGGAAAATTTTAATGACATGTTTCTGACGGCTGTGAGTCTTGCCGTGGCGGTGATTCCAGAAGGGTTGCCTGCGGTGGTGACGATTGCACTGGCGATCGGGGCACGGCGGATGTTGAAGCGACAGGCGCTGATCCGCAAGCTGCCTGCGGTGGAAACGCTCGGCTCTGTCACGACGATTTGTTCGGACAAGACCGGAACCTTGACTGAGAACCGCATGACGGTAACGATTCTAGCGCTGGCTGGACATCAGGTAGATCTGAAGGAGAGCTTTGCTCAAGTAACTTCACTGATGGATGGTCGGGAGTCTACTATTCAGCCCGGATCAGGTTCAGAACTAGATTCGCCGATTGCCCTTACTCTAGTCGGTAGCGCTCTGTGCAACAACGCTATGCTGGCTGGTGATGCGGGCGCTGAATCGCAGGAAGATGGAGCCTCTAGGGCGATCGGCGATCCGACAGAAATTGCGCTAGTGGTGGCGGCAGATCGGATGGGTCTGGAGAAGTCTGCTCTAGAACAGCTCTTTCCACGGGTGGCAGAAGTGCCTTTTGATTCCGATCGCAAGCGCATGAGCACTGTCCATCGCTTCAGCGATGTGAAGGGGTCTCAGTCTCCTCTGAAAGAGCAGCTAGGCAATTTTTCTGAACTGCCTGTCTCTGCTTACATTGTGTTTACGAAAGGGGCAGTTGATGGGTTGCTGCAACAGTCGAGTCAGGTGTGGACGGGCAATCGGACTGAGCCACTGGATGCAAGCTGGGAGAAACGGATTCGAGAGGCGAACGATAAGCTGGCTGCATCCGGAACTCGCGTTTTGGGTGTAGCCTTTCGGCTGCTTCAAGAGTTGCCGGAGAAAGGGGCGCAGGGAGCGATCGAGCAAGAGTTGACCTATGTAGGGCTGGTGGGAATGCTTGATCCGGCGCGACCTGAAGCTAAGCAGTCTGTGCAAACTTGCGCTGAGGCGGGCATTCGGACTGTGATGATCACGGGCGATCATCCGCTGATGGCGCAACATATTGCTGAAGAGTTGACGATTTCTAAAGACGGAAAATATCTGACTGGACAACAGCTTTCGCAACTCTCGCCTCAGCAGCTGGAGGAACAGGTGGAGTCGGTGTCGGTCTATGCGCGGGTCTCGCCGGATCAGAAGCTGAGAATTGTGGAGGCACTGAAAAATCGGGGACAGATTGTTTCGATGACAGGGGATGGGGTCAACGATGCGCCTGCTCTGAGCAAGGCTGACATCGGCGTGGCAATGGGAATTGCCGGAACCGATGTTGCCAAGGAGGCTGCCGATATGGTGTTGCTCAACGATAATTTTTCGACGATCGTGGCGGCTGTAGAGGAAGGGCGGGTCATCTACGATAACATTCGCAAGTTCATTCGCTATAGTTTGACGGGTAACGTGAGCGGCGTGGTAATTATGCTGTTCGCACCTTTGTTCGCGATGCCGTTGCCGCTTCAGCCGATTCAGATTCTCTGGATTAATCTACTGGCGGATGGGCTATTGGCGATCGCCCTGAGTGTGGAACCTGCTGAAGATAATGTCATGAAGCGTCCACCTTATTCACCGGGTGAAAGCGTTTTTAGTCGAGGCATTGGTAGAGATATTATTTGGGTCGGGACGCTGATGGGAGCTGCGTTCCTATGGCTGGGCTATCATGGCTTTACCTCAGGCTGGCAAAATTGGCAAACTCTAGTATTTGTCACCCTTGCCTTTTCTCGGATGAGTTTGGCGTTTGCTATGCGCTCTGATCGAGAGCTGCTGATGCGTCGCGGATTTTTGACCAATAAGCCACTGCTGATTGCCGTTTTGACGACTTTTGTTCTGCAAATAGTCGTCATTTACGTGCCGTGGATGCAGGAATTTTTCCATACCCAAGCTCTGCCACTTGAAGACTTAGCGATCTGTTTGAGCCTCAGCACGATCGGATTTTGGGCAGTGGAGTTTCAAAAGTTTTTCCGGCAACGACGGAATTAAAATCCCTGAAGTGTTGCTCGCTCTGGAGTAAAAACATGGGAACTGGTATATACCTAAAAAATATAGATCTGGTACCTCAATGGAATCTGGCGTACAAATTTCAATAAATTGCACTCAAACTCTAAAACCTGCGATCGTCTTGACAGGCGTGGGATTGGGCGATGTCGAGGGTGCGATCGGTCGAGCCATCGTCGCAGATATAGCGGTAGCCACCTCCATTAGGACACTGCTTGTTTGAGAACGGATTCCATCGCATCGCGCAAATTATCCGAGTCGCGTAAGAGTTTGCGAATGCGACTCTTCAGCCAAGCCCAACACTTTTCAATCCGATTGAGATCTGGCGAATAGGGGGGCAGATAAACGAGTTTGCACCCTGCCTCTTCAATCAATTGGGCAATGCGACCGCCATGATGAAACGTCGCATTATCGACAATCACCCACTCACCCGGTTGTAGCACTGGAATCAAGCAGGTTTCGAGCCAAGTCTCAAACACAGTCCGGTTACAGGCTCCCTCGATCGTAAAAGGGGCAATCAGTTGATCATTGCGGTACCCGGCGATCATATTCACCCGCCCCTGCCGCCGACCCGATTTGAGGTCGTAGAAGCGTTCCCCCACTGGAGAGTACCCGTAGCCATAATTATCGCGTTCATCCCTGCCCGATTCATCCACATAGATCAAGTGAGGCGCTTTAGCGTCTTCCAGTTGAGCTATAAAGTCTGCCCGCTTAGCTTCATCGCGTTGGCTATATCCGTATGTTTTTTTTTACGGCTATGCCCAATCTTCTCCAATGCCCGCGAAAGGGTTCGTTGACTGATTTCCCCCTCCCATAACTCTGCCATTTCGCTCTGGGTTTTATCCCCATGCTCTTTGACAAAGTCTTGAAACTTCTCCCAATCGGTGATTTTGGCTGTTGAGGAGGAGGTTGGTCTCGGCTTGGGTTTGACATCCCCTGTTTCGGCTCGACGCTGGAACCATAAGTTAATCGTATTGCGACTGATATTGAACATTTGGCTCACCTCACTTTTCTTAAACCCGTTCAACTCAATCGCTTCCATCACTTTTTGCCGGAAATCATCACTATAGGGTTGAGCCATTGGACGAGGATGGGGTCTAGGGGAATTCTTATAGTTTACGTCCTAACTAGGCTGGCTATAGCTATAACAATAGTTCAGACAGTTTTGCGAGAGCAAATTAGATCGGGTTGTGTAGACAAAAAGCTACCTCTCAGTTTAGGGTGCAGATATCGAAAACCAGCACCAGAGAGGTAGCAGTATGGATATTCTACAAG
>JAHHHD010000063.1 GCA_019359505.1 Drouetiella hepatica Uher 2000/2452 | reverse complement strand
TTCACCGCCTTTAACGGCTTCGATTGCTTTTTGGCGCAGGTCGTAACTGTAAGGAGCAGGCATAGTCGTATTTGAACGCTTCTCTACCTCTACAATAATGTCCTAACTCGTTCTCGTAGCGCTATATATAAATTTCAGTGAAACGCTCTTCAATGCCGTCTAAGAGGATGTTTGAAGAGTATCAAAAGTTCTGCATTCGCCCCCCAACCCCCCAATTCTGGGGGACTTTCAAGCCAATTCTTGTTCAAAGTCCCCCAGAATTGGGGGATTTAGGGGGCTGTTCGAGTCGCAATCGGCACTTTTCAAACATCCTCTAAACCACAAAGTTACTGCTGCTATTGAGAGTGGTTGGAGAGAGATTCTGGACGATTGCCAGCGCACTTGCCCGTCCTGCCCCGGTGCCATCCGCATCAAACTGCACCACCGTATTGCTGCCTTGAGCCGCAAACGCTAAGTAACCGCTGCTGGTGGCGCTGGCATAGCTGAGATTGAGATTCAGACTTTGCAAAAGCTGCGTCAATACGATCTGATCTTGACCCACGGTGAAGTCGGTAATCGTATCCCCTGCGTCCCGGATATTGGTGTAAACAAACTGGTCGCTGCCGCCTCCCCCACTCAGCACATCGGCTCCGGCAAATCCGGTGATCAAGTCACTGCCCGTACCTCCGACTAACGTATCTCGTCCTGCCGTACCGTTGATGACATTAATCGGCACGGCATCATCATTGAGGATCGTGCCTGTACCTGTAGATTGAGAGATCGTCGCTCCCGTAGCACTTGCCAAAGTCACCGTGAACGTTTCGTCAGGTTCAAAGGTAGTGTCCCCAGTAATGTTCACCGTGATTGTCTCTTCAGTGTCATTTGGGTTAAAGGTCAGCAGTGTGAGTGGTATCGCTGTGTAATCGCTTCCAGCGGTAGCCGTGCCGTTTGCCGTGGCATAGCTGACGGTGACGGCTTGACTCACGGCTTGGGATAGCGTCACGGTGAAGGTGGCTGCTGTTGTGCCGCTGTTGCCCTCGGCGACGCTGACGCTGTTGATGCTGAGGCTAGGCAGGTCATTGTCTAGAGTGGTGACATTCACCGCTTGGTCAGCCACCCCATCAAAGGCATTATTACTGCTGGCATCGACCACGCTGACGGTGACGCTTGAGGTTTGAGTGCCATCGATCAGGGCATCATCAATTCCGGTAATCGTGACATTCTGAGCAACGTTCCAGTTGGCATTAGTGAAGGTAAGTGTCGCAGGAGCAGCACTGGCTTCAGTCGCATCGCTGGCAGTTATGGAGAACACTACGTTGCTAGTGGGCTGAGCGTTAAGAACCACGCTGAAGCTATCGGTGGTGCCCGATTCAGAGACGGTAGCGGTGGTTTTCGAGAGAGTGAAGCCTGCGGTGTCGTTATCGGCGATCGTCACTGTAGCGGTTTGGGTGGCAGCAGCACCCAGGTCATAGGCTGGAGCATCAATCAGGGTCAGAGTGACGGTTTCATTGCCCTCAATCAGAGCATCATTGACCGGGGTAAGGGTGGCATCGAAGAAGGTCTGCCCGACAGGAATCACCACACTGCCGGTTAAGACGGGAGTGTAGTCAACACCGATAGCTTGACCCACTCCTGTAGCGATCGCATAGTTTACCGTCAAGGCACTGGCGGTAGACCCGGTACGCGAGAAGCGGAAGGTGCCAGGGTTATTGCCTGCCTCAGCCGCACTGGCATCGGTGGCAGCGATCGTTACTACAGGAATGATGTCGTTGTCGGTCAGGTTGATGGTGGCGGCAGTGGTTGCTCCCAGGTTGTAGCGGGCGGCATCGGTGAGGGTCAGGGTAACGGTTTCGGTGCCCTCGACCAAGGCATCGTCGATTGGGGTAACGGTGACGGTGGCGGTGGTTTGTCCTGCGGCGATGGTGGTGGTTGCCGGTACGGTGTAGTCGCTGCCGTTGGTGGCGGTGCCGCTGAGGCTGTAGCTAACGGTGATGCCGCCATCGGGCGCGGCTTGGCTGAGGGTGAGGGTGAAGCTGCCGGGAGTATTTGGTTCGGCGGCGTTGCTGCCTGCGGTGACGCTGACGGTAGGGGCATTTTCGAAGAACAGTGTGTTGCCGTCAACGTTGCCGATGAAGGCATCGAGGTCGCCATCGCTATCGATATCGACAAAGGTGGGACTGCTGTAATTCCCGACATCGCTCAGCCCGAAGGGGTTGGGGCTGGGTGCGGCAAAGTTGGGGACAGATGCTGTGCCATTGTTGCGATAAAACAAGGTGTTGCCGTCAAGGTTGCCGACAAAGGCATCGAGGTCGCCATCGCCATCAATATCGACCAAGGTGGGACTGCTCAAATTCCCGACATCGCTTAGCCCGAAGGGGTTGGGGCTGGGTGCGGCAAAGCTGGGGACAGATGCTGTGCCATTGTTGCGATAAAACAAGGTGTTGCCGTCAAGGTTGCCGACAAAGGCATCGAGGTCGCCATCGCCATCGATATCGGCAAAGGTGGGACTGCTCAAATTCCCGACATCGCTCAGCCCAAAGGGGTCGGGGCTGGGGACGATAAAGCTGGGGGTAGCGGCATTGCCATTGTTGCGATAAAACAAGGTGTTGCCGTCAAGGTTGCCGACAAAGGCATCGAGGTCGCCATCGCCATCAATATCGGCAAAGGTGGGACTGCTAGCAAGCCCGACATCGCTCAGCCCGAAGGGGTTGGGGGCGGCAAAGCTGGGAGTAGCGGCATTGCCATTGTTGCGATAAAACAAGGTGTTGCCGTCAAGGTTGCCGACAAAGGCATCGAGGTCGCCATCGCCATCAATATCGGCAAAGGTGGGGCTGCTGAAAGACCCGACATTGCTCAACCCGAAGGGGTTGGTGCGGGGGGCAGCAAAGTTGAGCGGCACTTGGTCGGCGATCCGCAATACGGCGGTGCGGGTGGTACCCAGGGTGTAGGACGAGGTGGGGGTGGCGGTGAGGGTGACGACCACCGTTTCGCTGGGGTCTACGACATTGTCGAGCAGGGGCGCGACGTTAATTGCGGCACTGGTGGCACCGGCGGCTACAGTGATGCTGCCGGTGAGGGCGGTGTAGTCGCTGCCCGCCGTAGCGCTGCCGCCGACGCTGTAGGTGACGGTGATGCCGCCTGCGGGAGCGGGGTCGCTGAGGGTGAGGAGGAATCTGCCGGTGATGGGGGTAGTAGTGCCTGCCTCGCTGGGAGTGGTGCCAGGGGCAATGCTGACGCGGGGAGTGGCATTCTTAAAAAACAGCGTGTTGCCATCAGCGTTGCCCACCAAAGCATCGAGGTCGCCATCGCCATCAATATCGACAAAGTTGGGCTTGCTGAAAAGCCCAACCTCGCTCAGCCCGAAGGGGTTGGTGATGGGGGTGGCAAAGCTGGGGACAGATGCTGTGCCATTGTTGCGATAAAACAGCGTGGTGCCGTCAAAGTTGCCGACGAAGGCATCGAGGTCGCCATCGCCATCGATATCGGCAAAGGTGGGCGCGCTGAGATCGTCCTCACTTAGCCCGAAGGGGTTGGTGATGGGGGTGGTAAAGCTGGGGACAGAAGCTATGCCAGTGTTGCGATAAAACAAGGTGTTGCCGTCAAGGTTGCCGACAAAGGCATCGAGGTCGCCATCGCCATCAATATCGGCAAAGGTGGGGCTGCTAGAAGCCCCGACATTGCTCAGCCCGAAGGGGTTGGTGATGGGGGCGGCAAAGCTGGGGGTAGCGGCATTGCCATTGTTGCGATAAAACAACGTGTCGCCCGGATTGTTGCCGACGAAGGCATCAAGGTCGCCATCGTCATCGATATCGGCAAAGGTGGGCTTGCTGAAACTCACGACGGTAAGTCCGAAGGGGTTGGTGATGGGGGCATTAAAACTGGGGAAAGAAGCGGTGCCACTGTTGCGATAAAACAAAGTGTTGCCATAATTGTTGCCGATGAAGGCATCGAGGTCGCCATCGCCATCGATATCGGCAAAGGTGGGCGTGATGAATTCCCCGGCATTGCTTAGCCCAAAGGGGTTGGTGAGGGGGGCATTAAAACTGGGGGTGGCCATAAGGGGTTCTCTCGCTTAGGTAATGATCAAGATCGAGGAAAATACGTTAGGTCAATGGGGCAAGATGATCGCCCCCGACTGCACCCTGTTCTACTGCACCTGTTCAGCCAACATCACCCGCCCTCATTGAGAGCGGATGAGCATAGTGAGCCAATCAACCCTCAGAGACGATCGCTTTGCAATTCAAGGTCAGCTGACCTCGCGATCGATTTGAGATAAAAGCTTTTGGTGCAAACGTGAAGACCTGCCTCTAGTGGGCATATTCAAGGTCTCAAGGTAAATGCATCATCGGTCTCACTGTGCCATGAGCCGCCAGAGGCAGGCAAGCCGATTTACTGAAGGTTTTCAAGATTTGCCAACGGCTTCATCTGTCCTTTACCCTCGGTTTGTTCGGCAAGGCTGCGCTCCAGATGCTTCACTAGCTGTGCCTCAATACCTTGCTGACGGCAGCTCGGCAACACATACAGCGACAGCAGCTCTGCCGTCTGGTCGGGCAACAGTTCGGCGATCGCCAACCCCACCATCTCGCCATTCACCGCCGCTGAGACTCCTAGCAATTCCCCCCGCTGCGGCTGGGTTTGCCAGCGTGTTTGCAGGCTGGGATAGGTGAACGCCTCATAGGGCAGCAGATTATCCGCATTGAGGTGATAGACCCGCTGATACTTGATTGCCGCCGGATCGAATTCCTGACTCTGAGGCGCTAATGCGGCAGCCGATTGCGGCAATCCCGATCGCGGCACCGCCTCTCGACCCGGACGCTTGACCGTAGGCTTGGTGATGACCAAGCCATTGGAGCCAGGGAACGTCACCAGCCGCTCAATGTCTTCATTTTGCAAGCCGATCGCCCTAGGCTGGCTGACTCCCGGCAGCACCACCACATCAAATAGTTCTTCGACCACGCCATCTAGATGCAGCCAGTGCAAAGTCTCCCCTGTGTTGAGGTCAATCATCATCAGTCCACACTGCGGCTCTGCTCCCTGTGCCGCCAGCCGCTCTTCTAAGGGCAACCCACCCAAACTACGCGATCGCAGCTTGGAAAGCCCCACGATGGCAACGTTGTTCCAGAAGGCAAGACCCCGCACAAAGCCGGGACAAAAGGCGATCGGCACAAATTTCGTTCCGTCTAGATAGCCCAGCTCTCCTGTACCAGAGTTGAGCAGCCATAATTTGCCGTTGTACCAGCGAGGCGAGTGGGGCATCGACAACCCTGTGGCAATGATCTCGCTGCTGGGCACATGCATGACAATACCGCCGCCTACCCGATGGTCGCGCCAGCCCGCAGCACTGTCCGTAGCGCTGCAAGCCGTGACGTAGGTGGCTTTACCCTCCACCATTGCCAGCCCATTCAGATGACAGCGATCTTCGGCAGCCAGCTTCGAGATAAACGGCGGCTGCCAGACTGGCGCAAAACTATAGCCCGGTTGCAGCCTCGCCAAACAGCTAAAGTCTGTGTTGACAAACAGCAGATTCTGCTGATTATCTAGCACAACATCATGGACATTCAGGTCACCCGTCGTATAAGACTGGCTGGGGACATAAAGGCGATCGCCCCCCTGATGACGCTCCTCTGGCATCAGGCGATTCTCAAATTGCCAGATCTGATAGCGGGTACTCATGTAAAGGCGTTGGCTTGGCTGTGCGGAACCTGTATCAGCTTGGGCATACAGACCCATGGGCTTGTCAAACAGGCGCTCATTCACGGTCAGCCCCTCTGCCTTGCTGCCCACCAGAAACAGTCGATTGGTTTGGTAAGTGGTGAAGGCTAAGCCAATCTGCGCTTGCTGCAACCAGGCAGCAAGATCTGGAGAACCCAGCATCGTTATGACAGCCGCAGCCGTGGGGGGAAACGAAGCAGCACTATCGCGATTAGATCCAGTCGTCATAGAGCATGAATAGAAATCATTTGGATGTGGCAAAATGCTCGACAGCAGGTGTATTCGCTGTCCCCCCGTTGGCTGAAACAATCTGCTGAAGTGCTCCATGCCTAGCAAACACTTGCAGATCCTGACCCCTTGATGCCGTACGTTTTTTCTACTGCAATTCAGGCACAATTTCTGCAAACAAAGTAGCCGATTCTTCTACAATCGTTCAATTTTCAGAGCAAAACTTTAGAGAAGCAATATCTGCAACGCCTGTTCTCACCACTCCTCATAAATTTGTGATGAAAATAAGGGCGATCGTCCTGACTGCAAGTGAATTTGTGGCAACGATGGGCGCGATCACCATCATGACAGCTGTAGTGATAACTGCGAGAGTGGCGATCGCTACTACCAACAGAGCAGTCATTATCTCAACTTTTAATCAGGTAACAACGATTGGTGTCAGGTCAATAACGGTTTCTTTGCAAAAGCGATCGCTGCCAGCTTCAACAACCCATTGATGGAGAGGTCTTCGTCCAGCGTTAGCCAATGGATTCCATAACCTGAAGCTTTTTGTCGCCCGTCTACATTTAACAATAGCTCAAGCTGCCTAAGCTTTGCCTCTCAGAAAACCAACTAGATTCTGTAAAAAGGAGTGACTGACGTTTGTTGCTCCACCTTGACCCATTGCACCACTTTGAGATGCGATCGGTTCCATTGATGCAGCGCTAATCGTGGTCTGTGGAACATCTGCCACCAGGGGCATTTCTTCGACAACTCCTGAAACAATTAATCGAAAAGCAATTTGCTGCACTTTTTCAGTCGTTAATTGAAGCTGCTTGGCGATGGCATTGAGAGACACTGCTCCATTCACAAACTCCCAGATCTGCCACTCGGATTGATTTAGACGCTGTTGAGGTTTGCCACTAATGGAGCTGACCAAAGCAGAAGTGGGTTCTGGCAACTTATCTGCTAAGGCAGACCAGTCTTTCAATGCGCGCAATCCTGCCAGCGTTACTTCAGTCGCTGGGGCGTTTAAACCCGTCATTTCAGCCGTGGGTAAGGGCACTTTTGCATCAAACTGAAACCATCCATCTTTGAGGGTAAATAACGCACAGACCTGCTGCATCACTTGAGCATAGAACAGTAATTTCAACTGCTCTGCATTCAACACATTTTGAGATTTGAGGCACAGACCCATTGGAGTACTAATAATACAGGACTGCGCCAGACGAGAAGCGGCGCGATCGCCTAACCATCCCCGTTGGCTGATTAATCTCAGGAGGCCTTGTTGATCAAGAGTATTGCCCGCTGCTACTATGCGTCCCTGGTTAAACCAAACATAGTAATTTTTTTGATCTTTGGAATCTGCGTCTGCTAAGACGCAAATGGTTAATAGCCCAACCTTGTTGCCCTGTTCTAAAAACTTAAAGAGTTCTGCCAAAGAGAACTCTGCCAAATACCCAGTGACTGCCATATTTCTCCTTGCTCTCTACAAATGCGGCATAACTAATGAAATAGATAGAGTTAGGCTAAATCTTAAATTTCTTTCTACACTAGGCATTCGCAGGTAGAGTGCTCGATGAGCTTGATGATGGCTTGTGCAACTGAAGCTGCTTCGGTTGCATTAACATTAATAATGGGAGGACATTCAAAGGGATTAGGATAACCTAGGGCAACACCGACGTTAGCAGGCTCCCAAGCATTGGGATGATCTACATGAGTCAAGCCGATAATCATCGGCACAGATGAACGTTGGTTCATAAATGTTAGAATCCGACGAGCATAGCGAAATTCACCAGGACGATGAGCTGCAACTAATAGAATGTAGGCATGAGCCTTGTGAATCAAAATATCCCACATAAAGTCAAAGCGAGATTGTCCCGGCGTTCCATAAAGATGTAGTGCCATATCGGGACCGAACTGAAGTCGTCCAAAATCGAAGGCAACAGTTGTTCTTTTCTTCAGTAGGAGCGTTTCATCAGTAGCTTGGCGATCGGTGTCTACCACTTCAATTTCACTGACTGAACGAATGAAGGTAGACTTTCCGGCTCCTACAGGTCCAGTAACGACCAAACGCATAATTTCCATTAAAATTTACTCAACCATAAGCGATATTGGGGTGTCGCTTGTAGAGACACAGCATTGCTATGCCTCTACAAAATTCATCTCTTCTCAGCAACCTTGATGTGATGTGTATCGGCTTGTTGATTGTCTGAATGGTCTAATCCTAGGTAAGGATTTCAAACTCCACAACATCATGGGTGCTGCCGCGTAGAACTGATTCAATTTGCTTACCGCGTAGCCGACAACCTGTCATCTGCTCCAGCGCACCTTGGATAGCACCCAGAGTGTAGGTCAACTTGCGACTCGATCCTTGTAGCTCTGCAGATGAGCAAATCGTTTCTCGGCAGGAGACACGGATTGTGGAATCTACAGTAATCTCATCTATGATGCAGAGGCGAGTTCCCTCTTTTCCCAATATCAAGTTGAGGCTGGCGGCGATCGCAGTGAGATCGGCTACGCTACTCTTTAGACCCAGCTGTTCAGCAATCTGCCTGCCCCGCGCTCGACCCGCTGAGATTAGAGCAATGGCAGCAGCTTTTTCTCCTAAGGCGTCCTCAATACCAATCACAACGGCTCTGAAGCAAATGATGCTGCTAAAGTCGCCAAGTTCAGGACGAACTGGAGCTGTGTTGATTAGGGTAGATGTTGTCACAGTATTAACCTCAAATTAGGGATGGGTATGAATGTAGTTCAGCGCTCAAAAATCAATAGAAAAGCGTTGATGTTTCTATAAACATTGACTGAAGCAGGAATGAGAATTCTACGCAAAATACTCTTTCACAAGGCTAAAACAATGATTGAAAAGCTTTCAGGGTAGGAGTAAAAGGGTTAGTTCCTATGCCAAGAGAAGCTTAAGTTCTGACAAAGTACGTTTTATCTCCAGCATTAATAGCCCTTGCTTGGCAGACTGGTTTGCAAGCACGAGAAATACAGCATCTTCACCACAGCTTGTCAGAACACCGTAGCCTTTCTCGCCCTCAACAAAGATTCGATCAACACTCCCTCTGGCAAGTTCACTGCCAATCCGTTCTCCCAGTGAAAGCATTGCTGCAGACATAGCAGATACCCGCTCTTCATCCATGCCTCCTGGGATGCTGGCAGCCAGAGGCAGACCATCTGGAGTTACCAGTGCGGCTCCTTCAACATCGTTAGTAGAAGTGACAAAGTTTTGTAGAATGCTGCTAAGCTTTTCGGTACTGATAGCCATTGTGATTTTCCTTTGAAGATTGGTAGACGTTAACTGTTTATTACTGTTCTTATTCTGGTGATTACAGAATAAGAGAAGCGATCGAAATATGCCTTTTAGATGTGTAGAGCAATACATCCAAAGATAATCGATATAAAGCATTACTAGCAGTAGAATCAACTCGATTAATTGCGATCGCAATAATTTCTGTGAGTCGCTCTTCAATGTTTCTTTCACTACGATCGAAAACGTTTGAAGACAAGATGCGTAGCGGAATGCAATAATAACTGTTTGGGATGTATGAATCTTTTATAACAATGTGTATTAGAGATGGTTACAGTGATAACACCGATTTTTGTTGATAGAAATCATTTGGCAGATAAAACAAGAGTTAAGAATAAATTCAGCTTGAATGAAGTGAAAAAACGTATAAAATTAATATTACTTAAAGATCGCAAGATTTTATTGAAACCTCTTTCCTTCAACCCTTTTGGCTATTCTAAGTAACTCGATTTAAGCAATAAGATAGTTGTTTAACTATTTTGATTAAGCAGATTAACTTAACTAGACAATCACTTCAATCTTATAAAGTGGATTCTCCACTCCTTGGGTGTAAGTAATTAACAAGAAGAGTTAGCTGTTCACATTCTGTCTGCTCGCAGCGGAGTTCTTGATTGCTGCACTTAAGCATTTAACTTCTAGATATTGAAAATTAATATTTTGCTTTAACAGAAGAAGGTTGCGAATTGAGTCGGCAGCAGATTAGAATCGAAGAGCTTAGCGATCGCACCAATTAAGACTCTCAAAGACGACTCACCTATTCCTCCAAAAGCTATTTTCTAAGCTTCTGGAATGTCATCAAAGTTTTGCAAAATGACTTGCGAACTTCTCTAGTATCGTATGCTGATAGTCTGTAGGCATAAGCATCACGGATTTCATAGGCATCCACATCTAGCCAGTATTTACAGTCTCTATTCCCTTTTTAAGCATGGATATGGGTAGTGGTATTTGGGTAAGGATTTTTAGTGGCGTAGGCTTTGCCTACGCCACTAAAAATCCTTACCTCTTAAGAACTACCGGATATGAATGGTTTCATTGTCTTCATTGAAGTAGAAGTGAAACCGCCAGCCCTGTAAAAATAAGATCGTAGGCACGGTAATACTAATGCTGAGCGTAGAGAGGCCATGTAGCATTCCTAATCTTCACCCTCATTTGCCCCCTGCTGAGTTGCATCCTGAAGCTCTGCCTTCAGATAGCCGCTTTTAGAGCTGTCTCCAGTTTGCTTAAGACATTTAGGGTGGGGCGCTTCGCGCCCCACCCTAAATGTCCCCGTCCTAACCGCCAAGGCGGTTGCTATGGTGCTGCTTCAATCAGAACAGTGCCCATGTGGTCAGCTCGGTTCCATAGCGCTACGCGCTTAGATCCAATGAGTTATTTTTGAGAGCCGCGCGGAGCGCGGCTCTCAAAAAATAACTCGTCCTAACTCAATTACGTAATGCCATACATGTCCAGCGGAGGGCGCAAATTTATCGATCGCTTCAATTAAGCGTAACGAAGCAGAACATTACCGTCAGGGACTAGGACGACTCATCGGCTCCACCAAAAACATGGTCGTCTGCTTCGAGCCTCTTTTCTGCCCCAATGTGCCAAAGCTATGTCAATGGCGTATCCCGAAATGTAACCCCAAACAGCTTTTCCAAGATTTCCAGCGGATTCTTATGAGGTAAACCCATTTCCACATGCAGCTTGTGCATGACAGACTGCTGCTCTCGCGTCATCCGTTGACTAGCCTGAGACGCAGAGCGAGCTAAATCGCGGAACGCAGTCATAATCACCGGAAAGGAGTTTTGCAGCGTCACAGCCGTTTCATGGGCTGCAAACTGCACAATGAGCCGCTTCGTTTTGCTGTTAGTCAATCGATAAATCCCGCTATCCGATCGCCCTTCAATCACCCACTTGGCATGGGGCATCGCCAATTCACTAATTGCAGCAAATAGCCGCAGTCTTTCTAGCACCTCATCACGTTGCTGAGGCTCTGTCAGATAATAAGTAGCGGTGTTTGCCTTGGGCAACTCAGTCAAGATAAATTTCTTGGGGCGAGGCATATTAGACATTGCGGGTACGGGCGGTGTAGGGGTCGAAGACACGATCGCCCCATTGTCTGCCAGTGCCGTTAATTGAGTAATAGTCTGAGCCGTTTGTGCAGAAACAGACAGCGATTCATGGTGCTGTACGTCCGCCAGCAGCTCGGTTCCTATCGGAGCAGCAGGAAGCTGAGCTGCACCTGAAGAGAACAAGCGAGTCTGGAGATCGAGAGGTAGCACAAGCAGCTCTACTTTCCAGCGATAGCGATCGAGTTCGCCTCCTTCATACATGCAGGTCGGATAATGGTATCGCTCTGAGCGGAGCAAGTCATAGCTCACCGGATCAAGATAGTCGAGAGAGAGGTAAATTTCAGGGCTATCTTCCTGCCCACGCTCAAAGGTGTAACCTGAAGGCGGAGGCTCGATCGCGACTAGACGCACCACCTGCACCTGAGAAGACTCTGAATCCACCAGCTTAAAAATGTTGTTGGGCGGCGTAAAAGCAATCCGTCCATCCGCATCTGGGAAGTAGCTGAGAGGAACCCCTTCCGGAACGTAGAAAAGTGCACCAATATAGCGATCGAGCTTAGGCTTGCGCCGCACCAGGTACACAAAATATTGGGTAGGATGCGCCAGGTTTAGCTTCTGAAACGAATAGTCTTTTTTTAGAACTAGCCGGGTGCAGCGTTCTGGTGGCTTCCTCGTGCTTGAAGCTTTGCCTTCTCGCGCCGCCAGTTCCGACTTGCCAAAGTCAATGACTTCCTGGGCTTGCTCTGCACTAAGCTGAGTCAGCAACAGTTGACAGAGCGTTTGCTTCGTTTGAAAGTCTAGCCGCGTTACTCGGTCAAACAGCTCAGTATGGCGAGACATCCGCCCTTCTAAAGCCGATAGCTGTGAGTGCAACAGTGGGGCAGTTGCAGCTTCTTGGTTAGATAAGTTGGTAACAGATGTGTTACCGCTGACTCGATCAAAAGGGGGAGGGTCAATCATATGACATGCGTGGGGTAGCGCTGTTTAAAACAAAGGCAGAGTCTAGACTGTCATCCTTAGACTATTGAAAGGAAGCGAAGAGGGGGCATCTATGGCAAGGAATAGGCTATCGAAAAATTGCTGAGAGCTGAGAGAAGATTGCAGAAGATTGCTCTATGCTTGCATCAAAACCTAGCTATTACCCTAAGCCTAGCCATTACTTTAAGTAAATACACTAAAAATCAGAATGTAAAAACGTCAGACACTACCCTGGCAAAAACCTTATCTCTAGCTTTAAATACTTAAACTTTAGAGGCGATCGCAGAAGTAAAACTTCGCCTTGAGATTAGATTAAAGCAGAGTTGATAGCCTTTCAACCTTGAGTGTTCCTCTTTATAAGACTGGCACACTCGATTTAGCTTACGGAGCATGACTCAACCTGAGTGCAAATTTTTCTGAAAGGGATGCTCCGTAGACCTTTCAGAAAAATTCACGCCTAGGATCAGCAGCGCCAGCTTACAGAACCTGGTTTAGCCTCAGATTGCACCCACTGAACAAGATTAATTAGAATATTTGGCGCTGAGAGCGTTCTAATTAGCTTCTTTTGACAATTCTTTTCTAAAGGGCACAGTTCATAAATGCTTCGCGAGATCGGCTCAATAAAGTACGGATCTCCTGTCATAGCCCTGTAGATCTGAATATACGGTCGAAACCCGTTTCACCCCTCAGTCATCAGGGTCAGCATCACCGTGAACCTCCGCAGAACGCCAGGAAGCATCACATGGATTTAAAGCTAAAAGGAATCCCCGAAGAGCAAGCCTTAACTTACTTGCGCTTTGTGATCGATCACGTTTTGCCAGCCACGTGCCTGTATGATGCCCAAGGAAACGTCCTCCATGCCAACGAAAAGTTTGTGGTTTTGGTACAGCGATCGCGCTCTGATTTAACCTTCCTTGCCTATTTCTCAGCCTGGATACCGGGTAAAACTCTGGAAGCTCTTTGGGGTGCTGCCCTGCGGGGAGATCCGGCAACATTTGTCCTCCAGACTCCTCTCATGCCGCACCCTGTTAGCTGCTCTCTGCACTCGCCCATTCCAGGGGGAGTCGTTATGCTGAAGGTTGATACCGAGTACAAAACCCCTCAGATCGCCCAAAATTCTCTAGCCGCAAACCTTGAGCCAAACTTTGAGCTAAACCTTGAACCAAACTTTGCACAACTGTTCAATACGCCCAGCTTAGCGATCGCCTTAATGAACTGCAAAGGTCAAGGATTCCGCTTTAACGATCGCTTTCGTCAAACGTTTTGTAGCTCTAATGATAGCTCTGATGATGTGTCGCCTCTCTCGTTAGACAATTTAGTGCATCCAGAAGACCAAGACTTGGACACAGATCTACGGCAGCGACTCATAGCGGGCGAATTGCCTCACTACACGATCGAGCAGCGATTTATTGCCGCCAATCAAGATGTAATTTGGATGAACAAGACGGTGCTACTCACCCCTGCTCCCTCTAGTCGGATAGGCAGCAATCTTACAAGTGATAGCCAATCAAGCGATAGCCAATCAAGCGATAGCCAATACTTAACGGTGCTGCTAGAAGACATCACCGAAACCAAAAAGGTCTACCACGCGCTTGCCTGGTCTGAAGGGAAATGGCATGAATTTGTTTCAACTAGCTCAAACCTCTATTTGGAATGCGGTCTAGCCGGACAAATTGTCTATGCCAGCTCCATGATTAATCCAATTTTGGGCTACAGTGCCGATGAGGTATTGGACAGCTACTTATCCGACTTTATCCATCCAGAAGATTTAAATCATTTTGATCAGGCTCTTAGATCCTGGACAAACCGCTTGGAAACAGGTAGACCTGGCATTGAATGTCGATGGCAGCACAAAACAGGCGAATGGATTTATCTCTATTTACAGGGCAAACGGTTTGCTCCATCGGTGGAGAGCAGTACGCTGCTGATTCAGGCTTACAATGTCACCGATCGCCGCATTTTAGAAGAAGAATTGACTCGGTTTAAGGTATTGGCGCTGAATATTCCGGGCGCAACGTTTCGGTGCAGTGCCGATTACTGCATGGGATATCTGAGCCATAAAATTGAGGAGATTACTGGATATCCAGCCACAGATTTTATCAACGATCGCGTCCGCTCTTATCTCAGCATCGTCTACCCGCCCGATCGCCAAAAGCTGCTTTCTAAGATCAGGATGAGAGCTGGCTCATACTCAGTAGAGTATCGGATTGTTCGGGCAAATGGATCGCTACGACAGGTGTGTGAACGGGGTCAGCGCACGTTTGACCGCAATGGCAATCTGCTCTGGATGGATGGGATTATTTGGGATAGCGATCGCCAGCCCAATAATCAGCACGGGAGTCTACAGGGCAGCACGTCAAAAAACATCATGCAATCCCTCCCCAACCGCGCATCTGAGTCTATTAACTTGAATGAAGAGCACATTATGCAAAATTCTCTTCCTCATCTGAAAGCGGCCTACACATCTCGTAATTCAAGTAGTTGGGAGTCTCACTAGAAGCAGCAGGTCTTTTCAGCTTTTCTTCAGAGTGCGTTATCGAAAGAATGAGCGGGAATAATAGGGGTAAGGGGGTTGCCCCTTCACCCCAAACCCAATGATCTTCTAGTTTAATAAACGCCTAGCTACTTATCTCAACCCTTGCAATGATGGGCGATCTCTTTTCCGCGATTGGCGGAACACCTGATGCTGTGCTTGATTTCATCACGACCCAGCTCCTTGACCCGATCGCCGTCTACAGCGAGACGGGTGAGGCTCTTTACCTGAGTTCAGCCTTTCTGGATCATGTGCAGCTTCTAGGCAGCAACTTTTTTGCCGACTTTGCGGACAAAACTTCAATCAATCTGGCAGAACTATGGCAGCGATCGATCGCAGGTCATTCTGCCTCATTTCTTTTGTATGAGGAAAAAGTGCAGTGTTCCCTACAATTTTTTCCTCAACGGAAGCTTATGTTTGTGCTGGCTAAACTTCCTGAAGCTGAAGGGATTGCTCGCAACCAGCGCGAGCGGACAGGCATTGAAGCAAAATGGGCAGCCTTTGCGCGCCATAGCCTAAATTTATTTCTAGAAGCAGATGAGACTGGAAAAATCATCTACTCTACTCCTGCGATCGAGCAAGTTTTAGGCTATGACGTGAATCAGGCGCTAGGCTACTATCTGCTCGATTTAATTCATCCGCAGGATATCAACGATTTTGACCTGATCTATCGCCTCTGGCTCAACGGTATCGAACCTGCCAAACGCGGGATTGAATGTCGATGGAAAACAGCCGCCAATGACTGGGTTTATCTCTACGTTCAGCGGCTGCGGGTCAATGTTGACTCAGGCAAACCTCGTATGATGCTAACGGCATACAATATTACCGATCGCAAGCTCTTAGAAGCAGAGCTACAGGCTAGCGAACAAAAGTTTCGATCGCTGGTTCTAAATATGCCCGGAGCAGCTTTTCGGTGCGATGGCTCCTATACAATGGGCTATATTAGCGAGGGCATTCAGGATGTAAGCGGCTACCTATCTAGCGATTTTATTAACGATCGCACTCGCTCATTTCTCAGCATTGTGCACCCAGAAGATGTTGAGTTGATTGAATCCTCCATCGAAGCTGCAATGCAGGATAACCATGCCAATATCTTGGAATACCGAATTGTTCATGCTGACGGCAGTATTCGCTGGATGTCAGAGCACCGTCAAGGCGTATTTCATAACGGTAACTTGCTTTGGTTTGACGGCATTTTGCTAGACATTAGCGATCGCAAACGAGCAGAAGCCCAGCTTCAGCAGAGCAAAGCAATGAATCATGCGATGATGCAATCTATGATGGAGTCTACACCTGATTTGGTCATGCGCTTATCGAGTGCCGGAGAAATTTTGAGCATTTATTCCGATCGCTACTCAGATCATAAGTTGGACGCGATCGCCCCTTTTCCCTATCTCTCTCAAGATAAAGTTGGGCATCATCTGAATGAGTTCCTCCCTCACCCTTTAAGCGAACAGTGCATGATCTATGTTGATCGGGCGCTAAAGACAGGTGAAATACAGGTGGAATTTAGAATACCCAATAGCGATCGTATGGGAGAAGCGCGAATTACCGTTATTGGAAAGAACGAAGTGTTAGCAATTGTACGCGAGATTACAGAACACCGAAGAGTACGATAGTATTTGGGAATCCTATGAGCGCGCCAATGGACTTTCAATTGCTCGGTCGGCGATCGGGCAAGCACAAGCTGAAAGCATCAATAAAACAGAGGTTTGGCGGAGCCTGTGCTTACTGTGGATGCACTCCTCGTTCTCTGACCTTAGATCACATCGTGGCGCGATCGAAAGGCGGGGCAGACGTGAGGTCAAACTTAGCTGCCGTTTGCCAACGCTGCAACCTCAGCAAAGGAAGCCGTCCACTCTGGCAGTGGTGGCAATCGTCTAACTGCTGGAACGAGGAGCGAGCAATCCAATTTGCCGCCACTGTCTTGATTTGTCAGATATGGCAAACTGGCGACAGCAACGCCGATTGAGTCAGCGTGAACTTACAGAGAGTTAAGAAACCATAGTTGCCTGGTGCCTTGCCTATCTGAAGCTCAGTGCGGTTAGCCGTTGCGGTATCGATACCCCCGTCAACTCAGCTGATGCCTATCTCCCTGATCCGCTTCAGATTCCTGATCTTTGGCTTGAATTGCCATGAGTTCTGGCACTGTGACAAAACGATAGCCTTGGTGCCGCAAAGCTGAGATGATTTGTGGCAGAGCTTCAATCGTTGCCGAGCGATCGCCCCCTCCATCATGCATCAATACAATTCGACCGGGCTGAGCATTCTTTAACACATTATCGATGAGGATCGGCGACGACACATAGTGATCTTCTGAATCGATCGACCAGAGGGTGGTCGCATACTTGCGCTCACGGGCGTAGGTCGCCAGTCTGCCGTTAAGCTGTCCACTTGGTGGACGAAAGAGTGCTGCCCTCACGCCAGTGGTTTCATGAATCAGCTTTTCCATGCCATCGATTTCATAGGCGGCATCCGCAAGGTTGACATCCTCTAGCGGGTGGCTCCAGGTGTGGTTACCGATCGTATGACCTTCCTGAGCTACGCGCTTCGCCAGTTCTGGATGACGCTTGATATGCAGCCCCACCATAAAGAAGGTCGCTTTAATATTATTTTGCTTCAAAATATCCAAAACTTGCTCAGTCGTCTCCGGCCACGGCCCGTCATCAAACGTTAGCGCCATCACCTTCTCCTGATTGACAGGAGCCACCTGCAACACCGTTTTGCCCTGAAACTGTTCGGGTACTTGTTCGGGTACCGTAATCACATCGTGCTGGGAAGAACTGCTGATCTGAGCCTGCATCAGCGAAAGCTGCGATCTTTCCGGCAGATGAGCCAAGGTTGCTAGGGGCTGCGCGGCAAAAAACTTGCTCAATGCCTTACTCAACTCTACATAGAGCAAGCGATAGCCAATGTAGAATCCTGCTAACGTGACGCTGCTCAAAAGCACCGATCGCAAAAACTGAAAGCGAAAGCTATCCTGCCGCTGGTTGAGTCGCGCCGTGCGCATCTGGCGAAGTCGTTGGCTATTGGCAGGCGTATTAATGCGGACAGACTGCTGCCACAGCACTTTGGAATTACCGCTCATCCGAGCCACAATCCGTACGCCAAAAATTTCTCGTGAGTTTAGCGTCCATAGTCGATAGCAAATAAAGCGCACTAGGCGATCGCGCAAGTTCATGCAAACCTCTTTGCGGGCAGGCTGCTGAAAATCGACAAAAATCTTGAGATAGTACCTGACATCCGCAGGTCGCACCTGCACGGCAACCCCCTGCGCCGAGAGCAAGCTATTCATCCAGTAGGCGATCGCTTGGCAGTTGCCCGCCTGTGCTAGCTCAATGACAGAAGGGTGATAGAGCGCATCTGTGGAGCTAGTATCCGAATAGGTACTTGAGTAAGTCGAGTAAGTCATGCCCAATCCTTGATGCAAGTCACATTATCCATTCTTAAAGCGATCCCCAAATGATCCCCAAGATGATCCCCGAAAGCAGATTTCCCAAAAAACTGCTGCACACAGCACGTAGAGTCATACAGGTAGAGTGACGGTCTATACATGTTGTTGATTTTTTTGAAAGGGGCGCTCAGCGCCCCTTTCAAAAAAATCAACAACATATTTGAAACACAACCTAAATAGCATCAGCCCGCAAATAACTGACGCATAAAGGGTAGCGCATTGCTTAGAAAGCGAGAAGAGTAATTTGGAATTCAAAAATGCTGGGAATATCTCCGGCTCGTAGGTGCGGTACAGCAGAAAGACTGGCACATCAGAATCATGTCTTTGGAGAATTGCAGGGCATAACCGAAGGTGAGGAGTGAATAGGATGCAGATGCCCGAAGCAAATTAGACGCTCGTTCGCTTCTTAAGCTCTGTGTAAAACCAATATGTAGAACCAATGGTGTGGTTGAAGGAGTGCAAGCATGGAGAGATTTTTAGGTGCCCTTTCCATAACGCTATTGTTGTCTGGATGGGCGGCAATTACCCAGTTTCAGAGTCCCTATCAGAGTCCACAAAATTCTGTGGTTCAGTTCGCCCAGGCTGAGGCGATCCCCGATCGCTCACAGTTAATCGATATTTTGGCCAGAGTGCTGAAAGTCAATCAATCTCAAGCCGTTCATTTTTCACGCGATCGATTCCATCATGCTCAGGCGAGTCGGCAAGTTTCTGTCGTTTCCTCTCAAAATATGTCGCCTTTTGGCAAGATATACGGCGATATCCAAACCACGCTGCTCGGCACCTTCACGCCTTAGTGTCGGCAATGGCAATATCCCTATCTGCCTGTCCCTAGCACTCAGAAAAATTGACAAGATGATTTTGTAAAGTTATCTTGACGACATAAAACTGGGCTGAGAGGCTGAATAATCTATCAGAGCTTCAGAGAACATTCAGAAGGATTTTTAATTCCTTTAACCTAATGTTATGAATCTGTGGCTATCCTGGATAGGGAGCGATTTTTCACCTAGTACACGCAACATCTAGACCACGCAGCATTCGCTCAATCTCGCTGATTAGCTGATTATCAGCTCTATTGACCATCCCTCTACTGACCATCCACTGACCATCAACGCATCGATCGCTAACCCGTCAACTGTTAACCCGTCAACCGCTAACACATGAGATAGCCTACACATCAGAAGGCAAACTAGAAAGGCACAACACTTTATGGGTTCTTCTTCTACACTTCGACCAGCTTCTATGCTTCCCAATAGCGCACCTCAATGCGACATCTTTAGACCCCTTCGGCAATGGCTCGATCGCTTTGAGGTTCAGGATCGCCAGCTTGCTCACCGCATTGCCAAACTGGTTCCGGCTCAATGTCCCTTCGAGCGAGACATAAAATTCCGAGGGCGAACTCTAGCCCACATTCCACCCCTCTGCAAGCTCAATCCTCTGTACGAGCAGCTTGTAGGATTACGCTTCCGGGCGCTTTGCTATCTCGTTGATGAATGTGGAGAAGATATCCAGTCCTATTGCTAGCTATGGATAATCCTGCGATCGAGCCGCTTCTCAACGACCTCAAAAACTCAGACGAATCTGTGCGAGAGCAGGCTACCCAAGAGCTTTGGCGCCTCTGGTTTCAGCAGAAAGGGGCTTACGGCTTAGATTTGCTCAAACAGAGCCAAATTCTCCTAGAGTCAGGTCAGCTTGAGGCGGCAGAATCTATCTTGAGTGATCTGGTTCAAGATCAGCCAGATTTTTCTGAGGCATGGAATCGGCGCGCCGTGCTTTACTATTTGCAGGGCGAATACTACAAGGCTCTGGCAGATTGTCAGCAGGTTATAAGGCTCAACCCGTCTCACTTTGGGGCATTGCACGGCATGGGGCTGTGTCTGGCTGCCCTCGCAGACTATCGCAGCGCCATCCAAACCTTTCGCCGTGCGCTGACCATTCAGCCCTATGCGCTGGAAAACCAACGGCTGATTCTAGAATGCACTGCCCGACTGAGCTAGAGAGCGATCGCCGCTTTCAGGGTATGGGCATCTACACCTAAATAGCTAGGGGTCAGTAGATCGCAAGGTCTTCCTATTTTCCTAAGAACTGGATTTCAAAGGCGCGGAGCGCCTTTGAAATCCAGTTCTTAGGGTTTTGTGGCGCGCTCCGCGCCACAAAACCCTAACTTGCGATCTACTGGGGGTGGCTAACCGAACTCACTTACCCCTGTTAATCTATTCCTCTGCCAACCTAGAATAAAACTCAGCAGCTTAGCTTACCTAAGCCAAGCTCGCGTTGAAAGTTTAAGCAGCTTTAGTCTTTTTGGGTTTACGACGCATGATCACTCGCATCTTGGCAATGCTTTTGGGAGTGGTGCTGGCTCTAAGTCCACTCCAGCCTCCTGTTTGGGCAGTTTCGATCGCCCCTCCTCAACCCCAGTCGGTATCCCAGTCAGCAGTTCCCCCTTCACCCCCGTCTATCAAGACGGCTCAAGCGATTCCTCGCAGCAGCACTAGCTTCGTTGCTGCCGTCGTCGATAGTGTGGGTCCAGCAGTCGTCAGAATTGATACTGAGCGCACCATTACCCGCAGCGCTGACCCATTTTCCAGCGACCCTTTCTTTCGCCGCTTCTTTGGTGAGGGGGGTATGTCTATGAATCCCTATGAGGAGCGGCTGCAAGGGCAAGGCTCCGGTTTCATTGTGGACAAAAACGGCACAATTTTGACCAACGCCCATGTCGTAGATCAAGCCGATCGCGTCACGGTCAACCTCAAGGACGGACGGCGCATGGAAGGCAAGGTGCTGGGCGTAGATGAAGTCACCGATCTGGCTGTCGTCAAGATTGATGTCTCTGGCGAAGATTTGCCGATCGCGAGCCTAGGCGATTCCGAGCAGGTGCGGGTGGGAGACTGGGCGATCGCCGTGGGCAATCCGCTCGGCTTGGATAACACCGTAACGCTGGGAATCATCAGCACGCTCAATCGCTCTAGCGCTTTAGTGGGTATTCCAGACAAGCGGTTAGACTTTATCCAGACTGATGCTGCCATTAACCCAGGCAATTCTGGCGGTCCTTTGCTGGATGAGCAGGGCGAAGTCATTGGCATCAATACTGCAATTCGCGCTAATGCCATGGGGATCGGCTTTGCGATTCCGATTAACAAAGCTAAAGAGATTATGCCGAAGCTGATTCAAGGTCAGCAGGTGTCGC
The DNA here is from genome assembly GCA_019359505.1 of Drouetiella hepatica Uher 2000/2452. Classification (GTDB taxonomy): domain Bacteria; phylum Cyanobacteriota; class Cyanobacteriia; order Elainellales; family Elainellaceae; genus Drouetiella; species Drouetiella hepatica. The sequence continues at coordinate 518 of JAHHHD010000063.1, read as the reverse complement.
ATCCCTATCTGGGTGTGCAAATTGCTACGCTGACTCCCGATCTGGCAAAGCAAAATAATAGCGATCCCAATGCGACCGTCATGCTGCCAGAACTGAATGGTGCCCTGGTGGTGGGTGTAGTGCCTGACTCACCCGCAGCCAACGGCGGCATCCGTCGAGGCGATGTGATTACACAAATTGATGGGCAGGGAGTCAGCACCGCCGATCAGTTGCAGGGATGGGTCGATCGCACTCAGGTCGGTCAATCTATCCGGGTGACAGTCAAACGTGGTGATGGAACTCAGCAGCTGTCGGTGCGCACGGCTGAGTTGCGGTCTGCTAAGGCGCGCTAAGCCAAAACATTTCGAGTCGTAAAAGGGGGCGCTGGGCGCTCCTTTTTTATTGGCGCGAATGATATAGCGCTACGCACATACGTTAGGACACTCTTTAAAGGCAGCATCAACGCAATCTCGAAAGGTATCAAACTCATCCCATCGCTGTCGCATCCAATTCTTTAGCACGCTCCACCAGTGTTCAAT
>JAHHHD010000062.1 GCA_019359505.1 Drouetiella hepatica Uher 2000/2452 | reverse complement strand
AAGTTAGACAACCACATTGCAGCCATTTGGAATTTTGTGCACCACTACAATGCGACACGACGACGCAAGCTAGGTCTTGCTTGATACCACGCTATTCTTCTAACCTTCCCTTCAGGGCACTACCCAAATTCCTTTCAAAATCAGGGTTTCAGATCAAATGGCCCTTTTTTACACGAATCGTTGCCATACCCGTAACTCACTGAACTAAGCGAACTGGCACAGTAACGGAATATCAAGGGTTTCAGCCTTTTTGAGTTTGAGTAGTTGCCGTCATCGCAACTACTCAATGCTTTGAACCCCCCTGGTAAAAATAGGCTGTAGCGATCGGTATTTCGGACTGGACTAACGTTGGACTAAAACCCCTGGACTTTAAAACTATTAGGGTGAAAAGTTTAAGGCGGTAGTGTGCCAGTTGGATTTGAGATTTTCAGATCTCATATTGTCTATTAACCTATTAGACCTTTAGCCTATTAGCATCTAAGGTCACTAAAGGTCTAATACCTTACTACGATAAGCTGATTGTCTACCTGCATCAGAGCTATCTATGCTGACGATCGCTTGCTTTAACCTCAAAGGCGGAACAGGCAAATCCACGACCGCCATTAATTTAGGCGCTGCTCTCGCAACTTCAAAATGCAAGGTGCTGTTAATCGATCTCGATGGACAGCGAACACTCTCATTCGGGCTAGGATTCGATGGGCAAACTCCCACAGCTATCGACTGGCTGACTAGCGGTGAGGCGATCGCACCTATAGCCACTAAGACAAAGAACCTGTGTCTAATCCCTGGCGACATTGGGATGTTCCGGCTCGCTGCCAGTGATGACCTATTCACTCCATCCCTTAAAGGTATTAGACCTTTAGACTTTAATATTGTGCTGCTGGACTGCCCACCCAGCCTAGGCGTGGCATCGGTGCAAGCGATTCTAGCCGCCGATCGGGTATTGATGCCGACTCTATGCGAACCTGCTGCACTTAAGGGATTGAGTGAGGCGATCGGACTCATTCGGGATGATGCTCCTGACAAGCCGATCGACGTGTTGAGGGTGCGCTACCGCCGCCGCCTTGCCTTGACCAGGGAGGCAGACGATCTGCTGATAGGTTCGGCTGAGGATCTGAATTATCGACTGCTCTACAGCTCTATCCCCGAAAATATCCAGGTTGCAGAGTCAATTGCGCAGCAGGTTCCCGTTCTGGAATATGCACCAAAGTCCAGCGGCTCCGCTGCTTATAAGTCCTTGGCAAAAGAAGTCAGCAAGCTTTGGAAGGTGAAGTAATGAGTAAGCGAATGGGACAGTCCAGCCTAGGAGCGTTTTCCACAACTCCCAAACCCCCAGCAGCAGAGAAGCCAGCGCCGGAGCCACAACCAAAAGCGAAAGCAGTCGCGCCACAGCCGATCGCTGAACAGGAGAAATTAACCACTGTGAATATCAAAATCACCCGCTCTCAGCAGGACTGGCTAGCCAATACTGCGCGTTCGATCAGAGATAACAACGATGAGCCAGTTCCGCCTGCTGATCGTTGTTATCCTCAACACTTAATCCAAGTAGCGATCGACTTGCTGAAGACTGCTGATGTGGACTGGGAACAGGTTAGGAGTGTTGAGGAAATTAAGGAGCGACTAAACATTTAAGGCTCTAAAACTCTAGGGGACAATGGGGGATGTGTTGTTTTCAAATCATTTTCCTTATAGCGTATTCCCTCTACAAACGCACCCCACAAGTTAGCTTTCAATTCGTCTCTTTCCGTTTTGTTAGGAAAATTTGAAGCGGGGTGCTTCGTTTCAAACCAATCCTCAAAATGTTTATCGTACATTGCGATTCTCTTATTATTTTTGCTCTACCTTACGTTAACAATTCAATTTGTGTATTAGTGTGCAATCTGATTTTTAGTTCCCAGTAAAATATCCTCAGATAAGTGACTGCCACACTTGCGATCATCCGATTCATTAAGGATTTCTGGGAACACTAGCGGCTAGGCAAAAGTAAAGACAAGTAACGCTGGCTTTAAGTATTTGAGACCGTCCCCAATGGAACGATTGCAGACGCTTTAAGCCAGAACTTTTCCTATTTGTAGGTCTGGGTTGCTTGCGCTGCCCCAGAGACAGTCTGAATGTGTTGCCAAACGCCGAAAAGCCCTATCCCCAGAAGCATGACGAGAGATAAGGCAACCACAGTTCCTTGTGCGCTCAGCTCCATCGAATGCTCTTGAAATGCAAGCTTCAGAGCAAATCCAGGCTGATCAGGAGAATGATTAGTCTTCTTGATTTCAGGATGAGGTTGTATATCGATATCTGAAAATTGCCCGCTGCTGCGAGCTGAATCAATATGTTTCATGGTGCTGTGCCCTCAATTAAGGGTGCGAGGAAGTTTCATCGAGGGCACAAAATTTCTTCCCAAAAATTTGCAGTGCTTCTCGAATAAACAAAGCATAGCCCACCCTTGTGATTGATCGCAAGGGTGGGCAGCTGCAAATTTTTGGGATACATGAATTCTATCTGTATCTTGAATAGGGTGTCAAGTAAAGAGATTAAATTAATACTGGATTTACTTGATAGATAAGCTTCAAAGTCAGTATACATAAGCTTTTAAGTGCATCGCCGCTTAGATTATTGTCGCAAAAAATAAGTATAACTAGCTAGATTTATGGGCTTTTTGACGTATTAAAAGCAACATAGCTCTTGACGAGATATCTTTTTTTAATATCATTTTTAGAGCCTGAACCGCTTTGATATCATACAGTAATATCTTATTTTGATATCAAATTGCGATGTGTCATAAATTTTTCGTAGTTTCGATATGACAAAACCTTTATCACTTTTCAGTAATCCTATTTCTTGAAAGGATAGGCAGTTGCTACCTGTGCGATCTTCTCTTCCAGCGCTGTGCTCTGTTCTGCTGTCTGGACGTGAGTAAGGCGAAGTGATTTCGCCTTGATCAACCGCCTCTGTTACTGCCTCAATTGGTAACGGACGAGCGATCGCGCTTACACTTGATAGCCGCTTCATTGCCAGAGCGTCAGCACATTCAAACACTTGCGATGGCGAGTATACCACTATCGAGATTTAGCCCAAAACTGAGCCAGCATTCTTTGCCCATGCTCAGCTAGCTGATGGCTACAGAAATCCTCCCAAAGTTGAACAGACCAATAATGTAGGTCTTTCAATTCTTTAGGTATTTGCGAACTAAATCTCCTAGAAAGAAAATCATCGTGTAAAGTCGTTCCTGTGTAGGCTGGGATATTGTGTTGTGCAAGCACTTTCAGCAACTCTAAACCCTCAAAAGAGTTCATACGTGTGTGCTGCACTAGATAGGAAATGTTTGCTGGGTTGCTTGAGTCTGCCGTAACAAGGATACAAGTTACGAGTTTGGGATGTCCATTGAAATCATCGGATTGATAGGCATCCAGAATAGCTTGAGCCGGATTTTCGCTGTTCACTGAATTAATCCACCAATCAGGCAGAGTAGGCTTGCCAAAACCATGTCCATTTGCGATCCAGAAACTTCCTACGGTGTTTTGAGGGAAATTTGAGACGAATACTATAGCTCTAGTGCAATCTGTAATGCCGATCCGAGGTAGTAGTAAGCTCATTTTTTCTTGAAAATCTCTGGCTAGAATTACAAATCTAAACACGGTTAAGGGCAAGAATCGCGGCTTGTGCGGATGATCATTGGGGCATGACTCTATGCTTTGCCCTATCTATTGCCTATGTTTGGTTTTCTGGCAAAGCTGACTAGCTCAGAGCATGGGCTAAGATTGGCGGTGGCATTGTCGCATATAGGCAGCATCATGCAACAGATTGATATTGCTTCGACTTACAACACTTTTTTTCATCTCGTTAAAGAGCTTGAAACCTTCGTAGATACTACAGAGCTTAAGATTGCTTTTGATAGTGAGAAGAATGCTTACATTATTGGCAACGGTTTTATAGAAAAGATAGAGACAAACTTTTCTGTAACCAGAGAGGTTGGTAAAGCCATACGAGAGATCATCTCAAAGCACTGTTCAAGAATTCACCCTCAGTTCTAGCCCAAAGCATCGATCAAGCATAACCAGGAATAGCCCAAAGCAAAGCCCCTTTCAGAATCGTCTGTCTGAAAGGGCTTAGCTGGTCTATGAGCCTGTAGTGTCAGGGCATCAGGGTGATGCTCATCGGGTGAAGTGATGGGAAAATCATTGACTTTACTACTGGTCAAGATTTAACTCAGTTGCCATGCCCATGCCATGCCCATAGAAGTGAACGATCTAAGGCTCAGTATCTTGAGGTATTTTTTTTTCGCAAAATTACGCAATTGCGTAACTTCGCCCTCCAGCAGTTTGTAAAAACAGAAAAATAAAATGTAGCTTAAGGTATATTTCGTTATAAATAGTTCCTAGAAAAATTAAGTGCTTCTACTGAGGCGCAAGAGGCATCGCGAGGGCTGAAAACCTTGACCTACTGTATTTGTTTGAATTATGGGCGTACAAATTTCAAATAATTCTGTTGACACATAATCAAATCATGCTTATGCTGAGATTATTCAGAAGATTTCAAGTCGAATTTCAAGCCAGCCCCTTGACCTGCATTGGTCAAGGGGCTAAAGTGTTTGTGAAAGGCATTTGAAATCTTCTGAATAAAGTTTTTTGTGCCCTTCATAGAAACCCTTCGCACCCTCAATTGAGGGCACAACAGCATGAATACTCTTGATTCAGCCCGCACTAGCGGGCAATTTTCGACTATTGCTCAGACTTCGCAGACATCTTTTATAGATCCTGCACTTGTCTCTTTTATGGAAAAGGGAGGTAGTACGGCTGCGATCATGTTTGTTAGCTTTGCTGGTGTCTGCTCGGTTCTGTACTTTATGAATCTAATGCTGAGTACTGCTTTGCAGGTTAAAAAAAGATAGCCCTAACTAGGGCTTGGGAATATTAGGGAAGGCGATCGCATGAGCTACCTTGCTTAAATTGACTAGATCGCCTTTCCTTCATAGCTTTTAACTATGGAAGCTCTCGTTCTCCTTTGGAGCGGCAAAGCCGAACGTTGGGACTTGCTAGGCTTTGAACATTTTGCAACGGCTGACCTATAGAGCGATGGGGTGATGCTTAGGCGGAAATGAATCTGTGGACATCCCTGTGCCATGCCAAATTGTCAATTACAGTCTGATCCTTGCTTGCATCTGTCACCATTTTTAGATGATCTTCAAGTACGCCACGGACTGACGCACTCTCTGTTGTCTGAGGTTGGTAGTTATCTACGTAGCCTATCAGCTCTTGTATAGTTTTAGCCAGGTCTTTCTTGATAGTTGGATTGTTCAGATCGTCGTTGTGAGAAGAGAAATGGTGATTGATTTTATTTGATGCTTCGATCGCTTCGGTTTTATTCATGGGGTCTAATTTCCGGGTTAATGGTTCTGTTTTAACCTATCTGTTGTCTATGTCTGGTTTTCTGGCAAGGCTGGCTAGCTCAGAGCATGATACTTATTGATGGCAATCTTGAAGTAGGTCAGCTCTAATCCAGCCATTCGTCATATGATGATTGCCGAAAGCTACAGTTGTCCAAGCCCATAATCCAGGTTCATGAAACTCTGTCGTATAGACTCTTGCGAGTAGAGGCGCATCAACAGTAGTTTCAACAACCCCCGATCCTATCGAAGCACCAGATCTGATATTTGTACTTGGTTTGACCTGACAGTATCCTGAAAATCCTTCCCCTTCAATTAAGACGGTCGCAGGTTTTGCATTTTCGTTTGATGTATTAGGTTGTGTTTGTGGTGATGGATTTCTACCGCCTGGTCGTTCACTAGCGGCTCTGCCTCCACATCGATAGCCTCTTGAATCTAGATCATCAGGATAATTACACTGATTGGCTTGGACTGGATTGGACAGATAGCTTAAACTGACTAGCATCAAAAAGCTAGGCAGTGCAGTAATGCAATGTTTCACGGCTTTAATGTAATTTGTAAAAGCTGATTCACTTATTTCTATACATTTACCGGAAAGCGGAAACAATCAACATTAAATCTTGAGCAAAAGTGCGGCTGCGATCTGCGGCTAAAGCAAAGCCCCTTCAGAATCGTCTGCAAGGGGCTTTGCTGGTCTATGAAGCATAGCGTTAGGGTAAGAGGGTTAAAGGTTTGTATTTGCTCATGGCTGAACCTCACAGCGGATCACTGTCCAATCAGCAATGTATTGCCCTGTATTGCTTTTCACTAGGCGATAGGTGAAAGTGTTACCCATGCCTAGAGAATAGTTTTCATATCGGTTCCAATTCGTACCCGTTCTCAGATAGCCATTGTTGTACCTGTGGATCTGTCCATGCAACATCCCCGGTTTCTAAATCTTCCAACAATTGCTCAATGCTCATTTGCTCGCCATTGAAGCCGCCTGTATCACCATTGGCTTGGGATAAGTCATTAGGCGGCTTAGACGGTCTAGGAGTGCCGTTGCTGTAGTGTCTAGGCTTAAGTGATGCGATCATCGTTTCAGCGTCGATTTCAGTCGTTGTAGCAGCTTTAACAACCTCCTCATAGAGCAACGATCGAATGATGCTACTCACAGAGGTTAGGCGTTGCCTTGCTAATTGCTCAGCGAACTGAAATAAATTAGGCGAAAGATATACCGCTATTTTTTTACGGTTCTGCCCATTACCTACTTCTGTCATAGTTTAAGCCTTAATTAATAACTTAATCGTATATTAATTAAGGCTGATTGTGTTACCTAATTAATGTCTACATTTATCAATGATCATTGATAGTTCGTGAGATAAAGCCTAGCTCATGTTCTAAGCTCATTGATCCGTCATAGTTAGACGTTACTCTTTTACCTTTGAAACCCTTTTCTAATAGTTTTGCTAATGGCTCAAGGCTTAGGCAGGATGCAAATAAGTACCGCTTTTTGTCGGTGTGGAGGTATATCCTGTTAATGTTGCCGGGAACTAATTGCATCCCTTTGTACTTCTCGTTTTTACCCATGTTTGGCGTTGGCTCAATCTTGATTTTTGTGCTGTGTTTACGGTTCATGTTCTCTCCTAATTAAATTTCAATCTTCCAAGGAATCTGCGCCGCTGTTACCAGGGGTCGATTCTGTTGATACTTTGACAGGTTTCGCCGTTAGTTTTGGGGATTTTTGACTCTTATATGCCCCCAGTTAGGCTGGTCGATCGCCCCTAAGAGCAGCGCGGCGATTATTTTCTGTCTAGCGTCTATTGGAATGAATACCCAGATCCGTTCCCAGACTCTACTGCCCCAGGTTTTGATGATCTCACTGACCGTATCGAGTACGCCGATCGCCCCTTCTTGGCTATCTTCAAAGCCTGCGATCGCTTGTGAAATATAGGTTCCAGCTAACCAAGCTTCATCCTGCACTAGCTTCTCAAATTTCTCTAGTGGATTATTACCAACTCCTATAGAGGCTATATAGGGATTGGTAATAATTTTTTTCCACCAATCCCAACCCCCATGATCAGCAAACCAGCGACTCAAATATCCTTGAGTTACACCTGCTGCTGCTGCTAGAACTTGCTGAGTTAACTTAGTACCTCGCCCAACAAAATCGGCTAACGCTGAAAGTAGGGATTGGCTTGTCTTCTCACCTTTGGGTGCAGCATCCCAGCTCAGATCTCCTGCTTTCACCTGGACAGCTTCAAAAGGCAGCGGCTCATCAGTGATGTAGTAAATCAAAAACTGGCGATCGGGATAGCGTCGCGCACGAGGTCTTTGGTCAAGCTGGATGATTTCGGCATCTGCTTTGTCTTGGTAGAACTGCTCAAAGCTAAACTCTTTATTGATGAGGCATTCATACTCATCAGCGATTGCCCCCATATTGGGCTTAGGCAAACCATGAACGATCAGCACCTGGCAACCTTCGATCTCGTTAGTGCCCCGACTGTTACTCATATGGCGAATTTGAGCGCCGTGCGCCTCTGATTTTTCACCTTTGTAGTCTGCGATCGCAAGCTGGATATCATCAACAGGCTTGCCTAGTTTTGCCGCTGCATCCTGCAAGATACCTTGGTGTAGGTGCTTCAGTCGCTTGTCAGTTGATGCAGCACGATCGCGCCCACACTTCCCGAAGCCGCCGATTTGGAAGCGCTGCACATTATTAACGGGTTCTTGCTTCACTACAAAATGTAGTATGTCGGACACATCGACATTAATCTTCGCAGCCAGAACTTGAGGGGTAATTGTGGCATCAAGATAGATGTTCATTCTTGCGCCTTTCGTAAGCTGTTCTAGCCGCCGATTTGGTAGAGTCAGGATGATTTGAGACCCGTTGATACGCATAGCCCCATCTTGCAGTCCAGCCCATATCCCCAAAATCTCTACAAGCAATTGAGTAGGAGTATTTTTTAGCTCTTTTTCGCCATCAATCCGACCCTGCCAGTTCACCCGCGCCCCAATCTTCTTAAGCTCAGCGCGCTCATCTTCCAATGTTTTAAGGCGATCGCCCATCTCAGCGACTTCATAATCAAGCTTGGATACTTCCGCGCGCAGATCAGCGATTTCCGCTCGTAGTCCATTAGCTTCAGCTTCAGCGCCATATCGAGCAGCAGCAATCTTTAGATCTGCCTCAAGCTCACAAAGCCTAAACGCTTTGGGCGATCGCTTCTCCTCACGACGATCAAGCTTGCCGCGTAGAGATTGGATCTCAGTTGTCAGATGATCGGTTGCAATGCCGTCATCGTTTATTAGCGTCGCTTCAGCCGTGGGAGTGATAGCCTCTTTAATTTGTTCAAGTGTGTCAAGGTCAAGGCAGTCTGGAGCCGCGCCCAGGCGCTCTACAATCTCACCCTTGCTATACCCGTATCGCTTAGGCTCATTCAGCATCGCCCGGAATGCCTTACGGAATGGTGCTAGAGCCTCGTAAATGTCCGTCAGCGCCGAGTCTTCTAGAGCGCCGAACTGCGCCTCTAAATCGTTTTTCCAGCCTGTACGAAGCTCAGGAGTGAGCAGCTGCGAAGCTTCTTCCCAGGTTGCGATCGCTTCAATAGAGTTTAGGTCTGGTGCAGAATTGGGGTGCAGACGAAGCTCTTTAGCCTGGAAACTTTGTCGACGTTCAAAGCGATATCCATAGCCATCTCCCGAACTGGTAGCACATAGAGCGCGACCTGAACTATCGCGCTGTTTATCAAAGGGACAACCTTGACATATAGGATTTGTTTTCGCGCCCTCAGAAGCCCAGTCAAGCCCTTTCGATGCCGCTGCGACGAACATAGCGGATCGGTGGCAATTGCTGCGTGTAGCGGCAACCTCGCCCTCTTTAGGGATTCGCAGATAATCTTTACCCAGGGGGGTTTTGCGATCGCCATCAACTACCATGCCGTTGTGTCGGATCGTTACCTCAGAGAAATTCTGCTCAACGGTTGTAGTCGAAGGAAGGCGCGACTGATTTGAGAAATATAGCAAAGTCGGGGTTTTGCTCTCGTCGGAATCAGCAGGGTAGAGATCAGTGGGGTAGAGATCAGAATCGGGCTTGTCGCCCTGCTCACTCGCAAACGATTCTGCGACGTGTTCAAAATCTTTAGCGCGAAGATTCCCAGCTTCATGACTTTTACCCGTACCTGGTTGCGATCCATTCAAGATATGTCCCCAACCCTTAGCATAGGCCTCACTGTAGAAGGTTCGTTGCTGGCTAGGTCGTTCAATCTCAAAAATCGGCAACTCTAATCCGTATCTATACTCAAGCAGTTGCCCCACAATGTAAGGGACTCTGATTGATTCAGTAGCGATCGGCTCTACCCGTTGCCGTTGCTTACGTTTATTGGGGCGTAGGAACTGCTCTAAGCGGCGCGCGAAAGACCCCAAAACAGTCTCACCGGGGGTTTCTTCATGATCTTCGATCCCTTCCAGCAGAGAGAGATCAAATACTGGCTCTGCATCCTGGGATGGATCATCACCCCTTAGCCAGTCGATAATGCCCTGCAAGGTGATCCGGCTGTCGATTGGCTCTAAGTAAGCCGCGATCGCCTTTAGTGCCTCCCAGCTTGAAACCGTACCGCTCCAGACCTTGTAGCGACCGCTGCTCAGGTTGACCTTGAACCCACTTTGCGATGTCACACCTAAAGCTGGTATCTGTGCCGAATCCCACTCAGAGCCAGAACAATAGCAGGGCAGCAGTTTAATAAAGTTGCGCGGGTCGCATGGCTCATCACCTACAGGGATTGAATCATGCGATCGCTGATGAGTTCCTGTTGCTTTGGCGATATCCTCATCGGTCGGCTGTGGTAGTGAGTCATCGATCGCAAACCACCGGGCAGTCTCGCCATCCCAAGGACGCACAATTTTTACAGGAGTCCGAGCGATCGCCCCATCCACAATCGAGGTGTGATCAAAGCCAGGAATCCGCATCAATCGCGGCGCATCCCAGATCGAAGCATCTGAATCCAGTTGGCGGATTATTCTAAGCTGATTGATGCTGAAGTCCAGCGGGTCGTGAAATTCACCATGGCGAAAGTAGCAATGGATTGATGATCGGGTTTCGATCGCAAACCCCCCGCCCCAGTTCTCCTGATATTCATCAAAGCGTTCAAGCTGCTCAGCCTTAGAACGTTTATCATCTTCCCAGAAAAGCACTCTGGAGCCTTGAATCTGGCTCTCTGTGTGCCCTCCAGGATTGACGACAATATAGGGAGCCATGCCGTCTTGATTAGCTTTGGTGAGCCAATCAAAAGCATTTTGATTCTGAAGCCTCTCGCCTTTTGATGTGATCCAGAATAGGCGATCGCCCCTCATCCGAAACTTCATCCGCTTCGGTAGAACGGTCTCACCTTTGCTATAGGTCAGCGCCGGGAATAGTCTGTAATGCTCTGTGTCAAAACCTTTGGGGGGCAGCAGTCGGATGTAAATGTCATCTTCAAAGCCGTATCCTAGCGCCGTGAGAAAGCTTTGAAAATCTTGCTGCCGTGTTGTCGCTTGTGTTACACTCGTATTACAAGAAACAACCGGGTTAGGGTTGATGACTGAAAGATTTTGTGACATGATGTAGACATATTTGGTTGAATTTCTGAAAGCCAGAGCGTCGAAAACTTAGCTTTCAGAAGTGAACAATTTTAGAGGCGGCTTGTAGTTCCCCAACTACAAGCCGTTTTTCATGCTTAATTTTTGTCTGTAGCCTGCAACTGCTTCACCTGTAACTGTCGCTCTAGATTCAGCAAAAGCCCTTCATTGATAGCCGCCGCGATCGTCCCCTTTGGGCTGATCTCTTTTAGCTTGACGTAAACCTTTTCGTCTACCAATGCTGATATTAGTTTCCTAGTCATGCCGCGATCTCCTGTGCGATATTGTTCATTATATATATCAGTAGTGGTTATTGCAAGTCTTTTTATTGATCATTATTTAATATACTTTTGTCTACAAAAGTCATCCCTTATCCGTCCTCTTATATTTGCTGCTGCGATAACGGGCAGCTCCGAGCGCGGCGTAAACCCTACCCCCCTGGCATCACTACAAGCGATCGCCCTCTTCCCAAACCAGTACGGCTTGGAATCGGGCTTGCTTTACCCGATCACTCCTTATTTTTCTACTGACTGTATACTCCAGCTTTCCATCTCACGCTCCAGTAGATAGGAAATCAGATCAGACATCGATCGCCCTTCCTTTTCTGCTCTTTCTTTTAGCCGTTTGTCCAACTGATCGGACACAGTGGCAAACACTCTTTTAGCCATACTCATAGTTGCTTAATTTCTCCCAATAATAGCGGTACAGCTACAGGATCTATACTAATCGCTATTTTGCAACTTAGATAAATTATTTGCTGCACATCTGCAATTATATGCTACATTAATCGACATGGGGCAAGGCGAACGCCTCCAGACGGCATCAGAACACCATCCGCACGGAAAACGATCGATCTAGGCGTTCGGAAGCGTTCGCCGCCAGTTCTATCAACGTTCAAGCCCGTTCAGAAATAAGGAATCTATGGAATCTGTGAATCGTTTAAGCCTTCATGCTTTTTGCCGCGATAACAACCTGGCAAAATCAACTGTTTACGAGCGCTGCAAGCAGTTGGAAATCAACACCAGCGACGGTCTATCCTCTGATGATTGCGATCATCTTTGCCGCGAGTTCAACGTTAAGCCAGTTCAAAAACAGGCAATCCCTGAATCGGCTACTCGCCCACACATCGAATCTGGCAATCATCAGATCGTTCTCTCTGCCCCAAGTTTGCCAGCGACTCTAACCCTTGAGAACCTTCGTAGCGGCTCCGTTACATCGATTGCTGATCCGCTGAATGTTGCAGCATCTTTTTTGCAAAACGCAGATGCACTAATCGCCGCAATGAATGGGGATTTGCAGCGTCGTCAGCAGGAACTACAGCAGACTGCTACTGCTAAAGATGCGATTGCTCAAAAAGCCCAAGAACTGAAGCTTGAGAGCAGACTTTATCAGCAAAACGCCAATGCGATCGACCAGGCGCAGACTCAGGCTACTACTCAGCTAACGACCGCACTAGAAGCGCTGCAAGCCTTCACAAAAAAGCCGGATGGGGAATTGGAGCCATCTTCTTAATCTGTGCCTTGGCGGGTGCATTCTGCCGCTACCAGCAACTCGATCGCGCTGCTAATGATGCGCTGTGGGAGCTGCAACACGGATCAAAGGATGCAGCCGCTGCAAAGCTCCGAAGGTTATCCCCAAAACAATAGCCGCCCCCGACGACCAATCCAGAGCGGCTATCTATCCACCAACTATCAAATCAGAGGATTCCCCAATGTTAAACGATAACGATCGCGCAGAAATCACCGCAGGGATACAAGAGATTCGAGAATCCATGGCTGCTTCAGATGCCCGTTTTGAGGCTGCAACTGAAGAGTTTCGTGAGGCGCTGCGAGAGTACCGATCCGAGATAGAACCCCAGGCAGAAGCCTCGGATGACCAGTGAGAGCAATTCTGATCGTCCTAGGCAGCGCGATCGTGGGCTATACCTATGCCGCTTATCAGATTGAACGAGTAGCCCAAGCCCAGATAGAGCAACACATTCAGCAAATTGAGGCGGTGAAATGAAACGGTTATTTTTCACAACATTACTATCCGGCTTTGGAGCCGCGATCGGGCTGCAAGTCTTTGTGTGGCAATCGCCCTGGCTCATTCAAAAAGAAGGCGGTTTCTACATCAGCCAGGGCATCCCCTATGCTGCTACGGGCGCTGTGTCTGGTGTTCTGATTGGCGAGGCTCTAACTCTTCTTTTAATGTCTGGAGAGTCCCGCAAAGCTAAGCAGCGCTTGAACTCTGCCGTTACTAACGAAGCGGTGCTACAAGGTTTAACCCTTGACCAGCAGGCAGTTTTACTAGAAGCGCTCCGAAGAATGGAGCAGGGAGATAAGTCATGAGCAAAGCATTTCCAGTGATCGCAGGTTTAGCGGCGGCAGGAGGACTGATCTATTTTGTTGGTCAAGCTGCTGTCCCAGGCAGCCTCAGAGCAGAGCAACAAGCACAGCGTACATTGCAAGCTATCACGATCGAACCTGCCACCGGAGTGACCGTGCAGCAGGTACAGCAAGACTCTGAGCCAGAAAAGAAGGGCAGACCTGAACAGATTGTGGTTCAGCGAAACGCCTATTTGGATGCGGCGATCGCTGCCTACAGCACTGAATCAGACAACCTGATTTGCGCCAGAGCAGCCTATTACCAGGGGGTGGCGCAGCAGAAACAAACAGAACTAGGGCAGAACCCTGAACAATACCTGCTGGACTTGCTGGCTCAACAGAATCAGCAGATTTTAACTACCGCGACCCAGACAGGTGGATTCAATGGTACTGCTGACCTGCAAGGCAAAGGGCGATCGCTCACTCTAGATGGATTAGCAATTCTCAAAGCTTTGCAGGGTATGTATGCGGGTGAGGCTAAAAGCTGTATCAGTGAACCGTATCAAGCTGGTGAGAACGTCAATAACTACTTGATCAGGGCGCAACAATACCGCTCCAACCTCGCACAGGAAGCGAACAAAGTAATTGATCCAACCAAGGAGGCACAAGCCAATGCAAGCCAATAATTCTGCCACCCAGAGCAAGACTGAGATTGCTCTGGGCAATCTGATGGCTGGCACTTTGAGTGTGGCAGGGATGCTGACGATCGCCTATCAGCCCTGGTACGTTGGAATCCCGATCGCCTCAATCTCCAGCTTTTTGGGGTTTGGGGTTGCACAGCGCCACAAAAAATATGAACTTACGCTAGTGGACTACTGGCAAGGTTTTGAGGGGTTCTGTGACGAGGGCGAAGAGTTTATCGATCCTGCCTTTGACTGGATTGGAAAGCGCGCTCAGCCGCTCTATCAAAAGTATGTTGTCCCCAAAATTCCTCCAGTGGCAGCAGCTTTGCTAGATGCGGCATCGGCTGAAAAGGATGACTCTTGGCTCACTCAGAAGATGATCCGGGCTTCCAAGTTTGTTCTGGGTGGCAAAGGCACTGGCAAGAGTGTCTGGATTCGCTACGAAGCACGACGCTTTAAGGCTGAAAATCCTACGGGAACAGTTCGCATCGTTGACTTACACGCGCTCGACGGCGATGACGAACAGTGGCTACCAGGACTAGACCCCGATTCCTATTTAGCTGCGACCGTAGCTGAGGGCATGGGCTTCATTCGGGAACTGCTTCAGGTGGGGCGCGATCGCATTGCATCCAAATCCACTGACCACCCGGAATACAAGCTGATTGTTGATGAGTTTCAGGCATTTAGAAACCGAGCCAGTAATGAAGAGAAGTCCCAGATTGACGAGGCGATTCAGTTCAGCCAGGACGAACTGCGGAAGTACAAAGTTAACGTCACTCTCACCAGTAAGAGCCGTAAAAAGGGCATGACCGGGCAGGACAGCAGCGTAATTGATCAGATGGACTTCATGGCGCTGGGGAATGCGATCGCTGACCCTAACAACGTCGTCCCCTATGACATCAACGCTAAGGAATTGACCGCAAAACGTCAGGCAGTTGCAGCTCTACCTGGATGCAGATACGCCTGTGTTTATCGTCCGATGGACGGCGAACCAGAGATAAAAGTTGTGCCAGATGACCTGCCAGAGCGATCGGCTTGCATCACTTTTGGAGTGCTGGGCGATGAGCTTTCAGAGGATGACTTGTGGCTTGAAGAGAACCGCCCAACCATTGAGGAGATGAGAGACAACGGACTGTCGTTGAGCAAGATTGCTGACTCTCTGGGCATCAAGCGGGAAAACAAAAACACTCGCTACCAACTTCTTAAATCTCTTGTCCCTCCTACTACCCTAATTCCCCAGAATTCGGGAGCAGGGAGCAGCTTTTAACGCAGGACTGGAGGTTTCAGCCCTCGGTACTCGGAGCAAGCTCCTGAAAAACGGGAGCAGAGCAGCCTGATTAGAGCAGCTTTTCGGAGCAGGTTTCCACAAATTTTCACCAAAGGATTCAAATCATGATTCGAGTTTTAGGACTAATCGCAGCCGTCACGATCGTTATCCGCTTCCTCTCAGATGGCATCTTCACGATTGATGTTCAGCGAGGCGCAGACGTTCTGCGAGATGTGGGCGGCTACACACTGACGGGCAATTCAGAGGGCAACGAACAGCGATCGGGACTTCGTGTTCCCTATAATCCCTCGACTGGCAGAGTAGGTAATTCTGGTATCAGCTCCGAGGGTGACACGCCTCTCAACTCACCCCCACGAGTCAGCACTCCTCGCTAGATTTTCGATCGGAGTCGAGGGCTATTGCTACGGCTCCTTTTTTGTACCTTTTTTGGAGGAAACTATGAACGCATTTGAATCGATCGCCTGGGTCACACTAGCAGCGTTCTGCCTACAGCAAATGAAGATTGTCGATGTGGCTGGAGTGCTAAAGGACAACGGTATTGACCTGCCTAAGGTTGAGCAAGTCTCGTCACCTTCAGAGTTAGCCAGTCCTGCAACATCAGCGGCGATCGCCCCATCTCCCACACCTTCAGTTAGCCCATCCCCTGAAGCTACAGGAGCGATCGCCCCATGACCGCAGTATGGAACGACAAAGCCCAACGCTACCAGGGCAGTAATGGCAAATTCGTCAATCCCGATGCAATGCCCTCGCCGTCAGCTCCAGCCGCACCAAAGTATCAACCTACTGCTGATAGTGCTGATACCAAGCTATTGCTGGCAGCTCTAGAAAAGCTGATTAAGGGGCAAGAGAAATTAATCAAGGGTCAGGAGAAAACTAGGACTCAGAACAGTAGTGATCTAGCTCGTATCCGGCTGGTCATGGCTTGGGTAATTTTTGTTGTCGCGTTAGCCTACCCAACCGTGGCGAAGTGGGTTCAAAATCCGGCTGGTGAAGCATCGACACTGCTAGGCGCTCCGGCTGATGAGATTTACAGCAAAGAGATTGCCGCTGGAGTGACGATCGCAGGTTACGAAGTAAGTTCACCTTTCGGGCTGAGAGAAGCGCCCCTAGAGGGAGCAAGCACTGATCACAAAGGCGTTGACTTACTTACTCCAGAAGGCACCCAGCTTTCAATGATTGGCGTTGGCAAAGGTCAGGTTGAATGTCTAGAGCAACCTGAAGGCGCAGGGACATACGCCGTAATTACTCCGGCTGGCATTCCCTTTACCTTCAAAGCAATGCACTTAAGCAAGTGCGAGAGCGGCGAGTTTGAAGCGGGGCAGGTATTCGCTCTAACTGGCAATACTGGCAACAGCACAGGCGCTCATCTGCATTGGGGTCAGTTCGAGGGTGAGAATGCTGTCAGCCCTGGCGAGGGATATGTTTGGTGGGTTATTCAGGGCAAGCCGCCCAAGCCTTATGGGGCGATCGCTCAGACTGGCTTAAGTTCTGCCACTGACCTATATAGCCGCATCGTAGAACAGGAATCGGGCGGCGATCATACCCAAATCAATCCTGACAGTGGGGCGATCGGACTGGGTCAGGTCATGCCTGAAAATGTGCCGAGCTGGACTCAGCAATGTCTTGGCAAAGAGATGACTCCTGATCAGTTTGCTGCCGATGCAGATGCCCAGAAAAAGACTGTAGATTGCAAATTGCAGGAGTATCTAGGAGAGGCAAAAGCCAAAGGTGAAAGCGATTTTGATGGATGCCGGAGCGTGGCGGCGGCATGGTACAGCGGTGATCCAAGCCTGAAGGATTCAGACGCGCCCCAAGATGGCTATCCGAGCATTAGGGCTTATACAGAATCGGTTTGTGCTGGGTATGGAGGGGCAAAATGACCTGGGCAAAAGGAACAATCAAGCTCGGAGCCGCGATAAAGCCTGAGTCAGTCGAGGAATAGCGATCGCATAAAATGGCAATGGCTTTTACAGGAGGAATCTTGGATCAGAAGGACTTAAACGGTGCTTTGGTAAAGTTTGGTGGTGGGGCAAAAATTGAGATCGATTTGGCGTGGGGCAAAAAAGCTCTTGTTTCTAGTGGGAATGGAAGCATAACACTCGAAGATGGAGAGCTAATCTTGACCGCTTCTGTCAACGGACAGAGAGTGCGAAGACGCAAGGTTGTGGAGGGGCGCGATCCTCGCAATGAATGGCGTTGGGATCAGTAGGAAGAGATCAATAGCAATGTGTTTTCTGGTCTGGGAACGTACTGGCGGAAGTCGCTCGACGGCTATCCATGCAGCCCAGTGCGATCGGTATCTCTGAAAGCAAAGCCGCTCCATATTCGGAGCGGCTTTTACTTAACTCGAACTGACCTAAGTAGAAATGACTACTTGATTTTAATTGGAAAGATTTTCAAAATTTTTGATGAAGTAGCGCGAAGCAAGGTTAGTCTAGAGATATTATGCTACTTAGGGCAAAATTCTCAGTTGGACAGAAAATATGTCTGAGGCTCCGTTAAAACAGATACCATTGCAATTTAAGTATGTTGAGGGTCAGATTCCAACGTATGTTAATGCAGTCATAGTAAATCTGGTAGCTGAGGGAGTAATTGTTGATTTTGGTTTTTTCGATCCTTTTCTTATTAAAGAGATGCAAGACAGCTTGGATACTGGCAAAGAGCCGGAAGCCGCAACTGTTCAGAGTGCAGGACGCGTGATTCTAGGGCATCAGTTGGCTAGGCAGCTAATTACGCAAATACAGAATGCTCTAGATTCAGCGGAGAAATCGATCAATGAATAATACGCACATTGAAAATTTTATTTCTAATACATCTACTAGCAGTACCCCTGAGGAAATTCATAATAAATTAAGTGTTGCTGTCAATCAGAGTGACGTGTGTGATGAACAACTCATTAGCGTTCAAGGGCAAGTAAGGAATAAAACATTTTTCTCAGTAGTTTCCGAAAGGAAGTCTGTTGGCTTAAATAAAGAAGCAAAAAATCATGAAGGAATTAATGCTTTAGATATAGCTCTTTATTTTCTGCACTGTGTTGATAGAGATGCTGGCGACACAATATCTCCTTTGAAATTGCAAAAACTTGTTTACTATGCTCAAGCTTGGAGCTTAGCTCTCAGAAGCCAGCCTTTATTCCCTGAGCAGATTCAAGCATGGGTGCACGGTCCTGTAGTGTATGAGGTTTGGGACGCATACAAGAAGTATAAGTATGGGACCATCCCTGAGCCTGACGGGGGGTTGCCTGAATTTGCAGAGGATCAGGTAGAAATTTTAGACGAGGTTTGGAATACCTATGGTGAATTGAGTGCAAAACGTCTTGAACAGCTTACACATTCTGAGATGCCTTGGATTAATGCCCGCCAGGGATTGGACCCTGGTGAAAGATCTCAGAATATCATCACTCAGGAAGATATGAGATTTTACTATTCTTCTTTAATGGTTGAAGATGGCAACAAAGAAGAAGCTTCCACATTTACCTGAAACGCAGAACAAAGGCAGAATTCCTGCATCTGCAACTCAAGGCAGGCAAGATGGTAGTACTGATGATCAGCACCCAAGCTTTAGGTTTACAAACGCCGATGGCAATCGATACAAATTGTCAGCTTGGAAACCAGCAGAAATTGACGATTTGATTGGTGCTCTCAAAAAGATAGAAAAGCACACCTGGGCGCAGATAAAATCTCAAGGTTCAAAAAATAGAGGTGAGAGTGTTGGCTGTGGGTTCAAAATCATCGAGAATCACCCACAGCTACCTGCAAGCATAAGTGAGGATATAAACATTTCTGAAATGCGAGTTTGTCAGAAGAAGCGTATCTTTGGCTTTCGCATACCTAGCAGTCCAATTTACTGTATTGTTTGGTTTGATCGTGATCACAGTGTTTGCCGAGAGTAGAGGAGGATTATTAGACCGCTTCATCAACTTTAGACGAGCGCTGAACGAAGCCCCGGTGATCCCTACGCAATCGGATCAATTGAGGACATTAAAAAAGTCGATCGCGGCTAGTCGCTAGCCAATGCTATTTCTAATCAATCTTATTAAAACGAAAGCCACCCCATATTCGGAGCGGCTTTTTTAGTGAGGCGATCGAATCACTCGCAAGCTCTCAGCAAATGCAACGGAATCACATCACCATTGATCTGCCCTTCCCAGTCCACTACGGCTTTGCCATCATCCAGCAACTTAGTTATCCAGCCGCGCCACCCAGCAGGGTTCTTTACCATTTGCCCTGGCTGGAACTCTGCCTTGCTGTTAGGTTTCGTCTCAGCAGATCTGCGACTACGGGTAGGGCGATCGCCGTCTGGGGATTGGGTGATCGTCACTTCATCGTTGATCCACTCCAGCAGTTCAGATGGCTGGACTCTGTAACGGGTGCATATAGCGTCCATCACGTCTCGACCTGGATACTGTTCAGGCTGATTGTACAGAGCGTAGGCAGTTGTCCTGCTAATGCCCGTATCTTTCCAGAACTGGTAAACCGTGATGCCTTGAGCATCTACAAATTGCTTGACTCTATTTCTCATCACCATATCTCATAGATTATCACTCCTATGGTAATTCATAATCGATTGATATTACAAGACGCTTGACACTATTACTAATCGATTGGTAATATAGAGACATCAAAAGGCGCTGCACTCCCTGACAAGAAACACAGCGCCCTACCTACAAACGAGGTTCTTAAATCATGCCACGATTCAGAGTCACCGCAAAGCAACTAGGCGATCGCCACTTCATCATTCACCTGTCCGGCAAGATTGCGATCGTCACTCAGACCTTACTCAGACCAGGCAAGAACGGCAGGCTGGCGAGAGTAAAAGCGGCTTACTTTGGCTTCAATTCCTACGATGAAGCTCAGTCCTTTGCTGCTGACATCCGCCGTCGCTTCCCTGCCTGCCGGATGCAGGTTAGACAGTCCCAACGACTAACAACCGTGTGGGAAGTGAAAGTATCCCATAGTTGTGTTGAGGAACTGGCATGGCAACTGCTGCAAAAATCCCCGACCGTAAACGATCGCATCGAGCGGCACATCGCCCTCTACGCTCCCAAAACTCAGCCAGTGCCAACAGTGATCGATCGCTCTACTGCTTCACTGCAAGGGCGCAGTCGTCCCCAGATGGCAAGATGCGGCGATCGAATGGTCAGTATTGACTAGCAATCACATAGATGCGAGTAATCTGAAAGAGTACCAGGCACAGCAGCCTGATCACGACACATCAAAGCCCCTAGAACATCGAGTTCTAAGGGCTTTTCTTTATGAGAAGCCTTGCCTAACAAAACGCTTCAACCTTCTCTAGTAACTCCTCAAAATTGACAGGCTTGCGAATAAAGCCATTAGCTCCAATTTGCAACCCTTCATCTTCATCCACATTCTGAGCTGCTGTAATGATCAGGATCGCTACAGCAGCGTACTGATCATTTTGTCGAAGCCGCTGAGTCACTTCAAAGCCATCTATATCTGGCATCATTAGATCAAGCAAAATCAGATCTGGGGGCGAAGCTTCAACTTTTGCCAGAGCCAGAGCGCCACTATCTGCAACATCTACTCTGTGCCCCTCCCCCTCTAAAATTGTTTGTAATAAAACCAAATTATCGGGTAGATCATCTACAACCAGGATGTAGCAGTCTTGTGATTTTTCCATAACAAAAGTACACATTTATGTTAGGTAAATATTCGTCCCTACATTGTGATGGTGAGAATATCTTATTGAGTCCCTATATTGAGATAGATCGCAAAACTGAAATGAATAGGTCTTACGTTATTTTCTGTCTGTCATTGTTCCGAGCGCAGAGCTTTTTGACGATCACTAAGAGATGATCTGAGTCAAATGGTTTCCGCAAAAAAACATCAGCGCCCGATGCCATTGCCTCGGACTCATCTAAAACAGATGAAGCAGTTGACAGCACAATGCGGGTTTCAGTTAGTTTCGGATTTTGGCGAATGCGTTCAACGACGGTATAGCCAATCATGTCAGACAGGAAGATGTCTAATAGGACAACATCAGGACGTAACTCCTCAACTAGGTCGATCGCTGCAAAACCGCTAGTGGCAGTATCTACGGTATATTCTTCGCTCTCAAAAAGTGCTTTTATAAATAAGAGGTTATCTACAAAATCATCAACAACCAGAATTCTAGACATACGAACCTCCAGGAACAAAGCTTTAATTAGGAAACCTTTGTACGACGTGCAGCCGGGAAGGCTCTCTATTTAGCCAAGAAGCATGGAAGGATGATCAGCGATCAGCTCTATCCTTTTTTTCGACCATCCTGTGTGTCACATCCTTAATTTATCACTCCCCTATGGCTGTGTGAAGGGATAGGAGCAGCACCCATAAACAAAGCCCTCCCCACCGTTGCAGCCTATTGTAGGGATGTGAGCTGAGCCATGCTGTCAAGCCACATCGCATCAAATCTATCTAGCGGTGCGTCCATAAGGTTAGGAAAGGCGATCAAGTTTTCAGGGTGCATCAACTCCGATGACAAATACGATCGCCGTCTTCTCAGAATGCCCGAAAGCTTGGACTAACTGGGGTATGGCAACGATTCGTGTAAAAAAGGGCCATTTGCCAAAATTAGGCATCATTGATAGCTTTTGCTGATGCCTTGTCTACCGCTCTACAGTTGCTGTGCATCGCAACTACTCAACAACAGAATCAGCAGTGTAGACGGGTAAAACGGTCAGGATTACGCCTGTAGTATGGAGTTTTTTGTACTACTTGAGTCCAGTTGTAGTCCAGGTGCCTGTAGTACGCTGCCGAAGCCAATGAGTAGAACTTATCAAAGCCTGTCTGTAGATCTCAAGTCAATAGGTCTGCTCCATGACCAAATTCCGGTAGTGCCCTGAAGGGCAGGATAGAATAGGGAATGGCACTAATAAAGTTTTGAGCGGGAGTCACTGACGATGACAATGCAGACCTGTCCAAGTTGTGGGGCACAAGAGATTCGTCGCAATGGTCG
>JAHHHD010000061.1 GCA_019359505.1 Drouetiella hepatica Uher 2000/2452 | reverse complement strand
ATTGAACACTGGTGGAGCGTGCTAAAGAATTGGATGCGACAGCGATGGGATGAGTTTGATACCTTTCGAGATTGCGTTGATGCTGCCTTTAAAGAGTGTCCTAACGTATGTGCGTAGCGCTATATCACCAGCGAAATTACCCTGCTAGAAACGCTAATCCTGCCTATTCGCCAGTCAAACACTGACCTGATTCGACGTTACGAAGCTTTACTACTCTCTCCAGAAATTACTCTGGTTGCCGTTAACCAAACTATTCTCAGAAGTGCAGCGACCCTCCGCGCTCAAATAAATCTCAAAACGCCTGATGCTATCCACGCTGCAACGGCGCTGAACAAAGGCTGCACAGTATTTCTAACCAACGATGCCGATTTACGTAAGGTTCCAGGATTATCAACTGTTGTCCTTAAAGATGTGTTGAATGCTTAGGAGCGATCGAGAATCGGACACGGAGTCAACACTTCTGCTCGGTATTCCTATCTGATTACAATAATAAGTCAGTCCGATTGCTTCGCAGCTTCTATCCAATTTTCGATGCCTTTCCTCGTAGGCATCCCAGTCGTAGTGAATGCCCAAATATTTTGCCTAGGCTTCGGGCTATAGCTGATGTGTATGGGGCGATCGCTTCCATAAAAATACAGCGAATCAACCGGCAATTGTTTTTCTAGAATCCACTCTACAAGGCGATCGCTCTCCAACCCCAAAATCTGAAAATCACAGGCAGCACCGAGGCGATCGCAATAATAGCTGCCGTTTTGGTTCACCTCATGTGCCATATGCTGGTCTCGACTTGGATCAACACGACCATTCTTTTTTCCTGTCTGTGGGTCTTTCTGATTCAGGTATCGTTTCAAGTCTTTTGAGCAGAAGCCATAGGTGAGTTGAAATCGGCTTCTACTAAAGTGGTTAATGATAGGGTCAAGGATATGCAGGCAAAGTGTCTGCAATGCTGGAATTGTTTCCGCTAGATTCCTGGGGTATGGATCAATGGTGTCAGCATACTTCTGGTAGGTCTGAGTGCAAGTGCAAAACTCTTCCAGAGTAAGGTACTGCCCAATTAATTGAGAAGGTTGGACTTCCTTACCCCTACTCTGTGGCTCACTCATAAAGTGTTAACCACATTAGTGGAAAAACGCGACGCTCAAACGTTTCAGACTCCACAATAGCCTTTTGCTCCTGAATTGCTTGTACAGTCCAGACGGCCTTCAGTTCGTCAGGTGGGCGATTACTACCTTCGCCTGTCAAGACAACGCGATCGCCAGCTTGAATCACAGTATCAGTAACTGGGTAACAAATCCCTGTAGATCCCTGGTCAGGAGGGGAAGTTGGGGTGGTAACAATTCTGATAACATCAGGTAACAAATCCACTGGAGATTCATCCTTGCCATTGCTGCTGTTGCGTGAGCAATGCTCTGTGGTAGCACCAGTACTCAGACTATCGAGGGAGCTAGCAAGGCTGTTTTCAATCTTAAAATTCTGCTCAGTGGGTAGTTCAGGATTGGTGCCATTAGTTGTTACTGGGCTGTTACCATTTTTGTTACCTAGCGCAGTGTCCAATGAGTCAAAGCTTTCAGGAGGATTGTTACCACTGTTATCAGCATTCCCTTTTATGCGGATTGCATAATCTTTGCCAGTTTTGCCATTATCGATCGCGTAACCCAAATCGACAACTTGCTTCATAAAAGCTCTTGCTGCCTCAGCTTTGAGTTTCGGTTTTGCAGACCACCAATGAGTGACATTTCTAGCAGTAATCCAGCTACTGTTTCTAAACCGTTCAATGAAGCGAACAATCTTAGATGTTTCCTCATGCGAAACGGCTCCAGCATCAGCATAAATGAGTTGGGTCTGCCCAATTGACCATTTAGTGAAGGCGATCGCAGACTCTAGCAAATTGCTCGGAATAATCCGCTCTGGGATTCGGTCTTCGACTACGGCATTAATGCAGTGAACAACGAGCGCAATTCTGGCGGCTCTTTCTTTGCTTTTCGGATAAATTGCTCTGCGAGCAGGATTCGCTTCGTCAAGCTTTTGATCCTCACAATAGTTGTGCCAATCGACCCAAATTGCTCGTCCACGTTGGTCAAATTGATAGGTTTCAGGGGTTAGCGACTCCAGTCCTTGATAAAGACTTCGCAGCAGTCCAGAAAGGTCGTAGCTGACTCCTTCACCTGGCGCGGGCATTCTAGTTAGTGGTAGCTGAATCCAAAGAAACCTAGCCCAGAAGCCATCGACTTCATTTAAATCACCCATCTGCTTCCGCAGCACACAAGGTTGAATCGTTCCTGTGAGGCTAATTGCGGTTTGTGTCAAGGAAATTCTGCTTCCTGCCTTACGGTTAACCTTAACTGCTTTACCGTCATAAGCAGACAAAAGCTTTTGGCGATCGTTACCGCGCCCTCCAGAACGGTACTGATTGAATCCGTTGAAAAAGCTGGCAAACTCATCAATCGGAATTACCACACCCCGATCGGGTTGAGTGCTTAAGCAAGCCGCGATCGCCTCAAGGGTTGCATCTTGCAGATAGTACTCTCGTTGGACTGGAAAAAGAGGTTGATTACCCCGACTCTCCTTTGGACACTTCTGCCAATCCTCCAATTCATTTTCATATTGAGTGAACTCAATTTTGTAAATCTCATCTGCTTGGGCTTGCAACCCTTCTAGAGGTTTGAGTAGGCTGTCAAAGATTGGCGATTTGTTAGCTCCAGACTCACCCACAAGCCCCGTCCATAGAATGGGGGGGCAACGGTATTCCGAAGATGCACTAATTTCTAATTGAGTGCCAATCTTCAGCAGGGAAGCGGCAACTGGCAACAGAATCCCAACAAACGATTCTAAGGGAACGTTGAATTGTTTTGCTCGATGCATTAATGGAACTGTTAAGCGAAGGGAGAGCAAATCCTGAACTGGTACATGTTCCTCGGTTAGATGGACAAAGCTTTGAACTTCTTGAGCCAGTTCCTCAAAATCTTCTTCTAACTCCTGCAAAGGCAACGGTATTACCAGGATGTTACTGCTGTGAGTAACAGTTGGTGCAGAGCGATCGCTTTTACTTTCTCTAAACGGTGATTGCCAATTATTCTGTTTTGCCAACTGCCCTAGCGTTCCCAACCCAATGCCTCTACTAGGCTGGAAAGATTTCCAATGCCTTTCGCACTCGCCTGGCTTATAGTTAGTAGCTCCTCTGCTCCAGTCATCCCAGTCAACCAAGAGATTTTCATCTGCTGAATGTAGTGCCATTCCAACCTGAATCCAAGTGTCGTAATCTTCAGCAGAAGGAACCGCGGCAAGGTAGGAACGTGCCCAATCCCGAGTAGTGCAGAGCAGTGAAGCTGGGTGATGATTAGATTTCACTTGAGCAGGTTGATGTAAAGGAATATCCTTCAACATTCTCTCAATCAACCATTTTGGAGTTTCTGCGACCTCACATTCCTGAGGAGATTGACCTGGCAACCACTGATAAGAGTGTGTGAGCGGATGATATCCACCAACAACGGACTGACAACCATCCCATCGAAGCTCGAGTTGCTCAGGCTTTCCATCCTTATCTTGAGTTCCTGTTCTGATCTTTCGGGTAGCGATTGCATCCCAAAACTGCTCAGGTACTCTATAAATAGCCTGATAGCGTCCTTCCCGTCCTGATGTTACAACTAGAGTCTTGGGTAGTGCCTGAGCAATTGGTTGATTTGAAAGCTGCTCAACGAGTCCATCACAACTTGCTCCATCGTGATCAACAAACAAGAGACCACCTGATGGCTTACCACAAAGAACGCCAATTGCATACCACCAGTTAACGGAAGGGTGAAAGGTTTGACCTTCCTTAGAGGTGATTGAAAGCGATTCAAACATTCCAGCTTGAGTTGCTTTCCGAAAGTCCTCCAGAGCCAATGGCTTATTTTGCCAGTCTGTTCCCAAAGGTGCTTTTTTGTCTCCAACAGCAACAAGTGCCCATTCTTCAGGTAGTGTTTTCACCACTTCAAGAAGTTGCTGAGGCGTAGTCTCATGATTGCTGTTAGGATGATCACAAGAAAATTCTTTTTTAAGGCAATCGCCGATCACAACAGCAGTTTTTTTTGTGTCGATTACATTCATCATTCATTTCCTCTGCCGGTTTTACAGCGGATTTTAGGACTCCAACTAAGATTGATTGAAGATTGAAAGAAGGCGTTGACGATCGCCAGATGGCAATTGCAAAATCTGGTGAGCAATTTCCTCAACAGTGAGCGATCGACCACCTGAAAGTTGAGAGACAGACTCACCCATTGCTAGCTTCATGACCACTTCTTGAGCAACGGCAACTTTTTCAAATTTGTGGCGGCGATCATAAATCTGTGACTGTGTCTTTGTGCTATGGTGCATTGCTTCTGCTAGACTTTGCATCACCTCGTCTGAAGCACCATTACGCTTCATGTAAGTAATTAGCATGTGTCGGATCAGATGAGAAGTCGTAAGTTTTCCAGTAAGACGGTGAGTTGTCCGTCGAATGATGCTGGACAAGTCAGATGGTTTGTCGTAAGGCTTGCCATTCTCCTTAGTGAAGACGTAGTTATGCTTAGGGGAGAATTCGGCTCGCCACTGGTTTAACCAAGCCTCAAGGTAGGGATAGAGAACGTCAGGAACCATCAGCCATTGTTCACCATAGGTCTTTCCTGTCTTATAGTCGCCTTTCATTAAATGGATATACCACTTCCCATCTTCCTCAGCTTCAAAGATCTCATCAGGGCTGAGGGTGCCTCTAACAAGTGTTTTGCCAGACTCTAGTTCCCGCAGTATCCGCTGGCGATTTGGAGGTATGTACGCTAAAAAAGCGAACAACAGATAACGCTGAATGCTACGAGCGATCGCTGTTGGCGATCGCATCACTCCATAGCTGTAGACAGGCTGACATTCTGCTTCCAGGTGATGAACACAAGCCAGAAATTCGGGCCAATTCAACCACTTGAGGGACTCATCTGCGGCAGGGGGTGCATTTTCTGCACGCTGCTTAGCCTCCTTCAATTCCTGGCGCAGCATGATGATGACGGGGATATCGCCATAATTTTCCGCTGTTAAGGAATCAGTTTCCTCACAGTACAGAAACTTAGCAATTACCAGGAAAACTTCTACGATTCCTTTCTCTGTAGACGGATGAATCAGGCGTTCTTTGCGTAACCATTTCAACGCTGCTTTGAGAATTTTTTGAGTATCCTCTGCTGCTTGAACTGTCGCTTGCTCAATGAGTCGAGTGTCATCAAAGCTTTTTGCTTGGCGTAGTGCCATCTTTTTTGGAGCAAAGCGGACGAGATCAGTTAACCTCAATTCTTCCGCGGGAATTTTCTTCGTCCGATGCAACCAACCCAACAAGCGGTGAGCCCAGCCTATTTGAGGTATTGCCGTCTCCAAGCCAACTTTTTTTTTGAAGCAGTCAATCTCAGAATCAAGATTAACCCTGGCATCAAGTAAATTGTCAAAATCCATGCACAGATCAGAAGAGAATTGGTTTGCCTCTAAGGCATAATTGTCTTGACGAACCCGGTTCGTTGTCTTGGGATACTGAACTAGCTTCAATTCAGTTCGCAACTTATTGAGGCTTTCAATGACCAGAATGACTGGTTTATTATCATTGGAAGGATTTTGTATTTTCATAGTGAATGTATTCCGCAACGTAGGAAAAAGCTTGCAAAGCAAATCGTAATGTTGACTTTTTGTCTCCAATATTGACCCGCATCCATTCGAGATATTCCCGAACCAAACCAACGACTTGTTCAGCAGCACTCGTATCGTAGATTGCTTCAACTGGCACAAGATGGGCAAGGCTAAGTTCAGCTAGAGAAATACCCTTAACTCGGCATAGCCAACCGAAGACCCCTAAAAGCTCTCTGCTGTAACGTATCCATGAACTCTCTGCAAGATTAGGCTGGCGTATAGTCCTCATGTAGATGGAGAGCACATCGAGTTGTTGACTCAAACTGGACGGCAGTTCTTTAGGCTTCAACTTATGCCAATGCTCAACTCGTTTCTGGGGAACTACCATAGTTGGAGTTCTGCCATCAAGAACAGGCTCAACAGATTGCGTCCACCAGTCTTGCGATCGCCCCCAAACAATCATTTTTTTCAGTGCGGAGCGGTAAACTCTTCGACTGGCATAGGAGACGTGATCGCCAAATTGATCAAACACTTTATCTTGTGCTTCTAAAGCATATATAGCCTGATAAATAGAGATTTTCTCCATAAATTTCAAGCCTTCAATGGTTTCAGAGGGTAACAAATTACCATCTAATTTGAAGGGAAATCCCCATTCGGGCAACACGAAGCGGATGAGGCTGGTTTTTGTTTTGGCAATAATTGAATAAGCTTTTTTCTCATCAAATTCTTTTTTCAAGTAGACTTCATAAAGATGATAAAAATCAGCCAGACTGACTACTTTTCTAAAATCCAGGATCTTCACTTTTGCATTTCCTTTTTCTAATTTTTATCACACTTAAGGAATAATTTAAAGATTTTTTAAATACTTTATTACAATAGAAGTCAACAATTGCCAAGGCAAGTTCGTGGTACTTTCAGTTTTGAAACTCCGTGAAGAAAATAAGTGAAGTAGGCTCTGCCAAAGGATCGTACTGATTGCTGCTTCCCAGTCAATGTAATAAAGATTGAAATAAAGCCTTATTACATATTTAATTGAATAAGAGCTAAATCATGGAGGAGAGAAGCTTTAGCTCTTATTGAATAAAAACAGCTTTTTATAGAGTACTTCTATACTGAATAAAAATGGAATTACTGTCTCAATTAAGCTATTTTTTACCAAAAAAGCAGACACTACTTATTCCTTAGATTGAAGTTGATTAAGCCGCGAGCAGCTTGCTCAATGAATTCTGATCTGGAAAGCTGCATGGACTTTGCCAATTCGTCAAGTTTGGCGATCGCTGTACGAGTTAATGCGAGACAGACAGATGTTTTCACCTCTGAGTACATCTCCGGTCTGCCTCTAGTGCTTTTCAAACCTTTTTTAGCCATTTTAAGAGAGCCCCTCTGTTGCATAGGTTGAATGAATCTACTTGCGTTTTGTCTTTCCTTGATAAGACAGCAACAAGGACTGGTAATTCTCGATCGCCTTCTCATGTAAGCCAGGCAAGTGCTTATTCTGAATCCGGTCAAGAACCAATGGAACACAATATCTGACAGTTCTCAGGTTTAAGCGTATCCAGTGGACGTTCTCAACAAGAAACCCACTCAGTCGATACCTTTTAAGAGTTTCTGGAGATAGGTTAGTTAAACGAGACATTTCTCGTTTGTCTGCAAACCGAATTTGGTCTGTACTGGAAGCCGAAGCTGTGTGTCTCATGCGTAGAAAATCCTTTAAAATACAAAGACCGCCAACGCGATTGTTTTCGCATTGGCGGTCTCCTTCGATGGTTAACCGATATTCTGAGTAATTTTTGGAGAAGAAGTTACGTAGTGTCTTATGACTTCCCCTTCTCTTTCATCAAAGCTCATAAAACATGATTCGTCAAGTCATCTTGTGTATTTTTGTTCAAATTTAGGAGTCAAGTGCTGCTACCTGTTTAAGCAAGCCTCTACTTGCACTTGACATCCATGCATATAAAGATATTGAGTCTTGAGTCACCGATGGTGCCAGCACGAACTCTCAATCAATTAAGCGCGGCAGCCATGAAGGATATGATTTCAACTCTACAGTTCATATCCTTCATAGCTATCTTTTAGTGCTGCCATCAGTCTTAGGTGAGGTCAGGAGGCTTTGAATTTGGGAAATTAGTCGCTCCATAATGTTTATCAATCATTTCTGCGCTAGTTCCAACCCATCTACCAATTAGGATACTGCTGATGTTTTCTTCGGCGCACAGACTGATAAATGTGTGCCTACACTGATAGCTTTTGCGATGAGGAACATTGCACGCTCCTAGAACCGATTTCCAAGCACGGGTGGAGAAATTGTGTTGATCTAGAAAACCTCCTTTGGGACTGCTGAATAGAAAGGCTTCAGGATCTCTAATTTCAGGCTTTAAGTCGTCCAGAATTGCTCGAACATGAGAATTGATTGGGAAATCACGCTTTTTCTGAGTTTTTAGACCTTGCTTTAAGACTAAGCCATCTTCTGACACAACAATTGATTGCCTGAACTTAACTACAGTGCCGTCAACGTGCTTCCACTGCAATGCAGCTACTTCAGAAGGACGAGCACCAGTGGAGAAAAGAAACTTTACATAATTTGTGTAGTGTTTGTAATACTTATTCTTGAGAAAAGTTTCGATGATCAAATCCCGCTCTGCTTTGCTAAAAGGATTGATATCGTTATCCTCATCCGAGCCTTTGGGCTTTTTAATGGTCATAGCCAAGAATGGGTTGACCTCAATAAGCTTTTCGTCTACTGCCCACTTGCAACAAGCCTTTACTTGCGTTAGACACCGTCTCGCAGCGTCAAGAGTGAGGTTCTCCAGCAAGTAGTCCCGGATTAGACCAGCGTCCTCCAGTTTATCGCTGGGGAGTCTGCTGATATGATTTTTATGTTTGGTGAAGTCTTTATAGTAGGTGCTTGGGCTAACCTGATGCCTCTTAAACTGCGAATACTTCTCCCATAATTCAGACAAAGTCAGTTGACTTTGGGTAGAGGCATTGGGGGAAATTGGGGGAATTGACGAGTCTGTAGTAAGTGAAGCAGCAGGCTTGTACTTTCTCAAGCTCAGATCTACTTCACCATAGTCAATGTCTCGTTGAATCGTTCTCACTGTATCTCCAACCAACTGCCGATTGAGAGGCGTATCCTCGTAGCCAGTGGAGATATAGAAACGCTTTCGCCTAATCTCGCTATCCTCTTCAACAAGGTACGAGAAGACAATTTGCAGACGACCTTTTGTGCTCTTGAACTGAACTGAGCCTTTGCTGCCCTTACCCTGGTTGCCTTTAGGATACATTAATAGCTCCGGATGAAGATATATCCGTACTACTCACAGTATATCCACACTCCTCAAATTTTCCCCCAATTTTCCCCCAATTCGCTCTATAAACTGACCCAAAAATGCCTAAATATAGAACAGATGTACGGCAAACCTTAAAATAAAAAAGCCCCGAACGCTTGCGTCTAGGGCTTTTTACTTGATTTAATTGGATGCCAGGAACCAGACTTGAACTGGTGACACGAGGATTTTCAGTCCTCTGCTCTACCAACTGAGCTATCCCGGCGAGCTTTTTAAGCGCTTAATCAAGTTAGCAAACTTTGTGAAACCTTGGCAAGTCTTATGAGGAATGATGAGATAAAAATCGCTCCAAAACTTTTTAAGGGACTATTTAGGTGATTTTTGCAAGACTCCTTGGAGCGATCGGCAGAGAAAACTTGAACGTGCTTCCCACCCCGACCTGGCTTTCTACAGCAATCTTGCCCCCTTGCAGTTCTACTAATCGACGGCAGATGGCTAAGCCAATGCCTGTGCCACCCGAATTGCGATCGCGCGACCGATCGGCACGCCAAAACCGCTCAAACACATGGGGTAAATCTTCAACCGCAATTCCCTGACCCGTATCGGTTACGGAGATCCAGATTTTGTCAAGATTTGGCTCAACTCGTACTGTGATCGAGCCAGAAAGCGTATAGCGGAGGGCGTTACCAATCAGATTTACTAAGATTTGCTCTATGCGTTCAGGGTCTGCGAAAGCTGAGGGTATGGCGGGTGGATACTCCAGTACAAGCTGAGGACTGTCTTCGGCTAGTTGGTCAGAGAACCGTCGGACAATCGATCCTAGCAAGGGCTGAAGATCCAACGATCGCGCCTTAATCGGCAAATACCCTGCCTCCATTTTGGAAAGTTCCTGCACGTCGTTGACCAAGCGCTGCATTCGAGCTGTTTCCCTGGAAAGGCGATGATAGACTTCCTCAGAGGGTTCGATCGTGCCATCTGCCAGCCCTTCCAGGTAGCCTTTTAGCACCGTCAGCGGTGTGCGTAGCTCATGAGTCAGGTCGCCTACCAGCTCTCGACGACGCTGCTCTACGCCTTCCAAGGTAGCCGCCATGCGGTTGAAGCTAGTGGCAAGCTGGTCAACTTCTGGAATGTCGTGGGCGGGAACTCTTTCTTCTAGGTGTCCGGCAGCAAATTTTTTGGTGATTTCTTCCATTTGAATCAGGGGCTGGACAATCCGTTTAGTCACCAAATAGCTCAGCGCTCCAGCGGTGGATGCCCCAACGGCGATCGACCAAAATGCCCCTTGGTTCCAAGCATCTTCAAAGGTTCTGACCAATCTACCTTTGACTTGACTAACGGTTAAGTTGCCGACTTCAAATTGGTCAAGATATAGGGCAAAGAAGCGAGGAGAGGAAATTTTGCCGATGGTGAACAGCGTCATTAGTCCCACCACCATGACGATAATGTGGGATAGGAACAGACGCGATCGCAGTCCCATTTTTGTCGTTTCAATCCGCCTCTCTCCTGACCACTTTCCCATGACTCTAGACATACCTTCTGATGAATGTTATTGCCGTCGCGTATATTTTCCAGTTAAGGATGCTTCGGCCAAGGTGTGATTTTGCATCGCGTTGACTAAATCAGTTTGCGTAGTGCCAGGAGGCAAATCCATAGCCTGATCTAGCGCATACAGCTTAAAAATATACCGATGCGTCCCGCTGGGCGGGCAAGGTCCTCCGTAGCCATATTTGCCAAAGCTGCTCTTGCCTTGCATTCCGCCCTGCTTCAGAAAAGGCTGAGAGACAACTTTTTCGGGCAGTTGACGGGTATCGGGAGGTAAATCGTAAAGCACCCAATGGATGAAAGTCTGACCCGGCGCGTCAGGATCTTCCATGATCAAGGCTAGGCTCTTTGTTCCCGCAGGAGGTGAGTTCCACTCCAAAGCAGGTGAGATATTTTCTCCATCACAGGTAAATTTAGCTGGAATCAAGCCCTCAGACGTGAAAGCCGTGCTGGTGAGTATCATGGTTTTGACCGACGGGTCAGGGCTAGAGGAAGATGCGGTATTAGCGTCTGGGCGATCGCTTCCTGCACATCCCACCATAACTAGCGACACCCCTATCACAGCATCCCATGGGAAACTCACCGACCGCCCCTGTTTAATTCCTCTCGCTTGCTGGCGCATCCCTAATTTTTTCTCTATCTAACTTTCTCTATCTAACTTCTCTGCCTAAACCGCTCGTGTTTGCTCTAGAAGACCGCTTACAAAGCTATTTTGACTATTTTTATCGCTATCTCTCTAAATTTAGCCAATTTAGTCTAGCCAATCGTCGCTGATCTGGGTGACATCGCCATGTCAAATCTATGACGATAGTTCATGCGCCTCTGCGTAGGGTCTGCATATGAGAAAATGGCAAAGCCCGATCGCCCCCATTATCCGATCGCCCTTCTGTCTATGTCTTCGCTGCTTCAGGTCTTTCAAAGCCGCAAAATTCTGGCTCTGCTGCTGCTGGGATTTTCTTCAGGGCTGCCGCTGCTGTTGACGAGCAAAACGCTGCAAGCCTGGATGACGGTAGCAAACGTTGATTTAAGAGACATTGGCTTGTTTAGCCTGGTGGCGCTGCCCTACTCACTCAAGTTTCTCTGGTCGCCTTTGCTCGATCGCTTTGTGCCGCCGTTTTTGGGACGCAGAAGAGGCTGGCTGATAATAGCTCAAGTGGCTCTGGTGCTGGCGATCGGGGCAATGTCGCTGCAAGATCCGAGCAAAAATTTGGAACTGCTGGCGATCAATGCCCTGGCGATCGCTTTTTTTAGCGCCAGTCAGGATATTGCCTTTGATGCTTATCGAGTGGATGTGCTGGAAGAACGAGAAGCGGGAGCAGGAGCTGCCATTACGGTGCTGGGCTACCGAATTGCTCTGTTGGTGACTGGCGCTCTAGCGCTGATTCTAGCCGATCGGATGCCTTGGACGATCGTCTATCTCTATCTGGCAGGACTAATGGCGCTGAGCATCGGCTTTACGCTGTGGGCACCAGAACCAGAGCGGCGCGTTCGCCCCCCTGAGAGCTTGGCAGAGGCGGTAAAGCTGCCGTTTTTAGAATTTTTCCAGCGATCGGGCGTGCTGCGAGGCTCGGTAATTCTGGTCTTTGTCGTGCTATACAAATTTGGGGATGGGTTGGTCAACAACATGGCAACTCCTTTCCTGCTCCAGACAGGCTTTAGTCAAACCGATATTGGTCAGATTCAAGGCGGCATGGGCTTGCTGGCAACGATCGTAGGGGCGCTGACGGGAGGCGCGGTGCTTAGCCGCATTGGCATTAACCGATCGCTGTGGATCTTTGGAGCTTTACAGGCGCTAAGCAATCTCGCTTATCTAGCGCTGGCGCAGGTAGGGCAAAACTACTCACTGATGGTGCTGACCATTAACATTGAAAACTTTTGTGCAGGGCTGGTCACGGCGGCATTTGTTGCTTTTCTGATGAGTTGCTGCAATCCTAGCTTTTCAGCGACTCAGTTTGCGCTGCTGTCTAGCCTGATGGCGGTGAGCCGAGATATTTTGGTTGCGCCCGCTGGGCAAATTGCCAAAGTCACAGGGTGGGCACCTTTCTTTCTGCTGTCTCTGGTGGCGGCATTGCCGGGACTGCTGCTGCTGCCGATTTGTGCGCCCTGGAAGTCGCCAGTCCCTGCTTTGTCTCGTCCTGGACTAGAAGACTCTGAATAAGACGGGCGTTGCTGATTTTAGGTATGATTTTTTGGAAAGGGGCGCAGAGCGCCCCTTTCCAAAAAAATCGCGCCCAGATTAAGCAATGCCAGAAAACGCAGGGTGAAGCGTAAGTTGTAGGATATGAGAAGGGCTTCACAAATCTTGAAATGGTTTGAGAACAGAAGCTCTAATATCCTACCCCAGTCCCCACCCATGGCTATTTTCCGTCAATACATTGCGCCTCTGATCGTAGTCTTTATTTTTTTGCTCTCCTTAGTTGCCGTGAGCGCCCGAATTTTTCTACCGCAGGATATGGCGGCACCCGCGCCCATTGAGGACGTGGATCAAGCCTCTGGAAAAGCTTTTGAGCGAGCCGTAGATGTGGCTGGATTGCCTGCCTCACTTGACGCATTAGTGCGAGGTCTCTCTCCTGTAGACACAGCTGGGATGCAGCTTTAACCGCTTGTGAAGCTAACTGTGAGCTTTCCTGTTCCGGGCTACAACTTGCGATCGGGTTCTCGGCTAGATCGGGCGTTGCTCGTCAAATTTATGCAGCGTACCTACGAGGAGCTGTACCCTAAGCAAAGCTTTGCTCATCTGGCGCAAACGGTAGAGCAGCACCTTGGCGCAGATACGCTCCTCTGGTGGGTAGATACAGGGCAGCCTTCGCCAGTTGCCTGCCTGTGGATAGGCAATGCCACCGATCAAATCACGGGCGATCGCCATGCCTACATTTTTTTGCTCTATGTCAGCCCAGAGCATCGTCACCGAGGCATTGGCTCAGCTTTGATGCAGTGGGCTGAAACCTGGGCGAAAAAACGGGGCGATCGACAAATGGGACTACAGGTTTTTCATGACAACCAACCCGCCCTCAGCCTCTACCAGAAATTAGGCTATCAGCCCCATTCTTTTTGGATGGTGAAGTCCTTAAATGAACCTCCAAGAGATTAACCCATATGAGATCAACTCTAACGGCTGAACGGTGAGTGCAGGAATCTAGCTATCGGACTTGACAGACTGAAGCTGAGGGTACTTTTCTACAGAATCCACCATTTTCAGCCATGGCTTCGCTGCTGAAACCTGCAAGGGCGAGGGCGGCGATCGAAAGAATGATGAAGTGTTTCATACGTCAACCTGCAAATAAAGAACGTTTTCTCTGACCTCTTTAGAATCGGCTACTCTGCTGAGAAAGCCATGAGGGCTTTCTGAGAAAAGGCTAAGGAGTTTCTGAAGAAATCCTGAGTCAGAAAATAGGGCTGTCGCCAGTTTGCCTAGAACATTTAGGGTGGGGCGCGAAGCGCCCCACCCTAAATGTCTCCGTCCTAACCCAATACTTCTCGGATAGGGCGATTTACAGGTTTATAAGGATACTGCAGCCCTTGAGATTCTGTAGGCAAAAAACCTTGGGAAATCCTTAGCCGAGAGGTATTGAGCGATGAATCAGCGATGCAGGTCATCAACTGGGCGATCGCTCATATCTCCAAAAAGTGGACAGTGCCCATTCGAGATTGGAAAGTAGCTTTGAATCGATTTGCTATTGAATTTGAAGGCAGGTTTCCACTGTAGGATTTCTCTCTTGACACAAACTATTTTATAAACCCGATCTAGAACGCTATGAACCATTCATTTCGCGATTGGATAGTGGTATTTAGATAAGGACTACCCGCGATTGAAGAGACGATTGAGAAGTAAATGGAGCAAAGCTGCAACTTAGCTTTGAAAGCTATTTGACGCCTTAATCTTGGCGATCGCTCACCTCCATGCACAATGTCATCTTGATCTTCGTAGTATTGTTGCTGATCAGTGGCTATCTATCCCGTTGGATTGGGCGGCTATTGAGACTAGAAACGGCTGCTAACCGCATCTGTGGTGGTGACGATCGTCGCTCTTCAATCGCGGGTCAAATTGATGAGGATGATCGAGTATGTGTGGTGGGTGCTTAAGCGGTTTTGCAAGTAATTGACCGCCAAAAAAGCCTGACCGAAGTCAGGCTTTCCTCAAGTTGACGATCCTCGAACTAAGGCCGCTTAAATGGCAATTTTGCCGCCATCATTGCGAGTAATGATCACCGTAGCCGATCGAGGACGCGCATTACCGCCATCGGGCCAATGACTGGTAAACAATGCTGGGTCAGTCACCGACTCACTGTTTTCACCAGGATGCTGAATGTTGACAAAAATCGCTTTGCCATCAGGTGTTTCCGTAATGCCAGTAATCTCGCAGTCGCGAGGGCCGACTAGAAAGCGACGCAACACGGTTGGGCTAGCAGTCTGCCCAACATAAGTTTTAACCATCTGCTCACCATCAGCATTGCTGGGTACAGCCTTGCTCGCCACCATTTTGGACTCGCCATCCCCCACTGACCCCGGCAGTGCTGCCAGCATCATGCAGTTTGTTTTATCGGTGTAGTATCCATCATCCGTTTGAATCCACAGCAGCCCCGGCATAGACTCGCTAAACCAGATACCATCTGGGCTAGAGAAATCATTCTCATCCGTTAGACTGGACAGGTTTACATTTGCCTCAGCATCGGCCTGAGCACCAAACAGGTAAACATCCCAGGCAAAGGTGGTTGCCGTTGGCTTATTCCCAGACTCGCGCCAGCGGATAATGTGACCGTTGACATTGCCCTGAGTGGTTTTGTCACTCTTGACATCTGCATAGTATCGAGGGTTGGCCGCATCTAGCGGTGTCTTCACACCTCGACCATTGCTGCTCGACACATTATTGGTCAACGTAAAGTAAACTTCACCATTGACCGGGTTGACCCCGCCCCATTCTGGGCGATCCATCTTGGTGGCTCCGGCAGCATCCGCTGCAATCCGAGCGTTGATCAACACATCCGCTTCGTCGGCAAAAGCATAGTCAGCGTAGTTAGCCACTTTCGGATTGCTCAGGGTCAGGGGCAACCATTCGCCTGTGCCATCCTCGTTAAATTTCGCGGCATAGAGAGTGCCCGCATCCAAATATTTATCCCCGGCTGCTAGTCCGCCCGTTGCATCTCTGGGATCCCATGCCGCAGCGGAAACAAACTTATAGACGTACTCGTTACGAGCATCATCACCGGTGTAGAAAACTAGGGGTTGACCCGCAACAACTTTAGCTGGCCAAGCTCCTTCATGCGCCATGCGACCCAGGGTCGTGCGCTTCTTGGGGGTGACATCTGGGTTAAAGGGATCAATTTCTACGACCCAGCCAAAGGTATTCGCAACGTTACGAAAATCCTGGTCTGCACTGTTGCCAGTCTTACTAGCATCCCAGCGACGGTAAAGATCAGTGTTATCAGTTGCGCTTGCCCGCGACCAGTTGTAGCGACCAGACGTGGCGTTACCGACCCCGTAGCGTTTGAGAGATGCTAATTCTTTCTGGGAGCGAGCAGTATCCTCTTCCCGACGATGGAAGTATCCTGCCCAGTTTTCTTCACCGCTAAGGTACGTACCCCACGGGGTGTAGCCATTACCGCAGTTGTTCAATGTGCCGCGCGTCTGTTCGCCATTGGGAGAAAAGGCTGTAGCCATCATAGAACTGCGACGGGCGGGTCCAGAAATCTCGAAAACAGTTGCTGCGGTTACGCGACGGTTGTATCGCGAGTTGAGATTGATCTGATAGGTTGATCCCTGTTTGGCGATTTCAACAACCGTGACCCCATGCGCGGCGACTTCTTTGTCAATTTCAATGGGGGGGCGGGCAGCGGTGCTTTCTGGGCCATACTCTGTCGGACCATTGGGATGGACAAAGCCCAAATCTTCGCAGACTTCGTGGTTGATGGAGAGCAGAGCGCGATCGCTATTGGTCGGGTCCCAGCCATTGGAGCCGAATCCAAAGTACTGCATGGCATCGTGATGATCGCCTACCCGAACCTCAAAGTCGTTATCGGTGCCGTTGTTCTTGTAGGGCGTAACGTTGCGTTTGATCGGATCACCTGTAGCCAGAAAAACCCTGGCAGTGTAACCGTCAGGAACAGTTAATGTGTCAGCAATCGTTTTAGCAACAGGATTGAAACTGAGAGAAAAGTTCGATGCTGCTTTGGCAACTTGCCCTTTTTGGTTAACTCCATCTGCAAGGAATGCTAACCCCATACCTAACATGGAAGCGGCTGCCAGAGATGAGCTACCCTTGAGAAAACCCCGCCGCCCCATCCGCGCACGGTCTAAAACTTGGCTGAATGAGTCATTCGTAGAGGTATTGTGGATAGCATCTTCAGAAGCGGCAAACTTCTTGATGATGTGTTGAATGCTTTTCTTTTTCGGCATAGCAGAGCAGGCGGAAAAACCGAGACACAGGACACAGCTACTCTATAAGGATTAGGTTAAGAAGAGGTTTAACGTTTGTTTAGCTTATCTTTAAGAAAGGGTAGAGGCTCAAATATCAATAAGATCACAAACCGTTAGCTTGGCGGCGTGGGATTAAG
Organism: Drouetiella hepatica Uher 2000/2452; assembly: GCA_019359505.1. Taxonomy (GTDB): domain Bacteria; phylum Cyanobacteriota; class Cyanobacteriia; order Elainellales; family Elainellaceae; genus Drouetiella; species Drouetiella hepatica. Next base: position 5,356 of record JAHHHD010000061.1, on the reverse strand, counting down.
AGTTTCAGGTTGTGCAATCCTATTCCTCCAATCTGGGCTTGGGTGATCGACCAAAGTGTAGCCAAGGCTTACCTCGAAGCAGCCCTGCTGCGCCAGTGCGCCCACAACGAGCGAGCTGAGATTGAAGGAGCTTGACCCAGGCTTAGCCAATCAATTGCATCATTCAGGAGTGATCCATGAGCGCTTCAGATTCTAATAGTCAGCAGCCCACGACTGAACCCACCGAAACGGTAAGTGTGTTTCAGCGCTATCCTAGACCACTTTAAACCCCAAAGACTCAAGCTTTCCTATGGAGATGCAGCTCCGGCGGCGATGATTGGGGCTAGTAACCACTTTGAAGTGGCGATCGCCACTACCGTGATCCTATTCGGGGTTAATTCTGGTGCGGCACTAGCAACCGGAGTGGGGTGCTGATTAAAGTCCTAGTGACGTTAATGCTAGTGGAAATTTCTAAACGCATGGCATTCTGGTTTCCACGAGAGCCAGATAAAAGCAAGCCTGCGCGATCCATGCTGCCGGATTCCTGGTTAAAGCAAGATCTCATCCCTAACACCCACGATTTATAGCTGTCGCCAGTTTGTTTAGGACATTTTTGATGGGGTGTTAAGCGCTCTATCAAAAATGTCCCCGTCCTAACCGCCTTGGCGGTCGCCATATTGCATGAGGGGAGATTTCTCCAGCTAAGTTTGCATCAGATAGCGAAGTTTACAAATCAGATAACGAGGCTACGGTTGCTTCAACATTAAAGGCTTTTCAGAAGTTCTACCAGAGATAGGTTTCATTCAAACTGCTGACGTGATACTCGTCATATTAAATAATAGGTGGTGTTCGGGTAATGATTTTTTAGGACTACCAAATAATCTACCAATTAGCAGAATTATGAACCAGCATTAAAGTAAACCTGCTCTAATTCACGCCCTCGTTGAAGTATGTCTGACCCATTACCGCAAAAACCTTTGTCCCCACCGATCCCTAGCAACGAGACTGAGCGGCTGGCAGCGCTACATCGTTACAAGATTCTCGACACGCCTCCGGAAGCAGCGTTCGATCGCATTACAAAACTGGCAGCGCGGCTGTTTGACATGCCCATTTCCCTCATCTCGTTGGTGGACACGTCGAGAGCCTGGTTTAAATCTTGCGTTGGGTTTGGAGCCAATGAAGTGCCTCGCGATAAAACCCTGTGCAGTTTTGCCGTGTTGACCGATAAGCCGCTGATTGTTCCTGATGCCCGACTGGACGATCGCTTTACCTGCAATCCCTTTGTGCAAAGTGAACCGGGTGTACGCTTCTATGCAGGCGCGCCCCTGCTCAGTCGTGACGGCTTTAATTTAGGAACACTGTGTTTGCTCGACAGTCAGCCCCGTGCTTCATTAACGACCGAGCAGCAAGCCACATTGGTTGACTTAGCCGCAATGGTGGTTGATGAGCTGGAACTAAGATTAGCGGCTCATCAAATTGCTCAGGTCGATGCAGCGCTGCTGGAGGTAATGCAAGGGGTCTCCACGGTCATAGGTCATGCGTTTTTTCCCGCTTTGGTACAACATCTGACCAAAGCACTGGGCATGAGCTACGCCTGTATCAGTTTGTTGGTGAACGAGCACCCAGAGGCATTAGAAACAATTGCTTTTTGCGCTCAGGGTCAAATCATAGACAACATGGAATATGGGTTGCAAGATACGCCTTCCCTGGAAGTGATTCAGCAACAGAAGCTGTGTTACTATCCACAGGGAATTCAGGCTTTGTTTCCCAAAGATCACGTCTTGGCTTCGCTGAGCGTTGAGAGCTATGCCGCCATTCCGTTTTTTGATTCAGCGGGCAAACCGTTAGGATTGCTAAGCGTGATGGACGGCAAGCCTTTAGAGAATCTTCAGCTTGTTCAATCTTTACTGACCATTTTTGCTGTGCGAATTGCCGCTGAACTGGAACGGCAGCAGGCTGCGGAACGCTTGCAACTCTATGCTGATATAGTTCGTGATACTCAGGTGGGCATGGTCGTTTGGCAACTCGAAGACCTCAATGATCCAGGTTCCTTCCGCTTGCTCATTGCCAATCCTGCGGCTTCAGAGTCAACAGGGTTTAATTTCGAGCCACTCATTGGACGGACAATGGCAGAGCGTTTCCCAATGCTGTTGCAAACGCCACTGGTGCATCAGTATATGGAAGTGGTTCGTAGCGGACAAGCGCTAGATTTTGGGGAGGTCTCCTATGGAGAAGATGGCATCACTGCTGGGATTTATAGCTTAAAAGCGTTTCCGTTGCCCAATCGCTGTTTGGGTTTGGCCTTTGAAAATATTACTGCCCGTAAGCGCATTGAAATCCAGTTACAGGAGAGTCAACGCTATAGCCAACAAATTGCAGAAGCCATGCCAGGTATTCTGTTTGTGCATGATCTCATTGAACAGCGCAATGTCTACACGAATCGCCAAATCGCTGATTTTTTGGGATACACCTCTGAGCAAGTGCAGGCCATGGGAGCCGACGCTATCCCTACGCTGATTCACCCGGATGATTTAGAGAAAGTATTGAAATACTTTGAGTCTTTTCGTTCTGCTCCAGAAGGTACGGTTTTGGGAATTGAGTATCAGGCGCGTCATGCCAGTGGCGAGTGGCGTTGGCTGTACTCACAATCCGTGGTTTTCAACCGAACGACAGAAGCTTTACCCCACCAGATCTTAGGGATTTCACTCGACATTAGCGATCGCAAATGGGCGGAAGAGCAATTGCGCCGTGCTGCCAAATTGGATGCATTCCGCCTCTCTCTCGCCGATGCGCTTCGCCCCCTTGCCGATCCAGTCGAGGTTCAGGCTACGGCCAGCCGGGTATTGGGCGAGTATCTCGGCGCAAACCGCGTGGCCTATTTCGAGGTGCGTGGTGCTGGGTATGTTGTTGAGCGCGATTATGTCAATGGTGCCGCCGCCCTTACGGGTGGCTACTCAATGGATTCATTCGGTCCCAAATTGCTCACAGCGTACCGCGCTGGTCGTACCGTATCCATACCTGATGTGGCAACCGATCCTCATTTGTCTTCAGAGGAACGGTCAGCTTATGCCGCGATTCAGATTGGTGCTTATGTTGGCATACCCTTGCTCAAGGAAGGCGAATTTGTCGCTGGACTGGCAGTCCACGCATCCGAATCGCGAGTTTGGACACCGGATGAGGTGTCTTTGGTGGAAGAAGTTGCCGAATCTACTTGGGCGGCAGTCGAACGCGCCCGTGCCGAAGCCGCTCTGCGCGAGAGTGAAAACCGCTTACGGCTGGCGCTGAAGTCAGCACAACTAGGTGCATGGGACTTCAACCCCATGACAGATGTATTGCAATGGGATGAACAATGCAAAGCCATGTTTGGGGTATCGCCTACAGCAGACATCAACTACGAGATCTTCCTGGCAGGCTTACATCCCGAAGACCGCGATCGCACTAACCAAGTTGTGCAATATTCTCTCAATCCTGAAAGTGGTGGAGAGTATGATATTGAGTTCCGCACCATTGGTATTGAAGACGGCGTAGAACGGTGGATTGCAGCAAAGGGAAAAGCATTTTTCAGCCCCGCAGGGATTGCTATCCGCTTTATCGGCACCGTCCTCAACATCACTAATGTGAAACGGGCTGAGGCCGAACGAGAACAACTGCTGGAACGGGAACAAGCAGCACGCGAGACGGCTGAACGAGCAAACCGTATTAAAGATGAATTTCTCGCGGTGCTGTCCCATGAACTACGATCGCCTCTCAACCCGATCTTGGGTTGGTCAAAGCTATTGCAGCAGGGGAAACTGGATGAAACTCGTCAACGTGAAGCTTTGGCAACGATCGAGCGCAATGCCAAGCTACAAACACAGCTAATTGACGATCTACTCGACATCTCCCGCATTATGCAGGGTAAGTTGAGCTTAACGGTCACTCCTGTCAGTTTGACGTTTGTGATTACGGCAGCAGTCGAAACAGTGCAGTTGGCGGCAGAAGCCAAGAATATTCAAATCTTGCTAGACCTCGCGACTGCGACTTCTCTAGTCTCTGGCGATGCGGCTCGGTTACAGCAAGTAGTCTGGAACTTACTCACTAACGCCGTCAAGTTTACGCCAAATGGTGGGCAAGTAACGATTGAATTGCGGCAACTCGACCAATTGGCCCAAATTTGCGTAACAGACACTGGAAAAGGCATCGATCCACAGTTCTTACCCCATGTATTCGAGTATTTCCGTCAGGCAGATGCCACAACGACTCGTAAATTTGGTGGATTGGGTTTAGGACTGGCGATCGTGCGGCAAATTGTGGAAATGCATGGAGGCACCGTTTGGGCAGAGAGCGAGGGAGAGAATCAAGGTGCAACTTTTACGGTACAGTTACCCCTCAATCTACAGGCACGTTCAATCGAGCCAGAATCACCCCACGACGGCACTCTGGCAGAAACTCCTTTAGGCAATCTACAAATTTTGCTAGTAGACGATGATGCGGATACTCGCGAGTTTCAGGCGTTTCTGCTAGAACAAAGTGGAGCGAAAGTAACTGCCGTTGCGTCTGGAGTTGAGGCACTGCAAGCCCTCGACCGATTCATCCCCCATGTGTTGGTGAGTGACGTGGGCATGGCGGAAATGGATGGCTATATGCTGATCCGGCAAATTCGATCGCGTCCTCACAACAAAGGGAGCAACCTTCCAGCGATCGCCTTGACTGCTTATGCCAGAGATCTTGATCGACAGCAATTATTGCAGGCTGGTTTTCAACAGCATTTAGCAAAGCCAGTGGAGCCAGAAGTATTAGTGCGGGAAATTGCTAAGCTGCTTAAACATAACTGACTTTTGTAGAAGCTTTTCTATCGTAAGATTTCTCCAGACGAGTCGGGTAGATGACTGCTTGGTTCAGCCTAACGCAATCCAATAGTCTTGATGAAAAGTCCCATAACTCGCGCTTTATAAAGTCATTTATTTTCATAAGGATCAGTTCATTTTAAGGCGAGATCGGAGTCGAGTTAAACTCAACTCCCGCTCGGCTCAAAGGATGCTTGAAAAGTCCAACTATGGGTAGCGAAACGTTTCAGATCTTCCTCAATTCCCCTTTTTAAGGGGAACTTTGAATTCATTTCCCTTTTTTTAAGGCTACATGTACACACATCTCGCATTACTAGCTGAACATACTGCATTCGCCCCTCAAAATTTGTGTGACATTTTCCTATCTGACATGACATGATTGGCTACTACCAATTTAATGTGAGGAAACATATAAGTATGAGTCCTTAGTGGTGCAGAAAAGTAAATTGTTTCAAGAGAAAAAGGTTGTCACGCGCGAGAACTCAATTCGAGCGGCTAAAGCAGCCTGTTTTTGACGTGAAGCAAAGGCAGGTGGAGGATTTGAAAAGGGT